>JAZKBM010000009.1:0-157748 GCA_040388645.1 Pseudomonadota bacterium
GAGCTTCAATGAAGAAGCTCAAACTGTCCGTGGAAACGGGTCAAGTCCAACTTCATGCAATTGGTTTGATGTCAGTGTCAAAAACATTCAGTATGGTATCTGCTTTGGCCTTTAACATGTCCACGTACTCATCGCCGGTGAAGAGGCATTGAGTTGCATTGAATTGTGGGTCGACGTCGATAACTACTACTTTTTTGTTGTGAGTTCGCGCAAGGCAATCGGCTACATTCAACGCGAGGGTGGTTTTCCCTACACCGCCCTTCATATTAACAAAACTAATTGTTTTCATCTCCACCTTCTTCTTGTTCGATTTCCCTGTCCAAGTAACACGGAGGTTACGGATATATATACTCTAAAACTAGGCTGCCGTAGCAACAGAAGCTATCGGTTTGGAAAGAAAAGTTGCCTTGATTTGAGCGTCGTCTGGTATGGCCTTGGCTTGCCAGCGGTGGATCGTGATGCTTGCCGCAGCCAGCGCCTTATCTTTCTTGGCATCCGCCTGCTGGCGTTTTTCTCCGTTGTGCGTCGCATCGTCTAGCTCAATTACGGCGACAATACTTGAATCTTTATTGCACACCACAAAATCGGCGCTCATTCGATTGATGCGATTGAGCCATGCCTGGGCATTATTTCCTTTTTTTACCCCAAGCAATCTGGATAGCTGGACTTGCCCAAGAATAATGTGGTCAGGCAGCGCCTTGACCAGTCGGAAGTACAGTATCTGTTCTGGAGTGGAGAGGGGTTTGCGTTGGTAAAACGGCCATTCCTCGGAACCCCCGGCAGGTTTTGCTTTTTTCATCGCCGCCAGGACTGCAAATACAATAAGAATGACCACCGCCAGCATGACGAATGCGCCCATTTGATGCTCCTGTATTGTTTTTATCCTTGGAGATTATAGGGATGAAGACCGTGTAAGTGTGAAATAGCAAAATTCCGAGTAGTTGAACATAGTGTTCATTACTCCGACAGACCACTTCTGGCACGGCTGAGATATTTGGTCGTTGGCTGAAGCGTATCGTCGCAGCTTGTGATTTTCAGCGAAATATTCGCCCAGGCATCTGCACTCAATACAGACATTCAGACCGCTGAAATGCAAAAAACCCACCGGGCAAGGGTGGGTTTTGCGGGTCTGAGCTCGGTCAGGCTCCGGGATGGTTCACTGAGTTGCCGTGCGCATCCTGTCCAGCTTTTCGACCACAGCCTGATAGAGTTCCTGGTCGACATCGGCGTTGCGGTCTGGATGGTGGGCGCTACGTATCTTTTTCAGCGCGGTCATATCGTCGGGCAGGTCATATACCTTGGTCACCCGGTCGCCGTTTTTGACCATCTCGCGCTGAAGCTCGGCTTCTGCGCCTTCGCGTGTGTCATGTAACTTCTTGCTACCCAGACGCCAACCATCCTGGTTTTTGCGCGGGGATTGATCTCTCTCACCATCAAACCAGATCCATTTTCCGGTATCAGGATTCAGTTCAAAACGAATGGTGGTGATGCCGTAGGTGTAAACGGGCGGCTTGAGGTCCTTGGCGAATAGCTTGATCGTACCGATAGTCCCCACCGTAGCAATGTAATACGCGCCTGCTTCATGAGGGCAGAACGCGCTGCTGTGTGTTGGCTCAGGCTTGCTGTCGTTTAACGGGTTCGTTTCTGCCATGCGGGCGGCGGCAGCCGCTCTGCGTTGTGCGTTGGTCACGGGTACTGCTCCTTAATATTGGTTGAATCCACTGGGATCACCCCTCGCTGAAGGGATCACGCGCTGGACTCGGATGCCAAGATAAATTCGAGGCGAAGACGTGTCGCGCCCGAGTGCATATTTGCACTCATCGTCGCATGTAGTCAGGAAGCCTGTTCCGCTTCACCCTGACGTATCCTCATGGCTACATCGTAACTAATTCGATGAGGCGCTTTTGGCAGGCCCAGCCTTTCGACCTGGCGCGACGGGCGGCACATAGCCCGAAATTCGGCACTGAAAACTATCAATCCGCTTGTTACCATTGAAGTGGGTGACGCTGCACTGGGATATTTCTCCCCGCGCCGCTAAGTCAGCGAGTGTCTTGCGTACTTGAGCCAGCGTAATCCCGGTTGCTGATGCGATCTCGAGGTCGAGAAGCTGCCCATGTTTTTTCAAGTGGCTTAGAACTTGGTCTGCCTGCATGTCGATTCCTTTGACGTGAGGATGAGCGTGTGACCCAAGATGAGGCATCGAGTCAATACAGAACACTCGGAAAGGCAAAAAGCCATCTCGAAGGATGGCCTGATTGCTTGCTATGTCTGGCTCCCCGACCTGGACTCGAACCAGGGACCTGCGGATTAACAGTCCGTCGCTCTACCAACTGAGCTATCAGGGAATTAAGAAGCGCGAATGTTAAAGTAAGCAGGGCGTTTGGTCAACAGTGTTATGCGTTCGTAATGGTCATTCGGTTGATATTAATGTAATAAAAACGCATTGATTTTGTCATTTGATCACCAAACCCGAAAAGCTTGGAGAGTATAATTGCGCGAGGCTTGCTTTCGGCATGGGTAACGGTGGTTGAATGCTTGACAGTTTATTTGTAAATCCATGGAGGGAAGACGAGATGGCAATTAAAAAAGCAATATCAGCAGCAATAATAAGCGGGTTCGGTTTGATAGTTGCGAATCATGCCGACGCTTCCGGATTTGCATTGATTGAAGAGAGTGCCAGCGGTATGGGTAATGCGTTTGCAGGTGGCGCTGCGGGTGCTGAGGATACCAGTACGCTTTTTTTTAATCCGGCAGGAATGACGCGCTTGTCAGGTCAGCAAATGTCATTGGTGTTGCATGCGATCAAGCCCACGGTTGAATTTTCCAACACGGGCAGTACAGCGGCGCCGGGACGCCCGTTGGGTAACAGTGGAGGCGATGCCGGCCACTGGGCCGGGGTCCCCAATTTATATTATGTGGCGGAATTGAGTCCAAAATTACGTGCGGGTCTGGGTATTTCCTCACCGTTCGGCCTTAAAACAGACTATGACTCGAACTGGATGGGGCGTTTTCAGGCGATTAAATCGGATTTGAAAACCATCAATATCAATCCGTCCCTGGCGTACAAAATTAACGAGCAATGGTCGGTGGGGGCGGGACTGGATGCGCAATACATCGAAGCCATGCTGACCAATGCCGTTTACTTGACCCCAGCAGGTTTTGCTCAGGTAAAAGGTAATGACTGGAGTGTTGGCTACAATCTGGGTGTGCTGTACGAAATGAATCCGGCGACGCGCTTTGGTCTGGCCTATCGATCTGATGTGCGCCACAAGCTTGAGGGTGATGTGACATTCAGCGGTGGCGTGCCGCTAGCGAATGGCCCGATCAGCGCTGAAATGACCTTGCCGGAAACGGTTTCTTTAAGCGGGTTTCATCAGATCAATGAGCAATGGGCGGTCATGGCTGACGCGACCTGGACGCGATGGAGCCGGTTCAAGGAATTACGCATTGTGCGCGACTCGGGGGCGTTGGTTAGTCTCACGCCGGAGAATTGGAAAGACACGATGCGTTATGCATTGGGCGCCAATTACCAGGCCACGAACAAGCTGAAGCTGCGTGGCGGTGTAGCCTATGACCAAGCCCCGGTATCTGATCAATACCGTACTGCGCGCATACCGGACGCAAACCGTGTCTGGCTGACGTTCGGTGCCAGCTACAAACTGTCTCAGGCAGACTCGCTGGACGCCGGTTACGCGCACATTTTTGTGGACAATTCCTCAATCAATTCGACTACTACAAGTAGTGGCAAATTGGTGGGAACCTACAGTAACAGTGTCGATATTCTCAGCGTGCAATATAACCATCGTTTCTAACGCATTGTTTACGCACATGAAAAAAGGCCGGTTTCCGGCCTTTTTTCATGAGGTTGAGGAAGATCGGTCAGGCGAGCAAGTTATGTATGCGCTCAAGGGCTGCCTTGAGATTATCCATAGAGGTGGCAAACGACAGGCGAATATAGCCTTCGGCGCCGAAAGCTGACCCCGGTACGACTGCTACCCCGGCTTTTTCCAGGAGGAACTCGCAAAAAGCGATATCGGTAGCTTGTCCGATTTTACCTTGCGCATGGGCTGTGGAAATTGCCATACGCATATCCGGAAAAGCATAAAATGCCCCGCCGGCATACAGGCAATTTACGCCCGGCATCGCATTGAGTGTTTTTACAACAAACTGATGACGCTCACGGAAGGCGGTCAGCATGGGCTGAATGCAGTCCTGATCGCCATTCAGTGCCGCCTCAGCCGCCACCTGCGAGATCGAGGTGGGGTTGGAAGTGGACTGCGACTGTACGTTTTCCATCGCCGTAATCAGCGCTTCCGGCCCGGCGCAATAGCCGATGCGCCAGCCGGTCATCGCATAGGCCTTGGATACGCCGTTGAGTACCATGGTGCGCGGATAAAGGTCGGGACAGGCATTGAGAATATTCACAAAAGGCGCATCCTGCAACAGGATATGTTCATACATATCATCCGTGGCGATGATGACATGCGGGTGGCGACGTAATACCTCGCCCAGGGCAGTCAGTTCATCCAAGTTGTATATCGCACCACATGGGTTACTGGGGCTGTTGAGTACCACCAGACGGGTGTTGGCGGTGAGTGCTGCTTCCAGTTGTTGGGCCGTGATTTTGAAGCCCTGCTCAATGCCGGCCTCGATGATAACGGGTTTGCCGCCGGCCAGAATCACGATATCGGGGTAGGAAACCCAGTACGGCGCGGGGATGATGACTTCATCTCCGGGGTTGATCAGCGCCTGAACCAGGTTGAAAAAGCTTTGCTTGCCACCACATGACACCAGTATCTGTTTGGCAGTGTAGTCCAGCCCATTGTCACGCTTGAACTTGTTGATGACGGCCTGTTTAAGGGACGGCGTGCCGCCCACCGGGGTATATTTGGTAAATCCGCGGGCGATGGCGTCGACGGCAGCATCCTTGATGTGCTGCGGGGTATCGAAATCCGGCTCACCGGCACCGAGACCGATGATGTCCTTGCCTTCAGCTTTTAATTTGGCTGCGCGGGCGGTGACCGCAAGGGTGGGGGAGGGCTTGATGGCCTGTACGCGCTTCGAGAGTTCCAACTTGGGTCCTTAGGGTGGGTGCAACTGGCGTGTTAGGATGTAATGTTAGTCAGGCTACTTGAAAGCGCGAATTTTACCTGTGATTGCTACTTTTCCCAATAGCCCTTTTCGTCTTCATCAGCCATTCCTTCCGGCCGGCGATCAGCCCGCTGCGATAGAGAAACTGGTGGAAGGCATTAACGATGGCCTGGCGTTCCAGACCCTACTTGGTGTGACCGGCTCGGGCAAGACCTACACCATGGCCAATGTGATCGCCCGGCTCGGTCGACCTGCCATCGTCATGGCACCCAACAAAACGCTGGCGGCGCAGTTGTATTCGGAGATGCGCGAGTTTTTTCCGGAAAACTCGGTCGAGTATTTTGTCTCCTATTACGATTATTATCAGCCTGAGGCCTATGTGCCGGCGCGTGACCTGTTCATCGAAAAAGACTCCAGCATCAACGAACACATCGAGCAGATGCGCCTGTCAGCCACCAAGGCGCTGCTGGAACGCAATGACAGCGTGATTGTGGCGACGGTTTCCGCCATCTACGGTATTGGCGATCCAGTCGATTACCACGGCATGATTCTGCATTTGCACCAGGGTGAAAAGCTGGGCCAGCGCGACGCCATCCAGCGCCTGATTGCCATGCAATACGACCGCAACGAGATCGAATTCAAGCGCGGTGTATTCCGCGTACGCGGTGATGTGCTGGATATCTTCCCGGCAGAAAGCGCCGAACATGCAGTACGCATCTCGCTGTTCGACGACGAGGTGGAGTCGATCACGCTGTTTGACCCGCTTACCGGCCACCTGATGCACAAACTGTCGCGTTATACGGTGTATCCATCCAGCCATTACGTTACGCCGCGCAGCACGACGCTTCGCGCCATCGAGGCGATCAAGATCGAATTGCGTGACCGGCTGGAGCTGTATTACAAGGAAAACAAGCTGGTGGAGGCCCAGCGTCTGGAGCAGCGCACCCGCTTCGATCTGGAAATGATGAACGAATTGGGCTTTTGCAAGGGCATCGAGAACTACTCGCGCCATTTGTCAGGCCGCAATCCGGGCGAACCGCCACCGACGCTGCTTGATTACCTGCCACCCCGTGCGCTGATGTTTATCGACGAATCCCACGTCACTATTCCGCAGATCGGCGGCATGTACAAGGGTGATCGGGCGCGCAAGGAAAACCTGGTCAATTACGGCTTCCGTCTGCCTTCGGCGATGGATAACCGGCCGTTGCGCTTCGATGAATTCGAAAAAGTGATGCGCCAAAGCGTATTCATATCAGCCACCCCGGCGGATTACGAACAACAGCATCAGGGGCAGGTGGTCGAGCAGGTGGTACGACCTACCGGGTTGGTCGACCCGGAGATTGAGGTGCGTCCGGCGACCAGTCAGGTGGACGATGTGCTGTCCGAGATCAACTTGCGCGTGGCACTGGGCGAGCGCGTGCTGGTGACGACGCTGACCAAGCGCATGTCGGAAGATCTCACCGACTATCTGGCCGAGCACGGCATCAAAGTGCGCTACCTGCACTCCGACATTGACACCGTGGAGCGCGTGGAAATCATCCGCGACCTGCGCCTGGGCTTATTTGACGTGCTGGTGGGCATCAACCTGTTGCGTGAAGGTCTGGATATCCCGGAAGTTTCGCTGGTGGCGATTCTCGATGCGGACAAGGAGGGATTTCTGCGTTCCGAACGCTCATTGATCCAGACCATCGGCCGCGCCGCGCGTCACCTCAATGGCCGCGCCATTCTGTACGCAGATCGCATCACCAACTCGATGCGTCGTGCCATGGATGAAACCGAACGCCGCCGCAACAAGCAGCTCGCATTTAATCTGGAACATGGCATTACCCCGCGCGGCGTGGTCAAGCGCATCAAGGACATCATCGACGGTGTGTACGACATGGATAGCGCACGCCAGGAACTCAAGGCTGCGCAAAATCTGGCCAGCTACAAGGCGATGGACGAAAAGACTCTCACCCGTGACCTCAAGCGTATCGAAAAGGACATGCTGACAGCCGCCAGAAATCTGGAATTCGAGCGTGCCGCCGAACTGCGCGACCAGCTGAGAAAGCTCAAACTGGCGCTGTTCGGGGTTGAGGAGCACGACTGAACGAGTCTTTCATGACGTTCTCAACGGTCGTATTTGTGCTGCTGGCCATCGTGATTGCCGTTGCAGGGTTGAACTGGTTGATTCGGTACAGCCTGCGCGCGCCACGTATTCCTGAGCAGTGTTCACCTGCACAATACGGCCTGATTTATCAAACGGTCTCAATCCCGACTGCACGCAACAAACAATTGTTCGGCTGGTACATTCCCGCAATCGATAAGGTACCTGCTCCGGCAGTGATCGTGCTGCATGGCTGGGGAAGTAACGCCGAGATGATGCTGCCAGTAGCGATGCCATTGCATCAGGCGGGGTATGCGGTGCTGTTATTCGATGCGCGCTGTCATGGACGCAGCGATGACGACAACTTTGCTTCGCTGCCACGTTTTGCGGAAGACCTGGATAGCGCACTGGCGTGGTTGGTACAACAACCGGGAGTGGATGCGGAAAAAATTGCCGTGCTCGGGCATTCGGTTGGCGCGGGCGCGGTGCTGCTGGCGGCATCGCGCCGCAAAGATCTGGCAGCTGTGATCAGCGTTGCAGCGTTTTCGCACCCGGCCAATATGATGCGACGTTTTCTGGTTGCTCGTCACGTGCCCTACATGCCGTTCGGCTGGTATGTCATACGCTATGTGCAACACATCATCGGCCATCGTTTCGACGCCATCGCACCACGTCATACTATTATTCAGACCCGTTGCCCGGTGCTGCTTTTTCATGGCAGCGAAGACACCACGATACCGGTCAGCGAGGCACGTGAAATTTATGTGCAACGCCGCAGCGACGCTGTGCAATTGTTGATCCTGCCGGGTGAACATGATTCTTCCGCTGAACTGGAACGCCATGCCGACAAATTGCTGGCGTTCCTGAATCAGGCGACCAGAACAGGGGTATAGCCCGCCTCGGTAATCGCATCCTGCAGCGCCTGCTGCTGGGTGCTGTCATCAATACGCACAGTGTGGTTGTGGATATCAATGGCTACCTTGGCTTTCGCATCCACGGCAGCGACGGCTTTGGTAATAACGCCAGCGCAGTGGCCGCAGGTCATGTCATCAACTTTAAATTCAATCATGGCTTACTCCGACTATATTGGTGGGTGAGTTTCTAATATAAACCTTCCATGCATGGGAAGGTCAAGCGCGCAAAATGAGGCTAGCTTGGTACTGTATTTAATAGCATTGTTGCGTCCAAATTTGGCATTCCAGTAAACTGCATTTCAGGCTTCGGGCATTGTGAGTGCTAAGGTGAGAGTGATCGTGAGAAACTTTTTGGCATTGATAGCATAATCTCAACTTCAACAGGAGTATCCAATGATTGTTCTGTATACCATGCACAGTGAAAGCCCCAATATACGCAAGGTTTCAATCATGCTTGAAGAAACCGGCCTGCCCTATACCGTCAAACGAGTTGATAAACAAAGTGACGGCAGGTATCCGGATGAGTTTCTTGCCATTAGCCCCAATACCACCGTACCCGCTATTGTAGATACCGATACTGGCATCACCCTCTTTGAGTCTGGTGCGATTCTGTGCTATTTGGCCGAAAAAACCGGAAAACTGCTACCCGAAAATATTCAGGCGCGGGCCGAGGCCATTCAATGGTTGATGTTTGAAGTTGCCAATGTGGGTCCCGTAATGGGTGAGCTTTACCATTATCTGTTAATGGATTACGGCGAAATTCCGGATGCCATTCTTCAGCGCTACAAGGACAGGCTTGTCCGGTACTGTCGGATACTTGATCAGCAGCTGTCTGCCGGTGAATATCTATGCGGGGAGTATTCCATTGCAGATATCGCGTTATATCCATGGACGATAATTTTAGAGGATATGGCTGAGATTAATCTGGATGATTATCCCAATTTGAAAAACTGGGCCACCACCATCAGCAGGCGCCCTGGGGTAATGCCAACTGTTCAAGCTGTTTCATAACAACATTAACGGATGCCGACTGAATGAATCCTGTGTTTGCAGATCACCAGTCCATCGTATCTGATGCTTAAGCGCAGAAAATTTTTGCTTCGCCTGATTCATTATGCGTGGGCTGCACCATGTTCAATGATTGGTTTGACACTTGCGCTGCCTTTAACGCTAGTCGGTGCGCGACACAAAAATGTTTTTGGCGTGCTTGAAGTTGCATTGTCGCAACAGGGTAGACCCGGTTTACGTCTGCTACAGAAGTTACCATTTTGTGCCATCACTTTCGGTCATGTTGTCATTGGTCTAAGCGAGCCCCATCTTGAGCGTTTACGTGCCCATGAGCATGAACACGTCAGGCAATATGAGCGTTGGGGTTTATTGTTCTTCCTGGCTTATCCGGTCTCAAGTCTTTTTCAGTTGGTGCGCGGGAACAGGGCGTATTGGGATAATTGGTTTGAAGTGCAGGCGCGACTCAGCGCTGATCAAGCCAAAAGCGAGACTCGTAATCGTGTTAAGTGTTGTTCCTGATCGAAAAGGAAATGAGGCAGACATGGAACCTGCTTTGATTACTGATCCGAAGCTATTGGACGTATTGAAAGAGCTCATGCAGAGAGAGCCTATTTTTCATCGTCCCGAATTTGGTACGACGCGTCAGGATTTTGAGAAAATGACGGAAGCTGCGTTTTGGGAAGTGGGTGCTTCGGGTCGTCGCTATAGTCGGGAGTACATTTTGGATTTGCTGGAGCAGCGTTCCGAAAACCCGATCCAGGATAACTGGGAGGCGAAGGATTTTCACTGTACCGAGATTGCTGCCGACAATTATCTCATCACCTATACCCTCCTTCAGGGTGGACGAATGACGCGCCGGTCTACCATCTGGCGGCGATCTGGTCTTGATTGGAAGGTCGTGTATCACCAGGGAACTGTAATCATAGATTGATGATCTGGCTGCTGGCTTACCCTGTCTCCGGCGGAGATTAACTTTCAATAACACATGCTGTTAAAAGGCCATGAATTGCGAGTCAATTTTTGCCAAATGTTGGGTAACATGAGGAGTCGACATGGCTATTTTAGTTACAGGATTTGAACCCAACGATGATGGGTTGAATGCCTCGAAGGTGCTGGTTGAGTCGCTTCGCGACGATCCGCCCGCATCTCTTTTGAAAATCAGCCAGCCTATTCACTATGTGATCATGCCGCCGAGCACCCGCCAACTCCGCACAGTCATCCTGGAACAAATATCGCACTACAAACCAGCTTGTTGCATCTTTACTGGCCAGGCTCCAGGCAGAAACAAGATCACCTTTGAACGGCTGGCAACCAATCTCAAGGATTTCGGCTCACCCGATGGGGAGGGTAATCAACCGCATGGCGACGTTATCGAGCTAGACGGCAATGCTGCTTATTGGAGCAATCTGCCCAACCAGAAACTACTTGTTGAGCGACTCAATGAATATGGCATTCCTGCTGCTTTTTCTAACCACGGCGGGAATCATCTCTGCAATCAAATTCTTTACCATGGGCTGCATCATGCACATACAGAAGGATTGAGCTTGAAGTGCGGTTTCATGCATATACCGCCGTTACCTGTCCAGGCACAAAAGCAATGGCTTGCTACGCCGTTTATCCCTCTCAGCATGGCGCGCGACGCATTGGCTTTGGTTCTGGTTGCATTAGCCGACATTACCCGGCAAGACATTGAAGTATTTGCACAAAGAGACAGAGATGGGCAATCCAATTAAGTGCAACACTGCTGTTTCAAAGCTTCAAACCCGTGAACTCGGTTGAACCAGATATATCGCCGTAATTAGAGCAAGCAGGAAGTATTCGTGACGGAAATTTGGTTCACTACCGATGGTTAAAGCGCCGCTACCCAACGATTACTGGCAATGTTCGGCAGGCGTTTGAGTATCTTGCCATTTTTCAAGTCTACGATCACAGACTCATGCCTATTTTCTACCGTTGTGATGGCCTTATCCGAATGGGGTAATACCGCCAGTCCGCTGAGTTTATTCGGGCCAGCCTTGCCTGCCTTGATATTAATCTGGCCTAAATAGGTTGGCTCGGTAGTCGAAAAGCGCAGGATATGACCGGAAAACCCGGCAGCGTAGACGCTATCCTGACTGGGGCTGACGGACAATTGCATGAATCCGGCCTTGGCCATAAGGATTTTGTTGTACGCAAAATTTGGATCCGCTTCATTTGTTTCAATATTGTAAATATGATCGGTTTCGGGGTTGTATGCAGACATCACACCGCTTTTGATATCCGCAGAAAATAGCTTGCCGTTCGCCCAGGCCAAATCTCCTGAATGTCCAATAGGGATCGGGTGCTCAATATGGCCGTTGGATGGATTGATGTCGGCGATGGTTTTATTCATGTTTCCGCCCACATATAAGTGGCTGCCATCTGTATTGAACGCCATCGCGTTGCCGCCGACCGGTACTTGATAACGCAGTGTATCGTCACTTGTAGAATACGCGCCGAGTGCTTTCCCTGAGAGTATGAAAACCATGCTGCGGTCAGGTGAAAGCATTGCGACACGACCACCAGGTATGCTCTTGAACTGTCGCATCAGTTTATGGGTAGCGAGATCAATCACGTCGGTCGTGCCGGCCACGCTTGGAACAAAAAGCTGCTGGTTCTGGGTATCTACCCCGACATAAAAACTGTTTCCAGCGCGTGTGTCCGCTTTGCCGAAATGCACAACTTGCGCTGTACCGTCAGGTAACACTATCTCAGCCAGCTTGCCCGGCCCGGCGCCCATAGGAGGGGAGGGGAACGCACCAACCAGAAACTGCGGGGAGGCTACGTTAGGGTCTGTTTTCGCCTGGGCGGAAGGAACAACCAAGGCAATCAGGCTGGACAACAAAATGCTGGAGAAAAATAATGACTGTTTTGAGTTCATGTTGGATACTCCTTGAAGAAGGGTAATTGCCGATAGCCTAGCCATTGCGGCAAATCTTCGCGGCAGCATCAGATATAGTCACTCTTCCCGCTTAATTCCACGGGATACAGAAAGTTTCGCTGTCGCAACAGTACGATAGCGCTGCAATGGGTAAGTTCCAGGGATTGAAAAAATGACAACGTAATTATTTACTGTAAGCAGTGATCACCTACCTCACCCCTGTATCCGACTGATTTGGCAGATTTATTCTTTATTCGGTGCTGAAACATGCCGCAAATAATTGTTGGCAATCGTTTAGCGGTGGCGCACATTGCGTTCCCTGACAGATATAGGCGCTGATAGTTGGTGATAGCGGTTTTGCCAGTGCTTCCGGTAGCCCGGCAAGCTCGCCTTCCAGCGCGAGGATCAGTTTTTCCGGCGCATAGTGCTTGAATAATTCGCGGCGCCAGGTTTTGCTTTGTCCCTGTGCACTGCGCAGAATAATGATTTGCGGCGGTGTGAGATGTTCCTGCAGGGCCATTAACAGGCTGGTATAACCTACCGGCTGTTGCGTCAACGCCGGGTGGTAAAGTTTGAGCGTGCGCTCGGCAGCATCAAGGTAACGTACTTCTCCCAGCAAGTAACCGAGGCGCTGCAGCGTGAATGCGGCGATGCCGTTACCGGACGGCATGGCGTTGTCATGGCCGGGCTTGGGGCGATGGATAAGTTGTTCGTGATCGTGGCTGGTGAAGAAAAATCCGCCAGACTGGCTATCTTCGAATTGTTCCAGCAATACATCGGCAAGTTCGCGAGCAAATTCCAGATCCGCCTGGCGGAACTGCGTCTGCAGCAATTCCAGCAAGGCGTCGAGCATGAACGCATAGTCGTCCAGATAGGCATTCAGATGCGCTTTGCCATCCTTGCTGGTCGCCCGCAGCCGATGGTTCTGCCACATGTCGGCGTGGATGTAATCCACGGCGCGCTGGGCCGAATCAATCCAGGCCGGCTCATCGAGCATTCTGCCCGCGCGTGCCATGCCTTTGATCATCAATGCATTCCAGCTCACCAGGATTTTTTCATCACGCCCAGGTCGTATCCGGCCGGCACGCGCCGAGAGCAGTTTTTGTTGCGCACTGGCCAATAGTTGCTCAATTTGTTCCAGTGGTTGTTGACGCGCTTCGGCAATCGCTGCCAATGGCTGGCTAACGATCAGGTTCCAGTACTTGTTCTCGAAGTTGGCTGGCCGATCCAGGCTATAGTAAGGAGCAACTATGGCATATTCTTCCTCGCTCAGCAGGTCGGCGACCTGTTGTGGAGTCCATACATAAAACTTGCCTTCTTCATGTTCGGAATCTGCATCCAGACTGGAATAGTAACCACCCTGCGGTGCCTGCATCTCGCGCATCACCCAGCTTGCGATACCCTGCATGACGCGCTGAAAGTCAGTTTCATGCGTGAGTACAAAGGCATCGGTATACAGCGCCAACAACGGGCCATTGTCGTAGAGCATTTTTTCGAAATGCGGAATGGCCCAGCGTGCGTCAACGCTGTAGCGGCAGAAGCCGCCACCCAACTGGTCATAAATACCGCCATCGGCCATTTTTCGCAAGGTATGTAACGCCATATGACGTGCTTCACGATTGCCGACGCGCGCTGCATGCCGGAGTAGAAATTCCATATCTGTGGGGCGCGGAAATTTGGGCGCACTGCCAAAGCCCCCGTAAACAGTGTCGAAAGATTGCTGCAGGGCGCTGCATGCGTCGTTCATCGGTATGGCGTTGAAGCTGAGTTGCCCCTGAGGACTGGCGGGCAAGGTAACATCCATTGCCTGTAGCAGTGAGGCATTCTGAGTGGCGATATCCTCTTGTCGGGTACGGTAGATTTCAGTCACGCGCTCCATCAAGGAGATGAAACCGGGCAGATTGTGACGAGCCTGTTTGGGGAAATAGGTGCCGCCGAAAAATGGCGTTTGATCCGGTGTCAGAAACAATGTGAGTGGCCAGCCGCCATTGCGCTGAGTCAGCATGTAATGGGCGGTCTGATAAATGTGGTCGAGGTCGGGGCGTTCTTCGCGATCCACTTTGATATTGATGAAATGTTCATTCATGACGGCTGCGACTTCGGCATCCTCGAACGATTCATGTGCCATTACGTGGCACCAGTGACAAGCGGAATAGCCGACCGACAGCAGAATCGGTTTGTTCTGCTCGCGTGCAAGACGCAACGCCTCTTCACCCCACGGATACCAATCGACGGGATTTTCGGCATGCTGTTGTAAATAAGGGCTGGTTTGCTGGGCAAGTCGATTAGTCATGATGAGCTGGATATTTGGGTTTGATTAAGGTGAATTTATGCTGCTGCAACAAACTGAATGTTGTTTTTATATTAGTCGAATCGTTCTGATTTGACAGTATGGTCGTTTTTGTCAGGTAGTCGAAATAACTAGACTTTCCTATTATGGTAAGGTTTATCATGGCTATAAGAGTTATTAACAGGAGTCAGCCATGTCAGCGACAAGCCCGATTCAACAGGCTATGCAGGAACAACGACTGAAAATTACCGGTATGACCTGTGCCTCATGCGTGGCACGTGTGGAGAAAGGCCTGCGCAAAGTACCCGGCGTCAACGACGTCAGCGTGAATCTCGCCACGGAGCAAGCCACTGTCACGGCTGGCAAGGATGTCACCACGGCGGAACTGGTAACGGCAATTCAGCAAACCGGGTACGACGTCGCTGTGCAGGAAATCAATCTGGGTATTCAAGGCATGACCTGCGCCTCTTGCGTAGGTCGGCTGGAAAAAGCGCTGGGCAAGGTTCCGGGGGTGCGCTCTGTATCGGTGAATCTGGCGACAGAGCAGGCGCGCATCGAAGTCAATGCGGGGACGCCGCCGGAATCATTGCAGCAGGCTGTGCATGATGCGGGATATGAGGTGGCGGCGTCTGCGGAAACCACGAGTACCCAAGTGACATCATCACGGTTGCCGGAATGGTGGCCGGTTGCACTGGCAGCCCTATTGAGCTTGCCACTGGTTGGACAGATGGTCGGTATGCTATTCGGCCAGGATTGGGCCTTGCCCGGCTGGGTGCAATGGGCGCTGGCGACCCCGGTGCAATTCTGGCTCGGTGCACGTTTCTATCGTGCTGGATGGAAGGCAGTGAAGGCCGGTGCGGGCAACATGGATTTGTTGGTGGCACTGGGCACCTCAGCGGCGTATGGACTGTCTGTCTACCTGCTGTTTGTGCCGGCGGGTCATGGCATACAGCATCTGTATTTCGAGGCGTCCGCTGTGGTGATCACGCTGGTGCTATTGGGTAAATGGCTGGAAACCCGAGCCAAACGCGAGACTGCCGCCGCCATTCACGCATTGCAGGCGTTACGCCCGGATACCGCACGGGTGCGCCGCGATGGCAAGGAAGTCGAAGTCGCGGTGGCGAGCGTGCAGGTCGGCGACCTGGTGGTAGTGCGCCCGGGCGAACGCATCGCCGTGGATGGCGCGATACGTGAAGGCCATAGCGATGTGGATGAATCGCTGATTACTGGCGAAAGCCTGTCGCTCAGCAAAGGCCCGGATGCCCATGTCACCGGTGGCTCGGTGAATGGGGACGGTCTGTTGCTGGTGGAAACCCTGGCCGTCGGTGCGGAAACCACACTGGCGCGCATCATCCGCATGGTGGAAAACGCGCAGGCTGCCAAGGCGCCTATCCAGCGACTGGTGGATAAGGTGAGTGAGATATTTGTGCCGGTTGTACTGATTATTGCGCTAGCCACTTTGCTTGGCTGGGGCTTCGCCACCGGTGACTGGCAACAGGCATTGCTGAACGCGGTCGCGGTACTGGTCATTGCCTGTCCGTGCGCACTGGGTCTGGCGACGCCGACGGCGATCATGGTGGGCACCGGCGTTGCTGCGCGTTACGGCATCCTGATCAAGGACGCCGAAGCGCTGGAAGTCGCGCATGCGGTACGCTGCGTGGCGTTCGACAAGACCGGCACGCTGACCGTGGGCCACCCTGATATGGTTGCACTGGAACCGGCAACGGGAAGCGCTGATGACATGTTGCGTCTGGCCGCTGCGGTACAGCAGGGCAGCGAACATCCACTCGCACGGGCAGTCATGCGGGCGGCGACCGGAAAAAATCTGGATTTGACCAGCGCGAGCGGGGTCAAGGCGTTGCCGGGACTGGGAATAGAAGCACAGATCGACGGCGCTACCTTATCGCTGGGGAGTAGCCGTCTTATGCAGAATCTGGGGATTGATATGGCACCGCTTGCAGGCAGTGCGGCGCGCCATGAGCAAGCCGGGCGCAGCGTGTCCTGGTTGGCACAGAGTAAGAACGGGCAGGGTACATTGCTTGCGCTGCTGGCATTTGGTGACACCATCAAGCCTTCGGCACAGGCAGCGGTTGCGCAGTTGCGTGCACAGAAGGTGCGTACAGTCATGCTCACCGGCGACAATAAAGGCAGTGCCGAGGCGGTGGCGCGCAGCTTGGGCATTGACGAATTCAAAGCCGAAATTCTGCCTGCAGACAAGGCGCAGGCGATAAGCGATTTGAAAGCCGACGGCACCATTGTGGCAATGGTCGGCGATGGGATCAATGATGCACCGGCGCTGGCTGCGGCGGATGTGGGCATTGCCATGTCTACCGGCACCGATGTGGCCATGCATACTGCCGGTGTCACGTTGATGCGGGGTGACCCTCAACTGGTAGCGGATACGCTCGACATCTCACGCAGGACCTATCGCAAAATCCGCCAGAATCTGTTTTGGGCGTTTATTTACAACCTGATCGGCATCCCGCTGGCGGCATTTGGGTTTCTCAATCCAGTCATCGCAGGCGGTGCCATGGCGTTCAGCAGTTTCAGTGTGGTATCGAATGCGCTCTTGTTGCGAAGCTGGCGGCCGGCCGGACAGCGCAATCAGGATTAATTGGAGACAGAATTATGGATTCCACATTCACCAATATCGGTGGCGCTGCGCAAGCTTCAGGTGTTTCTGCCAAGATGATTCGCCATTATGAAGCGATCGGGCTGATCACTAAACCTGCGCGTACTTTTTCAAACTACCGTACTTATTCAGAACGCGATATCCACACGCTGCGTTTTATCAAACAGGCGCGCAATCTGGGGTTTTCCATGAAGCAGATTTCCGTGCTGCTCGGTTTGTGGCAAAACCGTGAACGGCCCAGCCGCGAAGTAAAAAGCGTCGCACTGCAACACATTCAGGAATTGGATGCAAAAATCGCCGAAATGCAGGCCATGAAAGCGACACTGGAACGCCTCGCCAGGCACTGCCACGGCGACGATCGCCCGGACTGCCCGATACTCGATGGCCTGGCTGCACGGTAACAGCTACCGACGGTCTCGCCGGATCAGTGCAGTTCGGCGATACGCTGTGCAATATGCGCCAGTGCTTCGTCAACCTGATCGATCAGGATCAGGCATAAATCATCAGGCTTGAGGCGAGCCAGTGCATTATCGATAGCGGGAAATTCACCGTTGATTGCATCAATACTGACCGCACGTTTCGCATCGGTCAGGCCTTCGCGCAGCAGGGCCAACACTTCACCGTCAGCACGGCCGCGCTGGCACTGATCCTGATACAGGATGACTTCATCAAACGCATCGCCCAGAATCTTGGTTTGCTGGCGGATATCTTCATCGCGCCGGTCGCCTGCACCGCTGATCACCACCAGGCGGCGTTTGGCCGGCATGGTTTCGATTGCGCCCACCAGCGCCAGGATGGCATCCGGGTTGTGACCGTAATCGGCGATCAGGGTCGCGCCACGGTATTCGAACATGTTGAAGCGTCCGGGAGCGGTTGCGGCATCGTTGATAAAGCTGCCCAATCCGGCGCAGATGATCTCCCAGGAAATACCCAGACTCCAGGCGGCAGCGATGGCAGCCATTGCATTTTCTATCTGGAAACTGATGCTGCCGTTGCGAGTGAGAGGGATATCCGTAAAAGGAATCCTGCATTCAAAATGGCCTTGTGCAGCCACAATAGTATTGCCGTTGACGAAGACGGTGCGATGACCTTGCGCGCGATGTGTTGCAATCACCGGATGCAGCAAATCACGGGCAAAAAATATTACCGAACCGGGACAGTGTGCGGCCATCTGCACGACCATCGGATCGGCTGCATTGAGAACAGCCGTGCCACTGGGGCTGACATTTTGCACAATGACGCGCTTGACCACCGCGAGGTCTTCCACCGTGGTGATGTAATTGAGGCCGAGATGATCGCCCATGCCGATATTTGTCACGACTGCGACATCGCAATAGTCGAATGCCAGCCCCTCGCGGAGCACGCCGCCACGGGCGGTTTCGAATACAGCGGCATCGACGTCCGGATGCAGCAGCACATTGCGAGCGCTTTTTGGTCCACTGCAATCACCCGTATCGATACGGCGTTTTTCAATGTAAACACCGTCAGAGTTAGTCATGCCAACGCGCTTGCCGCTGAGGGTGAGCAGGTGGGCAATCAGACGTACAGTGGTGGTCTTGCCATTGGTACCTGCAACAGCCACTAATGGAATACGGCCGTTATCACCATCCGCGAACATCGACGCGATAATGGCCTCGCCGACGGGACGACCCTTACCGAACGACGGGTAGAGATGCATGCGTAAACCGGGTGCAGCATTGGCTTCGACAATGCCACCACCCTGTTCCTCGAGTGGCTTATGTACGCTTTCACAGACGACGTCGACGCCGCAGATGTCGAGCCCGATCATCTGTGCCGCTTCTACGGCCCGTGCCGCGACTTCCGGATGGACATCGTCGGTTACATCAGTCGCACTGCCCCCGGTACTGAGGTTGGCATTGTTACGCAACGTGACGCGCTCACCAATGGTGGGGACCGAGTCCGCATCCATGCCCTGGACAGCCAGTCGTGCCATGGCGATATCGTCCAGATGGATCTTGCTCAGTGAAGTTGCATGCCCTTCGCTACGGCGCGGATCACTGTTGATCTGATCGACAAGTTCTTTCACATTATGAATGCCATCACCGATTACATGCGGCGGTTCGCGCCGCGCAGCAGCAATCACGTGCTTGCCGACAACGAACAGACGATGGTCATGGCCGGGGATGAAACGTTCCACCATGATTTCTTCGCTGATTTCTGCCGCGGCGGCATACGCAATTTCAAGGTGGTCACGGGCGATGATATTGACGGTGACGCCTTTGCCTTGGTTGCCATCGCGCGGTTTGATCACCACCGGTAGCCCGATGTCACAAGCGGCAGCCCAGGCATCGTCTGGATTGGATACTGAACGGCCAATGGGTACCGGGACACCCGCCGCCTGCAGCAGTTTTTTGGTGAGTTCCTTATCCTGTGCGATGGATTCAGCGATGGCGCTGGTACGATCTGTTTCGGCCGCCTGGATACGGCGCTGGCGGCTGCCCCAGCCGAACTGTACCAGGCTGCCATCGGTCAGGCGCCGATAGGGAATGCCGCGCGCGACAGCGGCCTGGACAATGGCGCCGGTACTGGGCCCGAGGCGCACATCCTCATCCAGCTCGCGCAATTGCGCAAGGGCAGCGCTGAGATCAAAAGGTAATTTTTGAGCAGCGGCACGACAAAGTGTCTCGGCGAGTTCGAAAGCGAGACGTCCCACGGCTTCTTCGGTATATTCAACCACGACCTGATAAAGACCGGGTTCCAGCGTTGGCGCAATATGTGTAAAGGTCACCGGACAACCCGCTTGGGCCTGCAACCCCAAGGCGGCGAAGGCAATGGCATGCGCGGCTGAAATCTCGCTTTCTGTTCCAATGGAACGTAATGCACCAATTTCCGGGAAGCGTGCACGCAGTTGTGCCTCCAGGCCGGATTTTTGAGCGATGCGGCACTCTTCGGAAGCGCACCTTACCAAGGCTTCAAGGCTGGTATGTCTGCTCCACAAGTTGGGGCCGCGCAGTGCGCGGATGCGTTTCACTTCCATGGACCGGTGTTCCTTCAGTTTGGACGTTCTTCGACGCCGTTTAATAATTTTCGTGATGGATCAGAACAGTGGTTTATCAGGCTGCTCAATTTCAAATGTCTCAATACCCGCGTGGATCAGTTCTGGCGCAATGCCAAGTGCCAGCGCCGTGCCAATTGCTGCCAGCAGGCTGACCGTATGCTGGCTTGGCTGCCCGGTTCGGGTCAGTGGCAACGCAGCCAGACTGGCAAAATCAATTTCGTTCGGGCCGCTCGCCAGAATGATTTGGCCGTTGCGCGCGAATACTGCCCGGCCCCCTTTTGACCGGTGCCCGGTGATGGCTGGTTGATGCGGGTCTAAGCCGAAGTAAATCACTGCCCCATCACACAGAGAGGCCATTTCCACTACCAGCGCATCGTCTGCATTGAGTACGCCGACACCATCGGATAGCACCACATCCATCTGAGTACGCAACACATTGTAGAGTTGATCAGGTTCGCTGATATAGAACTCCCCAAGGTTGTCGGCGCCGCTTACTTCAGTCACCACGCCAACCTGGCAACGGTCGTAAGGCAAGCCTTCGCGCAGGATGGCAGTTGCGGGATGCTCGAACACAGCCGCTTCAACCGCGCGATTCATCAGCAGCCGCTGGCCGACTTGCCATTTACTGCAATCACCCCGTTCGACTTGACGCTGATTCATGTACAGTCCGTCGCTGCAGGCCAGCCCGACATAGCGGCCGGAAAGGTGTAGCAGTGATGCGACCAGTCGGGCGATCAGGGTGCCATTGGCGCCACTGATACCGACCACCGGAATACGGCCATTTTCAGACTGTGGAATCAAATGATCGACAATGGCACGACCGACCGGGCGTGGTTTGCCTTGCGCGGGCTTGAGGTGCATGAGTAAGCCCGGGCCGGCATTCACTTCAACGATAGCACCCCGTTGCTGATCGAGTGGGCACGCAATATCCTCGACCACGAGATCGACGCCCGCCACATCGAGACCCACAATACGCGCGGCAAGCGTGGCCATTGCGGTAACTTCCGGATGAACTGTGTCGGTGACGTCAATCGCGACGTTGCCGTTACGCTGCACCAAGACTTCCTGACCGGCCTCAGGAATCGATTCTGGCTTGAAACCCTGGCGGGCGAGTTCGAGACGGATAGCCGGTTCTTCGTCTATTAGGATGATGCTGAGGGGAAAATCTTCGGCGATACCACGGCGCGGATCGGTATTCAACTGGGTGTCGATGAGTTCGGTGATGGTCGAATGGCCATCGCCTTTTACCCATATCATTTCACCGCGCGCGGCCGCGACCAGACGTCCGCCTACCACCAGCAAACGATGTTCATGACCCGGTACGTGGCGCTCAACAATCACTTTGCGGCTTTCCGCCCGGGCGACTGCATAGGCCGCTTCGACATGAGCCTGTGTCATCAGGTCGAGCGATACGCCGCGACCGTGATTGGCGTCGACCGGTTTGACGGCCACTGGCAGGCCAATATCTTCGGCTGCTTCCCAGGCGTCTTGCGGGCTGACGACAAGGCGGCCTTCGGGTATCGGTACGCCACATGAACCCAGCAGACTTTTGGTGAGGTCCTTGTCGCTTGCGATTGATTCGGCAATGGCTGCTGTCTGGTCGGTTTCGGCCGTCCAGATACGACGCTGGCGCGCACCATATCCGAGTTGCACAAGATTGCCGTCGGTCAGCCGGATAAAAGGAATATGACTCTCGGTTGCCGCATCGACAATGCAGGCGGTACTGGGCCCCAGGCACAGCGTGTCGGCCAGGTTGCGCAATCGCGTTAGCGTGACTTCCAAATCGAAAGGTTGATCTTCTATGGCGGCCATCAGCAAGTCGCGTGCATCCTGCAGGCAGGCGCGTCCCACCTGTTCGTTACGGGTGCGTACGGCGACTTTATATACACCGCGTACTGAGGTTTCGCGTGCCTTTCCAAAGCCGACTTTCATTCCGGCCAGATTCTGCAGTTCCAGCGTGACATGCTCCAGAATATGGGCCGGCCAGGTGCCTTCACGCAACCGTTGCAGAAAGCCACCACGCTCACCTACACCGCAGCGGTGCTCAATCAGGCCGGGTAACCACGCCGTCAGTCGTTCGTACAAGCCGGGAATGGTATTGGAAGGGCAATCTTCGAGATCGCCAATGTCCACCCATGCTTCCAGTACCGGGCGATAAGTCCATATGTTCGGGCCGGACAGATGGATAATGCGGAGAAACCGAATGTCTTTGTTTTTCATGTCCGGGTGATAGGGTCGGATTCAGGCCATTTTTGCATGAGTCCGGCCAGTTTGTTCTCTAGGCTAGGATATAATTTACGGTTTCGGCATCAGCAGGTCATAAGGCCATTGCTGTGACCGGAATTTTAATAGTTTAAACGTTTATTGTGTTCTACTCGACGAAACATGCCGCAAACCCAGTGTGTGCGTAAACTGAAACCCATTTTGCCAGCGTACCAGCCTCATCACATCAATTAACGTCCAATTGTACTTTTACGATGACAAGTCGATCACAAAATGTGACTTCCATACAAACCAGCCCACCTGAACGCTGGCGCGACGATATCGCTGCGATGCTGACCGGAACGGAAAAGGTCTTGGCATGGATGGAGCTTGATCTCGATACGCGGTTACAGTTTTCGCAGGGCCTTATTGTTGTCACCAATCTGCGGATATTAGCCAGTTCCGGTGGAGTGGGCCGGTGGGATAACTGGTCTTATCGTGCCGGGCTGATGCTTGTTCACCATGATCATGCCGGTGTTGGCACGCTGGAGTTGCGGGATGATGAAGGGCGTCTGGCTCGCTGGCGTTACACCCTGGCATGCAATGTGGCTGCACTACGAATGATTACTGAATTCGAGTTACAGCTGGCCGGTCATCTATCCGGGCAGCTGGTCGAGCGAGACGTGGTGGCACTTTGCAATAACTGCAAGGCAGCGCTCGATCCGGGTCAGGAGGAATGTGCGATCTGTGCCAGAGCCACGCATGTTCCGCCATCAACCTGGACGCTATTCCGGCTATGGCGTTTTGCCAAACCCTACCGGATTGAATTGCTGGCGGGGTTTGTGCTGGCACTTGCATCGACCGCAGCCACCCTGGTCCCGCCTTATCTGACCATGCCGCTGATGGATAATGTGCTGATTCCTTACCAGAATGGCGCGCGAATCGATGTGCATCTGGTTGCGCTGTACCTTGCCGGATTGTTCGGCTCGGCACTGCTTGCCTGGGGTCTGGGCTGGGCGCGCACCTATATTCTGGCACGTGTCAGCGAGCGTATCGGTGCCGATTTGCGGACTACGACTTATGAACACCTGATGCAACTTTCCCTGGAATATTTTGGCGGCAAGCGTACCGGTGATCTGATGGCACGCATCGGTTCAGAAACGGATCGTATTTGCGTGTTCCTGTCGCTGCACCTGCTGGATTTTGCCACCGATGTCCTGATGATTATCATGACCACGGTGATTCTGGTGTCGATCAACCCGTGGCTGGCGTTGGTCACACTAGTGCCGTTGCCGTTTATCGCTTGGATGATCCATCTGGTACGCGACAGGTTACGTACCGGTTTCGAGAAGATCGACCGGGTCTGGTCAGAAGTCACCAACATTCTTGCCGATACAATTCCCGGCGTACGCGTGGTCAAGGCTTTCGCGCAGGAGCGCCGCGAAACCACGCGTTTCCGCGAAGCCAACAAACATAATCTGCTTGTCAACGATCGTATCAACAAGATCTGGTCGCTGTTCTCGCCGACGGTGACGCTGCTGACTGAAATAGGGCTGCTGGTGGTATGGGCATTCGGTATCTGGCAGGTTTCCAATAATCAGATCACGGTGGGCGTGTTGACCGCTTTTCTGGCGTATATCAGTCGTTTCTACACCCGGCTCGACGGCATGAGCCGCATTGTGTCGGTGACGCAAAAGGCGGCAGCCGGTGCCAAACGTATTTTTGATATTCTTGATCATGTATCCAGCGTTCCCGAACCCGCCAAACCGGTTCATCTGGCACAGGTAACCGGCAGAATTGCGTTGCATGATGTGGGTTTCCGTTATGGAAATCGCTCGGTGATTCGTGGAGTCAATATCGCCATCGAACCCGGCGAGATGATCGGCCTGGTCGGGCACAGCGGATCCGGAAAAAGTACACTGGTCAATTTGATTTGCCGGTTCTATGACGTAACCGAAGGCTCAATCAGGCTGGAAGGCGTTGATATACGGTCACTGCCGGTGTCCGAATTCCGTAGCAATATCGGTCTGGTGTTGCAGGAACCGTTCCTGTTCTTCGGCACCATTGCTGAAAATATTGCTTACGGTAAACAAGATGCGACCCGCGACCAGATTATTGCGGCAGCTCGGGCTGCGCATGCGCACGAATTCATTTTGCGCCTGCCGCAAGGCTACGATTCGCTGGTCGGCGAGCGTGGACACGGATTATCCGGTGGTGAACGTCAGCGCATTTCGATTGCACGAGCATTGCTCATCAACCCGCGCATCCTCATCCTCGATGAAGCCACTTCCTCAGTAGATACCGAGACCGAAAAAGAAATCCAGAAGGCCTTGGACAATCTGGTACTCGGGCGCACCACGATCGCGATTGCCCACCGTCTATCCACCCTGCGTCGTGCAGACCGGCTGGTGGTCATGGATCGCGGCCAGATTGTCGAGGTTGGCAAGCACGAAGACCTGATGGCGCGTGAAGGGGCCTACTATCGTCTGTATCAGGCCCAGGCACGAAATGTGGATACCGATCTGGACGATGTAGATGTGGATAATACGATCGTGGTGAGCGATGGATTGGCCAAATCATGATGCCTGCAGGAGACCGCATGTTCGATTTCAGACTAAGCCGCAATCCCTTCGGCCAGCTTGTTTTCACCACAGCCGATGGCGATGTCCATGAAAATGTGGTGCCGGTGCGGGCATTTCCAATCGCCGCACCGGAGGAAGGCATCAGCTTGTTGAGTTCGGATGGTCACGAACTGGCATGGGTAGCAAAGCTGGCTGATTTACCCGAGAGTGCACGCATACTGGTGGAAGAAGAACTGGCCAGTCGCGAATTCGTGCCGGAAATTCGACGGCTGCTTCATGTTTCCAGCTTTGCCACGCCGTCGACATGGGCAGTTGAAACAGACCGTGGCGATACCCGTTTCATATTGAAAGGCGAGGATGATATACGTCGCCTGGGTACATCCAGCCTGCTGATCGCCGACAGCCACGGCATCCAGTTCCTGATTCGCGACCTGAACGGGTTGGACAAGGTGAGCCGTAAACTGCTGGATCGGTTCCTGTAAAATCGAAGCGATCATCGACTGATTCTTTAGCGACGATGCGATCGGACCTTATGTTTTGCTCGAGATGGAATCAAGATAGGTTCGGTGAATCATCCTTTAAGTTTGTGGAAAACAGGCAATCAGGAAATCCATCGTCGCTCGCACTACCGGTGTATTGCGCAGATCGCCGTGCACGGCGAGCCAGACATCGCGGCTTAGCCCTTTCTCATTGGTTTCAAGTCGTCGCAAACCCTCATCCTGATCGCCGAGAAAATATGGCAGGGCGGCAATTCCCATGCCTGCACGGGCGGCGGCCCTTTGTGTTTCCAGGTTATTGGTACGAAGAACGATGGGGCGAGTGCCCGCATTTTTTTTGAGCCAGCGTTGCTGTATTGAATTTTCCATATTGTCGTCATAAGCGATGAACTCGAAATCTTCGGCCGCATGCAAGTCGAGATAGGCGGGGGAGGCATAGAGCAAAAAGCTAACAGCCCCGATTTTGCGTGTGACCAGTTCTGCCTCGGTCGGTCGACTCAAGCGGATGGCGAGATCAGCCTCCCGATGTAAGGAAACTATGCGTGTCTCGCCAATAAGTCGAATGTGAATCCCCGGATACTGCTGATGCAGCTTGCCGAGGCGGGGGGCTATCAACGCTGTCGCCATCGCTGGCGGCGCGCTGATCGAAATCTCTCCCGTCATGACTTGCTGTCCGGCTTTGGCGGCGCGTCCGACAGCGAAAGCTTCATCCTCCATCCGCGCGCCAAGTGCTGCGATGCGTTCGCCCTCCACTGTTAGCACGTAAGAACGCGGGCGCCGATCGACGAGCTTGAGGTTTAGAGAAGCCTCAAGCGCCGCGATCCGGCGAGCGATTGTCGCGTGATCAACCTTCAGTTGGCGAGCCGCGGCTGAGAGCGACTTTTCTCTCGCGAAGATCGCGAAGTAACGCATATCATCCCAGTCAAACATGGGTGTTTTCTCACATGTAAAGTGAATATATGGGGAATTGTACCTATTTCATGACTGCTGCAAGGTGATGGCTTTCATCCATCATCAGAAAGCAGGACCTGAAATGAAATTGCCCAATTCTCCAGGCTATGCCTACGCCGGCATTGTCGCATCCACCTTCTTCTGGGGGACGAACTTCAACGCCGGTGCCTATATCATCAGCATGATGACACCAATCAGTGCGGCGATTGAACGCTTCATCATTGCTACTATTCTGCTCTTTCTTATCTTCGGTCCCAGCGGCAAGCTGCGAGGCGAAATTCTGAAAAGGAATTTCAGGGTGTACATTATTCTGGGTCTGCTCGGGGTTGCCTGCTTTAATATGGCCACCTTCTTCAGCCTCCAGACAACGACTCCAATAAACGCAGTCCTTATTCTGGCTACGACGCCACTCTGGACTACGATTCTGGCCGCCCTGCTGGAGGGTGAGAGGATTGATCTAATGCGAGGTTTCGGAATTCTATGTGGCTTGCTTGGTGTAGGTCTCGTGATCACGCGCGGTGATCTGGGAATCCTGCTCGCTCACAAGATTGTATTGGGTGACGCGATCATCCTTGCAGGCAGCATCGCATGGGCTTTGAATACAGTGATTTCGCGGCGCTTTGTCATCGGTGCGACGCCGCTCGAGACCACAACATTTTCGATGCTGTTCGGGACGATAGCACTGATCATCTTTGGCAGTATCTTTGAGAAGCCGATCTATGCCATTGCGGCAGCGCCAGCCAGTGTTCATGGGGCGATCCTGTATCTGGCTGTCGGCGGATCCATGATTGCTTACCTCCTCTGGTTCAACGGGATCCAGCGTATCGGTTCAGCCCGAACAGCAATCTTTTTCAACTTGGCACCGGTTTTCACTATGGCGGTTTCCACTGTCTTAGGGGTGCCCCCCAATAAGTGGCAGCTTATCGGTGCCATCGCTGTAATTATCGGCGTTGTCTTCGCATCGGGCGTTCTCCAGAGACAGGTTACTTTGCGGGCTGCCAATGCATCATGAGGCAGTTTGCATGTTCTGGACAGTGTTGCATGATTTCTGGCGAAGAGGATTCGGCTCTCTGTTCCGTAGGCACCTTGTACCGAATGTCTGAGGAAAGGAATGTGATCACTACACGTGGAGGCAAGGGGTCCTACGCACTTTTATCGCGCAGTGTTGATTGATCGTGGTTAAGCCCTTTTTTGTATATGGTCACTTGATGACGACCTTGAGAAACTTCATCTGTGCGTCAAGGTGTTTCGGTCTGGATCCGTCTGTTCATCAGGATCCGGTTCTCGATTTAAGTGATTCACAAGAGGCCACAAGAAGTGTTTGACCTGCATTTGCACGACATCCCCATGTTGCAGGCATATGCCGTCGTGGTAACTCGTCTTATAAGTGCCTAGGTAGATGTAGTGCACTATGCCTGGTTGCCGGAATTGGGGATGTTGAAACACAAGCTTCTCGATTTCCGACAGGGTGAAGATGATCTCCTTGGTCCCCGTGGTTAACTGTGCTCGCCACACAGTATTGGTCCCGCGAAGAATGTTGACCTCGATGCCCACCGTATCCGGTACCTCATCAAGGATGAGCTCCGGCGCGACGCTACAGGTCCGAAGTTTAGATTGTGCAAAATAGTGCCTGTGTGCTTTGCCAAGCACCGTGTCCGAGAATTCGTTGCCTATGCTGTATCCCAGATAATGCGGATTTTTCTTGTTATCCACCATGTACACAAGGACGAGCTCTGCTTCTTCTACTCCGCTAAGAGCATAAGACGGAATGTTCAACGGCTCTTTCGTAGTCTTCAGGATAGCGCCATTGCCTTTGTAGAACCATTCCGGTCGAACGGGTGCTGAGCCGTGGTTTTTCATGCCCTCGGTTTCTTGCTGCGCACGCTGCTTGTGCGTGTGTCCAACCCCACTGACAAAGACGTACAGGTCGTTCTCTGGCCGCACTGGCGCCACAAACGACATGGCCTCGTAATCGTTCTCCGGCATGGGCTGTTGGCCGAGAAGAGTCTCGATATACGCGCGGGGCGACAGTCCGTCGTTAACACAATGCCTCATCAGATTGTAAAGGTTGTCGTAACCCGGCACCTGATAGGCACGACGGGTCTGCCCATCGCTAATCCCGACACACTTCCTGGTACCAAGGACGCCTTCCCACACAGTCATCGCAGTAATCTGCATTGTACGGACCTTGCTATGGATAGATTTAGTCTTTACAGCGACACGCGATTCTATCGTTCGGCAGAGCGGCCGGTTCAATGGCCTGGACCGGACTCTCTTGGGGGCTTCGGAAGCTACGAGACGACAAGACGATGCCAGATACAATGAACGCGCCACTAACCAGGTCATAGGCATACAGGGGCGTTTTGAGGAAGATTACACTGAACACCACACCGAAAAAGGGTATGAAGTGAGTGTATATCTCTCCGCGCGTAGACCCGATTATGCTGATGCCCTTGTTCCACAGCATGTAGGAGGCGATGGAGGGAAACAGGGCAAGATACAATCCTCCAAGGGCCATAGCCATCGTGATGTGTGGAAAGAGCAGCGACGCCTGGAAGTTTGTTTCAACTAGGGCCAATGGAATGAGCATCAAGGCACCCAGCACCGCTGATATAGTCATGAACCCGCCCGAGGACATCCGCTTGTCCTTGACCCGTAGGAATGAGCAATAGACAGCCCAGCTGCCGGCGGACGCCAGGGCCCAGAGATCGCCTTTTCCGATTGGTATCCGAGTGATTTGGGATACGTTTCCATGCGCCAGAAGATAGAGGACGCCGAATGTACTGCATAATACGCCTAAGATATTAGCCCGGGTGATGGTGTCTTTGAACACAACAGCGTTGATCAACAGCACCAGGGCCGGCGACGCGGACAGGAACATCGCCGCGTTCACGGCCGTCGTGTACTGCAAGCCGATGTACAGGCAAGTGGGGAACAAGACTGGGCCGAATAACGCAAGAAACAGGGTACGCCAGAAGGACTCTCGGAAGAACTTAAACTCCGCGATCAGATTCCGGTGATAGATAACAACGAGCAGTAGCGAGGCCAGGAGCCAGCGGGCCTCGGCGAGTACTCCTGGCAGGAGGTGAAGCACCATCACTTTGCTGACGACATAATTTCCACCCCAGAACGCCGACGCCAGTATCAACATTAAGTAGGCCATAGGTTAATCCTTAAAAAAAGCATGATTGTATTGGCGCCTCAACCGTACGCGATCCTGAGGTCTGTGTCTTCGCCGATCTCGCCGGGAGCCGTCCATTTCCTAAATTGAATTACATGCTGCTGGCGACCGGCAGCGTCCAACTCGGTACCCTCTTGCACTAACTCTAGAAGATGTCCTTTTGCGACTGCGATCAGCTCCGAATAATCATATTCTCCTTGTACGGAATAGACGATAGAGGCTTCTGGCTTAGCCACCCGGACCGCCTCCCTAAAACGTGCACGAAGTTGCGGCCACTTGATATCAGAAGGTAGACCTGTATCTAGGACTACCTCATATCCTACCGTTTTGTGTTGCGTCGCGACATAGGCCCCGGTCTCAAAAGGTAAATGTCCCGGGTGCACATCTCCACGTAATCGCACGGTTTTGTTCGCTACGTCACGGAGGCGCTGAAGAATAAAAGGAAATGTTTTTCTGTCCTGAGATACCCCATCGGCGAGCAGACCCCTCTGTGCTGCCTGTAGCAAGTGGTCTCCCAGTCCAGGATTCATGTCCAACAGTCGTGCTCCTCGGCGGGCATCGCTCCCAAGCAATGTTGTCACGGAGGGGAGTGCGAGAGATTTCGGTCTTGCCCGATTAAACTCCTCAAACAAACATATCCAGTAGTCATTCACTCGCTGCCAATTGGCAATTCGAAGCATCCCCTCGAAATCTAACTCGAAGAGCTCGAAGGCAGCCGCTTTATAGGGAAGATATTGAACTACCTTGTTGTTATTACCAGTAATCGAGTAATCACCTACCCATCCATTCACAAAACTTCGCGAAGCAACGATTGCCGCCTTACCAATGTAATCTGCTGCCCAACCGACGATAGCCTCCTTGCCTACCCATGCATAGTCAGCGAAGCGAATCTTCGGCATCTGTGTCATAGCCACCGTTCTGGAACCCACAGATGGACGCCCATAAGGATCGTGGTTTTGTTTAAGAATATAAGCGCCAGGGGAGAGCCACACCGCATTACCGATGGTAACATCGCCGCCTGCGTTGACACCTACCCCGCCACCAAAACGGGTATATTGGCCGATCTTGATTCTTGGCAATGCGCGGGCCTCCAAGCGTAGCTGATGGTCCGCGTGCGGATTGCTGAAATATGCACCTTTCTCAAAATGGGTGGGAAGAATGACATGCTCGCCCAGACCTTCCCTCAGAACGATGGGTTCCCCGCTTGTATCGACGTCATAATACCCTTCGGGAAGACCGAGTTCCGCCCCGAGCGTGCTGAGGCCATCTGCCATCGCATGCGCCACGCCAATCTCCTGCTGATAATTGCTGGTTTGGTTCGACAGTGCTCTGACCGCACGCAGCACAGACACGTATGCCACAATCGGCGTAACCTCCCGCATAGAGGATGCGCCATTACTCAGAGACAGCAATTCCTGCTCGAAAGATCCAATAGGGCCAGTACCTGCGTCAAAGGGCAGCTTGTGCAGATCGAGGGAACTGTCGAACAAATCGTTGGGAATGACTGGAAAATTCAAATCTTTGGGAATGAATGGAAAGCTTTTGTGATCCATGATATGACTTACTCCACATGAACTGTCTTTAATTGTGAATGAGTTGGATAAATTACTTGACAGTGATTAAGGTTTGGTACAGCTCAATCCAACACGCAAATATCGGATATCCATCAATAACCATCGGCGGCCCCGCGCGATGCGCATGAAAGCCCGCTCTGCGCAACAGCCGCTCGACGCCAATCACTGATACGGCTATCAACCGTTTTGCCCCATGTGCGGCGGCGCAAGCAATCGATTCTTGCAACAACTCAATAGCAACCGACGAAGAAAACTGCCCTAGCGTCGAGGTCTGATTATTGAGATCCACCGCCGCAAAGCGCGAAAGCTCCCAAACATCCGGGGAGCACGGCGGCGGCAAATCATTCAGAAGCTGCGGAAAGACCTCCCCCAGGAGATAGGGGCGCGTAGTAGGGAGCAATCGGGCGCAGCCGAAGACATGACCTTCGTCGTCTTGCGCTACGACATACACGGTATCCGGGCGGTCGAACTGATCCAGCTCCGCGCCATCTTGGGTTCGAAGCTCCCAGCCGAGTTGTTCGACGAATACCTTGTGGCGATAACGGGCGACTTTCGAATACAACCCCTGCGGAAGCCCCTCTGGGGCACCTGACATGACATGCATAACCACCCCCAATAAAACGTTGTAGCTTAGGGCGTATTGAGCAGCGTTTTGGAAATTTAGGTAACTGTAAACTTTGACAGGATGACATCCTGTCAAACATATCGGGTGACGAGGTGGTGGTGGACCTCTTCCTGCCAGGCAAGTGCATCTATCGCTGTCTCAAGCAGTACCGAGGTCTTGGTGGGACCTAAGTCGTGCTGCATGGTATCGACAAGCATGATATTGCTTCGAGGTGCGCCCAATCTTACGTAGAGAGGTTGCCCTTGTGACACGTCGAGTCCCCAGTCCCATCCTAGGGTGAGGGTCGGCGGCGTGGTGCTGAGCCACTCCGTGTAACCGGAGATGTGCGTATAGCAGGCTCCCTCTTGAGGGGAAATTGTTTTCTCGTCATCAAGCCCTGATAAAAAATGCACAAACGGGGTGGCTAATAAGGTTTCCAATGTCAGACGTATATAGCCGTCTTCTGACAGGGTAATCATGGGTACTTGGGTACAGGAATATGCATCGGCATTAGTGTGGTAGATCATAGTCACTCCTGCAAACAAGGCTATCATTACTGCGCTGTCACACGTTAGTGTCAAAATTGACAGATGTCTGTCAGGTAAGTGGAGTATATTTTTCTGCGGAGTGCATTACTTTACGAACCCAGGTTATCGAAACCGCGACGTGTGGGGGGCAGTACTGTGAGGGCTTGGCAGGAAGATCAACTTCATGCGCTGCGCGGCGTTGAGTGTGAACACGCAATATTTGAAACAATCGTTTCGCTGGCACGTGATCTCGGTTTTGATCACTGTTGCTACGGCTTGCGTATGCCACTTCCTTTAACGCAGCCGAAGACTGTGATGTTCAGCAATTATCCGATCGGCTGGCAAGAAAGATATCAAGAAAAAAATTACCTCGCCGTCGACCCAACAGTGCAGCATGGCATGCGCTCACTATTACCCGTCATCTGGTCCGATAACCTATTTTCATCAGCATCAGAACTTTGGGAAGATGCGCGTTCGTTTGGATTACAAATTGGCTGGGTTCAAGCCTGTCGAGATGTAAACGGTGTGGGTGGTTTGCTGACGCTGGCTCGCGCCAGCGAACCCATTTCTGAAGCTGAACTTCAGGATAAAGAGCGCAAGATGATGTGGTTCACCCAAGCCGCACACTTGGGTATGTCACGCCTCCTAATCAACAAAATTCTACCCGAAACAAGTGTGCAGTTATCCTCACGAGAGGTCGAGGTTCTACAATGGACAGGAGATGGCAAGACGTCCGCAGAGATTTCGGACATCCTTAATATTTCAGAGCGCACAGTCAACTTCCATATCGGCAACGCCATGTCCAAACTGAATGCCGCCAACAAGGCCGCAGCAGTGGTTTGGGCAGCAATGCTCGGGATGCTGCATTGAACTTCTCAAACTGGATGATCCGCTTAACAACTTGACTCTGTGATCGGATAGCAGCTTTTGCTACTCGGCAATCGTGAGGTGGAAACAGACCGTGGCGATACCCGTTTTATATTGAAAGGCAAGGATGATATTCGCCGTTTTGGCACATCCAGCCTGCTGATTGCCGACAGCCATGGCATTCAGTTCCTGATCCGCGACCTGAACGGGTTGGACAAGGTGAGCCGTAAACTGCTGGATCGGTTCCTTTAAATAGCGACAACAGGGAAGATATCAATCGGTCGCTGGTGCTGGGTTGGCATTTTGCACCAGCACGCTTAATTGCCCGGACCGCACGTGCAGATCTCTCTGCGGAAAGGGAATCTCGATCCCGCGCTTACCCAGTTCTGTTTCGATTGCCCATAGATAGCGTGCATTGGTGCTTCCGGGTGATGTCATCAGTTTCTTGGCAACCCAGACGACCAGTTCGAAATTCAGGCTGCTGTCACCGAATTCGACCAGCCATACATCCACTTTTCGGCGTTCTTCATTCACGGTGCCTTCGACACTAAGTGCTGCCGCAATCCCTGCTTCACGGACCAGTTCCTTGTCGGTTCCGTAGGCAACGCCAAAAGGGATATGGATGCGTCGCACGGCTTCATCCAGGGTCCAGTTGGTAACCCGGCCATTAATGAATTCGGAATTGGGTACGATGATATCCACCGAGTCGTTGGTCGTGACACGGGTGTAACGCATGCTGATTTCGGTAACGGTGCCGACCACGCCGGATTGCAGATCGACGAAATCGCCGACTTTAAGGGTTTGTTCGACCAGGATGATGATCCCGGAGATGAAATTGCTGAAGATGTTCTGCAAGCCGAAGCCGATACCCACGCCGATCGCGCCACCGACCAGTGCGAGGCTGCGTAAATCAAAACCGAGCCAGCTCAGGCCGATGGTGGTTCCCAGTATCCACACCAGGTAACGCAAAATCCGGCTCAGGGCATAGACACCGGACTTCGACAGCCGGGTCACATTGCCGCGGCTCGCGATACGTGGAACTGTACGTTCGATCAATACCGATATCCACCAGACGAATACCAGCATGAAAACCAGTCCGAAGATCCGGTACAGGCTGACTTGCGATGTACCCAGCGTGAATAGCGTAATGGAGCCCCAGTGGTCAAGTGAGCTGAATATGGTATTGAGTGAGATCATAAACATGGACTCCGCGCTGGAGGATGCGACTCCAGTGCTACAGGAAATAGGGTGACGCAAATCTGGCAGGATAGCGTAAAGCGCACACTGCAAGCGATGGTCTTTTGCATGAACCGCTGCCAGTGCGATAGTGTAACCTGAACATATAGATAAATTCTTTGCGATCCTGCAGAGATGCGTTTGTATATGCAACGTGTTCAGTGGTGACACCGTTTTTTTACAGGTACGCAAAATGCTCAAATTGAAATTGCACTGGCAAATCCTGATTGCGCTTGTACTGGCCGTTATTGCTGGTTCTCTGGCGGGAACCGAAGCAGGGCTGTTCGGAATTCGTTATTACGCCGTGTTTGACTTTATTGGCACCCTGTTTCTGAACGCCTTGAAAATGCTGATTGTGCCGCTGGTGGTGTCATCCATCATCGTTGGTATTTCGGGTATCGGTTCAGGGAGTGCATTCCGCAGGCTGGGTTTGAAGACGATTCTGTACTACATGACGACCAGCCTGCTCGCGATACTGGTGGGACTGATTATCGTGAATATGGTGGCGCCGGGTGTGGTGGATGGCGAACCGGCAAAACATCTGGTCGGCTTGTCTGAAACGACCAGTGATGTGGTTGCCCGGGTAGAAGGCAAGGACGCAGGTGATCTGGTCGGGGTTTTCCTGCGCATGGTCCCAGCCAATGTGGTGGCAGCGGCAGCCGATGGCCAGATGCTCGGACTGATATTCTTCAGCCTGTTATTCGGTTTTTTCATGACACGGATTGAAAAAAAATACGCGGATAGCATGCAGGCTTTCTGGCAGGGGGTATTTCAGGTGATGATGAAGATCACCGACTGGGTGATGCTGTTTGCGCCGATTGGTGTATTCGGGCTGGTTGCCAAGGTGGTGGCAAGCACCGGTTATTCCGCATTTGTACCGCTGGCGTGGTTTTTTCTCAGTGTGATCGCTGGCCTGGCAGTACATTTTCTGGTTGTACTGCCCTTGTTGCTTTATCTGGTCGGGCGGGTGAATCCATTGAATCACTACCGGGCCATGGCCCCGGCTTTACTGACCGCTTTCTCTACCAGTTCTTCGGCCGCCACCTTGCCACTGTCCATGGAATGCGTCGAAAAAAATGCCGGTGTTTCCAACCGTACCAGCAGTTTTGTGTTGCCCTTGGGAGCGACCATCAATATGGATGGGACAGCTTTGTATGAATGCGTGGCGGCCATATTCATCGCCCAAGCGTATGGCATCGAACTGGGCTTTGTGCAGCAATTCACCATCGTGCTGATGGCTTTGGTCACCTCCATCGGCGTCGCCGCCATTCCTTCCGCCAGCCTGGTAGCCATTGCCATTATCCTGGCCGCCATTGGCTTGCCGGTGGAGGCAATCGGCCTGATTCTGGCCGTCGACCGGATACTGGATATGTGCCGCACCTCGGTCAATGTATTCAGCGATTCCTGCGGGGCCGTGATCATTGCACGCCTGACCGGAGAAGAAGGCGTGCTCGGCGAGCCGGCCCTGCAATCCGGCTAGTTAGTGTGAGGCAACGTTCCCGGATGCTTGGGTTGCTGCGCGCAAATTGTTTGACAGCGTGATGTCTACCGAACGGAAAGCGCCATAGCCGAGCTGGCGTTCCAGGTTGCGCTGATGAGGTACCGGATATTCATGGCTCTGCGTCACTTCGAATCCTGCGTTTATCAACAGTCTGGAAATTTCGTCGGCTCTTTTGGCAGCGCGCCGCTGGTTGGCAGCGGCACGGCCCAGCGTGCTGGCGTGCCCGACGACGTCCAGTGCGCGAATTTTCCATGCCTGCAAAGTCCAGATAATTGCCTGTAGTTTCTCGGTTTCAGTTGCATTCAACAGGGACTGGTTTGGATCGTAATAAAGCTGCGGCAACGATTGTGCTGGGGGAACGATGGCAATATTCCAGCCGGGAAAACGTAGCATCAGCGCCTTTTCCAATCGATAGAGCGAGAGAATATCGGCGCCCGCTCCCGGCTTCGGGAAAATCCGCATGATTTTGGCGCTTTCATCAACATCAATATGCTCTGTTTCCAGCGGAAAACTTTTTCGGAAGGTGTCGCCGAAGTTTGGCTGAGGCGCAGCCACATAACTGGTTTGTATGGGATTGGCGATAGCCGAGGGTGGCGATGCAAGCTTGCCCACATCATTGACCACGATTTGATCGATGCGATACTGAACTTTCTCGCCAAGCAATGTGGCCAAGCGGTTGTCAGCATTTTTTACCAGGTCGTTTCGTATTGCCTGGGTGACCAGAATCACATCAATGACCGGCATGGCATCTTTCCGGAATACTGGCTGAAATTGAACGATCCGGCTATCGCTCTTGCTGTCCCTGAGCACGTCATCAAGCACCTGTCTTGCGCTGCTGCTGATGTAAGTTTCATGCGCGATCGTCTGCAGGGACAGGACCAGCGGTACGGCAAGCGGTATCAGAATAAGCAATGCAATGCCGCTTTGCCAGACCAGTTTACGGCGTAAACCGCGCCGCCCGAATCCATACCAGGTGGCGACAAAAGCCACGCTCAGGGCGATCGCCAGCATATTCGTCACGAACAGCAGCGTTGCGCCGCGGGCAAGCGTCCATTGCGCGGTCGCCACGCCATAGCCTACGACGGTCAGTGGCGGCATCAATGCAGTGGCGATGGCGACACCGACAATTGCGCCTCCACGACCGCGGATCACCGCATAGCCACCCGCCAGTCCGGACAGGATGGCGACTACCAGATCGAACAGGTTGGGGCGGGTGCGGGCAAGGATTTCCGCAGTCGCATCGGTGATCGGCGAGGCCCATACAATCAGGATGGCAATTGCCAGCGCCAGACAAATACCGACAATCAGGCTTTGCGCGCCTTTGCGGGCAGTTGCGTAGTTCAGTGTGGAAAGTGAAATTCCGCTCAGCACAATCGGACCCATTAACGGGGAAACCAGCATGGCGCCAATAATCACGGCCGGGGAATTGAGCAACAGGCCGATCATGGCAATGCCTGCCGAGATCGTCACCATGAACGCATAACTGTAGGTCGGCGCACCGTCTTCGTCGACCTGGGTCAGAATGGTCTGATGATGTACAGTTTCCACCATACTCACCCACCATTTTTTGAAGCGGCGGTCGAGCCGGGAAATCTGGTTGATGCGCATGGGGGTGAGGTCCCGGAAAATAATAAAGGAGGCAATGAAGGGCGGAACCCGGCAGGAAATCCGACCGAACGTTTAATTTTATATCAACTGACTGGTACGCATCCAGACAATTTTTACCCGTTTTAATAGGGAAGAATGTTGCGGTTGTATAAAAAAGGGGTGCCCTCTGGCACCCCTTCGATTTTGCTGCTCAGGTGACTATATGGTGAGCCAAAGGTCGTTCAAGCGCCGCACGAAAGCAGCCGGATCTTCCAGCTGACCGCCTTCCGCCAGCAATGACTGATCGAACAGGATAGCTGTCCAGTCGCTGAATTTATCACTGTCCGTCTGCTCCTTGAGGCGCTGTACCAGCGCGTGCTTGGGGTTGATTTCGAGAATGGGTTTGCTGTCAGGCACGTTCTGGCCAGCGGCCTTGAGCAGGCGTTCCAGATTGCCGCCCATGTCGTGTTCCCCGGCAACCAGGCATGCGGGGGAGGTGGTCAGCCGGTGTGTAATGCGTACTTCCTTGACCTGCTCGCCAAGGCTGTCCTTGATCTTGTCGGTAAGATCCTTGAAGGCATCAGCTTCTTGTGCCTGTTCCTTTTTCTCTTCCTCGTTCGCCAGATTGGCCAGGTCAAGGTCGCCTTTAGCCACGGACTGTAGCTTTTTGCCGTCGAACTCGGTGAGGTGGGAAATCATCCATTCGTCTACGCGATCGGCGAGCAACAGCACCTCAACGCCTTTGGCGCGGAAAAATTCCAGGTGCGGGCTGTTTTTGGCAGCTGCAAAACTGTCGGCGGTGACAAAATAGATCTTGTCCTGTCCTTCCTTCATGCGTCCGATGTAGTCAGCCAGTGAGACGGTCTGTTCCTCGCTGTCGGTGTGGGTGGAGGAGAAGCGGATCAGTTTGGCGATACGCTCCTTGTTGGCAAAATCTTCGCCCACGCCTTCCTTGATGACACGGCCGAATTCCTTCCAGAATGTGGCGTATTTTTCCGGCTGGTTGGTCGCCATATCTTCCAGCATGCCCAGTACCTTTTTCACCGAACCGCCGCGGATGGCTTCGATATCCTTGCTTTCCTGCAGAATTTCGCGTGAGACGTTGAGCGGCAGGTCGTTGGAGTCGATCACCCCTCGCACGAAGCGCAGGTAGACCGGCATCAGTTGTTTGGCATCGTCCATGATGAACACACGTCGCACGTAAAGCTTGATGCCGTGGCGCTGTTCGCGGTCCCACATATCGAACGGCGCATGCGCGGGGATATACAGTAGTTGGGTGTATTCCTGTTTGCCTTCCACCCGGGCGTGGATATAGGCCAGTGGCGCTTCATAATCATGCGCCACATGCTTGTAGAATTCTTCGTACTGTTCCGGCGTGATTTCATTCTTGGGGCGGGCCCACAGCGCGGAGGCCTGATTGATGGCTTCTTCTTCGTCCTTAACCACGGTTTCTTTTTTCTCCGCATCCCATTCTTCCTTTTTCATCACGATGGGTAGCGTGATATGGTCGGAATATTTGCGGATGATGGATTGCAATTTGTAGCTCGACAGCAGTTCGTCCTCATCGGCGCGCAGATGCAGGATCACGTCCGTGCCGCGCCCGGATTTTTCCACGGTTTCCAGTGTGTAGTCGCCCTCGCCGGCGGATTCCCATTGCACCGCATGTTCCGCACCCAGCCCGGCGCGGCGTGTGATCAGGGTGACCTTGTCGGCTACCAGGAAGGCGGAATAGAAACCCACGCCGAACTGGCCGATCAGATGCGAATCCTTGGCCTGGTCACCGGACAGGGCATCGAAAAACTGGCGTGTGCCGGATTTGGCAATGGTACCGATATGCTCGATCACTTCCTGGCGGTTCATGCCGATGCCGTTATCGGAAATGGTGACGGTACGGGCATCCTTGTCGAAAGCGATGCGAATTCTGAGTTCCGGGTCGTTTTCCCAGAGCGCGTCGTCCGACAGCGCTTCGAAGCGCAGCTTGTCGGCCGCATCGGACGCATTGGAAATCAGTTCGCGCAGGAAAATTTCCTTGTTGCTGTATAGCGAGTGGATCATCAGGTTCAGCAACTGCTTGACTTCAGCCTGGAAGCCCAGGGTTTCCTTGTGTGCCTCTACGGTCATGATGTGGAATCTCCGGTTAGTCTTTAGGGTAAAAAAGCTGGTAGTGAAATGGGGGCGGAATTTTTTTTTTCAAGAGGAGAGGACTTCTCGGGCGCGTTTGCCGGATAATTCTGCCGGAATTACCATCTTGCGATTTATGCTTACGCGCATTCTTGTTAGTCTATAGCGCATTCCTGAACAGAACATATACGGCAACACACTCATGGCAAAACAGAATTACGACGAATCCTCCATCCGTGTACTGCGCAAACTGGAGCCGATCCAGCTACGCCCGGGCATGTATACGCGCACCAACGATCCCACCCACATCATTGTGGAGGCCATCGACAATGGCGTGGATGAGGCGATGGCGGGCTACGCCAAGAATATCGACGTCATTCTGCATCGTGATGCCTCGGTTTCGGTGCGTGATGACGGGCGCGGCATTCCGACTGGCATCCATCCTGAAGAAAAAGTGCCGACAGTGCAGGTGGTGTTTACCGTCATCCATTCCGGCGGAAAATTCGCCAAAGGCGATGCAGACAGTAGTTATAAATTCACCGGTGGCTTGCATGGCGTCGGCGTATCGGTGACCAATGCATTGTCCACACGGCTGGAAGTCGAGGTCAAGCGTGGAGGCAAGCTCCATCGCATGAGCTTTGCCGAAGGCGAGGTGGTGGAACCTTTGTCCATTGCCGGGAATTGCGCGGCCAAAGACACCGGCACGGCAATTCGCATCTGGCCGAACCCGAAATATTTCGATTCACCCAGCGTTTCGCGCAATGAGTTGGAGCACCTGCTGCGCGCCAAGGCCATGTTGCTACCCGGTGTGCGTGTCACCCTCAGTATCGAAACAGCCGCTGGTGTGGACGTCAAGGAATGGCATTTCGAAGGTGGCATGGCGCAGTATCTCGATCAGATGATTGCCGAGGACGAACCCATCGCACCGGCGTTTTGCGGTGAGCGTTACTTGAGCGGCAACGAATCTTTTTCCAATGGCGAAGGCGTGCAATGGGCGTTGGTGTGGGTGACGGGATCGGGCGGCGGGGAATCCTACGTCAACCTTATTCCGACGCTGGGCGGCGGCACGCATGAAGCGGGCTTGCGTGATACCGTATTCAACAGTGTGCGCATCTTTGCTGAACAGCACGGCTTGATGCAACGCAATGTGAAGCTCGCCGCCGATGACGTGTGGGCCAAGCTGCGTTTTGTACTGGCGGTGCGTATGGTCGATCCGAGTTTTGCCGGGCAGACCAAGGAAAAACTGTCTTCGCGCGAGGCCGTCAAGCTGGTCGGAGCAGCCATCAAGGATACCTTCGATCTGTGGCTCAACGAGCATGTGGCGGAGGCCACCCGCATTGCCGAGCAGGCGATCAAGCTGGCGGTGGCGCGTACCAAATCTTCGAAAGCAGTGGAGCGGCGCAAGAGTTCAGGCGTGGCAGTACTGCCGGGGAAACTGAGTGATGCGGAATCCACCGACAATCGCATTACCGAACTGTTTCTGGTGGAGGGCGATTCAGCCGGCGGATCGGCCAAGGCCGGCCGCGACAAGGAGATTCAGGCGGTCCTGCCATTGCGCGGCAAGGGCATGAATAGCTGGGAAGTGGAACGCTCGCAGATTCTCGCCAATCAGGAAATCCATAACATCGCTGTCTCGCTGGCAATCGACCCGCACACGCTGGACAGCACGCTGGACCTCAATGAGTTGCGTTACGGAAAAGTGATCATCCTCGCGGATGCCGATGACGACGGCGAGCACATCAAGGCGCTGTTGCTGACGCTGTTTTTCCGTCACTTTCCGCAACTGATCACGCATGGTCATATCTATATCGCCCAGCCGCCGCTGTTCCGCGTCGACGTTCCCGCGCAAGGCAAGGGCAAGCCGCCACGCAAACTGTATGCGCTGGATGAGGTCGAACTGACGGTACTGGAAGCGCGCTTGCGCCAGGAAGGTGTCAAGGAAGGCGCGTGGCAGGTGTCGCGCTTCAAGGGTCTGGGTGAGATGGATGCGATTCAGTTATGGGAAACCACGCTGTGCCCGGATACCAGGAGACTGGTGCGAGTCGAGGTCGGTGACGATCTGGCCGGCACGATAAGCATCTTCGATAACTTGATGGGCAAGGCCAACGCTGCATATCGCAAGGAACAAATTTCCGTGCATGGCAACGAAGTCGAGGCAGATATTTAACACCGCCAGATAGTGTCACGAGCGCCCGTCAATCGGGCTGTAAATCAGGATTTAACATGAACAAACCAACGGACTTATTTTCAGCAACTGCCGACTTGCCGACTGATCTTGCTGGCGGCGGTAATGGCGGCGAACCGCCAGCGGTACCCTCGGAACCGACGGATGGTGACGATGTGCGTCTGCTGCTCGGTGAATATACCCATCAGGTGTATCTGCGTTATGCCATCAGCGTGGTGAAGGGCCGCGCCTTGCCATCAGTGTCGGATGGTGAAAAACCGGTGCAGCGCCGCATTCTGTTCGCCATGCACCAGCTGGGCCTGATGCCCGGCGCCAAACCGGTGAAATCGGCGCGTGTGGTTGGTGACGTGATCGGTAAATATCACCCGCATGGCGACTCGGCCTCCTACGAAGCCATGGTGCGCATGGCGCAGGATTTCGTGCTGCGTTATCCGCTGGTTGATGGGCAGGGAAATTTCGGTTCACGCGATGGCGATTCCGCTGCCGCCATGCGTTACACCGAAGTACGTCTGACCAAATATGCCGAGCTATTGCTGGCCGAAGTGGGGTCAGGCACGGTCGATTTCCGGCCCAATTACGATGGCTCCGAACAGGAACCGGTGGATTTGCCGGCGCGCTTGCCGTTCCTGTTGCTGAATGGTGCCTCCGGTATTGCAGTGGGGATGGCAACCGAGTGTCTGCCGCATAACATGCGTGAAGTGGGTGCCGCCGCGATCGCCTTGTTGCGCGACCCCGCTCTCGATGTGGATGGCGTACTCACGCATATCCAGGGACCGGATTTTCCTGGCGGCGGCCATATCATCTCCAGCCCCAAGGAGATACGCGATGCCTATGTCAGCGGTCGCGGCAGTTTGCGCGTGCGTGCGCGCTGGACCATCGAACAGCAGGCGCGCGGCCAGTGGCGCATGGTGATTCATGAGTTGCCGCACGGCGTGTCAGTGAAGAAAGTGCTGGAGGAAATCGGCGAATACACCGACCCGCAGGTTAAAACGGGCAAGAAAGATTTGTCGCCGGAGCAAAAGGCGATGAAGCAATTGTTCCTTGATGCGCTGGAGACAGTACGTGACGAATCCGGCAAGGATGCCAGTGTGCGCGTTGTGCTGGAACCGCGTTCCTCACGCATGCCGCTGGAGCAATTTACCGCGTTGCTGCTGACCCATACCAGCCTGGAGACAACGGTGTCCGCCAACATGGTGGCGATCGGGCTGGATGGGCGGCCAAGCCAGAAAAATATTCTCGATCTGTTGTCCGAATGGAACGCGTTTCGCTACATCACCGTCACGCGCCGAAGCGAGACGCGACTGGCTCAGGTGCAAAAACGCCTGCATATCCTTGAAGGCCGGATGGCGGTGCTGCTCAACATCGATGAAGTCATCCGCGTGATCCGCGAATCGGATGAGCCGAAAAGCGACCTGATGGCGCATTTCAAACTCAGCGAAATCCAGGCCGAGGACATACTGGAAATCCGTTTGCGTCAATTGGCACGGCTTGAGTCTATCCGCATCGAAAAAGAAATCGGTGAATTGCGCACGGAGGAAGACGGCCTGAACAAGGTGCTGGGCAGCCGCAAGGTCATGCGCGATCTGATCGTGAGCGAGATCAAGGCTGACGTGAAAAAATTCGGTGATGAGCGACGTACGCTGATCGAGGCGGCGGAACGGATTACCGCCAAGGCTGTTTCCGTTCCAGATGAAGCCTGTACGGTGATTCTGTCGAAGAACGGCTGGATACGGCAACGCAGCGGCCATGATGCCGATGCGAGCACCTTGTCCTTCAAGGATGGCGATGAATTGCTGGCACTCAACAAGACGCGTACCGTACACCCAATAGTGCTGATCGACAGTGGCGGCCGTGCCTACACCGTAACTTCATCAGACATACCCGGTGGACGTAGCGATGGTGTGCCAGTGGCTTCGTTGCTGGGTTTGCCGGCGAAGGCAAAAATTGTCGCCATGTGTGCAGCCGGGCCTGAGACGCAATACCTGTTTAGCACCTCGGCCGGTTACGGCTTTATTGCCGTGCTCAAGAATCTGGTGTCGCGACAACGCGGCGGCAAGGCATTCATGAACATCGGCGAGAAGGATGTCCTGTTGCCACCCGTTGAAGTGGGTGACGGCGCGCTCATCGTCGCCTTGGGCAGCAATGGCAAGCTGCTTGCCTTCCCGGTCGGCGAAATGAAAGTGCTATCGGGTGGCAAAGGCGTGATTGTGCTGGCCGTCGGGGAAGGTGAGACCATGCTTTGCGCTACCACGGTACGCGAGGGCGGCACAGTGAAAATCCTCGGTCAGGGCAGGGGCGGCAAACGCTCGGAACAATCGCTGAGCTGGAATGCATTGCAGGATTATGTTCTGCACCGTGCACGCAAAGGCGTATTGGCACCAGTGAAATTCAAAGTGGAGTCGGTGCTTGCTGAATGACGTGTGATTTGCGCAAGTTCATGCCCATAAATCATTCCTGAATCGTTTTGCACGTGTGCCTGAGGTCCTGATAACGTCTTGTTGACGATAACTAGTAACGTAAGTTACTATTATTTCCGTTATTAAATTTGGTTCGTTTTGCATGGTCAAGCAATGCCTTAGCGTTTTTGAACAGCGTCTGGATGCCATAGACAGCCAAATATCCGGCCAGCCTCGTCAGGAAGTCATGTTGTCACGCATGCAATTCATGATATTCAAAAAATTGCAGGAACTGATGAATGTGAGTTTGCAGCCTTACGGGATTAATGACACGATCTGGACCGCATTAATCATGCTGTATTCAAGTCCCGGGCGCTACATTTATCCGAGCGATTTGAGTCATATTGTCGTGTCCTCGCGTACCAATATCACCCGGTTTGCTGATGAAATGGTGAAAAAGGGCTGGGTAAGCAGGAAAGGCCACGAAACCGACAGACGCAAAGTCGTTTTAAGCCTGACCGATGCAGGGACCAAGCTGATTGAGACGATCATGCCCAAGCAGTGGGCGGTTTACCAGACCATCTGGAAAGATTTCAGCTTGGCTGAAAAAGAAAAAATGCAAGTCCTGCAGTATAAGCTTATGGATTCAATATCCAATTTGAGCGGCATGCCGGATTCGGCTATCGAATGTGCACCAAGCACCGACAGCACCCAATCCAGTCATCGGAAATGAAAGCCAGAATTATGACGCGTACTTCTGTTTTTACTGGATTGATCCCCAACGGGCGTACTTTGCTGCTGACGGTCAGTAGCCTGGCGCTGTTTGGTTGCGCCACTGTTGGTCCGGATTTCAAGCGCCCAGCGGTGCCTGCTGTCAACGACTACACCGCCCAAAGTCTGCCATCGAAAACTGCTACGGCACCCGGCACATCGATGGGCGGCGCGCAACGTTTTGTAACGGGACAAGCGGTATCGGCAACATGGTGGAAAAATTTCGGTTCTGCCAAACTTGATACGTACATTGAACAGGCTTTGCACAGCAGCCCGTCTTTGGAATCTGCCCAAGCGACGCTGCGTCAGGCTCAGCAAACCTATGCCGCTCAGGCAGGCTCCAGTCTTTACCCGCAAGTGGATGCGAACCTGGGTGCGCAGCGTATGAATACCAACAATTCAGGTATGGGTCTGTCCGGGGGCAACCGAATATTTGATTTGTATAACGCCGGTGTGAAAGTCAGCTACAAGCTGGACCTGTTCGGCGGCAACCGGCGTGCACTTGAAGGCTATGCCGCGCAGACAGATTATCAGCAATATCAAATGGAGGGCGCTCGCCTGACTCTGGCTGCAAACGTGGTAACAGCAGCCATGATGCAAGCGCAGTATAGTGCGCAAATCAGTGCCAGCGAGGCGATTCTGGCGGCTCAGCAGAAGCAGCTGGGTATCGCCAGGCAACGCCTTGAGTTGGGTGCAATTGCCCGTAGTGAAGTGCTCACCCTGCAAACGCAGGTCGAACAAACGCGTGCCACTATTCCTCCTATCCGCAACAAGCTGGACCAAACCAATCATCTGCTTGCCGTGTTGGCGGGTCAGGCACCCGGTGCATCGCAGGTGCCGCAATTCACCCTTGCCGATTTCACGCTTCCGGCCGATTTACCGGTTGTTATTCCTTCGCAGCTGGTACGCCAGCGCCCGGATATTCAGGCTTCAGAGGCGTTACTGCATGCGGCCAGTGCGCAATATGGTGTAGTGATTTCCAATAGCTATCCGCAAATCAACCTGTCTGCAACACTGGGGTCGCAAGCATTGCTTGCGTCGAGCCTGTTTGGCGCCGGCTCCATGATCTGGGGGTTGGCCGGTCAGATAGCACAACCATTATTCAACGCAGGACTCAAGTCAGGTGTTAAATCAGCTGAGGCTGGATTGGATGCGGCAGCCGCCAATTACCGGCAGACGGTACTGCAAGCCTTGCGGAATGTGGCCGATGTGCTGCGTGCTTTGGACAACGATGCGCAAACCTTGCAGGCGCAGGCCGCCGCTGATGCTGCCGCGCAAACCGCACTTGATCTCATGCAGCAGCAATATCAACTGGGTGGCGCAAGTTATTTGCAACTACTCACCGCGCAACAGCAGGCCCAACAAACACGTATCAATCTGATCGCTGCGCAAACACAGCGTTTGACCGATACCGCAGCGCTTTATCAATCCATGGGGGGTGGCTGGATGGCTAATGTTAATCAGGATGCAAAGATGCCCGAATCGGTCAGTACAGCCGCTGATTAAGCTGCGTTGATTGAATGCCAATCACGTCTCAAATTCAACACTGATGCACGGAGTTTTTTATGACTAAGGGAACGACCAAGCGGATGGTCATCATGCTGCTGTTTGCTGCATTGGTGTTTGGCGGTATATACGGCTTTCAGCAATTTCGCAACAAGATGATACAGAAGGCAATTAGTGGAAAGGGTATGCCACCGCAAGCCGTGTCCACAATTGTCGCGCAACCCTCGACATGGCAGCCCAGCGTTGAAGCTGTCGGCAGTTTGCGGGCCGCAAGTGGCGCCAACCTTGCTGCCGAAGTGGGCGGTCTGGTTACGGCAATCCATTTTGATTCGGGTAAAACCGTCAAGGCAGGGCAGCTGCTGGTGGAATTAAATGCCGGGCCACTCAAGGCACAGCTCGAACAACTCAAGGCAGCAGCGGCACTCGCAAAACAGAATTACGAACGTGATTCAGCGCAACTCAAGGTTCAGGCAATCAGCAGGGCTGCAGTCGATACCGATGCAGCCAATCTGAAAAGCGCGCAGGCGCAAGTGGCAGCACAGGAGGCCACCATTGCCCAGAAATCCATACGTGCGCCTTTCTCGGGAAAACTGGGCATACGCCAGATAGATCTCGGTCAATATCTGGCTGCCGGGACGACAATCGTCAATTTGCAGAAACTGGACCCCATGTATTTGGACTTTAGCGTACCTCAGGGCCAGATAGCCCTGATTCATGTAGGCGACAAAATCACAGTACAAACCAATGCTTTGCCGGGCAAGACTTTTAACGGCACTATTTCGGCCATAGAACCGCAGGTGGATACCGCAACGCGTAACCTCAAAATACGTGCCCGGATTGCCAATCCCAAAGGTGAGCTCTTGCCGGGCCTGTTTGCAACGGCCCAGGTAGACGAGGGTGACAAACGGCAATACATCACTTTGCCTAATTCGGCAATTGCCTACAATTCTTACGGCAGTACGGTCTTTATCGTCAATGATGCGGGCAAGGATAAGGACGGTAAACACAAGTTGTCAGTCGAGCAACGTTTCGTCACGACCGGCGCGACGCGCGGCGATCAGGTAGCAGTACTTACCGGTATTAAAGCGGGTGAAACGGTTGTCACAACGGGTCAGCTTAAACTGCATAACGGTGCGCCAGTGTTTGTAAATAACAGCGTGCCAGTAGCGAACAATCCTGATCCGAAAGTGGGCAACGAATGAGCAGCGCCGTGAGCACCACGATGCGGAAATTCACCGATCTGTTTGTCGAGCGGCCGGTTCTGGCATCGGTAATCAGTTTGGTGATACTGGTGCTGGGCCTGCGTTCCATAGGCTTGCTACCGGTATTGCAATTTCCTTATACCCAGAATGCAGTCGTCACGGTAACCACTGCTTATCCCGGTGCCGACGCCAATCTGGTGGCGAGCTTTATCACTACGCCACTGGAAAATGCGGTGTCTCAGGCGAATGGTATTGATTACATGACCTCCAGCAGTATTCAGGGGGTCAGTACCATTACCGCGAATTTGCGCCTGAATTACGAACCAGACAAAGCACTGACGGAAATCAATACCAAGGTTAACGCAGTGCTCAACCAGCTACCGCCGCAGGCGCAAAAGCCGGTGATGTCAGTCTCGATCGGGCAGACCATTGATGCAATGTACATCGGTTTTTACAGTGATGTGCTCAAGCCGAATCAGGTGACAGATTATCTGGTGCGTTCGGTCCAGCCCAAACTGCAGGCGATTGACGGTGTACAAACTGCGGAATTACTGGGGGCAAAAAACTTCGCTTTGCGCGCCTGGCTTGATCCGCAGAAACTTGCCGCGGTGGGTCTGACGGCGGCAGATGTATATAGTGCCTTGGCGGCAAACAACTTCCTGTCTTCCAGTGGACAGACCAAAGGTGAAATGATCCAGATCAACCTGAATGCATCGACGGCGTTGCATTCGGTCGATGCATTCAAACAGATGATCATCAAGCAGCAGGGGGATTCGGTGGTACGGCTGTCCGATGTGGCAAACGTCACACTGGGTGCCGATGACTATGAATCCAGCGTGTCGTTTGATGGACGGAAGGCGGTCTACGTAGGTATTCAGGTTGCTCCCGGCGCAAACCTGCTGGATGTGGTTGCGCGTGTGCGCAAGGCCATGCCGGGAATTGAGGCGCAATTGCCGCAGGGTTTGAATAGCAATATCGTTTACGACTCGACCAAATTCGTCAATTCATCCATACACGAAGTGGTCAAGACATTGGCTGAAGCCATTCTGATCGTGATGGTGGTGGTATTTGTCTTCCTGGGTTCGTTGCGTTCGGTGCTGATACCGATTATCGCCATTCCGCTGTCGCTGATCGGAACCTTTACGGTGATGCTGGCTCTGGGCTATTCGATCAACCTGCTGACCTTGCTGGCGCTGGTACTCGCCATCGGGCTGGTGGTGGACGATGCCATTATTGTGGTGGAAAACGTCAGTCGACACCTGGAGGAAGGGTTGACGCCTTACGAATCGGCAATTAAAGCCGCACGAGAGCTGGCCAATCCCATTATCGCGATGACCATCGTGCTGATTGCGGTATACGTCCCGATCGGCTTCATGAGCGGGCTGACCGGCGCATTGTTTACCGAGTTTGCATTTACACTGGTCGGTGCAGTGACGATGTCTGCAATTATTGCCCTGACGCTTTCGCCCATGATGTGTTCACGCATGTTGCGCGCGCCAAAGCGCGAAGGCGGCAACTGGCAGGATCATCTGGTGGTATGGCTGGATAAACAGTTTGAACGTTTGCATGTGCGTTACCAGCGGCGGCTGCATGGCGTGCTCAACTATGTTTCCGTGATCGCCGTATTTGCGCTGATCGTGCTGGGTGGAATTTACTTCCTCTATACCACTTCGATGTCCGAACTGGCGCCTCAGGAAGATCAGGGTATTCTGATTTCCGCCTCCTTCAATGCGCCCGATGCCACGCTCAAGCAGCGTGAAGCGTATGGCGCGCAGGTTCGAAATGTGTTCAATAGTTTTCCTGAAACCGGCCATATATTCCAGCTGAATTCGCCAACCCAGGCAATTACCGGCATGGTGCTGAAGCCTTGGGACGAACGCACCAGGACTACCAATCAACTGCAGCCTTTAGTGCAGCAAGATCTGGGCAAAATCGCCGGTACCCAGAATGCCATCTTCCAGCCGCCCCCATTGCCGGGCGCACGGGGTTTGCCGATTCAGTTCGTGATTACCACGACCGAACCGTTTTCCCAGCTCAATGATGTATCGCAGCAGTTCCTGCAAGCGGCCCAGAAAACCGGGGAATTCATCTTCCTGCAGACTGACCTGCGCATCGATCTGCCGCAGACGACGGTGGTGATTGACCGCAATATGGCGTCACAACTCGGTTTGAATATGCAGGATATCGGCTCGGCCTTATCCGCCATGCTGGGTGGTGGCTATGTGAATTATTTCGAGCTAAGCGGCCGTGCCTACAAGGTCATACCGCAGGTTGCGCAGCAATACCGCTTGAATGCCGATCAGCTCAAACAGTATTACCTGCGTACTGCCAGCGGAAAGATGGTGCCCTTATCCACCGTTGCGCATCTGGAAACCAGTACTCAGCCGGAAACAATTAACCATTTCCAGCAGCAAAACATGGCGACTATACAAGGTGTGGCATTCCCGACCATTTCGCAAGGTCAGGCGCTGCAACGCCTGAAAACGCTGGCGCAGCAAACCTTGCCGGCTGGCTATAGTTTTGACTACTCCGGGCCTTCGCGCCAGTTCATACAGGAATCGGGTGGTCTGCTGCTTACTTTCTTCTTTGCTATCGTGATCATTTTCCTGGCACTGGCGGCGCAGTTTGAAAGTTTCCGTGATCCAATCATCATTCTGGTATCGGTGCCGATGTCGATTGCCGGCGCGCTGATTTTCATCAATCTTGGAATAGGTCACGCCACTCTCAATATCTACACTGAAGTCGGTCTGGTGACGTTGATCGGCCTGATTTCCAAGCACGGCATCCTGATTGTAGAGTTTGCCAATAACTTGCAAAGGCAGGGTGCCACTAAGCGCGAAGCGATCGAGAAAGCCGCCAGCCTGCGTCTGCGTCCAATCCTGATGACCACCGCCGCGATGGTGCTCGGTGTCGTGCCACTGATCACCGCCAGTGGCGCAGGTGCGGTCAGCCGTTTCAACATGGGGCTGGTGATTGCCAGTGGTTTGTCGATAGGCACCTTGTTTACCCTGTTTGTCGTGCCCGGTATATACATGCTGCTGGCGGCAGATCACAGCCATGAGGCACGTGCACTGGCACAGCGCGAGGCGCATTGATTAGCACTCAACTGGCCGTGCACGGAGACTATCCCGTGTGCAGCTATTGGTTTATGCGCCCCTCAAGGGCATGAACTTTGGCCCACTGCGGAACCATTCTGATTTTCCGGGCCCTATAGAGAGTCCGGGTGTAGCCAGATGCGTGATGGTGCCATCTGGTTCACTGTCCTTACTGCCAACAATAACGCGGGTATTTTAATGAAAAGTATTTTCAGAATTTTCTTCAGGACACTACGAATCGTACTGACTCCCTTCATGTTACTGTGGGAAAAAGCAACCACGCCAAAGGGTATCGTCCGCTCACCAGAGGCACAACGACAGATCGATCAGCAATGCAAAAATCTCGCGCTGTATCAATTCAAGACTTGCCCGTTCTGCATCAAGGTGCGGCGTGAAATGAACCGTTTGTCACTGGATATTGCCTTGCTGGATGCGCAAAAACAGCCACAGCACCGCGAAGCTTTGGTGCAGGGTGGTGGTCGAGCCAAAGTGCCGTGTCTGAAAATTACCGATGAAAAGGGCAATAGTCAGTGGATGTACGAGTCTTCTGACATTATTCAATATCTGCAAACGCGTTTTGCCTGACGCAGAGTACTTATCCTGCTGAACGCAGGTTTTCAGGATTTCTGCGGCGCCGGTTGGGGTGGTACATAGCTGAGCAAAATATCGTCCTCAACCGGCTTCAGCGGAAACTCCTCGGACTGGAATATCACGGTTCCATCCGGACGCAGCAAAAGGATCGGTAGCGCCTCGGCAGATTCGATTTGCAGATAGTTTTCGTGAGAAAACGTCGGCGTGAATTTCGTCTTCTTGAATTGCCAGTTTAAATAATGCTTGCGCTCCAGTTCTTCCTTGGTTGCGTTTTTCCCTATGGCGATCAAGCCGCGATTGGCCAGTTTGATACTCTTTTTTTCCTGCGTTTCGGTGCCGTTATGCATGGGGAGCTGTAATACCTGGTTGCGCCCGAACTCCGCGGCAAAGCGTGTGCACACAAAAGCGTTATAGGCATCATTGGCGGTGACAGCCAACAGAAAACCCACGTCGTTCAGCTCCAGTTCCATTTCTGCGTGTTCGGAGAGAATCTCCCCATAATGAGTGCGAATACCGGCAAGACGCGCCTTGCTCATGTTGTACCAGCCCGAGTCAGCAATCAGGACTGGCACATTCATTTTTTTAAGCTCGATGGCAAGATCGGTGCTCCAGTTGGAAGCACCCACAATCAGTATCCCGTTCTGGCTCGCAGCTGCCAGCCCCAGTTTGCGCGACAGCCAGCCTATGGTCGAACCGTGCAGGACCACCGTAATCAGCACCAGTGAAACAATCAGCGGCAGCAACAGGTCGGCCCCTTTGTAGCCAAGCGGTTCCATGCTCGCCGCAAATACGCCCGCCACCGTGACCGCCACAACCCCGCGCGGTGCAATCCAGGAAAGCAGCGCACGCTCGCGCCAGTCCATGCCCAGGCCAACGGTAGACAAGAGTACCGAGATCGGCCGGATTGCGAACACCACCAGTGCCAGCAACACCCCGCTGCGCCAGTCGAGCCGGGTCAATATATGCGGATCAAGATTCGCGGTCAGAATCACGAAAATGCCGGACACCAGCAGGATGGTCACATACTCCTTGAGCCGCCTGAGTTCCTCGATACTGCGCAGCCGCATATTGCCCAGCGTCATGCCCAGCAACGTGGTCGCCAGCAGCCCGGCTTCATGTTGCGCCAGATTGGCCAGACCGTAGCAAAGCAGCACAAAAGCCAGTGTGACAGGTGCCTTCAGAAACTCCGGCACATCGTCGCGGCTGAATGCTTTTCCGAGCAAATAGCCGCCGCCAACGCCGAGTGCAACCGATACGGCGACCGCTACTGCCAGTCCGCTGATCACCTGTAACAGCGCAGCATCCGATCCCACGTACTGAAAATATTCGAACACCAGCACCGCCAGCAACGCACCGATGGGGTCATTGATAATACCCTCCCATTTCAGCAGCGACGCGGGGCGTTGCTTGAGCCGGGCCTGGCGCAGCAAAGGCATGATGACCGTCGGCCCGGTGACAACGATGATGGCACCAAAAATAATCGCCACCGGCCACGACAGCGCGCCAATATAATGCGCGGCCATACTCCCCAGCAGCCAGGTGATCGCCACGCCTGCCGTAGCCAGCCGCTTGACGGCGGGCCCCGCTTCCTTAAGCTCATGGATGCGCAGGTTCATCCCGCCTTCAAACAGAATGACGGATACCAGCAATCCAACCAGCGGATTCAACATGGCACCCAACTCCACACTAGGCTGGATCAAGCCTAGCCCCGGCCCGGCCGCCAGACCAGCAAGTGACAGCAGCAAAATAGCGGGCAGTTTGGTGCGCCAGGCCAGCCATTGCGCACTGATGCCGAGTACGGTGACAAGAATGAAAAATTCGGAAAAGTGAATCGCTAAATCAGGCATTAATTACGTGTCCCGTACAAGTTTGTTGATCCCGGTATCCACAACCCGGCGCAATCGAGGGAGAGATATACCATGGTTTATTGTCAGCGTGATTTGTATTTCTTCGAGAGGGAGCTGAACGGGTTTCGAGCCATGCAAATTTGAAATTTTGTGTTTTCAGTATGGGTGAATTGGCGCGCACGGGCAAGAACAGGCATCTCAATAGCTCGGCTCTGATTATTCCACGTGAGTAGAAGCGCGATGTAACGACGTATAGCCTAATCGCTTTGACTATGGGTGATTCAGTAAAGAACCCCGTCTATTTACCGTTCGCGCATCACGCAAATAATCGTTTTTTTCTTGAAATGGCTTCCATAAGGGAAATTTACGGGCATAATGTCCGCTATTATTCCCAGATATGGAACGAGTCATGGCTACAGTCCTCCACACCGGTCCCAACCGGGACATCGCGACAAGCTATCTCTCCGCCGCGCTCAAAACTCATAAACAAGCCGAGATTGCCCGTCATTTGGGCGTCGATGCCCGCACCGTGCGGCGTTGGGTAGTTGAGCAGTCAGTGCCGGCTCATTACGCATTCGGCTTGCAACGTCTTCTCCCGCTGGAGTTGCCGCTATCTGATGATGCTCCGTTCAAATTCATTGACCTTTTTGCCGGTATTGGCGGCATCCGCATGGCCTTCGAGAGTTTGGGGGGTCGTTGTGTGTTCACCAGCGAATGGGATAGTTACGCGCAGAAAACCTATGCTGACAATTTCCCCGGCGGACACCAGATCAATGGAGACATCACGCAAGTAGCAGCAGCGGACATTCCTGATCACGATGTACTGCTGGCAGGCTTTCCTTGCCAGCCGTTTTCCATTGCCGGTGTCAGCAAAAAAAACGCGCTCGGCAAGGCACATGGCTTCGCTTGTGAAACACAAGGCACCCTGTTCTTCGATGTCGCTCGCATTATCGAGGAGAAACGACCGCGCGCCTTTTTGCTGGAGAACGTCAAGAACCTCGTCTCGCATGATAAAGGACGAACCTTTGATGTGATTAAACGCACGTTAACTAAAGAGCTGGGCTACCACATTCATTACCGTGTGATAGACGGCGCGCATTTCGTGCCACAGCACCGCGAACGCATTCTCATCGTCGGTTTTCGTGAACCCGCGAACTTTGATTTCGATGCCCTGCCGTTGCCCGCGAAGGGCAGGCGCACATTGCGCGAAATTCTGCACAAGACCGATGGCAGCGAGCCGAATTTAGCGTGGGACGGGGATCGGTTTTTTAATCATGGCAAGCAGCAAGTTGACTCCAAATACACCCTTACCGACAAGCTATGGGCTTATTTACAAGGCTATGCAGCAAAGCACCGGGCCAAGGGCAACGGCTTCGGTTTCGGTTTGGTGACGCCTGACAGCGTTACCCGCACACTGTCTGCGCGTTATTACAAGGATGGTTCAGAAATCCTCGTCTATCAGGGGGAGGACACCAATCCACGACGCCTGACGCCGCGCGAATGTGCACGGCTGATGGGCTTCCCGGATTCGTTCAGGATTCCGGTATCGGATACGCGGGCTTACAAACAGTTTGGAAATTCTGTTGTTGTTGATGTCATGGCTCATGTTGCAAGATTGATGCAGCCGATGCTGGAAGCTGATATCCTGGAACCTGAGTTACCCCTTCATTACGCAACTGCTTAAGGAGAGATCATGCATACTCAATCACGTATTCCAATGCTTCGTGATGCTACTTTTGATGGTGCTTTATTGTGGTTTTCGGAGATGCAGTGCAGCAATCTGCTTTTTCATCCAGAAGATGATCCTGCTGACATTATCCGCATCTCTAGCGGTGAGCGCCTCTTCTCCGAAGGCGAGGTTAAAGAAGTGCGCTTCTTGCTGAATGAACTTGAGGAAGGGATTGGGCACGAAAAGGTGATTGAGGCCGCTTATCCGATTTTCATGAATGCTTGCGGCATTCAACTGGATGCCTGATGGTTGATGTTGTTGATCCGGCTACCCGCAGCCGGATGATGGCTGGCATTCAGGGCAAGAACACCAAGCCGGAACTTCTGGTTAGAAAATATTTGCATAGCAAAGGTCTTCGCTTCAGGCTTCATGCCAAGAAGCTGCCGGGAAAACCAGATTTGGTTTTCCCGAAATACAAGGTTGTTGTCTTTGTGCATGGGTGTTTCTGGCATCGGCATGCTGGTTGTAAATATGCGACTACGCCAAGCAGCCGTGTGGATTTTTGGGCAAACAAGCTCTCCGAAAATGTGGCACGAGACTCTTATCAAATTGCAGCATTGGTCGGACTTGGCTGGCGTGTTTTTGTTGTATGGGAATGTGAGTTGCGTGAAGGGATGGCGCGCTTGGATTTGCTTTATTCGGAAATCACCGAGGACGTTAAATGACAATTGCTAATCAGTGGAGTGACATTCAAGAGTGGGTAGGGAAAAGCCACCAGTTACTGATTAAAAAACTTTCCAGAAACGATTGCGGTTGGGCAGATGGCAGTGAGAACGGACACCAAAACGGCGTATACATTCCTCGTGCAATACGAGAGTCAGATTTCTTTCCGCAACTCAAGAATATTAACCAGGATAAGCCACATATTTTCGAGTCGCAATTCAAAACACTTTGGCCAGCTATAGGGGAAATTAAGCTATCTAATTTGAAACACTACTCGAATAAGGGCACCGAGATGCACTTTACGGGGGTACCAAAAGGCGAGTTTTCCGGACTTACACCGGCATCATTGATGATAGGTGGCATCCTGCGCGAACCAGTCGATGATATTCATCACTGGTTCATGATTGTTGACTCTGCTTCCGAGGAGGTAGAGCTGCTGGAGGCGATGTTTGATCTGGGAGCTGACTTCCACTACGGGCTATTTGATCCAGCGGATGCGCTGAAAATCCAAAAGGATGAAACCGAACAACTGGTGGACGAGTTGAGTGTAGCGCTCAAAACGGGATCGTTAGCCGCTTTCATCGTCTCTGTTTCGAAGATGCCAGCACCGGAAACATTAGCGGCGGAGGCGCAACGTGCTTTTCTCCAGCAACACCATCTCGAAGACTTGAACCCCTACGAAATGTCGACGCCTGGCGACGCAATCATGAAGATTAGTAGGGACATCGAATATTCGCTTTACAAGCGCGCGGAGCGACGCTATCGCGCTGCCGAGGTAATCCGAATCATTACCAGTGGTGGGACAGATATTGTTTCTTCAGTCGTGCGTGGATTTCCCGATTTGGACGCAACTTTCTTGAGCGCAAGCCAGCACCGAAAATCGCGTGCGGGACGTTCCTTTGAACAACACATCTCAAGGCTGCTTCGTGATGGCCGAATTGCTTTTGAAGAGCAAGCTGTAACGGGAGGTCGCCGCCCAGATTTTGTACTGCCTAGCCTTGTTGTTCTGAAGGCTAAAAAAAGGGTGTTCGACGAGGCAATGGTGCTCTCGGCAAAAACCACCCTTCGTGAGCGCTGGAAGCAGGTGACAATGGAGAAATTCAACTGCGCACTGTTCCTGGCCACCGTCGATGATCGTGTATCTTCGGCGGCTATAGACGACATGAACAATCAGGGAATTCATCTGGTTGTTCCTGAGTCCCTGAAAAAATCGAAGGAAACTTGCTACAACGGCAAGACAAACGTAATCACGTTCCGTGAATTTTTCGACGAAGAGATTTCTTTGAAGAGACCAAGCTGCCGGCAAATCTAAAAGGTTGTTTCCAACGAGGATCGGGCGCGGATTCAAATTAAGTTGTGATGTAAGGAAGTAGGCTATCGGCTACCTACATATAACAAACACGACTTATTTCAACTAATAAAACGAAAATTATCAGTCAATAATTTCGGCTGATTTGCCGAGAATCGTTATGACGTTAGTGTTTTTTCTGAAGTCCGGCCTGTTGTGATCCGCTTGATTAATAGTGCGATATAAAGCACTATACATGATGTGTACAATGACACCACAAGGAAATTAATCGTGTCGAATTTGACTGCAAATGATCTGAAAACAAAAGGCGTGGCGGCGATTGAAGCGGTGCTTGAGCAGCATTCCGAGGCGATTGTTTCGGTGCGCGGCAAGGATCGCTTCGTGGTGATGGATATTGCGCATTATCACTATTTACGAGAGTGCGAGCTGGAGGCGGCGCTGACTGAAACGCGTGCCGATCTGGCGGCAGGACGGTTTGTGCAGGAGTCGCCGGAGGAGCATGTGGCACGGGCGAAATCTACCGCATGAGCTTTCGGTTGATTTTTACCGAGCAGTACGTAAAACGCGCGGCGCGTTTTCTCAAGCGACATCCCGATCTGGAAAAGCAGTATCTCAAAACCCTGCAACTGCTGGAGTTGAATCCACACCATCCTTCATTGCGCTTGCATCCATTGAGTGGAAAGCTGCAAGCCCTGCATTCGGTTTCCATCAACCTTTCTTACCGTATTACGCTGGAGCTGTTGATTCAGGACGAGCAGATAATCCCGGTAAATGTGGGCGACCACGATGCGGTGTATTGATAGATCGCAGTTGGCCATGTGCGTTTGTTTTCAAACCCACTAAATGAAAACGGCACCACATGGGTGCCGTTTTCATTGATTTGGTGGAGGCGGGGGGGATCGAACCCCCGTCCGCAAGCACTCTACAGACAGTTCTACATACTTAGTCCGGTAATTTGGATTTAACCTGCTTCACGCCCACCGAACAGGCTGGAAGCCAGCGAGTTGCCTTGGTTTTAACCTTGTCCAAAGCAACCCTGAACAAGGCGATCATACTGAGATTACCCTACTGCCAGTTGCCTGACCCAACTCGTATGCTAGTTGGTGTAGGGTCTGGCGCAATTAAGCGGCCAGAGCGTAAGTTTCGTCGTTTGCAGTTATAAACGATCGGATTGTATTTACGAGGTAGTCCGTCCTCGGTATGCCCTGTTCTGCTTTGCAACCCACGTCGAAGCCAGGTCGCCCCCAGATTTACTGCTTTGCTGCTGTTACTACAAATGGTGCCAGCACTACAAAATACAAGCACCAATCAGACTCAATTGTACACCAATCAATAGCCGAGATATTCGAGCAGTGCGGTGGGAGATTGGATGAAGCCGTCCGCACCCCATTCCAGCGGGTCATCTTGCGGGCCGATGTAGCCGTATTCGGCGACCAGTGCAGGCATGCCTGAGGCGTGAGCGGCTTCGATATCACGCTCGGCGTCGCCAATGTAGACGCATGTCGCAGGCAGGACGCCGATTTCGCGGCACGCGGCGAGTAGCGGTTCGGGATGGGGCTTGGAATGCGCGCAAGTGTCGCCGCTGATGACGCTGGCAGCGCGGTCATCCAGCCCCATTTGTGCCAGCAACGGATCGGTGAAGCGCGCGGGTTTGTTGGTGACAATACCCCAAGGCAGGCCACGCATTTCCAGCTCGTCGAGCAGTTCCATCATGCCGGGGAACAGGGCGCTGAACTGATTGAGATTTTGTTCGTAGAGTTCCAGATATTCGGCACGCAGGTCCTGAAATGCCGGATGATCGGGGCTGATGGCAAAGCCGATTTGCAACAAGCCGACGGTGCCGTGCGAGGCGTAAGGGCGGATCAGTTCCAGTGGCATTTCCGGCAGGCCGTGCATCTGGCGCTGCTGGTTGAGCGCATAGCCGAGATCAGGCGCGGTGTCGACCAGCGTGCCGTCGAGATCGAACAGGACAGCATTAACCATGGCGGCGACAGGCGATGGTGTAGTTGACTTTGGTATCGTGTTCCAGCTTGTAGACCTTGGTAAGCGGGTTGTAGGTCATGCCGATGAGGTCATTCACCGCCAACCCGGCGCTGCGGGCAAAGCGTGACAGTTCGGATGGTTTGATGAAGCGGGCGTAATCATGGGTGCCGCGCGGCAGTAAATTGAGCACGTATTCCGCACCAATGATGGCGAACAGATAGCTTCTCGGGTTGCGATTCAGGGTGGAAAAGAACACCCAGCCACCGGGCTTGACCAGTTCGGCACAGGCGCGCACCACGGATTCCGGATTGGGTACGTGTTCGAGCATTTCCATGCAGGTCACCACATCAAAACTGGCGGGTTGCGCGGCGGCCAATGTTTCTACCGGGACGCATCGATAGTCGACGCTGGCTCCGGATTCAAGTAGATGCAGTTTGGCGACTTTAAGCGATTTTTCTGCCAGATCGATGCCGGTGACGGCGGCGCCACGCCCGGTCATGCTCTCGGCCAGAATGCCGCCGCCGCAGCCTACATCCAGAACGGCCTTGCCATCCAGGCCGGCCAGACGGTCAATGTAGTCCAGACGTAGCGGGTTGATTTCGTGCAGGGGTTTGAATTCGCTATTGGGGTCCCACCATTTGTGGGCAAGTGCGCTGAATTTGTCGAGTTCCAGTTGGTCGGCGTTGCTCATATTGTTCTCTTTTCAGTGCGTAATTCTTGAATGCCAGACGCTGGCGGCGAGCTTAAGTTCCCGTTCGTCCAGGCTGGTGAGTTGGCGATTGTCGAGACGCAGTTCGCCATTTACCCAGACATGGCTGACTTGCTCACGTCCGGCGGCGTATACCAGCGTGGAGACGGGATCGAAACAGGGTTGGTTTTCAATGCCGGACAGATCCACTGCCACGATATCAGCCAATTTACCGGGCGTAAGGGAACCGATACGGTCGTCCAGACCCAGTGCGCATGCGCCGTTCAGTGTGGCCATCTGTAGGGCAGTATGGGCGGGTATCGCGGCCGCGTCACTATTTACGGCTTTAGCGAGCAGGGCAGTGAGCCGCATCTCGTCGAACATGTCGAGTTTGTTGTTGCTGGCCGCCCCGTCGGTGCCGATGCCGATATTGACGCCATGCCCGGCCAGCGCCGCGACCGGTGCAAACCCGCTGGCAAGCTTGAGGTTAGAGGCCGGACAATGCGCTACGTGACAGCCTTGTTCGGCCAGCAGGCTTTGTTCATCCGGTGTCAGGTGCACGCCATGTACGGCGATCAGGCCGGGACCAAGCAGACCGAGGTTGTGCAGCCGTGCCAGCGGACGCAGATTATGCTGAGTCAAGCTCTGGCGAATTTCATCCTCGGTTTCATGCAGATGGATATGCACCGGCAAATCCAGCTGGCTGGCGAAAGTGGCAATTTTTTCCAGGGTTTTATCGCCCACGGTATAGGGTGCGTGCGGGGCAAGGGTAAATGACAGCAACGGTTCATCGCGCAGACAGTCGCGCAGAGCAAAACCTTTGTTGAGGTAGTCGTCGGCATCGCCCGCGTAGGCGGTGGGGAAATCAATCACGATCAGCCCGATGGCGGCGCGTATTCCCGCATCCAGCGCGGCTTCTGCAATCGCTTCCGGGAAAAAATACATGTCGTTAAAGCAGGTGGTGCCGCCGCGCAGCATTTCGGCGCAGGCGATGCGTGTGCCGTCACGCACGAAATCGGGTGACATATGGCGGGTTTCCGCAGGCCAGATATGGCCTTTCAGCCATTCCATCAGCGGCAGGTCGTCGGCATAGCCACGCAACAGCGTCATCGCCGCGTGCGTGTGCAGGTTGACCAGACCCGGAATCAAGGCATGATCAGTGAGCCGATAGTAACGCTGCGCCACAAAGCGGCGGCGTGCTTCTTCGGTAGGCAGGATGGCGACAATACGGCCGCCGTCCACTGCCACGCTGTGATCGGCGAGCACTGCACCGGACGGTTCGACGGGAATGACCCAACGGGCTTCAATCAGGGTTTCGACAGGGTGAGCGCGGGTTTCTGGCATGATTCAGTAATTTGGCGGTTCGCCGCACTATAAAGGCAGGCTAGTCGCCTGACAAGACAGGAAATGGATTGCTTACTACGGTTCGCTGCGTGTCAGGCAGTATGCAAGCAAGGCGCTAAATGTCTCCGACAGGCTTTTTACAAGTTGTACAGAGGTCTCAGCTCGCGGTAGTGGATCGCCCACAATGACGTCGCAGTTAAATGGTACGAACAGCGCCTCTCCTCTTGGCAAAGCGCGACCTAATCCATGCATTACAACTGGGGTAATCGGCGTTTCCAGCCGATCCTTGAGAAGATAAAAAATACCTTTTCTGATTTTGCTGATTTTTTCCGGGTCACCTCGGCTTCCCTCTGGAAAAATAATCAAAATATCATTTTCATCAAGTGCTTGGGTACAACCAGAGAATAATTCCTCCTGGCTTGTGCGACCGCTCCGATCCAGTGGGATGATGCCAATACAGTTACACGAAAACCATGCGATCAATTTATTGCGCAAGAAGTAATCCGCTGCGGCGACCGGGCGAATCCTATGTATTTGTGTGATGGGGAACAGGCTCATCAACACCATTACGTCGAGATGGCTGTTGTGGTTGGCGGCAATGATGGCGGGCCCGCTTTTGGGCAGTTTTTCACGGCCCCGCAGATTTAAACCGAGTACGATGAAAACGATGGGTTTAACCAAGAAGCCAAAGAACAATATTTTTAATATTCGGCTCATATGACTTAATAGGCAACGTAGTAAACGAAATGGAAAAATAGAGGTGCGGTATATAGCAGGCTATCTACACGATCCAGAATGCCACCGTGGCCGGGTATGAAATTGCCCGTGTCCTTTATTTGCAAATCACGTTTGACAGAAGAAATCACCACGTCACCAATATACCCACTGATACCAATGATCAGGCCTGCGATGATGCCTTGATTAAAGCTTAACGGGGTCAAAAATGGCGCTGCGAATCCGGCGCAAAGCGTAATTGTGCTGATGCCGCCTAAGAAGCCTTCCCAGGTCTTGTTGGGGCTTACTTTAGGAATGATTTTATGTTTGCCTAACATCTTGCCCCATACATACTGGCAGACGTCGTTGAACTGTGTCATGAAGATTAGGAAAAGGACAAGCCCAACAGCGCCTGCATCCGGATTTTTAACCGGCAATGTAAGTAAGTATGCAATGTGGCTGATACTGAATACTGTGAGCATCACGGCCCAATGTATTAAACCTGCCGAACGGATGAAGCCCTTGGTTTCGCCGATTAGCACCATGCGCATGGGTAAAAACAGAAAGACGTATACTGGGATAAAGATAATGAACATGCCATACCAGCCTATGCTCACCCAGTAATACTGGATTGGGATGGATAGATATGCCCAGAAAATGACTCGCCTATCAGCTTGACGAACCATCACAATCGATAGAAATTCCTTGAGTGCAAGAAAGCTCAGGAAGCCAAAAAACACGATGGCGGTGTTTTTGCTCGCTGCCAGTACCACAAACAGTATTGTCACCATCCACCACCAGGACTGAATGCGCCGGCGTAACTCAGTGTAGTTTTTTTGAGGATTTTTCCAGGCCAGCCACAATCGACTAATGGTAGCGATAATCAACAGACCGAGGACAACCACCATAGCGTAAAAAGAATGCAGCGGGATATCAAACATGCTGATCGCTTTCCAGGAATCGATAGGCAGTCATGGTTCTGCGATAAGCAGTCAACATGCTGCCAAAGATAATCACAATCAAGGCGATGAAGAATGCGTAACCAGTCAATCCGAAATAAGCCTCGGCAGCCGCGAATAAACATGCCGCCGTCATTAGTGCCATGCGGTGCTGTTTAGCCATTGGGCCTTGAAAATTTACCGGCGCACCAATGCTCGCGCTTAATGTGCGTACATAGGCAGTCAAAATGGCCAGTAAACCCGCACACCAGCCTAATGCACCCCCCCAGCTGACAATGCTGATGGCGTAACCGGCAGACACCAGGATCAGTGGGTCGGCAATGCGATCTGGGATGTCGTTAAACAATTCACCTGAGCGGGTTTTTTTACCACCTTCAACCGCAACCATACCGTCAAATAAATTGCATAACAGTCGCGTCTGGATGAAGAGTGCGGCCAAAACAGGAACAATCCATGCCATGTCACCGCTGGTTTGCGGTATCCACAATAAACAAATAGCCGCAGCAGCGGCAAAAAAAATGCTGATGATGGATATCTGATTCGGCGTTATGTTTTTTTGACTGAGCCAATGAGCAGTTTTTTTTGCCAAGGCACTATCGCGAACTGATAAAGGCCGTCTGTTCTTGATCTCATCCATTTATCTTAATCCCCTGTTTTTGGTTTATTTTTCGTAATTTATAAGTAGTTAGTAAACAAAACATAAAGGCGACTGACAAAGGGGGCGCTACTGTATGGAAAATGTGCGGTGTACCCGCTACATAATGGATGCTCACAAGACAAGTGCCGGTAAAACCTACTGTAATCAGGGCGGGTAACCATAGCTGTAAATGCGATTTTGGCCATTGAGTAAATAGCCAGGCCACACTGCGAACCATGAGTAATGTGATGATGAAACTAGCGCTACCCTGAATTATGCCGGCTTTAATGCTGGTTGTAGGATTGGGGCTGCTATTGATATAAAACGCCCAACCACCCCATACGACAAACGCAAAGAATGCGGAAGACAAAACAAACAGGCGATTGAGGTGTGAGTAAGAAGGCATTTGCTGTTTTTAGTAAGTTAGCAGCAATATACGGTCTAGGCGGTTACCTGACAAGATTGGTGTTCGGCCAATTTTGCCGGGTGCGCTGCACATGCTAGAATCGCGGGGTTTCCTTTCTCCTATAAAAACCAGACCGATCAATGGAATCTTTCGCTAAAGAAACGCTTCCCGTCAGCCTCGAAGAGGAAATGCGCCGCTCCTACCTTGATTATGCGATGAGCGTAATTGTGGGGCGTGCACTACCCGATGTGCGTGACGGACTGAAGCCTGTGCACCGCCGCGTGCTGTTTGCCATGCACGAGTTGTCCAACGATTGGAACAAGGCCTATAAGAAGTCGGCGCGTATCGTCGGCGACGTGATCGGTAAATACCACCCGCACGGCGACACTGCGGTGTACGACACCATTGTGCGCATGGCGCAGGACTTTTCGCTGCGTTACCCGCTGGTCGACGGCCAGGGCAACTTCGGCTCGGTGGACGGCGATAACGCGGCAGCCATGCGTTACACCGAAATCCGCATGTCCAAGATTGCCCATGAATTGCTCGCCGATCTGGACAAGGAAACAGTCAATTTCGGTCCGAACTATGATGGTTCGGAACATGAGCCGCTGATTCTGCCGGCCAAGATACCCAATCTGCTGATTAATGGTTCGTCCGGTATTGCAGTCGGTATGGCGACCAATATTCCGCCGCACAATCTGACTGATGTGTGCGATGCCTGCCTCACTTTGCTGGAGAACCCGGAAACCGATATCGAAGCGCTGATCGATATCATCAAGGCGCCGGATTTCCCCACCGCCGGCATCATTTACGGACTGGTCGGCGTACGCGAAGGTTATCGCACCGGTCGCGGCCGTGTGGTGATCCGCGCGCGCACCCATTTCGAAGATCTGGATAAAGGTGCCAATCGCCATTCCATTATCATTGACGAGCTGCCTTATCAGGTGAACAAGGCCAACCTGCTGATCAAGATCGGCGAGCTGGTGCGCGAAAAGAGAGTAGAAGGCATCTCGGATCTGCGCGACGAGTCGGATAAATCCGGCATGCGTGTGGTGATCGAGCTGAAGCGCGGTGAAGTGCCGGAAGTGGTGCTGAACAACCTTTACAAGCATACGCAGATGCAAGACAGCTTTGGCATGAACATGGTGGCGCTGGTGGATAACCAGCCGCGCCTGTTGAACCTGAAGCAGATGCTGGTGGCTTTTCTGCGCCATCGCCGCGAGGTGGTTACACGGCGTACTGTTTTCGAGCTGAAAAAAGCACGCGAACGCGGCCATATTCTGGAAGGTCTGGCGGTAGCATTATCAAATGTGGACGAAATTATTGCCTTGATCAAGGCTGCACCTACGCCTGCTGTCGCCAAGGAAGGCCTGATGGCCAAAACATGGCGTTCGCAACTGGTCGAGGAAATGCTGTCGCGCGCAGTAGAGGACGTCAATGCCTTTCGCCCCGAGGGGCTGGCGATTGAATTTGGTTTCTCCAAAGATGGTTACCGGCTGTCCGACGCGCAAGCGCAAGCTATTCTGGAATTGCGCCTGCAACGCCTGACCGGACTAGAACAGGACAAAATACTCAACGAATACAAGGAAGTCGTCACCAAAATCGCCGACCTGCTGGATATTCTTGCAAGACCGGAGCGCATTACAGCGATCATCGTCGACGAAATCGGTCTGGTGAAGCAGCAGTTCGGTGACAAGCGTCGTTCGGAGATCGTGGTCTACGCGCAGGATTTGAGTGTGGAAGACCTGATCACCCCGCAGGACATGGTGGTAACGCTGTCGCATGGCGGCTATATGAAGTCGCAACCGCTAGCCGATTACAGCGCACAAAAGCGCGGCGGCCGTGGCAAGCAGGCTGCTCCAACCAAGGAAGATGATTTCATCGAGCGTCTGTTCATCGCCAACAGCCACGATTACATCCTGTGCTTCTCAGATTTCGGCAAGGTATATTGGGTCAAGGTTTACGAGGTGCCGCAGGGCAGCCGTATTTCACGCGGCAAGCCGATCGTCAATCTGTTGTCGCTATCGGAAGGCGAAAACATCAATGCCATCCTGCCGGTCCGCGAATTTGCCGATAACCGGTTCGTATTCATGGCCACGGCTCACGGTGTCGTCAAGAAGACAGCACTGTCCGATTTCTCCAATCCACGCCGTGCCGGCATTATCGCGGTCGGGCTGGACGAGGGGGATTACCTGATCGGTGTCGCAATTACCGAGGGCAATCATGACGTGATGTTGTTCTCGGATAGCGGCAAGGCCGTGCGTTTTGATGAAAATGATGTGCGCGTGATGGGACGTGGTGCACGAGGCGTGCGCGGAATGAAACTTGCACAAGGGCAGAAGGTCATCTCATTGCTGGTCGCAGAAAACGAGCAGCAGTCGGTGCTGACGGCTACCGAAAACGGTTATGGAAAGCGGACCAATATTGCAGAGTACACGCGCCACGGCCGCGGCACGCAAGGCATGATTGCAATTCAGACCACGCCACGCAATGGTCGTATGGTTGCCGCCACGCTGGTCGAACCGGACGACGAGATCATGCTGATTACTAATGGCGGCGTACTGATTCGCACCCGGGTCAAAGAAATGCGCGAGATGGGACGGGCTACGCAGGGCGTGACTTTGATTAGTCTCGATAATAAGCAAAAACTCATCGGCGTGCAGCGCGTACTAGAACGCGAAGATGAGGATGAAGGCGACGGTGAAGTCGAAGGCGAGGAAGTAGTATAATTAATATTGTGAATTAACAATAAATCTTAGGGTATTGATAATGAGTAATATTTATAACTTCAGCGCTGGCCCCGCAGTATTGCCGAAAGCGGTGCTTGAACAAGCTCGCGACGAATTGGTGGACTGGCACGGTAGTGGCATGTCGGTGATGGAAATGAGTCATCGCGGCAAGGAATTCATGGGCATTGCGGCCCAGATGGAAGCCGATTTGCGAGAGTTGATGGGCATCCCTGCCAATTACAAGGTGCTGTTCCTGCAGGGCGGCGCTTCCTCGCAATTCGCCATGGTGCCGATGAACCTGCTGCGCGGTAAAACCGGCATGGATTACCTCAATACCGGCGAATGGTCGAAAAAAGCCATCAAGGAAGCCAAGCGATACGGGACGGTGAACGTGGTGGCGAGCAGCGAAGATAAGAACTTCAGCTACGCACCAGCGCAGACGGCATGGAAACTCGATCCAAATGCCGCATTTGTACATTACACGCCGAATGAAACCATCGGCGGCGTGGAGATTTTCTGGACACCCAAAACCGGCGATGTACCCTTGGTGGCGGATATATCCTCGACCATTTTGTCGCGTCCCATCGATGTGAGCCAGTTTGGTCTGATTTACGCGGGTGCACAGAAAAATATCGGGCCTGCCGGATTGACCATCGTCATTGTGCGCGACGACCTGATCGGTCAGACCGTGGCGGGAACGCCGACCATGTTCGACTACAAGACGCATGTCGACAACGACTCCATGTACAACACGCCGCCGACTTACGCGATGTATATCGCCGGGCTGGTGTTCCAGTTGCTGAAGCGTGAAGGCGGGCTGGTCGAGATGGAAAAACGTAACATTGCCAAGGCCGATTTACTTTACGGTTATCTGGATGCGACCGATTTCTACGCCAGCCCGGTGGCGCGCGACAACCGTTCGCGCATGAATATTCCATTCACGCTGAAAGACGCTGCGCTGGACGAGGCCTTTCTCAAGGGCGCCAAAGAGCATGGGCTGCTGCAATTAAAAGGTCATCGCTCGGTGGGCGGCATGCGCGCCTCCATCTACAATGCCATGCCGATTGAAGGGGTGGCGGCACTGGTCAACTATATGAAGGCTTTCGAGCAAAAAAATGGCTAAGGCTTTTCAAGTCAAGATACTGAATGCCATTTCCAAACAGGGTTTGGCGCGTTTGCCAGGTAGCTACACAGTGGGCAGCGATATTGCGCAGCCTGATGCGATTCTGGTGCGCTCTACCAATATGCATGAGATGGATATTCCTGCTTCGGTGCTGGCGATTGGCCGTGCAGGTGCCGGCACTAATAACATCCCGGTCAAAAAGCTGTCCGAACGTGGCGTGCCGGTATTCAATGCGCCCGGTGCAAATGCGAATGCGGTCAAGGAGTTGGTCATCGCCGGCATGCTGATGGGTGCACGTAATCTGATCCCGGCGATCAGATTCGTTGAGACGCTTTCCGGCAGTGACGAAGAAATGCACAAGGCGACTGAGGCAGGCAAGAAAAACTTTGCCGGCACCGAGTTGCCGGGCCGCACCCTTGGGGTAATCGGACTGGGTGCGATTGGATCGCTGGTTGCGGATGCCGCCATCAAGCTGGGCATGAATGTCATCGGATTCGATCCGGCGATCACCGTTGAAGCTGCCTGGCGTTTGCCTGCACAAGTCAAAAAAGCCAACAGTGTGGAAGAGGTGGTAAAAGCCGCCGATTTCATTACCTTGCACGTTCCGCTACTGGATGCCACGCGTAACCTGATTAATGCCGAGCGCATCGCCTTGATGCAGCCGGGTACGATACTGCTCAACTTTGCGCGCGAAGGCATTGTAGATAATGCCGCCGCACTGGGTGGCCTGCAATCCGGCCAATTACGTGCTTACCTCAATGATTTTCCGGCCAATGCACTACAAGGGCAGCCGGGTGTGGTGTGTCTGCCGCATCTTGGCGCTTCCACCCGCGAAGCGGAGGACAATTGCGCCGTCATGGTCGCCATGCAACTCACCGATTATCTGGAAAACGGCAATATCCTCAACGCCGTCAATTTCCCCAACGTGGACATGCCGCGTGAATCGGCCTACCGTGTGGCCATCGCCAACGCCAACGTTCCCAACATGCTGGGTCAGATTTCCACAGCGATGGCGAATGCCGGGCTCAATATCCACACCATGGTCAACAAATCCAGAGGCGAAATGGCATACACGTTGGTAGACGTAGACAGCACAGTTCCCGATTCGGCTGTAAAAGAATTGTGTGCTATCGCTGGCGTGCTGGCCGTGCGCTATTTGCCCGCTGTTTAGTTATGGCCGAAGATTTACAAAAAATTCGCACAGAAATTGATGCGCTGGATGTCGAAATCCTCAAGCTTATCAACCAGCGTGCCGCGCATGCGCAAACCATCGGACGTCTGAAAAACGGGACGATATACCGGCCTGAACGCGAAGCTCAGGTGCTGCGCCGCATCAAGGAAATCAACCCTGGCCCCTTGTCAGCCGAAACGGCAGCACGCCTGTTCCGCGAAATCATGTCGGCTTGTCTGGCGCTGGAAAAACCCCTGTCCATTGCTTTTCTGGGGCCCGTAGGCACATTCAGTCAGGCTGCCGCCCAGAAACAATTTGGTCATGCTGCTGCCGCTGCACCGTGTCTCTCGATTGATGATGTATTTCGTGATGTCGCTTCCGGTAATGCGGATTACGGCGTCGTGCCGGTGGAAAATTCGACAGAAGGCGCCATCAACCGCACGCTGGATTTACTGCAGGACACCTCGTTGAAAATCTGCGGCGAGGTGGCGTTACGCATCCATCAGCATCTTTTGCGTAAACAGCCTGGACTGGATGGCGTTACGGTGCTGTACTCACACAGCCAGTCTTTGGCGCAGTGTCATGAGTGGCTGAACAAGCATCTGCCCAATGTGCAGTGTATCCCCGTCACGAGCAATGCCGAGGCGGCACGTATGGCGGCTGAGGATGCGACTGTACTGGCCATTGCAGGGGATGCGGCAGCCGAGTTGTACGGGTTGCAGAAGCTGGCTGAAAATATCGAAGATGAACCCGATAACACCACGCGCTTTCTTGTCATTGGTCAACACGACGCAACACCTTCCGGGCAAGACAAGACCTCCTTGCTGATGTCAGCGCACAATCGACCCGGTGCGGTTGTGGAATTATTGCAACCGCTGGCGCGTCATGGTGTATCAATGACTAAATTTGAATCGCGTCCAGCCCGTTCCGGCTTGTGGGAATATGTATTTTTTATCGACCTTGAAGGTCACCGCGATGAACCGCAGGTCGCAGCCGCATTGGCTGAGTTGCAAGATAAGGCCGCGTTTTTAAAAGTTCTTGGAGCCTACCCGGTAGGCGTTTTGTAGGCCGTAATAATGAATCTGTGTGATCTATCTCCGCCATACGTGCGCGCCATTGCGCCGTATCAGCCCGGTAAACCCATTGCTGAAGTGGCACGTGAACTGGGGTTGGCCGAGCGCGATATCGTGAAACTGGCATCCAATGAAAATCCGCTTGGTCCCAGCCCCAAGGCGTTGACAGCCATTGAAAATGCGCTGGCCGATATTGCGTTATATCCGGATGGCAGCGGTTTTGAATTGAAAGCTGCTTTGACGCGCAAATTGGCTATCCCGGCCGAACAAATCGTACTGGGCAATGGCTCCAACGATATACTCGAACAGGTGGCTCGCGCATTCCTGGCACCCGGTACCTCGGCGATATTTTCCAGGCATGCTTTCGCAATCTATGCCCTGGCCACCCAGGCTGCCGGCGCCGAGGGCATAGAAACCGCGGCGCATGATTTCGGTCATGATCTGGATGCCATGCTGGATGCGATTCGTGCCGATACGCGCGTGATGTTCATTGCCAATCCCAACAATCCTACTGGCACCTGGCTATCCAATGAGGCATTGCTGGCTTTCCTGCAGCGCGTGCCTGAGAACATAGTTGTCGTTCTGGACGAGGCTTACGGAGAATATCTGCCACCACAGCAACAATCGGACGCGTTGGTGTGGTTGCAGCGCTTTCCGAATCTGGTGGTGAGCCGCACTTTCTCCAAGGCTTACGGTCTGGCCGGTTTACGCGTAGGCTATGCACTTACCAGTCGTATGGTGGCGGATATGATGAACCGTGTCCGTCAGCCCTTCAATGTCAATAGCCTGGCGCTGGTTGCGGCCACTGCCGCGCTCGACGATGCTGATTTTATTGCGCGTAGCTATGCATTGAATCAGCTTGGCATGCGCCAGATTATTCAGGGTTTGTTGCTGTTGGGTCTGGAGTACATTCCGTCGTTTGGTAATTTTCTGGCTATTCGCATTGGCAATGGGGCTGACATGTACCGTCGCTTGCTGGAAAAAGGCGTGATCGTACGACCCATCGGCAATTACGCGATGCCTGAATACCTGCGCGTCAGTATTGGTCTGGCCGCTGAAAACACTCAATTTTTGCAGGCGCTGGAAAGCGCTCTTAAGGAGCAAGCATGATCGTTGTAATGAGCCCCGAGGCTACAGAAACCCAGATTGAAGGCGTCGTAAAAAAAATCAGGGAGTATGGCTGTGATACCAATATCTCGCGCGGCGTGGAACGCACAATCATCGGTGCCATTGGTGACGAGCGCAGCATTGATAAGGAACTGATTGACGCACTGCCGGGCGTGGAGCAATCCATGCATATCGTCAAACCCTACAAGATTGTGGCGCGCGAGTGGCACAAGGAAAATAGCGTCATCGATATCAAAGGCATCAAGCTCGGTGGCAATACGATTCAGGTGATAGGGGGTCCATGCTCGGTAGAAACACAACAGCAGATGGACGACGCCGCCAAATTCGTCAAGGCCGCCGGGTGTCGCCTGATGCGTGGTGGCGCATTCAAACCACGCACCAGCCCCTATGCCTTTCAGGGCAAGGGTGTGGAAGGCCTGGAAATGTTCCGCAAGGCTGCTGATGCGCAAGGCCTTCCCATCGTTACCGAACTGATGGATATCCGGATGCTCGATACCTTTCTGGAATGGGATGTCGACGTGATTCAAATCGGTACCCGCAATATGCAGAATTTCGACCTGTTGAAAGAGGTGGGGCGTACGCGCAAGCCGGTTATCCTCAAGCGCGGCATGTCGGCGACGGTTTCAGAATGGCTGATGGCGGCGGAATACATTGCCGCGGGCGGCAACCATAACATCATTTTCTGTGAGCGCGGTGTGCGTAGTTTCGAGACCTACTATCGCAACATGCTGGATGTGACGGCTATCCCGGTACTGAAAAAGGAAACGCATTTCCCGGTGATCGTCGATCCTTCACATGCGGGCGGCAAGGCTTGGATGGTTCCTGCGTTATCACGTGCGGCCATCGCCGCCGGTGCCGATGGCTTGCTGGTGGAAATGCATCCCAAACCTTGCGAAGCCTGGTGCGATGCCGATCAGGCATTGAACCCGGATGAATTGAAAAGCCTGATGGGCGAACTCAAGGGAATTGCTCAAGTATTGGGTCGGGATATTTAATGCAGTACAACGGGGCACTACCTTTACGAGGCTTGTTCCTAATCTGAGTGCACTCCGTGACTAAAATATTTTCCTGCACGGTTTAGACAATGACCACACACATTCACAAACTCGCCATATTCGGCGTCGGTCTGATCGGTGGTTCGGTTGCGCTGGCGTTGAAACAGGCTGCGGCAGTGGGTGAAGTGGTAGGCATGGGGCGGAGCCGCGCAAATCTGGATGCGGCTCTCAAACTGGGTATCATCGACCGCATCGCCACGACGACTGCCGAAGCCATGCAAGGTACGGATGTTGTGCTGCTCGCGGTGCCGGTTGGTCAAATGGCTGCCTTGATGCGGGAAATCGAGCCGCATATGGGGATCGCAACGATAATTACCGATGCTGGTAGTACCAAGCAAAACGTAGCTGAAATGATGCAGGCGCATCTTGCTGCGCATTTGAAAAATTGTGTACCGGGTCATCCCATTGCCGGGGCGGAAACCTGTGGTGCCCTGGCTGCACGTGTGGATTTATATCAAGGCAAAAATGTCATTCTCACGCCATTGCCGCAATCGGATATAAGCGCGGTAGCAAAAGTGCGCGGGCTCTGGCAAGCGTGCGGCGCCAAATTGAGTGAAATGTCATCTACGCAACACGATGCCATCTTTGCCACAGTCAGTCATTTGCCGCACCTGCTGGCTTATACACTGGTAGACATGATTGCACGCCGCGGGAATGCCGACACACTATTCGACTTCGCAGCCAGCGGTTTCCGCGACTTTACCCGTATTGCTGCCAGCAGCCCGGAAATGTGGCGTGATATCGCGTTGGCTAACAGGCCGGCATTGTTAACGGAAATAGAGCAGTATCAGGCCAGTCTGGAACAGCTGCGCGAAATGCTGGCGACAGAAGACGCTGCTGCGCTGGAGGCCATGTTCAAGCGTGCACAAACAGCGCGTGTGTGCTGGTCCGGGAAATAATGACGACGTATTGCTTTACTCGAACATTCTTCACATAAATTGATAATGAAATTCCTTGATCTCTCTCCGCTGAGTCGTGCCCAGGGTCGTATTCAGCTACCTGGTTCGAAAAGCATTTCCAACCGCATCCTGCTGCTGTCGGCGCTTGCGCAAGGTAGCACCCTCGTGAAAAGTCTGCTGGATTCTGACGATACACGGGTGATGCTGGATGCGCTGTCCAGTCTGGGGGTGGGCTGGACGTACCACGAAGACACACAAGGCTATGTCATACAGGGTGCAGACGGGGCATTTCCGGTCAAACAGGCCGTGCTGTCGCTAGGCAATGCAGGTACTGCATTCCGTTCGCTTACTGCCGCGCTGGCACTGTCTGACGGCGATTACACGCTGCGCGGGGTGCCGCGCATGCACGAACGGCCTATTGGTGATCTGGTCGATGCCTTGCACCAGCTCGGGGCGCAGATCGAGTATCTTGAGAATCCCGGTTTTCCACCACTAAAAATTAGGCCTGCGCAGTTGTCGAATGCCCATGAAGTGACGGTGCGCGGGAATGTATCCAGCCAGTTTTTGACTGGCTTGTTACTGGCGGCACCACTGACCGGCAAAGCGATAACCATCCGTGTTATCGGAGAACTGATATCCCGACCTTACATCGAGATCACGCTAAACCTGATGCGCCGCTACGGCGTTGAGGTTGAGCGTGATGGCTGGCAGGCTTTCAGCGTGCCGGCAGGCCAAACTTATCGCAGTCCGGATATGATTTATGTGGAAGGCGATGCCTCCTCAGCCTCCTATTTTCTCGCTGCGGGTGCCATCGGCGGTGGTCCGGTTAGAGTGGAAGGGGTCGGCAGCACAAGTATTCAGGGTGATATTCGCTTTGCTGAGGCGCTGCAGCAAATGGGTGCCACCATTACGATGGGTGAAAATTGGGTAGAGGCTTCCGCTCAGAGCCCTCTGCATGGCATTGACGCCGATTTCAATCATATCCCCGACGCCGCGATGACCATTGCGGTGGTGGCGTTGTTCGCTGATGGGCCGACCACCTTGCGCAATATCGGCAGCTGGCGAGTGAAGGAGACAGACCGTATTTACGCCATGGCGACAGAATTGCGCAAAGTGGGCGCTATTGTCGAGGAAGGCGCGGATTTTCTGCGGGTGACGCCGCCCGCACAGTTGCAGGCCGCAACCATCGATACTTACGACGACCACCGTATGGCGATGTGTTTCTCGCTGGTGACGCTGGGCGGCGTAAAAATACGGATTAATGATCCGAAATGTGTGAACAAGACGTTTCCTGGTTATTTTGATGCGTTTGCTTCAATTACCGGGAATGTCGACATTCCGGTGATCGCGATTGACGGGCCGTCGGCTTCAGGTAAAGGGACAGTCGCTGCGCTGGTCGCACGCGCTCTGGGGTTCCATTATCTGGATAGTGGAGCGTTATACCGTCTGACTGCGCTTGCAGCGCAAAAACAAGGAGTAGCACTGGATGATGAGGCAGCATTGGCTCAGCTCGCACGCAATCTGAATGCACGTTTTGAAGAAAATGAAATATGGCTGGATGACAAGCGGGTAAGCGATGAGTTACGCACGGAAATGATTGGTAATGGGGCATCCAAGGTAGCAGCACTCCCTTCGGTACGTGATGCTTTGCTGGAGCGCCAGCGTGCCTTCCGCCAGGCACCGGGCCTGGTGACCGATGGGCGTGATATGGGCTCGGTCATATTTCCCGATGCCGCGGTTAAAATATTTCTGACAGCCAGTGACGAAGAACGCGCGCAGCGCCGCTATAAGCAGTTGATGGAAAAAGGATTCAGTGCTACGCTTACAAACTTGCTCGATGAATTACGCGAGCGCGACGCACGTGATGCGGCGCGCAGTATCGCACCACTCAAGCAAGGCGCGGATGCCACCCTGCTGGAAACCACGCACCTGACTATCGACCAAGCGGTCGCCAAGGTGCTTGCTAGCTATCAGGCAAGGCAATCCGGGCAAGGTGTCTGAACCCGGCTTCGGGTACGGATTTTATTTAAAATTAACCCCGCATCTCATCGCGGATTTTTAGGCCTTTACTTTTCATGATGTCTACAGCTTCTTCCTCTACCGATCCCAGTTTTGAAAGCTTTGCCGCCCTCTTTGAAGAGAGCTTGACGCGCCAGGAATTGCGCGCAGGTGAAGTTATTACCGCCGAAGTCGTGGCGATTGACGATAATTTCGTCACCGTAAACGCCGGGCTGAAGTCCGAAAGTCTGATTGCTACTGAAGAATTCCGTGATGACCACGGTGAGCTCGAGGTTGCGATTGGCGATTTCGTTAGCGTGGCGATCGAAATGCTCGAAGATGGTTATGGTTCGACCAAACTGTCGCGTGACAAGGCCAAGCGTCTGGCCGCCTGGATCAGCCTGGAAAAATCCATGGAAGATGGTGAAATCGTCACCGGCATGGTCAATGGCAAGGTCAAGGGTGGCCTGACGGTGATGGTGAATGGCATTCGTGCCTTCCTGCCCGGTTCGCTGGTGGATATCCGCCCGGTCAAGGACACTGCACCGTACGAAAACAAGGAAATGGAATTCAAGGTTATCAAGCTCGATCGCAAGCGCAACAACGTGGTGGTTTCACGTCGTGCCGTGTTGGAGCAGAGCATGGGTGCCGACCGCCAAGTGCTGATGGACAGCCTCAAGGAAGGCGCCGTGGTCAAGGGCGTGGTCAAAAACATCACCGACTATGGCGCATTCGTGGATCTGGGTGGTATCGACGGCCTGCTGCATATCACCGACATGGCCTGGCGTCGTGTCAAGCATCCATCCGAAGTGGTGCAGGTGGGCGACGAAGTGGAAGCCAAGATTCTCAAGTTCGATCAAGAGAAAAACCGTGTTTCGCTGGGTATTAAGCAGCTGGGCGACGACCCATGGATGGGTCTGTCACGCCGCTATCCAACCGGCACCCGCATGTTCGGCAAAGTGGCTAACCTGACCGACTATGGCGCATTCGTGGAAATCGAACCGGGTATTGAAGGTTTGGTACACGTGTCGGAAATGGATTGGACCAACAAGAACGTGCATCCTTCCAAAGTCGTGCAGTTGGGCGATGAGGTGGAAGTGATGGTGCTTGAAATAGACGAAGAACGTCGTCGTATTTCCCTCGGTATGAAACAGTGCAAGTCCAACCCATGGGATGATTTCGAGATGAATCACAAGAAGGGCGACAAAGTCAGCGGCCAGATCAAATCGATTACCGACTTTGGCGTATTCATTGGTTTGCCTGGCGGTATTGATGGCCTGGTGCACTTGTCTGATCTGTCCTGGAGCCAACCGGGTGAAGAGGCTGTGCATAACTTCAAGAAGGGTGACGAAGTTGAAGCCATGGTACTGGCCATTGATGTGGAACGCGAGCGGATTTCGCTGGGCGTGAAACAGATGGAAGGCGATCCTTTCAACAACTACGTTTCCACCTTTGACAAGGGCAGCATGGTTAAAGGTACAGTGAAATCAATGGATGCCAAAGGTGCCGTGATTCAGCTGGGCGATGAAGTAGAGGGTTATCTGCGTGCTTCCGAGTTGTCACGAGATCGTGTTGAAGATATTCGTACCCACCTCAAGGATGGCGACGAAGTGGAAGCAATGATCATCAATGTCGACCGCAAGAATCGCAGCATCAACCTTTCGGTGAAGGCCAAGGATAACGTTGAACAGACCGAAGCAATGCAAAAACTGGCGGGTGACCAACAAGCTGCTAGTACAGGAACGACAAGCCTGGGCGCACTGTTGAAAGCCAAGCTTGATAATAAAAACCTCGAATCCTGAAAGGCGAGTTCATGACCAAGTCGGAGTTGATTGTGCGGCTAGCTGCACGCTATCCCCAGTTGGTCGTTACCGACGCTGAGTTGGCGGTCAAGACCATACTGGATGCAGTTTCCAAAAGTCTCGCTGAAGGGGAACGGATAGAAATCCGCGGGTTTGGTAGTTTCAGCCTGAACTACCGCCCACCACGTTTGGGACGTAACCCAAAAACGGGTGAGAAAGTGGCGGTACCTGAGAAGTATGTACCACACTTCAAAGCCGGGAAGGAATTGCGTGAACGCGTGGATTGCAAGTAGGTTGGAGTTGGTAGTTTCAAGTGTTCGTGTGTGAATCATAAATCTGGCTTTGATGATTTATATCGGACTAAAAACGGCATGTCTTGCGACATGCCGTTTTTTTATGTTCTAAGCGGTGCGCAAAGGTTAAAATCGGACATTACCGGTGAGCGGGAGTGATTGATGCGTTATCTTGGGTGGGTGTTGAAGTTTTTTTTGTTTATCCTGTTGCTGGGATTTGCAGTAAAGAACAGTGAAGTCGTTACCTTGGCCTATTATCTCGGCTATGAATGGCAGGCGCCCCTGGTACTGATCATATTGATGTTTTTTGTAGGCGGGGCGGTAGTCGGTGTTGCAGCATGTATGGGTTATCTGCTTCGGCAACGTCGTGAACTGATGCATTTGCGCAAGCTGATGGCGACGACACAGATCACCTTGCCTGATGAAATGCAGGCAAATTAAGTGGATGTAAAATAATAATGGAATTTGAACTTTGGTGGCTATTGGCCTTGCCGCTGTTTTTCGGTTTGGGATGGCTCGCTGCGCGGGTGGATATTCGTCACGCGATGAGCGAATCGCGCAGTTTACCCGCCTCTTATTTCAAGGGGCTTAATTATCTCCTCAATGAGCAGCCGGATAAGGCCATCGAAGCGTTTATCGAAGTGGTCAAAGTGGATAGCGACACCGTGGATTTGCACTTTGCGCTGGGCGGCCTGTTTCGGAAGCGTGGCGAGGTGGAACGTGCCATACGCATGCACCAGAACCTGGTCGAGCGTGATGACTTGCCGGAGGAGCAAAAACTCAAGGCGCTGTCCGAGTTGGGGCAGGATTATCTCAAGGCCGGAATCATTGATCGCGCCGAGACTATTTTTAATCAGATGGAACAAACGACGTACGCTGCCGAGGCGCGTCAATTCCTGCTGGAAATTTACGTCCAGGTGAAGGATTGGCACAAAGCCATCGCTGCGGCACGCGAACTCGCACCGATTTCCAGCAAGCCGTATCACGTCGAAATTGCGCATTATTTTTGCGAACTCGCCACCATTGAAAACGTTCATGGCCATCCCGAAGCCGGACGCAAGTATCTTGAAGAGGCGCTGTCAGTTAACCGTAATTGTGTACGTGCCAATATGTTGTTGGGCGAAATTGAAGCCGCAAGCGGGGCGCATGAAGCAGCCATTGCACTGTGGAAACGTGTGGAGGCGCAGAGCGGTGCACATTTGACGCTGATTACCGATCGTCTGATGGAGTGTTACCGCATATTAGGGCGGGAAGAGGAGGGGTTGGCATGGTTGCGTGCGGCCTTGGCCCGGCACCGTACGTTCGAACTCTTCAATGCGGTTTTTGCCGGCACCCTTAAAATTCACGGAGCTGAAGCTGCCTACCAATTGGCGCAGGAGGAATTGCGCCGCAGTCCGAGTTTGCGAGGTCTGGATCGTTATCTGGAGGCTGAATTACTGGATGCCCCGGTTGAACGCCGCCAGGATCTACAAATTATAAAAGGACTGGTGTACAACTACAGCCAGCGCCAGTCCATGTATCAATGCGAAAAGTGCGGTTTCAAGGCGCGCAGTTTTTTCTGGCATTGCCCGGCATGCGGCAGCTGGGATAGTTTCCCACCACAGAAAAGGGAAGAATGAACGATCCGAAAATTATTGTAGCGCTGGATTATCCGGATGCCGATAGCGCTCTGGCACTGGTTGCACGGCTTGATCCGTTATTGTGCCGTCTGAAAGTCGGCAAACAATTATTCACAGCGGCCGGTCCCGGTTTTGTAGAGTTGCTTGTGCGGCGTGGATTCGCCGTTTTTCTGGATCTCAAATTCCATGATATCCCCACCACTGTGGCGCTCGCTTGCAAGGCGGCGGCAAACCTCGGCGTGTGGATGATGAATGTACATGCGCTGGGTGGCAGCACCATGATGCGCACCGCACGTGAGGCGCTCGGGGAGTCGGCCCAGCGCCCGCTACTGATTGCGGTAACGCTCCTCACCAGCATGAATGAACAGGATATGCAGGAGATAGGTCTAGCCGGTAACCCAAAAGAGGCTGTATTGCGTCTGGCATCCTTGACCGAGGCAGCCGGGCTGGATGGTGTGGTCTGTTCAGCGCAGGAGGCCAGCTTGCTTAAACACAGTATCGGAGATGCTTTTTGTCTGGTCACCCCCGGCATACGCCCGGCCATGGTCGCATCGGGAGATCAACAGCGAGTCATGACGCCGGCCGCAGCATTGGCAGCAGGTTCGGATTATCTGGTAATCGGTCGGCCGATTACCCATGCGGAAGATCCGCTCAAGGCTTTGCAAGACATTCATATCGAAATATCAAACGGGGAGAAACCATGAAAGTCACGGTTATTGGAACAGGTTATGTCGGCCTGGTAAGCGGTACTTGTTTGGCCGAAGTCGGCAATGATGTGCTGTGCCTGGACGTAGATGCCAAAAAAATTGCCATCCTGCAGGGTGGTGGCATTCCCATTTACGAGCCTGGCCTGGAAGACATGGTCAAACGCAACGTGGCAGCCGGACGTTTGCGTTTTACGACGGATGTTGAAGCTGCTGTGCATCACGGAGACATCCAGTTTATCGCTGTCGGCACGCCACCTGACGAAGATGGCTCTGCCGATCTGCAATATGTGGTTGCTGCGGCGCGCAACATCGGCAAACACATGACTGAATACAAGCTGGTGGTGGATAAATCCACTGTGCCGGTAGGCACTGCCGATAAAGTCGGGGCAGCGCTGCAGGAAGAACTCGATGGGCGCGCCTCAAAACTGAAATTCAGCGTTGCTTCCAATCCGGAATTCCTCAAGGAAGGTGCGGCAGTAGAGGACTTCATGCGCCCGGATCGTATTGTGATCGGTACCGATAACGATGAGGCCACGCAAATGATGCGCACTTTGTATGCCCCATTCCAGCGCAACCGCGAACGCCTCATCAGTATGGATATCCGCTCGGCAGAGCTGACCAAATACGCGGCCAATGCCATGCTGGCAACACGTATTTCGTTCATGAACGAACTTGCCAATCTGGCGGAAAAACTGGGCGCGGATATTGAAAATGTCCGTCATGGCATGGGTTCTGATCCACGCATTGGCTATCATTTCCTGTATCCGGGTTGCGGTTATGGCGGCTCGTGCTTCCCGAAAGATGTACAGGCATTGCGTCGTACAGCAGGTGAATATGGCGCGCCAATGCACGTTATTGATGCTGTAGAAGAAGCCAATGATGCGCAAAAGCGCGTATTGCTGGACAAAATCATTGCGCGTTTTGGCAATGATTTGAAAGGCAAGACTTTTGCCGTTTGGGGATTGGCGTTCAAGCCCAACACTGACGACATGCGTGAGGCGCCCAGTCGTGTGCTGATGGAAGGTTTGTGGGAACGTGGTGCAAAAGTGGTGGCGCATGACCCGGCTGCCACCCATGAAACGCAGCGTATTTATGGTGATCATCCGCAATTGCAACTGGTTGATAACCCCATGGATGCCTTGCAGGGCGCGGATGCACTGGCGATCGTCACTGAGTGGAAAGTATTCCGTAGCCCAGATTTCAATGCGGTGAAGGCCGCCCTGAAGACACCGCTGATTTTCGATGGCCGCAATCTGTATGAACCGGCTACCATGCGTGCGGCGGGCTTCGAATATCTTGCCATCGGGCGCCAATGAAACTGGCATCCCTATTGACGGATGCACGCATTCTGGTGGTGGGTGATGTCATGCTGGACCGCTACTGGTTTGGCGATGTAGCGCGGATTTCACCTGAAGCGCCGGTACCGGTGGTCAAGATCAACCGGCAGGAAGAGCGCTTGGGAGGTGCTGCCAACGTCGCGCGTAATGCCGCAGCGCTGGGCGCAAACAGCACGCTGTTATCCGTGGTCGGCGACGACGAAGCCGGTGCGGCTGTTGCTCGTCTGCTACAGGAAGATAATATTCACGCCAGCCTGCATCAGGATGCCACGTTGGCGACCATCATCAAGCTGCGTGTAATCGGCCGTCAGCAGCAATTACTGCGTATCGATTTCGAAACGCCGCCCAGTGAAGCCGTGTTGTCCGACAAACTGGAACGCTTCCATGCCATGCTGGCGGATTACGCGTTGGTGATTTTGTCCGATTATGGCAAGGGCGGCCTGACCCACATTGAAGCCATGATTGCTGCCGCCAATGCACGCAGCATCCCTGTATTGGTCGATCCCAAAGGCGACGACTATGCGCGCTACCGCAATGCGACACTGCTTACCCCCAACCGCAGTGAATTCCGCGACGTGGCGGGAAGTTGGAAAAACGAGAACGAATTCCGTACCAAGGCCGAAGCATTGCGTCTGGAGTTGAACCTGAAAGGCCTGCTGGTTACCCGTAGCGAAGAGGGCATGACCCTGTTTACCGCTGCAGGCGTATTTCACCAGCCTACCGAAGCCCAGGAAGTGTTTGACGTGAGTGGAGCGGGGGATACCGTGATTGCCACGCTCGGGGTGATGCTGGCAGCCGGTTTGACACTGGAGGAATCCGTTACCTGGGCCAACCGTGCCGCAGGTATTGTAGTGGGTAAATTGGGTACAGCTGTGGTGCTCCCGCAAGAACTATTCATCGAAGACAAGGAATAAGCATGTATTACGTAGTGACGGGCGCAGCCGGCTTTATCGGCGCAAACATTGTCAAAGCGCTGAACGAGCGCGGTATCACCGACATCATCGCGGTGGATAACCTCACCAAAGCGGACAAATTCAAGAATCTTACCGATTGTGAAATCGCGGATTACCTCGACAAGCGCGAGTTTCTTGAGCTCATCCACTCGAACGGGCTGGACGGAGAAGTCGCTGCGATATTCCACGAAGGCGCATGTTCCGACACCATGGAAACCGATGGCCGTTACATGATGGAAAACAACTATCGCTACTCGCTGGACCTGCTTAATTTCTGCCAGGAAACCGACGCGGCCTTTCTGTATGCCTCATCCGCCTCGGTATATGGCGCTGGCAGTATATTCAGCGAACAGCGCGTGCACGAATCGCCGCTCAATGTCTACGGCTATTCCAAGTTCCTGTTTGATCAGGCGGTACGCCGCATGTGGCACGATAAAACGGCGCAGATTGTCGGGTTTCGCTATTTCAACGTGTACGGTCCGCGCGAGCAGCACAAGGGGCGCATGGCCTCGGTGGCTTTTCACTTCTTCAACCAGTACAGCGCACACGGCAAGGTGAAATTGTTTGAAGGCTGCGACGGATACGCCCACGGCGAGCAGCGCCGTGATTTTGTGTCCATCGAAGACGTGGTCAAGGTCAATCTCTGGTTTCTCGATCATCCCGGCCAGTCCGGTATATTCAATCTCGGTACCGGCCGTAGCCAGACTTTCAATGATGTTGCCGTGGCCGTGATCAACGCCTGCCGCGCCCATGCCAACGAAGCGCCACTGGATCTGGCAACCCAGCAAGCTCGGGGCATCATCGAATACGTGGATTTTCCCGAGGCGCTCAAAGGTAAATACCAGAGCTTTACCCAGGCCGACATCTCCGCGCTGCGCGAAGCGGGTTATGACACCCCGCTGTTAACCGTGGAGCAGGGTACGGCACGCTATGTAGATGTTTTGCGCGCAGTGCACGGCGCCTGAATCCGGATTATTCATTCAATTGCATATCGAGGCCGCCATGCCGCAGTTCAAAACTATTGAAGAGTTCGTTGGCAACACGCCACTGGCGCAACTCAAGCGCATGCCGGGTACCACCAGCAACACCATACTGGTCAAGCTGGAGGGCAACAATCCGGCAGGTTCGGTGAAAGATCGCCCGGCCCTGTCAATGATTGCCCACGCCGAAGCGCGTGGCGAGATCAAGCCCGGCGATACGCTGATCGAAGCTACCAGCGGCAATACCGGCATCGCACTGGCGATGGCTGCCGCCATGCGCGGCTACAAAATGATTTTGATCATGCCCGAGCATCTGTCCATCGAACGCCGCCAGACCATGCGTGCTTTCGGCGCTGACATCGTACTCACCAGCCGGGCAGGCAGCATGGAAGAATCCATCGACGTCGCCAATCGCATGCAAGCCGAAGGCAAAGGCATCATCCTCGACCAGTTCTCCAACCCCGACAACCCGCTGGCCCACTATGAAGGCACCGGCCCGGAAATCTGGCGCGATACCCAGGGCAGCATCACCCATTTCGTCAGCAGCATGGGCACCACCGGCACCATCATGGGCACCTCGCGTTATCTGAAAGAACAAAATCCGGCGATTGAGATAGTGGGCGTGCAACCCAAGGACGGTGCGCAAATTCCCGGCATCCGCAAATGGCCGGAAGCCTATTTGCCTAAAATCTGCGATTTCTCGCGCATCGATCAGATGATCTATGTCGGCCAGCAGGATGCCGAAGAAACCACGCGACGCCTGGCGCGCGAGGAGGGCATCTTCGGCGGCGTGTCCTCTGGCGGCGCGCTGTTCGCAGCACTGGAACTATCCAAGCAGGTGGAAAATGCAGTGATCGTTTCCGTCGTGTGCGACCGCGGCGACAGGTATCTATCGACCGGCGTGTTTCCGGCCTGATACAGTGCAAGGCATCCAATTCAACCGCGCTCGGGAGAAGCTATGAATCGCACTCAGGCTTTGCAATTGCTGACTCTACACAAATCCGAATTGATGCGGCGCTTCGGGGTGACCGACCTCGCCTTGTTCGGCTCCACCGTGCGTGATGCGGCGCGCACCGATAGCGATGTCGATGTGCTGGTTGCGTTTGATGGCCCGGCGACGTCCGCGCGTTATTTTGGCGTGCAGTTTTATCTGGAAGATTTGATGGGATGTCCTGTAGATCTGGTGACCGACAAGGCCCTGCGCCCGGAATTGCGACCTTACATCGAAAATGAGGCTGTCCATGTCTGAACGCGCCTGGCGGTTTTACCTTGACGACATGATCGGTTTTGCCGAAAACGTTTTGTCCTACACCGAAGGATACGATCAGCAAGGCTTTGAACAGAGCAAGCTGAATTACGATGCCACAGTGCGAAATCTTGAATTGATTGGTGAAGCAGCGACCCACATACCGCAACACGTACGCGAATTCTCGGCTCAAATCTCCTGGAGACAAATCATTGCTACGCGTAACCGCCTGATTCACGGCTATCTGGGCATCGACAACGATACCCTGTGGAGCATTATTCGAGACGACACCCCAGCCTTGCTGACTGAACTCGTTGCCTTGAAGCAAGCGGCCGATTCAAACCGGATTTCTGCATAGCACGACGCGCGGCTGCGTATCAGCGCATCGCCCTGGCACAGCAGCCAATACAAGAACAGAAAGTATCATGCCCACACTCAACTGGATCGGCAAGGAAGCCGTCGTCAAACACCACAAGGATGTGCCGTTCCGCTTGCTGGAGCCGGTGCCCGAGCTGTCGTGCGGCGATGCCGGCAGCGGCAACCTGATCGTGCAGGGCGACAACCTGCATGCGCTCAAGGCACTGCTGCCGCGCTACGCCGGGCAGGTGAAGTGCATCTACATCGACCCGCCCTACAACACCGGCAACGAAGGCTGGGCCTACAACGACAACGTCAACAGCCCGGAGATTCGCAAATGGCTGGGTGAGGTGGTCGGCAAGGAAGGCGAGACGCTGGACCGGCACGACCGCTGGCTGTGCATGATGTATCCGCGACTGGTGTTGCTGAAACAATTCCTGCGCGAGGACGGAGTAATCTTCGTTTCCATCGACGACAACGAGCGAGATCGACTAAAGCTTCTGCTCGATGAGATTTTCTCCGAACAAAATCATGCCGCAACTTTTGTTTGGAAGCGGAGAACTACACCTGATAGCAGAAATAGGAATGGCATTTCACCAGATCACGAATATGTTTTGACTTATCGGAATAGTGAGAAATTCAAAATCGCAGGGCAGGCAAAGGACTTAACAAAATACACCAATCCTGATGGCGATCCACGCGGATCTTGGATGAGCGACAACCTCACTGGCCTCGCAAATCCCCAGGAAAGACCAAATCTCCACTATTCAGTAGTTCATCCAGAAACAGGACAATATTACCCGCCACATCCTTCGCGAGGCTGGATCTATGGCCGCGACCGGATGGAGCAGTTAATCGCAGACAACCGAATTATCTGGCCGAAGAAATCGTCAGGGAGGCCACGGCTAAAGCGATACATTACAGATATGCTGTCAGAGACAACCGGACTTTCAACCGTTCTCAATGCTCCCGGAAATGTGGAGGCAACGAAGGAGTTATCAGATGTATTGGGGCCCAAGGTTTTTTCTTTTCCAAAACCTTCACGGCTCATTCAGCTATTAATTGCACAAACAACCATTACTGGGGATCTGATCCTCGATAGCTTTGCCGGTTCCGGCACCACAGGACATGCGGTTCTCATGCAGAACGCGGAAGACGGTGGCACCCGCCACTTCATTTTGGTTGAGATGGATGACAACATCGCGCAGAACGTCACCGCCGAGCGCGTCAAGCGTGTCGCCACCGGCTACACCAACGCCAAGGGCCAGGCTGTCGAAGGCCTGGGCGGTGGCTTCCAGTTCTGTCGCCTGTCCGTCGAACCGCTGTTCACCGCCGATGGCCAGATCCGCCCCGGCGTGCGCTTTGCGCAACTGGCCGAGTTCGTCTGGTTCGCCGAGACCGGTACGGGCTTTCAAATCCCCCCCAGCCCCCCTTTGTCAAAGGGGGGAGACGGCGCAGGTGGCGGGGGGATAGTGTCGCCCTTGCTCGGCGTGCACGAGGGCCGCGCCATCTATCTGCTCTATAACGGCATCCTCAAGGATAAATCGGTGGGCGGCGGCAACGTGCTGACCGGCCCGGTGTTCGACGTGTTGCCGAAGTTCGACGGCCCGAAAGTGATTTACGCCGCCGCCAACCGCATGGGCGCACGCGCCGCGCGCGAGGGCATCACCTTCAAGCAGACCCCTTACGCGCTGGAGGTGTAGGGATGGAAACCAAGCCGCGCGTTCTCATCATCGCTGGGCCAAATGGCACAGGTAAAACCACCTTTGCGCCTGCGGTTGATTTTTGGGTACTGTATGACAACGCTGGCGAGCGGCCGGTGTTGCTGGATTGGAGTGAAAAAACATGAATCAGCGATCTCTCGATGAAGCTAAAAATGCTGATCTACGCGGTTCGTTCCAGGCGCTGCAACGTGCAGCAAGACGTGCCCGCGAACTGGCGATGCAGACCGGCACTGCGATCGTGATTAGCCGTGGTGGCAAGCTGGAATATCTCATCCCCGAAGTGCAACGGATTGACGGGCTTAATGCGCAGCAACCGCCCGCTGATTATGGTGACAAGGCGTGACCGGCTTCGCCCCGAAAACCTATCAGTCGCAAGTGCTGGAAAGCATCGAGGCGTATTTCCAGGCCTGCCACGAGCTGCCGTCGCCGTCGATTGCTTTTACCGCCACCACCGAACGGCTGTGGGGGCGCGGCCTGGCTTACAATCCGCTGCCGGGCTTTCCGGCCGATATGCCGTATTTTTGCCTGCGCGTGCCCACTGGCGGCGGCAAAACCTGGCTGGCAGCGAAGAGCGTGGCGCTGGTCAACACGCACCTGCTGCGCTGCGAGCACAGCGTGATTCTGTGGCTGGTGCCGAGTAAGCCGATCCGCGTGCAGACGCTGCGCGCCTTGCGTGATCGTCATCATCCCTATCACATCGCCTTGCGTGAGGCCGGCACTATCACGGTGCTGGACCTGGATGAAGCCAGGAGCGTGACCCGCGCCACGCTGGACACTTCGACCACGATCATCGTCGCCACCCGGCAGGCGTTTCAGGTGGAAGATGAGGAGTGCCGCAAGGTGTATCAGTCCAGCGGCGCGCTGATGCATCACTTCGACAACCTGGCACCGGCACAGCGCGGCGAATTGCTCAAGGACGGCCAGGGCGCCGAGCAGACCACGCCGTATTCACTGGTCAACGTGCTGCGCTTGCGGCGGCCGTTCGTGGTGGTCGATGAGGCGCATAACAGCCGCACCGAACTGGCGTTCGACATGCTGGCGCGCTTTCGCCCCGGCGGGGTGATGGAACTCACCGCCACGCCGGACCTGGAGCGCACGCCGAGCAATGTGCTGCACAGCGTGTCGGCCGCCGAGTTGAAGGCAGAGGAAATGATCAAGCTGCCTGTGGTGCTGGAAACCGAGCCGAACTGGCAGCAGTGCCTGGCGGATGCCATCGGCCGTCGTGACGCCCTGCACAAGCTGGCCGACGAGGAACGCCGCGCGGGTGCGGCCTACCTGCGGCCGCTGGTGCTGATTCAGGCCGAGCCACGCCGGGCTGGCGTGGAGACGCTGGATTTCGAGCGGGTGCGCAATGAACTGATCACCAACCACCGCATTCCACCAGAAGAGATCATCGTCGCCACCGGCGAGGAAAAGGGCCTGGAAAAAATCGAGGCCGACTACAAGCTCGGCATTGCCGACCCGGCCTGCCCGGTGAAGTTCGTCATCACCCAGAAGGCGCTGGCCGAGGGCTGGGATTGCCCGTTCGCCTACATTCTGGTGAGCATGGCCTCGCTGCATTCAGCTACCTCGGTCGAGCAGTTGCTCGGGCGGATACTGCGGCAGCCGGGCGCGCACCATCGGGAAAACCGGCCGCTTAACCAATCCTATGCGTTTGTGGTATCGCGTAACTTCGCGGAAACGGCGAGCGCGCTACGTGACCGGCTGGTGGCCGGTGCCGGATTCGAACGGCGCGAGGTGAGCGAGTTCGTGACGGCAGCTAGGAGCGAGCAGGCGCGGCTTGATCTGGAAGGCCACGCCGGGCGCGTGGTGGTGCGGCCGGTGGCAATTACCTTGTCCGAAAAACCCGACCTCAAGCGCGTGCCCAAGCCCATCCGCGACAAGGTGAGCTGGGACGGCAAGCTCAACACGTTGACCATCAGTACGCCACTGACTCAGGACGAGACAGCGCTGCTAACGGCGTCGGTAACGTCCGAGTCAGCCGTTGCAGCCATTGCGGAAGCAGCCGAAATCAGTCGCACCACGGCCATCGAATTTTTTCAGACACCGGCGGAACTGGGCGAACGTTTCCGCATTCCGCAGCTCGCCCTGCGCATGCATGGTGAGCTTGCTTTGTTCGATGACCCGGAAGTGCTGGAGTATCCGTGTGAACTCTCGCCCTACGATGCGATGCCGAGCGCTGGCGACCTGACCGCTCTGGGTGCGGGCTTGAAAGTCTCCGAGGGCGGTGAGATCGATGTGGACGCCGCCAGCGGCAAAGTCGTTTCGCGCTTTCTGCCGGAACTGCAACGCGATCTGGGCCTGACTTATCAGCCGGAGCACTGGGATGCGGTACGCCTGGCGACCTGGCTATGTCGCAATCTGCCTGAGCCATCGCTCACCCATGCAGCCAAACAGGCCTTTGTCGCCGCGTGGCTGACCGAATTGCTGCGCCGGGACGATTTCACGCTGGCCCGCGTCAATCTGCAGAAATTCATGATCCGTAACCTGATCGAAGCGCGCATCCGCGAGTTGCGCAAGCAGGCCATTGGCAAAGCCTTCCAGCAGATTTTGTTTGGTGATGATGCGGCTGCGCGTGTGGCCGTCAGCGATGTGTATGCGTTCGACTTCCATCCTCTGGCTTATGCGCCCAGCCGCGACTACGACGGCCGCTTCGGCCACTTCGATTTTCGCAAGCATTTCTACGGGCGTATGGGTGACTTCGATAGCAAGGAGGAGTTCGAATGCGCTTGTTGGCTGGATATGCAGGCGCAAAAAGGGCGCATCCTGTTCTGGGTGCGCAATCTGGTCCGGCGCGAGGGCTGTTCTTTCTTCCTGCAGAAAGCCAACGGCCGTTTCTATCCCGACTTTCTGTGCAAGTTGCCTGGCGATGTCACACTGGCTGTCGAGTACAAGGGAGCTGACCGCTGGACCGATGCGGAAGATGATCGCGTCATCGGTGGTCTTTGGGCCGGGCTTTCCGCCGGGCGCTGCCGCTTTGTGATGGTAAAGGACAGGCAGTGGGACTCGATTGAGATGAACCTTGGACAGGAACCCCCCGATGCTTAATATTCGAAACGTTGCCTGCAGCGCGAAACCGGTTACAACAAATCCACATGGCTAAAGCAAAAACCCTTTATTCCTGCTCAGAATGCGGCGACACATTGAGTAAATGGCAAGGCCAATGCCCATCCTGCAAAGCTTGGAACACACTGGTGGAAACCATCGCCGAGGCCGCCGCGCCGTCGCGTTACAGTGCCTTGTCGGTGGTGAGTGAGGTGGTTTCGCTAGCGGCAGTAGAGGCCGTGGAAGACGAGCGCGTCGCTACGGGTATCAGCGAACTTGACCGGGTACTCGGCGGCGGGGTGGTGAAGGGTGGGGTGGTGTTGATCGGCGGCGATCCTGGCATCGGTAAATCGACGCTGCTGTTGCAGGCGCTGTCCGGCATGAGTGCAGCGCACAAAACGCTGTATGTAAGCGGCGAAGAATCGGCGCGCCAGATTGCCTTGCGCGCCAGTCGTCTGCAGCTGGATGCGGGCGGGTTGCAATTGCTGGCAGAAATCCAGCTGGAAAAAATTCTCGCCACGCTCCATGCCCACAAGCCATTTATCGCGGTGATTGACTCGATTCAGACAGTCTATTCGGAAGCCCTGCAATCGGCACCCGGTTCGGTGGCGCAGGTGCGCGAGTGCGCGGCCCAGTTGACGCGCTATGCCAAGCAGACCGGTACGGTGATTTTTCTGGTTGGCCATGTAACCAAGGAAGGTGCCTTGGCCGGACCGCGCGTACTGGAGCACATCGTCGATACGGTACTGTATTTCGAAGGCGATACCAGTTCAACGTTCCGTCTGGTGCGCGCGTTCAAGAACCGTTTTGGCGCGGTGAATGAACTGGGTGTATTCGCAATGACTGACAAGGGCCTGAAAGGGGTATCCAATCCGTCGGCAATATTTTTGTCGGGGCACAGCGCGGATGTGCCGGGTTCGTGTGTGATGGTGACGCAGGAAGGCACGCGACCCTTGCTGGTGGAGATTCAGGCGCTGGTGGAGTCGTCGCCCTCGCCCAATCCGCGCCGGCTCAGTGTGGGCCTGGAGCAGAACCGCCTGGCAATGTTGCTGGCAGTGTTGCACCGTCATGCCGGGCTGGCTTGTTACGATCAGGACGTGTTCATCAACGCGGTCGGTGGTGTGCGTATCAACGAGCCAGCCGCAGATTTGCCACTGCTGTTGGCTATCGTTTCATCTTTCAAAAACAAAGCGATGCAAGATAAACTTGTTGTGTTTGGTGAGGTTGGTCTGGCAGGGGAAATTCGTCCGGTACAACGTGGGCAGGAACGCCTCAAGGAAGCAGCCAAACTGGGCTTTACCCGTGCCATCGTGCCTGCAGCCAACAAACCCCGACAGACAATTCCGGGTATGGAGATTATCGGAGTGGAACGCTTGCAAGATGCAGTAACATATTTGCGAGAGCACGGATAACAGCGTTATCAGCTATTTTCCTGCGCCAGCTTGCGCTTTTCTTTTTCAAGACGTTTGATCTGGTGGGTGGCCATCACGACATCAGGGTGAAGCTTGGTAAATTTGGTCAGTAACTCCGCGCGCTTGGCAATAAGTAACTGAATTTTCTTATCCAGTTTCTTAATGGCGAGATGGTTGGGTTGACTTTTTTTGACCGGTTTAAATGGATTTTCCAGTTTGGAAAAGAGTTTCTGGACGTCGGCAGCTTGATTGCTTGAAGTGGATGGCACAGGCACAGTGACGATTGATTTTACGTAACGTGTGACATGAGGTGGATGAACATTCGTACTGACGGTTAGTGCAATGATTGCCAGTACCGCCACCAGGGCGATTCCCATGCTGAGCATGCTCAGCAATGTACGTACCATGGCTTTATCAATTTGCCTGGTTCGCTGCTGCAGTGTTGCTGGTGTGTCTGAAGAAGCGGTAATGGATTGGACAACAGCTGTGGCTGTAACACCGCGTAATGAACGCAAATCAGCAGCCATTTCACGCGCGGTTTGATACCGTTCAGCGGGTCTTTTAGCCAATGCGCGCATGACAATACGGTCAAATGGCTCCGGCACATTTTTGCTTATCTGGCTGGGAAACGCGGGCTCAAAGTTCATGATGTTGTAAAGAATGGTACCCAGGTCGTCGCCGGTAAATGGCGCATGTCCGGTAAGCATCTCGTACAACACGATGCCTAGCGAGAACACGTCGCTGCGGCCATCCACCACTTTGCCCTGGACCTGTTCAGGTGACATGTAACGGGGCGACCCAAGCAAGCTTCCCTCGCTGAGCTGTTCGCTGGTCGGAATCTGGGCAATACCAAAATCAGTAATTTTGACGACCCTGCCGCTACGCATCAGTATGATGTTGGCGGGTTTGATGTCGCGATGAATGACGCCATGCTGGTGTGCGTAAGCCAGGCCATTGGCAATCTGCAATGTTATGTGAGCTATGCGTTCGATCGACAGGTGGATGTGGTTATCAAGCAACATGTCGAGCGACTCGCCTTCCAGATACTCCATCGCAATGTATGCACTGCCGTCGGTTTCACCGACGTCATAGATCGTGACGATGTTGGGATGGTTGAGTCGGCCTGCTGACTTGGCTTCACGGTAGAAGCGCTCTTTGAATAACTGATGGGCTTGGTGAGAAAGATCGATTCGTATGGTTTTAAGCGCAACGGTACGCTCGATCAGTGGATCATGTGCTTTGTATACAGTACCCATCGCGCCGTGTCCGACTTCGGCCGCGATTTCATAGCGTCCCAGTTTGAACTGTGACTTATCGGCAAGCTGGGCGTGTGTTTCAGGCATTATTCAATTCGATTGTCTGGCCTTTCACCGTGGTGCTGTCCGCACCCATCAAGTACAAGTATGCAGGCATCAGGTCGGGCATCTGCGGTAGCGTGTCCGGGTCTTCACCGGGGTGGGTACGGCGACGTTTGGGTGAGGCTACCGGACCGGGGATCAAGGTATTGATGCGCATGTTAGGGTAAAGTATTTCCCATTCTTGCGTCCATATTTGGGTTAACGGTTCAACCCCGGCTTTGGATACTGCATAGCCACCCCAGTAAGCTGCGGGGTGGTGGCCGTGTGATTCGCCCGTCAGGATAACCGAGGCGTCGGGCGACTGTTTGAGTAGCGGCAGGCACGCACGCGTCAGCGCAAAAGGGGCAATCAGGTTGACTCGCATCAAGGTAAGCCATTGCTCGGTGGTTTGCAGTTCAAGCGGGCACGCGCTATAAAACATGGCAGCATTATGCAGGATACCATCCAGGCGCTTGAGCTGCATGCCGATCGAACCAGCCAAACCTTCATAAGCCTGATCATCTGCAACATTCAAATCCAGTGGAATAATGGCGGCTTGCGCATGACCTGCGGCTTCAATTTCATCATATACCTGTTCCAGTTTGGGGATGTCGCGTCCATGCAGGATAACGGTAGCACCATGTGCTGCATAAGCCAGCGCGGCTTCACGACCAAGGCCTTGGCCTGCACCAGTAACCAGGATGACGCGGTCTTTCAGTAAATCGGCGGGGGCATTATAGTTTTTCATGCTGGGTCCAATATTAATTGTGCACATTTTACGCCACTTCTTATTGCAGCTTCGAGCGTGGCCGGATATTCGCTGGCAGTGTAATCCCCTGCCAGATAAAAATTTTTGAGTGCGGTGATTTGCGTCGGACGCTTTATACCGGCATCACACGAATAAGTAGCGCGCTTTTCAACAATGACTTTATGCCAGTGCGGAGTAGGCAAATTGCCCAGCGCGTCGCGTAATTCCTTATCTATTTGTTGTGCGAGTGCCACCGCATCCAGTTCACGGTGATGTCCTTCGGCGCTGATCACCACAGCCAAAAGGCCATGCTGCCCGTGGGTCATACCTCTGTCGAATACCCATTGGGATAAGCCGCTGGTGAGACCCAACATCGGTTTGGCGAGGTTTATCCCGACCGAATATTGTAAATATACGGTGGTGATCGGTTGGTAGTGAAAGGCTTCGATCAGGGTTCGCGCCCCACTCAGCCCCTCCAAACCGGCCAGCAGACGCAAAGCCTGATGAGGCGCCACGGCGCAGATCACGTGGCTGAAATGATCACCGTGCACAGCAAAGCCATCAGCGGTTTTCTCAATCACATCCACTGTTTTTCCGGTCATGACATTGCCGCCGTGGGCGCGTACAAAATCTGCAGCGGGTTGCGGAAACAAGGTGGTGAGATCACGTGCGGGAAAAACAAGATCGCTATCGCTACGCCGACGTGTCAGGCTATCGCGTAATACATTGAGGAATATCTGCGCAGAAGCGATGGAAACCGGGGTGTTCAGCGCGGCGATACAAAGGGGCGCCCATAATTTGTCCACCAATGCCAGTGGCTGGGCATGGAGCTTCAGCAACTGTGCAACCGGCATATCCCGCTTTAATTTAAAATGCTTGAGACGTTGCGACAACATGAAACGGATGGCGGCAAAACGTTCACTGGCGCTCAAGCCGCGTGCGGTCAGCAATGCCAGCAGGGTATTCAATGGCGCGGGCAGGTAGGGTGCGGAAAGCCGCAAGCCGTTCAGGGTATGCAATTCCATGGGACGCCGCAACCACGCTGCCTGTGCCGGTGCAACCAGTTTGACCAGACGCAGGGTTTCACTGTATGCCCCCAACAGCAAGTGCTGCCCATTATCCAGGCAGATACCGTTGAGCATGACCTGGCGCGCACGCCCTCCCAGGGTTTTGCCGGCTTCGAATACGGTTGTTTTTATTCCGTTTTGTGCCAGGGTCACCGCAGCAGCCATGCCGGCGTAGCCACCACCAATAATCGCAACGTGTTTGGTCAAGCTTTGATCCAGGTACGCCATGCGATCCATAATTTACGCAGTGGGGTGAGAGCGGTGCGCTGAGTGAGTACTTTGAATCCCTCGCCGCGAATTTCTTCCAGCAAGGTACGGTAGATGCCGGCCATCACCAGTCCGGTGCGCTGCGCCTTGCGATCTGTCTGAGGCAAGGCGGCAAAGGCTTGTTCATAGAATTGTTGAGCCCGCTGGTACTGAAACTCCATCAATTGACGAAAATTATCGGTTTCACGGGCGTTGAGGATGTCTGCGGCGCTGACGTTGAATTGTTCAAGCTCATCCATGGGCAGATAAATACGATTGCGGCGGGCGTCTTCACCTACATCGCGAATAATATTGGTGAGCTGAAACGCCAGCCCCAGATCCGCTGCGTAACGCAATGTGGCACGTTCTGTATGTCCGAAAATTACTGCGGACAGTTCGCCCACTACCCCGGCCACCCTGTGACAATAGAGCCGTAACGATTTGAAATCGGCATACCGGTGCTCGGTCAAATCCATTTCCATGCCGTCGATGATTTCCAGCAGTTGCTCGGCCGGCAGGTCGTACTGCTTGATGACTGGAGACAAGGCTTGGCTGACAGGGTGATGAGGTTCGTCGCGGTACAAGTCAGATACTTCAGTGCGCCACCAAGCCAGCTTGGTTCGTGCTACGGCAGTATCGGTACACTCATCTGCGATATCGTCAACTTCCCGGCAGAAGGCGTAAAGTGCAACGATGGCACGGCGCTTAGGCGGTGGCAAAAACAGGAAGCTGTAGTAAAAGCTGGAACCGCTGGCAGCAGCTTTGTCCTGGCAGTATTGGTTGGGATCCAAGGCGTGTCCTATTTGGCGCGTACAGCGCGGTAAAACATATTGAGCCAATCGGCTGCATTTAATATGGGGCGCTGGGTGTAAATGTCACCGCGAGTTTTATGAAGTTTTTCCAGAATAGTCGCTCCACCCATGATAATCATGCGTAGTTCGAGTCCGATACGGCCCTTCAGGACTTTACCAAGAGGCGCGCCGCCTTGCAGTATTTTTCGGGCGCGCTCGATCTGCATCAACATGAATGGCTGCCATAGCCCGGCTGTGTCATGGCGCGCAATTTGCGTTTCATCCACCTGGTATTTCAGCATCTCGTCCAGGGGCAGATAAATACGGTTTTTCTGGTAATCAATGCCTACATCCTGCAAAAAATTGATCAGTTGCAGGCTGGAGCAGATGGCATCGGAATATGCCAGACTGCGGGTATCGGTTTCGCCATAGAGTGCCAGCATCAGGCGCCCCACCGGATTGGCGGATTTTTTACAATATTCCATCACCTCGCCAAAATGAGCGTAGCGGGTTTTGACAACATCCTGCGAAAATGCGTCCAGCAAATCCCGAAATGGCTGCAAAGGCAGCGCATGGTTGCGGATAACCCCTTCCAATTGATTGAATAAGGGAGTGTGCGTGGGTTGATGTGCTTCAATGCGGCTTAGTTCGAGACGGTAAACATCCAATTCAGCCAATCGTTGTTCGGGAGTCGCATCACCTTCATCAGCGATATCGTCCGCGCTGCGTGCAAAGCGGTAAATGACTGCAACCGGGCGGCGCAGACGGCGTGGTAGCAATATTGACGCTACAGGAAAATTTTCGTAATGACCAACAGACATGTATTGTGGCGAGTAATGGCATTGATAAATGGGTTTGTTGGGCATAGAAGCTGACAGCGAAGGCGCAATTATATTACACTTGGCGGTTTGCGAAAGTGGCGGAATTGGTAGACGCACTGGATTTAGGTTCCAGCGCCGCAAGGTGTGGGGGTTCGAGTCCCCCCTTTCGCACCAGGATTTATAACTTATTCATCAGCCAGTAAGGATTTACCCCATGCAAGCTAACCTCGAGCAAATCAGCACCCTGGAACGTCGCATTAATCTGGCCGTGCCAATGCAACAGATCGAAACCGAGGTCAGTAATCGCCTCCGCAACATCGCACGGAATACCAAACTGGATGGTTTCCGTCGTGGCAAAGTGCCAATGAGTCTGGTTACCAAGCAATACGGTGGACAGATTCATCAGGAAGTACTCGGCGATGCAGTACAGAAAAGCTTTATGGAAGCAATTCAGGCTCATCAGCTCAAAGTGGCGGGCTATCCGCGTATCGAGCCTAAAACTGACGCGACGGATAAAGGGTCGATCGAATTTTCTGCTACTTTCGAGGTCTACCCTGAAATTAGCTTGGGTGATGTCAGTGCTGCGAAAATTACACGCCCTGTCGTGACGGTAGGTGATGCCGATGTGGACAAGACGTTGGAAGTGTTGCGCAAACAGCGTGTGCAATTCAATACTGCAGACCGCGCCTCGCAAATGGGTGATCTGGTTACCCTTGATTATGTCGGGAAAATCGATGGCGCTGTCTTTGATGGCGGCGAAGCCAAGGGGTTTCGTGTCGTGTTGGGTGAAGGGCGCACGCTTCCTGAGTTTGAAACCGCACTCGTGGATGTGAAGGCAGGTGAAAACAAATCCTTTGATGTGACTTTTCCAAAGGATTATCAAGCCAAGGAACTGGCGGGAAAAACGGCTACTTTCGAGGTATCGATTACCGATATTGCCGCTCCCCAGCTGCCGGAAGTGGACGCGGAGTTCGCAACCAGCCTGGGCGTGGCCGATGGTGATGTGGCAAAAATGCGCACCGAAATACAGACGAATCTGGAACGGGAAGTGAAGAACCGCATTCATGCCAAGCTCAAGGAGCAGGTCATGCAGGCATTCCTGGACAGTACAAAAATCGAAGTGCCAAAATCGCTTTTGGATATTGAAACTCAGCGCCTGATGCAAAATGCGCTTAAGGACATGCAAGAACGTGGAATGAACGTTAACCCTAATGATGTGCCGTTACCTGCCGATATATTTACTGAGCAGGCCATGCGACGAGTCAGCCTGGGACTGATTCTTGCCGAGGCTGTGCGTGTAAATGGGTTGACGGCCAAGCCTGAGCAGATCAATACGCTTATACTGGAATTTGCGCAAAGTTACGAAGATCCACAGGAAGTGATAAAGTGGCATCATCAAAACCCCGAGCGCATGCAGGAGATCGAGTCGCTGGTGTTGGAAAATAACGTGGTGGAATGGGCGCTTGAACGAGTTCAAGTTGAAGACCAGTTGATCAGTTTCGACGAATTGATGGGGAAGGCGTAACCGAATGATGGATAGCCGTAGTTGGGAGCCGCAAGGCTTGGGTCTGGTGCCCATGGTGGTCGAACAGAGTGGCCGGGGAGAGCGTGCGTACGATATTTATTCGCGCCTGCTCAAAGAGCGTCTGGTGTTTTTGATTGGGCCGGTAAATGAAACCTCAGCCAACTTGGTGGTCGCCCAATTGTTATTTCTTGAGTCCGAAAATCCGGATAAGGATATTCATCTGTATATCAACTCACCTGGGGGGTCGGTCTCTGCAGGATTGTCAGTATATGACACCATGCAATTCATCAAGCCGGATGTGAGCACGCTGTGCATGGGTCAGGCAGCGAGTATGGGTGCATTTTTGCTGACCGCAGGCGCTAAAGGTAAGCGTTTTTGCCTGCCGAATTCACGCATGATGATTCATCAACCCAGTGGCGGATTTCAGGGTCAGGCCTCGGATATTGAAATACACGCTAAAGAAATTATTTATTTACGTGCAAGGCTTAATGGCTTAATGGCTCATCATACCGGGCAGCCTGTAGAAGTCATTGAAAAAGATACGGATCGCGATAATTTCATGAGCGCAGAGGATGCCGTGAAATACGGTCTGGTAGATAAAGTCATCACTAGTCGCGTGGACAACGTCAGCTAATGCCGGTTATCACCACAGCCAACGGAGAGTTTTATGTCAGATAAAGGAAGCGGCGAAAAACTGCTCTATTGCTCTTTTTGCGGTAAGAGCCAGCACGAAGTCCGCAAGCTGATCGCTGGGCCTTCAGTATTCATTTGCGATGAATGTGTGGATTTATGTAACGACATCATCCGTGAAGAAGTACAACAAGGGCAAGGAGGTAAATCCGGGAAATCCGATTTACCTACACCACGCGAGATTCAGGAAATTCTGGGTGAATATGTGATTGGTCAGGACAAGGCCAAGCGGATTCTGTCGGTCGCTGTATACAATCACTACAAGCGTCTCCGCCATCTGGGCGGCAAGGATGACGTAGAACTGGCGAAGAGCAATATTCTCCTCATAGGTCCTACCGGTTCGGGTAAAACTCTGCTGGCGCAAACCTTGGCACGCCTTTTGAATGTACCTTTTGTAATCGCCGACGCAACCACGCTGACCGAAGCGGGATATGTGGGAGAAGACGTCGAAAACATCATCCAGAAACTGCTGCAAAAATGTGATTACGATGTTGAGAAGGCTAAAAATGGTATTGTTTACATTGACGAAATAGACAAGATTTCGCGAAAATCCGACAATCCGTCTATTACCCGTGATGTGTCGGGAGAGGGTGTTCAGCAGGCCTTACTTAAGCTGATCGAAGGCACCACTGCTTCGATTCCACCTCAGGGTGGGCGCAAGCACCCGAATCAAGAGTTTGTACAGGTCGACACCAGTAATATCCTGTTTATTTGCGGCGGCGCTTTTTCAGGCTTGGAAAAAGTAGTGCAAAACCGTTCTTCAAAGGGTGGAATCGGGTTTGGCGCGGAAGTTAAAAGCAAGGATAACAGTCGCAATATTTCACAATTGCTGCGCGAAGTAGAACCCGAAGACTTGATCAAGTTTGGCTTGATTCCGGAATTCGTGGGTCGTTTACCGGTTGTCGCTACGCTTGAAGAACTGGATGAAACGGCTCTGGTTACCATACTGACTGAGCCAAAAAATGCGTTGACCAAGCAATATGCGAAATTGTTCGAAATGGAAGGCGCCGAGCTGGAGTTTCGCGATACCGCCTTGGCCGCAATTGCCAAGAGGGCGCTGGAGCGTAAAACTGGAGCGCGCGGACTGCGTTCGATTATTGAGCATGCATTACTCGATACCATGTTTGAGCTCCCTTCCATGGATAATGTCACCAAGGTAGTCCTGGATGAATCCGTGATTACCGGTGAAGGTAAACCTTTGCTTATTTATTCAGACCAACCGAAAGTGGCTTCCTGAACTATCGATGGTAATCCAAGGATTGCTGAGCGTAAAATATTTACGCATAAATTCAATCGCTTATGGCACACCTGTGCAAGTGCGACTTGAATTTGTTTGAGCCGCCCTGCATTTGGTGTCCTAGTCTATTTTTACTGACATAAGGTTAAACACCATCATGGCCTTACTCCAAGACTCCGAAGAATTAACGCTCCCCCTCTTGCCATTGCGGGATGTTGTCGTTTTCCCGCACATGGTCATTCCCTTGTTTGTTGGTCGGCCCAAATCGATCAAGGCGTTGGAAACCGCAATGGAAGCAGGCAAGAGCATCTTGCTGGTTGCGCAAAAATCCGCCGCCAAGGATGAGCCGACACCAGATGATTTGTACACTATCGGTACGGTCGCCACGATATTGCAAATGCTTAAATTACCTGACGGCACGGTAAAAGTACTGGTGGAAGGTAATCAGCGCGCCAATGTTGTCGAATATTCCGATGTGGATACCCATTTTGCCGGTCGGGCCGAATTGGTGCCTGCCGATGATACGAGCGCAGACAACGAGGCAGAAGCAATGCGCCGTGCACTGGTTGCGCAATTTGACCAGTATGTGAAACTCAACAAGAAAATCCCCCCCGAAATACTTACCTCGTTGGTGGGGATTGATGAGGCTGGACGTCTGGCAGATACCATTGCGGCTCATCTCCCATTGAAACTCGAACAGAAACAGGAAATCCTGGAAATGTTTCCGGTGCGCGCGCGTCTAGAACATCTGATGAGCTTGATGGAAGGGGAAATCGACATACTTCAGGTGGAAAAGCGTATCCGCGGACGTGTAAAGCGTCAAATGGAGAAGAGCCAGCGCGAGTACTATCTGAATGAACAGGTCAAGGCAATCCAGAAAGAACTTGGCGACATGGAAGAGGGTGCTGATCTCGAAGACCTCGAGAAGCGTATTCAGGAATCTCACATGTCCAAGGAAGGGCTCGCCAAGGCCGAGTCAGAGCTCAAAAAACTCAAGCTGATGTCACCCATGTCAGCAGAAGCCACGGTAGTGCGTAGCTACATTGAAACGCTGGTGGGATTGCCCTGGAAGAAAAAAACCAAGATCAGCAAAGATTTGAAGAAGGCTGAAGCAATTCTGGACCTCGATCATTACGGACTGGAAAAGGTTAAGGAGCGTATTGTCGAGTATCTGGCTGTGCAGCAGCGCGTGGACAAGCTTAAAGGCCCCATTCTGTGCCTTGTTGGACCACCTGGTGTTGGTAAAACTTCTCTGGGCCAATCCATTGCGAAGGCAACGAATCGCAAATTTATCCGCATGGCATTGGGTGGCGTGCGCGACGAATCCGAGATTCGAGGTCATCGACGCACTTATATTGGTTCAATGCCGGGCAAGATACTGCAAAGCATGAGTAAGATAGGCGTGCGTAACCCGCTGTTTCTGCTTGATGAAGTGGACAAGATGGGACAGGATTTCCGCGGCGATCCTTCTTCTGCGCTGCTCGAGGTGCTGGATCCGGAACAGAATCACACTTTTGCTGATCACTATGTTGAGGTGGAATTCGATCTTTCCGACGTGATGTTTGTGGCGACAGCGAATACCTTGAACATCCCCGCGCCACTCTTGGATCGTATGGAAATCATTCGCTTGTCGGGTTACACCGAGGACGAAAAGGTCAATATCGCAGAACGCTATCTGGTCGGTAAACAAATGAAGGCCAATGGCCTCAAACCCGAAGAGTTTGCGATATCCGAGAGCGCATTGCGAGACATCGTACGCTACTACACGCGTGAAGCGGGTGTGCGCAACCTTGATCGCGATATCGCAAAGATATGCCGCAAAGCAGTCAAGGCGTTACTTATGAAACAAGGTAAAGCCAGCAAAATCAGCGTGACAGCGCGTAATCTGGATAAATATCTGGGTGTGCGCCGCTTCAATTATGGCGTCGCTGAGAAAAATAACCAGGTTGGTCAGGTGACTGGTTTGGCATGGACCGAGGTAGGAGGCGAATTGCTTACTATCGAGGGCGTACTGCTACCCGGTAAGGGTAAGGTGATTACGACCGGTCAACTCGGCGAAGTGATGCAGGAGTCTATCCAGGCTGCAATGTCGGTTGTGCGTAGTCGCTCTACTGTCCTTGGGATTCCGCAGGATTTTTACCAGAAAAATGACATCCACATCCACTTGCCGGAAGGTGCTACGCCAAAAGATGGACCGAGTGCAGGTGTGGGCATTTGTACCGCCATCGTATCGGTATTGACTGGCATTCCGGTGCGCGCAGACGTGGCTATGACTGGTGAAATTACACTGCGTGGCGAAGTGCTGCCGATTGGTGGATTGAAGGAAAAATTACTGGCTGCTCATCGCGGTGGAATTAAGACCGTGCTGATTCCCGAAGAGAATGTGCGCGATCTTGTAGATATTCCCGAAAATATCAAAAATAAACTGGACATACGGCCGGTGAAGTGGATTGATCAAGTGTTGAATATGGCACTTGAACGTATGCCAGAAGGCTTGCCTGAACTTCCGACTCCGCCTGAAACCGCGCCTGCCGCTGTTGAACCAGACAAAGTCGCGGTAATAACCAAGCACTGATATAAGTTCGCTTTGCCCAACGTAAGAAATTACCGCCCTTCGGGGCGGTTTTTTATGGACAATGGCTGGAAGCCGCTTGACATCTGGTTTTCCGGCTTGCTATAAAGCGGATGCAGGGCATTCCTGTGGCTGAACTCTATGAGAAAGGGGACACACGTGAATAAATCCGAATTGATCGATGCTATCGCCGAATCTGCCGATATTTCCAAGGCAGCAGCCGGGCGGGCATTGGATGCTACCGTTGACGCAGTTAAAGTGGCTTTAAAAAAAGGCGACTTGGTGACCCTGGTCGGTTTTGGTTCCTTCTATGTGGGTAAACGTGCTGCCCGCACTGGCCGTAATCCGCGTACTGGTGCAGCCATTAAAATCAAAGCGGCTAAAATTCCTAAATTCCGTGCTGGAAAAGCACTCAAAGATGCAGTAAACTAGCCCCTTTCCGGGTGCTTAGCTCAGCTGGTAGAGCGTCGCCCTTACAAGGCGAATGTCGGGGGTTCGAACCCCTCAGCACCCACCAGTTATGACAATACCGGTATTTGGAGTGGTAGTTCAGTTGGTTAGAATACCGGCCTGTCACGCCGGGGGTCGCGGGTTCGAGTCCCGTCCACTCCGCCAATATGAAAGGCGAACGCGAGTTCGCCTTTTTTCGTTTGAATGGATCAATAACCTATATGCTAGATGCAATTCGTGAACGTGCACAAGGCTGGCTAGCCAAAGTGATATTGGCGCTGATTACGATTCCCTTTATGTTGTGGGGAATGGAATCCTATTTTAATAATACCGGTGGTGGTGATGTCCTGGCCAGCGTCGATGGTTACAAAGTAACGCGCCCCGAATTCGACAGGGCGCTCAAATCTCAGCAGCAGGAAATGCGTGCATCCATGGGAGCCGCTTATGATCCCGCCATGTTTAATGATCCGAAGATTCGTCAATCCATTCTGGATGGCATCATTAATCAGCATTTGATTATCAACGCGGCCACTAAGGCAGGCATGGTTGTTACGGATGCCGAAATGGCCAAAATTATTGGCAGCCTACCCGCCTTTCAGGAGAACGGGCAATTCTCGCAAACTCGTTATGAACAAGCACTAAGACAGCAGGGTATGAGTATCGGTCAGTTTGAAAATCAACTGCGCCAGGAATTGTTGATTAACGATGTGCGCTCTGTTTTCCAGGCTTCGTCCATTTTTCCATCCAATGTTGCCGCACGTTTCTTGCAGGCATACGAGCAAAAACGCGAAATCAGTACGGTTAAGCTCACCCCTGAACAATTTCTGGGTCAGGTTCACGTGAGCGCTGCGGATATACAGAACTGGTATGACGCGCATAAGGCGGATTACACATTGCCGGAACAGGCGCGTTTTCAATACGTTGTTCTGTCGCAGGATGCCCTGGCCAGTCAGATCAAGATCAGTGATGCGGAAATCAAGCAATACTATGATCAGAATCTTGCGAAATATAGCGAGCCGGAGCAGCGACGTGCCAGTCACATTCTGATTGCGGTCAAAGCAAGTGATAGTGCACAACAACGCGCTGCAGCCAAGGCCCGAGCCGACACCATTTATCAGCAGGTCAAAGCCAATCCTGCCAGTTTTGCTGAGGTAGCCAAACACGAATCAAACGATACAGGTTCTGCACTGCAAGGTGGTGATCTGGGCTGGTTTTCACGGAAAGCAATGGTCAAGCCGTTTGCAGATGCTGCATTTGCAATGTCTAAAGGCACTATCAGCCAACCGGTTTTAAGTGAATTCGGTTATCACATTATCGAATTGACAGGTATCAAGCCGGGTCGCACACGTAGTCTTGAAGAAGTGAAAACGGAAATAGCGCGTGGCTTGCAGGAACAAAAGGCCGCTAAACGTTTTGCCGATGCGGCAGAGACATTCAGCAATCGGGTTTATGAACAATCAGACAGCCTCAAACCGGTTTCCGATGCGCTTAAATTACAGATTACGGATTCAGGCTGGATAAGCCGTAAGGGGGATGGCAATAACGGATTGCTGGACAATCCAAAAATGCTGTCAGCACTGTTTTCGGGTGACGTACTGAAAAACAAACGCAATACTGAAGCGATTGAAGTCTCTCCAAATACATTAGTGTCAGCGCGCCTGCTTGAATACAAACCTGCCGCATTGCAACCACTGAATACCGTACGCGCAGCCATTGAGCAGCAACTTAAGCACAGCCAGGCCGTTGCGCTGGCAGAAAAACAAGGCAAACAGGATTTGCTGGCGTTGCGCACAGGTAAGGAGCCGGGCGTGAAGTGGAGTGCATTTCAGGTTATTACCCGGCAACAAGCAACTGGATTGCCCCCGGCATTGCTTGAACCGGTATTCAGCGCAGCGGGGAATAGTTTCCCGGCATACGCTGGCGCTAAGGACGCAGATGGCAGCTATACCCTGGCGCGGGTAACTCGAATTATCGCGCCACCTCCCGCCGATGCCGCCAAAGTCAAAGCCTTGCAAGGTCAATTGTCACAATTGACGGCTCAGGCGGATTTTAGCGCCTACCTGGCTAGCTTGCAGAGCAAGGCCAAAATTGAGATACGTACAGCGAGCCTGGATAAGGTTGCCGAATAAGTATGTAGGCTATCCTGGCTGATTTAGCCTTTGGTCTAAATCCACGTAGCCAGGATAGCCTATACATCGGTGTTGATGAAGTCGGCTTCAACCTAAGTCGGCCCCCGCTGTCGTGTTGAAGCCTGCGTCTACGTAGGTAATTTCACCCGTAATGCCATTCGCCAGGTCTGACAGCAGAAAAGCCGCTGTATTGCCTACATCCTCAATGGTGACATTGCGGCGTAGCGGTGAATTTCGTTCCACGTATTTCAATATCTTGCCAAAGTCGGATATGCCGCTGGCCGCTAGTGTTTTAATCGGTCCAGCTGACACTGCATTGACGCGAATACCCTTCGGCCCCAGGCTCTGCGCCATGTAATACACATTGGATTCAAGACTGGCTTTGGCTAGTCCCATGACGTTGTAGTTGGGCAGGGTGCGGATGGCCCCGAGGTAACTCAAGGTGAGTAGCGCCGCTCGCCTGCCTTGCATCATGGGTAATCCAGCTTTTGCCAAGGCAGCAAAGCTATAGGAACTGATGTCATGAGCGATGCGGAAGTTTTCGCGTGTGACTGAATCCAGATAATCACCCGCCAATGCTTCCTTGGGTACAAAGGCGATCGCGTGGACAATACCGTCCAGACCATCCCACTGCTGCCCAAGATCGCTAAATAATTGCGCAATTTCATCATCACTGGCAACGTCACAAGGCATTACCAGATCGCTACCAAATTCCTTGGCAAGTTCAGTGACCCGTTCCTTGATTTTCTCGCCTTGATAAGTAAAGGCCAACTCGGCACCTTCGCGTTTACATGCCTGGGCGATGCCGTAGGCAATGGAACGGTTGCTGATCAAGCCTGTGATGAGGATGCGTTTGTCGGCAAGAAATCCCATGTTTTTTCCTTAAGTAAAAATGCCTGAGCATTATACCTCCTGTGCCGTGACGCTAGTCACAGGCTGGGTTAAACTGATTTGATATGAATTTTTCTAAACTCATTATCCTGCTGGTATTGCCGTTACTGTTGAGTGCCTGTGGTAATGGCCCGTGGAACGATCCTTACCCTGCCGCCGAGCGGGACAGCAATGTACTTTATTCTTCATTCGAAGAACGTCCAAAACATCTCGATCCGGCACGATCCTATGCCAGCAATGAAGCAGAATTTACTGCACAGATTTACGAACCCCCCTTGCAATACCATTATCTGAAACGGCCCTATACGCTTGTCCCGTTGACTGCAACGCAAATGCCAACAGTTACTTATTATGATGCTGCAGGCAAACGCTTGCTCGCCAGCGTGCCACTCTCAGAAATTGCCGAAAGCGTATACGAAATCCATATCCGGCGCGGTATTTACTATCAGCCCCATCCGGCCTTTGCACGGGACAAGCAGGGCAAGCTGCGCTATCAAACTATGGGGCCGGGTGATTGGCAGGGTATTCAAACGCTGCGCGATTTTCCTCATACCGGTACGCGCGAACTGGTGGCAGCCGATTATGTTTACGAAATTAAACGGCTTGCCGCGCCACAGATCCATTCACCCATTCTGGGCGTGATGGCCGAATACATCATCGGCCTGAAAGATTATGCTTCGCAGTTGGAAAAAATAACGCATACCTTGCCACGTGGAAGCTATCCTGATTTACAGCGTTATCCGTTGGCCGGCGCCGAGGTGGTAGATCGCTACACTTACCGCATCAAGCTACGCGGCAAATACCCCCAGTTTCAGTATTGGCTGGCGATGCCTTTCTTCGCGCCGGTACCACCGGAAGCAGACCGTTTCTACGCTCAACCCGGTATGGCCGAACGCAATCTGAATCTGGATTGGTATCCGGTTGGTACAGGGGCATATATGTTGACCCGGAACAATCCTAATCGTCAGATGGTAATAAAGAGAAACCCGAATTTCCACGGCGAAACCTATCCTCGTACGGGTGAGCCGGGAGATGCGGCCACCGGTTTGTTAAAAGACGCAGGCAAACCACTGCCGTTTATCGACAAGGTGGTTTTCAGTCTGGAAAAAGAAACCATTCCCTACTGGAACAAATTTTTACAGGGTTACTACGATTCCTCTGGTATCAGTTCGGACAGTTTTGACCAGGCCGTGCAAATCAATGCCCAAGGGGAAGCGCAGCCATCCGAAGCAATGCGGGCCCAAGGTATACGCCTGACCACCGCGGTCCGCCCAACAAGCAGTTATATGGGTTTTAACATGCTGGATTCGGTGGTCGGTGGATACACCGAGCGCGCACGCAAATTACGTCAGGCGATCGCCATTGCCGTGGATTACGAAGAGTACATTTCCATTTTTGCAAATGGGCGCGGCATTCCTGCACAGGGGCCGATTCCGCCGGGAATATTCGGCTACGAAAGTGGTGCGGCCGGGGTGAATCCTGTCGTATACCGAGTAGTCAATGGCCAGCCGGTACGGCGCTCGATCACTGAAGCGCAACATCTGTTGGCTCAGGCGGGATATCCAGACGGACGCGATGCCAAAACGGGGGCCCCGCTGGTGTTGTATTTTGACACGGCAGCGAATGGTCCGGATGCTGCATCGCGGCTTAGCTGGATGACCAAGCAATTTGCCAAACTGAATATCCAGTTGGTGATGCGCAGTACTGACTACAATCGTTTTCAGGACAAAATGCGACGCGGTAGCGAGCAGATCTTCGAATGGGGCTGGAATGCAGATTATCCCGACCCGGAAAACTTCCTGTTCCTACTGTATGGGCCCAACATGAAAGTAAGTAAAAACGGCGAAAACGCAGCGAATTACAGCAATCCGGAATATGACCGGCTGTTCGACCAAATGAAATACCTGGATAACGGCCCCGAGCGCCAAGCCATCATCGATCGCATGGTGAACATTGTGCGCGCAGATTCACCCTGGCTGTTCGGATTTTTCCCCAAGGCATTCAGCCTGAGCCACGCTTGGGTCGCGCCCAGCAAGCCCAATGTGATGGCGAACAATACACTGAAATACCGGCGCATCAATCCGCAACTGCGCGAGCAGTTACGTGATCAATGGAATCAACCCGTGCTGTGGCCGGTGCTACTGTTGTTACTGGTACTGGTCGTGGCTTTGGCACCGGCGTTGTGGGCGTGGCGACAACGCGAACGGAGTGCTGCGCGATGATTGCCTACTTGCTGCGCCGCATTTTATATGCCATCCCGATATTGATCGGGGTGAATCTGCTTACCTTCGCTCTGTTTTTTGTGGTCAATACGCCGGATGATATGGCTCGCATGCATCTGGGCACGAAGCGTGTCACGCCACAAGCAATCAGCAACTGGAAAGCAGAGCACGGCTATGCGACACCACTGTTTTATAACACCGACGCACCGGGTATCAAGAAAGTCACGCAAACTATTTTTTTCGAGAAATCGGTACGCATGTTCGTGCTTGATTTCGGCAGCGCAGATGACGGGCGTGATATCTGGAATGAAATCAAGGCACGTGCCGGCCCCAGTCTGGCTATCGCCGTGCCGGTATTCATCGTTGGGTTGCTTGTGAACATTACCTTCGCCCTGTTGATGGTATTTTTCCGTGCCACCTATCTGGATTTCTGGGGAGTCGTGCTGTGCGTGGGACTGATGTCGATTTCCGGTTTGTTTTACATCATTGCCGGTCAATTCCTCATTGCCAAGCTGTGGCATCTGCTCCCGATTTCGGGTTTTAGCGGCGGCATAGATGGATTGCGCTTCATTATCCTGCCTGTGGTGGTTTCCATCGTGGCCGGTATAGGCAGCGGCGCGCGCTGGTACCGTACCATTTTTCTCGAGGAAATCGGCAAGGATTACGTACGTACGGCGCGTGCCAAGGGTTTGTCCGAGTGGCGCGTGCTGTTCCGCCATGTATTGCAGAATGGCATGATCCCCATCCTCACCGGCGCAGTGGTGGTGTTGCCGTTGCTGTTCATGGGCAGCCTGATTACCGAATCGTTTTTTGGCATCCCGGGACTGGGCAGTTACACCATTGATGCCATTCAGTCGCAAGATTTTGCCATTGTGCGTGCCATGGTATTCATTGGTTCGGCACTCTATATTTTCGGCTTGTTGCTGACGGATATTTCCTACACGCTGGCTGACCCAAGGGTGCGCCTGCAATGACGTTCAAGCCGGACATTCTGTGGACTGATGCACTGATATACCTGTTGTTGGCAGGGATCGGCCTGTTTACCTGGTATGTGCGTCGACACGCGCATCTGCGCGCACCGTGGCGACGTGTGCTGACCAACCCCACCGGCATGGCAGCGGCTGTGGTGTTGATGGTGTTCGTGGCGATCGGCTTATTGGATTCATTGCATTACCGGCCCGCATTGCCGAGCAAAGCCGGACAGCCGACCCAATACGGAGTCGAGGTACTCAGTGCGCTCGATGCCATGCTGCCAGAGCTTCGATCACACAAGGAGAAAACCTACTCGGCACCTTTGGCAACCCATCTCTATGCCAAGGAAGCCATTGTGCTGGCCGATGGTCGTAGCGTGCGAGATTATCCGCGCCTGAAATACGGTGGTGCTCAATTGACAAACACGCATTCCCAATGGGAGCACGATATCCTGCAACGGATCATCACCGGCGTGCTGAAAGGTCTGGCTTTGACGGTGCCAGTCGCATTGCTGTTGAGTGCGTCACTGGCACGTCAGCAGGCAATCGGTTTGAAAGCGGCACTGATTCGCCTGCTAAGGGGCGGCTATACGATACCCTGGCGTACCTTGTTGATTACCTGTTCCATCCTGCTGGTACTGGGTCTGGTGATTACACAACTAGCGGCGGCTTACCATGTATTCGGTACCGATAAGGTAGGGCAGGACGTGCTCTACAGTTCCTTGAAAAGCATCCGGACCGGCTTGGTCATTGGCACATTGACGACGCTGGTCATGTTGCCATTTGCGTTGCTGCTGGGGATTGTGGCTGGCTATTTCCGCGGCTGGGTGGATGATCTGATTCAGTACCTGTACACCACGCTCAATTCCATTCCCGGCGTATTGCTGATTGCGGCTTCAGTGCTCATTGTGCAGGTGTATATCGAAGCCCATCCGGATATCTTCGACACGACTGCCGCACGTAGCGATGTGCGCTTACTGTTTCTTTGCCTGATCCTCGGTGTGACCAGCTGGACCGGATTGTGCCGACTGTTGCGCGGCGAGACGCTGAAACTGCGTGAGCAGGAATATATCCAGGCTGCCACTGCCTTTGGCGTATCCCACTGGCGCATCATCACGCGCCACATCCTACCCAATCTGCAACATCTGGTCCTGATTACTGTGGTCATGGATTTTTCCGGTCTGGTACTGGCTGAAGCCGTGTTGTCCTACGTGGGCGTAGGCGTGGATCCGGCTACTTATAGCTGGGGCAACATGATCAACTCGGCACGTCTGGAAATGGCGCGTGAACCGGTGGTGTGGTGGCAATTGAGTGCGGCGTTTGTGTTCATGTTTGCACTGGTACTGGCAGCCAATCTGTTTGCCGACAGCGTGCGTGATGCATTCGATCCACGCGGGAGAACGCAATGAAATCGATCCCGTTGTTGCAGGTAACCGATCTGCGCACGCGTATCGGTGCTGTACGCGCCGTGGATGGGGTGAGTTTCAGTGTTTCTGCGAATGAAACCTTTGCGCTACTGGGCGAGTCCGGATGCGGCAAATCCATGACGGCTTTGTCCATCATGCGGCTATTGCCGCAGCAGGCGCAGATTGATACCGGCGCGCAGGTTTTGCTGGAAGGGCGCGATTTGCTGGCTCTGCCGGAGACAGCCATGCGCTCAGTACGCGGCGGGTCGATCGGTATGATATTCCAGGAGCCGATGACCAGCCTCAACCCGGTGCTCAGCATTGGCGAGCAGGTCGGTGAGTCGCTGCGCCGTCATCGTGATCTGAGTGGTGCCGCCTTGCGCGCTGAATCCATCAACTTGCTCGACGCGGTCGGCTTGCCGGATGCGGCGCGGCGTATTCGCGAATACCCATTCCAGTTATCCGGCGGTATGAAACAGCGCGTCATGATCGCGATTGCCTTGTCCGGCAATCCGCGTCTGCTTATCGCCGATGAACCCACGACTGCGCTGGATGTGACCATACAGGCACAGGTGTTGCAACTGTTGCGCCGCATCCAGCGTGAGCGCGGCATGGGCATGTTGCTGATTACCCATGACCTGGGCGTGGTTGCGGAAATGGCCGATGTCGTGGGGGTGATGTATGCGGGCGAGCTGGTGGAAATTGCACCCCGCGATACCTTTTTCGCCACCCCATTCCACCCCTATAGCCGCAAACTGTTTGCCGCGTTGCCAGGCAGAGGGCAACGCGGCAGCGCGCTGGAAGTCATACCGGGTATGGTGCCCGCGCTTGACAGCACATTTGTCGGTTGCCGGTTTGCCCAGCGTTGCGATGCCGCATTTGAGCGTTGCCGGCATGAGGCGCCAATCTGGACGCAGCTCGCTGAGGGACATGCGGTGCGCTGCCATCTAGCCGTGACCGACACGTGTACGGCGATACCTGCAGCAGCGGCATCGACTCCGACGTTGCAAGCTGAACAAATCAAACCGGCGATACTTTTGGAGGTGCGTGATCTAGAGGTGCATTTTCCGATCCACAGTGGTCTTCTGCAATGCAAAGCAGGCGCGGTCAAGGCAGTAGATGGCCTGTCGCTGGATATCGGGATAGGCGAAACGCTGGCGCTCGTGGGTGAGTCGGGTTGTGGTAAAACCACCGTTGGCAAAGCCATTATTCAGCTGATCAAACCGACTGCTGGTAGTGTGTTGTTCAATGGCAGTGAACTTGGCCGGCTGGGGACCACGGCATTGCGTGCGCAGCGCAGCGGATTCCAGATGGTTTTTCAGGATCCCTATAGCTCGCTCAACCCGCGCATGCGCGTGGTGGATATTCTGGAAGAAGGCATGATGGCACTGGGTGTCGAGCCGAACAGTGGGGCGCGCCGAAAAATGATGGCGCAATTGCTGGATCAGGTTGGCTTGGCGCAGACAGCGCTGTACCGTTATCCGCATGAATTTTCCGGTGGCCAGCGCCAGCGCATAGCCATCGCTCGGGCGCTGGCGGTGCGCCCGAAACTGATTGTATGCGATGAGCCGACCAGTGCACTGGATGTTTCGGTACAGGCGCAGATTCTCAACCTGCTGAAAGACCTGCAAAATGAATTAGGCTTGAGCTACTTGTTCATCACCCATAATCTTCCTGTGGTGGATTATCTGGCACAGCGTGTCGCGGTTATGTATCTGGGCCGGATAGTGGAAATGGGCGACACCCAAACAATCCTTGAGCATCCACGTCACCCCTACACCCAGGCATTACTCTCTGCTGCGCCGGTAATAGCAGGGCCACGACCCATAGCGATTCATCTGCATGGTGATCTGCCGTCGCCTGCGCAACCACCCACGGGGTGTCACTTTCATCCACGCTGTATGCATGCCATGGATATCTGCGGAAAGGTATACCCGAGCCGAACCGAGATTCAGCCGGAGCAAGTGGTTTGGTGCCATCTTGCGAATCAGCTCGCTGAAGGCATATGCGAAAAAACTAATTCAGTACCAGTTTAGTGCCGGGTTTGATTGCGGTTGAGTGTTTGATGCGATTCCAATGCTGAATGTCTTTCACGGAGACATCGAATTTTTCGGCAATGCGGGACAAGGAATCTCCGTGCTTTACAGTGTAATGGCGAGTCTTGGCATGATGCTTTGCCGATACCAGCTTGCGCCTGTGTCCTCCTTCATTGGTTTCGGCAACGATAATCCGGCTACCGGCTCGCAGATGCGAGCCACGTATATGATTCCAGCGTTTGATTTCAGCAATGCTGACTTGATGCTGCTGCGCGATTATTCCGAGTGTGTCACCTCTTTTTACTTTGACTGTCCGCTTGTGGGGTGTAGCGGGTTCTGATTTCGAGGATACGTCGGCTAACCGGACGGTCGTATTGTGGCGGAGTGGCAACATCAGAGAATAGTTGGCGGCCAATCTGCCTTTGCGGGTGAGCTTGATTTTATTGTGTTGCTTGAGCCAGGCTAGCGTTACATGGAATTTTCTTGCGATAGTGGCGGCGCGTTCCCCTCTGCGGGCTGAGTAAAACTGCCAGCTGACCAGCGGATGATCGTAATTTTTCAGATTATCCGAAAAGGCTTCAGCCTTATCCACGGGAAGCAGAATAGGTTGAGCGGATTCCGAGCGAACGACAGGTTTGGTGAATGCCGGATTGAGCGATTTAAAATCCTTGACCGGCATGTCGGCCAGCTTGGCCGCCAACTTCACGTCAATGGATTTATGCAGGCTGACAGCAACAAAATAAGCTTGATTGGGAATGCTGTCGAGGCTGATACCGGCAATGGCCGGGTCGGCAATGATTTCTTTCACCGCCATCAGCTTGGGAACATAGTGCCGTGTTTCAGTCGGCAAACTCAGACTAAGATAGTCGGTAGGCAGACCTTCGGCTTCGTTCTTGGCGATCGCGCGTGCAACACAGCCTTCACCGCAATTGTAGGCGGCAAGTGCCAGATCCCAGGTGCCGAAGATATCATGAAGTCTTTCCAGGTAATCCAGCGCAGCATCCGTTGCAGCGACGATGTCGCGTCTTCCGTCATACCAGTTGTTCTGTTTCAGACCGAAGTCCTTACCAGTGGTCGGAATGAATTGCCAGATACCAGAAGCATGGCTACGCGAGTAGGCCATGGGATTGAATGCGCTTTCCACGATGGGGAGCAGGGCAATCTCTGCGGGCATGCCACGTTTTTGCACTTCTTCCATGATATGAAACAGATACATCTTGCTGCGCTCAATAGTACGGCGCAGATAATCCGGACGTTCTGCATACCATTCAACGTGAGTTGCAACCAATGGGCTATCAAGTGGTTTGAGCGCGAAACCATTGCGTATGCGTTGCCACAAGTCATCCGAATCGGCGGAAGGGTCAGTCGCGTTCTCCGTTGGAACTGTAATGTCGCTTGGCGGCGAGATGAACTGATCATCATGCGATGGCTTGACGCTCGACAGGGTGGGTGCGCTAGCAACCTGAGTTTCAGATATGACCGTGACAGTGACGCCATCTTGCGACGTGACCGAAGAAACGCTGTCACTTTCAGCAAACGCTGGAGGAAGCAGGCTAGTAGTCAGTAAACAAAGGCAAAGGAAAAGGCGAAAGATTTTCAGGCGGGGCGGCTTTTTCATAAGTGGGGCTTATGGTACTGGAGCGACCCGGGAGGGTCAAGGCGCCCAAGTTTGGTGCATATTTATGCGCGAAATGTGTTTTTCATTTCCCGTAAGGCGGTAAATACAGCGATGCTATCCTGCAAGGGTTTTCCTACCCAGGATTCAGCCGATTGTCGCAATGCGTTTATATGGCAGCGTAAAAAGGGGTTGGTCGCTTTTTCCAGCCCGATGCTGCTCGGCAGGGTCGGTATATCAGCCGAGCGTTTTTTGCGTTCGATACGAGCGCGCTCGAGCAAGGCGGGATTGCCGCCATCCACGCTGAGCGCAAAATCAATGTTGGCAAGCGTGTATTCGTGAGCGCAATAAACAGCTGTGTCATCAGGGAGTTGTGCCAGACGCGCAAGTGAATGATTCATCTGTACGGGAGTTCCTTCAAATAACCTGCCACAACCCGCGGCAAACAAGGTATCACCACATAGCAATAGCCCTGTACCATAATAGGCAATATGACCTATGGTATGCCCTGGCACGTCGAATACATGCAAATCCAGCATCAATTCGGGTAGTGACACGATATCTCCATCGTGCAACGGGCGGGTAATGCCAGGGATGGCTTCACTTGCCGGACCGTATACAGGCACAGAATAGTGTTTCAGTAGTTCCAGGTTGCCTCCGGTGTGGTCGGCATGGTGGTGTGTGGTTAAAATAGCCACAGGCTGTAGCTGTTTGTCACGCAAGAACTGCAAAACCGGCTGCGCGTCACCTGGATCCACCACCACAGCAAACGCATCGCGGTGGATGACCCATATATAGTTGTCGGTAAAGGCGCGTACCGGTGTCAGATAAATATCAGGATGCATAGGGACAGGATAGCATGCCACACACCACCATTTCTCTGGATGAATGGCTGGAAACGCCATTGGGACAGCACCTGCTGGCTCGGGAGAGTGCTTATTTTGACAGCGTCGTTGCCGACATATTCGGTTTCAATGCGATTCAGATTGGCCATCCTGAGCTGGATTTATTGCGTAATTGTCGTATCCCGAAGCGCTATCGGATCGGGTATGACGGTGCCGTGGCATTGCGCGCAGACGTGGAATTACTGCCATTTGCCACTCAATCAATGGATTTGGTCGTGATTCCGCACACATTGGAATTTGCGGCGCATCCTCACCAGGTCCTTCGTGAAGCAGAGCGTATCTTGATGCCGGAGGGACATCTGATTGTCAGCGGCTTTAATCCGCGTAGCCTATGGGGTGCCACGCGCTGGTTGAAGCAGCGCGAAGATGAATTTCCGTGGTGTGGACGTTTTATCACCTTACCACGCCTCAAAGACTGGCTCTCCCTACTGAGTTTTGAAACGGAGGGTGGGCGTATGTGTTGTTATACACCCCCATTCAGCCAAGCCAGATGGCTGCAGCGCTTCGCTTTTATGGAGGCCGCGGGTGATCGCTGGTGGGCAATGGGCGGTGGCGTCTATTTCATCAAGGCAGTCAAACGCGTACAAGGCATGCGTCTGATTACACCTAAATGGCGCGAACCGGCTGTCAAATCGGCAGCCCTCACGCCTGCGGCGCGGAATGTAGTGAATTTGAATCAATACAGAAAGTTAAAACATCCTAATGAATGATTCTAACTTACCCGTCATTAATATCTATTCGGATGGGGCATGTAAAGGGAACCCCGGTGTGGGCGGTTGGGGTGCATTGCTGGTGAGTGGGGAACATCGCAAGGAACTGGTGGGTGGGGAACTACTTACCACTAACAACCGTATGGAGTTGACAGCTGTTATTGAAGCTTTGCAAAGCCTGAAACGCAATAGCCAAGTATGCATCCATACCGATTCACAATATGTATTAAAGGGCATAACCGAATGGTTACCCAACTGGAAAAAGCGCGGCTGGCGCACCAGTGGCAATGCACCTGTCAAGAACGTAGACTTGTGGCAACGCCTGGATGCGCTGGTCGTCCAGCATCAGATCGAGTGGCGATGGGTTAAAGGCCATAATGGACATCCCGGTAATGAACGCGCCGACGCACTCGCCAATCAGGGCGTACTGACAGTGCAGTAACCATTGTAAGCAGGCGACTACAACTTATGAGACAAATATTTCTTGATACTGAAACGACGGGCCTCGACCCGAGACAAGGGCACCGAATTATTGAAGTAGCCGGCGTGGAGATGATCAACCGGCGCCTGACCGGTAACCATTTTCATCGTTATCTTAATCCTGAGCGCGATATTGATGCAGGTGCACAACAAGTGCATGGCCTGACCAGCGAATTCCTGCAGGATAAGCCGCGTTTTGTTGATGTCGTGGATGAGATGATTACATTTTTAAGTGGGGCCGAACTGGTCATTCATAACGCGCCATTCGATCTGGGTTTTCTGAATGCAGAATTGCAGCGTCTGGATCGCCCGCTTATGGGCAACTATTGTCCGGAAGTGATCGACACACTGAAATTAGCCAAAGACTTGCACCCTGGTCAAAAAAACAATCTGAATGCCCTGTGTAAGCGTTATGAGGTGGACAATGCCAGCCGGACCCTGCACGGGGCCTTGCTCGACGCCGAGTTGTTGGGTGCCGTTTATCTGGGAATGACACGTGGACAGGAAAGCCTGATGATGGAGGTGGAAACAAAGCCTGCACGAGTTAGCCAGCATTCCAGTGGTGAGCATGCCCCCCTAAGAATCATTCAGGCGAACCAGCTTGAAATAGTCGCGCATGAGGCCGAACTCACACTGCTGGAACAGGAAAGTCGTAAAACCAGCCTATGGCGCGCCACCCAGTCAGGATAAATGACCATTCAGCTAAATTCGGTCTCGTGCATCTTTTTCCTGCCATTTCAATATCAGCTTCAGCTACAGATTGGGGCTGGCTGATGATATTTCGGCTGGTATTGCTCTCGTTTGTCGGTCTGTTTGTCAGCACATCATCATGGGCTGCTGGCGTACTGGTATTGATGAGTGAAACAAGTGCACCTTATCAGGAAGTGGCGGATACTTTACGTGCAAAATTACAGCAGGAACGTCCTGCCGTCCGGGTTACTGTTGAACCCGCACTGGAGCGCGCGGAAACTGCCATGTCGTCGGATACACGTTTGCTGGTGAGTATCGGACTGAGGGCAACACGAGCGGTGCTGGCACTCAATTCACGTGTTCCGGTTCTGGCTGTACTGGTACCCAAAGACAGTTTCGATGCCTTGGTATTATCCGCCAACGAAGTTCGCAGGCCGATCAGCGCCATTTATCTTGATCAACCCTATGCACGTCAACTAGCCATGATTCGGCTGGCTTTTCCCGAACGTCGAAGGGTGGGCGTATTGTTGCGTGAGCAGAACCGGCTGAAATTTGATGCCTTATCTGCCTCGGCCAAATTACAAAAAATGCAGGTTACCGGGGAACTGATTTCAAATACGGATGAAATCGTGCCGTCGCTGGAACATTTACTGGCATCCAGCGATCTGCTCCTGGTATTGCCGGATGCATTGCTATACAACAAAAACGATATACAGGGTGTACTACTCACGTCCTATCATTATCACGTTCCCCTGATTGGTTATTCGGAAGCGCTGGTTCGCGCAGGCGCAATCATGGCTTTGTATTCCAAGCCTCAGCAGATCGGTTACCAGGCCGCGGAAGTGGCATCACGCAGCCTCGATGGCGGCTTGCCCGCACCACAATATCCCAAATATTTTACGGTGAGTATTAACCAGCAGGTGGCCCGTTCATTGAATATCTCCGTGCCGGACGAAGCGGTATTGCAACAGGCATTGCAGCGTTGGGGACAAGAGCAATGATGAAATCAAGCATACGTCGACGGGTTCTGTTATTGGCGATCTTGCCTGCTACATTATTGGCAATATCCTTGGGTTATTTTTTTACGCTGTCACGCATCACCGATCTGGATCAGGCATTGCGAGCGCGTGGTATGGCAATTGTCCGGCATCTTGCACCTGCGTGTGAATATGGCGTGTTTTCCGGTAATAACCAGATCCTGCAGCGACTGGCTGATTCAGCCCTTGCCGAGCCAGACGTTAATGCGGTGTACATCATGGATCGTAATGGCAAGATATTAGCCAGTAACAGTCTTAAGTTGAGCCCACGGGCTAGTTTTCGTGCCGTGGATATGCCGGTTGCCAGCGAGGTAAGCAAGGCCACGATTACCGCTCGAGCGGATTCCTTATTTTTCCGGATGCCGATCAGGCCAACTGAAGTCCAGGTTGACGATTATGCATTTACTTCAACACCTGTACCCATGGTTCAGTCCAGGAACACCATTCCTTTGGGTTATGTTGCAATAGAGTTATCCCGGTCCGCCACCCTGGAACGTCAGAATGCAGTGTTGCGTAGCGCTGCGTTGCTCACCATCGCAGCGCTGATTGCGACTGCGCTATTGGCGCTACGTTTGGGGCGGGACATTACCTTGCCGATCATGAAACTGGCCAATGCAGTAGACAAAATCGGCAAGGGCAATCTGGATGTGCGCGTACAGTTGGATGGCAATGATGACGAGTTACGCATCCTGGAAAATGGCATCAACGGCATGGTAAGCAAGCTGCACCTGGCCCATGACAACTTACAGGAGCAAGTCCTTCAGGCAACTGCCAAGCTCAGCTATCAGGCTAGCCACGATATGCTCACCGGGCTGATCAACCGGCGCGAATTCGAAGCCAGACTGGAACGTGCATTGTCCAGTGCACAACATCAGGCTAGGGAACATGCCCTGTGCTACATGGATCTGGACCAATTCAAGATCGTCAATGACAGTTGTGGTCATGTGGCAGGTGATGAGTTGTTGCGCCAATTGACTCTGCATCTGCAACAGGAGGTACGCGAACGCGATACGCTGGCGCGCCTGGGGGGCGATGAATTTGGTTTGCTGCTGGAAAACTGCCCGCAGGACAAGGCCCTTGAGCTGGCAGAAACCATGCGGAAGACCGTGCAGGATTTCCGCTTCAGCGTCGGTGAAAAGAACTTCATGGTGGGTGTCAGTATCGGTATCGTTATGATCAACCATGAAAGCGATAATGTCGTCAGTCTACTTACCGCTGCGGATGCGGCCTGTTACGCAGCCAAGGATAATGGCCGTAATCGCATTCACTTATATCAAATGCAAGACAGTGAACTCGCCAAGCGTCGCGGTGAAATGCAGTGGGTCAATCGTATCCATCTCGCCATCGCTGAAAATCGCCTGCAGCTTTATTTCCAGCAGATCAAACCCCTGCAGAATACGGAACAGGAAGGTCTTCATGTTGAACTGCTACTCCGCATGATTGATGAAAAGGGCCAGTGCATTCTGCCGATGGCATTTATTCCGGCAGCAGAGCGATATCATTTGATGCCCATGCTGGACCGTTGGGTGATGGAAAACAGCTTCAGGCTTTGTGAATCCTACATCGCGCCTGATATTGGTAAATTGCAAACCTGGGCTATCAACCTGTCCGGCGCTTCATTGAGCGATGCCGGTTTCGTGCAGTATCTGAAAACCTATCTCAAGGCCAATCCGGTGCTGGCGCAAACACTGTGTATCGAAATTACCGAAACCGCTGCAATTACCAATCTGGGTGCAGCAAATATGTTTATTAAAGAACTCAAGTTGCTCGGATGTCGTTTTGCACTGGATGATTTCGGTAGTGGATTGTCCTCACTCAATTATCTGAAAAATCTGAATGTGGATTACCTGAAAATCGATGGTGCCTTTGTCAAGGATATGGCGGACGATGCTATTGACCTGGCGATGGTTGAAGCCATCAACAAAATCGGGCATCAGATGGGATTGCTGACCATTGCCGAATTTGTAGACAGTGAGCGCGTATTGTTCAAACTGAAAGAACTGGGTGTGGATTTTGTACAGGGTAACTGGATACACAAGCCCGAACATGCTGACGCTTTGTGTAAACCCTGATCAGTTCCGGTATTTGAGGGGCATTGCCAGCCGATACGTTACGGGGTACCAAGCAGTGGCAGGACGGCGTCAAGCCCGCTGAAATTGAGCGCATAACTCGCTTGTGTCTGAACTAATGGTTTGGCGTGATAAGCAATGGAGACACCTGCTTCGGCCATCATTTTCAGATCGTTTGCCCCATCACCCATCGCGATCACTTGTTCGGGTGTGAGCCCCAATTTGTCCCGGATGCGATTGAGATGGTCTGCTTTGGCTTGCGCATCGACAATTTTTCCGAGCACTCGTCCACTTAGTTTGCCCGCAATGATCTCCAAAGTATTGGCAACGGTGTAATCCAGTCCGAGCCGTGTTTGCAAGCGCTCTGTGAAAAACGTGAAGCCGCCGGATACCAGCAGTGTACTGATGTTGTGCTGCTTCAGCGTGCCCAGCATTTTTTCGGCACCAGGAGAAAGTTGCAATCGTTCGTCATACACCCGCTGCAATGCGGATTCATCCAGTCCAGCCAGCAAGGCCACACGCCGGGTAAGACTCTCGGAAAAATCAATTTCTCCACGCATGGCAGCTTCGGTAATTTGCGCCACTTGTGGTTTGATGCCGATCATATCGGCAATTTCATCAATGCATTCAATCGTGATTAGCGTGGAATCCATATCCATCACGACCAGCCCGAAATTACCTGGCTGACGCGAGGATGGAACAAAACCAAAGTCCAGTGATGCAGCGTGACAAAAATTGGCCACCGCAGTATGGCTATCCGGATTCGCACCCGTCAGGCGAAACGCCTGCTGGGAAATTGCCTGAATCTCATGCGCGTCACTCAGTTTTGCAAGCTGTTTCAGCGACTGAGTGGGAATGGATTTCGCCTGAATAATTAAATTATAATTCATTTGCTTACGACAATTCTTTGAATAGTTTTCTAATGTTATCCACGCGATTCGATAACGTTGGTGACGGGATCGTAACGCGTAGTTTATCCTGTCCGGCCAGCTTGAAATTGCGCCGTGTTTGAATCAGTTCGATAATCCGTGCCGGGTTGATGGGCGGATTGGGGATGAATTGAATATTGATCGCCTCACTCGAGGTATCCAGTTTGGCAATTCCCAATGGTTTGGCCAACAAGCGCAGACGGTGTGATTCCAGCAGTGCTTGCGCAGGTTCGGGTAACAAACCAAAGCGATCAACCAGTTCGGCGTGCAGATCATCCAGTTCATCGCTATTGCTGCAATTGGCAAAACGTTTATATAGCACGAGTCGCTCGTGAATATCGCCGCAATAACTGTCAGGCAGCAGAGCCGGGGTATGCAGATTGATTTCCGTAGTGATTCCAAGTGGCTGGTTCATGTCCGGTTCGATGCCTTTTTTCAGTGCTGCGACAGCGTGATTCAGCATATCGTTATATAGGCTGAAGCCGATTTCCTGCATGCTTCCACTTTGCGAGTCACCCAGTACTTCACCGGCACCGCGTATTTCCAGATCATGCATTGCAAGATAAAATCCGGCACCCAAATCTTCCATCATCTGCAAGGCTTCCAGACGTTTTTTCGCGGATGGCGTCAGCGCTTCCTCTTCGGGTGTAAGTAAATAGGCATAGGCTTGATGGTGCGAGCGCCCAACCCGGCCGCGCAGCTGATGCAATTGTGCCAGACCAAAACGATCGGCGCGGTTCATGATGATGGTATTTGCCGTGGGAATATCAATACCGGTTTCAATGATGGTGGTACACAACAGCACATTGATGCGTTGCTGGTGAAAGTCGCGCATCACATGTTCCAGCTCGCGCTCCGGCATCTGGCCGTGCGCGATGCGGATACGTGCTTCGGGCAGCAACTTTGCCAGTTTGGCTTCCATGTTGAGAATAGTTTCCACTTCGTTGTGCAGAAAATAAATCTGGCCGCCACGCTTCAATTCACGCAATACCGCCTCACGGATCACGCCGTCCGAGTAACGCGACACAAAAGTCTTGATCGCCAAGCGCTTCTGCGGGGCGGTGGCAATGACCGAAAAATCACGGATACCTTCCAGTGACATGGCCAGCGTACGCGGAATCGGCGTGGCGGTCAGCGTCAGCACATCCACTTCGGCACGCAATACTTTCATCTGCTCTTTCTGGCGTACGCCGAAGCGGTGCTCCTCATCAATGATGACCAGACCGAGATTTTTGAACAGGACATCTTTCTGCAGAAGCTTGTGGGTGCCGATGACAATATCAATCTTGCCCTCTGCCAGCCCAGCCAGTGCTTGCTTGATTTCCTTGCTGGAACGGAAACGCGACAACTCGGCAATTTTGATCGGCCAGTCAGAGAACCGGTCAGAAAAAGTCTGAAAATGCTGTTCGGCAAGCAAGGTGGTGGGTACCAGCACGGCGACTTGACGGTCATCCATCAGCGCCACAAACGCGGCACGTAACGCCACTTCGGTTTTGCCGAAGCCTACGTCGCCGCAGACCAGTCGATCCATTGGCTTTGCAGTGCATAGATCGGCGATCACTGCTTGAATGGCGGCAGCCTGATCCGGTGTTTCCTCAAAGCCGAAGCCTTCGGCAAACGCCTCATAATCATGTGGTTTAAGAGTGAATGCATGACCTTCGCGTGCCGCCCGTCGCGCATACAGATTCAGCAATTCTGCCGCCGTGTCGCGTGCCTGCTGCATGGCACGCCTCTTGGCTTTTTCCCATTGACCGCTGCCAAGTCTGGATAGCGGCGTCGATTCTGGAGAGGCGCCGCTATAACGCCCGATCAGATGCAATTGCGATACCGGCACATACAGCTTGTCGTCGCCAGCATATTCCAGCAACAGAAATTCGGTTTCACCTTCCCCCAAATCCATGCTGACCAAACCCAGATAACGGCCGATGCCATGATCTGCATGCACGACCGGGTCGCCCACCTTGACTTCGGACAGGTCGCGCAGCATGCCGTCTACCTGGCTGCGGCGCCCGCTGTCACGACCGCGCGCACGCACAGTGGTTGCATAGAGTTCGGTTTCGGTGACAAATGCGCAGGGTATCTCCGACTCCAGAATAAAGCCCTGCGCTAATGGAGCGACCCCCAGCAGGAGAGGCGTACCATGCGCCGAGCAGCTTTGGAAATCCTCGCATAACGCGGGTTTGAGCCCATATTCGGCGAAATACTGCGCCATGGTTTCACGCCGACCCAAACTCTCTGCCAGCAGCACGACACGGCCAGAAAAGCGGGTAATAAAATCCTTGATGCGATGCAGCGGATCTTCGGCACGCCGCTCGACTTCCAGCCGCGGCAAAGCGCGCGTTTTGCCATTGTCGCTTTCGCCCTGGCTGAGCTCGATGCGCGGATAATTTTTCAAGCCGCCGAATAAAGCGTCTACCGATAGAAACAGGTCCGCAGGTGGTAATAAAGGCCGCTGTGGATCGCCACGCAACAGCTTGTAACGGGACTCGGTATCGCGCCAGAATTCCTGCGCAGCAGCTTCCACATTGCCATGCAGGCACAGCAGGGTATTGTCCGGCAGGTAATCGAACAGACTGGCGGTAGCCTCGAAAAACAGTGGCAGATAGTACTCGACACCAGCGGGTGCCAGGCCATTGCTCACATCCTTGTAGAGTTGGCGCTTGGATGCATCGCCTTCAAACCGGTCGCGGAAACTTTCACGAAAACGTGCGATACCGGCCTCGTCCAGCGGGAATTCGCGTGCTGGCAACAAGCGGATTTCATTCACCGGATAAATGCTGCGCTGAGTATCTACGTCGAAGGTACGGATGGTCTCGATTTCATCGTCGAACAAGTCAATGCGGTACGGTAGCGGGCTACCCATCGGGAACAGATCAAGCAAGCCGCCGCGCACGCTGTATTCGCCAGGAGAAATTACCTGACTCACGGCGGTGTAACCAGACAGCGTCATTTGTTCGCGCAGCGCATTCAAATCCAGCTTCTGACCCTGTTTGAGAAAAAAAGTATAAGCGCCCAAATACACCGGCGGTGCCAGCCGGTACAGTGCGGTGGTGACGGGTACGATAGCCAGATCACATTGGCTTTGAGAAATCTGATAAAGCGTAGCCAGGCGTTCGGAAACCAGATCCTGATGCGGTGAGAAATGATCGTAAGGCAGTGTTTCCCAATCTGGCAGCAGGTTGACTTGCAGCGCAGGGGCAAACCACCGGATTTCTTCCAGCAGGCGCTGGGCATCCAGCGCATTGGCGGTGAGCACCACCAACGGACGTGCTTGTCCGGCGAGTTCAGCCAGCGCTAGTGCATCGGCAGAGCCGGTTACCGGCTGCAGACGAGCGTGTTGTCCAGAGGGGGGGAGCGGCTGATTGAAAAGCATGTGGGATCGCAAATGAATACATTATAACTTTTCGCACTGAAAATAACCGCCAGAAAGTCTATGGTAAAAGAACACTAGGATATTTTTCTGGGGGTAAGACATGCTGTTTCGTGACCGTGAGCATGCTGCCAGGCTGCTGGCAGAAGCGCTTTCAGAGTATCGGGGAAAGCATACGTTGGTACTGTCCATCCCGCGCGGAGCCGTGCCGATGGGAAGCATCATTGCAGACAGTTTGGGTGGCGAGCTGGATGTAATTCTGGTGCGCAAATTGTCCGCACCGTCCAATCCGGAATACGCCATTGGTTCCGTGAATGAATCAGGCTGGGTTTACGTGTCCGATCTGGCCGCAGCAACGGGCGCTACGCCGGAATACATCGAGCAGGAAAAGCAGCGCCAGCTGACCATCATTCATCGCCGTCGGGCTGAATATACGCCGTCGCGTCACTCCACTGACCCGGCGGAGCGCATCGTGATTGTGGTGGACGATGGTCTGGCAACGGGCGCCACCATGATTGCCGCTTTGCATGGTTTGCGTGAACTTAAGCCAGCCGGATTGGTATGTGCTGTACCCGTTGCGTCAATGGAAACGGTCGACAGGGTAAGGCAATATGCCGATGATGTGGTGTGTCTGGAGACGCCCTTCAACTTTCAGGCAGTGAGTCAGTTCTACCGTGATTTTCCGCAGGTTGAAGATGCAGAAGTGATTGAAATTCTGCGGCGGGACAAATCTGTACAAAAAACCTAAGTCTTTAATCCCGAAAAATTTCCACGCAGGCAATGTTGGGGAACCACAAATATTTCTGCTTGCGCAGCTCAAGCCGGGCACCGGATAATCAGTATCTTTGAATATGATCAACATGGCTGACTATTACGCCCTGATTCCGGCAGCTGGCAGTGGCGCCCGTATGGGAGGCGAACTGCCCAAGCAATACCTTGATCTTGGCGGCAAGCCGATGATTTATCATGCCTTGTTGCGGTTTATCAGCTCTCCGCACATCCGTCGCGTATACGTAGTGATTTCATCCAAAGATGCCTATTGGGACGATTACGACTGGGGTGAATTCACTCACAAGTTAAGTGTATTGCGTTGTGGCGGCGATGCGCGTGCGGACAGCGTTCGTAACGGACTGATGGCGATGGCAGATGCGGTCACGGCAAATGACTGGGTGTTGGTACATGATGCTGCGCGTCCTTGTCTTTCAGTCGCGCAGCTGGAGCGTTTGATTCATGAGGTGGGGGATGATCCGGTGGGTGGATTGCTTGCGGTGCCGGTGGCAGATACCTTGAAACGCGCCGATTCCAGTCGGCATGTGTCTTGCACTGAGTCACGTGAAGGATTATGGCAGGCGCAAACGCCGCAAATGTTTCGGCACGCCATGCTGCTGCAAGCGATGCAAAGACCACATGAATCGATACCCACCGACGAATCCAGCGCCATCGAGTCACTCGGTCATCGTCCTCTGTTGGTGGCTGCGGACAATAGTAATTTCAAAGTAACCTATCCTCGCGACCTGCTTCTGGCGCGTCTGATGCTGGAGAATCCGGATGACTGATTTACGTATAGGACATGGTTTCGATGTGCACGCTTTTGCTGAGCATCGCAAGCTCATCATCGGTGGTGTGGAGATTGCGCATCCGCTTGGTCTGGCCGGACATTCCGATGCGGATGTGCTGCTGCATGCCATTTGTGATGCGCTGCTGGGTGCCGCAGGGCTGGGTGATATCGGCCGCCACTTCCCAGATACCGATGCTCACTACAAGGGTATTGACAGTCGTCACCTGCTTCGAGAAGTGATGCGCCTGCTGACAGAACATGGTTATGCCGTGGTCAATGTGGACTCCACCATCATTGCGCAGACTCCAAAAATGGCGCCATATATTGAGGAAATGCGGGTTAATATCGCACAAGACCTGGGCAGCAGACAGGACGTCGTCAATATCAAGGCGACCACAACTGAAAAGCTCGGCTTTACCGGACGCGGCGAAGGTATTGCTGCGGAAGCGGTATGTCTGTTGAGCCGCCAAGGTGACTGAAAATCCAGTTAGGTTACGCGTGTTTTTTGCGCTGTGGCCAGACAAGGCATTGCAGAATGCGCTATATCAAATGGGCAGCAGCCTTCAACCAGTCTGCATGGGACTTCCCATACGTGCGGAAATGATCCACCTGACCCTGGCTTTCCTCGGGGCATTGCCCGTGGATCGGCTGGAAGCATTGTATGCCACCGCAGCCCGAGTGCATTCCCCCGCTTTTGATTTGACAATAGATCAACTGAGCTATTGGCACCAACCTCGGATACTATGGGCTGGATCACAGCAGCCTCCTGCGGATTTGACCAATTTGGCCAGCCGCCTCCATGCCGCATTGAGCGAGGCAGGTTTTACTGTTGACAAGAGCAAGCCATTCTCCCCGCACTTTAGTTTGCGACGAAAAGCCTCATGTAAAACTTTAATACAATTTTCTATGTCTTTTAATATGCGGGTATCAGAGTTCGTTGTGGCGTCCTCAGAAACCACGGAAAAGGGTGCAAACTATCGAGTAATGCGGCGCTGGCCACTGTATTGAATAAAGTTTCAGTGGCCACGAGTTTGAGTTGCCCTCACAAATAGATACAGTGTTCCAGATGTCCGGTGAGTTCTCTGGGCGTGGCACGCGTGTAATCCTTTTCGATGGTTTCACTGACCAGACTGCGTACATGACCGCTCAGGCGCTGATTGAGCACGCCGATGAAGGGCGAGGACGCCACCATGATAAGTCGTTCATAGTGGTTGGCTGCACGACCGTGTTCCAGTTCTTTGGACAATTCCAGGGCAAACCGTTCCGCTTCATGCTGTTTCGGATCGGTAGCAGGCACGAAGGCGCCTTGCCCGTTTCCCGAGCCGGGGCTGTGGCCGGGCCGGTCGGAAACCAGATCGGAAGCTTTTTCCCGGCTTTCCGGGTGGTTGAGTTCTTTGAAAAGCTGGAGCCCTTTTTTAGGGCCGTTATTGAAATAGAGGCGGGCTAGACTTGCGTTTGCTACAACGATCCAGGTAGTGGTCATGGTTCCTCTTTTCGTCAGCATTTGAACCCGCAAACACTGAATGGGCGCACAGCGCGATCAGTAGCTTTTGGGGTCAGGGGTTGATGAGGGTATAGCAATTTAAAACTAGCACCTCAATTTGACCCGTCAAGCTTGTTCTAGGATATGGCGCGCCGCGTCGCTGAAACCGGCAAGGTTGATATTTTCAACCACGACTGGCGTGGTGTCGGCATAATTGGGATAGTTTTTTAGCGTAGATTTGCCGTAGGCCGGATCATAATGTTTCTCCAGCAGAGCCAATACTAGTTCGTCCCATAAACCCTGGGTGGCCAGCGCGTTCCAGCTTGCAATGAGCTCATGACCATACAGACCGACCAGGCAATCGAGTTTTTCTGCGAGGGCGGCAGGGTTGGTTAAAAAGTGGGCGTATTCTTCCTTGAGCAAGGCCACCCGTAACGGCGTGGCTACTTCGATCCGTACGCAGTTCCCCTCACGCATGCGTGTCAATAGTGCATCCGGTACGCGCAGCAAGCCGATTTTTTTGCTTTCCGCTTCGACATATACCGGCAGGTTGGGCTTGAACTGTTTGAGTGCCCACCATAATTGACTATCAAACATTTTTTGCGGTGGTTGTGAGGCATCCGGCAGATTGCCTAATACTGAGCCTCGATGTGCAGCAAGCTCCTCAAGATCAAGTACTTGCGCGCCAGATTTCAGTAATGCTTGCAGCAAACGGCTTTTTCCGGAACCGGTAGGGCCGCACACCACCCGAAAATTGAAACGGCTGGGTAAGCTTTCCAGGTCGTCCATGACACTGCGCCGGTAGGCTTTGTACCCCCCATTCATCTGCGCGGTGTCAAAGCCGATCTGTTTCAATACATGCGCCATCGAACCGCTACGGTTGCCACCCCGCCAGCAATAGATCAGAGGTTTCCAGGTGCGTGGCTTGTCGGCGAAGTGCTCCTTGAGATGACGGGCAATGTTGTATGACACCAGTGCAGCGCCGAGTTTTTTGGCTTCAAAGGCGGAAATCTGCTTGTACATTGTGCCTATCCGTTCGCGCTCGGCATCATCCAATACCGGGAAATTTAAAGCACCCGGGATATGGTCCTGGGCAAATTCACCCGGCGAACGGACGTCAATAATCTCGTCAAATTCGGCAAGCTGTGCTACGTTTGCGAGCGGTACAGGTTTCATGATTATTTGCGGTCTAGCGAATCGCGCAGTTTATACGAGAGGGCAACAACAATGAATGACTTACTGGCGCCAGTGCCTATCCGCCTGACCGAATATTCCCACGGCGGCGGTTGCGGGTGCAAGATCGCGCCAGCTGTCTTGTCCCAGATACTGATGAATTCAGGGGCTGCACGTATCGTGCCACCCGAATTGCTGGTAGGTACGGAATCCAGTGATGACGCAGCCGTATACAAACTGAATGACAGCCAGGCAATCGTTGCCACTACGGATTTTTTCATGCCTATTGTGGACGATGCGTTCGATTTTGGCCGGATAGCTGCCACTAATGCGATTTCCGACGTGTACGCCATGGGTGGCAAGCCGATTTTTGCATTGGCGATTGTCGGGATGCCTATCGGCAAGTTACCAGTAGAGACTATCCAGCAAATCCTTGCGGGCGGGGAGTCCGTTTGTGCAGCAGCAGGTATCCCTATCGCCGGCGGCCATTCGATAGATGCACCCGAACCCATCTACGGGCTGGTTGCACTGGGTATGGTGCATCCCGACAGGGTAAAACGTAACGATCTGGCTTGTGCTGGGGATGTGTTGATACTTGGAAAGCCTCTCGGCGTTGGTGTGATGAGCGCAGCACTGAAAAAGGGTGAGCTGTCAGCGGAAGGATATCGCCAGATGCTGGCGAGCACTACCCAGCTGAATACCCCCGGTTGCCGTCTTGCAGAAATGCCAAGCGTCCACGCGATGACGGATGTAACCGGTTTTGCCCTGTTAGGTCATCTGCTGGAAATCTGCCGAGGTTCCAAACTGGGTGCCACCGTGCAATACGATCAATTACCATTCTGGAGCGTCGCGCGGGAATTGGCGCAGCAGGGCTACGCCACCGGTGCGGCTGAGCGAAACTGGAATAGCTATGGTCATGATGTCGTGATTCCGGAAAACATGCCGGAGTGGCAACATAAACTGCTGAGTGATCCGCAAACCAGTGGGGGCCTGTTGGTCGCGTGCGCGCCCGAAGCGGTGGACGAGGTGCTACAGGTATTTCAGAATGAGGGTTTCGATCAGGCTTGCGTGATAGGGACTGTGCAGGTCGGAATAGCCAAAGTGACCGTGCGCTGAACGTGCGCCGTTAAATCTTAAATCAGACGCAAGGTGTAGCTACTATCATCGGTGCGGCGCCCGGCTGATGCGCGACGATCCACTCCCAGATAGGGCTCACGCTGCAATTGTGCCATCGGGCTGCGTCGTTCGGACATGCGCCGTTCCATAGGGATGAACTCCACCTCATAATTTTGTAGTTTTTTGGCATTTTTTTGCATTTGGTGCCCCGCTAGGTGATGTCGAGATTTCATCATTTTTGGAGCATAGCACTATATTATCTAATCAAGCTGAATTATTTTTAAGCACGTATTTTATGATTCGTGTTTTTTGGCCAGTAGGTGTTGCAAAGGTTTCCATATATTATTCAATACCTTGATTTGCGCAGAGCCGATCGGATGCAAGCCATCTGCCTGAAATAGCTCGCGCCGTGTTTCGAAACCTTCCAGCAGTGAGGGCAGTAATACAATATGCTGTTGCTGCGCTAGCGTTTCATATACGTGCTGGAACTTTTGTGTATATGCCATGCCGTAATTGGGGGGCAGATTAATGCCTACCAGCAGCACACGTGCACCGGCGTGCTGGATAAGCCTGATCATGGCTTGCAGATTATTTTGCATGACATCCGGCGAGAGGCCGCGCAGACCATCATTGGCACCCAGTTCAAGTATGACGATCGCCGGTTTGTGTTGCGCCAGCGTAACAGGCAAGCGCGACAGGCCACCCGCACTTGTTTCACCACTGATGCTGGCGTTAACTACGTGCCAGTCCTGCTTTTGGCTATCCAGGCGCTGTTGCAACAAATTGGGCCAGGCTTGACCGGTATGTAGGCCGTAACCCGCCGACAAGCTGTCACCGTACACCAGAATGACTGGCGCCGCCTGCACCGCGCCGGATACGACAAGACACCACAACACTAAAAACTTTCCAAAATTCATGACCACTCCCGTTAATAACTTCATTTTGCGTGCAGCCGGTGTCGCCAAGCAAGTCGCGTTAAATGGCGCGCCACTAACCATCCTGCATCCTGCCAGTTTTGACATACACCATGGGGAATCAGTTGCCATTGTAGGTGCCTCCGGCTCGGGGAAATCCACTCTACTGGGATTGTTGGCTGGACTGGATTCATCCAGTCAGGGTGAAGTCTGGCTGGATGGGCAGGCGCTTGGGCAACTGGATGAGGATGGCCGGGCACGACTGCGGGGCGCTTTGATTGGTTTTGTGTTTCAGTCCTTCCAGTTATTGCCCATGTTGACTGCGTTGGAAAATGTGATGTTGCCGCTGGAATTGAATGGTGCAACCGATGCTCGTGCACATGCCCAACACTGGCTGGAACGGGTCGGGTTGACTGAGCGCCAGCGCCACCGTGCTCAGCAACTCTCCGGTGGGGAACAGCAACGGGTGGCGATTGCCCGCGCATTTGCTGTCAAGCCGGCATTGCTCCTGGCGGATGAACCCACCGGCAATCTCGATGCCGAAACCGGAGCACGGGTGATCGAATTGCTGTTTGAACTCAATCGCGAGCAGGGTACCACGCTAGTTCTGGTGACGCACGACGCGCAACTCGCTGGGCGCTGCAGCCGCCGTTTGCAATTACGCGCAGGCCATCTGGAAGAGGACGCATGAATATCGTTCGCCTGGCCTTGCGCATGTTGGCGCGCGAGTGGCGAGCGGGGGAGTTACGTGTGCTGGTGATGGCAGTCATGATTGCTGTGGCCGGGCTGGCTTCCGTCAATGCCTTCACGGTGCGTATGCATCTGGCGTTGAGCCAGGAAAGCAACCGTCTGCTGGGCGCGGATCTGGTACTGGTCTCCGATCATGCGCTCGCCACGGCGTTGGTTGCGGAGGCGCAGCGGCGTGGGCTTGAAACCGCGCAGACGGCGCAGTTTCCAAGCATGGTGAGCACCTCGCAGGATAGTCGACTGGCCGAAATCAAAGCGGTGAGCAAGGATTATCCTCTGCGTGGCACGTTACGCATTGCGAATACTGCATTCGGTGCGGATCATCCTGCCAAAGGCATTCCCCGCGCGGGTAGTGTATGGCTTGAGGCACACCTGGCGAATGAATTGCGGGTGAAACCAGGCGCCTCCATCCAGATTGGTTACAGTCATCTGAGAATTGCGGCGATTCTTACTAATGAACCGGATCGAGGGGGTGATTTTTTCAATCTCGCGCCGCGTTTGCTGATGAATCAAAGTGACTTGCCTGCTACAGGATTGATTCAGCCAGGGAGTCGAGTCAGCTATCGTCTGCTGATCGCGGGTAAAAGCAATGCGCTGGAAGCTTATCGAAACTGGCTGGAAATCCATTTGGAGCGTGGCCAACGTATCCTGGGTGTGCGCGACGCACGTCCGGAAATCCGTAATGTGCTGGACAAGGCCGAACGCTATCTGGGTTTGGCCGTGCTATTGGCAGCGATGCTGGCTGCCGTCGCGATTTTGTTGTCAGCGCGGCATTTTTTGCGCCGCCATCTGGATGCCTGCGCATTATTGCGCTGCTTCGGCGCTAGCCAGCGCAGCATAGTCACGCTCTACGCTTTACAAATTGGCGTGCTCGGCGTGTTGGCGGCGCTGGCTGGAATAGCGCTGGGCTATGCAGGACAAATGGTACTGGCCGCATTATTGGGCAACCTGGCCAATCTGGTATTGCCGCCAGCAGACGCTATCCCCTATTTACAGGCGGCGTTGGCGGGCTGGGTATTGCTTGCGGGATTCAGCCTGCCGACCCTGTTCGCCCTGCGCCGAACGCCTGCGTTGCGTATTCTGCGTCGTGATGGCATACCGCTCGACGCTCTCGGGCTTGCCGGTTATCTCGCCGGTTTGGCGGCACTAACCGCCTTGTTGTTCTGGCAGGTACAGGATACGCGACTTACGTTGATGGTGCTGGCAGGCTTGGGAGTAACCCTGTTGGTCACTGTCTTGCTTGCATGGTTGCTGGTGCTCGGCGCTGGTTGGCTAGGTACACGCAGCAAAGGGAGCTGGCGCCAGGGTCTGCTCAATCTGCGCCGACGTGCCGGCGGCAGTGTGATCCAGGTTTCCGCGTTTACATTGGGGATGCTGGCGTTATTGCTGCTTACCGTCGTGCGTGGTGATTTGCTCAATAACTGGCGTGCCACGTTGCCCGTGGATGCGCCCAACCGCTTTGTGATCAACATCCAGCCTGATCAGGTTGCGCCACTACAGGTTTTTTTCCATCGTCACGGACTGACCGGAACGACGCTTTATCCAATGATACGCGGGCGACTGACGGCCATTAATGGTCAGGCTGTGAATGCAGCAGCTTATCCTGATCAGCAAGCCCGGCGCCTGCTGGAACGCGAATTCAATTTATCTTATGTCGATCGCTTGGCACAAGACACCCAGCTGATAGCGGGTCACGGCTGGCACAGCGCCGATGCGTCCCCGCAATTTTCAGTAGAGCAGGGGATAGCGGAAAAACTGCACTTGAAACTGGGCGACCGCTTGAATTTTGACGTGGGAGGCACAGCCGTATCAGCGCGTATTACCAGCCTGCGAAAAGTCGACTGGGACAGCTTCCGGGTGAATTTTTTTGTGCTCGCTAACAGCGATCTGCTGAATAAAATTCCGGCCAGTTACATCACCAGTTTTTATCTTCCACCACAACAAAACGGCATGTTGAGCGACATGGTCAAGGCCTATCCAAATCTAACCGTGATTGATGTATCGGCTATCATGAAAACCGTGCAGGATATGCTGGAACGTGTCACGGCAGCGGTACAGTTCGTATTCATTTTTACGCTCGCTTCGGGTCTGGTTGTGCTGTACGCGGCCCTTGCAGCTACCCGCGACGAGCGCGCACTGGAAACAGCACTGTGGCGTGTACTTGGAGCGCGGCGCGGACAATTATGGGTGGCTCAGGTGACAGAATTTGCTGCCATAGGTTTACTGGCTGGCTTGCTTTCCGCCACAGGAGCCAGTGCGATTGGCTGGGTGTTGAGCAGTGAGGTATTCCACTTGCCCTATCATTTCGATCCGATGCTCTGGCTGGTGGCAATGGGATGTGGGAGTGCGGGTGTGGCGCTGGCCGGGGTCGCCGGGCTATGGGGGATCAGTCGTGAAGCACCGCTGGCAACCTTAAGAGCAGCGACATAGACGTTGTAGGGTTAGACTTTATTGCGCATGGCGCGCTGTACTTCACGATCGGTTTCGCGTTCTTTTGCACTCTGACGTTTGTCATGCTGTTTTTTGCCTTTGGCCAGACCGATTTCCAACTTGATGCGGCCGCGTTTGTAGTGCAAATCGAGCGGCACCAGGGTATACCCGGCGCGTTCCACCTTGCCGATAAGTTTGCTGATCTCTTCTGCGTGCAGCAACAGCTTGCGGCTGCGAGTGGCGTCCGGGTGTACGTGGGTTGACGCCGTTGCCAGCGGACTGATATGCGCACCGATCAGGAATACTTCACCATTCTTGATAACCACGTAGGCTTCCTTGAGTTGCACGCGTGAAGCACGGATGGCTTTCACCTCCCAGCCTGCCAGCATCAGGCCTGCTTCGTATTTGTCCTCGACGAAATATTCGTGGAAAGCTTTTTTGTTCTGCGCGATGCTCATTGGTTTTTCCAGCGTCAATCGTGTATTTTACCAGTTTTTGCGAGCAATACAGACGATGGCAGTTGTAAACAAAAGTGTTCTGGTTGGACATACTGCGCAGCAAATGTTCGAACTGGTGGACGGGGTGGAACATTACCGTGAATTCTTGCCGTGGTGCGGTGGCACAGAGGTAAAATTACGTGACAGCCATGCCACTGTGGCTACCATCTATATCGACTACATGCATATCAAGCAGCACTTCACAACGAAAAACAGTAATCAGCCGCCGGATTTGATCAAGATGAGTCTGGTCGATGGCCCCTTCAAAAAACTTGATGGTGAATGGCGCTTTAAAGCCCTGACCGAAGACGCCTGTAAAATTGAATTCATGCTGAACTATGAATTTTCCAACAAACTTCTGGATACGGTACTCGGCCCGGTATTCAGCTATATTGCCAATAGTTTCGTCGAAGCCTTTATTCAGCGGGCCGATCAGGTATATGGAGCATCATGAGCAACCAGATTACGGTAGAAGTTGCCTATGCGAGGCCTGACACGCAAGTGATTATGTCTGTCAGGCTGGGTGTCGGTGCTACGGCGATACAGGCCATTGAACGATCCGGCATTCTTGAGAAGTTTCCGGAAATCGATATCAAACAAAACAAGATTGGAATTTTTGGCAAACTGACAAAACTGGAAACGGTTGTGCGCGACAAGGATCGTGTCGAGATTTATCGCAAACTGATTGCTGATCCCAAGGAGGTAAGGCGTCAACGAGCCGAAGAGGGAAAAGCAATGAAAAAGGGTGGGGGAGAATTGGAATGAAAATACAACAACTTGGATTGCAGGTTAGAACCAATAAAAACGGGCGCATTAGCGCCCGTTTTTATTGGTTGCGGAGAATTATTTAAATACGTCTGTCGTTGGGTATTTTAATTGCTCAATACTGAGCTTCGCCAGTTCGCTGGCAAGCTTGGAATCTTTCAATACGGTCTTGCTATCCCCTTTTTTGGCAGCTTCCTGAGCTTTCTTTAAAACATCGGCCGAGGTAGTCCATTCATTCTCGTCTTTTTTGGAAGCAGCTACATCGCTTTCTGCCTGTTTTAATGCCGCCTGAGCCTCGGCACTGATACCTGTGCCGGAAGATGCCTGAGTCCCGCTCGTGCCGCCGGTGGTGCCTGCACAGCCCCCCAGCGCCAATAAGCCTGCGCTCGCCAAAGCAATTAATAGTTTAGTCATCTTCGAATCTCCTCTGCTATCTGGTTTGTAATTAGCGAATCTAACCGAGCCCTACGCCAGTTGTTGCAAACATAGCCATTCACGCGCCCCACGTCAAATGCTTTTAGGACATTTGGTAGGTTTTTACCACAATTGTGAGGCCGTAGGCTTACCCCATAATATCGAGTTGCCGTATAATAGCGCTTTGGATAGGAACAAAATAATTATGCGTGTCGTACAAAAAGCGCTTACCTTCGACGACGTTCTGCTCGTCCCTGCGCACTCAGATGTTCTGCCTCGTGATGTTAGTCTGCAAAGCCGCTTGACACGTAGCATCACATTGAATATTCCGCTCGTTTCTGCTGCCATGGACACAGTAACCGAAGCTCGCCTGGCCATCGCGCTGGCACAAGAAGGTGGCTTGGGTATCGTGCATAAAAACATGACGGCTGAGTTGCAGGCCTTGGAAGTATCTCGCGTTAAACGTTTTGAATCCGGCGTGGTAAAGGATCCGGTCACCATCTCACCGGATATGAGTGTACGCAATGTACTGGAAATCACTCGGCGGCATCGCATCTCCGGCCTGCCCGTGGTCGATGCCTCCGGCAAGGTCGTCGGCATCGTCACCAACCGGGACTTGCGTTTTGAAACCAATCTCGATCAGGACATCAATAAGGTCATGACGCCGCGTGAGCGTTTGGTGACTGTCAAAGAAGGTGCAAGTCGTGAAGAAGCGCTCGCCTTGCTGCATAAATATCGATTAGAGCGCGTACTGGTGGTCAATGACGCGTTCGAATTGTGTGGTCTGATTACGGTAAAGGATATTCAGAAATCCACCGAGCACCCCAATGCCTGCAAAGACAGCTTGGGTCACCTGCGCGTGGGCGCAGCGGTCGGTGTTGGCGCAGGTACGGAAGAACGCGTCGCAGCATTGTCCGAGGCCGGTGTGGATGTGATCGTAGTGGATACAGCCCATGGTCATTCCAAGGGTGTTCTGGACCGGGTCAAATGGGTCAAGACCCACTTTCCTCACATCCAGGTGATTGGTGGCAATATCGCTACTGCTTCAGCTGCGCTGGCGCTGGTTGATCATGGTGCGGATGCGGTCAAGGTGGGTATCGGCCCAGGTTCGATTTGTACCACGCGTATCGTTGCCGGAGTGGGTGTTCCACAGATTACGGCGATTCACAATGTGGCTGAAGCATTGAAGGACAGTGGCGTGCCACTGATTGCCGATGGCGGCATCCGTTATTCCGGTGATATCGCCAAGGCGCTTGCCGCTGGTGCTCACACGGTGATGCTGGGTGGTTTGTTCGCCGGTACCGAAGAAGCACCGGGCGAGATTGAACTGTTTCAGGGGCGGTCATATAAATCCTACCGCGGCATGGGATCGTTGGGCGCAATGCAAAAAGGATCCAGTGATCGTTATTTTCAGGATAACGAAGCCAACGCCGACAAGTTTGTGCCGGAAGGTATCGAGGGACGTGTGCCTTACAAAGGCAGCATGCTTGCAGTGATTCACCAGCTCATGGGCGGTGTCCGTTCCAGTATGGGTTATCTGGGCTGCGGCACTATAGCGGATATGCATGCGCGTGCTGAATTCGTGGAGATCACGTCGTCTGGCGTGCGTGAATCTCATGTCCACGATGTGCAGATTACTAAAGAAGCGCCTAACTACCGCATAGACTCATAATTTGCCCGGAAGCACATGAGCATTGAATTTCTTGTGCATTTCCGGTTCCCTGTATTTGTATTGTAAAAACTCCCATGACTCACCAAAAAATACTGATTCTCGATTTCGGTTCTCAATACACCCAGTTGATCGCGCGCAGGGTTCGGGAAACCAACGTTTATTGCGAGCTGCATTCATGTGATGTCGACGAAGCGTTTATTCGCGCTTTCAATCCGTCGGGCATCATCCTGTCCGGTGGTCCTGCTTCGGTTATTGAGGAAGAAACGCCGCGTGCACCCCAAGTCGTGTTTGAGCTGGGGGTGCCGGTACTCGGGACATGTTATGGGATGCAAACCATGGCTGCCCAGTTGGGTGGCGCAGTCGAAAGCTCTCAGCAGCGTGAATTTGGTTACGCGGAAGTGCGCGCGCAAGGCCATTCAATGCTCCTTTGTGATATACAGGATCGGGTTAACGAGGCCGGTCATGGCCTGCTTGATGTGTGGATGAGTCATGGCGACAAGGTCACCGCATTGCCAGAAGGTTTCAAGATCATCGCCAGCAATGCTGCTACGCCGATTGCCGGCATGGCGGACGAAACGCGCCGTTTCTACGGTTTGCAATTCCATTCGGAAGTCACCCATACCCTGCAGGGCAAAGCCATCATCGCCCGCTTTGTGCATGACATCTGCGGTATCGGGCATGACTGGAACATGCCTGACTATGTTGAAGAAGCAATTGGTCGGGTACGCTCGGAGGTCGGCAGCGACGAAGTCATTCTTGGTTTGTCTGGCGGTGTGGATTCGTCAGTTGTCGCTGCGCTACTACATCGCGCCATTGGTGAGCAACTTACCTGCGTGTTCGTGGATAACGGGCTGTTGCGTCTGAACGAAGCCGAGCAAGTGATGGATACTTTTGCCAAGAATCTGGGTGTCAAAGTGATCCATGTCGATGCCAGTGCGGAATTCATGAAACATCTGACCGGCGTTACCGAGCCCGAGCAAAAGCGCAAGATTATTGGTCGCGAATTCGTAGAAGTATTCCAGCGGGAATCGGCCAAGCTTCCCAATGTCAAATGGCTGGCACAAGGCACAATCTACCCGGATGTGATTGAATCAGCCGGCGCCAAGACCAAAAAAGCACATGCCATCAAATCACATCATAATGTGGGCGGCTTGCCGGATAGCCTGCACTTGAGATTACTTGAGCCGTTGCGCGAACTGTTCAAGGATGAAGTACGCGAACTAGGCATTGCCCTCGGCCTGCCACATGACATGGTCTACCGTCATCCTTTCCCGGGCCCTGGATTGGGGGTGCGTATCCTGGGTGAAGTGAAGCCGGAATATGCCGATTTGCTGCGGCGTGCAGATGCAATTTTTATTGAAGAATTGCGCGCAAGTGGCTGGTATGAAAAAACTTCGCAGGCATTCGCCGTTTTTTTACCGGTGAAATCCGTCGGTGTAATGGGGGATGGCCGCACTTATGATTACGTGGTTGCCCTGCGCGCCGTACAAACTCAGGATTTCATGACGGCACACTGGGCCGAATTGCCTTATACCCTTCTAGGTAAAGTCTCCAACCGCATCATTAACGAAATTCGCGGTATCAACCGCGTGGTTTACGATATCTCCGGGAAACCACCTGCAACGATTGAGTGGGAATAATTTTAGGTCTTTCAGCAGCTTTCGCGGACTATCGGAAAAGATAGTTAAATTGTTGATTTCTATAATTTAATATCACAATATCTATCGGCATCTATCGACGACAAGCAAAACTTTTTGTCGGTAATTCTGACGGTAATGAAAGCTAAGCCAGTTAGCCTAAAATATTTACCGTCTGACAGATTTCAGTTGTGACGGTAAAAAATAGCGTTAAAAGCTAGTATTCATGCGGGTTTTAGAACATCATATGTTTTTCTGACTGTTGACGGTAAAATTGCCGTTCTCAGGAGGAAGCACCTATGCTGACCGATACCACACTGAAGAACCTCAAGCCCAAGGACGCGCCCTACAAGGTGACGGACAGGGACGGCATGTATGTCACGGTCTCGACGGCGGGTACCGTCACGTTCCGTTATGACTACCGGATTAATAGCAGGCGCGAGACGCTGACGATTGGCCGCTATGGGCCAGGCGGTCTGTCGCTGGCCCGTGCACGCGAAAAGTGCATCGACGCGAAGCGGGCAGTTTCCGAAGGACAGTCCCCGGCGCAGGAAAAGCAGCGCGAGAAACGGCGCCTGTCCGAAGCCAAAACCTTCCAGGAATTTACCGACAAGTGGTATGAGGAAGCCAGGATGGCCGATAGCACCCGGTCGATGCGCAAGAGTATCCTCGACCGGGACATCCTGCCGGTATTCAAAAGCCGTCTGTTGAGCGAGATCAGCCCCGACGATCTGCGTGACCTGTGCAATAAGGTCAAGGACAGGGGAGCGCCAGCAACGGCGATTCACGTCCGCGACATCATCAAACAAATCTACGGCTTCGCTATTCTGCACGGCGAGAAGGTGGCCAACCCCGCCGACGATGTGGGGCCATCGTCGATCGCCACTTTCGTGCCAAGAGATCGTGCGCTGTCGCCTATGGAGATACGCATCCTGCACAAAGAGTTGGAGTACGTGGCTTCGTACCCGACCATCAAACTGGCGCTGCGGCTGATCCTGCTCACGCTGGTGCGCAAGGGCGAACTCATCCATGCGACGTGGGACGAGATCGACTTCGAGAACGCGCTGTGGACCATCCCTAAAACCCGCATGAAGGCTGCCAAGGCCCACAACATCTACCTGTCGCAGCAGACGCTCGACATCATGATCGCGCTGCGCACTTGCGCCGGTGGTTCCAAATACCTGCTACCTTCGCGCTATGATGGCGACAAGTGCATGTCAAATGCCACGCTAAATCGTGTCGCACAAATAGTCGTCGAGCGGTCGAAAGCGAAGGGTCTACCAATCGAAAGCTTCAGCGTGCATGACCTGCGCCGCACCGGTTCGACCATCCTCAACGAACTCGGTTTCAACAGCGATTGGATTGAGAAGTGCTTGGCGCACGAAGATGGCCGCTCATCACGCGGTGTCTACAACAAGGCCGAATACGCAGAGCAGCGCCGGCACATGCTGCAAGAATGGGCCGACATGATTGATGCTTGGGTGGCCGGCAAGTCACACACTCCGACGTTGCTGCCACCGTCGATGAAGGTCGTCACGACACAAGCACTGCTTTGATGCTTTGATTGCGTATCCCGGTCGCGTTGAGCGCCTGTGCCGGAGAGCGCTGACCACTGCAAAGACATTCGCTGGTGTTGACCATTGGGGGAAAGCGAGATTTCTGAAATCGTCGCAGTCCGGCTATTTCCATGTGTTTAATCTGACAGAGCCGACTTGTCCGGAAAGTACTGAAAGCGGAAGTACAAGCTCTGTTGTATGGCCGTCTCTTGCTCGGCCTTTGCGGTCATTGAGGGTCTTTGCCACCAACGGCCGCAATGAATAGATCACCGGTCGTCCTCTTGGAAATCGTCTCGAATGACCGCTTGGCATGTAAAGTCGAACCCAGCGGATAAACGGATGCATTTTAAAGTTGAATCCGCCCAAAGGTTCAGGGTTTGTTATTGCATCAAAGCGTTAATTTCAGCCAGAAGGGCATCATTCTCGATCTTTAGGATATGAGCCTTGAGTAAAGTCTCGCTGTTCTGTCCCGCCTCGAATGCGGCGTGGGCTTCCCGGGCAAGCTGATGCAGGCGCTTGTGACGTGCCGTGATGATGAGATAAGCCGGTTCATTGCCAAAACGGGCGAGCCCTTCTGTTTGTAGCCATATTCCAAGATGGCATTTCCGATCAGCACCCGGTTCAACGGCATGCTCAGGGAAAGGCTCCTCGCCTTTGAGGGCCGCAAGGAATTGCTGCACTCGATGAGAATGACCAACCAGCACGTGGAGACTTTCCTCAGTAGAAATAGGGACAGCAATGATCTCTGGAAGCTGATACTGTGCGATCCACTCCGGGATGGCTGACGCGGGCATGGGCTTAGCGATCAAATATCCTTGCAAGGAGTGACAATTCATTTTGCTCAGTATCTGGGCATGCCGCAGTGTCTCCACGCCCTCGGCGACCACTTCCAGTCCTAACATGCGAGCGGTAGTGATGACGCCGGCAACAATAGCAAAATCGCGAGGGTCATTGACGATGTCGCGCACGAAGCCTTGATCGACCTTGATGGTCTGTGCGGGGAGTTTCTGTAGATAGGTCAGGGACGCATTTCCGGTTCCGAAATCGTCCAGGGCCACCCGCACGCCTAAGCCGTTGACGCGAGCAAGCGACTGGCGTGCCATCTCGAAATCCCGCAGCGGCGCGCTTTCGGTCACTTCAATTTCCAAAAAATCCGCCGGAATTCCGGGGTACTGCGCTAATGCCTCTTCCAGATCGGCAGAGAAGCGAGGGTCCAACAGGTGACGGGCACTGATGTTCATCGACACGCGCATTCGCAGGCCCTGGCGATGCCAGTTTTCTCCTTGAGAAAGCGCTGCATTCAGAACGAAGCGACCAATGGTTCGCGCCAGACGCGGATGATCTAGACTATCAGCGAAGGTGCCTGGGGTGATGATCCCGCCCTTGCCGTCATCCAGGCGTAAGAGCGCTTCCACCCCGACCACTGATGAGGAGATGGTATCGGGAGAGCTACTAACAATCGGCTGATAATGCAGCAGGAGCCTGCCATCCTGGAGCGCCTGCGCCAGGCTTTCTCGCTGGGCAGCCTGACTCCTGATCCGGGCATCCATCACCCAGGTATGGAGTTGGCATTGGTCTTTGCCCTTTTCCTTGGCGGAATAGAGGGCAAGATCGGCGTGATGCAACAAATTTTCCGCGTCGCCATCGTCCATCGGGCAGATGGTGAAACCAAAGCTGGCGGATATGGAAACAATGTCCCCATCCAAGGCGAAGGGCTTGCGCAACTCCTCCATAATGCGCTCACAGATGATGTCCAGATCATCGAGCCGCTCGAGGTCGGGCAACAACAGCCCGAACTCATCGCCCCCCAAGCGCGCCAGGGTATCCCCGACCCTGAGGAGGCGCTGTACCCGTTCTACGGCCAGGCGTAGCAAGGTATCCCCCGCCCTGTGACCCAGCCGGTCATTCACTTGCTTGAAGCCGTCCAGATCAAAGATGCCAACGCCCAGGAGGCGTTCCCGTCGCAGATTCTGCAGCCGGTCCTGCTCAAGGCGCTCCAAAAAGAGCTGACGATTGGGCAGGCCGGTCAATCTATCCTGCAGGGCTTGCGAGCGAATGCGCAATACAAGATTTCCCACATGGGCGAAGACCAGGAAATAAGCCTGCCCCACGCGTTGAAAGTAACCACTTTGCTGTACACCGATGACCCCAACCGCGGGAAAATCTTCGTTACCAAAGGGGATGCAGGCGACTTCTTTCACGGTGGACGGGAGCCGGCGCACCCATTCTGGCGCATTGGCCGCATCCACTGTGATGATCACCGGCGCTTTCCGCCTTATGGCCATCCAGCATGGATCTTCTGGAGAGTTGTGGATACGGAACTCCTGGAGGTGAATACCAGCCATGCAACGAGGGGTCAAGACTTCATCCGATCCCTCTCGCACCACATAACCGGCCCACACCACTAGGTTGCTCTTGCTCACGAGGAGCGTGCAGATTTCGTTGAGCAGGCGGTCGCCAGTGACATCGTCTGCCGCTGCGGGGTTGGAAAGCGTCTGTAGCAGGACATCAAAAACGACCTGCCGCTCGGCGTCAGTCTCAGTGGCTTCTCCCGAGAAGCCACTGAGCTGTGCCATGAGATCACCAATGAGCAGCCGGAACAGGATACCGCGCAGCGTAGAACGATCTTCCTGCGGCATGGCCTCATCCGCGATGATCCGTTCCCAGTGTTTCAAGTACAGGATATAAGCCCCCGCCAACCAAGCAGGTTCCACCCCCATGCGATAGTGCAACTGACCCACTTGGGACATGGTATCCATCCACTGGCTATCCAGATGGCTGGAGAGCAGATTGCGGGCGTGCTCCGCCTGAGTATGGGTGAGCTGTTCCAGGCGCTCCGAAGAGAAATCCCGGAACACGGCAGCGGTTGTCGGATGCCGCAGGAGATAGGCGTAAAAGTCTTGCGCCAAGGCGTCGGCATCCTCCGCGAGGCGATCACGATACCGATCCAGAAGCTGGAAGTCGGATGGATTGAGATCAAGAAAAGGAGCGTAGACGTTATCGGATGGCATGGTTTTTACTTTTCGGCATTATCGCCGTAATGGCGCCATCTTGAGCAGCCGTTTCAAGGACTCAAACGCAATGGGTTGTTTACTGAAACGCAGCACGATATGTGCCAGCAGAGAAGTTAACGGAAAGACGAGCAAAACCTTGAATGCGTGGCGTCCCGTGTTAGGTGGGTTAAGAAATGAGGCGAACTCCGGACACTGATGTCATGATAATGACAGCCGGTTGAACTACCTGCTTCCAAATCGGCGCTGAGTCACGATTCGTGGACTTAAGGCGAATCTCGGAGGTCAATCAGCGCGCTTTAGCCAGCAAACAGTCTGAGTTTTTACCAACTGTGCTGATGTCAGACTCGATGACATGCGGCTTGTGCATTTTTTTCTCAATGGTAATTTTTTAAAAAATTGGAAAATTAAAAATGCTGATTCGCACTGAAACGGAAAAGGCGGAGCCCCGAAGCGTGCCGATTTATGACCAGTTAGCCTACGTTTACGCACCGTCACGTCCGCCATATATCTACGCTCAGCCGATTGCCGTGCATTGCGATAACCGCAGATACCATAGACAAGATGATTATTATGGCCACAAGAAAGATCACCGGTCGTGGCGTGATCATCATGACGAGGATGATGAAGATGACGATTGAAGTCGGGCTCAACTCCTGACACGCTGCTTGCTGATTGAGGGGAACTACCCAAACGCCACTGGAACATTCAGCTGGCGAAGTCGAGATGCGAATCCGGAATATCAATTTACAATGACGATTTCGCGTGGGTCAACATCTTTGTCAGGAAGCCCATTCATCATCCATATGATACCGCTCGTCGGCCCGCAGTGGACAGAATCCGGGCATTGGGTTCTTATATCATCGACTTGGGTTATTTGAGATTGATAATAGCCTGCGCGGACAGGATCATTACCTAACAGGAGAAACTCATGTTTACTAAAACACCTATTGCCACGAAATAAAACCTTTCTTCAAAATCTGCGCGCAAAGTACAATCCTGCTGCCCGAAATGCTGCCAGGCGTATTTTCAGATGCCGCATGCTGAAAATCGCGAGTAACACATGATCACATGTGGTTTTCTGTTTCTTAATCACCCCTTATACAGTTAGGAGAAGCAATGCAACTGAACAAACTTACTGCCACGCTGGCAGCATTGGGACTGGCTGTGCCTGGTCTGGCCCTGGCCACAAATGGCATGCTCATGGAAGGCTATGGACCCATCGCCTTAGGTATGGGCGGCGCGGCCATGGCCTATGACAATGGCACCGCTGCGATGGCGAACAACCCGGCCACCCTCGGTCTGATGGCAGAAGGCAGCCGCGTGGATGTGATGCTGGGTTTTACTGGCCCTGATGTAACAGCCCCTGGGACGATGGGAAAATCCAGAGCGGACGCCTTCTACATGCCAGCCTTCGGTTATGTGACAAAACAGGGCAAGCTGACCTACGGTGCTGGTCTTTATGGTCAAGGCGGTATGGGCACCGAGTATGCCAATGGCGACATGTCGCAAGTGAGCGTGGGACGGCTGATTTTCCCGCTGGCCTACAGCGTCAATGACCGTTTCAACGTGGGTGGAAGCCTTGATGTCGTTTGGGCGGGCATGGACCTGGTGGCTGGCCAGGCCGGCATCAATTTCAAGGATGGTAGCGATTTTACTGGCGCCGCCAAGGGGTACAGTTTGGCTGGCAAGCTAGGCTTCACCTACAAGCTTAACAATGCGTTCACTGTCGGTGGCGTCTACCAGACCGCCGGCAATCTGCCCGACCTCAAAGATGGCGCTTACAAGGTCAAGGGCTTCGACATGCCCCCCATCTTGGGCCTAGGGCTGGCCTGGCAAGCAAATAATCGACTTATGCTCGCGGCTGACATCAAGGACGTGATGTGGGGCAGCAGCATGAATACTGTGACCATTTACAAGAATGGCGCTGTCGTCGCCCCCTTCAAGCAGGATTGGAACGACCAGATCGTGCTGTCCATGGGACTGTCCTACCAGTTTAACGATGCTTTGACCGGCCGCATTGGCTACAACTACGCCCAGAATCCTATCCCGAATCAATTCGTCAACTACCTGTGGCCGGCGATCGTTGAAAATCACTACACGGGAGGCTTCGGTTATACCTTCAACAAGCAGTCCGCGCTCAATTTCGCGCTGAGCTATGTGCCGGAAGTGTCGGTAACGGGTACGGGCGCCGCCATGCCCGCCGGGAACGGTGGCATGCAGATCAATCATAGTCAGGTGAACTGGCAACTGATGTATAGCTATAAGTTCTGATCCGCGTGTTTTGAAATGCGTTCCGGATTGGCCATTTGTCCTTGAATTTTGCGCCGCCTACGTGATTGCAAGCCATTGAGCTATCAGAGTGCTCAATGGCGGGTCTTTCAGCAATCCACAAGGCGGGTTAATCTGGAACGAAAAGCCGTTGAGTCCGATTTTGCACAGCTCTCGATTATGTGAAATTTTAGAACGGATTTTGGTAAGAGGTAAGTGTTAATAAGTGTGCTTAATTTGCCGATTTTCATGGATATCAGCAAACCTGAATGACTACACAAGCCGTATAAATAAAATACGGCTTTGCACCAATGTTACTGATAACAACATACATAGTTTCCTGGTAAAAATTGTGCGCTGATTTACAGGATTGTCAGCATTTTCGAAGCGTTTGGCTAACGCTGCTGTCCTTGCCAGATTGGTCTTGTCTCCCTTGATATCCATCATAACGGAGGCCAGGTTATTGGCAATCCCATCCGCTTGTCATCTGATAAATATCGGCCAAAGATGCCCTACTGTTCATCTATTCAAAACTCTTCCCACTCGTCATTGCTGCTCCCTCCACCGCCCGCGGCCAGTTTCTTCGGCTTGGCCGCCAGTCTGACCGGGGCTGCCTTGGGCTTGGATTTGACCTGATTGTGCAGTACCGGGATGTCTCGCTGAACAGGATGCCCCAGCTGATTGTTGCCGCTCAATTTGAATACGCTCACCGCTTGCGCCAGTTTGGCGGCTTGGTCCTGCAGGCTCTCGGCTGCTGCGGCGGCTTCTTCCACCAACGCGGCGTTCTGCTGGGTGGCTTCGTCCATCTGGCCAACCGCCTGGTTGACTTGCTCGATGCCGGAACTCTGTTCCTGGCTGGCGGCCGCAATCTCGCTCATGATGTCGGTGACGCGTTTGACTGAGTTGACGATCTCTTCCATGGTCTTGCCGGCTTCGTCTACCAGTTTGCCGCCTACGTCGACTTTGTCGACGGAGTCTTCGATCAATGATTTGATTTCCTTGGCGGCCCCGGCACTGCGTTGGGCCAGGTTGCGTACTTCGGCTGCCACGACGGCAAAGCCGCGTCCTTGTTCTCCCGCACGGGCTGCCTCAACGGCGGCGTTCAGAGCGAGGATGTTGGTCTGGAAGGCGATGCCGTCGATCACGCTGATGATGTCGGCGATCTTGCGCGAGCTGTCTTTGATGGAGGACATGGTGTCAACCACTTGACCAACGACCTTGCCGCCTTTGACGGCGACGTCCGAGGCGGAAACCACCAGTTGGTTGGCCTGACGCGCGTTCTCGGCGTTCTGCTTGACGGTGCTGGTCAGTTCTTCCATCGAACTGGCAGTTTCTTCCAGTGAGCTCGCCTGTGATTCGGTGCGGCTCGACAGGTCGGCGTTGCCGGTGGCTATCTCGCTGGCACCCGTATTTACTTTATCGGTGGCTTCCCTGATTTGACTAATTACTACCCTGGTATTGATCTGCAGCGAATGCAGCGATCCCATAAGTTGAGCCAATTCCAAAATGCCTTTGCGCTCGATTTGGCCGGTCAGATCTCCAGCGCCCATGCGATCTATCTCCAGCTTGGCGCGTTCTAGGGGAACTACTACGCTACGGTAAGACAAAACAGCGAACAATGCTGCCATGGGCACGCCCAAAGCAGCAAGTGCCATCAACCAGTTTGTAGACACCTGGTTCTCAATGGTAACTGCGTGCCAAGCCAGTATGCCCATACCAATAAACAAGCAGGCCATCGAAATACAAGCTATCGCCAGCAGCATTTTTAAAGAAAGTGATTTAGCGCCCTTGGTATCTATCCTTGATGGTTGATCTTCCTCATTTGTAAGAACGTATTCAATATTTTGTGCTGGCACGATGGAACGCATATCTGATCTTCCTTCCTGATTGATTATTTATCGCCGTATGAGATCCGTGACTATTCGGATACCGAAGGCACTCTGCTTCAAACGCTTACCTATCTTCTTTGCTGCCCCCACACTGTGTAAATCGGCGTGCTTGATTTGCCAGTTTTGATGAATATCAGCAAACTGGAAAGCCTGAACAAGCTGCAGAAAATAGGACTTTGCATCAATACATCTGGTAACCACACACGCTTTTCCCTGGAAAAAATTGAACGCTGTTTTACAGGCGTGGCACGATAAAATCACCACATTGAACAACTGAATCTGAACTGACATCTGCATCAGTCAAACCGGGCGACTGTCAGATCGGATCATAACTACTACAAAAACACTGATTCACACTTCAAATAACTGAATATGATTGCGACTATCATTTTTGGCCTTATAACAGGCAACATCGGCCATTCTCATTATTTCAATTTCTTTTCCACTCTGTGAATTAATTGGAATCAACCCAATGCTTACACCGATTTGAAAAGATTTCCCATCCCATGTAAATTTTAACGACGCAATAAGCTTTCGTATGTTTTCTGCAATTTCGAGCGCGTGCTTCAAAGGGCAGCATTCCAGTAAAATTCCGAATTCATCGCCACCGAGTCGCGCTAAGGTATCGTTGCCTCTTATTGTGGTTTCAAGAGTTCTCGACAGCTGTCTCAATAATTCATCTCCAGCAATGTGACCGCAAGTGTCGTTGATCAATTTAAATTTATCCAGATCCATAAAAAGCAGAAAGTGTTCTTTATCCTGGTTTTGGGCGCTGTCTAATAAATATGAGAGCTTGCCCTCAAATTCGCGCCGATTGGACAGGCCCGTTAATGCATCGTGGCAAGCTTGCCAGGTAAGTGTCTGTGTGAGATTTCGCGCCTCGGATACATCATTGAAAACCACGACCGCGCCAACGATATTCCCTTCTTGATTGCGGATGGGGGCAATGGAATCCTGGATAGCGAACTGATGGCCGTCCTGTCGTATCAGAGCGCGATTTCCCAATGGAACAGTGGGGCCGTCCAATCGACTGAGAAGCAAAATATTACTGAAAGGCAGCTTTGTGGTTTCGTTGATGATATTGTAAATCTCGTCCAGATTCTTATCCTTGACTTTATCAGCTTGCCACCCGGTTAACTGCTCTGCAACTGGATTCAGGTAGGTAACATTGCCTGACTTGTCTGTCGTAATGATGCCCTCAGCAACAGAATGCAAGGTGATTTCCGCCAGTTCCTTTTCTTCAAATAACGCATCTTCAATACGTGAAATGCGACGAATAACAAACATGGCCACCATGGTGCTGAGCGCCAATGCTGCAGCAACCAGCATGATCATGGTGAAATAGGTATCGTGATTGGCTCGCTTTGCTTCATCGATGCTGTCTTTTGATTTGTTGGTTTGTACTTTCAGAAACTGGTCATAAGCATCGATTACGTGATTCTGCTCGGGAACTGCAATTTTCACTAACTGCTGTTGAGCGTCAGGAAGTTTGTTGTTGTTGATCAGGTCTATTACTTGCGCCTGTGAAGCGGCAGCGACACGTGTGGCATCCAGAATCCTGGAAAACTGATTCAGTTCCCCTGTATTGAGACCGGTCGCAGCAAACTGCATTCGCAGTGAAATAAAATCATTGGCAAGCTGACGTAAACGAGAAATTGCATCATCCCTTTTAAATGGGTCACTTAAAGTGATCACCGTGAATAGCAAGACGATCCTGTCGCGAGCGATATTCCGCATGGATGAAATAAGCGCTGTTTTAGTATTCTGCTCATTGAGAACATGTTCCATTCTGGCGTTGTTTTGAAACATCTGAGACAGCCCTGTCAATGCCAATAAAATCATCAAAACAAGCACTAGAGCAAAACCCAAAGTAACGATGGACTTTAAATTCCAGTGAAAACTCTTATAAACCTTACTGAAGAAGGGCAGCATTATCTTATTCCTACTTTATTATTTTGATAAGGTCAAAGGTATAGCAGCACATCCGAGCAAGTCTGCGTTACGATGCCCATTGAAATTACATGCCAGCCCTGTTTGTTTTTCGTCAGAAGTGACAATTTTGTATCCAAATCAAAATAAGTCATGTCAGCTCAATCTCCAGAGAAAAGCGGCCCTGCTGGACTTTGGCGCAGCAATTAGGAGAATTGCATAGACTATCCACTTCGTCATGATGGATTATTAGCAAGAAATGTTCTTGTTGGAACTCGACATTTCGGCACTATGAATGTCGTATCTGGGGTACTCGTTATCGATAACTGCTGTTATCGTTTTATTTTGGCATGGCTGCTCATGAAAGTGCTTAGAGACCATTTCATTCTAGCAACTGGAACAGCGGCTCCTGCATCATGGAGGACTTGACCCATTTCCACGGACAGTTTGAGCTTCTTCATTGGAGCTCATGGATTAACTGGTTTTCGGTGTAGGTGGATTTTTGCTGATGTTTCCTTTCAAAGTTATTGGGTGACTGGTAATACAATCCTGAATGCCGCCTGCGCGGGTTGTACCAACTCTCAATCCAGGTAAACACCGCCAGGCGCGCCTCGATCTTGGTCTTCCAGCTACGCCGGGCAATGAGTCCACATTCCCGACTGACAAAAAAGCTTTCCGCCATGGCGTTGTCATACGCATCACCCACGCTTCTCATGGAGGGACGTACCCCCATTTGCCTGGGATCGAGGTACCGAGATGGCCGGACATAAGCGCTTTACGTTGGCGACGGACATACAGGTTTATTTCTGTGACCCTCGGAGTCCTTGGCAGCGTGGGACCAATGAAAATACCAACGGGCTACTGCGACAGTATTTTCCCAAGGGTGTAAATCGGCGTGCTTGATTTGCCAGTTTTGATGAATATCAGCAAAGTGGAAAGCCTGAACAAGCCGCATAAAATAGGGCTTAGCATCAATACATCTGGTAACCACACACGCTGTTCCCTGGAAAAAATTGAACGCTGTTTTACACCGTAACGCTTACTTCTTCCTGGATTGCACGTCTCGTACGGGAATAGAGATCGGCTTTCTTGTTCGAGGCGGGCCGATGATGGGAACACGCAGCGCACTGAAAGCTTGCCGAATGACATTGAATGCTGAGCTCAAGAAAAGGCCCGCGATCACGACGCCAACCCCAATGTCAGGCCATCGTGAAGCAAGCAGATAACTTCCACCTGCTGCGGCCAGCACTCCGACGTTGGCGATCAAGTCATTCCGCGAACAAAGCCAGGTCGAAGACATATTCAGGTTGTCCGCACGATGGCGATACAGCAAAAAGAAGCAAATCAGGTTTGCGGTCAAGGCGATTCCGCCCACTACGCCCATTATTTCCGCTCTCGGCAGGACCGGGTGCAATATTTTATAAATGGCTTCGGCTAGCACGCCTATACCAAATAGCAGCATGAAACTGCCCTTCACCAGCGCCGCACTTGCCTGCCAGCGCGCGGAGCGCGCGAGCACGAACAGGCTGAATCCATATACGAGCGCATCGCCCAGCATATCCAGGGCATCCGCAAGCAGCGACGTGGAATGAGCGAGTAGGCCCGCTCCACCCTCAAAAACAAACATCGTGGCGTTGATGAATAAAACGATCCACAGCACCCGGCTATGACTCTCTCGAAGTGCGCTCACCTCACAACTTTTATTCTCGCAGCAACTGGCCATGATGGATGCCTCTGAAGTTTAGAATGGCTACGCCGATCCTGGCGCGCGCATTAACGACCCATTATTACGATCCGAATCAGTCGAATTTATGAAACAGTGCCAGCCATTGGTCTAATTGCTTGATTTCATTTTTTTGCGATTCAATGATTCTGCCTGCCATGCTGCGTAACATGGGTTCTTTTCCGTGTTCCAGTTCAGCCTTGGCAATGTCGAGCTCCGCTTGACGCTGCATGCGCGCCATCATCGCAAAATCATAGTCTGTATTGCCGGTAACCTGAAAGGTGGCCATTTTTTCTTTTAGGCTGTCGATGGGTTTTTGCATTTCCATAGCGGATTTCTCCTCCGCAGCGCTGGCGCCTGGCTCGAATGCTTTGGTTGCTCCATCGGCAGGTAACGGCACAGATTGTGCATTCGCCAAGGGCGGGGTTGCCAACGCCGCGAGCGCCGCAATGGTCATGCAGACGCGTTTCCAATCAAAGCGAGTATTCAATTTATCCTTCCTTCTTTGTTGCGACATGAGGAACCTCCTGGAAATAATGGTCTGCAGCGTGCTTTCGCTTCCAGGCCAAGCCTGAATCTAAATACTAAGCGCCAATTATCAAATCAGACAACTTCAGCCGGTGCCAATTTGCATGAATGGGGCGAGTCATTGATTTCTATCTGGATGGTGGAATGTCCGATCATAAACCGCTCATGCAATGTGTCGACCACCACACTGCGAAATGCATCACTCGGATAGCCCGCCGGCATCACCAAATGGACCGTCAAGGCGGTTTCCGTCGTACTCATGGCCCAGATATGCAAATCATGCACTTCGCTGACACCTTCAACAGACATTAAGTAAGCGCGAATCTTGTCCGAGTCGATTCCCGCCGGTACTGCATGCAAGGCAAGCTTGAGCGAATCGCGCAACAGGCCCCATGTTCCAATCACAACGAGAATTGAAATAATCAGGCTCACGGCTGGATCAAGCCAGTGCCAGCCGGTGTATATGATCACGAAACCGGCGATGACCACGCCTAATGATATGGTTGCATCAGCGGCCATATGCGTGAACGCCCCCCGCACATTCAAATCGCCTTTACGCCGTCGAGCTCCGCTTGACGCTGCATGCGCGCCATCATCGCAAAATCATAGTCTGTATTGCCGGTAACCTGAAAGGTGGCCATTTTTTCTTTTAGGCTGTCGATGGGTTTTTGCATTTCCATAGCGGATTTCTCCTCCGCAGCGCTGGCGCCTGGCTCGAATGCTTTGGTTGCTCCATCGGCAGGTAACGGCACAGATTGTGCATTCGCCAAGGGCGGGGTTGCCAACGCCGCGAGCGCCGCAATGGTCATGCAGACGCGTTTCCAATCAAAGCGAGTATTCAATTTATCCTTCCTTCTTTGTTGCGACATGAGGAACCTCCTGGAAATAATGGTCTGCAGCGTGCTTTCGCTTCCAGGCCAAGCCTGAATCTAAATACTAAGCGCCAATTATCAAATCAGACAACTTCAGCCGGTGCCAATTTGCATGAATGGGGCGAGTCATTGATTTCTATCTGGATGGTGGAATGTCCGATCATAAACCGCTCATGCAATGTGTCGACCACCACACTGCGAAATGCATCACTCGGATAGCCCGCCGGCATCACCAAATGGACCGTCAAGGCGGTTTCCGTCGTACTCATGGCCCAGATATGCAAATCATGCACTTCGCTGACACCTTCAACAGACGTTAAGTAAGCGCGAACCTTGTCCGGTTCGATGCCTTCCGGCACCGCATGCAAGGCAAGATTGAGTGAATCGCGCAACAGGCTCCATGTCCCGATCACAATGAGAATTGAAATAATCAGGCTCACGGCTGGATCCAGCCAGTGCCAGCCGGTGTATAGGATCACGAAACCGGCAATGACCACGCCTAATGATATGGCTGCATCAGCGGCCATATGCGTGAACGCTCCCCGCACATTCAAATCACCTTTACGTCCGGCCATGAATAACAACGCCGTACCCAGATTGATTGCTACGCCAAATGCGGCAACGACAATGACCGTCATGCCTTCTACATCGCCCGGGTGGCGGAAACGCAGCACGGCCTCCCAGGCAATGCCGCCGGTCACCACCAACAGCAATACCGCATTGATCAACGCAGCCATAATTGAAGTGCTGCGCAACCCATAGGTGTATCGCTTCGATGGAATACGTTTTACCAGGACACTGGCGCCCCATGCAAGCAACAGGCCCATCACGTCGCCCAAATTATGCCCGGCGTCAGCCAGCAGCGCTAGCGAATGGCCGAAAATGCCATAGACAGCTTCGGCAACGACAAAACTTGAATTCAGGATGATGCCAAATAGAAATGCACGACCAAAATCCTTCGGTGCATGCGAATGTCCTGGCGCATGTTCGTGGGGCTCATGCTCGTCGTGGTGAGCGTGGTTTTGATGCGGATGGTCGTGAGCCACGATAAATCATTCCTTTTTATTAGTGACGCCCGGTCTCTGAGCCTGCTTTTAAGGACAGGGAAGTCGTCGCAGCAATATGTTTATGCCGGGCATCATCAGAATTTATTAAAAAGCGTATATTGCACATTAAAAACCCTGTAGTTGGTATAGAGTCAAGCATTGGATACTGGGATGGAGAAAGGTTGATATGGAGCATCAATTAAAGATTGGAGAATTGGCAAAGAGTACTGGCTGTTTGGTGGAAACCATCAGGTATTACGAGCGTGAAGGCTTGTTATCGCCCCCAGCGCGCTCAGCGGGCAATTTTCGGCTATACGGCAACGCGCATGTGGAGCGACTGCACTTCATTCGACACTGCAGGTCATTGGACATGTCGCTCGTTGAAACGCGTATCCTGCTCAAGTTTCGCGATATACCTGAAGAAAATTGCGGAGAAGTGAATATGCTGCTGGATAAACATATCGGCCACGTGGTCGAACGCATCGCTGAGCTGAAGGCCCTACAGACTGAGCTAAAGCAGTTGCGTAGCCAATGTCAAAGCACTAACGTAACCAAAAATTGCGGGATCTTGCAAAGTCTGTCGAATGCAGATGGCAGCATGCCGAAAAATCTCGGTACTCACGGCGGTGGCTGCCATTGAGCATGAGGAGCGAATATTTCGACCGAGTTGTTTAAGTGTAGTAGCGGGAAACCGTTAAATCGCCAAAAAAAGGTGGATCGCAACTACTACACTTAAAAAAACTCATATTCCAAGCGGGCGACAAACGTCTGATCCGGCGCACCCCGATTGATCCCGAAAACCACGCCCGCGCTGTACTCAAACTCGCTGCCGGCAGTACCGGGGATCTCCACGTTCAAGAACGGGCCAATTTGGTAGGCATTGTCGCCGGGTCGATAGTAGGCTTCAAGACCCGGTGCAAACTTGACGTTGATTCGATAGTTAACGCTATAGGCGGAACGGAAAGCATATTTCCCGCTTGACCCGGTTCCGACCTGTTTCTCCCAGATCAGATTCAGGCGCTGATCTATCCGCCCGGAGCGTTTCTCGAAAATTGGGCCGAACTCGACGGCATCCGGCGTGCCACGCTGCTTGTTGGATTCGTAGGATAGCAGGAACCCAGGATCTGCCCAGAATTCTCCGTTAGATGCGAGCTGAAAGATGTTCTCGAACTCATAACCTACCAAATGCGTTGTCTCGCCGGGGTTCCGCTCGAATCGTCCTAAATATAATTCCGGTTTCCACCAACTGGTGACTGCATGGGAAATCGCCAATTCAGCCCCCCCTGCACCGTTGGTATTGGCGTTGCCATCCCGGTAGGTAAAACCACGCAATTCGATCTCGTTTTTCCCTTTGGTCACGTAGGGTGAGTAAACGATGAAGTCGTCCGCGCGCGCGCCATGTGCCAGCACGATGGTCAGTGCTGTAGTAATCACCGCAAACCAATTTCCGATAGGCCAACTATCCCGAGATTGCATGGCTTTAAAAAACATATTTGTCTTCACACATTCAATTTCTTAAATAGAACCCAAAGAGGCCGTGGTGGCTATCACCGTCCGTGACACGTTGCACGGGAACTGTTTCCCAATCAATCAGAGGTTCTTGGCGGTCCCCTCATCCGCACCCACCCGCGCCATACGCACACCCCCCTTGGAACGCATGAGAAGCAAGATGGTCATGAGCGTGCCGACGTAAAATACGAGTTGAATTCCAGACGGACGAGCAACATAGCCCACCAGGATATGGAGAAACTGGCCAAATAGACTGCTCTGGCTCAGAATATGAGAGGTGTTCCACACTGTATTTCCCAGCGCTGGCAGCAGCCCCGCCTGGTTGAGAAAGCCTGCAGCCTGGGCGGCAAGCCCTGCCGCCAAGAGAAGAATCAGCCAACTGGTGATTGAGAAAAAATGCCGGACAGGAATGCGTAACAGTCCACGGTATAATAAAAAACCGACCAGAACACCGGCCGCGACACCACCCACCCCGCCCATAACCATGTTTGAATTGTGGCCACCCCCGGCCGCAATTGCCCAGAGAAACAAGACTGCCTCCGATCCTTCGCGCATCACCGCTACAAGGGTAATCACGAGCAGGGCAGCGAGGGGCCGCTTGCCCGTTTGCACATCTGCACCCACAGCAGACAATTCAGCAGCGAGTTGGCGACCATGCGCACTCATCCATACATTGTGCCAAGTGAGCATGGCCACCGCGCTCAGCAGAATCCCCGCGTCAAGAATTGCTTGGCCGTTACCGGAAAAGGCAGACGAAATCTCGGCGGCGAGGATCGCCACGATTGATGCCCCTACTAGCCCCAATCCGATGCCTGTGGCCACCCAGCGACCGCGACCCACAATACCTCTGCTCGCACCGAGTACGATGGCAATAATGAGCGCTGCCTCCAGCACTTCGCGGAACATGATGATCGCCGTCGCTAGCATGCTCAATTCCCTTTCGCCACAACTGTACCTTGCATAGCACGGTTGAAGTCATTAAAGAATTGGTAGCGCCCGGGTTCCAATGGCCCCACGTAGATCGTTACTTCGCCATTTGCCGGCACAATGACCTCTCGGGAAAGGTCGGAACTCTCGAACTCGGCTGGGAGGGAATCTTGGTTGCGAATAACGAGCTTCAGCTTGGTGCCTGCGGGGAGAGCCAACTCGCCTGGTTCGAACTGCTGTCCATGAATCACCAGCACCGGCAACGAGTCAGCGGCCTGCGCGGGGCTAGACAGCGCGAATGCACCAATCAGGCCTGTGACCAGCATAAAACGGAACAACATGGCGACTCCTTGGATAAGTAGCTATTTGGGAATTCCCTAAATATAAATGTTAATATAAATGATAATTATTATCGTGTAAAGAACGGAGAATTACCGTTTGAAGCCCGTTCTAGAGGAAGGATGTCAATCAGCGCACTGTTTTTGCCAGCAAATAGCGTGAGCTTTTACCAACCGTGTTGATGCCGGGCTCGATTACATGCGGTTTGTTCATTTTTCTCTCGGAGTGTCAATCAGCGCGCTGTTTTTGCCAGCAATCAGCGTGAGCTTTTACCCATCGCGCTGATGCCAAGCTCGATTACATGTGGCCTGTGCATTTTTTTCTCAGGGCTAATTTTTTTAAAAAATTGGATAATTAAAAATGCTGATTCACACCAATTTCAGCACTTTGAGGTGTCGAAATGCTGCCCGAAAGCAGCGCCTGATGTGTGCCACTGCAGTCGTGCAATCTGGATTTGTTCAGGATTTCCCTCAAGTACTCAGTAATTACACCGATAGTTTATCAACGCAAGCTGCTAATAAAAACCTGCCTATGACAACACCATCTTCTGATGGAGTTAGACCCGTTCTGGAATAGGATTCAGCAGTTCTTCCGCCGGCTCTCGGGTGAAGGGCTATTGCCTAAGATCGCACCGGCCCGGTTGCTCATCGTTCTGGTGAGTGTCAGTAGCTTCGCCATGTGGTCGGCGCGGACGATAAGCAAAGCGGCTGAGCGCGCCATCGCATCAAGCACCTTGGATATTGACAGGGGGTATTACCTATTAATTATACCGAGGATGGGGCGATTACTGAATCGGGTAGGCTAGTTATTGCCAAGGGAGAAGTAAGAATAAGGGGACCAAGACCAATCTACTGATTTGGTTAGCGTCTGTTGCGTGCCATTTGCCATACGAGCACTTCTTCCGGCTTGCTTTGTATTTTGGTGTATTTGGTGTTTCCCTTGCCTGCACGCGCAACAATCGAGGAGGAAAGTTGGATGTCAGAGAAGCCGCAATCATTCGTGGATGGTTATCCGAGTGTTCCTCGAACGGCTTTGTACGTTGAACAAGTACGTTTGCTTGATGCAGGAATTCCTGTATCACTGGTCATGAATGCCCTGATAGCCTCAATCCTTGTGGCTTTTCAGCGCAGCACGCTCAATGCTGAGTCAGTCATGGTTTGGAGTACGTTATTTGGGGCAGCATTGATTTTACGCGCTGCCGTCTCTGTGGCCTATCACCGCACAAAAGAAGATGCACTTACAAGTGCATCCTGGTTAACAAGATTCCGTATTGGCTCAACCACAACCGGCATTGCATGGGGATTAGCCAGCTTTCAATTGTTTCCTGTCAATGATATGCCGCATCAGGCGTTGCTGATTTTTGCCATTGCGGGTATGACAGCAGGCGCTGCGGCTTCGCTTTCAGTTGATATCGTTTCCTCACTGTCTTTTATCCTATTTGCACTTGTGCCACTAATCGTGAAGTTGCTTTTGGAGGGCGAAAGCGTATATGTGGCAATGTGCTTTATGGCAACGCTATACCTCATGACTTTGATCACGACCTCACAACGTTCCTTCATCAATATCCAAGATAACATCTGCCTTAGATTCGATGCGGTTAAGCGCGAGAAAGAACTACTCGATAGCGAAGATAAATTAAGGCAACACCAGGAAGGCCTTGAAGCGTTAGTTGATAAGCGCACGCAAGAGTTGCAAATCGAAATCAACAATCGCAAGGTTGCTGAAGAAGCGATTAAGCAGCTTGCAATGTTTGACTCGCTCACACACCTTTCTAACCGGCGGCTTCTCATGGAACGTCTTCAGCATGCCCAGGCTTTCAGTCTGCGCCACTGTAGAAAAGGTGCAGTCTTCTTCATTGACCTGGATAATTTTAAATCCCTCAACGACAATCTCGGTCATGACATTGGAGACTTGCTGCTACAACAAGTGGCTCAGCGGCTGACCTTATGTGTGAGAGAAAGTGACACCGTAGCTCGTCTGGGCGGTGATGAGTTCGTAGTGATTCTGGAAGATCTTAGCAGGCATACCAATGAAGCGGCTGCCGAGGCTGTGACTATAAGTGAACAGATCCTCTCGACCCTGAGCCAGCCCTACCAGTTGAACATCTATGAATGCCACATCACCACCAGCATAGGCGCCACCTTGTTTGATGGACCTGAACAAGGAGCCGAAGAACTGTTGAAACAGGCAGACATCGCCATGTATCAGGCCAAAAGTGGCGGTCGCAACACCATGCGCTTTTTCGACATAGAAATGCAGAAAACCATCGACGTTCGTTTAGCCCTCGAAAATGACTTAAAGAAGGCAATAGAGAGCCGACAATTTCAACTGTATTATCAAATCCAGGTGAATTGTTATCATCAGCCATGCGGTGCAGAAGCTCTGATTCGTTGGATACATCCTGAGCGAGGCATGGTTTCTCCCGCGACGTTTATTCCGTTGGCAGAAGAAACCGGTCTGATCCTGAATATCGGGGGGTGGGTTCTGGAGACGGCGTGCGCCCAGCTCAAACTATGGGAGCGTGATGAGCAGACACAAAACCTTGTTCTGGCAGTAAACGTGAGTGCCAAACAATACCACCAGTCAAGTTTCGCGACTCAGGTGAACGCAGCCATACAACGCCATGCTGTCAGGCCGGCACGACTCAAACTAGAATTGACCGAAAGCCTTTTTCTGGACGATATCGATGGCACCATTTTGTAGTGGTCTAATTTACACAGACACTCCGATAGGTGGATCATTCACCTATGGAG
>JAZKBM010000010.1:0-17044 GCA_040388645.1 Pseudomonadota bacterium
CGCCCAGGGTGTGGCCATCGCCAGTGGCGCGGGGGCCAATGCGGCGCAGAACAACCGGCTGCTACATTGGGATGAGCAACAACGCATCAAGCTGCTCGCCAACGGTGATCCAAAAAAAGAAGCCCGTCTGACCGAAGCCGCGTGTGCCTTAGCGCACTGCGCAGACGGCATGCCCAAGGACAGTCCCACATATGCCTATTTCAAAGGCCTGCAGGATGCAGGAGCGAACCTGACGGCTGAAAAAGCCCTGCTGTCCACACAACAAGACGGAAACGGTGCAATGCTTTTCCAGTACACCGGCGTGGATCGGTACTTCGTTGATCCCTGGACACAAAACAAGACCGGCACACGACTTGCGGGTGCCGGTCAGGCCGGCGTGGGTGTGCTGGGTGCCATGGGAAGTGTGGCGCTGTGCACCACCGGCATTGGTTGTGCCGCAGGCGCCATCAGCGGCACAATCAGTGTTGATTACGCCTTGGCGGGCGCCAAACAATCCATTACCGGTAATGCCCAAACGCCTTATGGCGAGCAGGCCTTGCAATCACTGGGATTGAGTCCGCAAGCGGCGGCGTATACTTATGCCGCGCTGGGTCTGACACCCGTGGCCGTGGATGCGATGTTTATGAAAGCAGCCAGCGGCGTGAGCAGTGGGGTGGTGGGGAGTGAGGTCAGGGCTGGGGCAAATGGAGAAGGAGGGGTAGCACGAGAAATTGCAACCCCCAAAACTTCTGGAGGAACTGCGAATGCGGCGACTGCGCCAGGACTAAAGGAGCAGCTGGTTTCTCAAAATCTTGCGAACATTGCGGCGCAGGATGCAAGACTTGCGAAAGCGGTGAACGGCAGCGGAGTGCCAAATCCGAATTTCCCTGTCGGAAGCGGTACTGCGGCAGAAGCGAATAGTCTAGGGCAGATATGGGTAGGAGACGGAGCGCGGCCACTGAATGGTGTGCCAGGTGGATTGATGAGCGCTGATGGTACGCGGGTTTATAGACCCCCGACTTCAAAGAACGCACCTATCGAATTCAATCCGACTGGTATTCAGGCTAACTTTCAGATGAGGGACCCAAATACTGGGGCCGTCATTTCAAACGGGCACATGGTGATCAAATGAACAGACCAATTCTCAAAGAGATAAATTTTGATGCAGAAGATCTCAACACCTATATCCCGCAGATACCGCATAATTTTTGCGTATGGTTGACCTTGGCGATCGGGCCGGAGGGGAAAGAGGGCAGTGATCTGTTCCAAGTTGGGGTATGCACCGTGACATGGTTGGCGCATCAGCTATCGATCCAGGGCACATATGTTTTACGGCACATGCTCCTCGTTGAGAGTTTTGACCTTGAATTGATTAAAAAGACGCTTCACGAAATTATTGCGAATGCAGAGCGCCCCAATTGGGAGGAGTCAGTACCAGTTCTTTGTAGGTACTTCGCTTGGGAATTTGAGGACTACCAAGTGTAGCTTCAGTTCCAATGGAAACCCTGGCCAGGTCTTTCATTATCACATTCCTAAAGCCAACCTGCGCCCGCTCATCCCCGTAGACCGGCACCCCCCTCAAAAAGCTCAATGCCAATGACGGCTTCATTGCCAACGTTGGTAAAAACCTCATCACCGGCCTGACCCGCGCCACCCTCACCAGCGCCATCACCGGCACCAACCTTGAGACCAGCATCCGCACCGAAGTCATCGCCAGCGTCCTCAATGCTGCCAGCGCCCAGGGCGCTGACTGGATAGGCACCCAGGCCCAGAACGGCAGCCTCAACGCATTTGGTCACGCCTTTGCCCACGCCGTCGCCGGTTGCGTCGCCGGCGCGGCGGGTGCAAGCGCCCCGGGCAGTGGCATCAGTACCGGCAATGGTTGCGGGGCCGGTGCACTGGGTGCGGCCGTGGGTGAACTCAGCGCCCAACTCTACGGCGCGGCCGACCCTGCCAAGACCGTCGCGTTTGCCAGCATGATCAGCGGCATTGCCGCCGCCCTGACCGGACAAAGCGCCCAGGGTGTGGCCATCGCCAGTGGCGCGGGGGCCAATGCGGCGCAGAACAACTACCTAACCCATCAACAAGCAGAGAATAAAAAAACCGAGCTGAGCAAAGCAAAAACCCCTCAAGAACGAGCTGCCATTGAAGCGAAATACCAACAGCTCGACAATGCCCAACAAACAGCCGCCGAACAATGCCTGCTCGCCGGACAGTGCCAGAGCGTCACCGATCCGCTGATGCTCCAGGGCGCACTCAACGATCTCAAGAATGCCTGCGCCGTGCCGCGTTATTGCAGCCCGGATGAAGTAAAATCGATTACCCAGCTAAATAGGCTGCTCGACCAAGACGCGATCACACCGAACCACCTGCTCGAAGAATTGGTGATAGGAGGCGGTGTGGGCAAGATCGTGGGGGCGGGTGTCAGTACCGTGGCCGCGCGGTTGTTTGGGGGGGCGATTGGGAAAGCTGCGGAGACGATTGGGGTAAATGGTGGAGCGCCCATAGTTCTTGATCTATTTGGTGGCCGAACGTCTCAAATTCCTGGAGCCATTAACGTTGATATTTCGGCGATGCAAGGCATCCGGGCGTCTGCTACAAAACTGCCTTTCCAAGGTGGTATTGCAGATAAGGTAGTTGCAAGCAATCCATATATACAGGGTGGCAGCGGAATAATGGATTTTCTCCCCGGTGCGGCGGATGCATTGAAGCCCGGAGGTCAACTCATCATCAATGCGACACAGCGCAATCCATTTGGGATGTTGCCCAGTGTACAAACGCTTGAGAGTTTGGGACTTCGCGTTGTCCAAGAAAATGTACCGCTCCTACCAAGTTTCGAAGGCAACGTTTTTCGATTTACTGATGGTCGTATCATTCCGAATACAAGTATCAGGACGACGATTCTGGAGAAGGTCAAGTGATGCGAGAGATTGGCGGATTTTTCGACAAACTGTATTTTTCAGAGAGTGTGCTTGGTGATGCACACATTGATGGGACGCAGCTTCGAATTCATGTTAGTAGCCTTTTTTTGCTAGCCGGCCACCCTTTGGAGCCTGAAGGCTATGGACCATACGAAGGTGAATTGGTATTTGAGGGTGTCATTAATTCCCATAGAACAATTACGGAATATGTGGGGGACGCGCGGAAACCAACAGGCTTTAAGCCCTCTCGTCAGGTGGTTGACAAAATTACCTGTGAAAATATTCTGCAAACAGACGTGCTCCACGACTTTGGCTTTGAGGGTTACCAAGAGTTACCGAGTGCGTGGATTGACAATTGGATCGTGCGAGCGAAGGCATTTGTATTGAGAGTTTGAAAGAGAAAATCAGTCCCTCCCAGTTTTTTGCAGATAACGGCCATATGAAGGGCTGCATCAGGGGTCATCTTTATTTGGTGGTGGCGTGTGTCTGTGGCTTCGCTGAAGCTCGGGGTAGGGGTCTACCATCGAATTTGTGGATGACGCCCGTCGGATGTAAGCGACGCGAAAGCCCGGGGTCGAGCCTTTCATTATCAGAAGCTCAGGGTCATGTCTTTTATTATCACATTCCTAAAGTCAACTTACGCCCGTTCATCCCTGTAGACGGTCAACCCCCTCAACAGGCTCACCGCCATGATGGCTTCATTGCCAACGTCGGCCGCAACCTCATCACTGGCCAACGTTGAGACCCGTGCGGATGGCGGGAAACACGACTACGAAGTGATCTCCATCCTGGGTTTAAACAATCTGGCCGGCAATGTGGCAACAACTGATCCGGCAGCCTACAACAACCCCACACTCAATCGTGAGCTGATCGCGCCAAACAACAGTGCTTATGCAAATTCCCTCAACTTCAATGGTACCGGACAGACCTATGGTCAATTGCTCACTAGCAACATCAAGGACAACCCGGTGAGTACAGGGATTGCGGGTGTGGCTATGGTAGCCACTGGTGCCGCAGTCGCGGGTCCGGCGGCACTAGTGGCTCGGGCGCTGGCCGGTGGAACTGGTGCTGGTGTGGATGCGGTATTTCAAAAAGCTGGTAATCAACCTGTCAATTGGTTCGACGTCGGCATTGCAGGTACGACCGCATTCATTACTGGTGGTGCAAGCAACTGGCAACAAGGGCTCACGGCTGCGTCGCTTATCAATGTTGGGGGTTCACTGACAGGCTCGGCCATTAAGGGTGAAAACCCGAATGCAGGCATGGGTGGGGCAGCGCTGGGTACAATGATTGGTTACCCGGTTGGTAAATCCATCGAAATCCCTATGGATAGGGTGTTGATGAGCCGGGGTCGGGTCTTTCATTATCATATTTTTCCTAAAGACAATTTGCGCCCGCTCGTCAACGTAGACGGGCAATCCTCTTCTTAACAGTCTCACCGCCAATGCCAGCAAAAATCTCATTGCTGGCCTGACCCGCGTCAGCGTCCCAGATAGCGGCATCAGCATGGCTTTAGCCTACGTAGTGTGCAACAAGCGAAAAACATGGCGTGCCATGTGCTGCCTTCCACCTTGTGGATGAATCAGGCGTTCGAGGCTTGATGAGGTGGTTTGTTCCGGGTAGGCTGCGGGCTTTTTGCACCTTCGTTAGGTCACAAATGAGACTCTTTGCGCTTTTCCTTTTCTTCTGTTTGTCGACGTTAGCTAATGCGAGTAGCAATAATGAAAAATTAGCTCAGTTGCTGCTTAATCACTCGGCCGCTTCGTCGGAAGGAAAAGATGATGTAGCCCAATTTAACTCCGGTCTTCGGGCGTTGGCGAAAGAGAATAACCGCGAATCTCAATTTTTGCTAGGCGTGCAAGCAATGACCGGAGCTATTGGCGGGGCAGAAGGAATACTTTGGCTTCATAAGGCTGAAAGAAATGGCTGTTCCGGCGCAGCTGGCATTCTCGGTCGAATGTATCTCGATGGGATGGGAGGGGTGCAAAAAGATGAAGCTATGGGCCTTAAGTGGACTCGCAATGCGGCGGAACGTGGTGAAATTATGTCTCAAGTTTTCTTGGCTGCGCAGTATTTGCATGGTGAAAATCATGTACCCAAGGACTTGGTGCAAGCATATTCTTGGATGTACCAGGCTAGCAAAGCAGCTGCAGATGAACCCGCTATAGTATTTGCTCTGAATCCCCAAATTAAAATGCTCGAAAGCAGTCTTACCTCTACTCAAATTCAGGAAGCGCAGAAATTGGCAGATGATCGTATAAGAAAAATAGGTGGTGTTCCACGATATGTGTGTGCGCAGATATTGCCAATGCATCCACTATCAAGTAATAGCAAATAATTAAGAGGGGAGCGGCCAAGGTTTATTAGCAAATCATGGCCTGTTCGCTATCAATTCATTCCAAGCTATCAAGGAAACCTGCAATGCGAAACATCATGCTTGTCGCGCTCATTCCGGCTGCGCTCTCTGGTTGCGGCACAATCCCTATGCAGCGTATCGATACGCAATCAACAGCAGCGCTGAAAAACCAAACAGTCGTTTATACAACTCGAGAAAAGCCAAACTTTCTCGCAGTGACCGTAGTGAAATCCATGCTCGGCCTCCTGGGCGTCGCCGCGATGATCAGCGATGGAAACAGCATTGTCGCCAATAACCACATCGCTGACCCTGCCGATGCCATCGCGAACGGATTGGCGAAAGCACTTCATGAGGACTATGGTACTCAGCTTGTTTCGCCGCCCATTGCGGTAAACACAGACGATCCGACTGAGATAATTGCCGACAGTAATGACAAGGCCAGATTCATCATCGATGTCGAGACTCTCGATTGGGGTTTTAGGTTCTACAGGCATGATAAATTGCACTATGCGTTCAGCTACGTCGCCACCGCGCGCCTAATTGATCGTCAGACCAAAGCCGTTATTGCGGCAGGACTCTGTGGCGCGGGATCAGGAAATACCAATCCCCCAACATACGATGAGATGTTGGCAAATCATGCGCAATTTATCAAAAAGGAGCTTTCTACAGATGTGACTACATGCGTGCAGAAGTTCCAGGTACAAATGCTACCAATCCTACACGGCTAAAATAGTGGGCTTGAATTGCAGAAATGGCACACGAGCAGAGGGAGCGAAATGTTCCTTCTATCACAACGAGAGTGGGCCCATTTTATTAAACAAAGCTAGGCGCCGAGCGAGACTGAATATGCCAGGATTGAATCTTGGTGGCCAGGGGCAGAATCGAACTGCCGACACGCGGATTTTCAATCCGCTGCTCTACCAACTGAGCTACCTGGCCATGAAGCCCGCCATTAGACCCTGAGCGGGCAGTTTCGTCAAGTTTTTTCCCCGATTTTAATCGTAAAAAAGCTGTTGACGGACATCGGCCAGCGGCGAGTATGGCGTAAAGCTCACTTCCCATTTCTGCTGCATATGCTCGCGGTAGAGCAGCGATTCGAGGAGGGCCATCCCGAAATCCCGGCGGGATGGAAATCGAGCCGGTACGCACATCCAGTACCGTGATTAGGGGTGAACGCCCGGCAGAAAGTCAGACGTAACGTTATGCCGTTACAGCCGCCTGCAATTATTGCAAATACAATAAAAAACCCCCGCCGTGGCGGGGGTTTTTCGGGGTTGCGGTGAAGCAGGCTTACATCATGCCGCCCATTCCACCCATACCGCCCATTCCACCCATGTCGCCCATGCCAGCACCGCCACCGGACTTGTCATCCGGCAGTTCGGCGACCATTGCATCGGTAGTCAGCATCAGGCCGGCCACAGAAGCAGCGTTTTGCAACGCGGTACGCGTGACCTTGGTAGGATCGAGCACGCCCATTTCCACCATGTCGCCGTATTCGCTGGTCGCAGCGTTGTAGCCGTAGTTGCCTTTGCCTTCCAGCACCTTGTTGACGACCACGGAAGCTTCGTCGCCGCAGTTGATGATGATCTGGCGCAGTGGCTCTTCGATCGCACGCAGTACGATCTTGATACCAGCGTCCTGATCGCTGTTGTCGCCTTTCAGCTTGGTGACACCCAGCTTGGCGCGCAGCAATGCCACACCGCCGCCGGCAACGATACCTTCTTCAACAGCAGCACGCGTTGCGTGCAGTGCATCTTCCACGCGGGCTTTTTTCTCTTTCATTTCAACTTCAGTCGCCGCGCCGACCTTGATCACTGCAACACCGCCGGCCAGTTTGGCCTTGCGCTCTTGCAGCTTTTCTTTGTCGTAGTCGCTGGTGGCTTCTTCAGATTGACGATTGATCTGTGTGATACGACCTTTGATGGCGTCATCCTGACCCGCGCCGTCGATGATGATGGTGTTGTCTTTACCCACCTCGATGCGCTTGGCCTGGCCCAGTTCGGCCAGGGTGATCTTGTCCAGTGTCAGACCGACTTCTTCAGCGATAACTGTACCGCCGGTGAGGATGGCGATGTCTTCCAGCATGGCCTTGCGACGATCGCCGAAACCAGGTGCCTTGACAGCGCAGGTCTTGAGGATGCCGCGAATGTTGTTCACCACCAGGGTGGCCAGCGCTTCGCCATCGACATCTTCAGCGATGATCAGCAACGGACGACCGGCCTTGGCGACTTGCTCGAGTGCGGGCAGCAGATCGCGGATGTTGGAGATTTTCTTGTCGTGCAGCAGCACGTAAGGATTTTCCATTGCAACAATTTGCTTGTCGGCATTGTTGATGAAGTAAGGGGACAGGTAGCCGCGGTCGAACTGCATGCCTTCAACCACGTCCAGCTCGTTTTGCAGGCCGGAACCGTCTTCCACGGTAATCACGCCTTCCTTGCCGACTTTTTCCATGGCTTCAGCGATGATGTCGCCGATGGAACTGTCGGAGTTGGCAGAGATCGAGCCGACTTGAGCGATTTCCTTGCCGGTGGTGCAAGGCTTGGAGTTCTTTTGCAGTTCAGCGATGATGGAAATGACCGCTTTGTCCATACCGCGCTTCAGATCCATCGGGTTCATGCCGGCGGCAACAAACTTCATGCCTTCCTTCAGCATGGCCTGAGCCAGCACGGTGGCTGTGGTGGTGCCGTCGCCAGCGACGTCGGAGGTCTTGGAAGACACTTCCTTGACCATTTGCGCGCCCATGTTCTCGAACTTGTCTTTCAGTTCGATTTCCTTGGCTACGGAAACGCCGTCCTTGGTGATGGTAGGAGCGCCGAAAGAGCGATCCAGCACCACGTTACGGCCTTTAGGTCCGAGGGTCACTTTAACGGCATCGGCCAGAACATTGACACCGATCATCATTTTTTGGCGCGCTACGTCACCGAATTTTACGTCTTTTGCAGGCATTTTTAGCTCCTAAATCTTTGAATCAATTGATATGCTTTGAGAATACTGAATTACTCGACAATACCCATGATGTCTTCTTCACGCATCACCAGCACTTCGTCACCGTCCAGTTTGACGGATTGGCCGGCATATTTGCCGAACAGTACGCGGTCACCAACTTTTACATCCAGTGCGCGGACTTTACCGTCGTCACTGACCTTGCCTTTACCTACGGCCAGGACTTCGCCCTGGTCGGGTTTTTCGGTGGCGCTATCCGGAATCACAATGCCGGAAGCGGTCTTGCGTTCTTCTTCCATGCGTTTGACAATCACGCGGTCGTGCAGCGGACGAATTTTCATTACTCTATCTCCTGGAAAAAATCGCTGTAACAAGAATTGCATCAATTATTGATGCAACCCAAAAATGGAATCAGCCGAGAACGTTGTTAGCACTCTTGGCTGAGGAGTGCTAATAATAGGGGCGGAAGCATCTAATTTCAAGGTATACATGAAAAATTCATATTGGTTGACGCGTAGCCGGGAGTCAGTTTGGCACCCCTGCACGCAGATGAAACAGCTGGAAGACTACCCGCCGGTGCCCATTGCACGCGGGGAGGGCGTCTGGTTGTACGATTTTGAGGATAAGCGTTATCTGGACGCAGTATCGAGCTGGTGGGTGAACCTGTTCGGGCATTGCAATCCGCGCATCAATGCGGCCTTGCGTGATCAATTGGAACAAATCGAGCACGTGATGCTGGCCGGTTTCACCCATGCGCCCGTGGTGGAATTGTCGGAACGTCTGGCCCGGCTGACGGGCCTCGGTCACGCGTTTTATGGTTCGGATGGCGCGTCGGCCGTGGAAATCGCGCTGAAAATGAGTTTTCACTACTGGCGCAATAGCGGCCAACCCGGCAAGACCGAATTTGTCAGCCTGCAAAACAGCTATCACGGCGAAACACTGGGTGCGTTGTCGGTGACCGATGTGGCGCTATTCAAGGACACCTATGCACCCTTGCTGCGCCACAGCGTTCAGGTTCCAAGCCCGGACTGGCGCCTGGCCGAAGCAGGGGAAACGCCTGAGCAATATGCACTGCACGCGGCTGAATCTCTGGAAAACCACCTCGCCAAGCACCATGCGACGACTGCCGCATTGATCGTGGAACCCTTGATACAAGGCGCTGCGGGCATGGGGATGTACCATCCGGCCTACCTCAAACGCGCGCGAGCTATCTGCGATAGTTACGGCGTGCATCTGATTGCGGACGAGATCGCCGTCGGGTTCGGGCGTACCGGCACCATGTTTGCCTGCGAGCAGGCGGGCATCCGGCCGGACTTCATGTGCCTGTCCAAGGGCATTACCGGCGGTTATTTGCCGTTATCGGCCGTGCTGACCACCGACCCGATGTATGCGGCGTTTTATGACGATGCCACCGCACGCGGTTTCCTGCATTCGCATTCTTATACAGGCAACCCGCTGGCCTGTCGGGCGGCGCTGGCGACACTGAACATTTTCGAGCAGGACGACGTGCTGGAGGCAAACCGCAACAAGACGGCATATGGAAATCGCGCGGCTGAACTGCTGCGCAATCACCCACGTGTCATGAATTTTCGCAATACCGGCATGATCTGGGCATTTGAAGTCAGCGACGCTGCGCCTGATTTTGCACGCCGTGTTTACCATCGCGGCCTGGAAGCCGGCCTGCTGCTGCGCCCCATAGGCAATACCGTGTATTTCATGCCGCCGTATGTGATCACCGAAGCAGAAATCAGCTGGATGATGGAAATCAGCTATAAATTAATAGATGACGTCTAATACTCCATGGTTGATCAAACTGCATGCGCATCCACATTTATAGTACCCATCCGCACGATCGGCAGACGCTGATAGCGAGCCTGATTCAAGCCGGGCATCAGGTTACCAGTAGCACAACGCGCCTGGAATCGACCACGCTTGCGGAATCGAAAGGGTGTGATGCTGTTTGCACATTTGTTTGCGATGAGGTGTCCCGGGCCATATTGCACGACCTGCGCGAGCAGGGTGTCAATTTGATACTTCAGCGTGCGGCGGGGACGGATAATATTGATCTCGCCGCGGCACGTGAACTCGGCATGGCCGTGGCGCACGTTCCTGAATATTCGCCGCATGCGGTCGCTGAGCATGCCGTTGCGCTGCTGTTATCACTCAATCGTCATATCCATCAGGCCTATCAACGCATGCAGCAGGCGAATTTTTCGCTGGAGGGCTTGCTGGGTTTCGACCTGCATGGCAAGACCGTCGGCGTGATTGGCATGGGGCGTATCGGACGGTGTTTTGCCGGCATCATGCAGGGTTTCGGTTGCCATGTACTGGCCTATGATCCAGCCGCTGCTCCGGCACAACACATGGCGGGCGTGCGCTATGAGACCCTGGAGACGGTCTGGACGGCATCCGATGTACTGTCACTGCATTGCCCGTTGCGTCCGGAAACGTACCATCTGGTGAATGCCGAATTGCTGGCGCACACACGCCCGCGTGCGCTTCTCATCAATACCAGCCGCGGCCCGGTGGTGGATACTGCCGCAGTATTGGCCGCTTTGAGAAGCGAAGCGTTGGGCGGTTATGCGGCCGATGTGTATGAAGGTGAAGCCTGCGTGTTTTTCCGCAACTGTTCCGAGTGCGGCTATGATGACCCGCTGCTGAATGATTTACTGCACGAACCCAGCGTATTGCTGACCCCGCATCAGGCTTTTTTCACCGCAGAAGCGTTGACCAGCATTGCGTCCACCACCTTGGACAATATCACTGTATTCTCGACTGGCCAGCGCAGCGCCAACTTTCTGGCGTGACCCGGAGCTTACTTGCGCAAGACCCCGCACAGTCGCATATCCATTTGTTACAACATTCACGTGGCGGGCTGAAATGTTGAAGTCTCGCAGTCCGGGCCCATATGTAATCAGGCAAGTACGCGATATGCATGAGGTTGGCAGAGGAATGATATGCAGTCCCCAATTTTGAAACCCAGGAGGCAAGATGATTTTCCGGCAATTATTTGAACCCGTATCCAGCACCTACACCTATTTACTGGGTTGCGAGGAAACCGGCCACGCGTTATTGATTGATCCGGTATTGCCCACCTGGCAACGCGACCTGTCCGAACTGAACGCGCTTGGCCTCAAGCTGGCCTACACTATCGATACGCATATCCACGCCGACCATATCAGTGCGGCACGCAAGCTCAAGCAGGAGGCCGGCAGCCGTATCGCCCATCCGGCGCTGGATCAATTGACGTGTGTCGATGAGCCACTGGAAGACGGCAAGCCATTAACAGTAGGCGGCTTGTCGCTGATGCCGCTGCATACCCCGGGCCATACCGACAATCATTTTGCCTACGGTATCGATGGGCGCGTGCTGACTGGCGACGCGCTGCTGATTGACGGATGTGGTCGCACCGATTTCCAGAATGGCGATGCGCCAACCTTGTATCGTAGTGTGCATGACAAGCTGTTTACACTGGGCGAAGACACGCTGGTCTATCCCGCGCATGATTATCAGGGCAGGCGTGTGTCGAGCATCGGCCAGGAAAAAACGCGTAATCCGCGCCTGGGCGACAACAAGCCGCTGGCTGAATTCGTCGAGATCATGGCCAATCTGAAATTGGCTTACCCGAAGTTTATTGATTATGCCGTGCCTGGCAATCGCGAATGTGGACGGTGTCCACCTGGTGTGCCGGAAAATCTGCAGCAATATTGTGATCAGATCAAAGCCAGCCACCAAGGCTAATTCGCTCTAGGCCATATGCCTTTCACCGGCTAGGATCGATAAACCGGTGAAACGTACCTGCGCCATCTACAATACAGCATCGCTACTTAATCCTTCGGTGACCTATCCAGTCACCGTCTTTCTTGCAGTTAAGGCACACAATGGAACAGATAAAGCGTCGTAATATCGTAAACGGATCGATGTTGTTAGGTGGCTGCCTGCTGGGGTGGAGCCATACACTTTTAGCTGAACCTGTGGTTCCTAAACTGGGCACCTGTCCGGCGATTCAAAATGATGCCCAGCGCCTGGCTTGCTACGACAAGTTGTCTGGTGCTATTCCGCTGCCGCCCTCTCCGGAACAAAAACAGCAGGAGCAAGCCGAAACGCCTGCCGCAGCGCAGGCATCCCAACCGTCTGCCACGGCTGCTGCGCCCGATCTGGAGGATGCTTCGCAGTTATCACGCGAATGGGAGCTGGATGATAAAGACAAACACGGTACTTTTTTGTTTCGGCCCTTTCATACCAGTTATTTGCTACCGGTAAAATATAGTAACTCGCCCAACAATCTGCCGTTCAAGGGGGGGTTGCTGCAGTCTTCCGAAAAGCTGGATTCAGTAGAAGCCAAGATACAGCTGAGCGGTAAGACCAAGGTGGTTGAAGGCCTGTTCAACAAGCGCGCCGATGTATGGCTGGGTTATACCGTGACGTCATATTGGCAGGCTTATAATTCCACCATTTCCGCGCCTTTTCGTGAAACAGACTACATGCCTGAGGCCATGCTGGTATTTCGTACCGACTACGACATTGCGGGTTTGAAAGGACGTTTTATCAACCTCGGCGCGGTACATGAGTCGAACGGGCGGGGGTCGACCCTGTCGCGCAGCTGGAACCGCATCTATGCGCAATTCGGATTCGAACGCGGTGATTTTTCGTTGTTGATCAGGCCCTGGTACCGTATTCCGGAAAGCGCAAGCAGCGACAACAACCCGGATATTCAGGATTATCTGGGGCGTGGAGACATCGTCGCCACCTACACCAGGAATGGCAATACTTATTCGGTATTGCTGCGCAACAACCTGAAACGCTCTGCCAATCGCGGTGCTGTGCAGGTTGACTGGAGTTTCCCGCTATATGGTAGGTTGCAAGGTTATGTGCAATATTTCAATGGTTACGGTGAATCGCTCATCGATTACAACCACAAGCAGCAATCTCTCGGCATCGGTCTGAGCCTGGCAGCCTGGCTATAGACGCAGACCGCCGGTGTTCACGGGTTCAGATGCACGCTTTGCATGAGCGCCTTCGCATAACGGCTGGGAATGGCGTAGGAAATGGCGCTCGGGTCTTTCAGCACATTTTCCTTGGTGCTTTTGATGAATGTGCTGTTGAGGGTGCCATAAACCCGCCCGGTTAGCGGGTCATACAGCGGGCTGCCGCTGTTGCCGGGGTAGGAAATGCCGTCCAGCTGGAATATCTTGAACGGGTCTTCCTCGCGGCGCACGGTTCTGGCATCCAGATAACGCGCATTTGGAGCCGGGCGCACGATAGGGGTAATCGACGAGATACCGGCGCGGATGGACGCGGGGTATAGCCCAAGTATGCTGCCGATCGGATAGCCAGTGAAATACAGCACCCAGCCTTCCTGCACAGAATCGGAATCACCCAGTTGCAGTACCGGCAGTGGCGTGCCGGAAAACTTTAACAATGCTACATCGTGTGCCGGGTCGGTCGCTTCTACCTCTACCGGGCGAAACTGCGTCGATTCACCCTCACCGACAAATATGCCCAGCACTTCCTTATGTTCGATATCGAGCACCGGCTTGATCACATGGTAATTAGTGATCACATGCAGGCCGTCACCCACCACATAGCCGGTGGCACGAAATTCGCCGCGTGGCGCACGCGTGGGCAGATAAGTGCCAATGGCCACGACGGAGCGTTTTACCTTCTGGATGGTTTGCGGCAGCGTGTCTGCCAGTGCGCCCGGTATGGGCGAGGTAGCGAGAATGGCAATGCTGATCAATATCCCATGCAGTGCTCGCAAAAAAACAGATTTCATTGTGCTCTCCTGTTCAGGACGGAACAGGCATGATGCCTACAAGCCGATGATTTGCAAAGTCCCGCGCTTTCAGGGCCGACCAAGTTTCAGTAGAATGCATTGGCACAGAAATGGCTTACAGTCGCGTATTACAATTCAGGGAGATGGGCATGAGTGTTGTTGCAGTAGTGGGTCTGGGTTACGTGGGACTGCCGCTGGCGGTGGAATTCGGCAAAAAGATGGAGACCATCGGCTTTGATCTGTCCGCCGCCAAGGTGGAAAGTTACAAGACCTACTGCGATCCGACCGGCGAAGTTTCGACGGATGACCTGAAAGCCGCCGATAAATTGACGGTGACCACCGACCCCGCGCAGCTGGCACGCGCCGATTTCATCATCGTCGCCGTGCCCACGCCGGTGGGCGATGCGCATCAACCGGATTTCTCGCCGCTGGTCGGTTCGAGCACTTCTGTAGGCCGCCATCTGAAAAAAGGCGCCATCGTGGTGTACGAATCCACGGTCTACCCCGGTGCCACCGAAGAAGTCTGCGTACCCATTCTGGAGCGCGAATCCGGCCTGAAATGGAAGCAGGACTTCCATATTGGTTATTCGCCCGAGCGCATCAACCCCGGCGACAAGGAACACACCCTCACCACCATCCTGAAAGTCGTGTCGGGTGATGATGCGGAAACCCTGGAAAAAGTCGCGCAGCTGTACGAAACCGTGATCAAGGCCGGTGTACACCGCGCCAGTTCCATCAAGGTGGCCGAAGCCGCTAAGGTGATCGAGAATACCCAGCGCGACCTCAATATCGCATTGATGAACGAGCTGGCCATCATCTTTGACCGCATCGGCATCGACACCATGGAAGTGCTGAAAGCTGCCGGCACCAAATGGAACTTCCTGCCGTTCAGCCCCGGTCTGGTGGGCGGCCACTGCATCGGTGTGGACCCGTATTATCTGACTCACAAAGCAGAAATGCTGGGCTACCACCCGGAGGTAATCCTCGCTGGCCGCCGCATCAACGATGGCATGGGCAAGTTCATCGCCGAGCAGACCGTCAAGCACATGATCAATACCGGCAGCCCGGTGAAAGGTCGCAACATCCTGGTGCTCGGCCTCACCTTCAAGGAAAACTGCCCTGACTTGCGCAATTCCAAAGTCATCGACATCATCAGCGAGCTGCAAAGCTACGGCGCCAATGTCATCGTGCATGAGCCGCTGGGCGAGGCTGCTGAAGCCAAGCATGAATACGGCGTGGACCTGACCGAGTGGGCCGATATTCCGGAAGTGGATGCCATTGTTGGCGCGGTCGCGCACAAGCAATATCTCACCCAGCCGCTGGCCGACCTTACCGCCAAACTCAAAGCGGGTGGCGTGTTCATCGATGTGAAATCCGCCTACGACCCGGTCGCAGTCAAAGCCGCAGGCTATGTCCTGTGGCGTCTGTAACATGAGCCGCTACGAGGGAGTCAGCGTACAGCTCCAGACCGCGCCGAAAACCTGGCTGGTCACCGGCGTGGCTGGTTTTATCGGCTGCAACCTGCTGGAAAAGCTGCTCCAGCTCGATCAGCAAGTGGTTGGCCTGGACAGTTTCGCCACCGGCCATCGCTACAATTTCGACAAGGTGCAGGCCAGCGTCACGCCGCAACAATGGGCGCGTTTCAATTTTATTGAAGGCGATATCCGCAACCCGGACGATTGCCGTGCTGCGTGCAATGGCGTCGATTATGTGCTGCATCAGGCCGCACTGGGCTCGGTGCCACGCTCGCTGGAAGACCCCGCCACCACCAACGCCTCCAATATCGACGGCTTTCTCAACATGCTGGTCGCCGCACGCGATGCACAGGTCAAGCGCTTTGTTTATGCCGCCTCCAGCTCCACCTACGGCGATCACCCCGGCCTGCCCAAGGTCGAAGACAAAATCGGCAAGCCGCTGTCGCCGTATGCCGTCACCAAATACGTCAACGAGCTATACGCCGACGTGTTCTCGCGCTGCTATGGTTTTCACACCATCGGCCTGCGCTACTTCAACATTTTTGGCCGCAGGCAGGACCCGGAAGGCGCCTACGCCGCCGTGATCCCCAAATGGGTCGCCAGCATGATCGCCAACGAGCCGGTCTACATCAACGGCGACGGCGAAACCAGCCGCGACTTCTGTTATATCGACAACACCATCCAGGCCAATATTCTGGCAGCGACTGCCGACAACCCCGACGCCGCCAATCAGGTCTACAACGTCGCGGTGGGTGATCGCACCACGCTGAACGAACTGTGTGAACACATCCGGCGTTTACTGGCGCCGCGCTTTCCGCATCTGGAACATTTCAAACCGACCTACCGCGATTTTCGCGCGGGGGATGTGCGGCATTCGCTGGCGGATATTTCCAAGGCGCAGCGGTTGCTGGGGTATGAGCCGTCGCATCGGTTGGGGGAGGGGTTGGAGGAGGCTATGGAGTGGTATGTGGGGGATTTGGTAGGGAAATAGTGACGACCTATAAGGCCCTTTTTAAGGGGTCTATTTAACCTTACGCATTAGAGCGAAACATATTTTTCAATTGATCTTTATTTCACAGGCACAATCCAAAATATGATTCTTCCAGTACTCGACAAATTTGCCTTTGGTGAGCGGTTAAATCAACTCGTATCACCCGCTGCTCCTGTGAGAAGTATCGAACATTTGCTTGGCCGCACAAAAGAGCTTGATCGCATAGAGAAGGCTCTAATGTTAGATGGTAGAAATATATTCATCTATGGGGATCGTGGGGTTGGGAAATCTTCTCTTGCAGCTACCGCCGCTGCCCAGTATCAGAGTTCGGAAGCAGAACCAATCCAAGTAGCGTGTTCTCCTGATGCGACCTTTGGTACCGTTATTGCAAACATTGCCTATGAGGCGATTAAGGCGAGCAGGATAACTAAAACGAAGCAGCAGTTCAAAACATCGTTGGAGCTTCGATATCTCAAACAAGATGCCTCAATAGAGATCACGCAGAATGACATTCGAGCAGAAATTCAATCTGTGGTTGATGCGGTCAATGGACTTGACCCGTTTCCACGGACAGTTTGAGCTTCTTCATTGAAGCTCATGGAT
>JAZKBM010000011.1:0-166514 GCA_040388645.1 Pseudomonadota bacterium
TTCGGACTCCTTCTGCAAGAACAATAAGGTGTCCGTGAAATGGGGTCAACTTCAGAGGCAAAGCTATACTCCGAGTATGCTCCTGACTATTGGGCAACGTTTTTTACCGACCCTAATGGCATTCGCCTTGAGGTTACGAATTACCGCCTGGAGCGTCGAGAACGGCATGACAATTGGTAGACCAAGGCCCACCACGACTGCCGAATTCCTCACCCCCCGTCACACAGCCGCAATCAATGCTCATGCACTCCGCCTCGCTTGATGTTGAGTACGGGCTGCGCTGGGCCTGATGACGCACCTGGTTTGGCAGCGGCTTTGTCTGGCGCTGTGGTGACGGCCGGTAATTCGCCTGTCCACTCATAAGCGCCGCTACCGGCTGGCTGCTGATAGGCGCCCGGATCTTTGTAGTCATTGCGTGCCAGCCCTTCGCGCACTTTGACAACGGTAAACATACCGCCCATTTCGATCGGACCAAACTGCCCCTGTCCGGTCATCATGGGCAGGGTGTTGTCCGGAATGGGCATTTCCATCCCGCCCATCGAAGCGCCCTTGTCACCCATCACCATATAGTTCGGAACCAGTTGAGTGATTTTCTCGGCAATGCCTTTGTGATCGACGCCAATCATGGTCGGTACGTTATGCCCCATCGCATTCATGGTGTGATGGGACTTATGGCAGTGGAACGCCCAATCGCCCGGCGCATTGGCAATAAATTCTATCGCTCGCATCTGACCGACCGCCACATCGGCCGTTACCTCCGGCCAGCGTGCGGACTTGGGCACCCAGCCGCCATCGGTACCGGTAACTTCAAAGGTATGTCCATGCAGATGTAGCGGGTGGTTGGTCATGGTCAGATTGCCAGCGCGGATACGCACCCGGTCCCCTTTTCTGACGATAATAGGATCCACTCCGGGAAACGCCCGGCTGTTGATCGTCCATAGATTAAAGTCGAGCATGGTATTGATCTTCGGTGTGTAGCTGCCCGGTTCGACATCGTAGGCGTTGAGCAGGAACACGAAATCCCGGTCGACTGGCATAAAGCGCGGATTTTTTGGATGCGTTACCCAGAATCCCATCATGCCCATGGCCATCTGCGCCATTTCGTCGGCATGCGGGTGATACATGAACGTACCCGGATTGCGTGCGACAAATTCGTAGACGAAGGTTTTACCGGGCTGGATCGCGGGCTGCGTCAATCCGCTTACGCCATCCATGCCATTGGGCAAAATCTGTCCGTGCCAGTGGACGCTGGTATGCTCGGGCAACTTGTTGGTCACAAAAATGCGTACCTTGTCGCCTTCCACCACCTCGATCGTCGGCCCCGGACTCTGGCCGTTATAGCCCCACAGATTGGCCTGCATGCCGGGGGCAATCTCGCGCACCACCGGCTCTGCCAGCAGGTGAAATTCCTTCCAGCCGTTTTTCATGCGCCATGGCAGACTCCAGCCGTTCAGAGTCACGACCGGGTTATAGGGGCGGCCATTGGCGGGCATCAACGGAGGCATGGTGGCAGGATCGGTTTGGATCACCGCTTCCGGCAACGCAGCTGCCTGGGCCCGGCTTACCATGGCGGCACCCATCAATATCGCGCCGGATGCAGATAAAAAGTCTCGACGATTGGTCATGGTCATTCCTTATTCGATAGATTAGCGGGCAGATTGCCGCCCAGCGCGGCTGATAGATCGGTCTGGGCAACCCAGTAATCTTTCAGCGCATTGATATAGCCGTCCACGCTCAGCACCTGTTCGCGCGCATCCGCCAGCAGTTCGAAAACGCTGATGAGCATGCCGTTGTAGCGCAGCAGATTTTCATCCGCTATCCGCTTTCTGAGCGGCACAATGTTGTCGCGGTAATGCCTCGCCAGATCGTAGGCACTGCGATAGCCCAGATAGCTTTCGCGCACTTCACTACGCGCATTCACCGCAGTCTCAGCAAGATAATTGACCGACTGCATGTAGATCGCTTCTGATTTGGCCACGCGCGCACCGCCCCAGTCGAAAACGGGAATCTCCAGACTGAGTTCATAACCCGTGGCGCGCGGTAAACCGCTCTCGGTATTGCGTACATAGCCCAGATCCAGCACGTTGATAAAGCGTGTTGTGCGCGTAAGACCGAGCGAGGTTGCCAGGCTGGCCGTTTGCTGTTTTGCTGCCTGAATATCGAGGCGGTTCTGAATGGCGAATGCCTCGGCATCCTCCACCTGCAGCGGCTTGGCAGGCAAGTCCGGCAAGCGCTCTGGCAACTGGAAGCGGGTCTGGTCACCCCACAAGCCCATCAGGCGGGTCAGCTTTTCACGCGTCATGACCGATGCTTTTTGCGCACGCGACAAGGCTGTTGTGGCATCGGCGTAAAACATCTGCTCGCGACGCTGGTCCAGTTTGCTCCAGTTGCCCACCCGGGCCATGCGCCCACCCAACTCAGCGCCAGCCTCTGCCGCCGCATTGACCTGCCTGGCATACACGACACTTTGCTGAGCCGCTACTGCCTCGAAATAGGCTTTGCGTGTTTCGGCAGCCAGATGCAGCACCTGATTGGCCACATGCAGTTTCACCGCTGCAAAACGCTGATGTTCCAGGCGATTGACCTGCGGCAGCATGATGATATTGATCAGGCTCAGTGTGAAGGTGCGCTCGATGATCGTATCCGCACCCTGGGTGACATGCTTGAAATCAAAACGCGGATTTTGCAAACGCCCCGCCTGAACCAGATCGGCTTCTGCAATGCCCAGTTCAGCATAACCTGCCTGCAAGCCGCGGTTATTCAACAACGCAATTTGTACTGCGTCATCCGCGGTCAGCGGTTTTGCCAGCAGGGTTTTAATGGAAGCATCGACGCGCTGTGAGTCCTCATTGCTGCGAATGGGTTTGACAGTTTTACCCAGCCGCGACTCGGCAATTTGCGACACCGAATCAAAACCATCGTCGCTGGAAAACGTCGCGCAACCGCCTAACAACAGCGTCAGTGCCACGCCCTGTATTGTTCGTTGCGACAATAAGGCGAAGTTCATGGTGTGCCTCCATGCTGGTGATGTTCATGTTTGGGGGTATCACCCGACATATCCATACCGCCCATCCCGCCTTCCTTACCAACGTGATCGTTGGCAGTTCGCCAGTTTTTGGCCGGGGAGTCAGCATCATCAGCGATGACACGGTAGTCATCCAGTGGTGATTGATACAGCACCACGGGTACTTTTACCCGCATATCGGCGGGATCAGGTATGCCGCTGGCACCAGGCTCGCTCTGCGCCAGCGCAATGGAGGGGACTGCGGACAGTAGCGCCGCGCAGGTAAATGCTTTCAATGAATTCATGGGAATCCTCGTTCGTCTTGTCAACACAACCGTGCTTCGCAACCCGTGCGATGCAAAATCAATATCTCGAATGCACAGCAAGCGCCAGAAAGGCGCATGCAAACACTGCACTCGTTAATCAGGCGAAAGAGGCTTGTGGAGGACGTTCCAGCGTCGCCGAAACGAAACTGTGGAATACCAGGGAACGGAAAGGAATGGCTTCGCTGGTATAAACCGAGGCAGCAGAAACCATGAAAACAGGGGGTGCAAAGACCACACTCACGCAACCGTCCAGGCAGGAACTGCATGAGCCGGCCACATCGTGCGTATTGCTTGTGTTGACGCAACAATCTGCATGCGCCATGACCGGGGTGACCGCGTGCATGGGCATTTCATGCCCCGAATGATGCGACATCATGGCTACAGCTGCGAACCCTTGCACGGGCGCGCAGAGCAGCAGTAGCCAGATAATGGCTGTTTTAAACAGATTGCTCATGTGCTGTATATTCTGGCAGATGACATACTGTTTAAAGCCGATGACATTCGTTGTCCGGTCTTAACTTTTGGCAGCTTTGGCTTTGGAGTTTGCCACTGCATCAGCCATGGATTTGCCCACTTTGAATTTGACTACTTTCTTGGCCGGGATAGTGATGGTTTTGCCAGTTGCCGGGTTGCGGCCTTCGCGACCTGCACGCTCGGTTACGGCGAAAGTACCAAAACCTACCAATTGCACTGCATCCATTTTGGTCAAAGCTTCCTGGACAGTAGCCATCAAGGCATCCAGCATGGCGGCTGTCTGAGCCTTGGTGCTATCGGTTTTTGTGGCAACTGCGTCGATCAGTTCAGCTTTGTTCATGGGATAATTCCTGTCGGGTTGTGGGGAAAGAGGGCTCATTCTTACAGGGAATGCATACTGGCCGCAATATTTTTCATGGCAAAAACCATAAACAACTAAAATATCAGCCATTAATATACCGTCAATATTTGGACTTTCGTCTTGCCCCCTATACCATTGCGGCTGTTTCGCACCTGCTTTCCGAATCCATGAACCTGCTTAGATCACTCGCCAAAGTCAGCAGCATGACCCTGCTGTCACGTATCTTCGGCTTTATCCGTGAGACGGTGATTGCTCGTACCTTTGGTGCCGGTTTGTACACTGACGCGTTTTTCGTTGCCTTCAAAATCCCCAACCTGTTGCGGCGCCTGTTTGCAGAAGGGGCGTTTTCACAGGCATTCGTACCCATTCTGGCCGAGTATAAAAACCGCCGCGGACACGAAGACACGCAAAGACTAGTCGACCATGTCGCTACCCTGTTGTTTCTCGCCTTGCTTGTAGTAACCCTGATCGGGGTACTGGCAGCCCCCGCAGTGGTCTATCTAAGCGCTCCCGGATTCTCCGCTGACCCGGGGAAATTCGCCGTTACCGTGTCCATGCTGCGCATCATATTCCCCTACATTATGTTGATCTCGCTGGTCTCGCTGGCGGGAGGCATATTGAATACCTATAGTCGTTTTGCGGTACCCGCATTCACACCGGTTTTGCTAAATATTTCGACTATTGCTGCGGCACTATGGCTGGCGCCACACCTGGATATCCCTGCAATGGCATTGGCCTGGGGAGTCATGCTGGGCGGCATCCTGCAGTTATTGCTACAACTGCCCTTCCTAAAGAAATTGGGTTTGCTGCCACGTTTTCGGCTGGAATTGCATGATGAAGGGGTATGGCGCATCCTCAGACTGATGGGGCCTGCACTGTTTGGTGTCTCAATCGCGCAATTGTCCCTGCTCATCAATACGATTATTGCCTCCTTTTTGGCGACGGGTAGCGTGTCCTGGTTGTATTACGCAGATCGTCTGATGGAATTCCCCACCGGGATGCTGGGCGTGGCACTGGGGACGATTCTGTTGCCCAGTCTGGCCAAACATTATGTGGATAATGACCCAACACAATATTCGCAACTGCTGGATTGGGGGCTACGCCTCACCCTGATGCTGGCACTACCCGCCGCCGCCGCGTTGGCGATACTGGCGATCCCCTTGATCAGCACTTTGCTGTTTTATGGTCAGTTTAGCGTCCACGACGTCTTCATGACACGTCAGGCATTGACAGCTTATAGCTTGGGGCTACTAGGGCTGATCATGATAAAAATTCTCGCGCCGGGATTCTACGCACGACAAAACATCCGCACCCCGGTAAAAATAGCCGTGATCACCCTGTTTGCTACCCAGATCATGAACCTGATGTTCGTATGGAAACTGCAGCACGCAGGCCTGGCCTTATCCATCGGATTGGGTGCCTGCCTGAATGCTTCGCTATTACTATGGAAACTACGCAGCCAAGGCATTTATCAGCCATTACCCGGCTGGTATATGTTTTTCTTTAAAATAGGTATTGCGCTCGGCGTGATGAGCCTGCTGCTATGGTGGGGCATGATGGGCGAGTTGAACTGGCTGCACATGCATGCAATGCAGCGTCTTGCACATTTAAGCGGCTTAGTGGTGTTGGGTGCAGGAAGCTATTTCGGCACCTTGTGGGTGCTGGGCATGCGCCCGATCCAATTCATGCGTCGAACAGCCGAATAGTACAGGGAAGGGTGATTAGCTTTGACCAGCGCGGCGCGCAACCGCTAAAATCCCCTATTTTCAGACTGTTGTCATCCATTCTGCAATGCGCATTACTCACGGCATAACGCCTGTCGTCCACCAGCCCAGCGCGGTAACGATAGGCAATTTCGACGGCGTCCATCTCGGTCACCGGGCGATGTTGCGCCATTTGGTTGAGGCTGCCGAACAACGCGGTCTGGTGCCGTGCGCGATTACATTCGAGCCGCATCCACGCGAATTTTTTGCACCTGACAAAGCTCCCGCGCGTTTGTCCAGCCTGCGCGAAAAGTTGCAATTGCTGCGTGAATGCGGCATCCAGCACGTGCACATCTGCAATTTCAATCAGGCATTTTCGCAGCTCCCAGCGGCAGCCTTTATCGAACGCATACTGGTTGCCGGAATGCAAACCCGGTTCCTGCTGATTGGCGACGATTTCCGCTTCGGTGCGCGCCGCAGCGGTGATTTCGCCATGCTGCAGGCGTATGGCATAACGGCAGGATTCGAGGTTGTTGCGATGGGCAGTGTGACGCTGGACGAATTGCGCATCTCCAGCACTGCGGTACGCGAGGCGCTGGCGACGGGCGATCTTGATCTGTCCGCTCGTCTGCTGGGGCGGCCTTACAGCATTTGTGGACGGGTAGTCGGCGGCGATCAACTGGGACGCGAAATCGGCTTCCCCACTGCCAACATACAAATCAAGCACAATCGGCCACCGCTGAACGGGATTTTCGTGGTACAAGTACGTGGACTGGGCGATACACCCCTCCCTGGCGTCGCCAGCCTGGGCGTGCGCCCGACCGTCAAGGACGATGGCCGCCCCGTACTGGAAGTCCACCTGCTGGACTTCGAGCGCAGCATTTACGGCCATCATGTGTGTGTGGATTTTCTGGCGCGACTGCGCGACGAGGAAAAATACCCCGACATTCCCGCGCTCGTTACCCAGATTGGCCATGATGTGAACCAAACCAGACAATACTTTCTAAATCATTCCGAGCCATTACGCGCTGCCAAGCAAAATGACTGACTATAAAAATACCCTGAACCTGCCCGATACGCCCTTCCCCATGCGCGGTGATCTTGCCAAGCGCGAACCGGGCTGGCTGGCTCAATGGCGCGAGAAGCAGCGCTACCAGCAAATCCGCAAAGCCGCTGCCGGGCGCCCCAAATTCATCCTCCATGACGGACCACCGTATGCCAACGGCGATATCCACATCGGCCACGCGGTGAACAAGATCCTCAAGGACATCATCGTCAAGAGCAAAACCCTGGGCGGCTTCGATGCACCCTATGTGCCGGGCTGGGACTGCCACGGACTGCCGATTGAATTGCAGGTGGAAAAACAGCACGGCAAAGCCATCCCGGCGGCGCGTTTCCGCGAACTGTGCCGCGAATACGCAGCGACTCAGATCGAGCGCCAGAAGGCTGACTTCATCCGCCTCGGCGTGCTGGGTGACTGGGATCATCCCTACCGCACCATGGACTTCGCCTTCGAGGCCGGCATCATGCGCGAGCTCGGGCATATCCTCACCAACGGTTACCTCTATCAGGGCGCCAAGCCGGTGCACTGGTGCGTGGACTGTGGCTCCGCACTGGCCGAAGCCGAAGTGGAATACGAAGACAAAACCTCGGCCGCCATCGACGTGGCGTTTCAAGTTGCCGACAACACGGATTTCGCCCAGCGACTGGGCATGCCCAAACTCACCGGGCCGGTATATGCAGTGATCTGGACCACCACGCCGTGGACCTTGCCCGCCAACCAGGCGGTGTCGGTCCATCCGGATTTCATTTACGACCTGGTCCTGACACCGAAAGGCATCCTGATCCTGGCACGTGATCTGGCGGAAGCATCGATCAAACGCTACGGTTTCGAATCCGTGGAAGTGCTTGGCCAGTGCAAGGGCAGCATGCTGGAACATCTGCAACTGCGTCACCCTTTCCTCGACCGCAGCGTACCTGTCATCTGCGGCGAACACGTCACGCTGGAGGCCGGTACCGGCCTGGTGCATACCGCACCCGCGCATGGTGTGGACGACTATCAGATCGGTTTGAAGTATCGGCTGGCAGTGGACAACCCGGTAGGTGATGACGGCAAATTTTTCGCCAGCATCCCGCTGGTAGGCGGACTGTCAGTATGGCAAGGCAACAAGGTCGTGGTCGAAACGCTGGCGGCTAGCGGCCTGCTGCTCGCCAATGAAAAACTGCAACACAGCTACCCGCATTGCTGGCGCCACAAAACGCCAATCATCTTCCGCGCCACGCATCAGTGGTTCATCGGCATGGACAAAACCGGCGCCGATGGCGTGAGCCTGCGCAACCACGCCATCGGCGCGGTCGAAAACACCGCGTTCTACCCGGCCTGGGGCCGCGCCCGGCTTGAAGCCATGATGAAAAACCGACCCGATTGGTGCGTATCGCGCCAACGCAACTGGGGGGTGCCGATGCCGCTGTTCGTGCACAAGGAAAGCGGCGACCTGCACCCGCGTACCGCCGAACTGATCGAAGCCGCCGCACAACGGGTTGAACAAACCGGCATCGAAGCCTGGTTCAGCCTCGACCCCGCTGAACTGCTGGGCGATGAGGCCGATCAGTACAAAAAAATCACCGATACGCTGGATGTGTGGTTCGATTCCGGGGTGACCCATGCCTGCGTGCTCAAACAGCGCCCCGAACTTGCCCATCCTGCAGACCTCTATCTGGAAGGTTCGGACCAGCATCGTGGCTGGTTCCAGTCCAGCCTGCTGACCGGCTGTGCAACAGATGGCCACGCGCCATACAAGGCCCTGCTTACCCACGGCTTCGTGGTGGATGCCAAGGGCCACAAGATGAGCAAATCCAAGGGCAATGTCGTCGCTCCGCAAAAGATCATGGATACATATGGCGCCGATATCCTGCGCTTGTGGGTGGCGTCAACTGACTACTCCGGCGAACTGACCATCTCCGACGAAATCCTCAAACGCGTCGCCGATGCCTATCGTCGCATCCGCAACACACTGCGCTTTTTACTCGCCAATCTGGCCGATTTCGATCCTGCCCAGCATGCTTTACCGGTGGACGATTGGCTGGAAATCGACCGCTACGCGATGGGGATGCTGGGTGAATTTCAGACTGAGTTACTGGCCGCCTACGACCGTTACGAATTCCACCATGCGGTGCAGCGCTTGCATCATTTCTGCTCTGAAGACCTGGGCAGCTTCTACCTCGATATCCTCAAGGATCGACTGTATACCACAGCGGCCGGCTCGCACGCGCGACGTTCGGCGCAGAATGCGCTGCACCACATTACCCACACGCTGACGCGCCTGATGGCCCCCTATCTGAGCTTTACCGGCGAAGAAGTATGGCAGTTACTCGCACATGACGAGAACGACAGCATCTTTCTGCACCAATGGCATAACCTGCCGGTGGCCGCGGATGCATCGCAACTGGCTACCAAATGGCCGCTGATCCGCAGCACGCTGGCCGAGGTGCGCAAGCATCTGGAAACCCTGCGCATCGCTGGCGATATCGGTTCTTCGCTACAGGCAGAAGTGTCGATTCAGGCCGACGCTGACCAGTATCAGGCGCTGGCCGATCTGGGTAGCGACCTGCGCTTTGTGATGATTACCTCTGCCGCCACCGTGATGCAGTCCACTACAGCTTCCGTTAGCGCCGTTGCCAGCACCCACGCCAAATGTGAACGCTGCTGGCACTATCGCAGCGATGTCGGCAGCCACGCGGATCATCCCGCTTTGTGCGGACGTTGTTACAGTAATCTTTTCGGCACCGGTGAGGACAGACAACATGCCTAGACTGAAACAGGGGCTCATAGTCGCCGCGCTGATCATCGCTCTCGACCAGCTCAGCAAATACGCGATTACGCACACCTTCATGCTGGGTGATTACCTCACCGTCACGCCATTTTTTGATCTGGTGCGCGCCCACAATACCGGCGCGGCATTCAGCCTGTTTGCGGATCAGGCTGGCTGGCAACGCGCATTTTTTATCAGCACAGCGGTCATCGCATCGGTCATCATCATCTATCTGCTGCGGCGCGAATCCGGCAGCGTGTTGTTCAAGCTCGGCCTCAGCCTGATTCTGGGCGGCGCGCTCGGCAACCTGATCGACCGTATCCTGCACGGCTACGTAGTGGATTTTCTGTCTTTCCATATCAATCAGCACTACTGGCCGGCTTTCAACGTAGCCGATTCAGCCATTACCATTGGTGCAGCCCTGCTGGTATGGGACAGCTTTAGAAAACCCCGCAAACCATGAGCGATACGCTGCGGCAGGTTCAGCCCGGTGACACACTCACCCTGCATTTTGCTCTGCGCGTGAATGGTGATACCGAGGTGGACAGCAGCTTTGGCGACGCGCCGATTACCTTAACGCTGGGGGATGGCACCCTGACGCCCAATCTCGAGTATTGGCTCATGGGCATCACACCCGGCGAACGCCATGTGTTCCAGCTCGACCCCTTGCAAGCCTTCGGCGACTATAATGACGAACTTGTGCAACTGTTTCCGCTCAGTGATTTTCCGGCTGACAAGCTCCCGCAGATCGATAGCGTCATCGAATTCAGCTTGCCTAACGGCAACACCCTGGCCGGACGTATACTGGCATTGACAGAGACCCACGCCAGTATCGATTTTAACCATCTGCTGGCGGGTTTGCCCATTGAGTTCGAGGTTGAGGTTGTGAGTATCGCCTGAATCCGTTTATCCTTAAGTGCGTTCAATTTGAATTCCACCATGACCATGCAGACCCAAATTTTTCTCGCCAACCCACGTGGCTTTTGCGCCGGAGTGGATCGCGCCATTGAAATCGTTGAGCGCGCGCTGGCGCGCTTCGGCGCACCGATCTATGTGCGCCACGAAGTCGTACACAACAAGTTTGTGGTCGATGACCTCAAGGCCAAAGGCGCAATTTTCATTGAAGATCTGGCCGAAGTCCCCACCGGCAGTACGTTGATATACAGCGCTCACGGCGTGTCACAGGCTGTCCGCAAGGAGGCTGAAGCGCGCGGCCTGATGATATTTGATGCCACCTGCCCGCTGGTAACCAAAGTCCACGTCGAAGTTGCCAAAATGCGCGCCAAGGACTTGGAGATCATCATGATCGGCCACAAAGGCCACCCCGAAGTCGAAGGCACCATGGGGCAATCAAGTGGCGGCATGTATCTGGTGGAAACACCGGACGACGTAGCAAAGCTGCAAGTAAAAGATACGGACAAGCTGGCCTTCGTCACCCAGACCACGCTTTCGATCGACGATGCGGCACGGGTGATCGAAGCGCTGCGAGCACGCTTCCCCAACATCGTCGGCCCGAAAAAAGACGACATCTGCTACGCCACGCAAAACCGCCAGGACGCCGTCAAAGCACTGGCCAAGCAATGTGATCTGGTCATCGTGGTTGGCTCACCGAATAGCTCCAACTCCAACCGCCTGCGCGAAGTGGCGCAGAATCTGGGCGTGAGTTCCTACATGGTGGATAATGCTGGCGAACTGAAAGCAGAATGGCTGGCGGATAAAACCCGTATCGGCGTCACTGCGGGCGCCTCGGCCCCGGATGTGCTGGTGCAGGAAGTCATTGCCCGCCTGAAATCATTAGGTGCGGACAATGTGACTGAATTAGGCGGTACGGCTGAGAGCGTGGTGTTTCCGTTGCCGAAGGGTCTGATGCAGACTGGAGCGACTTAAAAAAACCCAGCTTGTTTGACATTAACCTTGCCAAACATGATTTAGCTAGGTCATAACCCAGCCACTTCTGTAGCTATTGTTTTTAATGGCCCCAGCACTCGGCTGCAGTTAACGAGCCTCCCGTGACTCCCTGCACACCTGCATTGTTTAACGTAAACGACCCGCAGGCATCTCCGGTCATAGACCCTGTCGGTGTTGCTGTCAGAGTAAAATCCTGAGCAGGGTTAGTGTTAAAATTGACAACAATCCCATAGCTGGCGGTTCCACTGGTCGGTGCCTGTAAAATAATCAGACCGCTCATAGCTGTACCGCTACTATCGGTGTCATAACGATTCGCCATGGTGAAATTTCGTTCCAGGATGGTCGCATCCTGGAGCAGCACCGCCTTCGCTTCCGACCTGTGCGCACGTTTCACGTATGAGGTGTAGCTCGGATAGGCAATCGCAGCAAGAATTCCAATAATTGCCACGGTGACCATCAGTTCAATCAGCGTGAATCCTCTCTGTGCGTGAGTTGGCTTATTCATTTGATCTGACTCCATGATGCGCGCGGATTGCCTGACGGGTTAATGCTCTTTGGAACATAATTAGGGCATGTAGGGCAACTAGACTGGGTTAAGCCTCCCGAAGAAAGACTTTGTGTCGTTGTATAAGACCCGCCATTCACTGTAGATACCGGTGTCGTTCCGAAACTACCCGTCGATTTTACGCCCACAGCCACCGCGGCTGTCCCGTTCGCCAATGTGACATTGTCGCCGCTATCGTAAGATCCGTCATTGTTCCAATCCATAAAGGTATAACCGGGTGAACCCCCGCTGGCAGCATCAATTTCCAGGGTCCAGCCGTCACCGCCGTTGCTACACGTGCCCGATGCGGGAATCAAGGTAGTGAAGAGCACCCGTCCTGAACGAAGCAGCGGCTTGCTGATCACGCGTTCGCCTTGCTGAGTGGCATTGGGTGGTTGTAATAGATCCATATACCACCCCAACTGACCGCTGCCATAATTCACACTATTAGCGCTTACCACACGAGTCTGGTTGTTCTCGAATATGATGGACTGTTGTACCAGCACATTGCTTCCACTCACTTGTGTGGCGCGGGTGAAATTGGAGCTTCCGCCACTAAACGAACCGCTGGAATAAATACTGCTGTCCAGCACACCATAGAGACTTTGGGTTGCCGTATTGGAAAGATCGGCAGTATTCAGATACTGACCTGTGCCGAAAAAAACCATCGCAGTACCCGTCGCTCCGCTCGGCACAGCGCCCAGTTCGAGCGGTGCAGTAATGGGCTGAATGTTACCACTCGCATCTCTAGCCTTGAACAAGGGTAATTTCGTACTGCCGCTGGTGAAAGCCACTTTCCACTGATTTTTATTTGAACTGCTTACGTCAAACTTCCACACGTCACCCTGTAAATCGCCTGCATAAATGGCATCAATCGTGCCATTGCCATCGGCATCGAACAATACCGGCCGTGATAACCCATTGTCCACACTGCCACCACCCACGCCCGTATCGATTTTGATTACATTACTAGGGTTATCGATCTGGATCAAAAACAATACCGCATGTTTATTGGCGCTGTTATAGCCGTTGTTCACCACGGCATAGTAGTTACCATCATTGAAGCGTGCCACCATGCCCTGCCCCCAGGTGTTGCCCAAATCGTTCGCATCGGTAAATTCCCAAAGCGCGTTGGCGGCGGTCATGCTACCCGGGTTGCTGATGTCCATGGCAAATACAGCGTTGGTACCGCTGGTTGCACCGAGCGTACCCAAGAGGATGGTATGCCAGTTACCCCCATAATAAGCATCGCCGCTGCCGGGCGAACCATCTACAAAAGATTCGTGGTTGCCGTTATAACTGGGCAAGGACAAATCGGCCAGATGTGTGTAAACCGCGGCGGGTATATAAGCAAACGCCTCCACTCCTGTACTTGCATTGAACCCGTGCAGCATACCGTCATTGGCTCCCACGTAAAGCATGGGGTTATTACTCGCCTTGTTCTGGAGATACGCTGCATAAGTGGATCCTTCCGAGCCCGGCAGCAGTGAATATCCATAGTCTTCATTGCTGACATAGAGCGGGTTGGAATTCACGATATCGCCCAACGGCGTGCTGCGATTGCGGTATATACCATTCGTATTTTTCTGTTCCAGACTGGCATCACCACGCAAGTAATTCAACACGTTCTGGCCGTTGGTCACCTGACCTGCGGTCAAAGTGCAGCCTGTCGGCTGAGAAGCGAGAAGGCACTGCTGGTTCGCAGTTAAATTTGCCCAACTAAAATTGGCACCCGCAGTGCCATTCCATGTATATATGGAACGCGAAGATGCAGATGGAATCAGGCTGGCTGCATCCCAGGAGGATGTGCTGCTCGCACCCGTGGACGACAATTGAAAAGCCTTTAGATGGCCTGACCAGTCGCCGCTGTTAAAACTTCCCTGATAGACATACGAGTTACTGTTAAGGCTGGTGGAGTTTGACGTCAATGCGGCTGATGAGCCAGCAGACTGGACGATACTGTTAAATACGCCGTTCAGTGTCGTTTGCAATTGGGTCGGGTTGCTTGCGGAGAAAGAAGCATTGGTACCACCAGCACTCGCGAGTTGATCCAATGGATTAACGGAACTTCCGCACAAGGCCGTATAGTTTTGCAATACCTGCGGCAACATGGCGTAGCCGACAACATACAATTTAACGCCGGAATTACTCAAGTTAGTGGCTGCAGCCACCGCCTGACTGGTCAGGGAACAAATATCAATCTGTCCATTGGCCAGTTTAGGCACGGTACCGCTGGCGGTCACGCTGGGCAGGCCATTGGTCAGCAGTACCGCAAAATTTTTGTTGCAGGAATTAGGTAATGTATTCGTCGCAAATCCCTGTGAGGAACTGGTTCCACCGGAAAGATAAAGCTGGCTAGCTTTCAGTGTCCCTTCAATTGCAGTCAAACCCGAATTGATAATGCTGCTAGTCGTAGGGTTGCTGCTATTGTTACACGCTCCGGATGCCGGGGTGGGATTGGGATTGGGGGCACCACCAGGCGCAGCCGGCACATTACAGGTGAGCTTGTTATTGATCGCGGTTTGTTGAGCGCTGGTTAATGGCGCGACGGGTACCTGCAAATAACCACCGCCAGGCGAACTGTTGGAAAACCAAGCTGTCGAGGTATAAATGGAAGGGATGCGTGCGCCAAAATCCAGCGTGTTGGTCGCGTAGTCGGTATCTGTGGGGAAAAAATATAGCTTGGCGCCTCCATACAGGACATTATTGTAGCCATACGCCTGCTCTTGAGCTGTTGCGCTACCTGAGGGTAAAGGGGAAACAATGCCGTCACTGGTACCGGTTTTTTTATTGAAGCAGCGGTAATAATCGTATGATGAAATATTGGTTGAATTATCGAATTTAGCTGTATTGGAATAACAAAAGTTATAGGGGTAAAGACCAGTATCGTAAAAAGGTGACGCCCAGTTGTAATAAATATAATTAGCTGTATCTGCCGGATTGGTAATGCGATAGTTTTTGAGGGTTGCGTTTTTGGCTACAGCAGGGGATGCCTGATAATTACTGGGGTCATAGCTGGCGTCATACAGCGAATTATATAGATATTGGCTGGCTGGCGTATTTTGCTTGAAAGTCATCAGACCCAAATTGATCTGGCCTGCATAGCTGGTGGTCATATTGCGAACCACACTTCGTGCAATTTCGGATTTACTGTCCGGACTGCTGCCCCCGATAGCTGCGCCTATTGGAATTCCGTTTGCTGGATTTCCGTTTTCGTCCATGTTCTGGGCATTGGAGAGCGTCAACAATACATTCGGCAAGGCGCTCGTGCCCAGGTAGAGTGGGTTATTGGAAACGGTCACGGCATAGGCTGCTTGCATACCTGATAGAATCAGCGACCCCATCAGCAACACAGCTGCGATAGTGCGTAAGTGCCAGCCGCTCACAGGAGACGCTGCAAAATGCGAATGTGAAGAAAGTGATGGGTTCATGATAGCTCCCTTGCATCCGGGTAAAACGTGAGTTTATCGGTTTTGCTTGACCGGTACGGTCAACGGCGCGGTCGGATAGTTTTGCTGTTGAGGTGACGGTGTTTTGTCAGCCGGGTGATTTTTTTTGTCATGCGTGGGCTTTTGCGGTGTAGAGAATGCTTCACTACCCGGCGCGCGCATCATGGCAACAGCTGGCGAAATACTACCCAACGCCAACAAGGCTATAAATAATAGGCTATGCGATTTCATATGCTTCCCCTGTCAACAACGTGCATAAATTTCCTGGAGTATCACTGACGCATTGGTCGTAGCGCCCACTCCGCGGCTGGTGATGCGAAAAAACCCCTTACCGGGAGGAATAGGCCACGAGCTACTACCACCACCCAAGCAAGCTGCCGGCGGGGTGTTGGTCAATCTTTCGATCACATACTGGGGCTGGAAGACCACATTCGTACCTACGCTACCATTGGCAAGCGTGGCGGCATTGTTGGCCCAGTCATAATGTGTACCGGCATAAGCCGGATCCCATTGCTGGGTGTAAGTGAATGCGGCGGCGGGAGACGAGCCTATTACCATATATATTCCGGTGCCGCTTGGCAGACCTGAATTACCCAGGGTGGTTTCCGCAACCCGCAAGGCTGCTTCAGCGGCCTGGAAAGCCAGCATGCGATCACGCGTATTGCCCGCCATGCGCTCCTGCAAAATGGTGCCACGCATCGCCGATACAGCCAGCAGCGTCAACAGCACCAAAAAGATCAGACTGACCATCAAGGCCATACCGGATTGTTTGTACGAGATTGGCAGATTGTCCATGATTTAGGGGAGACGGTTACGGATAGCGATAGTCGCAATGGCTTCCTGGCGCAGACGCCGGTCCGCAGCATAGGTCACGCCATTGAATGTATAAGACTGAGATGTAACAGCCACATTGCTGCCCGAATCATTGGCTGGACCACCCACCATCAGCAAGTGCACCTGCACCGCAAGGACATTGGCCCAATTGTTGGCTGCCGCCACTGTAGTAGGTGACTGATAGGCTCCCACCAGTTTGGCTGGCGGTACGGTACCCGATGTATCCACACCCAACAGGAAAGCCATGTTTTCTACGTTATCCACCAGCGCTTGTGGCACGCCATTGTTGATGACCTGATAGAGCGCTACGGGCACGCTGCATTGCCCACCGGCCCACGATGCCGTGGGACAACCCAGGAAATAATCTATTTGCTGAAAAGTATAAACCTGGGCTGGTGGCGGTGATATCCCGTAAAGCCAAGATAGATTGTTGCTTGTATTGAAATTATTGGCATGAGCAATGGTCACTGGCGTTCCATTACCGACAGTGGTTGCCACGAACACATCGGCATGCTGACAATCACTCACCAGCAAAACATCGCCGGCTTGGAAGTTGCCTGGATTGGCGCCAATTTTAATATTGGCACCCTGATTACCCATGCTTGCCGAGACTGTCACGCCTGTAGAACTGGCATGCGAGACGCGCAAGACATCTCCGGCTACCCGGCTGTAACCGGCCGGTGCTGCCCAGCCGGCACCGGTGGGAAATACTTGCAGACCGGGAGGTAGGGCTGGGGGCGTGCCAATTTGTGGGTTACTCGTAATATTGTTGGGTGTGATTCCAGAAAGATTGCCACACCCCATATAGCCAGCCATGCGAATGTCACGGCTCATTGTATCCAGCGCGAAGCGGCTGTTTTCCTGGATGGCTGACAGACTGTCCTGAGTCTTGAAAGTCTGGCTGCTACCCAAATACAGATAGCCAATACCGGCTACCACAATGAAACCGACGGTGATGGCTATCATCATTTCCATCAGGCTGAAGCCGGACTGGCGCGGCTGAAACAGATTGGAGCTCATAGCTGCGTCACAATCGTGATGGACTGAATAGAGTTACCGACAAAAGTTCCTCCCGCGTTTGTTCCAAGCCCACGACTGTCATTCCATCTAACAACAACGGTAGCAAGACTACCTTGTACCGTGACCGACCCATCTCCGGTAGGCAAAGCTGTAGACAGCTGCTGCTTCCATTGAGTCAAGTCTGTAAAAGCGATCGTGCTACCCGAGGGCGAAGAGCCCAAAGCAACGTTGTAGGCAGAACTCTTGGCTAAAGTGAGGTTGGAGCGCATACGGTCAATAATGTCATACGCCATCCAGCTCGCTTGCGAACGCTGATAGGCACTCTGGTTATTTTTAGCACTGGTCATCATCAGCCCTGCCAGACCAACGAGGCCGATGGACACGATGACCATGGCCACTAGTACTTCCAATAAGGTAAATCCTTGTTGCCGCATTTGATTCACTCCGCTACGGACATACTGCAAGGTTAGGTTGAGCAACACGCCGCAGATGGCCGGATGGGTCGACGGTAATACTGTTGGAAAACGTTAGACCACTGGGTGTACAGATATTGAATGTATCGCCACCCGTTGTGGTGGTCAGAGCGCCTTGACCATTAAAGCTGAAGCTGGTCTTGGTACCACCCATTGCCACATCGCCCGCATTGATGGGCCCGTGAGACTGGATCAGTTCGGAGACCACACCCGTATCCATCGCGCCATTGCCATTGCGGTCGACCCAGATGATCCAGCCATTGCTCCACCCGGAATTTCCTGTGCATGCAATCCCACTGTTGGACATACACAGCGTGGTGATTGCACCACCTTTTACTGCCTCACTGCGCGCAAAATTAACTGCAGTAATGAAATCGTTGGTCACGGTAGCCACACGGTTACGATTAAAAAAAGTCTGGAAGCTGGGCACAGCAATAGCCAACAGAATCGCCGCCACCGCCATGGTGACGAGCAACTCCATCAGCGTGAACCCGCGGTTGAATTGTCCGTTCATAATGTTTTCTTTTTTCACAGCCTGAATCCTAGACCGGTGGTTTGCAATCCACCAGCCCCACCCGACGAGCGGCAGGTTTGTTAGAATGAACGGCCAAAAACCGCTTCCCTTTAGATTTTTATTCATGCTTGTCCTACCTTGAATCCTGATTTCATCATTATCGGCGGCGGTGTCATCGGTTTATCCTGCGCGCTCGAACTGGCGCGTGACGGCGCGAACGTGACGCTGCTGGAGCGCGGCGTGTTGGGCGCGGAATCCTCCTGGGCGGGTGGCGGTATTTTGTCGCCGTTGCTGCCGTGGGACTATCCGGAGGCGGTGTCCAGCTTGTGCGATCTGGGCGTCCAACTGTACCCGCAATGGTCGGCTGATCTGATGGCTATCAGCGGTATCGACCCGGAATTTCTGGTCAGCGGGATGCTGGCATTACCACCGGTGGATGAAGTTGTTGCCGAAACCTGGTGCGTACAACATGGCTGGCGCCACAGCTACGAAGCCGCGCAACAACGTGTGCCCGGACTAGCACAGGACAGCCGCGCGCTGTGGCTGGCGGATGTGGCGCAGATACGCAATCCGCGTCTGGTACAGGCGTTACGCGTTGCCGCGCTGGATGCCGGCGTCAAACTGCAGGAAGGCGTGGAGGTCACGCATGTTGCGCTTGCCGGGCCGACGCGCATTGATTATCTGGATACAGCGCAGGGAAAACAGCAGGCGAGCGCCTATATCATTGCCGCCGGGGCCTGGAGCCAGTCGGTATTAGGTGAAATCGCACCCCATTGGCCGATCAAACCCATGCGTGGCCAGATGCTGTTGTTCAAGGCTGCAGCGGATCTGCTGCCGCATATTGTTTATCGTCAGGGCATTTACCTGATCCCGCGCCGCGACGGCCACATACTGGCTGGCAGTACGGTAGAGGATGTCGGCTTTGACAAAAGCACCACCGAAGAAGTCAGACAAATGCTCTACAACACGGCTACCGATATTTTGCCCGCGCTGCGGTCGCTGCCGATAGTACAACACTGGAGCGGGCTGCGGCCGGGCTCGCCGGATAATGTCCCGACCATTGGCCGCCACCCGCAAATCGCCAATCTCTACGCCAATGCCGGGCACTTTCGCTATGGCGTAACCATGGCACCGGCCAGTGCATTGCTGCTGGCAGATTTGATCTCAGGCAGGAAACCGGCGCTCGACATGACGGCTTATCAGTGGACGCTTTGAATCACAAGCCTCTTACCGTGCTGCAAATCCTGCCGGCATTGCAGGGCGGTGGCGTGGAACGCGGCACGCTGGAAGTGGCGCGCCATCTGGTGCACCATGGGCATCGCGCGCTGGTGATGTCGGCAGGCGGGCGCATGGTGGCACAACTGGAGTCGGAAGGCGCAAGCCATTTCACCTGGCCGATAGGCAAAAAATCACTGTTCACGCTGCGTCTGGTAGCGCGCCTGCGGCGTTTTCTGGTTGAGCAGCGGGTGGATATCCTGCATGTACGCTCGCGCATGCCCGGATGGATAGCTTATCTGGCCTGGCGCGGCATGAACCCGGCCACGCGGCCCAAGCTGGTGACCACGGTACACGGGCTGTATTCGGTCAACCGTTACAGCAAAGTGATGCTGAAAGGCGAGCGCATCATCGCCGTCTCCAACACCATTCGCGACTACATCCTGCGCAATTATCCCGATACCGATGCAAGCCGCATCCGGGTGATTTACCGGGGCGTGGAGGCGAAAGAATTCCCCTATGGCTACCAGCCCACACCAGACTGGCTGGCCGCATGGCGAACACAATATCCGCAACTGGCTGGCAAGCGCATCATCACCCTGCCCGGTCGTCTGACGCGGCTGAAAGGCCACGAAGCGTTCATTGAACTCATCGGCCGCCTGAAGCAATGCGGATTGCCTGTACACGGCCTGATCATCGGTGGTGAAGATCCCAAGCGCCTAGCTTACGCGCGCGAACTGCACCAGGCTGTAGCAACGCACGGCCTGGCTGGCGACATCACGTTCACCGGCCATCGCAGCGACATGCGCGAAGTGTTCGCGGTGTCGGATATCGTACTTTCACTATCCAGCAAACCGGAGTCATTCGGCCGTACGGTGCTGGAGGCGCTACGGCTCGGCACACCAGTGGTCGGGTATAATCACGGCGGCGTCGGCGAGATACTCGCGGCAACCTATCCTGCCGGACTGATTGAATTGGGTAATATGGATGCGCTGACTGAACGCGTTACCGCATTATTAAAGCAGCTTGTAGTGGTTGCCGACCAGTGCGCTTACCCCTTGGCGGCGATGCTGGACGATACGCTGGCGGTTTATCTTCATGCAACGCGCACGTAAGCACGCAAATAAATTTGGATGGGCACTATGACTTTGGTGTGCAGGATTTGTGGCAACGGAGAAGCCAACACCTCCTATCAGGTTCGAGAAATGATGTTCGGCACGCGTGAAGTGTTCGATTATTTTCAGTGCAAACAATGTGACTGTCTGCAAATAGCAGATATCCCCAGCGATCTCGCGCGCCACTATCCGAACAATTATTTTTCTTTCAAAAAATTCAGCCGCTCTACGCAAAGCCGATTACGCGGTTTTTTCGACCGGCGCCGGGTCATCGCTGGTTTGGGTAAAAAAAATTGGCTAGGCCGCATCGGGTCCCTTTTCGCAAAACCACTCAATTACGTTACCTGGCTTAACACTACGAATCTGGATTTGGATGCCCGCATTCTCGATATTGGCTGTGGACGCGGTAAATTGTTACTGCGTATGCGTTTGGGTGGATTAAAAGACTGTGTGGGCGTTGATCCTTTCCTGCAAGAAACAGTTCGCTACGATAATGGCGTAACTATTCATAAAACCAGTCTTGCCGAATTTGCTTGTACCACCACAAAATATGACCTGATCATGTTTCATCACTCTCTGGAACATATGGAGAATCCGGGTGAAGTACTGAAAGATGCCGCACGCCTGTTATCCAGCAAGGGCACCATTATGGTCAGGATTCCGGTCGCTGATTGCTACGCTTGGGAACATTATGGTGTCAACTGGATGCCGCTTGATGCCCCACGACATCTGCATTTGCTAACTCGAAAGAGCATGCACATCCTGGTTAAGCAGGCCGGACTGCGTCTATGGCGCATCGAATATGACTCCACCATTCAGCAGTTTACCCATAGCGAACTCTACTGCCGCGACATTCCATTGAGCGCGAGCGAAAAAGAGAAACGCATTTTCTCGCGAACAGAGATCAAGGAATTCAAACGCCATGCGGAGCGATTGAATCAGCAGCAACGAGGCGATCAAGCCGTGTTTTATCTGTCCCTGGCTGGCACTTCGCCTCAGGCTCACTGAAATAAATGCGTATTCTGCTGGTCGCCAAACCCTGGAAAGGCGGACTTGCGCAATATCTGTTCGATGCCATGAAGGATTTGTTCCCCGGACAGGTGCAGTGGATTACCACTTACCCCGATAATCTTACTGATTATCTGGCCTACCGAACTGGAAAACGTGCATGGCTGCGCGAGCGGGTGGCGCGCATCAACGCTAGCAATTATGATTGCGCCCTGTTCATTAACCATATTTCCGCGTTTAAAGCTTTACGCACCGACCGCAAGCACATTCTCTGGTTAACGGATGCGCCGACCTTATCAACGGGCGATTGCGCACCATTCGAGCGTATCTATCTCTCGGACACCGGCTATGAGAACGATTTACTGCAAGCGATCGAGCCGGCACGTTATCACGGTGAACTGGCCTTTGGCTGCCATCCGAAGATTCACCACCCTGCGCCTCCCGCATCGGACCAGGCCGGATGCTGTTTTATCGGCAACCGGGATAGCCGACGCGACATCTGGCTCAAGGGCCTGATGGCCGCGCAAGTGCGCCCGATTGTTTACGGCAATTATTTTTTGCATGATGCCTTATTCTGGCAGCATCCCACCCTGTTCCGCCCTGCCCTGTCCAACGCAAACATGGGTAGAATTTATGCGCGTTACCGTGTTGCGCTTAATCTCCACGCCCAGGTCGTGCGGAAGGGCACCAATATGCGCAGCTTTGAATGCGCGGCTTATGGCATTCCGCAAGTGATGGATTACCGAGATGGGCTCACACATCATTTCGCAGTCGGCACTGAAATCTTGATTAGCAGCACGCCTGCAGAAATGGCCCGGCAGATCCAGGAGTTGCTCGCGCAGCCGAATCTCGCCACGCACATGGCACAATGCGCGCGCAAACATGTGCTGGCTGAGCATACTTATTACCATCGCCTGCTCAAGTTGCTGTCGGACTGGTTACCGGCCACTACCAGCTATGCTTGCAGACAACGCATCCCTACCCTCATTACCCAACCGGAAGCATCGCATGAAACAGCCTGAATCGTTTGTTCTTGCCACACCCATTGGTTCCTTTGCACATACCGTACGTCGCCATGGTTGGTGGCTGATCGCTGCATTTGTGTTCGCCTCACCCATGGGAAAAGGTTTTGAGGTGCCACTGGCGCTGATGACCTTCGGCGGTATTCCACTGATGTTTAAGGATGGGCGCGCCATCTGGCGGCACCCCTCGATGCGCTGGTTTCTGCTGCTGTTCGCGTGCATCTGGCTGCCACTGGTGACGGCCTTGCCAGATGCCATCACTTTCGAACCCGCGGCCAGTACGGCACTGGCATTCGTGCGATTTCCATTGGCCGGCATATTTGCATTGTATGCCCTGAGCGATGAATCCAGTCGCCACAAATTGTTTATGGTTATTACTTTGCTGCTCAGTTTCTGGATTGCCGATGGACTGCTGCAAGCAGCGATCGGCCATGATGTATTCGGTTATCAACCCCAAGGCGGCCGTATCACCGGCCCGTTTCCCAAACTCGTCATGGGTCTCATTGCTGCGATACTGGCACCTATATATTTTGAAGTGATTCGGCGCAAAGCGTCTCAATCCAGTAGTTGGTACTGGCTGGCCTTGTTGCCCTACACCGCAGTGATTCTGTTGTCTGGCAGCCGCGCTGCATGGGGCATGTATGCTGCCGGATTGGTTGGTTTCGCCGTCTATACTTATTTCATGGCGCCCAAGCGCCACTTGGGCAGAGTCATTCTGATTGTTTTGCTAGGCACTGCGTCGATCGGTGCACTGGTGGCAGCTTATCCCCCCTTGCAAAACAAGCTGCGGGTCACTGCTGGACTGTTCAGTGGTAATTACGCAGAAATGGATGATGCTACAAGCATGCGCCTGCCGATCTGGAAAACCGGCATCAAAATTGCAGAAGACCACTGGCTGAACGGTATCGGGGCACGTGGATTCCGCTATATTTATCCACAGTATGCGGCGCCGGATGATCCTTTCATGAAGCTCAATCCGACTGCGGGCCCCACACATCCGCATGAGATCACATTGGAGATTCTGGTCGAGACTGGCGTAATCGGCCTGCTGGGATTCACTGTATTTCTGGTTCTGATGCTGCGCCGTACCTGGCAGGCGATGCGTGACCGCAATACCTATGCGGTACCGTTGGGGCTGTCGATACTGGTTGCCGCGATGCCGGTTAATGCGGGCATAGCATTTTATGGCAGCGTGTTATCAGCGCTGATATGGTGGCTGGTTGCGCTGTATTGCGCGACCCTGTCAACTGCCGATAGTGATTGAACTGGCGCTCCGCAAACAGGGGGCTTTATGGCATTCGCACTCAGGGCTAGTACTTTCCGACTTAAGCTAAAGCTGGATGTTTTGTTGATAAACCTGCAGCGTATCCATGACCTGTTTCTGCGCACTGAATTGTGTATTTGCGGTCATTTTTGCCGCTTGTGCATAACCTGTTCGCACAGCGTGATCCTGCGCCAGTTTTGACACGGCATCGACAATCGCACCAGCATCGGCAGGCGGAATGAGTAGTCCGTTCTCGCCATTCCTGATCATGCCGGGTATGGCGCCCGTCTGCGTTCCCACGCACGCCAACCCTGTCGCCATCGCTTCCAGGAATGCAATGCAAAAGCCTTCTTTGATACTGGGTTGCAGGTAAATATCGGTTGCTGCGAGCAAATCGCCAACGTCGGCTCTTGAACCCATCAGCATCACATGATTTTCTACACCCAAATCGTCAGCAAGTTTTTTACACTTCGCATGGTCGGGACCATCACCGATGAGTATCAGTTTGATATTCGGAATCGCAGCGACCAGATCGGGCAAGGCATTGATCGCGAAAGTCTGCCCTTTGGCAGGCACCAATCGCGCGACACAACTGACGATCAGATGATCCTGCCAGCCCATGCGGTCACGCACTGCTTCGCGCTTGTCCGTGCCGAATAGTTTCGAATCAACCGCATTGTGAATCACACTGGTTTTTTGTGCAGGGTAACCCAAATCCAGTAATGAATCCCTCACCATGTCGGATACGCAGATGACGTGCTGACAATGCCGGAACGGGCCCAGATGCTTGACAATGTTATGCGCTGTCACCACGCACGGCGTCCTGCGGTTGATCCGCCCGACCATCGTTGCGGATTTAAGCATGTGGGCGTGAATAATATCAGGCTGGATACGGTGTATTGTCCGTCGCAATGACCATAACGCCAGAGGATGCCAGCGTCCGCCGGCACGTATAAACGTATAGGCAATATGGTGTTTAGCCAGGGAGACGCTCAATGCGCCATCGGCCGGGAGTGCCACATGGACATCCAGCCCCAATGCTTTTTGTTGCATGCACAAGTCCAGCACGTGCTTTTCCGCACCCCCTACGCCGGCCGAGCCGATAACGTGCAGCACTTTCAAGGCAGACACCCTGGGCCTGGCATCGGCAATTGACCCTCCAATACATGTGCTATTTTCATGGCAGGTTAAGTAGCGTGTTTAATTGTGCAGCTACCTTTGCCACGTCAAGCTGGGCAAGATCGCTAGCGGGTGAAGTCAGCCAGTGTGCACGTTCACCCCAAGGATGATAGCGCAACGGCTCGCCGGGGCCGAATACGGTAAGCGTGGGTGTGCCAACCGCACTGGCAAGGTGGCCGAGGCCGGAGTCGTTCCCTACAAACACGGTTGCACATTGCAGCACTGCCGCGGCCTCGAGCAGGCTGCTCTTACCGGTCAAATCCAGATAGGGCAACGGCATCGTATGAACGATATCCGCGACACGTGCGCTGTCAGCGGCATTCCCCAGAAAAATGACTGCATCAAATTGACTAGCACAATTTTGCACCAGTTCGGCAAAGCGCTGGGCAGGCCAGACCTTGCCTTCCCAGTTAGCGCCCGGTCCCAATGCCAGCCAGCGTTTTCCGGGTAAGTCTTGCAGCCAGTCTGCTGCGCATGCATTGGTCGCTGCACTTATCCATAATCGTGCGGGCGGCGGCTGGATGTGCCCGACCAGCGATTCAATCGCCATGAAATGTCGTATCACGCTATGGCGTTCGGGCGGATGTTTTTTTATTTTATGCAAGCGCCGTTCAGCCCGCAGCAACCAGCCAAGGCCATCGGTACGCAAATCGACAATGAGGTCATAGCGCTTGCTGCGCAATTGCCAGACGAAATCCAGCTTATCGCGCCAGCGCGCATTTTTGTGTTTGAGAATGATCTCATCCAGCGCTTCGAAGTGTTCGAACAAGGCAGCCGAACGGGCATCGGCAACAATGTCGAAACGCGCCTGCGGATAGCGTGCCTGCAACGCGGACAGCACCGGGGTAGTCATGACCGCGTCACCAATATTGCTGAGCGTGATAAACAGTATCTGGCGCGGCTCATACATCGGGTAAGGCCTCAAGAATTCTGGCTGGTACGCGGACAATGGTTTGTTGCGGCGGCTGGGTGAGCAGCGCCAGCACTTGTTCAGGATGCACCTCGCGCATGCACGAATGATGTGAGCAATGCTTGCGATAGCAATTGCTGCACGGCAAATCAGCCTGAATGGCAATGACCTGATCACCCAGAGGTTTGACACGGGTTGGATCGGTAGGCCCGCAAATTACCACTTGCGGGCGTTCGCTGCACGCGGCCAAATGCGAGGTGCCGGTATCATTGCCAATGATGTAGCGGGCATGCTCAGCCAGTGGAATGATATCCAGCATTTCGGTAGCACCGCACATATTCACTGATCCTGCCCCGATGCCACTGGCAATGGCATCCCCTAACTGAATTTCATCCGGGCCGCCCGCAATGACCAGATGCTTGACCAGCCCTCTTTGCAATAGCAGGCGTCCTAATTCAGCGTAGTTTTGCTCGCCCCAGCGCTTCAGGTAACCACGCGGATGACAGCCGGGAAACAGCAACGCATAGTTATCGTTTTCAATACCCTGTTGGGTCAGCAAGTGCTGTACTCGTTCACGATTTTTCTGCGGCACTGTCAGCACAGGATGGCGGGTTGGTGTGGGAATACCTGCCAGATTCAGCGCGGTGTGCATGCGCAGTATCGGGTTGATGCTGCGGGGCAGATCATTCGGCCCGGTCGTGTAAGGCCAGAAACCGTGGTTACCGATGCGATAACGAATGCCCCTGCCGGTGAGTTGCAACGCAGCAAGCAAAAAACGGCTACGGTCATTGGTCTGCAGATCGATCACCATATCGTAGCGACCTGCCCGTATGGCATGCCACCAACGCAGCATCGCAAACAGTTTCCCGGATTTGGCGCGCGAATCCAGCGCGATGATTTTGGAAAAACGCGTATCTGCCGAGAACAGTTGCTGGTTAACTGGTAGCGTATTTAAATGCAGCTCTGCGTGAGGAAATGCGCGACGAATATCCTCGAACAAGGCACTGGCCATCACCAAATCACCCAACGCACTCCATTTAATAATCAGGATGCGCTGGATGGATGAATCGTCTGGCAGGTTGACGGGCAGTGCCGGCAACAGATGTCAATCCGTCTTGATGGCCGAAGCGATGCTATCCAGTACGGGCTGGATTTCTGCGTGCTTCAATTTGAGTGAGGCCTGATTGACCACCAGGCGCGAACTGATGCTCATAATTTCTTCCACGGCCACCAGACCGTTCGCCTTGAGCGTGCTGCCACTGCTCACCAGATCGACAATTACATCGGCAAGTTTGACCAGCGGCGCCAGCTCCATCGAGCCGTACAGTTTGATAAGGTCAACATGCACACCTTTGGCAGCGAAATATTCACGGGCGGTTTTCAGGTATTTGGTGGCCACACGCAGACGCGCACCCTGGTGCACGGCTTGTTCATAATCGAAAGCCGGATGGGCAGCCACCATCATCTTGCAACGCGCAATATTCAGGTCCAGTGGCTGATACATACCTTCGCCACCATGCTCAATCAATACATCCTTGCCTGCCACGCCCAGGTCTGCTGCACCATATTGCACATACGTCGGTACATCAGTGGCACGAATGATGATAAGACGTACTTCCGGCTGATTGGTGGCAATAATCAGTTTGCGTGACTTTTCCGGATCTTCACGTGGTGTGATGCCAGCAGCTTCGAGCAGCGGCAAAGTTTCCTGAAAGATGCGGCCTTTGGACAGAGCGATGGTAATCATGGATACCTCAGGTCATTTTACGCGGCGAATGCGCGCGCCCAATTGGGCGAACTTTTCCTCGATGCATTCATAGCCGCGGTCGATGTGATAAATACGTTCAATGGTAGTTTCACCCTCAGCAATCAGAGCCGCCAGCACCAATGATGCCGAAGCACGCAGATCAGTCGCCATGACCACTGCGCCCTCCAGCCGGTCCACTCCGCGCACCAGGGCAGTATTGCCTTCTACGGTGATATCGGCACCCAAGCGCTGCATCTCCTGAACATGCATGAAGCGGTTCTCGAAGATGGTTTCTGTAACCGTGCCCACGCCTTCTGCAATGCAATTGAGCGCCATGAACTGGGCCTGCATATCGGTGGGAAATGCGGGATAAGGTGCTGTTTTTAGATTCACTGCCCTGGGGCGAGTATGCATTTCCAAGTTGATCCAATCGTGGCCGACCTCAATCTGAGCACCAGATTCACGCAATTTATCCAGCACCGACTCAATGATATCGGCGCGAGTGTTCAGCACTCGAACCTGCCCCTGGGTAATGGCGGCCGCCACCAGATACGTCCCGGTTTCGATACGATCCGGCATGATCCTGTGCGTCGCGCCATGCAACTTGTCCACTCCCTCAATCACGATGACATCGTTGCCGGCACCTTCAATTTTGGCTCCCATCGCAATCAGGCAATTGGCCAGATCCACCACTTCAGGTTCGCGCGCTGCATTCTCCAGAATGGTCACGCCATCCGCCAAAGTAGCAGCCATCATCAGGTTCTCGGTACCGGTTACGGTCACGGTATCCATAAAAATACGTGCGCCTTTCAGGCGGCTTGATTTAGCGTGAATATACCCATGTTCAATGTTTATTTCCGCCCCCATCGCCTGCAAGCCCTTGATATGCAGATCAACCGGGCGCGAACCGATAGCACAACCTCCGGGCAACGACACCCGAGCTTCTCCATAGCGCGCCAGCATGGGGCCCAGTACCAGAATTGAGGCGCGCATGGTTTTAACCAACTCATACGGCGCCTCCAAGTTGTCCAGATGCACAGCTTGCAACTCCACACCACCCTGATCATCCAGTGATACCTGCATGCCGAGATGTCCAAGCAGCGTCAGGCTGGTGCTGATGTCCTTGAGTTTGGGCAGATTTTCCAGACGCAACGTATCGGCGCTGAGCAAACCCGCACAAAGTATAGGCAACGCTGCATTTTTGGCGCCGGAAATACGCACTTCTCCGGATAGGCGCACGCCACCCTGTATTGCCAATTTATCCATCAGCTATTCCCTGCCGCCCACTCCTCAGGGGTCAGTGTTTTCATGGAAAGCGCATGAATTTCGGCTTTCATGCGATCGCCCAGCGCACGGTAAACAATCTGGTGCTGTTGCACGCGATTTTTGCCGCGAAACTCTGCACTGACGATAACGGCTTCAAAGTGTTGACCATCACCCGCTACGCGCACGAGTTCGCAGGGCATGCCCTGTTCGATATATTGCTGAATATTTTCAGGAGTAACCATAATAAGTTTAATGGCGGAGTTTATATCCGCTTTTGAGCAAAATCAGAGTGAGTGCGGATAATGCCACAAAGCACACCCCTACGACCAGCAAACTCAATTGCGGCGTGACGTCGGCGACACCAAAAAAACCGTAACGAAAGCCGTCGATCATGTAAAAAATCGGGTTAAAACGTGACACTTCCTGCCAGAAGGACGGTAGCGAGTGAATGGAATAAAACACACCTGAGAGAAACGTCAACGGCATGATAAGGAAATTTTGGAACGCAGCTAATTGATCGAATTTTTCAGCCCAGATACCGGCAATAATCCCCAACGCACCCAGGATGCCTGTGCCCAGAAACGCAAATACAATCAACCAGAGCGGATGTTGAATGGAAAGCCGCGTAAACACCAGGGTTACCACAAATACACCCAAACCCACTACCAAACCGCGCATCACGGAAGCAAGCAGATAGGCGGCAAAGAATTCCAGATAAGACAACGGCGGCAACAACATGAATACAATATTGCCGGTAATCTTGGACTGGATCAGGCTCGACGAGCTGTTGGCAAAAGCATTTTGCAACATCGACATCATGACCAGACCCGGTACCAGAAATGCAGTGTAACGAACCCCCGGATAAACCTGGACATGTGCTTCGAGCACGTGTGAGAAAATCAGTAAATAGAGCAGCGCGGTAATAACTGGTGCCAATACCGTCTGGAACGATACTTTCCAGAAACGCAGCAGTTCCTTGTACAGCAATGTGTAGAAACCGACCATTACGACGCTCCCATGATCTGGACAAAAACATCTTCCAGGTCAGGTTGGGTGAGTTCCATCTCCTGGATACAGACACCCGCTTCGCGTAACTGGGCCAGCACGCCCTCCATATCCGCGTAATGATCCAGCGCCAGCACACATAAACCATCGGCGTGACTTACCACACGCGAGATCAGCCCGTCTGGCAGCACATCCGGTGTAATCCGCAGAGACAAATGACGTTCGGCAATACTTTTGAGCAGGTTGGCGGTACTGTCCAGTGCGACTATGCGCCCCTGCTTGAGCATGGCAACACGGTGGCACAGGGCTTGCGCTTCTTCCAGGTAATGGGTGGTGAGTACAATGGTGTGACCATCTTCATTGAGTTTGCGGATAAAGGACCACAGCGACTGGCGCAATTCCACGTCCACCCCGGCGGTCGGTTCATCCAGAATGATCACCGGCGGTTTGTGCACCAGTGCCTGGGCTACCAGCACGCGCCGTTTCATTCCACCGGACAGGGTACGCATATTGCGGTCGGCCTTATCGAGCAAATCGAGATTGGCCATGATCTCGTCGATCCAGTCATCATTGTGGCGCAAACCGAAATAACCGGACTGGATACGCAGTCCTTCGCGCACAGTGAAAAAAGGATCGTACACCAGTTCCTGTGGCACGACGCCAAGTGCCTTGCGCGTCGCCCGGTAATCGCTCACCACATCGTGCCCCATCACCGCGGCGCTACCACTACTGGCACGCGCGAGTCCGGCCAGGATACTGATCAGCGTGGTTTTACCCGCCCCATTGGGGCCTAGCAAGGCGAAAAACTCGCCTTGCTGGACCTCCAGATCCACGCCTTGCAGAGCATGCAGGCTCCCGAATTGCTTATGTAACTGGCGAACCAGAATTGCTGGAGTAGTACCCATCTATTGCGGTATCAGATCCAGCACACCATAAAGCGTGGCCAAACCTCTCAGATTAGCGGGCAGGTTAATGCAGCGTAGTGTAAATCCTGCCTGTTCTGCTTCGCGTCTGGATTCCATAATCAGCGCTAGCACGCTCGAATCGACCTCATTTACCTGATGAAAATCGATGATGCGTGCTCCTTGCCTGATCGCATCGGTAGTCGACCTGAGTACATGCGTAACAGTAGGAATGGTCACGACTGCATCAAGAACGCAGATCGCGTTTTCAGCAGCAGTCATTTATGCGTATTTTGCGATTTTTTGACTAATCCAGGTTCTGCTTTGTCCGGCTGACGACTTGCATCCTGCTGGTTACGGCTGGCCAGCGTATGAATCAGGCCATCGATACCAGACTGACGGATTTCCGAACCAAATGAACTCCGGTAGTTGGTTACCAGGCTGACACCATCAATCACCACATCATAAACTTTCCAGCCGAAGGAGGTTTTTTCCATGCTGTAATCAATCGGGATAGGCTGAGCACCTGGTTGCTTTACCTGTGTTTGCACCGTTACGTCAGTCGCCCCAGGGGCCATTCTGAAGGGCTTGTATTCGATGACCTGGTTATTGAACGCAGTTAGCGAACTGGCATAGGTACGTACCAGCAAGGTGCGAAACTCCTGGATCAACAATTGGCGCTGGGCCGGCGTGGCGCGTGGCCAATATTTTCCGACCGCAAGCATGGTCATATGGTTAAAGTCAAAATTGGGTAATATTTTGGCATCCACCAATTTGTATATCTTCTGGGTATCACCTGCCTGGATGTCCTTATCCTGTTTAAGAATGGCGACCACTTCCTGAGTGGTGGTCTTGACCAGCACATCGGGTGCTACATCAGCTGCCAGGGCCTGTCCGTGGGCAGCCACCAGCAGGCTCAAGGCAGCCAGACTGCCCAGTAGCCATTTCTCTATCTGCGTAAATGATTTCATTATCAGCTCATGTGTCATGGTTCAGTTGGCCTCTGGATTGGTTTTTACTTGAGTTCACCGGCAGCGCGGTACATCTGGGCAACATTCATGTTGTAATCGTTCACGGTACGCAAATATTCCGCCTGAGTGAGTGCATAGGTTTTAAGGGCATCAGCTACCTTATTGGCTGGTTCCAGGCCGGCATTGAAATCGGCCAGTGAGGAAATCATCCAGCGCCGCGCTGCGGCTGCCCCCTCAGCCAGATCCTGTAATCCCGCATAGTCCGCGTGAACATGTTGATATGCTTCGGATACCTGGAAAGGAATGCCGGCCTGAGCGTACTGATTTTTATAATTGAGCGCTTCCAGCTCCGCCTGCTCGCCTGCCACTTTGGCATCGGCCACGTCAAATTCCATATCCCATTTCACCCCGACCACCGGCGTTGCACCAACGCTGTTAAATGGATCATAAACGTAAGGATTATTCAACCGATCGCGCCGCGATGCGTAGTTGGCGGTCCCTACGATACCCGCATAAACGTTCGGGTATTTGTCGGATTTTTTTGCCGCTACCAGCGCTCGGCGAGCACGTAAGCCGGCTTCCAACTGTGCCATTTCGGGACGATCCTGCAACGCTTTGGACTGTAATTCAGCCAGACTATCCGTGGGTAAGGCGACCGGCGTCAGGCTATCATCCGCCACCTGCAAATCAGCATCCATCCCTACACCGGTGAGTAGCTTCAAGCCATTCAGACTGATTTTCTCGATGGCTTTGGCCTGACTCAGATATTTTCCCAACATGCCACGCGCCGCCTGCATCGCATATAAATCCGATTGCTTGGATTCTCCATTGTCATTTTTGAGGTTGCGGCTCACCCGATCCAATGCACCCTCCAGACGGCTTTGCACATCCTCCAGAAAACGGCGTGTGTCGCGCGCCGTCAGATAACCATAATAGGCGCGCTTGACGTCCATTACCGTGTCCGCCTTGCTGATACGCACATCGCCGCGTTTGACATCGATATTGCCCTGCGCCGCGTCGCTGTAATGTTTGATTTTCCCAAATGTAAACAGCGGCTTGATCAAGGCGACCTGTAGCGAGGTCCAATCCGACAACCCTCCCGGAAACGGTCCATCCGTACGAGGTGTTGTACCCGAAGTTGCGCCACCCTGATAAAAACCACCACTTACCGCAGGTGCAAGCCCCACAAATAAATTGGCATTCAAGCGCCAACCATCCTTGGCCTGCGCTTCTTCAAGCAGCGCACGTGCCGATTCCACCAATTGTTCGCGTTCCTTGACCCGCGGATCAGCGTTCAGGCCCATTTTTACAGCCTGCTGTAAATTCACGGTTTGCGCAAAACCTGCGGCTGGAAATATCAGCGCCAGTAACAAGAGGCTCTTGGATAACGCACTGATTTTTTTCTTTTTCATTACTGAATTCCTTATTTTTCCGGCGTTCCGGTTGCAGAAGGTGTCGGCGATCGGACTGAACCACCTCCAGCCTTGCTATAGAGAAACTGACTGATCAGATTTTCCAGTACCACAGCAGACTGGGTAATCTGGATTCTATCGCCACTGACGAGCTTTTTTTCACTACCACCAGCATCCAGACCAATATATTGCTCCCCGAGCAAGCCCGAGGTCAAAATCGCTGCTATTGTATCCTTGGGAAAGGCATAACGCTTGTCCAGACTCAAAGTGACCGTTGCTTCATAAGTCTTGTCATCAAAGGCGATCTGGCTTACCCGACCAACCACTACCCCTGCGCTTTTTACAGCTGCACGCGGTTTGAGTCCGCCAATATTGTCGAATTCAGCCGTCACTGTGTAGGCATCAGACATTTTAAAACCGCTCATGTTCCCTACCTTGAATGCCAATACCAGCAAGGCAGCCAGACCGGCTGCCACAAATACGCCCACCCACAAATCGAGTGCCGTTCTATCCATTTACCTATACCCCTTTAAACATGAATGCGGTAAGTATGAAATCCAGCGCCAGTATCGCCAACGAGGAAGTCACCACGGTACGTGTGGTTGCACGCGACACACCTTCTGCCGTCGGCGTCGCATCATAGCCTTCAAACAATGCGATTGCTGTCACGGCAAAACCGAATACACCGCTTTTGATCACGCCGTTAATCACATCATGGCGAACATCCACCGCCGCTTGCATTTGTGACCAGAAGGAGCCGTCATCCACGCCAATCAGCACCACGCCAACCACATAACCGCCAAAAATACCCATCACCGAAAAAATAGCCGCCAATAACGGCATGGAAATTACGCCACCCCAGAAACGCGGAGCCACGATACGAGCAATCGGATCGATTGCCATCATTTCCAGTGCCTTTAGTTGTTCGGTGGTTTTCATCAGGCCTATTTCAGCAGTGATTGCTGAACCTGCACGGCTGGCAAACAACAACGCGGCCACGACAGGCCCTAATTCGCGCACCAGAGACAGTGCCACCAGCACGCCGAGAGACTGTTCGGCTCCGTATGTTTTGAGGGTTTCATAACCCTGCAGGCCCAACACCATTCCGACGAACAACCCCGAAACCACAATGATAATCAGTGACAATACACCGCTGGAATAAATTTCCCGGATCACCAGGCTGAATCGGGTCAGGCTGGTCCCAGAGCGCAGCAAGGTGAATGCCATGAAACGAGTCGCGTAGCCCAAACGCCAGATACTATCGATTACGCGCCGTCCGATGGCCGAAAAAAATACACCAATACCTGTCATTTGCGTGCCCCCAGTCCGAGATCCAACGCATAATCCGATGCAGGATAGTGGAAGGGGACCGGACCATCCTCCTCTCCGTGTACAAACTGATGCACAAACGGCAGGTCTGAGGCATGTATTTGCGCGGGCGTGCCTTCCGCCTCGACCACCCCATTCGATACAAAATAAACGTAGTCAACGATTTCCAGCGATTTCTGTACGTCGTGTGTGACCACAATCGAGGTCAGTCCCAGCGTATCGGTTAGCCTGCGGATCAGATTACCGACTTGGCCCAGTGAAATCGGATCCAGCCCGGTAAACGGCTCGTCATACATAATCAGCATTGGGTCCAGCGCCACCGCCCGCGCCAATGCCACGCGCCGCGCCATGCCGCCTGACAATTCGGCGGGCATCAGTTGGCTGGCACCGCGCAGACCCACGGCATGCAATTTCATCATGACCAGATCGCGAATGACGGACTCTGGCAGATCAGTATGCTCGCGCATCTGGAAGGCGACATTTTCGAACACGCTCAGATCGGTAAACAACGCACCAAACTGAAATAACATGCCCATTTTACGACGCAAATGGAACAATCCCTGGTGGTCAAGCTGATTAACATCCTGCCCATCTACCAGCACCGTCCCACCGGAGGGACGCAATTGTCCGCCGATCAGACGCAACAATGTTGTTTTTCCCGACCCGCTGCCACCCATGATGGCGATCACTTTGCCACGTGGGGCAGTCAGGTTGATCCCTTTCAGAATCGAACGTTTGCCATAAGCGAAGGAAAGATTGCGAATTTCGACCAGATTATCTGTCGACACGGATATACCTTAAAAAGATCAAAAATAAGATTGGGCGCAATAGTGACATAGTGGAGACTTGGATATCCAATTCCAATCTGGTCTTTACGAAAATTTACCTACATTTATTTCAGTTAAACAGTGACGCCAGATAGACTCCACACATTGCGCTCAGGCATCCACTCTGAGGACATAATGGTATTTTCCAGGATCCAACAGACAATAATATTTAGTTAGAAAAATCAGCGCATCTCGAATCTCGAATAGATAGCGGCAAATTCAGCACTTAAAAAAACATTTTATAACGGCAGGAAATTACAGACAATTTAATAACCAAGGATTTCCAGCAATGCCGTACTTTGTTGTAAATCGGTCACAACTTGCGTTTCACTGATCAGATAACATTCCGTCCCCGATGCCTGTACACGCTCCTGAATTTGCGCAGCAAGCGTGCGCCAATTGGGCTTCTCAGATAACCACATACAACTGGTCTGCAAAACTGCCGCAGTTCCTGTCAAACCAGTACGTGGCAGCAATATTTCCAGACGTGCGCGATCAGCATCGGACAAGCTGACAGGTATTTCCAGCACAAAACGAAAACCAGGCAAGGTATCCACGACCCACTGCTTCAACGTAGCCTCGGTCTGTTCCGCCCATGCCGCATAATCAAGATAGCAACAGGTAAAAAAATTATTGTAGTAAGTCAGCCGCCAGTCTGACGGGAGGTCTTGTGGATAAAAACTACCCAGCCAGTCTTCGTGTTCCCAGCCGCGCGCACCTACGTAACACGGATAACTTGGCGAATTTGTCATGATGCTGGCATTATAACAGCCCCTTGTGACCCGCTTCGCCCATGCAATTCGATCTGTTTTACGAAATTTCCCAGCCGTCCCATCTGGCACGCAGCGAAGCGCAGGCCTATGCCGACACTTTGGCCGAAATCGAACTGGGCGACAGCTTGGGTTTCGGCTGCGCATGGCTGGTAGAGCATCATTTCATGCGTGGCTATTCGCATAGTTCCAAGCCGGATCTGGTGCTGGCTGCCGCCAGTCAGCGTACCCGGCGTATCCGCTTGGGCTTGAGTGTCGTACCGCTGCCCTACCATCACCCGGTACACGTTGCCGAGCGCGCCGCCACACTCGACATCCTCACCGGCGGTCGCTTGGAATTAGGCATCGGACGCGGCTTTTCACCGCACGAGTATGGTGTGTTCGGCGCGGCCATGAGCGACAGTCGCAGCATTACAGCCGAGTCGCTGGCGATTCTGCGCGCGTCATTCCTGCGCCGCCCTGTTACTTTTCATGGTGAGCATTATGCTCTGGACGCACTGGATATCCTGCCCTACCCGCTGCAATCACCACATCCCCCGCTGTGGACCGCAGCGGTGAGTCCGGATACTTTCATCTGGGCGGCACAGCAACAGCTCGGCATGCTGGCCGGCCCGTTCAAGCCATGGTTGATGGTAAAGCATGATATTGGCAACTATCTTGACAGCGCAGCAACTGTACCAGCGCCACGTGCCGGCATGACCATCGGTATTTTCTGCCTGCCCGATGGCAAGCGCGCGCGTGAGCTCGCCAAACCAGCACTGACATGGTTTTACAATGCACTCTTCTCGACCACGCTGCCGGTGCTGGAAAAACTCTATCCCAGCTATGAGCATTTTCACGATCTGGGGCGCTTTCGCAGCCTGATCAAGCTCGGCATCAATCTAAAGCTGCTGGAAACATTCGGCATGGCAGTCGTCGGCACGCCCGCAGAATGTATTGAGAAACTGCAAAAATACCGTGAGGCCGGGGTGACCAATCTACTCTGTGCAGTGGGTGCCGGTGCGCTCCCAACCGAAGCCATACAGGAATCCATGCGCTGCATTGCGGAAGAGGTCATGCCGGCCTTTCAGGCCTGAAACGATGCGCATATTCGTGAGTGGCAGCACCAGCCACCTTGCCCGTGCCCTGTTACCACGCCTTTGTAATGATCCGGCGATCGAATCGGTGCTCGGGCTGGATATACAGCCGGGATGGTTTGAGCACCCAAAATACCGCCACATCCAGGCAGATCTGCGCGACGCCAATCTTGGCCCGCTACTACAAGGCTGTGACGGACTGGCACACCTGGCATTTGTGGTGCTGCGCGGCAAAACGCCGGTGCACATGATGCGCGCCATCAACCTGGAAGCGTCGCAGCGTTTGATTGCAATGGGCCATTCAGCCGGTATCGAACGGCAGGTACATCTGTCCAGTGCAGCCGTATATGGCGGCGGCATGCACATCGATGAAACTGCACCACTCAGACCCATTCCCGGCTTTCTGTATGGCGAGCACAAGGCCGAACTGGAACATTGGCTCACCGCCCACTATCCGGATGTAGTGCGGTTGCGTCCCCACATCATCCTCGGCCCTCATGCCCAGCCGCTTTTGCATACACTGTTACACCAGCCATTTTATGTGCGCCTTCCGGATCCGCAGCCTTTACTGCAATGCGTGCATGAAGATGATGTAGCTGCCGCCATTGTATTGGCACTCAAGCAACCGGCAACCGGCACCTATAACCTGGCTGCACACGACAGCTTCAGCTTTCGCGACGCGATCCGAACACGCCATCGCATGGCGGTACCCATTGCGCCAAAATTAGCCAGCGCGACACTTAAACTGGCATGGAGAATGACGGGTGCGGGGGGCGAACCAGGGTGGATGGCGGGCGTGCACCAGAGCCTGACCTTGAACTGCAGCCGCGCGCTGGATGAACTCGGCTGGAGCCCACTGCATACCAGCTGGGATATGTTGATGCGCTAAATTAATTACTCACGCCGCCAGGTGGTGCCTTGCGCACCATCCTCCAGTACGATCCCGGCATCCAGCAATTGTTTGCGAATCCGGTCACCCTCGGCAAAATTCTTCGACTTGCGCGCCGCCGCCCGGTCAATAATCAACTGATCTATCTGCTGCGCTGAATAAACGCTGTCGCTTAGTGACTGCAGGTAGGCCGCCGGATCGTTCTGCAGCAAACCCAGCACGCCGCCCAGCGCGCGTAACAACGCAGCATCCTGAATCGAACGCGATCTATTGGTCTCACCTGCCAGTTCAAACAATACCGCCATTGCCTCTGCAGTATTAAAATCGTCATCCATGGCCGCCTTGAAACGCACCGCGTACGGGTTCATCCAGTCTATCTGGAGGTCTTGAAGCGGTATATCGCGCAACGCCGTGTATAAGCGAGTCAAGGCCTGCCTGGCGTCATCCAGATGCAGATCGGAATAATTCAACTGGCTACGATAATGTGCGCGCAGAATGAAGAAGCGTATCGTTTCGGCGTCATAACGTGTCAACACTTCCCGGATCGTGAAAAAATTACCCAGCGATTTGGACATTTTTTCGTTATCCACACGCACAAAGCCATTGTGCATCCAGTAGTTCACAAAGGAGCAGTTATGCGCGCCTTCGGACTGTGCGATTTCATTTTCGTGATGCGGAAACTGCAGATCCTGACCACCACCGTGAATATCGAAATGCGCGCCAAAGTAATGTTCCCCCATCGCTGAACATTCTATATGCCAGCCGGGACGCCCTGCTCCCCAGGGCGATTCCCATGCCGGCTCACCTGCCTTGGCGGATTTCCACAATACGAAATCGAGCGGATCGCGCTTGTTCCGATCCACCTCGACCCGCTCCCCGGCACGCAACTCCTCCAGCGATTTGCCTGATAACTTTCCGTAACCGGGAAAAGCATGCACGGCATAATACACATCGCCATTGGCCGCCGGATAGGCCAAACCGCGCTCGATCAAGGTTTCGATCATTTGCAGCATGGGTGTGACAAAATCAGTAGCGCGTGGCTCGTGGGTAGGTGGCAGTACTCCCAGCGCGGCAGCATCCTCATTCATCGCGTTGATGAAGCGCGTGGTAAGATCGTTGATTGATTCCCTGTTGTCGGCGGCACGCTTGATGATTTTGTCGTCGATATCGGTCACATTCCGCACATATTCGACCACATAGCCAGACGCGCGCAGCCAGCGCGTTACCATATCAAAGACCACCAGCACGCGTCCGTGGCCCAAATGGCAATAGTCATACACCGTCATGCCGCACACATACATGCGTACCTGGCCTGGGGTGATCGGAACAAAGGCCTGCTTTTTTCGGCCGAGGGAATTATAGATGGTCAGCATGATATAGATTGCGAATGAAATATAGCGAAGATTTTGAAGCCACGGGAGTTCTTGCTAGAATTAGCCTCCTCTGGAATCGCGGCCAACCGAGTATATCATAATGAAATCCATTCCAATTTTTGCGCTTTTGATTGTCTTATTCGCATCATTCTCTCCACAGGCGAGTGCTGCTCCCGCAACCGAATCGCAAGAAATCAATAATCTGATGAAGCAGGGTCATCTGGACGCTGCCCTTGACCGTGCCAACGCCTACATTGCAAAAAATCCGCAAGATGCGCAAACCCGTTTTATGAAGGGTCTAATCCTGACCGAACAGAATAAAAGCGCCGAGGCCATTAAAACATTCACGGCACTCACCAAGGATTTTCCAGGATTGCCCGAGCCTTACAATAATCTGGCGGTACTTTATGCCGCACAGGGAAAATATGACGAGGCTAAAAATGCCTTGCAAATGGCCATTCGTACCAACCCAAGCTATGCCACCGCCCAGGAAAACCTAGGTGATATATATGCCAAAATGGCTTCCGCAGCCTATGACAAGGCATTACAGCTTGATACTCACAATACTTCCGCGCAAACCAAATTGTCGATGATTCGTGAGTTGTTCAGCAATAACGGCAAACCTGTGCTGGTAGCCAAAGGGGGCGATGACAAGAAGAAAAACCCTGTCGTAGAAACACCCGCACCCAAACCGAGTGTGGCAGCCAAGCCTGTTGCGGCACCGGTCATCAAGGCAGAGACCACACCCAAATCGCCCGAAAAAGCACAGGCTGAGGAAGCCCCCAAGGAAAATCCGGATGTTGCCGCCGTCACCACCGCAGTTGAGGACTGGGCGAAAGCTTGGTCTAAGCGTGACATAAATGGCTATCTGGCCGCCTATTCTCCAAAATTCAAACCTTCGGGAAATGAATCGCATGCAGCTTGGGAAAAAAATCGGCGCGAACGGGTAACTACACCCAAGAAAATCTCTGTGGAAATAACAAATTTGCAAATTAAAGAGCTCGATGCGAAGCATTATCAGGCCAGCTTCCGGCAAAGCTATCGCTCCGACAGCTTCTCTTCCAGCACCCATAAAGTGCTGGAATTGGTAAAGTCAGGGCACGGCTGGCTGATCACCGAAGAGAGCAACCGCTGAAACCTACTTCAACTGATTTCAAACCTATCTGTCCGGCATTATGGTAAAACTGGTTCGCACCATCTTGCTCGTCATGTTATGTGTGGCAACGACGGCACAAACGCAAGAGATCGTGGCTATGGCGACAGCACCATTTTTGTTGTCGGCCGGACACTCACGCCCTTTCAGCCCCGAACGCAATCATCCGGAAGCCATGCTCAATCAAGTATTGCTTTCGATTAGCCACAACCATCTGGACCAGGCACTCAAAAACATCAATCATCTGGTCAGCCTGTATCCGGATTTTCGCCTTGCCCAATTAATACGCGGTGATCTGCTTTTGGCTCGCGCACAACCCATCATGAATATGGGCAACGTCAATGCATCCCCCAATCAACTGGATGATTTACGCGCGGAGGCGCGCGTACGATTAAACAGTTATCTTCAGCAGCCTGCGAAGGGGTTGATTCCGCGCGAATTGCTACAGCTTGACTCAACCCAGACCACTGCCGTCGTGGTCGACACGTCGAAATCACGCTTGTATCTATTCCAGAACAAGGATGGTGAGCTGACTCGTCTTGCCGATTTTTATGTCACGATAGGCAAAAATGGCAGTGACAAAACTCGAGAGGGAGACAAACGCACACCACTGGGCGTGTATTACATTACAGGCAAGAAAGATGGTAAAAAAATCGGGCCTTTATACGGGGATGAAGTCTTTCCACTGAATTACCCCAATGACTGGGATCAAAAATTGGGACGCCGCGGACACGGTATCTGGCTGCATGGCACACCTTACGATACCTACAGTCGTGCTCCGAAATCCAGTGATGGATGTGTTGTACTGGCTAATTCCGACTTGAGCAAACTGGGTAAATATCTGACAATCGGGATAACCCCGATGATCATTACCCGGCATATCGACTGGGTTTCACCGCAAAGCCTTGATGCCGACAAGGCATCGCTAATAAGTGCACTGGAATCTTGGCGCCACGATTGGGAAAGTCTTAACACGGCGTTATATCTGAAGCATTATGCTGACAACTTCAGTGCGAACGGTGAAAACCTTACCGACTGGGGCGCAGAAAAAAAACGTATCAACGAGACAAAAAGCTGGATCAAAATCAAATTATCGCAAATCAGCGTGCTTGAATATCCGGGCGAAAATGATATGGTCGTAGTGAACTTCGATCAGGATTATCGGAGTAGCAACTTGAATTCCCGCAGTCGCAAACGGCAATATTGGCAAAATATCCACGGCGAATGGAAAATCGTCATGGAATCCACACTTTAAAATTCACCCTCAATATTGGAGCATATATATGGTCAAGCTGCATACCAACCACGGCGTTATCACCATAGATCTCTACGCCGACAAGGCACCCAAAACAGTCGCCAATTTTCTCGACTATGTGAATAGTGGTGCTTATAACAATACAATTTTCCATCGCGTAATTGACGGTTTCATGATTCAGGGCGGCGGATTCGAACCGGGCATGAACCAGAAACCGACGAATGCGCCAGTTGAAAATGAAGCTGCCAATGGCCTGAAAAATGAGGCCTATACGGTTGCGATGGCCCGTACCTCAGACCCACACTCGGCCACTGCCCAGTTCTTTATCAACATCGCCAATAACAGCTTCCTGAATTTTACTGCTGCCACGCCGCAAGGATTCGGCTATTGCGTATTCGGCAAGGTCGTAGAAGGCCAGGACATCGTGGATAAAATCAAGAAAGTCAAAACAGGTAATCGCGCCGGCCACCAGGACGTGCCAACTGAAGACGTCATTATCGAGCGCGCTGAAGTCGCCTGATCGTTATGGTCGATAAGCCGCACAGCCTGTTCATCTCGGATATACATCTGTGCGAGAGCCGGCCACAAATCAGCCAGCTGTTTTTTGATTTTATGGAAACACGCGCGACGGATGCCGAGGCACTCTACATCCTTGGTGATCTCTTCGAGTCCTGGGTAGGCGATGATGAAGAAACGGACCTGAGCCGTGGCGTTATTCATGCGATACGCAGACTCACCGTGCGGGATGTAGCAGTGTACCTGATGCATGGCAACCGCGATTTTTTGCTGGCGCAGGCATTTGCCGATGCATGTGGTGCACAGCTTCTGGAAGATCCCACCCTGCTGGATTTATACGGCCAAGATACCCTGTTGATGCATGGCGATACGCTGTGCACCGACGACACCGCCTATCTGGCGTTCCGGGCGCAGGTACGTGATCCCGCCTGGCAAGCGGGTTTTCTGGCCCAGCCGATTGCTAAACGCCAAGCTATGGCTCAGCAGGCTCGCATCCAGAGCGAACAAGCCAAACAGGAAAAAACGGCCGAGATTATGGATGTCAATAATCAGGCTGTGATCGAAACGTTACGCAAATATGGCTATCCACGCTTGATTCATGGTCACACTCACCGCCCTGCGCATCATCAATTAACGATTGACGGGCGCGCATGCGAGCGCTGGGTATTGCAAGACTGGTACGATAAGGCGGGTTATCTGTGTTGCGACTCGCAGGCTTGCACTACACAGTCCCTTAATTTCCCTGGATCTGATCCGCGTTAATGATTTTGTATGTTGGCGGCAACTTGAACAAGGCCGGTTGCGATGCCCGCACGCTATTGGACACATAGCGACGGCTACGCCCGTTGGCATACAGTTCCTGAATGGGCAATCCGTATTGCAAGGTTCGGCGGATATCGAATACATGCTGTAGAAGATCGCACTGATCGCGCATTTCCGGTGGGGTTCGCTGCCAGGTGAGCGACTCCACCCAAGTCAATGTTTGCCGATAGGTGGCGAGTGCGGATGCAACATCCGGTAAAAGCTTTTGCGTCGCCGTGATTTCCATGCACGGCTTGCCATTCACGCCAAGAGTAAATTTCCGGGTATCGCCTGGCAACTGTTTGACTTGCTCCTGGATTTTCCACGGCGTGGGTTTTGCCAGTTTTACCTGATGCGGGTTGTAACGATAAATATTTTTCTCGCTCTGTATTACGTTATAAATCGCACCCGAATGCCGATCCATCAAAATAAAATCGCCAGCATCCTTGCCTGAATCCATCCGCATGAATTTGGTGTTCACCAGGATACGGGTTGGATAAGCCGCCGTACCCGGGTCCTGGTCGAGATAGTCCAGTTCAGTCATGTTCTCGGCCAGGCCCAATACCGGCCATAACAGCGTCAGCCCGACAATACCTTGAATCAGTTTGTTCATAACGCGTCCAATCCTCTCGCCAGATCATGCTGAATATCGCGCACCGACTCCAGCCCCACTGCCACGCGTAATAATCCATCACCGATACTTGCGGCGCTACGCTGTTCGGGTGCCAGTCTTCCATGCGTGGTGGTCGCAGGGTGGGTAATGGTGGTTTTCGCATCACCCAGATTTGCGGTAATGGAAATCATGCGGGTTGCATCCACTACTTTCCAGGCGGCTTCTTTGCCACCTTTTACATCGAATGCAAGGATACCCCCGCCGCTACGCTGCTGGCGCATCGCCAGTGCATGCTGCGGATGCGATGGCAGACCCGGATAATATACGCGCTCCACACCCGGATGCTGCTCCAGCCAGTTCGCCAATTGCAACGCCGAGGCAGAATGTGCATCCATGCGCAACTTCAGCGTTTCCAGACCTTTCAGAAATACCCAGGCATTGAAGGCGCTCAGGGTAGGTCCCGCAGTACGCAAAAAAGTGAATACACCTTCCATTAGTTCCCTGCTGCCCAGAACTGCACCACCCAGCACCCTGCCCTGACCATCCAGATACTTGGTGGCGGAATGAATGACAATATCCGCCCCCAACTCCAGCGGACGTTGCAACGCCGGTGAACAAAAACAATTGTCTACCGCAAGTCGCGCACCACATTCCTTGGCCAGCTCCGCGAGCGCTGTGATGTCACTGACTTCTGTCAGGGGATTGGAAGGCGATTCAAGAAAGAATAATTTGGTATTGGTGCGTATTGCATGACGCCACTCGTCGATATCGGTCGGTGATACAAGGGTCGTCTCTATCCCGAAACGCGCCATGATGTTATTGAACAATTGCACCGTGGAACCGAAGATGGAACGCGAAGCAACAATATGGTCGCCTGCTGACAGCAGCCCCATCACGGTAGCCAGGATAGCTGACATGCCGGAAGCCGTGGCCACACAACGCTCCGCACCCTCCAGCGCAGCCAGCCGTTGTTCGAACATGGTCACAGTAGGGTTGGTAAACCGCGCGTAGATATTGCCCGGCTCCTCACCCTTGAACCGTGCCGCTGCCTGCGCCGCACTGTTGAACACAAAGCTTGAGGTCAGGAATAGCGCTTCGCTGTGTTCATTGAACTGGCTGCGCTCGATACCGGCACGCACGCCCAAGGTTTCTATGTCGTAATTTTCGTCCATGCTGTCTCCAATAAAAAACCCGTTCAGCCAGAAGCTGGAACGGGTTGTTCCGCTTTAGCTGAATTTATTAAGCGCCCGCAAGCTGTTTCAAATCGGCGCATCAGACTTGACTATAGCGCTACGCGCCACGGCGCGTCAACCCGCGCGTCCCCCAGCAACCAGATTAAGGTCGAGTTGCAAGGTATCCATATCGCTGCCATCCTTCGAGCCCGGATTGCAACGTACGGACTCAATCATGGCCAGATAGGCGTCGGAAATGTCACCGGTGACATATTCGCCATTGAAACAGGATGCATCGAAATGCAGCAAACCCGGGTTGAGTTTGCGCACTGCCTCAATCAGCGAATCGATATCCTGATAGATCAATGCATCCGCACCGATTTCACGGGCAATTTCCACGTCAGTGCGGCCCGTAGCGAGTAATTCCTGGCGCGTTGGCATGTCAATGCCATACACATTCGGAAAACGTACGGGCGGCGCAGCGGAGGCAAAAAATACCTGGCGTGCACCTGCATCGCGGGCCATTTGCACAATCTCGCGACTGGTGGTGCCGCGTACGATGGAATCATCCACCAGCAGCACATTTTTATCTTTAAATTCCATGCCGATGGCATTGAGTTTCTGACGCACCGATTTCTTGCGCATCGCTTGCCCGGGCATGATGAAAGTACGACCGATATAGCGATTCTTGATAAATCCTTCACGATAGGCCAGACCGAGTTGATTGGCCAGTTGCAATGCACTGGGACGGCTGGTATCCGGAATCGGAATCACCACATCAATATCCAGATGACTCCAGTCGCGACGAATCTTTTCCGCCAGACTCTCACCCATGCGTAGCCTGCTCTCGTAAACGGATACCCCATCGATCACCGAATCTGGACGCGCCAGGTAAACATATTCAAAAATGCACGGATAGTATTCGGTCTTCTGCGCGCATTGCATACTATGGAACTGCCCGGCTTCGTCAATATAAACTGCCTCGCCGGGTGCGACATCACGCATGATTTTGAAATCCAGCGCGTCAATCGCCACGCTTTCCGATGCCACCATGTATTCCATGCCTGTTGCACTTTGACGGCTGCCAATGATCAACGGACGGATGCCATAAGTGTCGCGAAATGCCAGCAGGCCATGTCCGGCTATCATCGCGACCACCGCATAGGCGCCCCTGCAGCGTCGATGCACACCCGATACCGCCTTGAAAATCCGCTCCGGATTAAGGCGCTGGCTGTTACCCACTTCCACCAGCTCATGCGCCAGGACGTTCAGCAACACTTCAGAATCGGAACTGGTATTCACATGACGCAGATCAAGCCGGAACAGATCCTCCTTGAGCTGGTCGGCATTAGTGAGATTACCATTGTGTGCAAGCACGATTCCAAACGGTGAATTGACATAAAAAGGCTGCGCTTCAGCGCTGGAAGCTGCATTACCTGCCGTCGGATAACGCACATGACCAATCCCCGAATTGCCCAGCAGGTTGCGCATGTCGCGCGTGCGGAACACATCGCGCACAAGGCCGTTGGCCTTGTGCATGTGAAAAGTATTGCCTTCAGCAGTAACAATGCCCGCTGCATCCTGACCACGATGCTGCAGCACCAGCAGACCATCGTAGAGCAGCTGGTTGACGGGACTATGAGAAACGATGCCGATTATGCCGCACATGATAATTACCTGTAATGAAGATGGTTGACCAGATCAATCGGCAACCACGGTTTAACCATAATAGCCAAAGTTTCAAATGCCCCGGAAAACGCCGCCTGGCGCCATACGTCTGTTTTCGGCAATTGGGTCAATCCGGCGATCAGTACCAGTATGGTTACTATCACCACCCCACGCAGAAAACCGAATGCCACACCCAATATTCGATCTATGGGCCCCAAACCTAGTGCCTTCAATGACTCTGATAACAGCAAACTCAACAACATCGCCAGTGCCATCACCACGATGAAGATAAGGAGGAATCCGGCCAGATAACGTAAGGCCGGATTACTAATAAAATGGGGCATGATGCCTGCAGCAGTCGTGGCAAATGCTTTTGCTGCCAGGAAAGCCAATACCCAGGCCGCCAGTGACAAAATTTCCTTGACCGCACCCCGCATCAAGCCGATCAGTACTGACAGGACAATAATCGCGATGACAACAAAATCGAAACCGGTCACGGCTTGTCTATACTCACCACTGTTGATTGAACCCCAAGCAAGGCAATTCTGGCCTGCGTACTATCCGCTTGTTCGCGTGTTTTAAAAGGGCCTGCACGTACCCGGGTGGCACCACCCGGCAATGCTTCAGTATAGGTATGAATCCCGCCAACCTGCAGCTTGTCACGTAATTGACGTACATTATCCGTATTGCTGAATGCGCCTAACTGAACAACAAAATGGGTGGCCAGCGCCGGTTTTTCAAGTGCCGTTGCGGTTGTTTTGGGGGCAGGCTCAGCTTTCGGCACAGGCTTCTCTGGTGTTTTTTCAGTCGTCTGCACAGGTTTGGGTTCAACCGCAGGTTTAGGTGCAACGGGCTTGCGCTCGATACTGGATTCCTGCGACGGCCTGGTGTTTGGTGCAGCCTGATTGTCTTCCTTAGTCGCTGGGGGAGGTGGCGCACTCATTTTCTCAGTTGCCACCGGTGCCTCAGGATGTGTAACCACTGGTGTAGCAGGCACGCTGGAAACAACGGGCGGCGCAGACGCCAAAGGGGCTGCGGTGGGTGATGGAATGCGAATTTCAATATCACGATCCAACGGGCGTGGTTGCTTGTCCAGCAGCATGGGCAGCACAATGGCTGCCAGCAATAGCAGCGTCCCGGCGCCCAGCAGGCGGCGGCGCGCGCGGCGGCGCAAGCGCAATTGTTCTTCAGAAGTGGCTTGAATGGCCATGATGCAATATTTTCCTGTTTATCTGCCAGCCAGCTGCAATACTTGAGCGGCAGTGTAGAAGGAACCAAAGACGCAGATTCTATCATTTTCGCTTGCCCGTTCACAGGCAAGCGACCATCCTTTTGCGACATTATCACTGCATATTATCGATCCGCGAACGCCAGCTTGACGTAACGCCTCATAAAGTCTCAGTGCCGTCGCTCCGCGTGCCACATCCAGACTGACCAACAACCATTCATCTATCTCGGCATGCATGGCCTGCGCGACACCGTCAATGTCCTTGTCTGCAAGCATTCCTATGAGTGCGAGCGTTTTACCTTTGCTCGGGCGGGCTTTCAAATTGGCTGACAGCGCAGCGGCAGCATGCGGATTGTGCGCCACATCCACTATCACCTCGGGTTGTCCAGGCAATATCTGGAAGCGCCCTGCAACTCGTGCGCTCTGCAAACCTTGATGAATTGCCATCTCGCTGACCGGCAAGCTGTCTTCGAGTGTTTCCAGTGCCGCAATGGCACAGGCGGCATTATTCAACTGATATCGGCCCAGCATGACCGGATTGGGCAAATTCCGATATTCACGCCGACCGCTGTAATGCCAATCACTTGCCCCGGCCTCTATGCTGAATGCCTGCCCGATAATGAATAAATCAGCACCGATAGCGGCAGCATGTCGAGTCAGGGATTGCGGAGGGCGAACTTCCCCGCAAACAGCAGGACGATCAGCACGGAAAATTCCAGCTTTCTCAAATCCTATCTTTTCGCGCGTATCGCCCAGATACTCAGCGTGGTCAATGTCCACACTGCTGACAATTGCGCACGCCGGGTCGAATATATTGACGGCATCGAGCCTTCCGCCCAGCCCCACTTCCAGTACCATGACATCGACTTCCGCACGGTCAAACAGCCATACCGCAGCCAGTGTGCCAAATTCGAAATAACTCAACGATACCGGCCCGCGCGCGGCCTCAACTGCCGCAAAAGCCCTGCACAGGGCCATATCATCGACCTCACAGCGGTCCATGCGGATTCGTTCGTTATAACGCAGCAGGTGCGGCGACGTATACAGACCTACCTTGTATCCTGCCGCAGCAAGCATGGCCTCCAGATAGGCGCAGACGGACCCCTTGCCATTCGTCCCTCCGACCAGGATCACGGGTACCGACGGCGACAGTTGCAGCGCAATTCGGACCAAATCGACCCGATCCAGTCCTAACTCGATCGTCTTGGGGTGTAATGCTTCGAGGTGGATTAGCCAATCTGCAAGACTGGCTGGGGTATTGTCCGGCATTCAGACCGCAGTAGGCATACGCTGCATCATGGTAAGCAAACTGGCTAACCGGTCACGCATTTCACGACGGTCAATAATCAGATCAATCGCACCATGCTGCTGCAGGAATTCGGAACGCTGAAAACCTTCCGGCAATGTTTCCCGTACCGTCTGTTCAATCACGCGCGGGCCGGCAAAACCAATCAGTGCCTTTGGCTCGGCAATAATCAGGTCGCCGAGCATGGCAAAACTGGCTGATACACCCCCCATAGTCGGATCAGTCAGCACAGAAATAAACGGCAACCTGGCTTCAGCCAGTTTGGTCAATGCTGCGCTGGTTTTTGCCATCTGCATCAGTGAAAACAGACCTTCCTGCATGCGGGCGCCACCGCTGGCCGCGTAACAGATAAAAGGTATCTTGTATTCCAGACAGGTTTCGACGCCGCGCACAAAACGCTCACCTACCACGGCGCCCATCGAACCACCCATGAATTTGAATTCAAACACCGCGACGACCACCGGCACCGACTTTATACTGCCCTGCATGACGATCAATGCATCTTTTTCTTCCGTAGCACGCTGAGCTTCGGTCAAGCGATCGATATAACGTTTGCTGTCCTTGAATTTAAGGGTATCCAGCGGGGTGACTCTGGCGCCGATTTCCTGTTGACCATCGGCATCCAGCAACATGGCCAGCCGGGCCCGTGCATCGATACGATGGTGGTGACCGCACTTTGGACAGACTTCCAGATTATTTTCCAGATCGGCGCGGTACAGTACCGTTTCACAAGTCGGGCACTTGCTCCACAAACCTTCTGGCATGACTTTCTTGGCTGCGCCATCGGTTTCCCTGCGATTGATTTTTGGGCGCAGAATTTTCTGGAACCAGCTCATGGAATTTCCTTATTTTGCATCTATCGCAGCACGGATACCGCTTACGAAACGAGAGAGATTTTCAACAATCTTCTCGCGAGGAGAATTTTCTATTTCCTGCACAATGCGACTACCAATCACCACCGCATCAGCAAATCCGGCGATTGCCCGCGCTGTTTCTCCATCGCGAATACCGAATCCGACACCGACAGGCAAACCACAATGCTCGCGAATTGCAGGGATATGTGAGGCCACCTCGACCAAATCGAGACTGGCCGAACCAGTCACCCCCTTGAGCGAGACATAATATACAAAACCGCTGGCTTTCTGCGCCACCACGTTGATACGCGCTTCGGGTGTGGTCGGCGAGAGCAGAAAGATCATGTCTACACCATGGGCGGCAAACACATCAGCGACGCCAGCGCTCTCTTCGGGAGGAATATCCACCGTCAACACACCGTCCACGCCGGCTGTGGCCGCAGCTTTTGCAAAAACCGCGTACCCCATACGTTCTACAGGATTGGCATATCCCATCAGTACAATGGGGGTTGTAGTATTGGTTTTACGGAATTCCGCGACCATACCCAGCACATCCTTTAGCCCGACATGGTGCTTCAGCGCTCGTTCAGACGCACGCTGGATGGTCGGTCCGTCCGCCATGGGGTCGGAAAAGGGCACACCCAACTCGATAATATCGGCTCCGGATGCCGCCAATGCATGCAGAATCGGCACAGTAAGCTGTGGGTCCGGATCACCGGCAGTGACGAAAGGTATCAGCGCGGTTTTGTCTTGCGCTTTAAGCGCGGTAAAAATTTGGCCAATGCGGCTCATTGCATACTCTTCTTGAAATAATCCGTATCGGTAAGCTTCACCAGACTTGATGAAATATTCATATTAGCCACCTGTCTGGGTGGATTAAAGCGCAATCCCTGAAATTTTCGCTACTGTATTGATATCCTTGTCACCCCGACCAGACAGATTGACCAGCAACACTTGATCCTTGTTCATGCCAGGCGCCATCTTGGCTGCATGAGCAAGTGCATGGCTGGATTCCAGCGCGGGAATAATACCTTCAAACCGGCATAAATCGTGGAAAGCCCGTAGAGCTTCGTCGTCATTAATGGCAACGTACTCAGCACGGCCACTATCCTTGAGCCAGGCATGCTCCGGACCGACCCCGGGGTAATCAAGACCGGCGGAAATCGAATGTGTTTCGATGATCTGGCCGTTTTCATCCTGCATCAGGTAACTGCGGAAACCATGCAGCACACCGGGAGTGCCGGCAGACAGGGGAGCTGCATGACGACCGGTGGCAACACCCTCACCTCCGGCTTCAACGCCAATCAAACGCACGTCCTTGTGATCAAGGTATGGGTAAAAAATACCGATGGCATTGGAACCGCCGCCCACGCAGGCAATCACTGCATCTGGCTGGCGACCGATCATGTCTGGCATCTGGGTGAGGCATTCGTCGCCAATGACGGACTGAAAATCGCGCACCAGCATGGGATAAGGATGCGGGCCAGCTGCGGTTCCCAGAATATAAAAGGTCGACTCAACGTTGGTGACCCAGTCGCGCATAGCTTCATTGAGTGCGTCCTTCAGGGTTTTTGAGCCGGAAGATACGGGTACGACAGTCGCACCCAATAACTTCATCCGATACACATTGGGTGACTGCCGGATCACATCATCTGCGCCCATGTAGACGACACACTCCATGCCATAGCGCGCAGCCACGGTGGCCGAGGCCACCCCATGCTGACCCGCGCCGGTTTCTGCAATGACACGCTTCTTGCCCATGCGTCGCGCCAGCAACGCCTGGCCGATGGTGTTGTTTATTTTATGCGCGCCGGTGTGGTTGAGGTCTTCACGCTTGAGGTAAATTTGCGCACCGCCCAAATGCTCCGACCAGCGCTTGGCATGATAAATCGGGCTGGGGCGCCCCACATAGTGCTTCAGCTCATGACGAAATTCAGCCATGAAGGCCGCATCCTTGCGCGCCAGTTCATATTCACGACGCAGTTCGTCAAGCGCTGCAATCAGCGTCTCGGCGACGAAAATACCACCGTATTGACCAAAATGTCCGCGCTCGTCCGGAAATTCACCGATCCGCATTACTCACCTCTTGAATGAATTGCGCGACCTTGGTCGCGTCTTTGATGCCTTTACTAACCTCTACACCACTGGAAACATCCACGGCCCATGGGTGCACACTTTGAATGGCATGGCGCACGTTTTCCGGTTCCAGTCCACCGGAAAGTATCAATGGCAACGGCAGTTTGTCAGGAATTAGTGTCCAGTCGAAAGTCTGGCCCGTGCCACCCGCCTGACCGGATACGAAAGCATCCAGCAACAGGCCCAGCGCATCCGGGTATAAGGCCGCGTATTGTATCAAATCCAGACCACTTCGGACCCTTGCCGCCTTGATATAAGGAACGCCAAACTGACGGCAATATTCCGGCGGTTCATCACCGTGAAATTGCAGCAAATCGGGGCGCAGACCGGCGAGTACCGTGTCGACTTGCGCTGCATCGGCATCCACGAACAACGCAACACGGCTAACAAAAGCGGGAAGAGCCTGACTGATGGCACGGGCTTGTTCCACAGAGATATGACGCGGGCTGGGTGGATAAAACACTAGCCCGATCGCATCCGCGCCACTGTGGGCGGCATGCACAGCATCGGCCACACGGGTCAGGCCACAGATTTTTATTCGGGTTCGCATGGAGTATTTTATTCAAAATCAAGGCGTTGTGTTACTGGCAAGCCCCATTCTTCAGCATATTGCACAGCACTCAAGTATAACCCATCCGGCGCAAAGGTCGGCGCAGCAAGTTTGCGATCACGCTGCTCCAGCAATTCTGCCAACCAGGAAGGGCCGTGCTTGCCTTTACCCACGTATACCAGCGCGCCAACAATGTTGCGCACCATATGGTGCAGGAAGGCGTTGGCTTTCAGGTCGAATATGATATGGTCGCCATCACGCCGAATATCCAGGTTGTGCAATTCACGCACCGGGGATTTCGCCTGACAGGCAGCAGCTCGAAAAGCACTGAAATCATGAGTCCCTATCAATAACCGTGCCGCTTCACGCATAGGTTCTAGTGCCAGTGGCGTATGAAACCAGCCTGTTCTGCCTGCTTGCAATGCCGGGCGTACCGGATGATTGAGCAACACATAGCGGTAGCTGCGCGCCAAAGCGCTGAAACGGGCGTGGAAGTCCTGCGTAACCGTACATGACCATAGCACCGCCACACTATCCGGCAAAAAACTATTCACGCCGCGTACCCAGGCGCTGATTGGTCGGTCAGATGAGGTATCAAAATGGACAACCTGCATAGCTGCATGGACACCTGCATCGGTACGGCCGGCCGCGATCACCTCCACCGGATGCCCGGCGATATTCGCCAGCGCGCGTTGCAGTGTATCCTGCACACCACAGCCATCTGATTGCGCCTGCCAGCCACAAAAATCCCTGCCGTCATACTCCAGTCCGAGTGCAATTCTTGCCATAACTCCTTACCAGAGCGTCACTAAGCCAACAGCCAGCGCTAATATCAGACTTAGATAATCAGTCCATCCCATTGCCTGATCCTGCAATTCGATGTGCGATGGCGCTTCCGTTGGCATAGCTGTATTTAACTGTAACGCTTCAAGACGTTGCTTCATATTTATTGTCCGGGTATCAGCCAAGGCGGCTTCAGCATAGTGCAATGTGAGCCAGAGACGCACCGCAATGCGTTCCGCATCCACACCCAGTAATTGTAGCGGACATAAAATCCTGAATAGACCGAGCAGAAAATCGTTACGGGGAGTGTGGATCATTAGTATGGAAAGTGCCGCCAGCAGCAGGATCAAGCGCACTAGGCGCAATATCCCATATTGCAAGCCTTGCACACTTGGACTGAAGCTGCCCAGTACAGCGGAAATATTTTCTCCCGGCAGCGTATACGCATATATCATCAGCAACGTCAGCAATAGCCAGCGAGTGCGACGCAGGTAACGCAGAAACTGATTCAGCGTAACGCCACGCAACCACGGCATCAAACCCAGTGCCGCTACAATCAGCATCACAGGCTGGACAAATTCCAGCCATACCACAAAAAACAGCCACAGCACGATGGCTGTGGCTGGATGCAGTTTGCAATGAATTAATGATATTCGGCTAAACATCAACCAATCTGTGTAAGGAGCATCTGGGCATCCTCTTTTTGCGTAGCGTTACCTTCCTGAAGGACTTCCTGCAGAATTTCCCGCGCATTTTCCTTGTCGCCCATTTCCTGATAAACGCGGGCCAAGTCAAGCTTGGTTGCCACTTCCTGGAACGCCTCGTCGACCTCATCCCCGGATGCACCCATATCACCGATGTCATTCAGATCCAGGCTGATATCGGAAAAATCCAGATCTGGTGCAGTATTGGATTCGGATGTTGCCAACGGCGCTTCAGTTTCCGGCAGATCAAAGTCAAAGTCCAGACCATTCTCAGCCGTTTCTTCCGATTCAGCCGGCCTGGCTGTCACACCGCTGTTGAAATCAGGTGCCGAGAAGTTTAGATCTGGAAAGTCCAACTCGTCATCAGCAACAGGATTGGCCTCTATATTGACTTTTTCATCCGGCAAATCCATCGAGTCCAGATCATCAAACACCAGATCTTCATGCGCGGCATGTTTTTCAACTGCTTCTGCAATAATGCCTTGCTCCACGCCCGTAGTGAAATCCAGACTCTGGTCAGCTGTATCTGGCGCCGTCCCGGTCATCTCTAACTGGTGGGAAAAATCCGATGAGGCTTCGTCATGATGAGCTTCGCTTCCAGCGGGAGCATCATGATCATCCTCACGTCTGCGCGAAGCCAGCGCAACCGTTGCCATGCCCGCTGCAGCCATGACTGCCGTTGCTGCCGCATCCTTATTATTTCCGGCACCTTCTGGCTGCAGTATTTCACCAGTGTTGTTGTACAGCGGATTATTGGGATCCAGTTTGCGGCCAAGTTCTGCCGCCTTGGCCCATACCGGCGTACTCTCGCCACCCAGTGCTGCATACAGTTCAGTGGCAATGGACTCAAATGCAGGCAGGTTTTTACGGGCTGCATAAATTTCCAGCAATTTAAGATGAATTTCATGCCTGCCCGGATCCTTGGTCAGCGCTTCCTTCAGGATTTCCTCAGCCTGCGCATCACGCCCATAGGCCATGTAAACCTCGGCTTCTGCGATCGGATCCACGTCATGTGTGTCTATCGTGCCCAGGCCAGCCTGGCTGAAGTCAGTCAGGAACGATGTACCACTTGTATTCACCGCACTACTACCCGCGCCTTGCGTACCATAGACTGTATTGGCACGGATATCAGTTCCAGCCATGATGCTGTCTTCAAAATTCGACAAGCCTTTGCGGCGACGTTTGCCGTGCATCATGAACGCCAGCAAGGCCAGCAGCAATGCGGCCAAGGCACCACCGCCCAGGTAAAGTGGATCAATGTTTTCATACCAGCTGGTACCACCATTGCCAGATGCAGGTGCTACCGCCGCTGGTGTTGCCGGCTTAGTAGTAGCAGGTGGCGGAGGGCTTGCCGGTTTGACGGACACAGGCGGAACAACAGGTGCTGCGACATTCGGCGTTGTGGTCTGCGGGGGATTTGACTTGGCTTTGGCGGCATTATTTTGCAGTTCGGCCAGCGCCTGGCTCTTGATGTCCAGCAGACGTTGCATGTCCTGGATGTTCTTCTCAAGTGCTGCGACGCGATTATTTGCATCCTGCAGGGCTTTTTGCTGAGCGGCTGCGTCTTCCTGCATAGCCGAAAGCTTGTTCTGCGAAGCCGCTATCTGTTTGGTGTCTTTGCCTGATGCTGCTTTACCGGCCGGTGCTTCGCCTTTGGAAAGCGTAAGCACATCCTTGCCAGCTTGCGCCTGAGCAGCCTTATCTTCCACTTTCGGCATAATTTTGCCGACTGCCTGTGCGGATTTCTCAGGCGCAGCTGGTGTACTGGCCACTTCACTCGCCAGTTTTTGGCGGTAACTTTGCCAATCTGCGGACTGCAGCTTGATATCGCGAGCGGCTTCCGACACCGGTATCGCTGCAACCTGCTCTTTAGTCGGCATCTTCAGAATCTTGCCGGCCTTGAGCCGGTTCATATTATCGCCATCAAAAGCCTTGTGGTTTTCGCGATACAGACCTACCAGCATTTGTTCAAGATTGACACCATCAGGCTTGGTCCGACTGGCGATAGCCGTCAGCGTGTCACCACGCTTGACATGGATATTACCCGGTTGCGCCACGCTTTTTCCTGCTGCATTAGTCGGTTTTCGTGCATTGGTCGAGCCATTGCCCGCTTTGGACCCGGCAGATGGTTGGGCCTCTGTCGTAGAACCCATGGATGTTCCGGCGCCGTTTCCAGCGGTTTGGGCTGAAGTTACTTGCAAAGGCGCGACTGTGGTTTGCGCCATTGCCACCCCTGGCGGATCCAGCAAGACCGTATATTCACGGACCATGCGGCCTGTTGCCCAATCCAGCTCGATCAGCATATCCAGGAAAGGGTCATTGATCGGTTTGCTGGATGTAATTTTCAGTATCGCGTGGCCATCGGGTTTTTTATCGACAGTGAACTTGAGATTGTAGAGCGCTGCTGCAGGATTAATCTTGGCTTCGCGGAAGGCATCATTGCCCGCCAGTCGGGCGGACAATGCGTCAAGCTCCGTTTTGTCTTTGGCAAGCAACTCGATTTCTGCATTGAGGGGCTGCCCCAGAGCAGACCTGACGGAAAGTTTTCCCAACCCCGCCGACTGTGAAGTCAATGGCAGCAACATCAACAAACCTGCCGACAGATAACTCGCAATGATCTTTTTTTGACTCATGCCAATCCCTCGTTACTGAAGACTTTTGTCAAGAACTTCATGTAGTTATATTGTGAATTTAAAGCCAGCCATATCAATACGCTTATTTCAGATACTTTTCAATGAAAATTTCTGCGATGTTGACACAATTCAGCGCTGTTCCGGCTCGAATATTGTCCGCAACTATCCACATGTTCAATCCGTTTGGATGCGAAACATCCGCACGGATACGGCCTATCAGTACATCATCTTGCGCTGCCGCATCCAGCGGTGTGGGGAAGCTACCATCCTCGCGTTCGTCTATTACGGTCACACCCGGCTTATTCTTTAGCAAATTACGTGCATCCTCTTCACCAATTTTGCTGCGCGTCTCGATATGGAGTGCCTGGGCGTGCCCATAAAACACGGGAACCCGCACTGACGTCGGATTGATTGCCATGCTTTCATCGGCCAGCACACGCTGCGTTTCTTCCACAATTTTCATTTCTTCTACCGTATAACCACTATCCAGAAATGCGCCAATTTGTGGCAGAAGATTGAATGCAATCCGTTTTGGATAAACAGTATTTTCTGTTTCAGACAGATTGAAAATGGCACGGGTCTGATCAGCCAGCTCATTGATTGCATCTTTGCCGCTACCCGAGACGGACTGGAAAGTAACCACATTGACGCGACTGATTCCAACCGCATCGTGAATCGGCTTCAGCGCCTTCAATAAATGAATGGTCACGGCATTGGGGCTGGCGATCATCTTGCGCGGCACATACCCGGCAATGCTTTCCGGATTCACGTCTGCCACGACCAATGGCACTTCCGTATCCATACGGAATTGAGGACTGCAGTCGATCACCACACAACCGGCGGCCGCAGCCTTGGCAGCATAATGCGCTGCTGCTTCAGCACCCGCGGCAAACAAAGCGATGTGTACTTGGGAAAAATCAAATTTCTCTGCATCCTGAACCACGATATCGCGTCCTGCGATACTGATCTCCTCCCCTACCGACAAACTGGGGGAGAGCAGATACAACTTGCCCAGCGGAAAATTGCGTTCGGACAGATGCTCCAGCATAGCTTCACCGATCGGACTGGTCGCACCCAGGACGGCAACATCGATCTTTTTGGACATCAGGCTTCAACCAATATGCGCAACATGCGTCGCAAGGGTTCGGCAGCACCCCACAATAATTGATCACCCACTGTGAAGGCAGACAGGTATTCCCCGCCCATGTAGAGTTTGCGCATGCGACCTACCGGCACTGTTAGCGTACCGGTCACGGCGGTAGGCGTGAGATCGGTCATGCTTGCCTGACGTTCGTTAGGTACCATCTTCACCCAATCGTTATGGGACGCGACAACGGCCTCAATCTCATCTATCGGCACATCTTTTTTCAGCTTGATGGTCAGCGCCTGGCTGTGGCAACGCATTGCCCCAATACGCACACACAACCCATCTATGGCGATCGCATCGTCACTGCGACCCAGTATCTTGTTGGTCTCGACGCGCGCTTTCCATTCTTCCTTGCTCTGCCCATTACCCAGGTCTTTATCAATCCATGGAATGAGGCTGCCAGCCAGCGGGACGCCGAAATTGGCGGCAGGGAAGCTATTGTCCCGCAATGTGCCGGCGACTTCACGGTCGATATCAAGAATGGCGGAAGCCGGGTCGTCCAGCAGGTTTTTAGCGACGCGGTGCACTTCGCCCATCTGGCTAAGCAATTCGCGCATGTTCTGTGCGCCGGCGCCAGAAGCGGCCTGATAGGTCATTGCAGTGACCCAATCCACCATATCTTCGCGAAACAGCCCGCCAATTGCCATCAACATCAGCGAAACCGTACAGTTTCCGCCAATAAAATCCTTGCCGCCTTTGGTCATGGCGTCCTGAATGACGTGTTTGTTTACCGGGTCCAGAATGATGACACTATCGGCTTCCATACGCAGTGTGGATGCCGCGTCGATCCAGTGGCCTTTCCAGCCCGCAGCGCGCAGCTTGCCGAAGATTTCACTGGTGTAGTCGCCGCCCTGGGTGGAAATAATGGCGTCCATCGCACGCAACTCTTCCAGATTGCGGGCATCTTTCAATGCGGGCACGTCCTTGCCGATATCGGGACCTTTGCCTCCGATTTGCGAGGTAGAGAAGAATACCGGTTCGATCACATCGAAATCGCGCTCCTCACGCATACGTTGCATCAGCACTGAACCCACCATGCCACGCCAGCCGACCATCCCTACTCGCATCATTTTATGTTTCTCCTGTTGTTCTATTTTTGATCAAAGCGCGGCAAGCACCGCGTCGCCCATGGCGGCACAACCCACCCGGGTGGTGCCTGGCGTGTAAATATCGGCGGTACGCAGTCCCTGGCTGATCACTGTTTTTACTGCATTCTCTATGCGGTCCGCCACCTCGTCATGGCCAAACGTATAGCGCATCATCATTGCAACGGAAAGTATCGTGGCTAGCGGATTGGCAATATCCTTGCCGGCAATGTCAGGCGCCGAACCATGGATCGGTTCATACATGCCCTTGCGATGCTCATCCAGCGAGGCCGAACCGAGCATGCCAATGGAACCGGTGAGCATGGAGGCTTCGTCGGAGAGGATATCACCGAAGATATTTCCGGTAAGAATCACGTCGAATTGCTTCGGGTTGCGCACCAGTTGCATGGCGGCGTTATCCACGTACATGTGGGATAGCGCCACCTCGGGGTACTGCTTGGCTGTCTCGATCACCACTTCGCGCCACAGCTCACTGGTTTCCAGTACGTTGGCCTTCTCCACCGAGCACAATTTCTTGCCGCGCTTCATGGCGATCTGGAAACCGATATGCGCCACACGCCGCACCTCTGATTCAGCGTAGCGCATGGTGTTATAGCCTTCACGCTCGCCCACCTCATTAACGTGGATACCGCGTGGCTGACCGAAGTAGAGGTCACCGGTAAGCTCGCGCACAATCATGATATCCAGCCCCGCCACCACTTCCGGCTTGAGCGTGGACGCGTCGGCCAGTTCCGGATAGAGCATGGCCGGGCGTAGATTGGCGAACAGATTGAGTTCCTTGCGGATGCGCAGCAAGCCCTGCTCCGGGCGCATCGGGCGTGGCAAGGTGTCGTACTGATAGCCACCCACGGCGCCGAGCAGAATGGCATCGGACGCACGCGCCAGCTTGAGCGTAGCCTCCGGCAACGGGTCGCCGGCTGCGTCATATCCCGCTCCACCGATCGTGGCATGCTCCATCTCTACCCTGAAACCGTCACTATCCAGCGCCTGCAACACCTTCACCGCCTGGGCGGCTACTTCCGGACCGATACCATCGCCGGGCAATACTGCGATTTTCATAAATATGCTTTCAATTCAAAATCGGAAAAAACTATACAAACAACCACGGCGCTTCCAGCTTGCGCCGTTCTTCATAAGCCTGGATCTTGTCCGCCTGTTGCAGGGTCAGACCAATGTCGTCCAGACCATTCAGCAGACAATGCTTGCGGTGCGCATCCACATCAAAGCCAAAGGATTCTCCACCGGGCGTGGTCACGGTCTGCCGTTCCAGATCTACCCGCAGGGTGTACCCGGGGGCCGCCACTGTTTCACGAAACAACTGATCAACGATGGCCGCGTTCAGCACGATCGGCAGCAGGCCGTTCTTGAAGCAATTGTTATAAAAAATATCCGCAAAACTGGGCGCAATGAGGGCGCGCAGGCCAAAATCCTCGAGCGCCCAGGGCGCGTGTTCGCGGCTCGATCCGCAGCCGAAGTTCTCGCGCGCAAGCAGCACTTGCGCACCCTGGTAACGTGGCTGATTGAGCACGAAATCCGGATTTATCGGGCGATGGCTGGTGTCCTGTCCCGGTTCACCATGGTCCAGATAGCGCCACTCATCGAACAGATTGGGGCCAAAACCGCTACGTTTGATGGATTTCAGGAATTGTTTGGGGATGATGGCATCGGTATCCACATTGGCGCGGTCGAGCGGCGCCACCAAGCCATCCAGCAGAGTGAATGCGCGCATGGTTTGTTCCTTCAGTTAAAATTTACGGACATCAACAAAATGGCCCGCCACTGCTGCGGCAGCGGCCATGGCCGGACTCACCAGATGAGTTCGTCCGCCCTGCCCCTGACGACCTTCGAAATTACGGTTGGAAGTGGAGGCACAGCGCTCTCCCGGTTCCAGCCGGTCAGCATTCATTGCCAAGCACATCGAACAGCCCGGATCGCGCCATTCAAAACCGGCTGCGATAAATACCTTGTCCAGTCCTTCTTGTTCCGCCTGCTGTTTGACCAGACCGGAACCGGGCACCACCATCACCAGCTTTACACTGGCAGCTTTTTGCCGGCCTTTCACGACCGCTGCAGCAGCACGCAGGTCTTCAATACGGGAATTGGTACAGGAACCGATAAATACCTTATCCACGGCAATCTTTTCGATAGGTGTATTGGCCACAAGTCCCATGTAAGCCAAGGCACGCTCCCAGTCATTGCGTTTAACCTCGGAGGGCGCGTTGGCTGGATCGGGCACACGCCCGTCCACGCTGACCACCATTTCGGGCGAAGTACCCCAGGTCACTTGCGGCACGATTTCCGCTGCATCCAGATACACTTCCTGATCAAAAACCGCATCCGCATCCGATACCAGCGTACGCCACCAGCCCACGGCTTGGTCCCATGGCTTGCCTGTAGGGGCGTAGGGGCGGCCTTTTACATAATCAATCGTCTTGTCATCTACCGCCACCATACCCGCGCGAGCACCCGCCTCGATCGCCATATTGCACAAGGTCATGCGCCCTTCCATGGTCAAGCCGCTTATCGCCGAACCGGCGAATTCGATCGCGTAGCCATTCCCGCCGGCCGTGCCAATTTTGCCGATAATGGCAAGCGCCACGTCCTTGGCGGTCACTCCAGGCCCCAGTGAACCTTCAACCGTGACACGCATTGCCTTGGATTTTTTGGTAGCCAGGCACTGGGTGGCCAGCACATGTTCCACTTCAGAGGTACCGATACCGAACGCCAACGCACCGAATGCCCCGTGCGTGCTGGTATGGGAATCGCCGCATACCACGGTCATGCCGGGTAGCGTGAGGCCTTCTTCCGGACCGATCACATGCACGATGCCCTGGCGTACGTCGTTCATTTTGAATTCGACAATACCGAAATCGGCGCAATTCTGATCCAGCGTTTCCACCTGCAGCCGTGAAATCGGATCTGCTATACCCTCGGCGCGGTTGGTGGTAGGGACATTATGGTCAGCCACCGCCACCGCCGCATCGGCACGACGCGGTGTACGCCCGGCCAGGCGCAGGCCTTCGAATGCCTGCGGGCTGGTTACTTCATGCACCAGATGACGGTCGATATAAAGTAGTGTCGCGCCGTCAGGCTCTTCGTGAACCAGATGGGATTGCCAAAGTTTGTCGTAAAGGGTTTGCGCACTCATGATTGCAGCCACTTGATAGTTGAACCGAAAATTATACACAGGCTGGCGCAAGCATGCACAGAATCAGGCTTCCATCGCCTTGAGTTTCCATGCCACCAAACCAAATCCAAGCGCGGCGAATCCCGCTGCGATAGCAAAGGTCCATTGTGGCCCGAGGCTGTCCCAGATGGCACCGGCATACAAGCCGCCCAAGGTGCCCCCCGCGCCAAATGCCAGACTACTATATATACCCTGCCCACGTGCCTGATGCCGGCCGCGGAAATAGCGATGGATCAGTGCGACTGCGGATGCGTGGAATGCCCCGAAAGTTGCCGCATGCAGCACTTGGGCAAAAATTACCCAGCCGGGGTAGTCCACAGCAAAACCAATGAGTAGAAAACGCACTACAGCTATGGCAAAAGTGGCGAGCAGAATGCGTGCCATGGATATATTTGGCAGCAGGCGCGGCAGCCACAGAAATACGGCAATTTCGCAAATTACGCCCAACGCCCATAACCAGCCCACGGCACTTTTGGTATAACCATGATCCACCAGATAAATGGAATAAAAAGTGTAGTACGGTCCATGCGCGACCGCCATCAAAAAACACGCGCCGATCAACGCCATGACTTCAGGGCGGCGCACGATATGCCATACCGGCAAATGGTCGGCTACATGCACTTCAATAGCGGCCTCTGGAATACGCCTGGCCAGCAACACGATACCCACCATGAATCCCAGCACCGCCCAGGGCAAATCGCTGATGGGCCGCACATCGAACCAGTAACCCAGCCCCAACACCGCCACGATAAATCCTACCGAACCCCATAGGCGGATGCGGCCATAGCGGTGGCTATGCTCACCCAGATGCGACAGGGTCGTGGCTTCCACCAACGGCAACGACGCACTCCAGAAAAAACTCATGGTCGCCATCACTGCAAACAGCCATACAAAGCTGCTGCCAAAAAATACGCCAAGAAACGCCAACAGACTGCCCAGCGCGGCCAGTTGCACAATCATCACGCGCTGACCGCTACGATCTGCCATCCAGCCCCAGATATTCGGCGCGAAAATCCGCATCACCTGCAGCAGTGACATCAAGACGCCAATCTGGAAAGCGCTGAATGCCAGCGATTCAAGGTAAAGACCCCAAAATGGGGACATTGCACCTACGAAGGCAAAGTAAAAGAAGTAGAAACCGGACAAACGCCAGTAGGGAAGATTTTGCATCAGTGATCGAAGGAGAAAAAACAATCGCGGCGATACTTCGCGAGATTGCCAATAAATTGAATGCTTAATAGAACGGGAATTTCCGAAAAGCTTGAGGCGCTATATCGAAGACCTCTTTTTAACCCTGCCCTACCCCAAATTCCGGGTTACGAGCATTGCATCTAAAACTCAAAGCCAGGCTCATCAAGGTTCAGCAACTACCCGCCTTTTTACTTAATGGACCACGGCCTTCCTTCACAGCCAATTCCGCAAGCAAATCGTCATACTGTTTTTTTACTATGTCGTAACATTCGCATGATAAAGCCTCCAGTTTGGTTCTATCAATAATTTCTATTTGGCCCCTGCTATAAGAGATTACCCCGGATTCCTGCAGTTTTCCTGCTACGTCTGTAATCGTCTCTCGACGCACACCTAGCACATTCGCCAATGACTCCTGCGTCATGCTTACTTTATGTGAGGACAAACGATCAATGTTAAGCAATAACCAACGGCTTAATTGCTGTTCTGCTGTATGGCGCCGATTGCAACCAGTCGTTTGTGCCATCTGAACAATCAGGGTCTGGGTATAACGCATAAGCAAGTGTTGCAGCGCTCCACACTGATCAAACTCATCCTTCAGAATGGAGGACTTTAGCCGATATGCCTCCCCCGCATGTTGAACACTAGCCTGAGTCAGCGCCGTTTTTCCACCCATGAAAATGGATTCACCCAATACGCCTTCCCTACCTACAACAGCCACTTCTGCGGTTACGCCATCTTCCATACTGCATAGCAGAGAAGCAATAAGGCTGGTCGGGAAATAACCATATTTCAGTTTCTCCTCAAATTCATACAGGACATCACCTTTCTCAAATGAGACCAGTTCAAGGTGCGGAGCAATGCGCTTGAATTCAGCAGCAGGCATTGCCTCCAGAAGAAAATTCTTTTTGGGCGCGTGCTTAGCAGACATAGCTCACCGGATATTAAAAATTAGTATTTACGTGCGGCACCGTACAGACCATCCCTAACATCGAGTCTAATCTGCGGACTCGATCATAGGAGGTTTCATGAAAACATTCCATAAAGTATTTTTAATTGCAGCAGCGAGTGTCTTCATGCTGGGTGGTTGCGCTAACAACGCTCCCTATTCTGATCAGAATTATCCCAACCAGAGCGCAAATGCTACCCCGCGTTATGCCAGTGGGTACGGCGTAATCGATTCCATTAACGTCGTGCAAACCGACAGCAATGGCAGCCCTATCGGTATCGGCACTGTCATCGGTGGTGTTGTGGGTGGCGTACTGGGTAATCAGGTGGGGGGTGGTACCGGCAGGACCGTGGCAACAGCCGCTGGCGCAGTCGGCGGTGCTGTTGTAGGTCATGAGATCGAAAAAAATCGCAATGCGAATAGTCGCGCTTATCGCATTGGGGTACGCCTAAATAATGGTGCTTACGAGACCTATACACAGGACAGCATCGGCGATCTGCGGGTAGGAGATCGGGTGCGTATCAATAACGGCCATGTCTCTCTTTATTGAATGCAGATTTACCTGCCATTGCTAGCGTATTGCAATGGCATCAACCTAGAACTGGCATTTTGCCAGCCAACATTAACCTGAAGGAGCAAACATGAACTGGGATATTGCCAAAGGCAACTGGAAACAATTCAAAGGAAATGTGAAACAACAATGGGGCAAACTCACCGACGACCATCTGGATCAAATTGACGGCAAACGCGAAGAACTGGCCGGCAGGATTCAGGAAGCTTATGGCGTCAGCAAGGATGAAGCCGAAAAGCAAATCAAGGAATTTGAGGAACGGAACAAAGACATTTCCGCACCTTAAGATATTCCACTACCCAGAATTATCGATATTGACCAATTACCTAAAGGAGAAAAGCATGGGATTCGATCAAAAAGGCGCTACTGTTTTTTGTGTGAAACATGCCCAATCAGGACAGTGGGAGGTTATCGAAGAGGGGTTTGAAAAGTCGCTCGCTTCTTTTGATAGTTCTGATGACGCAAAGAAATACGCGAACGATCTGGCGAAGAACCAGGAAGGCTCAACCGTCAAAATGCTTGACTAACTTGATTAATACATTCAATTACCAAAAGGAAATTCCCGTCATGAAAAAAAATAACCTTACCGTACTCGCTGCAGCCGTTTTATTCACCTTAAGCAGTGCTGGCATGGCGAACACCATGTCAAAGAGCGAATACAAAGCGAGTAAAGATAAAATTTCCGCAGAATATAAAGCGGCGAAGCAAAAATGCGATTCCCTTTCCGGGAACGCGGAAGACATTTGCAAAGCCGAAGCAAAGGGCAATGAAGAAGTCGCTGAGGCTCAACTCAAGGCTAAAAATGATCCCAATGAAAAAACGCATTACAAAGCTTTAGTGACCAAAGCCGATGCTGATTACAAAGTAGCCAAAGAGCGCTGCGATGATAAGTCCGGAAATGCAAAAGATGTATGCATGAAGGAAGCCAAGGCTGCCCACGTCCATGCCAAAGCTGACGCCAAGGTGCAGATGAAAACCATGCAGGCCGACATGAAAGCAAACGATTCGTCAGCTGAAGCAAACATGAAAGCCAAGGAAAAAACTGCTGATGCCCGTCACGATGCAAACAGTGACAAACGTGATGCAGATTACGCTGTTGCCAAGGAAAAGTGCGATACCTATTCCGGTGCTACCAAGGATCATTGCATCGACCAAGCCAAGGCCAAGTTTGGTAAATAATAATAAATAGTCTCTACCCGGCGAAGGCGTGTTCATTGCCTTCGCCGATTTCACCTTAATTTGGGTAGCAATTTAATTACAAATCATTAAGAGGGAGTATTGTCATGCTATATACGATCGCTGTTATATTAATAATTCTATGGTTGCTGGGTATGGTTACATCCTACACATTGGGTGGATTCATTCACATCCTCCTGGTGATTGCCATAGTAGTAATCCTGCTAAGAGTAATCAGTGGCCGACCACCGGTATAAAAACTGTATCGATATTGTGCTTACGGGATTAAGCATTGAATTTAACGCGCCTTACCATGTTCCAGGAATGTTCCAAGTATGGTAAAAATCAGGATGCGCAATATCTTGTGAAAAAATGACGAAATGGTGAACGAAATGAAATTAGTTAAAGGCTCACCAGCTAAAATCCTGTTTGCCTTGATCATGACGACTCAGGTGAATCTGAGCTACGCCGATGTACAGGCAGGCGCGACTATAGCGCAAAAAGGGACGGGCTCTAGCGCTGCATGTATGCAGTGTCATGGCGCTAACGGCGAAGGGCAGGCGGCAGCCGGTTTCCCGCGGCTAGCTGGGCAAAACAAGGATTACCTTGTAAAGCAACTGAATGATTTTAAAGCAAAGTTGCGCAAAAATCCCTTGATGGCCCCCATCGCCAATTCGCTCAGTACGACCCAGATAAACGATGTGGCAGATTACTATTCCAGCCTGCCTGCCTGGAAAGCCGGTTCCAGCCCTGCTCAGGCAACTTCAGCCCCCATGTCTCGTGGCGCCCAGCTGGCCCAGCAAGGTGATTGGGATAAAGGCATGCCTGCCTGTTTTGCCTGCCATGGTGTAAACGGTACTGGCATCCCTCCTCATTTCCCGAGTATTGCAGGACAGAATGCAACATATATAGCCAATCAACTGAACGCGTGGAAAGACGGGAGCCGCATTAATGACCCTGAAGGCTTAATGAAGGCGGTTGCCGACAAACTGAGTGCCGACGATATCAGTGCGGTGAGTACTTATCTGGCTAATCCGAAATGATGATTATCGATGGAGACATGTCATGAATCGATTTGTTAATCGACTGACAAAAAATGGCAAATTTCATCCCATGTGGATTGTTCTGGCTGTCGTGGGGGTGTTGATCGTTGCGTCAATTGTCTTCATTCCCGCCCGCTATGAAGCCGCCAAAGAGCCTGCCCAGAAGAACTTTGTTGCGATCAATAAAACACCGGCGGTTACCAACCTGCCGGAACCAGATGCAGGGCAGCCTGATCCAAAGCAATTATCTGTTAGTACACAGCCAACCCATTTCACGCCTCCTTCAGAAAGCGATATGCCTACAGGTGAGATGGGGGACATGATTAAACTGGGCAGAAATATATTTGTGCATACGCAAGTTTACGCAAAAAACCTGGTCGGAAATGGACTAAATTGCGTCAATTGCCATCTTGATGCCGGGCGCAAGGCAGATTCAGCGCCGCTCTGGGCTGCCTATGTGTCTTTCCCTGCATACCGAAGCAAGAATCACAAGGTAAACAGCTTTGAAGACCGTTTGGCAGGTTGTTTCCGATTTAGCATGAATGGCACACCGCCAGCATATAACAGCAAGGAAATGCTGGCCTTGACCAGTTACAGTTATTGGCTCGCAACAGGCGCTCCTACCGGAAAAATCCTTGCTGGCCGCGGCTACCCGAAACTGGATAATCCCCCGCAACCACCCGATACCCAACGTGGTGCCAAGGTTTTTGCTCAGAACTGTGCAATTTGCCATGGCGCCGACGGGATGGGGACAAAAGTCAACGGACAATATGCCTTCCCGCCACTCTGGGGCAATGATTCCTACAATGCCGGTGCTGGCATGCATAAAGTCAAAAATGCTGCTGCCTTTATCAAAGCCAATATGCCGCTTGGCAAAGGGAATTCACTCTCCATACAGGAAGCTTGGGATGTGGCCCAGTTTGTAGACAGCCATGACAGACCTCCTGACCCAAGAACAAAAAAATAATATGACTATTTCTCCGTGTATAGCCGCTCATGAATGAGCACAAAATACCCCATGCGGTATCGGAGAAATTCTCTCTGCAGTTGCGGTGTCCGGTCTGTCCAGCGTGTGGCGGATCGGTAGCCCGCATACATCGCAGGCTCATCGACCGCTTGCTCAGCCTCGTGGTATTGCGCCATCGCTACCGCTGCCTTGCATTGGGATGCAGGTGGGTGGGCAATCTCCCGCCAGTAAAAAAATATGCGTCATAAATAATGGAATGGGCCAAAAAATGAATCTGGAAACACTATCAAGCCTGATGAGTGAGTCATTCGCTGACACCCAAGTGAATGGCAGCCTGTTCATTCTGAAACGGGCAAACACATAAAATGCTGCCGGGTGCATGATGATGACACCGGGGCCATCCTGTTCTCATTTTCTTTCTGGTTGGCTACAACTTAAAAAGTTCCTGATCGCAGTCACGTCGGGTTTGCTGGTTTTGGCTGGCTGTAGCAGTCTACCCAATATTAAAACCACCCTGGCCGTTCCAGCGGCGCACGCCGTACAATTTGACAACGCCAATGGCGCATTATCCGCAAAAAAAAGCCAGGCTATCCTCACCCAGTTAAAACAGAAAGCCGGTAGCTTGGACATATTGCAAAAACATCTCGCGCTCGAGCAGGAAATCAACCCGGACAATCCGCTGGTACTGGGCAATCATGTCACCTTATTGCAGGATGGACCATCCACTTACAAAGCCATGTTTGCTGCCATCCGCAACGCACATAGCACAATCAATCTGGAAAGTTATATTTTTGAGGATGGCAAGGTTGGCGATGAATTTTCAGCGCTTCTACTGGATAGGCAAGCGCACGGGGTACAAGTCAATCTGATTTATGACAGCGTAGGCTCGCTCGGCACCCCCAAAGATTTTTTCAAGGTCATGACCGATCATGGCATCCACGTGGTGGAATTCAATCCGGTGAATCCACTCGCCCCCCATACTAAAACCTGGCGGCTGAATAATCGTGATCATCGCAAATTGATGGTAATAGATGGGAAAATCGCCTTTGTAGGCGGCATCAATATCAGTAATGCTTACTCAAGCGGATCTGTTTTACACCGCAAAAAAAAGCAAAGCAATCTCTCTTTCGGCTGGCGTGATACTCATGTCGAAATTAAAGGCCCGGCTGTAGTGGAATTCCAGAAGCTGTTTCTGGATACCTGGCAAAAACAGGATGGTACGCCCCTAAATCAGGATGACTATTTTCCTCAGCTTCATAAACAGGGAAATGAAATCGTCCGTGCCATGGGCAGTACCGCCAATGACACCACCAATCCAATTTATCTGACCTTGCTTTCTGCCATCAATCATGCAGACCGGCAAATACATCTTACCAATGCCTATTTTGTGCCCGATCCTCAATTGCTTGAAGCGTTGATGAAAGCGGCCCAAAGGGGTGTAGATGTGAAACTGATACTACCGAGCCATAGTGACTCATGGATAGTCTTTAATGCAGGTCGCTCCCACTACGAAAAATTACTGCGCGCCGGGGTAAAAATCTATGAGCGCCGCGGCTCAGTAATGCATGCCAAAACGGCCACCATCGATGGGGTCTGGTCAACCATCGGCTCGACCAATCTGGATTGGCGTAGCTTTCTCCACAATGATGAAGTAAACGCGGTCATCCTGGGTAGTGACTTTGCCAACCAAATGGAAGCCATGTTTACCAATGACCTGAACCAATCCAATCAGATCGATCTGACTGAGTGGGTGCATCGGCCCCTTACCTCCCGTTTCAAGGAATGGTTATCCAGACTTCCGGAATACTGGCTCTAAATCCTTGCCTTATACAGAAGATTAAACTTATTCCTTAACCCGGTTTTGCATTGAGAATACAATTGCAGGCAGCAATTTTCCATTACGTTCGATAGCGTACAGACCAAATTTACCTACGCTCATATGATCTCCCCAAGCTTGAAATGAGAATATCAAGTTTCAGGCTTTCAACTTTACCAAACGTTCAGGAGATCAATCATGACCAAGAAAATTTTATCTGCTTTCATTTTGGCTGGTGCTGTAGGGATGTTACTCAGCGTCACTGCTTGCAATACAGTTGCGGGCGCAGGAAAAGATGTTGAAAGCGCTGGCGATGCAATACATCACAAAGCCAAAGAAGTGCAAAATAACGATAGAGACTAATTATTCGTTAAATAATAAATATTAAAAGAAGGCTCATCAAGGAGCCTTCTTTTAATACACGAAAGGGTGTAGAAGCGCCGGATTGCATCGAACGATAAAAATGGGCTTTTGTCTCAAAGCCACTTTCGGATTAACCCCAAAAGCGGCCCGACTTGAGCAAATTACGAAAATATTAATTTCTAAATTGCGGTCGCCATCATGGAAATACCCGTTCAACCAGAATCGGCGCAAACGGCTGGTCATGCAATCAGCCCGGGAAACGATACCCATCTGACTTTACCTCAGACCCAAGAAACAGTTGTAGCGCACAGCATGGCGCTCGCCCTTATTGCTGTCATCGCACTCATTTTTGCTCTCCATTGGGCGCAAACATTTGTCATCTCCCTGCTACTCGGAATTTTGTTCGCCTATACGCTCAATCCTCTTGTTGCATGGTTGGAACGAATCAAAGTTCCACGCTTGTTCGGCGCTACAGCCGTTATGCTCACGGTGATCAGCGTGGGATTACTATGTACCTACGCGCTGCGTGGCGAAATGCAAACCATACTGGATCAATTGCCCAAAGCGGCGAGCAAGTTGTCCTCTGCTACAAGCCATTTGCAGCATGGTCCGCTCAGCAATATGCAAAAAGTACAAATTGCAGCAAAGGAAATAGAAAAAGCCACCAATCAAGTGGCCGCAACGCCAGAGCCACCAAAGCGCTCAAAAACCTACGTCATCGTGGATCAATCTCCCTTCAAGCTGAATGATTTTTTATTATCGGGCTGGTCCGGCTTGCTGACTTTTTTGGGACAGGCAGTTATGGTCGCCTTTCTCACCTATTTCTTATTACTCTCGGGTGATACTTTCAAACGAAAATTAGTACGTCTGGCTGGCCCCACGCTGACTAGACGAAAAATTACCGTGCATATTCTGGATGATATTAATAATTCCATTCAGAGCTACATGTTCATGTTATTAATTACGAACGCCTTGGTGGGCATTCTCACATGGGCAGCTTTTTCTTGGCTTGGCTTGGAAAATGCTGGCGCTTGGGCGGCCGCCGCTAGCTTGTTACATATCATTCCATATTTTGGGCCTGTCATAACAGCCAGTGTGACGGGCATGGCTGCGTTTATCCAATTCGATTCGATCTCCATGGCCGTGCAAGTTGGGGGCGCATCGTTGCTTATAGCCACACTCATCGGTGTCCTGGTGACCACCTGGATGACAGGCAGGTTTGCCAAAATGAATACGGCAGCAGTATTTATTTCCCTGCTGTTCTGGACCTGGTTATGGGGCATATGGGGCATGCTCCTGAGCATTCCCATTATCGTCATCGTCAGAGTCGTGTCACAGCATATAGAGCAATTACATCCCTTAGCAGAGCTACTGGGAGACTAAAGTGAATACGTTTTACTGATCGATCAAAGATTTGGCAATATTCATAAAATGGATAGTTATGTTCGATAGCGCACAGAATTCTGATCGAAAGGACAAGTACCATAGCGATACCTTGTTCCATTGGGTAAAAAGATTGTGCCCTTGAGTATCGGGCTGGATATCCCCGAAAAGGGAGGAGTTCTGTTTACCAGAGCGACCCTCCTTCCATAAAAAATACCGCCACAGGAAAACTCAAAATGAATGCTGTCAAAATGTTAGCGATTGTACTGATCATAGCCGGCGGCTTGGGGCTGGCATATGGTGGATTTACCTACACTAAGGAAACCCATCAGGCCAAGGTGGGCCCGATAGAGCTATCCGTCAAAGATACTCAGACGGTAAATATTCCCATCTGGGCAGGCATAGGTGCCATCGTGGCAGGTGTATTCCTGCTGACCCTGCGCAAGTAACGTCATACCCTGCCGCTGGCTTGAAATAGTACTGACTGGTTTGTCTCGTTTAGCAGCCAGGCATATCCGAAAAAAGGCCAAAATTAACCATGAACAAGCTGGAACTGAAAACGGAAGAAAATATGAATAAAACATCTGACCAAGTCACCAAAGAACAGTTAATTGCCGATTTCAAAGTGGTGATCGCCGATGCAGAAGCGTTACTGAAAGCAACTGCAAGTCAAGGCGGCGAAAAACTGCTTGAATTGCGCGCCCGGGCGGAAGAATCCATCAGAGTTGCGAAAATCAGCATGGCGGAAACCCAGGCCGCATTGCTGGTCAAAGCCAAAGTGGCTGCCAAGGCTACTGATGCTTATGTCCACGATTACCCCTGGCAGGCCATCGGAGCAGTCGCCGGTGTCAGCCTGGTAATCGGTATCCTTATCGGTCGCCGATAATCGTGCCCTCCATCCGGAACACCGGACACGGTAATTGATTGACTGCTGATTAAGCAGATTTAGCACAGTTCGGCTGGGAGCCACACACCTCCGGAAACGCAGGTGCAAATGGGGAAAATGCACTTGTTGCATGCACCGTTAGGGGCCATATCCGGATAACAGCCGTCCGGAGCCTGTCAGTCCAACTCTAATCTAGCTCGAAAGGGCTTTAGAGTGCAAAATCCTGTATGCTGTCTACGTGATAGTCGCGCTTTCCGGCCGATTATTCGGAGACCCCATATGAATACCCCGCAGAGCCCCAATCAAAATCATCTGCTCGCCGCCCTGCCTACCGCCGAATTCGAACGTATTCTCCCCCATCTTGAATTGGTAACGATGCCGCTGGGTGATGTTCTTTATGAATCCGGCGGCCAATTGCAGCATGTCTATTTTCCAACGACTGCAATCGTCTCACTACACTATGTGACCGAGAGCGGTGCATCGTCTGAAATTGCGGGCGTGGGTAATGAAGGCGTACTCGGCATTTCACTATTTATGGGTGGGAACACTACTCCCAGTAGCGCCATCGTGCAGACTGCGGGCCACGGTTACCAGCTCAAGGCACAGTTACTGATGAAAGAATTCAATCGTGTCGGAGGGAGACGTGCCGGTATCATGCAGCACCTATTGCTGCGCTACACCCAAGCGCTGATTACACAAATATCCCAAACAGCGGTATGTAATCGCCATCACTCAATAGAGGAGCAGCTATGTAGATGGTTGTTACTGACCCTTGATCGTCTACCCACCAATGAACTGACCATGACGCAAGAACTCATTGCCAGCATGCTCGGCGTACGACGCGAAGGAATTACCGAGGCTGCTGGACATTTGCAACAGGCTGGATTTATTAGCTACCGGCGTGGGCATATCACTGTGCTCAATCGATCTGGCCTGACATCGCGCGTGTGCGAATGCTATGCCGTCGTCAAGAAAGAACATGATCGACTACTGTGTGACGTACGCAATCGTCAGGAATTTTCATTAGCCAGTCATGCTTAGCACTTCGTATCCATTCAGGCCTGCACATAACCCCTGCCAACAGTGCGGTAACGCACGGATAACGACAGGTCTCTCCACTATGCTCAAAACAGACGTCCCATTCACGTACCTATTCTTGGCGCCGGCTGCAAAAGTATGCATTCTTTTCCCTCTTATAAGTGTATAAGTAGAACGGTGCTGCTTGCACCTTCGGACACGCGATCCGTCAAACCAATTCGCTCTTTAAAATGAGGACGGCCATGCCCGAAAAGATTCGCGATTATTACGCCATACCCAGCCCAGCCACAGGAATGACGGAAGGTATCACCGAACTCCGCCGCCAGGAAGTTTTGCTTAAAACCGGCGCCTTGCAAAACGCGATCCTCAATAGTGCTAATTTCTCGATTATCGCTACCGACGAGAAAGGCATCATTCAGCTATTCAATATCGGCGCCGAGTGTATGCTGGGCTATACGGCCGATGAAGTTGTGAACAAAATCAATCCCAGCGACATTCATGACCCTGATGAGGTAAAGGCGCGCGCGCATGCATTGAGCACAGAGTTTGCCACGCCGATTACATCGGGCTTCGAGGCGTTGGCCTATAAAGCTTCGCGCGGGATCGAAGACAGCTATGATTTGACCTATATCTGCAAGGATGGCAGCCGTTTCCCGGCCATCGTATCGATCACGGCATTGCGCGATGATTATGATGAAATCATCGGCTATTTGTTGATCGGTGCCGATAACTCCGTGCGCAAACAGGTGGAACATGAGTTGACCAATGCCAAGGCCGCAGCAGAAAAGGCCAATCTCGCCAAATCGGATTTTCTTTCCAGTATGAGCCATGAATTGCGCTCCCCGCTGAATGCCATCCTCGGTTTCGCACAATTAATGGATTCCGGCACGCCCCAGCCCACACCATCCCAAAAATCCAGTCTCAACCAGATTCTCCAGGCAGGATGGTATCTACTGGAGTTAATTAACCAGGTTCTCGATCTCGCACTGATCGAGTCGGGCAAAATGTCGCTATCGCAGGAATCCATGTCGCTGCTCGACGTCATGCTGGAATGTCAGGCCATGATCGAACCACAGGCACAAAAAAGCGGCATCCACGTGGGTTTTCCCCAGTTCGATGGTCCTTATTTCATTCAGGCTGACCGAACCCGGGTAAAGCAGGTTCTCATCAACCTGCTTTCCAACGCGATCAAATACAATCGCATAGGAGGAACGGTAAAAGTGGTGTGCAGCAACTCGCAGACGCCGGGACGCATCCGTATCAGTGTGCAGGATACCGGTCAGGGATTATCTGCAGAAAAACTTTCGCAACTGTTTCAACCATTCAATCGTCTGGGGCAAGAGGCAGGCATAGAAGAAGGTACCGGCATCGGCCTGGTGGTCAGCAAACGTCTGGTCGAATTGATGGAAGGTGAAATCGGGGCGGAAAGTACTGTTGGGCTAGGCAGTGTATTCTGGATCGAACTGAATTTGTCGGAGGCTCCGAAACTTCTCTTCAGTGCAGACGAACAGCAAGAACTGCTTCAAGCGCGCACCCAGGCTGGCACAGATTTGCGCACCCTGTTGTATGTAGAAGATAACCGGGCCAACATGCAGTTGGTGGAACAACTCATCGCGCGTCGCACCGATTTGCACCTGTTATCTGCGGCAGATGGCACGCGCGGTATCGCGCTGGCGCGCGTCCATCAGCCAGACGTAATCCTGATGGACATCAACCTGCCGGGTATCAGCGGTATCCAGGCGTTAAAAATCCTGCGTGAAGACCCGGTCACTGCGCATATTCCTATCCTCGCCATCAGTGCCAATGCGATGCCACGCGATATCCGCAAAGGCCTGGATGCCGGATTCTTTCGCTATCTCACCAAGCCGATCAAATTCGACGAATTCATGCAAGCGTTGGATATGGCGCTGGAATTTGCTGAAACCGGCGAAGACAGTGCAGTTATACCAACGCACTAGAATGGTTAGCACAGACCACATCCTGAAGGCTAGTATCCTCATCGTAGACGATCAGGCGGCCAATGTGATGTTGCTGGAGCAAATGCTGCAAGAAGCAGGTTATTGCAATGTATCGTCGACAATGGATCCATACGCCGTCTGCACACTACATCGCGACAATCCGTACGACCTGATTTTGCTTGATTTGCAAATGCCGGGCATGGATGGCTTTCATGTGATGGAAGACTTGAGGGAATGCGAAATAGACGGGTATGTTCCGATACTGGTGCTCACCGCTCAACCAGATCACAAATTACGCGCCCTGACTTCCGGCGCGAAGGATTTTGTCTCCAAACCATTTGACCTGATTGAAGTTAAGACGCGGATCCACAATATGCTGGAAGTGCGGTTGTTGTACAAACAACTTGAGGATTACAGTCGTGCCCTGGAATCACTGGCTTTACATGATGCGTTGACCGGCCTGCCCAACAGGCGCTTGCTAATGGACAGACTCTCGTTAGCCATCGCCCATGCGCACCGAAACAATCGCATCATGGCTGTGATGTATCTGGATTTGGATGGATTCAAATTGATTAACGATACTTTAGGCCACGATGCAGGTGACATCTTGCTACAGATGGTCGCCGATCGCCTGGTGGCCGCAGTGCGTCAAGAAGACACTGTATCACGCCTCGGTGGGGACGAATTTGTAATCGGATTAGCGGAATTGAATCATCCCGGCGACGTTGTCAATCTTGTATCAAAAGTAATAGAGGCAGTCGCTCAACCGTATAACATCCAGGGCAGCAATGTGATCATGACCGCCAGCGTCGGCGTCGGTATTTATCCTACACATGGCGAGCAGGTGGGAACCTTGATGAAAAGCGCAGACACTGCCTTGTATGAGGCCAAGCGTGCCGGCAAAAATGTCTATCGTATTGCGGCACAAGCAGACTTGGTAACGATGACTGGTGGTTAATGTGTAGTGCCCACGGACATGGGTAGTAATACAAACAAAGAAAGCGAATTTTATGGTGCTCCCCACTGATATTCTGAATGCCAACATCCTGATCGTGGACGACCAGGAAGCCAATGTGATGTTGCTGGAGCAAATGCTGCGTGAAGTCGGCTATGGCTGCATCACGTCGACGATGGATCCGCACACCGTCAGCGCATTGCATCGCGACCATCATTACGATCTGATTTTGCTTGATTTGCAGATGCCAGGGATGGATGGCTTTGAGGTGATGGAGAACCTGAAGAAACTCGAAATTGACGGTTATGTTCCTATCCTCGTACTCACCGCTCAACCGGGCCACAAGTTGCGGGCATTGGCCTCCGGCGCGAAGGATTTTGTCGCCAAACCGTTTGACCTGATCGAGGTCAAGACCCGTATTCACAACATGCTGGAAGTGCGCTTGCTGTATAAACAACTTGATCATTTGAATCAAGAGTTGGAACAGACTGTGCTGGAACGCACAGCCGAATTACGCGAAAGTGAAGCACGCTTTCGCCGCTTGACCGAGTTGTCATCCGACTGGTATTGGGAACAGGACGAACACGGCCATTTCACCAATGTTTACGGTCCGGTACTGGAAATGCTCAAAGCGCCTCAAGCTGATTCTTTATCAGATCAGAACGTTCATACACCTACAGCACGCTGGAATGAAACCGAACGTGCCGAACTCGAAGCGAACATCGCAGCACGCCGGCCATTCCTGAATTTTATTTACAGCCGGATTCATACCGATGGCGCGCAACAATATTTCCAGGTGAGTGGAGAACCAAAATTCGACGCCATCGGACGCTTTACCGGTTACCGTGGCGTGGGTAGAGACGTTACCGAAATCATGCTCGATATTGCTACGCCAAATGCGGCTTAGTCCGCCGGACTGCATACCTCAATAATCTGACTGGCATCTTCTGCCCGAATTTAGAAGTCGAGAGTGAGCCCCTGACTACTCCTCATACCCCTGCGGATTTTGTGACTGCCAGCGCCACGAATCGGCACACATGACATTTACATCGCGTAGCGCCTGCCAGCCAAATAACTTTTTTGCGAGTGCCGGATCAGCGTAACAACTGGCGATGTCCCCTGCCCTTCGTTCGACAATCTGGTAGGGTATTTCGCGCCCGCTTGCGGCTGCAAAAGCCCGTACCATATCCAGAACACTATAGCCGTGACCCGTACCCAGATTTACTGTCACCAAACCCTCGTGATTTTCCAGATAACGCAGCGCCGCCACATGCCCAAGCGCCAGATCGACCACGTGGATATAATCCCGCACACCGGTACCATCGGGTGTTGGATAGTCTCCGCCAAACGCCCGCAAAAAAGGTAGCCTTCCCACTGCCACCTGGGCAATGTAAGGCATCAGATTACTGGGGATACCATTCGGATCCTCGCCAATCAATCCACTTTCATGCGCTCCCACCGGATTGAAATAGCGCAGCAAACCAATGCGCCAGTCTGGATCGGCAAGATACAAATCACGCAGAATCTCTTCCACAATAAATTTGCTGCGACCATAAGGATTGGTGGTGGCACCAACCGGAAAGTCTTCCTGGATGGGGACAGTATGAGGATCGCCGTAAACTGTCGCGGATGAACTGAACACGATAATCTTCACCCCCGCCTCTGCCATCGCCTGGCACAAAGTAACCGTACCCCCAACATTGTTCTCATAATAGCGCAGAGGTTGTTCTACCGACTCACCGACCGCCTTGAGTCCGGCAAAATGAATCACAGCCTGGATAGCATGTTTTGCAAAGATTTGATTCAACGCCTCGCGATCCCGCACATCCGCATGATAAAAAATCGGCTTTTTACCGGTAATTTCTTCTACCCGTTTCAGTGCCACCTGTTTGCTGTTACTCAGGTTATCAACGACCACGACTTCGAATCCTGCGCTCAGCAACTCCAAGCAGGTATGGGAACCAATGTAGCCGGCTCCGCCGGTGATCAAAATAGTTGTCATATTATTTTCTCTATTATCAATATGGATTGTGCGCATTCATTTCTATCTTAAAAATGGCGATTTCAATGTTTATCCGGTACCCGAACTGCAATAAACCGATCTACATAGATGTGTTTCACATATTTTCCACCAGGCGCCTGGACATAAATACCCTTGCCTTGATCGGTATCATAATGGAAGGGGCCACCTGCTGCCTTGACTAAATGATACTGGCCATCATTCAAAGCGCCGACCAAACCGGTATTGAATAAGCCCATCGGCGGAGATGAACCTACCCTCACGCCTGCCTCCTTGTCATGGTTTGCAGCAGCATCCACACGAACACTTGCGTACAATTCCCAGCTCCCTTGTTTGGGCAGTTTGTTCAACTTGAATTGCACCGCCCAGGTTGAAGAGTTACCGTTCATCCTGGCTGCGGCTCCGTCTGACGCCGCGTTATCTGGAACGATTAGCGCGGTATCATAGAGATTGAAACCCAGATCCTGATAATCCATCCAGTCCGACTTGGGCATGTCGCGTACCAATGCCGGAGGCGCTGGTGTATGACGCTCTATTGCCAGCAATTCGTCCAGTTGCTTGATACTACCCCCCTGACGATACTCGGTGACTTTCGCCGTACGGATGGTTTGATCGAGACGCGCCAGACGCTGCGCCGTATCCGGCTGCCACTTGATGCCTCGCCTTACGGCTTCATCTGCATACTCTTTACGGCGTACCAGAATGACATAATCCACCGGCATGCGTGCTTCTTTTACATGCTCCAGCAACACGGGGTTATTTGCCACTGCAACTTGTGCTTTTTCGAACAATTGGTCAGCCTCACGCACAAAATCCAGATTCAGCATCGCAATATCAACCTGGGTTTTCTCGCTAAGCATATCGCCGCTCTTTGCAATGGCCGCGTGCATCAGATCGATATATTGAAGCAGATATGGGCTCGCCGCGCCAAAATAGTACCGGCTATATTCGGCGACAAGGGCACGGACATCCTGCTTGGGATTCCATAGCAGCCGCGCAATTATCCACACACGCAAACTGGCAAACTCGGCTACCGGCGTATTCCAGCTGCCTTCGGCAAAGTAACCGTGGACATTGGGTAAGGTAGCCAGCCATTGCAGACTGTAGCCGATCGGATAGATGTTGGGCGTGGGCTGGAGGAAACCGCTGAAGTTGGTAATGTGATCCCATACCAATATATGTTTCGCGATGGCATTCCAGCCGGCAATATCCTGACCCAGCTTTTCGTTCCGACCTTTGTTCAATGGAGAACTGTAATCCACCTGTATGGTCATCGGGAATACCATGACATAGTCAGGCACTGTCATGCCCTTGGGTGGTGTAAAACTCCAATGATAGGCATTGAACGCCAGCCGCGCGTCTGGCAGTACCTTGCGCACCCGATTGGCGATGTCGATGACCATATCCAGCCGGGGGGCGGATGGATCACCACCATGTTTGTCGGCAAAGGCCTGACTGGCCGGATCCATATCCCAGCCCCAATCCATATCGTGCAAATCAAACCAGATTTTTTTGTAATCCGGCAACTGCTTCAATCGATTAATAATCGCGTCCGCCATGACCTGGCGCACTTCCGGATTCATCATCGCCACTTGTCCACCGGCATACCAGTCGGGATGCGCCTTGGCATATTTAGCCTGTGGCATCAGCTCGTAAAAACTGGCTTCTCCGCCCTTTGCATCCCAGCTGTGATCCCAGCTATCAATATCGGCAGGCGAGGCACTGAATGATGGCCCGTGTGATTCGCCATTGAGCAAATTGTGCGCACGATAGGCTTTGTCCTGTCCTTCATAGCTGAGCACTTCCCGATAGCTGAAGCGTGGCACTTGCAACTCATTCAGTGGCGCAACCTGCAGTTTTCGTGCAACTGGGACATAAGTGAAGGAAGGACTCAGCCATTTGACGCCGAGCTTGTGGTCAAGAAACCAATTGACACCATACATGGTGCCACGTGGCGTGGCACCGGCAATGACCAGATTCGGGCCCACGGTGCGAATAACAAAGCCATCATCCCCCAGCTTGTCATACGGAATATCAGGGCATAGCCGTTGCGTCAGCACATTATCTCTTCCGACTATCAGTAAAGGACCGGCCAGCGGATGATCATCATCGGAATAAGAGGTAAAGCTGGCGCCGCTGATCCGCTTCAGATAATCAGCCAGTGTGCTGGCCGCACCCAAAGTAATGGTGTCAGCGTTGCGAGCCACATGGATGTGATAACGTGGCTTGCCATTGTCAGCCAGAATCAAAGTTTTGGGAGGTTTTGCAGCGCTTGCAGTGACTGCGGCCGCGATGATTTTCTGCGCATTGGCGGTTTTCGCCACGGGAGCAAACATGGTCGCCGCCATCTTTTTCTGCTCCATGACGGCGGCAGTCATCACCGGATCATCCGTCTGGCTGATCTTGACTGCATCGAAATCGGCTGTACCTGGCGTGCCTGCTTTCTTGCGCAAATACAGCAGTACCTCGTTCGCACCAGGGGGTGCCCCCACCACGACCGAATAGGATTTCCATCCATGCGTCCCGCCGGTTACAAACAATGCCGGCTCTGACGTCGCGCCTGTGTTGACCTGCTCTGGTCCACGCCATCCACCATCCACACCAGCACCACGAAAACTCAGCTGGGCGAATATCGAATTATCGGCAGCGCCGTTGGAACGTATTTGCATACTTACCCGATAGTGCTTGCCACCTTCAACAGGCCTTTTATCCTGAGCAGCATACCCACCGGAAATTCTCAAAGCCTGGTGGCCTTCGGCTGCACCTTCCTTGATGATATTTCCGTCACCCCACCAAGGTGCCTTACCCGTTTCAAAGCCACCATTCAGAATAATACGGTCTGGCGCAACCGTGCCTGCCGGTAGTTGTTCGACAGATAAATCGTCGAAATAAGCTGTGCCCTTGGGAGTCGACCCGGCATCGTGGCGCAAATATATCTGCAAGGCTTTGGTATCGGATGCTATTTGCGAGGCAGGAATATCCACTGAATACACCTTCCAGCCTACCGTACCACCCAAGGACAGCAATGCCGGCGATTTCCCGCCATCCAGAACAAACGCGGGCTTTGTTCCCTCCAGCCAGCTACCGAGTATCCGCCCGAAGCTTCCGCTATTCGCGGCATTGAAACCACCGCCATGCAGCAATGCGCTCACTGCCACATCCTGCGTATTACAACCATCACACCTGATCCAGATATGCAGCCGGTAATCAAAACCCGGTTTGATCGGTATCATTCCAGCCGGCGACTGATATGCATAGCCGGATCCAAGTGCCAGTGCATGTTTTCCTGCATGTGGGTCCGTGCTGACTACATTGCCGCCAACCCAGGCACTTTGATCACTTTCAAATCCGCCATCGACAACCGGTAAGAATTCACCTGGTACAGCCCACGCACGTGAACATACAAATAACGCAAATAACCCCGCTGCCATGAGGTAAAGCAGTCGATTCATGCCCCGCTCAGCACCATTACGCATGTTCGGCGTTCTCCATCAAAACCGGCCCATGGCGGTTGATTGAACTCATCGCCAAAGTCCAGAAATCCCGGGTTGCCGAAACAAGGGCACATGAAATTTTTTTCTGAATCGCATCAAGCTCTGCAGATGCAATCGCCCAGCCCAACTTAACGGACCGGCCGCACTGGTCCGCTGGTGATCATGCACCAGCTTCACACCGGGAACACATACAACCCGGAAACCAGCTTGCCAAACCCGGGCGCACAGATCGACGTCTTCCATGTACAGAAAATAGGCCTCATCCATGCCGCCAATATCATTGAACAGTGCACGACGGACAATAAATCCTGTCCCCATCACCCATTCTGCATCGAAAGGCTGATCAGCATCCCATGCGGATCGCATCATATGCCGGTCAATACGCGGCTTGAACGGCCAGTACTGTCCGATCGGCAGTCGGCGCCCCGCCACATCCAGCAGACTGTAGAAACGTCTGGCGGAAAACTGCCGCGCCCCTCCAGGGTAGACCAGGTCGAGTCCGACGATTCCCACATCGGGTTCCTCGTCAAACAGGGCGATGATCCGTTGGATACTGAGATCTTCAAAGTAGGTATCGGGATTGAGTACCAGAATAAACTCGTGATTGCAGGCGGCCGCGCCAAGATTCACACCGGCGCCAAACCCGCCGTTGGTAGCAGAGCGCACCAAGCGGATACCTTGCATCAATTCACGGCTGAGGCGTTCATAAGAGTTATCCGGCGAAGCGTTTTCAACCACCACGATATCCTGCGGGGCCGCGATACCCAAACGTACGATCGACTCTACGCATTTCAAGGTGAGGTCTGGTGTGCGGTAGTTCACAATCACTGGATTAAAGACACCCAAATAGTTCGTTGGCAATTTATTTACCCCTCAAAATAAATGCATCGATCTGCAATTCGTGAGTTTTGTTGTCGTGGGCCGTGCCATCTCCCAAACCTGATTCTGGTATCTCATGCAGACTCATACACATGGCCGACAATATCCCAGAGTTTCTTTGCCGAGCGGTCCCAATCGAAACGCTTCACCTGTTCCCGTCCTTTCCCCACCAATTCCTGACGCAGTACCTCATCACTGACCAGATCATTCAGGCCCTCGGCAATGGCGTCTATCGAATACGGATCGACAATCAGTGCTGCATTGCCTGCCACCTCGGGCATAGCCGATACATCCGACGTCAATACCGGCACTCCCGATGCCATCGCCTCTACTATCGGCAGCCCAAACCCTTCGTAAAGCGAAACGAAGGCAACCAGCAAGGCGCCTTTATAGAGCTTTGGCAAATCCTCATCCTTGACGCGTCCCAAAAAATGCAGCTTGGATACCACACCTTGTCGCATGGCATGTTCGACCAGTGACTGATTGACAGCGCCGGTCATCACCAGATGAATATTCTGTTGCGGTAACGCCGAAGCTGCGAAGGCCGAGATCAAGCGCTCAAGATTCTTGTAGCTGCGATGATTGCCCGGATAGAGAACGTAACGATAGGAAAGCTGGGCCGCCTCCTGGTTATCCAGATACATCTGATCCACGCTGTTATATACAACAGATACCTTGTCTGGTGGCATGCCTGACCAGTCAAGAAACTCCCGGCGCGTATAATCCGAGACACAAACAATCGCGCTGCATCGTCGATACAAAGGCTTGAGATAGTGGTTGTAGTAAGCTGCATGAAACCGGCTGTAAAAACGCAGATGGGTCAGATCGTGTACCGTCACGACACTGGGCATATTCATCAAGGCGGGTGGTACGAAGCCGGCGCTCCAGTAAACACCATCACGATCTGCGCCCGAACGCCGCAGCGCGTGACTGATCGCAAACGGTGAAAACGGGCTGCCGATGCTCCCTTTTACTTCCAGACCGATCAAATCCATACGCGAAGGTTTGCGTTCTATCATCGCTGCCATGACGTTACCGATACCAGTCTTGAGTGGCCAGCGCATATCCGAATAAACATTCAGATTTTTTCTTTGGGATGAGTTTGCTCTGGGCATCGTCAATCGATCCAGCCGAGAAAACGCTGGGAAGCAGCAATCCAGTAATATTTGGCGCGCCTGTAATCCATTTTTACCAAAGACAAAAAGCTGCCGGCTACCGACCTGAAAATCAGATACAAAACAAAATAAAATGGATAACCGGATAGCCCGAGAACGCGTCCGAAGCCGCGGTTATACAAACGCGCACGTGAAAATGCCTTCTCATCCATTGCCGTCAAAGGCTCGGGATGAAATATGCGCAGACTTGGGTCGTAACGCACATACATGGGTGCCTGAATTACCCGCAGCAGGTAATTCACTTCTTCGCCCGCACCCCAACGCGTACCGGCCCCTACGCCCAGTGCCTCGTTGAACTTCCCGGCCCGTGCCACCGCCTCGGCACGCAAAAAAATCGTATATGACGTAGCGCATTTCCAGACGTTGTATCGGTCCACCGTTAATATCCGGTCCGACCAGCGTCCCTGTGACGACGCACCATTTCCATCCACACTGCAGCCAGTCAAACCTTGCAGCCGCGGATCGGCCTGAAATTGTGTGACCACAAACTCCAGCACGTCCGACTTGTACCAGCAGTCATCATCAGGAAAGGCAACCAGTTCACCACGGACGTGTTGCAGGCCAACATTTCTGGCTCGTGACAAACCTTTTGCAGAGCGCAAATATACAAACTCGAGCCGATCACGAAACTGCTCTACCAGCTTGACCACCCGGTCATCCTCATTCTGGTCAACCACGATCACTTCGAAATTTTTATATGACTGATCCGCGAGCGAATTGAACAAGCGTTCAATCTCCACGCTGCGACCCAAAGTCGCCATTACGAGAGAAAACTTCATGATCTGCCTCCATCAGCAACCGAATCAACAATACGCCACAACTGTGCCGCGGATTTTTCCCAATCGAACAAACGAACACGTTCGCTGCCGCGCGCAATCATCTGGCGACGCGCAGCTTCGTCCAGCGCCAAGGTATTGAGGCCTTCAGTAATTTCAGCTATCGAATAGGGGTCAACCAGCAAGGCGGCATCGCCGGCAACTTCAGGCATCGAAGAGACATTGGAAGTCATAACCGGCACCTCCGATGCCATGGCTTCGACAATAGGCAAGCCAAATCCCTCATATAAGGAAATGTAGGCGACGCCCAAAGCACCCCGGTAAAGCTTTGGCAGCTCTGGCACATCCAGCCAGCCACAAAAATGCACCTTGTCGGCAATTCCCAAGGCGGCCGACAGCGAATGCAGGCCTGGTTCGATATTACCGGTCAATACCAGATGAATTCCGTTGTTTGGCAACCGCGAACGGGCGTAAGCCTCGAGTAGTCTGGCCAGATTCTTGTAAGTTCTGTGATTGCCCGGATAAAGCACATAGGGATAGGGCAGTTCCAGTGTTTCGGTGTTCGCCGCGTAATGCGGGCAAACACCATTCAGAACCACGTGTACCTTATTCGCTGCCATCTTTGACCAGGCCAGAAAGGTATCTCGAGTGTATTCAGACACACAGATAATCGCAGCACAACGCCGGTAAAGCGGTTTCAGCACCAAGTCGTAATAGGCACGATGCAGCCTGCTATAGAACAGGCGATGGGTTAAATCATGCACAGTAACAATCGAAGGTATATGCGCCAATAGCGGCGGCACAAAACCCGGGTTCCAGAACACACCATCGCTTAGGGATTGCAATGCCCGAGTCAATTTCACAGGGGCAACCGGACTTCCCAAGCTACCAGTCAAATTCATATCAACAAGGTGTACATGCGGTGGTGCGGCGGCGCAGCAGGCCGCCTGTACTTTGGCGATACCGGTCATGCGCGGCCAGCGCAAATCCGCATAGACCCGATAATCGGCGTGAGCAGGCCTCATGAGCAGCCCCTCCCATTATCAAGCTGTGTGTCTGTGACTCGATTCTGTAGCCCCTGTGCAATCAGAATTCCCAAGAACAAATAAGTAATTTCGGATTGATGGAGCGGATTGATCAGTGACCATGCTGCAATGGGCAGTAACAGACCGATGGAACGCAGCCCGATTCCAACAAAAAACACGCACCAGAATATCAGCCCGGGGATACCTGCGATCAGAAGCAAATCGAGCGGCGCGGAAAATACGGAATTAACACCTGCACCCAAGCCCTTTATTGCAAACCACAGATTGGTAAAATATGCTTCGACAAAGCCGAAGCCGTAGCCCAACCAGTTTTCGGATAGCAATTGCACACTTTGCACAAATGCCAGACCGCGTTCGTCCTGCAGGCGCACTTGCAACAATTGGCCAGACAACTGACTGCCGAATAGCCAGATGTACAAGCCGGTCCCGGCGGCAACCAATGATACTTTCAACCCCAGACGACCAGGTACTTGCAGGAGCAAGACCATCCCCACCGGTATCAGTATCGATTTGGATCCGGATAACACTGCCACAGCCACTCCGATCGCAGCAAAATAAAGCACATCACGCGGCGCGCGCGCTGATTTCAGGAACAGCAGATAGGAAGTCAAAAAGAAATATATCGCCAGCCAGTTACGCTCTTTGAATGTGCCATAGAGCACGTCTTGCATAAAGCCAACCGGATGGTAGATAAACGGTACCTGGAAGTACTGAACGGCATACTGAAATATCAGCCAACCCCACAAAAATATATAGCCGTATGGCAGTTTGCGCTGCAGGTAGTGCGTACCCAGTGCCCGCCCCACCAGATAAAATGCCGGGTAGAGAAAACCGAACTTCATGATCTGTTCGACCATCTTGGTATGCGGATAGCCGGAAAAAAACGTTGCCACCAGCGCAAATCCAAGGAACATGGCAAACATCAAAGTTTCAGTCACGCCAGCGCGTATTTCTGCCCGCTGAATCAATACCGCCAATGCCAGTACCGCCCATAGTTGCTGAAATTGCACGATACTGACTTGCACCCATTGCAACGACATCAGCACCAGCCCCGCCAGGAACAGTTGGTTCCAGTTCCTGTCACTCAGGGGTGCCACCCGCCATGACAGTGCGGAATACGGGCCGCGTGTGTCTGCACTGGAAGGATTCATCGTCCGATGACACTCTCTTTAAGGCGTTTGACTCGACGGATAATGCGGATGGCCGCGTGTCCAAGGCGGCCGATTTCACCGCCATAACGCAGCGATTCAAAGGTATCGTGCGGCAAAGTTTGCGGCAGCAGCAGCGTCCGTGCCTCGACCTGGTCAAACAGCTCGGCCAGATAGCTGCCTTCACATGGCAACATGTTTTTAGGCACATGCCAGCGGCGCAGGAATTCATTCCACAGATGTACGCAGACCGCATCCTGAGCGTCATTCCGGCAACCAGCCTTGTCTTCCGGACGGAAAAAACGTGCCACATCGAGATAGTGTATCGGGTAAAAATAATGCTGCGCCAATGCCGTCACTTGTTCTGGGTGAGCTGCCCGGTATTCAGTGACCAGCCCTGGACCGATGGCACCCCACTCAAACTGCTTGCCTTTGGCATTGGCGAGTTGCTCCAGCCGGCTTGCAAGCTTGGTGTCCGAAATGTACATCACTGCCCCATTCACTTTTCCGGTTTCTTCAAAACCGATCAACAGCCCTTTGGACTGACGTTCCAGCGCCGCATAATGCAGTGCATCTTTCAGACAGAACACGTCGGTATCGAACCACCAGCCGGGCTCCTGCCCCAGCACGCGATAGCGAAAAATATCAGTGAAGGCCGCAATGGAGCCGGCATGTCCACCCTGGGTATAGGCCAACACCTCGTCCTGATGCGCCAATGCGCTGGCATCAACCAGTTCCACCCCTTCCGGCACGGCAAGCTGCAAGTTAAATGTATGCAGCCGTACCGATAAGCCGTGGCGCACAAACGAAGACAGGCAAGCCGATTCGTAGAGGCTCAAAGTAGGGCCATGCCAGAAAAAATTTGCCTTGATCACGTCGTACTTCTCCTCACTCATTTCAGATGGCTCTCAACAGTTCAGCCACACGTGCGGCGATGACCGGCCAAGGTAGCTGCGACGCGGTGCGGGTTTTTGCACGTTCTGCACGAACCACGCATTCTCTGTAGTTGTCCACGCTCCACGTCAGCTTATCGGCGGCGTGCTGGCCATGTTTGGCCGTTAAAAATACCGCATCGTCCTCGTTAACGTAGTCCACCACACCGCCAACACGCGATACCACCATCGGCAGGCCGCATGCCATTGCTTCCAGCACCGAATTGTTGGCCGTGGCATCAATGAGTGGCAAAAACAGCAGGTGAGCGCGACGATATAAGTCACGTAACTCGGCGTCCGTCACGCCGGCATACCAGTGCACGTTATCGCGTTGCGCGAGGCGATAGTGCTGCTCGAAATTACGTGCAAATCTTGGCACCACCAGATGAAATACATAGCGCCTCGACGCGCTTTCCAGCACCTCCAGCGTATCACTCAATTGCTGGAAATCACGCAACCATTGGCCGCAAAACAACACCTCAACAGGCACGTCCGCCACCAATTCGCGCGCCGTGACCGAGGTAAAAAATTCGGCATCGACACCATGAGGCACAAACTGCACATTGGCATGTCCGGTCTGCTGCAGGTATGCCTGTGCAGGGCGGGATAGCGCAATAACTATATCAACGGCGGCGAAAACGCTACTACGACTGGCATACAGGCGCCACCACGCTGGTGGCTGATGGGATACACCTGCCAGCTGCGTACGCTTTAACCATTGGCGCGCATTGGCAAAGGCATCGAAGTGATCTTCCAGCGCCTCAAAGAAAATCACATCGAAATGCTGCGCTTGAGCCATACGCCGCGCTGCGGTTTCCAGCAGCAAACCATGACGGTTGTAAAATGGATTCCAGCCACGCTGCCGGGGGGTACCAAACAGGCGCTCGCGTAACATTCCCCATGCGATTTGCATATTCACTCGAATTTTATCGATCACATTCGGTACCACCCGCTGCACCTCAAAGTGCTGCTCCAAATGCTTGCCCAGTGGTGCCAGCCCGCTGTGTCCACCGAGGTGATCCCAGCGCGCACTAACCAGTAACAGTTTTTGTTGTGCGCCCATTTATTTGGAATGCTTTCGAATCAGGATTGGTACTTCAGAAGAATTTGATTTGGTGCTGCTATCACTCGTACCATTATTCTGTGGTTTCGTATTATCAAGCGGTGCTGTCCCGCTCAAATAAATGAACCCAGGTGCGGCCACCTTGGCACCTTCCGCCAGACTGCAATGCACCACAGCATTAGCGCCTACCTTGACGCCATCGCCCACCGTAATTCGTCCAAATAATTTACAGCCAGCGCCGAGATAAATATTGTCGCCTAGTACCGGCACGCCACGCTTGTCGCCGGAACCACCAACACCGATGGTCACGCCTTGCGAAATGAAACAATTACGTCCGATTACCGCATGTGCGCTAACAAAAATACCGCTGAAATGGCCGATGTAGAAACCCGGCCCGATACGCGCGCTGCGCGGAATATCGATACCCCAAAGTATTTTGATGAGTTCGTTAAGCACCATATAAATCGGCGTCAGCAGCCAGCGTAATGGCATCACTTGCTTGGCAGCCCATTGCCCGAAGCGCAATACCGTCACTGCATGAACACCAGGCGCGCGCAGGCAATCAAACAACCGCCGTGCGCGCGAACCCTCGCACACGCGATAATACTGCGCCCAGTCAGCGCGCAATGTTGCCCCCGTGCCAACCGACTCGATCTGCATTGTTTCGGAGCAGTCGCGATTATTCATCGCTGCACCGCTTTCTGTTCGGCCGCCAATGTCTGCTTATGTAATGCACATTCCAGTATTCCCATCTGCTTGATATTCCATGCCCGGGCGGCACTGAGCGCACCTTGCGCCAAAGTCATGCGTAAAACTTGATCACGCAACAGCCGGAGTACAGCTGCCGCCATCGCCGCCACATCATCATCCGGGACAGCCAAAAAAGCCTGATTGCGCAAATTTTCCAGCCCACGGCTGCCGGATGTTGTCGCCACTAGCGGCACACCCAGCGCTAGACATTCCATTGTCTTGATATTCAACCCGGTACCCATGCGCACTGGATTCACTGCCAATGCACCTTGCGCGTAGGTCTGCGCGACTGAATTGACCCGTCCCAGCTTGTGCACACCAGGTGCATCAATCGCGTGTAAGCACACATCCCCCGCCAGCCATAACTCAAAATCCGGTATTTCGGTGCGTACCAACGGAAGCACTTTGGCAATAAACGCATTAGCGCCATCTACATTAATACTGTTACCTGACGCCACAAACACCGCGCGCGTCACATCTGCCATTAGCACTGACTGCGACATATCCAGCAGATGCCCTACCGTCAAAACCCGTGCCTTCTCATGCAAAGCGGAGGCAAACAAAGCAGCCTCGCTGTCCTGGATCGCCAGCACCACGTCGGCACGCGCCAGCCCAGTTCGTTCATCCTCCGGCGTGGTGGAAAACCATTCCGGCTGTTTCCCAGCCCGCAAATAATGGAGATGACGGTCGGCAAAACGATCATGGGTGTCCAGGATTTTCACCACGCTCGCGGGAAAAGCATCCAGAGCCTTGGAGATAAAAACGTATTCCACACACACCACCTCAAACTCATGCTCTGCCTGCAGCGTCAGAAGTTGCGGTGTCAAACCCGGATCGTACCAGTCATCACCACCCCAAACATAAGCAGATTCCAGTCTTAGCCAGCGCTGAAAACGCCGCCGTAATCGCGCTAATGGCGTAGGCTTGGGGATGTGATACAACAGTTCTGTAAAGCCATCGCCGAAGTATTTCATCATCGAAATTCGATCACCGTCTTCCATACCAACCCACGCAAAATGCACCGTATGTCCTGCCCCCAGCAGACTATCCACTAGAGTCAAAATGCGCGTCCGATTGCCGGCAATTGGCGGGTGCGTGGGAACGGGAGAAATGATCAATATCTTCATTTTCGTAAATACCTACTTAAAGGGATTCCCGAAATCTAATACCATCTTTTCTAACGATATAAGCTGGGATACCGACAACCGTACAGTTTGGTGGAACGTCTTTTACCACTACAGCATTCGCCCCTACTACTGAATTTGAGCCAATCGAAATATTTCCGAGCACTTTTGCACCTGCATTAATTGTTACGTTATCACCGATAACTGGGCCACCTGTCTTATCTATCCAGCCGATTGTCACCTGTTGATTAATCCAGCAGTGGCTACCAATCTCTTCGGCACTGATGATCGTTGCAAATCCATGCTGAAGAAACAGGCCAGGTCCAATATTTCCGGTATGGATATACAAGGTTGATATCGGTCGGCACAGTGGTCGAAATATGGAACCAATCGTACCTGTACGGTAATAAAATAAATTTCTAAATTCCGGGTAACGCGTCATCAAAAATACAAAATTAAAATATCTACTGAAATGCTCGACGGGAGATTCTGCAATATAAATTGCAGCCCACCGACTCACATCAGAATTAATTTTCAGGCGATTCGGGCCAAACATCATCAATAACACATGCGGAATCAGTCGAAATGTGCTGAATATAAAAACAATCCAAAAAGCAGTTTTCATTAAGAATGTCTTCACGTGCTCAACCTGGTTGCCGCTGAACCTGAATCATGACAATAAGTTCACGTACCTGTCGGCGTGCTGTGAAAGCCAGAAACCCCGTGTATCCCAAGCTGCCAATCAAGCCAAGAAATAGTAATCTCGGCAGCACCGACAAGTGACTAATCAACTCCATTTGCCTACCTAACAAAATCAATCCGATGCCAATTACGCACGCCGCCAGAAAACGCCATAGCGTCATCCATAATATGCGCAGCGACACGCCGACGATCCGGCGCACCAGATAGAAACTGAGTGGCATGACAATCAGCTGGCTAGCGACGTATGCGTACACTATCGAAACCAGGTCTGACTGATGCAGCAACCAAAGCGCCAGAAATGTCACCACTGTTTTTAGAATCAGAAACTGGAGTCCAATTTGAGGTTTGCCGATTGCATTGAAAAGCGTGCCGTTGTAATACTCAATGACGTGGAGTGCGCCAAGTAGCGCAATGGGACGCAACACCGCTGCACTCTCTGCCCATTTTTCACCGAAGAACACGACAATGGTTTCTGGCGCGACCGCTGCCATTAGACAAAATATCGGCACGGCGACAGCTGTGGTCAAGGTGACAGCCTTGTAATACGCTGCAATCAATGCGGGACGATCATCTGCAAGGCGCGAAAATCCGCTCAGGGCAACATCCAGAACGGCAGCACTCAAGGCTTGCATGAGTGCCTGATAAATTCGAACACCCACGGAGTAAATACCCAAAGCGACCGGACCAAGGGTGGCGGCTACGAATATCTCTACATAACGTGTATTGGCAAAGTCGAGCACACTGGCACCAAGCCGATTCAATCCGAACTTTAGCAACCCACCAATACCCGAAAAATCCAGATCGAACGAAAAATGCCACTGTGGTTGCATCCACAGCATCAGGGCACTAACTACGGACAGCGTTAGCATTTGTGCGACCAGACTCCAGGTACCTAATCCATTCAACGCACAGACCACTCCCACGACCCCCGAAATGAGCGTGGCAATCAGCGCGCTGATTGCCAGCCATCGATAATGAAAGTTACGGTGTAGCATTGCCTGCTGACTAAAACAGGTAGCACTGATTAGTACAGCCAAACTGGATACTCGCAAGATATTGGTCAATTCAGCGATCTTGAAATACGCGGCAATAAGGGGCGATGAAAACCACATCACGGCATAAATCAAGATCGCAAGACCGAAATTTATCAGGAACACTGTATTAAGCAGCTGTACGGTAATCTGCGCACGCTGCACTATGGCTTGACTTAGTCCTTGGTCAACAAACATTCCTACAAAAGCCAGTACCACCATGGCTGCTGCAAATACACCCAGCTGGTGAGGGTCGAGCACCCTCGCCAACACCATATATAACAATAATGTCGTGAATTTAACGCCCCAGCTTTGCGCCAGTGACCAAAGCAAACCGGATCTGACTTTGCTGTGTAGCGTACCGCTCATAATCTACTCACCGGGTAGATCGAGTTCATCAGACACCTCCATGCCGATTTTGCTTTGGTCGACACCATGAGGAATAGGCAACATGTAATGCTAAATCGTCGATCATCAGATTGGGCTGCTACAACAGGCTTCATGGATAAATCCCTCTAGCCTTCATTTTTTACTGCAACATAATGCGACGACTTACGCAAAAAGGGTTTTTCCACCCAATGCCAGAGCAGAAATGCAGTGCTCAGTACCAATGCTGCGGCCAGCAACAATCCACCCCACGGCTCATGGCGGAAAAAGCCATACGCAATCAATAATTGCAGAATCGGGAAATGTGCGATGTACATGCCATACGAAAAATCGCCATATTTGGCAAAGTCCCCGAGATGGGGCAGGAAGCAGGCAAAGCCGATCACCAGTATCGCCAATGCCAATGGCTCAATCGCAAGCCAGGGTAGCCAGTCTTGTAATGCAAAAGCAACCAAACCCAGTGGCACCAACCAGACTGCGTAACGGGCCAACTTGTCGAAATAGTAATAGGTGGCAGCTCCCGCAATGAAAAAGGCAATCTGGCCCGGTAATTGACGTTGTAACTCAAGATAAATTGGCAGGCCGGTCTGATTTTCGAAATGCAGCATGATCATCGAATAAAGAACAGATGCCACAAAAAACAAGGTCATCATCGGTAGCCGGCCAAATTTTCGGAAAGCCAATACCGCCAGTGGCACAAACAGATAGAACATGACCTCGATTTTCAGCGTCCACAAGGCACCATTGATGGCCTGCAGGTGGTTCCCTTCGAACAACCCCGGCACACTGGGTAGGAGCACATTCAGGAACACCAGATTGCTGGCCACATATTTCAATAGCTGGGTATAGAAAAATCCGTCACGGGCATGGCTAGTGAAAATCAACCCCAGTGTTGCCCCTGCCAGAATCATGAAAAAATAAGCGGGATAGATACGCTTGGCACGCTTGGTGAAATAGGTGCGAATGTCTCGGGAATTTTCATAGCTCATGAAAATCAGGAAACCGCTCACGATAAAGAAGGATTTCACAGCCAGATCAGCCGACAGGATTTGGTTGAAAACGGATAACGCGGCCGCATCCGACAATACGTAGGCGTGATAAAGAAATACTGTGAACGCCAGCAAAAATCGCAATAGGTCGAAATTATTGCGGCGTAACCGGGCATGTGTCGGCAAGGTGTAATCGGCCTTGCGCCCAGCCATTTCCGATATCATCAGCAGTGGTTTTTTAAGGGATAAATCAATCAATGCCATATCAAGCTCACTTTGACTGAACCGGCAAACCTTGCAGAGGCTGTCATGACCTTTTCATTCATCCGCATCAAAATTCCACCAGAACCGAGCCAATAACTTTGGCACCACTCCGTCCAAGCTGCTCATTCATCTCGTTCAAATCAGCTAATCGTGTCTGATTTTTGCGGGCCACAAGCAACACTCCTCCAGACAACGAGGCAATCGCCAGGGCATCTGTACCGGTTGAGTAGGCCGATACGTCATATAAAACAATATCGAAGCTGCTCGACAATCCATCATTGATTGCCTTGAATGCCGGACGCCCCAATAGCTCTTGCGGATTGGGTGCAATCGTCCCGGCCGGCAATACTGACAAATTCAGAAATGAGTCCACCTTGCACAAGGTTTCCAGCCCTGCCCTGCCCGCAAGAATATCGGCCAGCCCTTGCCGGTTGCCCAGCCTGAATAACTCGTGTTGCAAGGGGCTGCGCAAGTTGCCATCCACCAGTACGGTGTGTTCACCGAGTTGAGAAAACACGACCGCGAGATTAGCGGCAAACATGCTTGATTCTTCGGGATTGGCACTAATCAGAGCAAGTGCTTTGTGACCAGCGGAAAACCATTGCATCATGAGCTGGCTGCGTATCGCACGCAGGGTTTCCACCTGCTTGCTGAATGGCTGATAAGCTGCGACCAACTGCGGCGGAAAATTGATCTCCCCTGGTTGAAGATATGGGTAATCGAATTGCTGTGCCAATACCTGCTGGATATCTGATTCGGTGATAAAGCCAAGCACCTGCGCAGCCTCGCCAAAACGCATGCCGCGGTCTTGCTGAAGCTGCACGACCTGCTCAGCCTGTGCCTGGGTAAGCTTGCCTTTGTCGACCAGGATGCGCCCCATCCTGGACGCGCGAGCACCAGCACCTAAGGGAGGAACGGGTGTGCTTAACTTCATATCCATAGCCCTTTCAGTTCGAGAACAAACGATGTTTTAATGGAGTGGGAAGTAAACTGACACGCTGGTGCTGCGCGATTCCCCAGCCGATCTCTCCGAGCACTGGAACATGCAGCAACTGGATCAAATCATCAGCGGACCGCACTCGCCGATCCAGCATTTCAACCAGTAAGGCCAGGCCCAGGCCCAGCATGGCGCCCAAGATCACCGATGCCATGGTATAGAACAGTACCTTGGGGCCAGATGGATTAGTCGGCACGGTGGCCGGATTGAGTACCGCCACATCAGATTCGGTGGATTGGCCTTGCAATTGCACTTGCGAATAGCGTTGAGCGGCGGCCTGGTATGCCAGCTGCGCATTTTCAACTTCCTTGCTCAGTACAGCCATCTCATCACGGGCGCGGTTGAGAGTCAGCACTTTGTTCTTTTGAGCGGCCAATGCAGCACGTATTTCGTTCTCATGCTGCTGCAAAATACGTGCGTTGTTTCCCACACTACTGGATGTAATGCGAATTTGCCGATTCAACTCGGCGCGCAATTGATCAACCTCGGCCTTTGCTGCCTGATACTGTGGATGGTTTTTATCCAGCCGCTGGGAGATTTCTGAAAATTTGGACTCAGCGTTGCCAAGATTTATTTTCAGACTCTGAATGAGTGGATTACCGGCCACGTCTGGTGACTCGTTTGCGTTGCTTCCTTGTGCCATGCGCTGCCGGGATCCCGCTTCCATCGCTTGGCCCTGTGCCGTCACCAACTGATTCGACAAATCATTCAACCGCGCTGTCTCCACATCCAGCCGGCTATCCACACTGACAATGCCTTTATTCTGCTGGTATCGAGATAGTTTGCGCTGAGCGGTTTCCAGATTATCCTGTAGCGTCTTCAACTGCTGGGTAAAAAATCCAGAGGCCTGTTTCAAAGGTGCGACCGTGAGTTGCACCACGAGCGCCTGATATTGCGCAGCGAATGCGTTGGCAACGGTCGCTGCCAGTACAGGATCGGTGCTCGTGTAAGTGATATTCAACACACTGCTGCTACGCACCGGGGTAACATCCAGACCTTGCAGTAAACGTTTGGCAAGCCAATTTCGGATATCACCCTTTCCACCAGTGGCTGCTTCGAATTGCTGTTTGGCTGAGGGCTGCTGATCCATTTTAAGTGCAGCCACCACTTTCATGGCGGCGTTTTCACTTTCGACAATGTTGACTTGCGTTGCCATGTAATTGTCCATGACTTGCGCCGGCGGCGCCTGTCCAGTTAGAGGATCGGTACCTTTATAATTCAGCACCAGGGTATTGGTTGCCTTATAGGTTTTTGGCAACAAAAGGCTAATGACAAATACGGATGCCACAGTAACCACCAAAACAGCCAGAACCAGCTTGTAACGGGCACGCAGAATGATCCAGAACTGATTAAAACTCATGGCTCCGTCCTCATTAAAACAGGCTTTCCTGGATATATACGACATCATTCGGCTGGACCAGATCATCCAGTCGGGCTTTCAGCGACTCCAGTTTTCCATCCGGCATCTTGCGCTTAATCCGTACATTTCGTTCGGTGCCACGCTGAGTAAGACCACCCCCGGCCGACAGAGCTTGCAGCACTGTCATGTTGGGTTCGAGCCTGTAAGTGCCCGGCTTTTGGACTTCGCCGTAGATGTAAAACACGGGAGCACGTTCGACGTAGATCAGGTCTCCCCCAGCCAAATCGTAATCCTGGTTAAGTGAACCGTTCCTTACCATGTCCACGATATTGATTCTCGTTTTAGTTGTTTTTCCATCGCGAGTACGAATCAGATCCACGGTATCCGCACCCTGCGTATTAACACCTCCAGCGAGCGCCAGCATGTCTGTCAAATTGCGCTTTCCTTCGATTGGGTAACGGCCAGGCTGCTTGACTTGCCCCAACACAGAGACCATTTGACCCTGAAATTGTGTGACAAGGATATTCACCTGAGCCTTGCGCAAAAAACCACCAGTTTGCAGACGACTGGCGATCAACTTTTCTGCAGCGGCGGGGGTTAACCCCCCCACCGCCACCTCACCAATCAAAGGAAATGAAATGCTGCCGGACTCGCTTACTCGGGTTTCCAAGCTAAGATCGGGACTGCCGTAGACTGAAATCTTGAGCACGTCACCCGGTCCCAGAGGCACATCCGCCGCATGAGTGAAACTCATCCATGTAACCAGCATCAACCCCAAGAAAATCCTCAAATATTTATTCATTGATTAACCATCCAAAAATTAAAACCAGCCCACAAAAATAAAATCTCGATCAAAATGCGCTGCGCAAATTCAACATCACACTATTGAACCTGTAACTCAGCAAATCCTGGTTTGATTGGTTGACGCCGCGCTGCAACTGCACGCCAAGACTGGTATTGCGCAAAACTGCATAATTCACTCCAGCTTGCAGCGTCGATAATTTATCCTCTCTGGCTGGCCCAGTTGAGAGCACAAATCCAGGATCTCCAGTGTAGGCAATACGGCTCTGCGCAACGTTTAAATTGAATGCCACTTTGTCTGTTGCTTTCCACGATCCCATTAAAGCCACGCCACGATTCACCGAGTAGCTGGCTGTGGTATTTTCGACTACACCAATATCCCGATACACCAGCAGGCCAAGTCCGGTTTTTTCTGTGACCTGCCAATTAGCGGAGATCAAACCGGTGAAACCGGAAAAATTACGTTGAGGTACGTCTGCGTAACGCCGCTGGGTATAATTCAGGTGGCCCAGCAACTTGGTTTTACCGCTAGGTTCCCAAGTGGCCTGAATACCATTGTCCCACTGCTTATAACCGTTATCGATAGGTGCCAAACCAACAATCTGCCGATTCGGATACCGGCCATCACTCATTTGACTAATCAATTCAAACAGGCTGCCTTTTCTGGTTTGATACTGGAGACCCGCTTTGTAGGTATCTACCGTTGAATCCAGGGTTTTCTGACTCGCCAAACTATTGGTAGACTCATTTTTTTCCACTCCAAACTTCACTTTCCATGGTGCGCCAAGTTGGATACCACCATGAAAAAAAGCCTGTTTCAGCGTAATAAGGTTATTGACCGGTTGCTGAATATTCACAAAACTGCCTTGAGCCGTTTTTTCGCTGATGCCTACATCTCCACTCAATGCATTGCCGATCAACCAATCCCACTGTAGTAAAGTATCGTGCCCATCAAAATCCAGCACTTTGTATTTATTGAAACGCGTCCTGTTAACCTCTGCCTTGGCCTTGATCAGTTGGCGGCTGAGGTGCCAGTTCACATTTGCACCTGCGGCAAACTGCAGATAGGACTCGGCCATGTTGCTTGTACCCAGTCTTGTCATTGCAGCCTGATCATTTTGCAGACGAAAAAAATTGCTATCGTAATTGTATGAGCCTGACACATATGGACTGAAAAATCCGTCAGGGTCAGCATTGGCAGCTGTCGAAGTCATCGTAAGCACCATTAGCAAAAAAACATGTCTCGTCACAGCCAATCTGTATATCTCAATTGATTTCGCAGGCATCTTTATCATCGCAATCAAAAACGAATCAACCGGAGTAAGTGATGGGCCAGTGGATCAATTGATTGCCGGAAAATCTTTTTTCCCGCCATGCCATAATCGTAATGCGATCAATCCAAATATCGCCACAAGCATGGTCCAGACATCCACATCAGACACTGAAGACACAGCCAATTTGTTCGCAGGCAATTTCTCCGCAGCTACTTCAGTATCTGGCCTGGAACGAGCGTAATCTGAAAAAGCTTCTGTCCCATATGCGACAGCAACAATATCCGGTCGGCTCGTACTACGGGCGGCGGGTTTTTCTGGATTCTCTACTTGCGCAGTGGAGGCCACAGATTCGCTTGATAATGGGCTTATCACGCCGATTAGCAGCAATGCGAACAAGCTAATGAAACTTTTTATTTTCAAGTGCATAACAAATTTGCCTCTTAAGTTAGTTTGCGTTTCTGATTAAGCAGGTTTCAGGCCATTATTTCTTTTGCAGTTTCTTATCTTGTAGTACCGGTCAGTACGCATGACTATCTTTCAGCACCAGCTTCAGCGTCCTGAAAATGATGGTCATATCCAGCCATACAGACCAGCTTTTCAAATACGCAATATCGTAAATAACCCGTCCTTCCATTTTGTCGATTGTGTCGGTCTCACCCCGATAACCATTGATCTGCGCCCAACCGGTAATGCCTGGCTTGACCTTGTGGCGCCACATATAACCGTGAATCAGTTTGCGGTAATGCTCGTTGTGCGCTACTGCATGTGGACGTGGCCCAACGATACTCATCGTGCCTTGCAAGACATTGAAAAATTGTGGCAATTCGTCCAGCGACGTTCTACGCAAAATGGCACCAATCCGGGTCACTCGCGCATCATTTTGGGTCGCCTGTGTGACAATATGGCTGTCTTCGCAGACACACATGGAACGAAATTTATAGACCATAATTTCATCGCCATCCATTCCATAGCGACGCTGTTTGAAAATCACCGGACCTTTTGAGGTAGCTTTTACCAACAACGCGATCACCGCGAGCAAGGGTGCAATCGCACATAAAATCAAGCTGGCAGCCACGACGTCAAAGATCCGTTTATGCACAGCGTTAATTCCGGTCAGAGGTGTTTCGAATACCGAGATGACCGGAATACCATTGACGTTATCAAGTCGCGCTTGCACCAGATCAAACATGAATACGTCCGGTACAAAATAGATCGAGGCGGTTGTGTTCCTGAGGGAGTTCACCAAATCAATCACACGAGGATGATTAAGGATTGGCAACGTGATATAGACCAGGTCAATGTCTTGCTGAGCAACAAAATCCGCAACATCTTCGATACCACCGAACACAACATTTTTAAGCTCGTTCTCGCAACGATCACCCGCTCGATCGTCGAAAAATGCTTCAACTTTGGTCATCAGACTGCGCTGCTGATAAATTCTGTCGGCTAATTTGTGACCTAAATCATTTGCACCCACAATTACAGAACGCCTAACACTACTGCCTTCGCTGCGCAATAGCTCAAGATAGCTGCGCACAAGCGAATGTCCCATGAATAGCAGCACTGGAGTCATCAGGCTCCACAGCAACAAAACCCGTGGATTGTAATCGCTGGCTATCCCACTGAATGATCCGATTGCAGCCAATATGACCAGCACAAGAGCCCAGGCTATCAGGAGATTTCGTGCATGGGAAAAAATGCGGGCACCATCCCCGATAGGTTTCTCAAAAAAATCGAAACCGTCGAACACCTGTGATGCCACCAGAAACGCCATTACACCCAACAGCAAATACAAGCCATCAAATTTCTGGTGTTGAATCTCTACTGCAGCAATCAGCGAAATAAAAATAACCAGCGGATTAACCAGCCGTTTAGCCAAACTTAAAACTGGATGTTCATAGCCACCAAACATTCGGACCCTCACATTTATATTGTTGTACAACCAACCTGCTAGCCAGAGAAACAAAAAATATTCGAGCTATTCAAGCTGATTTTTCCGGTTTCCCCGGAATGAGAAAGTACCTATGACTACGAGGTCAAATAGTGACCCTTACAATTTACGTGTTCGAAAGGCCGTGAGGATATAGCGACTCATTCTCACGGTATGTACGTTGGAGCACACACTGAAAACTAAAAATTTGAGGCCTGTGGCAACCCCTACCACAAATTAGTTAGGGACAAATCTACAAACCTCGCCCACCCCGGTTCTATAAGCAAGAACCATGCTGCAAACATAGACCTCTTTAGTTCTCCTATACAGTGGGCGACCTTGGCTCCAGTATGCGTGGATCACTTTGCACAATTATTATTGCGCTTAGCTTTTAGCCTTTGATTTCACCTTATGATGGGATTTAATGGAATGTTGTGTTTTAGTTCCGGCATGCGTTGCCTGTTCATGTTCGCTGCCCATCCCGCTCATGCGTTCGTGTGCCCGCTCCATACCTTTCGTTGATTCTGGTGTCATTCGGGAATTTTGATTGGTGTTGCCTTCAGCACTCATATGACTTGATCCCTGTGTGTTGGCGCCTGCGGATCCTGATGCGTTAACGCCTGCACTTGCCGCCGCTGGCGCCTCCATGCCTGCATTGCCCCGCGCACCTGCGCTTACATTTGCATCCAGTCCGGCGCCTACTCCGACGGCTGATGCGCTACCAGCCAGAGCAAAGATGGCTGCGCCGCCCAGCAGGCTACTGAATATTTTTTTCATGACGAGGGGATTTCGGTTAATCATCAATTTGGTCATCCTTATTTTCTCCATAGCGTTAGTAATACGGACTCGTACTAGTGGCGTATCAAACTTGCCGCTCTCCACCAAAGCAAAGCTTATGCCATGAATTATATTTATTTAATATCAATTACTTGAATACTATTTTTAAAGCCGAATGGGTTAACTACTGTCTCCGATTCCAGACAGATTAGCGGCAGGACAGACGGTATGCGCTACAAGGCCGCAATATCCGAAGTGCAAAACATGAACACGAAATTTGTGCAGTTGAAATTGCCTGCAGCCATAAAGTCGCGGCAAAGCGGCGGAAACTTGTGATGGATGGGACGTGAATGAAGCTGTCGCTGGTTAGAGACAGCAAATCAATTACGTTTTTTTTAATCGGACGAAAACAGGGGTCTGGCGACTTTTATGAATGTTGCCAAGCGGCGACGTGGAACTTCTGCGGTGAGCACCATATTGATGAACCAGGAATGTAAATAAAGCGCTATATGCCTCATCCCTAACCAGTTGCATCGAAGATTGCCAGGCTCACGGTATCGTGCCAATCAGGTTCGGCTGAACAAAGATGGTGCAGAAAATGAATCTATGGCCACTGTACTGCGTGGAATCATCAATTATTCGACGAGTTGGAATTCTCCACTCCACTTGCCACGCCGAAAATCAATGCAAAGTAATTTAGGAACAAATGCAGAAGGATTCTTAATCGGGAAATCAGTCAATGGCGTCTCTCCACCATCCAGATCACTGATGCGACAGACCTTCGTCATCACGGGCCGGAAACGCACTTTCAGGAGAGGCGTAACCGATACAAAATTTTCCGGATGGTCATCCTGCCTGAACCGGACTGCTTTACGTATCAAACAGCTAAACAACAACTCCATTTCCACCAACAGTGGGCTACTCAGTTTATTCAATGCTTTATCAGCGGCTTTGCTCCATTGAATCCTTACGCTTTTATCCATAATTTCAACAGTGGCGATCATGGCATCCATCCCGACGGGTTATGAAGCATCAGATTGTTATCGTTTCTAAATTTACTGTCACCTACAGCTCAAGTTCGGGTAGCGCGCGTTTTAATGCATCCAGACAGTCTCTATCTATCGCCGTACCGCATTCTTTTTCCATAATGGCAATTGCTTCCGGCACTGGTATCGGCCCACGATAAGGTCGGTCTGCGGTAATCGCATCAAAAATATCTGCGACAGTAATAATCCGCGTTTCGAGGCAAATATGCTCCGCAGTTAATCCGCGCGGATAGCCCTTGCCATCAAGCCGTTCATGGTGCGCTCCCGCTACCAATGACAATTCTGAAAAAATCCCCATCCGAGACAGAATTTGTTCAGAATGTGCCGCATGCGACTTAACCTGCTCCCATTCATTTGCATCCAGCCTACCCGGCTTATCCAAAACTGCATTACTCACACCGAGTTTCCCGATGTCATGTAACAATGCGCCCCGACGCAGCCATCTTTGCCTCGTTTCTGGCAAACCCATGGCTTTTGCCACCGTGCCCGCATAAATGGCTACGCGACTACTATGGCCATATGTATAGGGACTTTTCGCATCCACAACCTGAGCGAAAGCCTCGGCAATCGTATCCAGACGGGATTCATCAATCCGAATCACTCTCGATTCAGGCTCCAGCAAACCGACTTTTTGCTGCAGTTGATCATCGTTCAATGCACTCCAGAAATCAGCTTGTTTTTCGATCTCGTTGAAAGCATGCACAACATCCGGATCAAACCACGATCCCGCACGCTTGCTGACTTCCTCAATAGCAAGCTTTGCTCCGCCAGCGGAATGAAAGACATCAACCACTTGCGATAGCAAAGCGATTCTTGCATTAAGTGGAATCTGCACCCCCGCCAATCTCGCAGGTTTCCCCTGACCGTTCCAGTGCTCATCCAGACAACGTATCCCAGCCGCCACCTCTTCATCAAAGCCCAGTTGTTTAGCAATATTTGCGCCCCGCTCGCAACGTGTCGCAACTAACTCGGTAGCAAATTCATCGCCATTTTGTGCCAGATTCATAATGCGAGTCACCCGCTCACGCAAGGATTTCCCCGCACCAGCATGGGATAAAACGAATCGACCCAAGTGCATCAGACTGTCGGAATCAATTTCCTTGAAGTCACGTTTTATCAGACGCTCATCCACTCCGTAGAGCTCAAACAAGCGGGCTGCGTTACTACTGCAACCCGCATCCTTCAGTAAAATGCTGTAATAAAGGTGCGACAGTTCATGGCTGTTCATGCCCAGATGCTGCCCAATATGCATCCCGACCCAACAACTGCGCAGACTATGACCCGCAGGCAAACCTTCAGTCAGATCAAGGGCATAACTGAGAGAACCGATAATTGCGGAAAGCGAAACCTGTTCGGCTGCTAGTGATTGATGTGCATTTATGGCGTCCATAATGGAGTTTCGGCTATATTCTGCAAAACTTTACCGGCAAACAGGCCTCTATCAACTGATAGTTTGGATGTGACGAAAATTGGAGCTCAGATGTAAGCGCTATACTCGCGCCTCAGCTAAATTTTCGGCACACTTGTTTGCCGCATTAAATTCATATTCAAAAAGTTCAAAAAGGAAAAATCGCCATGAAAACCAAAGCTGCCGTCGCATGGAAATCCGGACAACCGTTAACTATAGAAGAGGTCGAACTGGGGGGACCTCGTGCCGGCGAAGTCCTGGTGGAAATCAAGGCCACCGGTATTTGTCATACCGATTATTACACCTTGTCCGGTGCCGATCCCGAAGGCATTTTCCCGGCTATTCTCGGCCACGAAGGCGCCGGCGTTGTGGTGGATGTCGGCCCGGATGTCAAAAGTCTGAAAAAAGACGATCACGTCATTCCGCTCTATACCCCGGAATGCCGCCAGTGCAAATTCTGTCTGTCGCGCAAAACCAATCTATGCCAAGCCATCCGCTCCACCCAGGGTCGTGGCTTGATGCCGGATGCAACCAGCCGTTTTTCGATCGACGGAAAGCCTATTTTTCACTATATGGGCACTTCCACTTTCTCCAATTACATCGTGGTACCGGAAATCGCACTCGCAAAAATTCGCGAAGATGCACCGTTTGACAAGGTTTGTTACATCGGTTGTGGCGTGACCACCGGGGTTGGAGCGGTCATCTTTACCGCCAAAGTCGAGGCTGGCGCAAATGTGGTGGTATTTGGCCTGGGCGGAATCGGGTTGAATGTGATCCAGGCTGCACGCATGGTGGGTGCCGACAAAATCATCGGCGTCGACATCAATCCGGCGCGCGAAGCAATGGCGCGTCAATTCGGCATGACTCATTTCGTCAATTCAAAGACAGTCGACCACGTCGTGGATCGCATCGTTGAACTGACCGATGGCGGCGCCGATTACAGCTTCGAATGCATCGGCAATGTGACCACCATGCGCCAGTCGCTGGAGTGCTGCCACAAGGGTTGGGGGCAATCCATCATCATTGGTGTCGCCGCGGCTGGTGAAGAAATAAGCACGCGTCCTTTCCAGCTGGTCACCGGACGTGTCTGGAAAGGCTCCGCGTTCGGTGGCGCTCGCGGGCGCACCGATGTACCCAAAATCGTTGACTGGTACATGGAAGGCAAGCTCAATATCGACGATCTGATTACTCATCGCCTGACGCTGGATCAGATCAACGACGGTTTCGACCTGATGAAGCGCGGCGAATCGATCCGATCCGTTGTGATTTATTAAGGCGGATCAATATGCTCGAATGCATCAGCGAACACATGTGCTTTGGAGGCACACAGGGGGTTTATCGTCACGACTCGGCTGTCATTGGCTTGTCGATGCGCTTCTCGGTGTATCAGCCGCCGCAGGCCAAACACCATCCGGTGCCGGTTCTGTTCTACCTGGCAGGGCTCACCTGTAGCGAGGAAACCTTCATGATCAAGGCCGGGGCACAACGCTTTGCTGCCCAGGCCGGTATCATGCTGGTCGCACCGGATACCAGCCCGCGCAATACCGGCATTGCAGGTGCCACTGATCACTGGGATTTCGGTGAGGGTGCGGGGTTTTATCTGGATGCGACCCAGGCCCCCTGGAACCGACACTTCAAAATGGATACTTACATCACGCAGGAATTGCGCCAACTGGTACTGGCGTCCTTCCCTGCGAATGCAGATCGTATCGGCGTGTTTGGTCATTCCATGGGGGGTCATGGTGCGCTGGTACTGGCGTTGCGCAATCCCGATATCTATCATTCGGTGTCGGCATTTTCACCGGTCGCTGCGCCTACACAGTGCCCATGGGGGCAAAAAGCCTTCAAACATTATCTCGGTCCTGAACAAACCGACTGGCGCCAATACGATGCCACGGAATTAATGCAGGATCGCGTGACCCCATTCCCGAACGGTATCCTGATTGATCAGGGACTAAGCGACAAATTTCTACAGGAACAACTAATGCCGGATAAATTTGAGGCGGCGTGCGCGGTCGCACAACAGCCGCTTACCCTGCGACGACATGCCGGTTACGATCACAGCTATTATTTTATTACTTCATTTATCGAAGATCATCTCGCCTTCCATCAGCGCACGCTCGGTACTTAACAATATGATTTCCTGGTTCAAACTGACCAGCTTCGGCGGCATTGTCGTCACTGCACCTGCAGCAGCCGCAATCACTGCCTGGCTGATGTTGGGACGCTCGTGGCGACTGGCTGCCTGGTGGTGCGCACTATTTATGGGTGGCATGGCCATCGTCGTAGTAACCAAAATCGCATTCATTGGTTGGGGACTGGGTATCCGGTCGCTGGATTTTACCGGTATCAGTGGTCACGCCATGCGTGCGACAGCGGTATATCCTGTGTTGCTTTATCTGTTGATGCTGCGCAGTACCTCCCCATCCGTCCGTCTGTTGGGTCTAATAACCGGGTGGGTAATCGCCATTGCCATCGACATATCACGCGTGGTAATCCATGCTCACTCCATTTCGGAGGCAGTGGCAGGTTTTATTTTAGGCGGCTTGATCAGCGTCATTTTTCTGCGTAATGCGGCCTCGCTCAAGGCTTTTCGCATTAACCGCTGGGCCCTTACTGCAGGATTACTGGCTGTAGTGGCGGCCACTTATTTGAAACCGGTTCCAACCGAGCGCTGGATAGAAGATGTGGCTCTTGTCATATCGGGACATGACCAGCCTTACACGCGTATCGGCTGGAAACCACGCTCAGCCCACTACCTTTCTTATTAACAATTCCATTCTGTCGCCAAAACATCAAGCATACCCGTACTCAAAATATAAGCTTGGCAGTGTCGATTTCTATATATTGCTGATAAGTTCGCCGGATGACATTAATAAATAATTGCCAGACTGAATCAGGAACTTTCAGCCGTTCGAATTATTCAGATACCCAGTCTGCATTGACTCAATCTCCATTGAACCAAAATTGATAGGGTAATAATGACGACTCAATGCTTTTCCTTCATTTTTTTACCGCAAGGTTTCTCAATCAATCCATTTTTATTTCTCAAAACTGTCGTCATTCGCAGACAGTTTTCGTACTTTGCCTGCGTCACCGGATTGTTTTTTGGATTGCTGCCAGCCCCAGCCTCGGCATTTGATTTTCATGATGTTGAACATCGGGCCCGCCAATTGGCGAACCAGTCATTCAAGAAGCCGGATGTCACACTGCCGCCGGAATTACGCAGCCTGGACTCTGAACATTACGGCCAGATTCACTACAAAAAAGAACGCATTCTGTGGCGCGATGCCAAGCTCCCATTCGAAGCAGATTTCTACCCGCCAGGCTGGCACTTCGATCTGCCGGTCAAGATTAACGAAGTTACGGCTCAGAGTGTACGCGAGATTCGTTTCAATCCCAAGGACTTCGACTATGGGACAAACAAAGTCGATGTGGACAAACTACGCGGCCTGGGCTTTGCGGGCTTTCGCATACGCTATCCAGTCAATTCGCCCACGCGCAAGGACGAGGTATTGTCCTTTCTGGGCGCGAGCTATTTTCGCGCCCTCGGGAAAGATCAACGCTATGGTCTGTCGGCCCGTGGACTGGCGATCGACACCGCACTGGGTACCGGCGAAGAGTTTCCGCGTTTTGTGGAATTCTGGCTGTTAAGACCCCAGGCTACGGACAAGCGCCTGATCATCTACGGGCTGCTTGATTCCCCGCGGGCGACCGGCGCCTATCGCTTCGTGTTGCAGCCAGGCGTCGATACGGTAATGGATGTCAGCGCCCGCCTGTACCTGCGCAGTACCGTCGGCAAACTGGGTCTGGCACCACTCACCAGCATGTTTTATTTTGGCCTGGGTCAACATCCGGATAAAGATGATTTCCGCCCCGCTGTGCACGACTCCGATGGACTGTCGATCCATATGGGTAATGACGAATGGATATGGCGTCCTTTGGTCAATCCCAAGCGCCTTCTGGTGACCTCCTTTACCACTACCCACCCGCTTGGCTTCGGACTGATGCAGCGCCAGCGTGACTTCAGCGATTATGAAGATCCGGATTTACGTTACGAACTGCGTCCCAGTGCATGGGTCGAGCCCAAAGGCAACTGGGGTGCAGGCAGAGTCGAACTGGTGCAGATACCTACCCCGGATGAAACCAACGACAACATCGTTGCCTACTGGGTACCTGACAAGCTGCCAGCACTCAAAACTGCCTATGATTTTTCCTACCGGATATTGTGGCAGAAAGACAAAGACACCCATCCACCCGAATTATGGGTGGCACAAACATTGCATGGGAGAGGGTATACGCATACACCGGACGGAAGCATTTCGCTGGCAATTGATTTTAAAGGCAAGCCACCAGGCAAGGATTCTGGAGAATCGAAACCTGATGGATTGGTGTCGGTTGATAGCAACGGCAAGCTTCTGGAACAAAAATTGAGTCGCAACGAAGCGACAGGTGGATGGCGTTTAACACTGCGCTTGCAAAGACTGGACGCAAATAAACCAGTGGAGTTGCGCGCATCACTACGCAGCGGAGATAAAGGAATATCAGAAATATGGAGCTACATCGTGCCACCCGATTAAAATATAACCATCCGGCCCAAGCCGGCCTTTGCGAGCGCTATCTCGATCGTCTCCACTTGGCACCAGCACAACGCCAAAGGCTGTTAAAGCAGGTAGCCGAACGAGGTGCATTAAATTCGCGTGAAGCAATGACAGATTTGCATAGTGCGCTCGCCAGCCCGGATCGCCCTGTGGATGCAGACAACCCTGCACTCGCTTCAGTATGTAGCCGTCTCACCATCAGCCAAAATTTTCTGCCGACAGCTGTCGAATCCCTTGCTCTGACAGCCACGCCAGCGCAAACATGCTTACCCGCCGGCCCGACCCTCAAGCGTCGCTCCATGGCACCACTAAACTGGCCCCCCAAGTCCAGCTTTCGCTTATTCAAATCGCGCAGATTGCGTTCCAATCAAAGTGCCTCCGCGCAGGGCGAGCACCAGGAAAACCTGGGTCCGTCCACATCAGATGGCTGGCAAGTAGCTGCTACCGTACGTCGCATGGTCTTGCTGGTATTGATCATTGCCCAAGTCTATCTTTCTACCAGCGTCATGGCCTCCGTGTTGCCATATCATGGACATCGGTTGCTGGAGATCGCCATCCTGATCCTGTTCGCAATTTTGTCGGGCTGGGTTTCAGTCGGCTTCTGGACCGCAATGATGGGTTTCGTACTGAAACTTCGGGGCGGCGACCGCTATGCAATTTCTGCCACCACTGTCACTGATGGGCCTATCGATAAACACGCGCGCACAGCGGTCATCATGCCAATCTGCAACGAAAATGTGGCGCGTGTATTTGCCGGATTACGCGCTACTTATGAATCACTCGGGCGTAGCGGTGAATTGCAACACTTCGACTTCTTCATACTCAGCGACAGCAACAGTGCCGATAATCGGGTCGCAGAAGTCCATGCCTGGCTCGACTTGTGTGGTGCGGTACAGGGATTTGGCCGCGTGTTCTACCGCTGGCGCCAGCATCGGGTCAAGCGTAAAAGCGGTAACGTCGCCGATTTCTGCCGGCGTTGGGGCGCCAGCTACCGTTACATGGTAGTACTTGATGCCGACAGTGTGATGAGTGGCGCGTGCCTGACCAGCCTGGTGCGCATGATGGAAGCCAATCCCGGCGCAGGCATCATCCAGTCCGCTCCGCAGGTCGCCGGGCGTGACACCCTGTATGCGCGTATGCAGCAATTTGCCAGCCACGTCTACGGTCCCATATTCGTCGCCGGACTGCATTTCTGGCAACTCGGCGAATCACATTATTGGGGACATAACGCTATCCTCAGGGTGGCCCCCTTCATGCGTCACTGCGCGCTCGGTCGCTTAGCCGGACGCGGGCCATTATCCGGTGAAATTCTTTCACACGATTTTGTGGAAGCCGCGCTGATGCGGCGTGCCGGCTGGACAGTATGGATTGCCTATGACCTGCCCGGCAGTTACGAGGAGGTTCCACCTAACCTGGTAGATGAACTCAAACGCGACCGGCGCTGGTGTCAGGGCAATCTGATGAATTTCCGATTACTCCTGGCAAATGGAGTGCATCCCGCGCATCGCGCAGTATTCATGACCGGCGTCGCGGCGTATGTATCGGCACCATTGTGGTTTCTGTTTCTACTGCTATCCACCGCTCAACTGGCTGTACACGCGCTGGTCGTACCGGAATACTTCACGCACCCGTTTCAGCTGTTCCCGGTATGGCCTGAATGGGATCCGCAGCGTGCCATTGCGCTATTCTCGGCCACCGCTGCATTGCTGTTTCTACCAAAAATTCTCAGTGTTCTGCTGATCTCGATTCAAGGCGCAAAAAAATTTGGCGGAAGATTAAATCTTGGTCTGAGCATGCTGATGGAGCTGGTGTTTTCGGCGTTGCTCGCCCCGATTCGGATGCTATTCCATACCGGTTTTGTCATAGCGCCTCTGCTGGGACGAGGTATCCAATGGAAATCCCCTCCCCGCGAAAACGCCGAAACCAGCTGGAGTGAGGCATTGCAACGGCACGGCCGGCATACGCTATTGGGAGTGGCTTGGGCTGTGGGTGTGTATTGGCTCAAACCATCCTACCTGCTCTGGTTATTGCCCGTAGTCGGGGCACTAATGCTTTCGATACCTATATCGGTGTTTTCCAGCCGCATTTCTCTGGGGCAATATTTACGCAAGAAAAATTTGTTCCTGATCCCCGAGGAATTAAGCATGCCGGATGAATTGCGTGACACCCAGGAACATGCCGCCCATGCGCCAGCCCCACCCGACTTTCGGGATGCTGTGCTCAACCCGGCGACCAATGCCATGATTTGCGCGGTTTCAGCTCCGCGCTTCCGCACACTTCGCGTTGCAGACAGTCGTTTGCGTATGGTACGCAAGGCACTCCTGGAAGGCCCCGATAAGCTCGACCCGAGTCATAAGATGCACTTGCTTAATGACCCCGTTGCACTTTCACGTCTGCATTTCGACGTATGGGCATCGGAGGATGCCCATCCCGCATGGCACAATTATCCACTTAAATCAAAGGTACCCAGTCATGCATCGACGCGCCTTCCTGAAAGCATCTTCGGCACTGAGCCTGGGAGTACTTTCCCAGTTAGGGCATAGCGCTACCGCGCACAGTCTGCTAAAAAACCCGGGTAAGCCCCAGCACTTTGATTATGCCTCGCTCAAAGGTCATGCCAAAGCCTTGGCGGGGAACGCCTATCATGCGCCTGAGGACGTGCTCCCGGACAGCGTACAGAAACTCAACTGGGATCAGTTTCAGGCAATACATTACCGCCCCGACCATGGCCTGTGGGCAAAAGATAAATTACGTTTCCAGATCCGATTTTTTCATCCAGGTCTGTCTTTCAAGACGCCCGTCCGTATGTATGAAGTAGCAAACGGGCTAGCCCAGGAAATCACTTATAACCCGGCCATGTTCGACTATGGAAAGAGTGGGCTTCAGGGTGAAAATTTGCCGAAAAATCTGGGTTTCGCCGGCTTTCAGTTGTTCTATCACACCGATGAAAAACGCGACATCGCTGCCTTTCTGGGCGCGAGTTATTTCCGGGCAGTCGATGCCGAGATGCAATATGGTCTGTCTGCCCGTGGTCTGGCAATCGACAGCGGCATGGCGCGCAGTGAAGAGTTTCCTCGCTTTACGGCTTTCTGGTTTGAACAGCCCGCACCGGCATCTGACCTGCTTACAGTGTACGCATTGATGGATTCCCCCAGCATTACCGGCGCCTATCGTTTCATTATTCATCCAGACGCGCAGATGGTCATGGATGTCGATGCCGCGCTTTACCCGCGCAAGCCCATTGAACGGCTGGGTGTAGCCCCGCTGACCAGCATGTTCCTGTTTGGCGAGAATGATCATCGCATCAACAACGACTGGCGACCGGAAATCCACGATTCAGATGGTCTGGCAATTTGGCGCGGAAATGGAGAATGGATCTGGCGGCCACTGACCAATCCTGAGAATCTGCGTTTCAATGCTTATGCCGACGAGAATCCGCGCGGCTTCGGCCTGCTCCAGCGCGACCGCAATTTCGACCATTATCAGGATGACGGCGCCTTCTATAATCGACGTCCCAGTCTATGGATCGAGCCACGCTCGGACTGGGGCAAGGGCTCGATTCAGCTGATTGAACTACCGGCCCCAGACGAAACCTCGGACAACATCGTCGCTTTCTGGAACCCGGATAAACCCACCCATGCCGGACAGGAGCTGCTATTCGCCTATCGTCTCTACTGGGGTGCCAAACCACCCGTTGCTTCGCCCCTTGCCCGGGTGGTTGCCACACGTACCGGACTGGGCGGTATTGTCGGGCAGAAACGCACCTATTTCTCCTGGCGGTTCGTGGTCGATTTTGCTGGCGGCGCACTCCATATGCTCGGCAAGGATACAGTGGTCGAACCGGTGATTACGGTGTCACGCGGAAAAACCGAAATCGCTTCCGTACGTCCGCTGGCGTCGATCCATGGACTACGCGCAATGTTCGATCTGCAACCGACCGACGATTCAACCGAACCAATCAATCTTCGCTTGTATTTACGCGCCGACGGTCAGGCATTGAGCGAAACCTGGCTGTATCAGTGGACCCCACCGAAACAGCATCCGGCCTTGTGATAGCCGGGAAACACGCGGTTATTCCGGCTGATATCCCTTGCTTTGATTTTCCGGCAATACGCCATCGTGAAACAGCAACGTCGCCAGTTGTTGTCCATGTCTTTCCTCCACCACAATGCGAGACACGGCTGCACTGCCTACCTGTAGGCGATAGGCATTATGGACGGGCATGTCCAGCACACCGGCCAGTAGCATGCGAATCACCCCGGCGTGGCACACCACCAGCACATGTTCGCCGGCATGCGCCGTTAACATGTGCTGCCAGCCCGCCATCACACGCGCGTGAAAATCCGTCAGCAGTTCCGCGCCTTCCGGGCGATGCGCCACCGGGTCGCATCTGAAGTCAAATAGCCGGTCGGGATGATCGGCGGTCAGTTGGGCGGGCGTCTGCCCTTCCCACTCACCAAAAATCACTTCCTTGAAACGCCCTTCCACCCCCACAGGGATACCGTGTTTGTCGGCCAGGGCGTCGGCAAACGCCTGGCAACGACTTAACGGAGAGGTGATGATGCGCTGCCAGCCGGCATAATCTCCCACTGCCTTCCACATCTGTGCCCAGCCTTTTTCCGACAGCGGGTCATCGGTTTGGCCGCGGTATTTACGGCCGCCCACGGGTTCCCCATGACGGATCAAATCGATAGTAGTCAACATGCTGCCTCCTGAATCAAAGCGCGATTATAGCGGCTGAGACTCAGCGTTAAAGGTAAACTGCATACATGGTCAAAATCACACGTCGCCCTTACCCTGAAGGCATCGCCAACACCCTCGCTGATACCGGTCTGCATCCCGTGCTTGCGCGCATTTATGCGGCCCGGCAAATAACCCGTATGGAGCAACTTGAAACCCGGCTTGCCGGCCTGCTGCCTTTTGATACGCTCAAAAACATACATGCCGCCGCACAAAGACTGGCTGATGCCTTCGCACGCAAAGAACGCATTCTCGTCGTAGCCGATTATGATGCCGATGGCGCCACCGCCTGCGCAGTCGCACTACGCGGCTTGGCACTGATGGGGGGCGGCGCGGATTTTCTGGTACCGAACCGGTTTGAGTATGGCTATGGGCTGACGCCAGAGATTGTCCGTCTGGCAGCCGAACGTAGCCCCGATTTGATCGTCACTGTAGACAATGGGATCGCCAGTGTAGACGGTGTCGCCGAGGCGAAACGACTCGGCATCGAAGTGCTGATCACCGATCACCACTTGCCCGGTGATGAGTTGCCCGACGCGCTGATCGTCAACCCCAATCAACCAGGCTGCACTTTCCCGAGTAAAAATCTGGCCGGGGTCGGCGTCATGTTTTATGTGTTGCTGGCGTTACGCGCCGAATTGCGCGCGCGCGGCGTGTTCACTGCCGAGACCTTGCCCAACCTCGCTCAACTGCTCGATATTGTCGCCTTGGGTACGGTCGCGGATGTCGTGCGGCTCGACGACAATAACCGCATTCTGGTTGAACAGGGGTTGCGCCGCATGCGCGCGGGCCGCTCGTGTGCTGGAATCCGCGCCTTGTTTCAGGCCGCTGGACGCGACCCTGCACGTGCCTCGGCATTCGACCTCGGCTTCATGGTGGGTCCGCGCCTGAATGCGGCAGGCCGGCTGGAAGACATGTCGCTGGGCATCACCTGCCTGCTCACCGACGACGATACAGCCGCCCTCACTATCGCCCAGCGCCTGCATGCACTCAATGCCGAGCGTCGCAGTATCGAGGCCGACATGCAGGAAACCGCGCTGGCCTCTCTCGAGAGTATCGAAACAACCGATAGCTACAGTCTGGCCCTGTTCGATCCGGACTGGCATCAGGGCGTCATCGGCATTCTCGCTTCGCGCCTCAAGGACAAATACCATCGCCCCGCCATTTGCTTTGCACGTGGCAATAATGGCGAGATCAAAGGCTCGGGGCGCTCCATCGGCGCCCTGCATTTGCGCGATGCGCTGGATATCGTATCCAAACGTTCACCCGATCTGATTCTCAAATTCGGCGGCCATGCGGCGGCGGCGGGCTTATCCATCCACGAAACCGATTTTGCGCGTTTTGCCACGCAGTTCGAGCAAACAGTCCAAGGATTGCTGTCGCCCGGGGATTTGTCCAAAGTAATCGAAACCGATGGCGAACTGCCATTACAAACCCTGAATCTGGAACTCGCCCAAGCGCTCGACGGCCAAGTGTGGGGACAGGGTTTCCCGGCGCCCAGTTTCAGCGGCGTGTTCCGCGTTGCCCAGCAACGCGTGGTGGGCGAAAAGCACCTCAAGTTGCGTCTGGAAATGTCAGGCCAGCTATTCGAGAGCATCCTGTTTTTTCGCGATCAGCCACTGCCCGAACGCATTCAAGCCGTGTACCGTCCCGAGACCAATACTTACAATGGCGTGACCAGCCTACAATTAAAGCTTGAGCACTGGATCGAGGAGACCTGAATCAATACCGGATTTGTTAACGTTGAAGGCATGGAACACCTGCCCGCCTTCGCCATCAGCCTGGCCATCGGCATGCTGATCGGTCTGGAACGCGAGCGCACACCCAGCGCCAAAGCCGGGTTGCGCACCTTCACGCTGGTGGCGCTGTTCGGCACGCTGGCTGCTTTATTATCTGAACAGACGCACACCGCCTGGGTGCTGGCTGGGGGCCTGCTGGTGGTAGGCGGGATGATGGTGGCAGCTTATGCGCGCGCACCGTATCTGGGTGACGACCCCGGCACCACCACAGTAACGGCCATCATCTTTTGTTACGGCTTGGGTGCAATGGTCTGGTATGGCTACCATCAACTGGCAGTCATGCTCGCCATCGTCGCCACCGTGCTGCTTTACTTCAAGACCGAACTGCATGGCATCACCCGTAGCCTTACGCGTCGTGACCTGCTTTCCTTCCTGCAATTCGCGGTGTTGTCGCTGGTGATCCTGCCATTGCTGCCGAATCAGGATTATGGCCCTTACCATGCACTCAACCCTTATCAGATCTGGTGGATGGTAGTGCTGATTTCCGGTGTCAGTCTGGCCGGCTACGCCGCGCTGCGCATCGCCGGCCAGCGCCATGGTATCCCGTTGATGGGGCTGCTCGGCGGGCTGGTGTCAAGTACTGCCACTACGCTGGTATTCTCTCGTCACGCACGTAACAATGCAGCACTGACACCGCTCGCTACAGTAGTGATACTGCTTGCCAATCTGGTGGTGCTGGTGCGCCTCGGCGTGATTGCCGCAGTGGTGTCACCGCGCCTGCTGCCTGGACTGTTACCGGTGCTGGGTGGTGGACTGATTGCAGGACTGTTGGGCACCGCCCTATTGTGGCGGGGATTGCGTGGTACTAACGAGCTGCCGGATCTTGAACTTGGCAACCCCACCGAAATACGCACCGCGTTGGGATTCGGCCTGCTCTATGCGGTCGTATTGTTCGCCGCCGCCTGGCTGTCCGATTATGCCGGCAGCCGGGGCCTTTATGCTGTGGCACTGGCCTCGGGCCTCACCGATGTCGACCCCATCACCCTTTCCAGCCTGCACCTGTTCGAACTGGGCAAGCTCACGCAAAACCATGTGGTAACCGCAATCACCCTGGCATTCATCGCCAATATGGTATTCAAATTCAGCCTGACGCTATTCGTTGGCGGTCAATTGCTGGCGCGCAAAACGGTCGTCGGCATGTTTGCCATGCTGCTGGGCGTTGCGGCCGGCTGGCTGGTTTTGCAAACCGGATAAATTAAACAATACTACCTGCGTGAGTACACCTTCTTCCTATACGTGGTCGTTTGTAATTGGTCTTGCACGCGTGCACAAACGCAAACTGCTGTTCGCCAATCTGGTTGCCCTGTTTGCGGCGGCTGCCAGCGTGCCGATCCCGCTGTTGCTGCCGCTGTTAGTGGATCAGGTGTTGCTGCATCAACCAGGCGCACTCACCCACTTTATCGATCAGTACACCCCTGTTGCCTGGCATGGGGCCACGCTATATATCGGCACAGTACTGGTCGTCACCCTGCTCCTGCGGCTGACCGCCATGCTCGCGGGTGTATGGCAGAGCCGTCAATTCACGTTGATCGCCAAAGACGTGACTTATCGCTTGCGCCGCCAGATGCTGACGCGGCTGTCGCATATCGCATTGTCCGAATATGAAACCCTGGGGAGCGGTACGGTGACGTCGCATTTTGTCACCGACCTGAATGCGGTGGATGATTTCATTGGTGCGGCAGTAGCCAAATTCATCGTGGCCGCATTCATGCTGATCGGCATGACGGTCGTGCTGTTGTGGATGCATTGGCAACTGGCCTTGTTTATTTTGCTGCTCAACCCGCTGGTGATTTATTTCACCATGCTGCTGGGGAAAAAAGTGAAGGACCTCAAGCGCGTCGAGAACAGCGCATTCGAGTTATTTCAGCAAGCCCTCACCGAAACCCTGGACTCGATTCAGCAAATTCGCGCCCTCAACCGCGAGCGCCATTACCTGGCAAGGGTGATGGACCGGGCGCAGGACATCCGTACCCACACTGCGGCGTTTTCATGGAAAAGCGATGCGGCGAACCGGGCGTCGTTTCTGATATTCCTGTTCGGTTTTGATATTTTTCGCGGCGTGAGCATGCTGATGGTGGTCTATTCGGGTCTGAGCATCGGCGAGATGATGGCGGTATTCGGCTACCTGTGGTTCATGATCGGTCCGGTGCAGGATATTCTCGGTATCCAGTATGCGTGGTTCGGCGCCAAGGCTGCACTGGCACGCATTAACCACCTGCTCGCCCTCAAGGATGAACCCCAGTATCCGCACCTCCATAACCCCTTCACTGGCAAGCACACAGTCGGGTTGGCCGTGCAGGATGTGTTCTTCCAGTATGGTGAAAACGAGGTACTGAACGGCGTCAGCCTGAACATCCATGCAGGTGAAAAAGTCGCGCTGGTCGGCGCTTCCGGCGGTGGAAAATCCACGCTGGTGCAGATCATTCTTGGTCTGTACCAGCCGCAGTCGGGCAGCATATCTTTCAATGGCATTCCCACCACTGAAATTGGCTTCGACGTCGTACGCGAGAATGTTGCCACCGTGCTGCAACATCCGGCCTTGTTTAACGACTCTGTGCGCATGAATCTGAGTCTGGGACGCGAGATGGACGAAGCCGCCTTATGGCGGGCGCTGGAAGTAGCCCAGTTGACCGATACCATCCAGGCCATGCCAAATGGATTGGATACCCTTATCGGCCGCCAGGGCGTACGGCTGTCGGGTGGACAACGTCAGCGTCTGGCTATCGCACGCATGATTCTGGCTGATCCCAGAGTGGTGATTCTGGATGAGGCCACTTCCGCGCTGGATGCCGCCACCGAAGCCCGTCTGCATGCAGCATTGCATGATTTTCTGAAAGACCGTACGACGCTGATCATTGCGCATCGGTTGTCGGCGGTAAAACAAGCCGACCGTGTTTACGTTTTCGACGGCGGCCAGATCATCGAGGAAGGGATACATACCGAACTGATACGCAGCGATGGGTTATACGCAAAACTGTACGGCGCGTTGCAACACTGAAGCAGGCTGAAGGTGGCGATACGATTACATTCTCGATCATTATCCGCACTATCGGCATCAATCAGAATGAAGTATATTTAAATTCAGCAACTTGAATAAAAACAGCAGGAAGCTTTTCATATTTAAACCCGGAGGAATATGCGAACCATGACACGCCATGTTTTGCCCCTCTCATCCATCAATGACTCTCAGGCAGAGTAAAGCACGATGACCTCCCCACCTTTACGCATTGCTTTGGTTTATTTCCTGCTCTGCGCACTCGGGATAGCGTTGTCTGACAGTTTTCTACACCAGCAAACCAATCCCTATCTGCAGGAAAATCTGGAGACATTGCGAGAATGGCTCTTCATTGTGGGCAGCAGTCTGGTACTTTTTTTCCTGCTGCGCCGCGAGCAACTAGCCACCCAACGCGCCAATGACATCCTCCGGGAGCGCGAAAGAAATTTCCGCATGCTAACCGAAACCATTGCGACTGCTATTTTCCTCCATCACGGTGGGCGCTTGTGTTTCGTCAATCCAAAAGCGGTCGCCTATAGTGGTTATAGCCGGGAAGAATTGCTGACCATGGACTTGTGGCAACTGGTAGCACCCGAATTTCACGAAATGGTCAAGGAACGTTCCTTAGCTCGTCTGAAAAATGATGGCGGCCCTGCCCGCTACGAACTCAAGATCATTACCAAACAGGGGACGGAGCGCTGGCTTGAAATCACCGCAGACAGTATTGAATACGAAGGTCAATCTGTCGCGCTGGCTAGCGCTTATGACATCACACAGCGCAAAATGGCAGAGCAAAAAATTAATTTACTCAATGCCGAACTGGAACACCGTGTCATCGAGCGAACCGCAGAACTGGAAACAGCCAATACCCAATTACGCACCTCGCAAGCCAGCATTCATGAATTGAATGAGGAGCTGCAGGCATCAGTACAGGAAATGCAGGCTTTCAGTTACTCGGTTTCGCATGACTTGCGCGCGCCTTTGCGGGCCATTCAGGGTTTTACTCAGGCTCTGCAGGAGGATTACGCAAGCCAGCTTGATCTGACAGGCCGGGATTTCGCGCAACGCATCGTCACCGCGGCCAACCGCATGGATATCCTCATTCAGGACCTGCTCGCCTACAGCCAGTTGAGCTGCAGCGATCTCAGCCCGAAAACCGTGAGTCTGTCCAAAATTGTGGCAGAGGCCACCGCCCAGCTCCAGACACAGATCGCCGAACATCACGCCAGTATTTCAATCATTGGATCATTGCCAGATGCCGTCGGACATCGCCCAACCCTGGTACAGGTCATTGCCAACCTGCTATCCAATGCCATCAAATTTGTCGCGCCCGATGCCTCACCCTTGATACAGATTTCGGCAGAAACGCTTGAAAACAAGGTGCGCTTGTATGTAGATGACAATGGCATCGGTATCCCCGTCGAACATGCCGAACGTATTTTCAAGGTATTCGAACGCTTGCACGGCATCGAGACCTATCCCGGAACAGGAATCGGCCTGGCTATTGTTCGAAAAGGAATGGAGCGCATGGGAGGCCGCGCAGGTATCATGGCAAAAGAAAATAACGGTAGCCGGTTCTGGATAGAGCTGCCACTTGCACGGGAGATGGGATGAATATAACACTGCCAACGCTATTGCTGGTGGAAGACGATACCAATGACGTGATGTTGTTCCGTCGTGCCAAGGACAAATCGAATCTGGCCAATCCCTTGCACGTAGTGGAGGACGGTGAAATGGCCGTTGCCTATCTCTCTGGCCAGGGCCAATACGCTGACCGTAACCGCTACCCATTACCTGCGCTGATGCTGCTGGACCTGAAGCTGCCGCGCAAATCCGGCCTGGAAGTGCTTGCCTGGCTGCGCGAGCAACCCGGTCTCCTGCGGCTACCGGTCGTGGTATTGACCTCGTCCAAGGAAAGCGCAGATGTAGGTCATGCATATGACCTTGGCGCCAATTCCTATCTGGTCAAACCGGCGGCGTTCGATACACTGCTGGAAATGGTCAAAGCATTGGGAATGTATTGGTTCATTTTCAATGAACAACCTGCGCTTCAACCTGCCGGGGATGAATAAAATGGATAAAAAAGTAATCAGACAGATGCCCTTGAAATGCCTGCTTGTCGATGACAATCCGGATGATCGCGCCCTCGCCACTCGAGCGTTGGCACGTGAATTCCCGGACATGCAGACAGAATTTGTCACTAACATGGATGAATTCAAACAACGTATTGAAGCGGGCAATCTGGATCTGGTCATTACCGATTATCAATTGCGCTGGACCGACGGCCTGAACGTTCTGCGTATGATCAAGGAGACACTCCCGGAATGCCCGGTGGTCATGTTCACCGGCACGGGCAGTGAAGAAATTGCCGTGGAAGCAATGCATGCTGGCCTGGATGAATATGTTCTCAAGGCGCCCGGACATTATGCTCTGCTCCCCACGCGGGTGCATTCCTTATTGGCCCGTGCCGAGCAGCGCCAACTTCTTGAAACAGCGGAAAATGCGTTGCGCGAAAGCGAGGCGCGTCTGCGCACCATCATCGACACCGAACCGGAATGTGTCAAGATTATCGGCCCAGACCACCGTCTGCAATTCATGAATGCGTCGGGTCTGGCCATGATAGAAGCGGATTCCAGCGAGCAAGTGCTGGGAGAAAAACTGCTGGGGATACTGTTACCAGAATACCGCCAGGCGTTCCATACACTGACCAGCAGCGTCCTTGCAGGTAACAAAGGCTCCCTGGAATTTGAAATTAACGGCCTCAAAGGCCATCGTCGCTGGCTGGAAACCCACGCCGTCCCGCTGGTCAGCGAAATAGATGGCAGTACTTCATTGCTGTCCATCACACGCGACATTACCGAACGCAAACAGGCCGAAAGCGGCCGTGCGCAACTGGCTGCCATCATTAATTCCGCCATCGATTTTATTGGCATTTGTGATCGAGATGGAGTCGTGACTTTTGTGAATCAGGCCGGACGCAACATGCTGGGAATCAATCCGGAAGAAGACTTATCCGCTACCCACATGCAGGACTATCTTCCCGCATGGGCGGAAGAACAGCTAAGTGGTCACGGCATCCCGTCTGCGATCAACGAGGGCCTATGGCGCGGAGAGAGTGCACTGTGCTCGCGTAACGGAAATGAAATCCCGGTTTCGGCTGTCATTGTCGCGCACAAGCTTGCTGATGGGACTGTGGATTTTTTTTCCACCATCATGCGTGACATCTCGGAACGAAAACACCATGAACAACAATTACAGCATCTTGCCACCCACGATAGTCTGACCGGGTTACCCAATCGCGCGCTTTATTCCGACCGTCTGGAAGTAGCTATTCTCGAAGCCCAGCGCAATCAGCGTCTGGTCGCAGCCATGCACCTTAATCTGGATCGTTTCAAAACCATCAATGACACCCTCGGTCACGAAATGGGTAATGCCTTGCTGCAAGCGGTCGCAGAACGGATTGTAAAAAAAATACGGGATGTGGACACCATCGCACGGCTCGGTAGCGATGAATTTGCACTGGTGTTCACGGACATTGCGCAACTGGATGAAGTGAGCGAACTGACACAGGAAATCCTGCATAGCTTCAGGAAACCATTCCGGATCGGGGAACATGAATTATTCCTGACCGCCAGCGTCGGCATTGCTGTTTATCCACTGGATGACCTGACCCCTGACGGTTTGTTAAAAAATGCCGCTATTGCCTTGAGCCGCAGCAAAGACACGGGTGGGAATACCTATCAGTTTTACACCGCCGAAATGAATGCCAAGGCATTGCAGCATTTATTGCTGGACAATGCCTTGCACCACGCGCTGGAGCGGGATGAATTGCAATTGTATTATCAGCCACAGCTTAATTTTCTGACTGGCAAGGTATGCGGTATGGAAGCCTTGCTGCGCTGGAAACACCCGGAACTGGGAATGATTTCACCCGCCGAATTCATTCCGCTGGCCGAAAAAACCGGTTTGATTGTGCCGATCGGCGAATGGGTATTGCGCACAGCCTGCACGCAAAACAAGGCATGGCAGATGGCAGGACTGCCAGCGCTTCCTGTAGCCGTCAATCTGTCGGGACGGCAGTTTGCCGAGCTTAACCTGGCGCAAACCATTACCCAGGTACTGAAGCAAACCGGACTGTCACCGGACCTGCTGGAACTGGAAATTACCGAAGGTACGCTGATTCAAAACGTTCAGAATTCCATTGCCATACTTCATGAATTGAATAGCCTGGGCATCGCCATCTCCATTGATGATTTTGGCACTGGGTATTCTTCATTAAGCTATCTCAAACGCTTCCCCATCAATGCCATCAAAATCGATCAATCCTTTGTGCGCGATATTTACACCGATCCGAACGACGCCGCAATTGTCAGTGCCATCATTGCCATGGCGCGTAGCCTGGGCATGAAAACCATTGCGGAAGGTGTGGAAACCAATGAGCAGTTGTCGTTCCTGCGCTCGCATCGATGCGATCTGATGCAGGGGTATTATTTCAGCAAGCCGGTCACTGCTGAAGTCATTACCCAAATGTTGAGTGAAGATTGGAGCTTGAGCTTTGGGGGGATGGCAGCGGTAAGCTAATCCGGCGCGGCGCAATCATTCAATCATTGCGCTTGAAGATCATGTAATTTGTAGTGCCATTGTTCCCCTGTGATTGTCCACAATACAGCAGCCATGACTATCTTATTGGATCGCCGTTTCAGTTTATTGACATTCATATTGACAGGATGCCTGCTCGGCGGTTGTCAACCGACGCCGCCGGAATCCTTTCAGGGTTACGCAGAGGGTGAAGCGGTGCGTGTAGCGGCGCAACAGGCGGGTGTATTGACGTCGCTAGCGGTACAACGCGGCGATCATGTCCAAACGGGTGCCGCGCTATTCAGTCAGGAGCATGCGCAGGAAGCTGCCGCAGTCACACAATCCGAGGCGCTACTGGCACAAGCTCAAGCACAGTCGGCCAACCTTGATACCGGAAAACGCACGCCTGAGATCGCCGTGATTGATGCCCAAATTGCAGATGCACGGGCACGCCTGCGGCTGTCCGCGGATCAATTGACGCGCCAGCAAACATTGCGGGCAAAAGGTTTCATTAGCGCCGAGGCGCTGGATCAGGTGCGCACCCAGCTCGCCCGTGATCAAGCACACCTCGCCGAAATTGAGGCACAGCGCAGTAGCGCCCGGTTGCCCGGTCGCAAGGATGAACGAATGGCTGCTGCCGCCCAGGCAAGTGCTGCCCAGGCCCAGTTGGCGCAGAGTCAGGTTAGGCTGGCACAAAAATCCCAGACCTCACCCGTGACTGGCCAGGTGGAAGACAGCTTTTACCGGGTGGGCGAATGGGTGGGTACCGGGCAGCCGGTGCTATCCATTCTGCCGCCGCAAAATATCAAGGTGCGCTTTTTCGTACCGGAAACGCGGCTGGCCGCCATACACACCGGAGAAAGCGTGCATATCCATTGCGACGGATGCGGCACACCTATCGCCGCCACGATACGCTTCATCGCCCAGCAAGCCGAATACACGCCGCCGGTGTTGTATAGCGAAAATAATCGCCACCGCCTGGTCTACATGGTGGAAGCGTGGCCGGCATCGAAGGATGCAACACGCCTACGCCCCGGCCAGCCGGTGGACGTGACCTTGAAATGAGTGATGAACTGCTCATCGATGTCAGCGGTCTGAGCAAGTCATTCAATGGCAAACGCGCCGTCAACGGATTATCGATACAAGTCAAACGTGGCGAAATTTTCGGTTTTCTCGGCCCTAACGGCAGCGGAAAAACCACCTCGATCCGCATGCTGTGCGGGCTGCTCACACCGGATTCCGGCAGCGGTACCTGTCTGGATTTCGACGTACTGACGCAAAGCCGGGAAATCAAGAAACAGGTGGGTTATATGACCCAGCGTTTCAGCTTTTACGATGATTTATCCATCCGCGAAAATCTGGATTTTGTGGCCCGTATGTACGGCATGGATAACCGCCGCAAAGTAGTGGAACAATCAATGATCGATCTCGGGCTGGCCGACCGGCATGCTCAACTTGCAGGCACCCTGTCGGGCGGCTGGAAACAACGTCTGGCGCTGGCCGCGTGCATGTTGCATCAGCCGCGCCTGCTGTTGCTGGACGAACCGACTGCCGGGGTCGACCCCAAGGCGCGGCGCGACTTCTGGGACGAAATTCATCGCCTGTCCGGGCAGGGTATCAGCGTGCTGGTATCCACCCATTACATGGATGAGGCCGCGCGTTGTCATCGTTTGGGCTACATCGCCTATGGTGATCTGCTCGCTTCAGGCACACCTGAAGAACTATTGGCGGCCAGCAAGCTGGTCAGCTACAACGTGCACAGCAACGACTTGGCGCTGGGGGAACGGCTCAAATACTTGCCGGGCGTCGAGCAGGTCGTCGCCATGGGACACGTCTACAGCGTCAGTGGTACCGATGGGGAACGTATCCGGCAAAATCTGTCTGCGATAGAAGGCCTGCGTTTCGAACCGGTGGAAACCGGGCTGGAGCAGGTATTCATCCAGCTCATGGAACGCACTGCGGAACAGACCTCATGAAGCTGCCACTTTCACTGCACCGCTTGTGGGCCATCGTAGCAAAGGAATTCATCCAGCTGCGGCGCGACCGCATTACCTTTGCCATGATGGTGGGTATACCCGTAATGCAGCTGGTACTGTTCGGTTTTGCCATCAATACCGACCCCAAACATCTGCCTACTGTGGTCCTGGATGCCGACCAGAGTGCCTATTCGCGCAGCCTCACGGCCGGCCTGGAAAACAGCGGCTATTTCGACGTGCGGCCTTATGACGGGAATGTCACCCAGGCAGAAGAAGACATGGCCATTGGGACGATCCAGTTCATTGTCTCCATCCCCGCCGATTTCTCGCGTCGCCTGATACGCGGAGAGAAACCCGCGCTACTGGTGGAAGCGGATGCGTCTGATCCGGCAGCTACCGGCAACGCGCTGGCAGCATTGGCCAATCTCAGCCAGACCGTGCTATCACACGACCTGACCGGCCCGCTGGGCCAGCTGAATGCCACGCCACCTCCGTTTGAGGTACGCGTACAGCGCAACTACAATCCGGAGGGCATTACCCAGTACAACATCGTGCCGGGGCTGATGGGGACCATTCTCACCATGACCATGATCATGATGACCGGTATGGCCGTCACCCGCGAACTGGAACGCGGCACGCTGGAAAATCTGCTGGCCATGCCGGTTCATCCGCTGGAAGTGATGATCGGCAAGATCATTCCCTACATCATGGTGGGCTACATCCAGGTGCTGGTCATCCTCACCGCCGCGTACTTCCTGTTCCATGTTCCGATCGCCGGCAGCCTGCTGCTGTTGTTGGCCTGCGTGCTGATTTTCCTGGCAGCCAATCTTGCTGTCGGCATGATGTTTTCAACGATTGCCAAAAGCCAGCTGCAGGCCATGCAGATGACGTTTTTCTTTTTCCTGCCGTCCATGCTGCTGTCCGGCTTCATGTTCCCGTTTCGTGGCATGCCGGAATGGGCGCAAGTCATCGGCTCGGTGCTGCCACTCACCCACTTCCTGCGGATCGTGCGTGGCATCATGCTGAAGGGCAATAGTTGGACTGAAACCTGGCCAAGCGTATGGCCACTACTGGTGTTCATGGCTGTGGTGCTGGTGATTGCCCTGAAACGTTATCGTCGCACGCTGGATTGAAGCCATGTCGGCAATACGCAGCCGGAATTCACCCCATAATGCAAAATTATTGTATGTTATTCTAGGTCTTGACAGGCGTTTTAGCGTGAACCTCGCAGAGCTACAAACCAAAACTCTGCTAACCGCAGTATCTAAAAAGCATGCACTGATCCTCGTTACATCATGATTCCTGAATCTCCCCACGACAAAACAGATTACGGGTTGCATCAAAAATTACTGGCCCTCTACAAGTTGACGTTAGCGGATATCGCACAGCGTGTTCCTCTGGCCCAGACATTGACCGGCATTGTCACCCGCATTGAAAACGCGAATCTCGAATTTCATGGCGCCATTTTCCTGATGGACGAGGAAGGCAAGCGCCTTCATTTGGCTGCCGCACCCAGCCTGGCTGAAAACTACCTGTGCGCGATTGATAGCATCCTTGTGCCGGATGAAACCTGGGTATGCCCAACTGCAATTGACCACGCGATACTCATTACCGCCGAACGTATCGAGGCAAGCCAATTCTGGTATAACTTTTGTGAGTTGACCAAGCAACACGCACTCCATGCCTGCATGGCGATCCCTATCCTGTCTGCCAGTAACCGAGTGCTTGGCATTTTCGTTGCCTATACACAAGAAATTGGTCAACTGAACGGCCAGTATCGGGAAATCATCACCGACATTACCTTGCTGGCATCGATTGCAATAGAACGCAATATCGACGAGGCCAAACTGAACAGCATTGAAAATACCTTGATCGAGAGCGAAACAAGGATGTCGCTGGCTATCAAGGAAAGTGATACCGGTATTTGGGATCGGAATATTGCAACCGGAGAGATGCATTATTCATCCGGCTGGAAAGCCCTCTTGGGTTACACGGATGAGGAAATCAGTAACCGGATCGAAGACAGTTATACGCGTGTGCACCCGGATGATCTTGATTCTGTTCAAGCGGCAATACAGGCGCATTTTGACCAACAAACCGATGGCTACGCGGTAGAACACAGAATCCGTTGCAAGGATGGCAGCTACAAATGGATCTCGAGCCGCGGCAGGGTAGTTAGCCGCGACATGGAAGGCAAGCCATTGCGGATGATAGGAACTACCACCGATATCACCTCCTTGCGTACCTTGTCCGAAAGATTGCAACAAAGTGTCGATTTGCTAACCGATCTGACAAATGAAATCCCGGGACTGGTATTCCAATATCGATTATTACCAAATGGGGACGCATTTTTTCCTTACGCCAGCCAGGGAATCAAGGAGATTTACGAAACAACGCCTGAGAGGGTAATGCGCAGCGCGTCGGTCGTGCAACAGGTCATTCATCCGGATGACCTCGAAAATTACCGCGCTTCTTTCCATGAATCTGCTGTCAGTTTGACACCCTGGCATTTAGAATATCGCGTCATATTACCAAGACAGCGGCTGCGTTGGCGTCAGGGACATGCCCGGCCTATCAGGCTGCAAGACGGTAGCACGCTATGGCATGGCTTTATCGCCGATGTAACCGAACGCAAACACATCGAGATTGAATTACAGGAATTCGCAACAATCGATTTTCTGACCCAATTACCCAACCGGCGCTATTTCATGGCGAGAATGGATGAAGAACTGGTTCAAATAAAACGCCTGGCTGATCCGTATTCCGCCGTGCTGATGTGCGATCTCGATCTATTTAAAACCATCAATGACAGTTACGGGCATTCAACCGGCGATCTGGTACTCAAGCATTTTGCGCGCATCCTGCGTGCTGAACTGCGCATGAACGATACCGTGGGCCGCGTAGGCGGTGAAGAGTTCGCAGTGGTTCTGTCCGGCATGGGAACACATGAAGCAAATATTTTCGCTAACCGGGTTCAAAAGCGGCTCGCTGATACGCCACTGGTCGTGAGCAATGTCACCATCGCAGTGACAGCGAGTATCGGCATTACCGTCATGAAGGCGACCGACATGAACGCTGATGCATCGCTATCACGCAGCGATAAAGCGCTTTATCGTGCCAAAACAGGTGGCCGCAACCGTATTGAAATTTTCGTGGATTAGCGCACGACTGCCTGAGTCGGGCCAGCATCTTAATGTGCACGCGACAAATACTGTCTGCTACTGTTTGCGGCGCGCATACATTAATCATTTTTTATAAGCAATCGAAGGAACTACTTTGTTTAAACTCATTGGCGCCTTAATAGGGTATTTTTACTTCGGCTTTTTCGGTGCTTTTTTCGGTTACTTTCTTGGCAGTATTGCTGATCGCTATCGCGCTTATGGTTTTGGTGGCGTTAACCCGCTTAGCGCTAGTCAGCGCCAAGCCGTTTTTCTGGAAACGGTTTTTGTCTTGATGGGTAAAGTGGCCAAGGCTGATGGCCGGATATCGCAAGATGAAATTGCGCATGTTGAACTCTTTATTGAAAAATTGGGGATGTCTGCCGAGCATCGGCAACAAGCCATCACCCTTTTTAAAAAAGGGGCTGCTCCCGACTTTGATCTAGAGACTACTTTGAGACAGTTTATGGCCGTTTGCGGCCAAACACACAGCTTGAAACAGATGTTGCTGGTCTACCTCATCGTGATGGCTTTATCCGATGGCCGCATCGATACGGCTGAAGAACACCTGCTGGTTGAGATTGCATCACAGCTTGGTTATGACCACGATGCATTCAAACAGATGCTGGATATGGTTTTGAATCAGGCACACTTCGCCAGCGGTCAGTCCAATTCTGCCGACACGCTGGATGATGCATATAAAGCATTGGGCATCAGCAAGGACAGCAGCGACCAGGAAGTAAAACGCGCGTACCGTAAATTGATGAGTCAATATCACCCGGACAAGTTAATGGGCCAGGGGGTTCCGGCAGATATGATCGCGGTGGCGACTGAGCAGGCACAGGAAGTACAAGTCGCTTATGATTTGATCGTAAAGAGCCGTAAACAATAAATTGGATTCCATCTGTTTCTTTTAGATATTTTCCGGCGTCTGGTTTCGAGCCAATATCATCAATATAAAATGGCAGTGACGTAAAGCGCTCCGGCTGTTACTGCGATTCCCATGGGCTCGCAGCAGCAATAAGTGCACGTTCCAAAAAAAATCAATGGAGTAGCAACATGAATGCCTTATGGATACTCGTTTTCCTGATCGTGCTTTCCGGTTTTTTTGCCCTGGCTGAAATGGCGCTTGCCTCAGCACGTCGCGGCAGGCTGATTCAAATGGCCAGTGCAGGAAACAAAGGCGCTACCGCAGCGATTGCCATCAAAGAACACCCTAGCCGGTTATTAGCAGCGACCCAGACCGGCATTACCGCTGCAGCCTTATTGATGGGCATCTATGGTGAATCAGCCCTGTCTGCTTCCATCGAAGCAATGATACCCAGCGGTCTTCCCCTGCTAGCCGAATGGCGCGAAACGCTCTCTTTCGCCATCACAATCGTGATCGTGACTGCTGTTTCCATCATCCTGGGAGAAATCGTTCCCAAGCGTATTGCGATTGCTCATCCTGAACAGGTAGCCGCCACATGTGCCCCGTTTATGACACTGTTCATCCGTGTGCTATCACCAGCCATTCATTTACTCTCATGGTCGGCGGACCGGATTCTGGCGATCCTGCCGATCCGCTCGGCACCCGCAATCACCAGCGTGGAAGATATTATCGCGTTTGTGGATGAAGGAGCAAAAATGGGGGCTTTCGCGCCGGAAGAAAGTCACCTCATGGGGAACGTCCTGCGCCTGGAAGACCGCCGTCTTGCCGCCATCATGACGCCGTCCGCGGACGTGGCCTATCTGGATCTGCTCGCCCCGAGAGAACGCAATCTCAGACTGCTGAGCGATGCACCCCATTCACAACTACCGGTGTGCAAAGGTGATCTGCAACAGGTTATCGGCATCGCCGAAAGCCATGACATCCTGCAGGCAGCCATTGAAGGCGAGCTGGACTTCGCCGAGATTCCTCTCGGCCTGCCGCTGTTCGTGCCCGGCACACTCACCCTGATCGATCTGCTACGCACTCTGCGCCAGCAAAGAACCACATTTGCATTGGTAGTCAGCGAATTCGGTGTCACCGAAGGTATCGTCACACTGGATGACGTCATGCTCTCGCTGGTCGGCGACATGATGCCACTGGGCGATACGCCTGAAGACGCCTTGGCCGTGCGCCGCCCTGATGGCTCCTGGCTACTGGACGGATTGCTGGCCATCGACGAAATGAAAGATAAACTGGAAATCCGCTCGGTTCCCCACGAAGACTTGGGCAACTTCCATACCGTGGGGGGGTTCGTGCTTGCCTCCCTGGGCCGCATCCCGCGCAAGTCCGAGCAGTTCTCTTGCGGCGACTGGGATTTCGAAGTGGTGGACGTGGATCGGAATCGGGTCGATCAGGTCCTCGCCATTCGACGCAGCAGTCCTGCCGAGCACAAGGATTAATCCCTTACAATCCAGTCCGATAACGCAGTTCCACGATTTATTCCTGCTTGCTCAAGCAGCCCATGACCTGATGCCATCCGGCCGCGGCATTTTCTCCTACCGTTTCAAATACGGCCTGGAGCTGTTTCATCTGGGTACCGGTGAGCCGAGCTTCCAGTTTTTTTCCAGATGCAGTCAATGAAAGTTGCCTTACGCGCCGATCGTGTTCAGCCGTGTTGATTTCCACCAGATGCATTTCGATCAACTGCCGTAAAGGTGCATTCAATGCCTGCTTGCTGACGTTGAGGATGCTCAGCAGCGAATTGACTGAAATCTGCGGATGACGACCAACAAAATAAAGTATACGGTGATGCACCCGGCCCAGACCACGCTGATCAAGGATACGATCAGGCGGCGCCGTGAATGCCCGATAACCAAAGTAAAAATGCTCGATTGCCTGATGCAATCCGGTTTCGGGCAGCTTGGAGAGCAGTGTTTCGGAATGGGTTATTTGGTCAACCATATTGACATGATAGACATAGGTTCATTAGGATGTCTATAGGTCAACTTTATTGACATTTAATAGACAACTGCCATGAATTCCGTTTCCACTTCCCTGCACACTCGCTTTTCCGATCGCACAAGCAATCTGCATGCTTCACCGATTCGTGAAATCCTGTCCGTCGTCAATCGGCCGGGCATGATTTCATTCGCGGGTGGACTGCCTGCGCCCGACAGCTTTCCCCGTTTCAGTCTTGACGCCATGCCGCAGCATATTCTGCAATACGGTTCCAGCGAAGGTGAATGGGAACTGCGCCAAAAGATTACGGAAGAACTGGGAGAGCGAGGCTTGCAATGCACGGCAGAACAGATTTTGATTCTTTCCGGTTCGCAGCAAGGTATCGATCTTGTGGCCAAACTGTTTATTGATCCCGGAACGATGGTGGCGGTGGAGTCGCCTACATATCTGGCTGCTTTGCAGGTGTTCCGGTTCTTCGGTGCCCGTTTCCTCGCCTACAATTCAAGCATGCCGGATGTGCAAGACCTGTTGACGGGAAAGCCCGCTTTTGCCTATGCCATCCCTACTTTTCAAAATCCAGGTGGTGGCTGCCTGAGTGCCATCGAACGTACAGCCCTGGCCACCGCCTGCGACACTGCCCAGCTGCCCTTGTTTGAAGATGATCCCTATCGCGACCTGGCGTATGACCAGTGTGAGCGTAGGCCGGTTTGCGCCTTGCTGCAGCAGGCACCGTGGATTTATCAGGGTTCCTTTTCGAAAAGCCTGGCACCCGGGTTGCGCCTCGGCTATCTAGCCGCGTCTCCGGAATTGCTGCCCTATCTCACCCGGCTCAAACAGGCAGCGGATTTGCATAGCAACCGCATCAGCCAGTGGCTGGTCCTGCAGCAGCTGAATGATCCGGCACGCCACCAGCACATGGCAGAACTGGTTACCCGCTATCGTCAGCGCCGGGATATTTTCGAAGCGGCATTGCAGCGCCATTTCAGCGACCTTGCCCATTGGCAGACGCCACCCGGCGGCCTGTTCTTCTGGCTCACCCTCAACCGCTGCATTGACACCCGTAAACTTTTACCCAAGGCCCTTGAGGAGGGCGTTGCCTTTATGCCTGGAGAACCATTTCTGCCCGAAGAAGAGGATAGTTGTGGCCAGCTCCGTCTCAATTTCAGTCATGCTGACGAAGCGCAGGTTGAATCGGGGCTGAAAAAGCTGGCTGCTTTGATTCGTTACTTTACTTGACTGACAAACTTGTCTGGCTCAGGACTTCGATTCAAGATTACGGACATCAACCGAGACCGCCAAGGCATGTTCTCCACCACCGAAGATCACACCTTTCAGCGGTGTCACATCACCATAATCTCGGCCCCAGCCCACAATGATGTGTTGATCCACCGGAATCTGATTATTGGTGGGGTCAAAATCAACCCAGCCCAGTTCGGGTATATAAACTGAAAACCATGCATGGGAAGCATCGCTGCCAACCAGTTTTTCCTTGCCGGGCGGAGGCAGCGTTTCGATGTAACCACTGACATAACGTGCCGCGAGCCCCTGAGTACGCACACAGGCAATGGCAAGATGCGCAAAATCCTGGCATACGCCACGCCGGTGCTCGAGCACTGTCGCTAATGGCGTGGCAAGCGTGGTGAAATCCGGATCATAGGTAAAATCATTATGAATTCGTACCATCAGGTCATGCACGGCTTCCAGCAATCCGCATCCCGGTGTAAAGGACTCCCGCGCATAGGCCGCCGATTCCTGGCTGGCTGTGATGAACGGAGAATCCAGCGTGTACTGCAAGGCATCCAGGGTTTGCGGATCGCGCTGTTGACGCAATGCCAGGCTTACGCTTTCCCAATCGGTACCTTGAGCAAAATCCAGTTGCGCCTCACGCGGTGTAATCTGTACTTCGCTGGTCGCCGTTACGATAAAGCGCTGGTGTGGTTGATGAATTGAGAAATAAGCGACGCGATTGCCGAAAAAATCTTCACGTACCCGATAGTCAACGACCGAGGGCGAAACCTCAATACGCGCATGAGTGCACTGCTGATTAGCAGTCTGGCGTGGCAACAACCGGGCTTCATTATAGGAAAGCCCAACGTTTTCACTGTAGTCGTATTCGGTTTTGTGGGTGACCCGATAGTGCATGCTTATGGTGTCCTCAAAGGTGAGAGCAATTGAGGTGCGCTTTCATGACGGAAGTACGCAGCCGTAACCGCGTTGGATAGCGTACCTAACCGTTCATTGAGACGGACGAGGAACTGATCCAGATTCTGGCGCATATCGTTTTCGTCAACAGCTAACAACGTATCGATCTCGGCCAGACGCAGAGCTGAAGACACCTCAATGACCAAGCGTTGCTCCAGACTCAGCTGGCTGCCAGATTTTTCCCGGGGCAGCTTGGCAACATGCCGCTGCAAGCGTGCAACCTGATAGGCTAATGAACGCGGATTATTTTCATCCAGCAACAGTAACTCGAGAAATGCTGGCAGTTCCATATTATTACGATAATGATGGCGATAGCAGATCAAATTATCACTGGTGTCCAGCAGAGCCTCAATAAGCAGGGTTTCCACCACTTCCGGTCGATGCAGGATCAAGGTGCTCCGCAACAGGCTCAGCAGTAGTACGCTTCGTTCCAGCCGACGCCCCATATCCAGGAATAACCAGCCATTGCCCCGTGTCATGCTTTCCATGACCAGGCCACTAAATGCGGCAAGCGATGTCACCAGTTTATCCAGCACATCCTGCACCTGCACCAATGTTGGCTCACCCATCTGCTGGACATCAAACAAATGCTGTTCAAGTTCTTCCATGACGCGCCAGGTATCCGACGACCACAAGTCACGTACGGCATAGCCGGTTTGCAGCAGATGGCGCAGCGTGCTGGCCAGGCTGCCAATACGCGTTTCATCAAGGGTTACGGCCAATAACTCGACCTCGGGTTCATTTAATAGTGCCGGGGCATTCTTCCCAATGAACCCGGGTAGCGTACCGGTCAATTGGGTCACGCTACGCAGTAGACAATGCAGTGTTTCAGTGTATTCGCCGTCACTGTAATCTGGATCCGCGTATAGCTTTTTGATAGTTGCACGCAATAACCGGATCGCACCCTCAGCACGCTCAACATACCGCCCAACCCAGAACAGGTTGTCCGCTGCACGGCTGGGCAGTGCCCCGCTCCGGCTGGCAGCTACGTGTTCCGGCGTCGGTTTCAGGACCAGATCGATTGGTATTTCCGGTTCAGACGCCAGTACCCAGGTGTCTTTGCTCAAACTGCCGGCCTGGTTGAAGACCAGCATATCGTCCTTATGCGATGCACTACGGGTCAGGCCACCCGGCATCACGACATAGCCATCGGAACGTGCCACCAGAAAGCTGCGCAGTACAGCGTGACGGGGTGCCAATCCGCCGGGAACGATCGAAGGTACTGTGGAAAAACCTTCCTGCTCCTGACCAACGTAGGATGTCGGTTGCGCCCGGATACGCACGCGCCATTCGGTCAGTTCCTTCTGGCTAAGAAGATGACCAAACACCGGGCGAATACCGGGGCCACGGTAGGTCGGCTTGATCACCAGCTTGTGCAGATTGGCCAGGACATAATCCAGTTCCTTCGGTTGCCCACACCACCAGGTAGCTGCCGTCGGCAGCCGCAGCGGCCGACCCAGAAAATGTTCGGCGATGCCCGGCAAAAAAGCAAGCAACCCCGGATTTTCCAATACACCACTACCCAGCGGGTTGGCGATGGCAACATTGCCGTTCCGTACCACCTCCACCAAACCTGGCACGCCTAGACGCGAATCTTCACGGAGTTCCAGAGGGTCACAGAAGTCATCATCGACCCGGCGCAGAATCACATCCACGCGCTCCAACCCTTGCAGCGACTTCAGCCACACATAGCCATCGCGCACCGTCAGATCGTCACCCTGCACCAGGGGATAACCGAGATAGGACGCCAAATAAGCATGTTCGAAGAAGGTTTCGTTGAAAGGGCCAGGCGTGAGTACCACTACACGCGGGGTATCCGCAGCAGCGGGCGCGATGGCACTCAATCCGGATCGCAAGGACTGGAAAAAAAGCGCCAGACGATGCACATGTGAATCCCGGAACAGACTTGGCAATACACGTGTCATGGCAACCCGGTTTTCCAGCGCATAGCCAGCGCCGGAAGGCGCCTGCGTTCGGTCGCCCAGTACCCACATACGGTCGTCCGGACCACGCGCCAGATCGGCTGCGTAAACAACCAGCTGATGCTTGCCGCGCAGGGCGATCTGATCGCACGCGCGCAGGAACCCGCCATGGTTATAGATCAGTTCGAGAGGCAGTAGCCCTTTGCGAATCAGCTCTCGCGGGCCGTAAATGTCAGCCAGAATCAGATTCAGCAGCTCCGCACGCTCCTGCAAGCCGGATTCAATACCCGCCCACTCTTCGCTGGAAATCAGAAGTGGTAAGGGATCCAGCCGCCATGGCCGGCTCTGGCCGGCCGGATCGCTATAGACATTGTAGGTGACGCCATTTTCCCGCAACAGCTTGGCTGCCTCGACACCGCGTCGCTCGAATTCGCTCGTACCCAGCGTACGTAATGCGCGAATCAGATAAGTCCAGTGCGGCCGAACCTGCCCATCGCCATCGAGCATTTCGTCGTAGGCGCCTGGGGCTGTCGAATACCACTGATCCGACGCTACCGGTTTGGCTTCTGTAAGCATGGTTGTCATGTAAATCTATTTAAACACCGAATAAAGTCAGACAAAACATCCTCATTTACTGCCTTCATTTCGTAACATCAAGGGGCATTGCACCACAATTCCACCCTTTCTCATAGTTTTCGTGGCTGACGACAGGCTGCCTGCCCAGCCGGGCAGGAAAATAGAGTCTTATAACTGGAAGCACTCTATTAATCCTTGAGGTCTGGTAAATAAATCCAATCCATGTTTGCTATAGTAAGGCGGGACACCCTTGACAATCCGTACGGAAGTTAACATGGGAAAACACGCTGCAATTGATAAAAATTCTGATTTCCGCATGATATTCGATGCAATTTCAGACGCCATTTTTATTATTGATTCTGCCGGAAAAATACTAAACGCCAACCTGACAGCAATACAGCGATATGGTTACAGTACGGATGAGTTGTTGCAGATGAATGTCTCCGACCTGGCTGCCCCTCATTTGATAGGTGAAATCCAACCCCGGCTGCAACATGTTCTCGAATCCGCTGCACAGTTCGAGTGGATGCACCAATGTAAAGACGGTAGCGCACTACCAGTTGAAATCTATTCTTGCCCCATCATTTATATGGACGAACGCGCTATTCTTTCCAGTGTGCGTGATATCAGCCATCGCAAAATTCTTGAGTCCAGACTCGAAGCTAAAACGCATATGCTTGAGCGGATTCTGGATACCGAGCCCGGTACTGTCTACATCTTTGATTTGAAGGAGCAGCGAAACATCTATGTGAATCGCCACTGGCTCATCGCTTTTGGTTACACACCTGAGGAAACGCAGGCCATGGGCACGGAAATCACCCGGCTTTTTCACCCCGATGACCTGCCTGCCATCTCAGCCAGCCATGCTGCATGGAAAGAAGCCTCTAACGCAGATATCCACACCATCGAATACCGTATCTGTGACAAGGCAGGTGATTGGCACTGGCTACATGGTTTGGAGACACCCTTTACCAGGGATGAGCATGGACAGGTAAGCCAGATTCTCGGGATTGCGCATGACATCACCCAGCACAAGCGGATCGAAACATTGCTTGATGGTCAGAAACGAGTGCTGGAGATGATCGCTAACGGCTCACCCCTACCGGAAACACTGGACGCACTGGTGCATCTGATCGAATCACAATCACCAGGCATGCTGGGCTCCATACTCTTGCTCGACGACGACGGTATCCACGTGCGGCATGGCGCCGCGCCGAGCCTACCGCCAACATTTGTGGCCGCGGTAGATGGTCAACCGATCGGGCCATGCGCCGGATCATGCGGTACAGCCGCCTACCGCAAGGAAGCCGTGTTTGTGGAAGACATCGCGACCGATCCACTTTGGGCAGTTTACAAATCCGCAGCGTTGCCACATGGGCTGCGAGCTTGCTGGTCTACACCGATTTTTGACGCTCAGCAACGTGTACTCGGCACCTTTGCAATGTATTACTGCCAACCCGCGTTACCTCTACCCGAGCATCTACGACTTATCGACACGGCCACACATACTGCTGCGATTGCCATCAACCATCACCGGATGGAAGCGGCGCTCAAACAAAGCGAGGCTCGTTATCGCCTGCTGTTCGAATATGCACCGGATGGCATCGTCATTGCCAATAGTGAAAGCTACTATCTAGATGCCAATCCAATGATGTGTCGCATGCTTGGTTATACATATGAAGAAGCTATAGGGATGCACGCTTCTGCGACGGTCGTTTCATCTGAAATAGTGAATATCGAGCCTGCGTTGAACGAGTTAAAAACCAAAAACGATTACTTCAGAGAATGGAAACTACGGCGTAAGGACGGTTCTATCTTTGCCGCAGAAATAACAGCGACCACCATGCCTGATGGCAATCTGATGGGAATTGTACGAGATATCTCTGAGCGCAAACTTGCCGAGGCCAAGGTTGTACGATTGACCCAGCTATACGCCGCACTGAGTCAGTGCAACCAGGCTATCGTACACTGCTCCAGCGAGACGGAATTGCTGCCGCAAGTGTGCCGTGATGCAGTCGTTTTCGGCGGTATGAAAATGGCATGGATCGGTATGCTGGATGAGGCCAGAAAATTGATCAAGCCCGTAGCATCCTATGGTATTGGGAGCGAGTTTCTGGAAAATATCGAAATCTCCGTGGACGCAAGCAAACCCACCGGACAAGGCCCGACCGGTTGTGCAATGCGGACAGAGCAACCTTACTGGTGTCAAAATTTTCATCAGGATCAAGCTACCGCACCGTGGCGTGAGGGCGGCGAAAAATTTGGCTGGAATGGGGCTGCGTCGCTTCCTCTGTATCGAAAAGGCATCGCTATCGGCGCTTTCATTTTATATGCAGATACGATTAATGCGTTCGACAAGGAAGTGCAGACGCTGCTGGTTGAAATGGCCACGGATATCAGTTTCGCGCTCGACCGTTTCGTCAATGAAGCCGAGCGCAGGCATGAGCAGGATCAGTTGCGCAAACTGTCACAGGCGGTTGAACAAAGTCCCAATGTAATCATCATCACCGATCTCAATGCAAATATCGAATACGTCAATGCCGCTTTTGTCACTACCACCGGCTACGACCTTGACGAAGTCATCGGCAAAAACCCGCGCATACTGAAATCCGGTAAAACGCCTGATTCGACGTATGTTGATATGTGGTCTTGCCTGAATAACGAAACCAGCTGGCAAGGCGAACTTATCAATCAACGCAAGGATGGCACCGACTATATCGAATCGGTGTACATCACACCGATGCGTGAAGAGTCTGGACTGGTAACCCATTATCTCGGCATCAAGGAGGACGTTACTCAACGCAGGCATGCCGAGGAACGTATCCAGTACCTGGCTAATTTCGATGCACTCACGGGGCTGCCTAACCGTACTCAGCTTGCCGAACATCTCAAATATGCCCTGAGCCTGGCAAAGCGAAGCAATGGACATTTGGCCCTGATGTTCATTGATCTCGATCGTTTCAAGGATATCAATGACACACTTGGCCACAGTATCGGTGACGCATTTCTGATTGAAGCGGCCAAGCGGTTGCTCTCGGTTTTACGTGAGGAAGACACGGCATCCCGTATGGGTGGTGATGAATTCATACTGATGTTGCCCGGTTGTGATGCAGTCGGTGCTGCACAAGTGGCGCAAAAGTTATTGCACATCATCTCCAAGCCTTTTCTGATTGACCTATATGACCTGGTCGTGACTGCATCGATTGGTATCGCTCTTTATCCGTATGACGGCGTGGACCTGGAAACGCTTTCCAAGAGTGCGGATACCGCCATGTATCGCGCCAAGCAGGATGGTCGTAACGGATACTGTTTTTTTACCCCGGAAATGCAGGCGCGCACGACGCGCAATCTGCATTTGATCAATGCGTTGCGCCATGCATTGGAACGTAACCAGCTCCAGGTTTATTACCAGCCGCAAGTGTCCATGCGAGATTCACATATCATCGGTGCTGAAGCCCTGCTGCGCTGGCAGCATCCGGAATTGGGCTCGGTCTCTCCGGCCGAATTCATCCCGGCCGCAGAAGACAGCGGATTGATTCTACCCATTGGCGAATGGGTGCTGCGTACTGCCGTCAAACAGCTGAAACAATGGATGGACAATGGTCATGCGCCGATGATCATCTCTGTCAATCTGTCGGCGGTGCAGTTCCGTCATGCCAGTTTCCCGGATCTGGTAACGAGCATTCTCAATGAGGCACAATTGCCAGCTCAATATCTTGAGTTGGAACTAACCGAAGGGGCGGCGATGCTTGATCCCCTGGGAGCGGTCGCCATCATGAACAAACTGCATGAACGCGGTATCCGCATGTCGATAGATGACTTTGGTACCGGCTATTCTTCACTGAGCTATCTGAAAAAGTTCAAGATATACAAACTCAAGATAGATCAGTCTTTTGTGCGCGATATCAGTACCGATCTGGAAGACAAAGCGATTGTGGCTGCGGTAATCAGCATGGCGAAAAGCCTTGACCTGCAAACCATCGCTGAAGGCGTGGAAACTTTGGAACAGTTGGACTTCTTGCGCGAGCAAGGTTGCGATGAGGTGCAAGGATATTTCTACAGCAAACCGCTTTCGGCCACTCAATTTGAGGCATTCATTGTTAATACCAACCTGGCGTTGATCAATACGTGAAGAACTGTACCGATAAAATTTTTACCATTAATGTTTCTCCTACATCACAATTTCAAAAGTGAATCTTCCATCCGGGTTTTGCTACGCACCGAGTGCGTGCTCAACTCTCTCTCTCCGCACTGGAACCGCGCATCCTGCCCTAGGCTTCTCGCTGATCTCCAACAAAGCCATTTAAAAACATACCATTAAAAAAATTATCATGCTGGCATGTTGCTTGCGTTAGCTAGCGTAACCATGTGATCCATCAAAATATCCGTGAGCACCCACCGGCCTGAACAGAATATGACCATGCCTAAATTTACCAGCATACTGTCCAAGCCAGCCGCATTCGACGAAATGCACGACTTGCAAGGCATCGTGCGCGATGGCTATCGAGAAATAGCTGCCCAGTTATTTTCCCTGCCACTGGAAGCACTCTCCCAAAAGCAGCGCGAAGCCGAAATGCTGTTTCGCCGACTGGGCATCACTTTTGCCGTTTATGGCGAAGGCGCAAACGCAGAACGCCTGATTCCCTTCGATGTCATCCCGCGCATCTTCAGTGCCGCTGAATGGGGGCTACTGGCGCGTGGCCTGAAGCAACGAGTACGGGCGCTTAACGCTTTTTTGCACGATATCTATCATGATCAGGAAATCATCAAGACCGGCCTGATTCCTGCCCGTCAAATCCTGAAAAACAGTCAGTACCAACCGGCAATGCAAGGTATCGATTTACCCAATCAGGTCTATGCCCATATTGCCGGCATCGATCTGGTGCGCGTAGCGGAAAATGACTTCTATGTGCTGGAAGACAATCTACGCACACCATCGGGCGTGTCATACATGCTGGAAAACCGCAACACCATGATGCGGCTGTTTCCCGATCTGTTTGCCAGCCGCAGCGTGGCCCCGGTCGAGCACTTCCCGCAGATGCTGCTGGATACCCTGATTGAGGCTGCCCCTGCCAACGTGGACGAGCCTGTAATCGTCGTGATGACACCCGGCGCTTACAACAGCGCGTATTTCGAGCACGCTTTCCTCGCCAGCCAGATGGGCGTGGAACTGGTGGAGGGCAAGGATCTGTTCGTCCATGCCGACAAAGTTTACATGCACACCACACAGGGTCCCCAGCAGGTCCATGTCATCTATCGGCGCGTAGATGACGAATTTCTCGATCCGCTGATTTTCCGTCCGGATTCGTCCCTGGGGGTTCCCGGCCTGATGAGCGCTTACCGCAATGGCGGGGTCGTACTGGCCAATGGTGTCGGGACCGGCGTTGCCGATGACAAGTCCACTTACCTGTATGTACCGGCCATGATTGAATTTTATCTGGCTGAAAAACCCATCCTCTCCAACGTACCCACCTGGCGACTAAGTGAGCCAGAAGATCTCAAATATGTCCTCGCCCACCTGCAGGAACTTGTCGTGAAGGAAGTACAGGGATCAGGCGGCTATGGCATGCTGGTGGGACCCGCCAGCACACCCGAGGAAATCACCGCATACCGCGAACGCATTCTGGCTACACCAGCCCGATTCATTGCTCAACCAACGCTTGCATTATCCACTTGTCCAACTTTGGTGGAAGCCGGGATTGCCCCGCGCCATGTGGATTTACGCCCATTCGTGTTGTCCGGCAAGGAAATCCGGCTGGTGCCTGGCGGCCTCACCCGCGTCGCGCTGACCGAAGGTTCACTGGTAGTCAATTCATCCCAGGGGGGCGGCACTAAAGACACCTGGATACTGGAGGATTAAATCATGTTATCGCGAACCGCCGATCACCTGTTCTGGATGGCCCGCTATATTGAACGTGCGGAAAATACTGCCCGCGTACTGGATGTTGCGCATAGTACTTCGTTGCTCCCCGACGACTCCGCGGGTGCAGAGGCGCACTTATGGTATGCGCCTCTGAATATTTCGGGCTGCGCTTCTGGCTACACAGCCAAATACGGTGGTCTGGCAGAATCGGCCTCAGTAACACGTTTCATTGCACTTGACCCGGATAATCCAGCAAGTATCTATACCAGTCTGATGCTGGCACGTGAAAATGCACGTGCAGTACGCGGCGCCATCACTGGCGAAATGTGGGAAATCATCAACGCTACCTGGCTGGAATTGAATCACATTTCACCTACCCTCAGTGGTAATCGCCTGACCCCTTTTTTCGATTGGGTAAAAGAACGTTCACACCTGTTTCGCGGTGTGACGCTGGGAACAATACTCAAGGATGATGCACTCAACTTCATTCGCCTCGGCACCTTCCTGGAACGCGCCGACAACACTGCGCGCATTCTCGATGTCAAATACCACATCCTGCTGCCCAGCGTGCAGGATGTCGGTGGCGCTGCAGATTATTATCAGTGGGGCGCGCTGTTGCGCTCGGTCAGCGCATTCGAGGCCTACCGGAAAATATATCGGGATATCATTTCGCCACAGCGTGTGGCCGAACTATTGGTACTGCGTGCTGACATGCCGCGTTCCCTGCATGCCTGTTTGAACGAAGTTGTTTCCACGCTGGAAATCATCAATGGATCGACCGGATTTGAAGCGCGCCGCAGCGCGGGAGAATTGCATGCGGCATTGCACTTCACCTTGATTGAAAATATTTTCACCTATGGGCTGCATGAATACCTGACGGATTTCCTCGGGCGAATTGATGGTCTCGGCAAGGAAATTCGCAGTGCGTATCTGGCGCGCCGCGACGAATTCGTTACCCCATTCCCCATGCGCCAGCTAGCCCAAGTACAATAAATGATATTCAATAATTTGCAGTGGCTAACTCATGACTTATTGCGTCGCGCTCAAGCTCAACGTCGGACTGGTGTTTGCTTCGGATTCACGCACCCATGCAGGTGTGGATCAAATAGCCTGTTTCAAGAAAATGCGCAGCTTTGTCAAAAATGACGACCGAGTCATTGTCATTCTCAGTTCCGGCAATTTATCCATTACACAAAGCGCAATCAACTTGCTCGAACAACGAGCACATCACAACGAATTGCACAATTTGTGGAATGCGGAATCCATGTTCGACGTAGCCATGTTGCTGGGCGACTGCTTGCGCGAAGTGCGTAACCGGGAGGGGCCTTTCCTGCTCGAAGCCAATGTCCCGGCAGGTGCGAATTTTATTATCGGCGGTCAAATAAAGGACGCGCCCCCACGCCTGTTTCTGATGTATGACGAGGGGAATTTTATTGAAGCCACCGAGGAAACTTCATTCTTCCAGATCGGCGAGACCAAATACGGGAAACCCATCATTGACCGTGTAATTAACGCCGACACAGCCATGATGGAAGCCATAAAATGCGTACTGGTTTCGTTTGATTCAACCATGCGCAGCAACATTGCGGTGGGGCTGCCCATTGATCTGGCGTGCTACGAGACAGATAGTTTCAAGCTGGATCGCGTACACCACATCACCGATTCGGATCGCTATTTTGCCCAGATCAGTGAGCGCTGGAGCGAGGGTTTGCGCGGTGTATTTGCATCCTTGCCTGACCCAGACTGGGACGCCCAGGACTGACCGTTTGAAAAACCGGATACGATAGCTAGCCCCCCAGTTGTCGATATACTGAGTTGGCCACATTCAACAAAGTTGCGCGCGGCAAATTTCCTGACAGGGCATAACCCCAGTCCAGATCAACCCAATAAAACGTAGCAACACCATCCTCCTCAGCAAAACGGAATGCGGTTTCCGGCGTGGGTTGCGCCATATTGCGCAAATACAGTGTAATGCGCTGACCTGCCGGGTTTTCATACATGAATTGCGCCGCCGGTTTATTGACTTCACCCGGCAGCAGGCGCCCACCTACCAGACTGAACCCGGCGCTGGTCAGATTCGGTACCTTCAGCTGGCGTCCCAGTCGCTTGGACAACCAGGTCACCAATTGCTGTTCCTGAGCCGAATAGATTTCAACCGGCCGCCGCACATCCGGTACGAAGGCAATATGGGCAACCGCGGCTTGATGCACAAACCGCGGCAAATCCATCCCGCTCGCATTCAAGGCGATATTTCCCGCGCTGCCGGAAGTAGTGTGGCTGAGGTATTGCCAGGTGCCGGCACTGCCAAGCGCCAGACCGATCAGCACCGATGCCGCGATACCTGCCAATCTGCTCGACGAAGCGTTGGGATGACGACGGGAAGCCAGCAGCCGCAAGGGTATGGGCTCGGTTAACACCGGGTCGTAATGAGTACGTAATGCTTGCCGCTGGGCGCGCATCTCGGCCATGCGCTCAGCGGTCTGTGGATCGGTCTCAACCAGCGCTTCAACCTGCTGGCTTCGCTGAGCATCCAGTTGCCCATCGACATAAGCCATTAAATCATCCAGCGTAACGGGCTGTATATTTGCCTTCATTTCACTACCTTCAATCCAACTTTGTGCTCGACGGATATTGTGCCATCCATGAATTCCCTGAGTCTTTGCCGGGCACGCGCCAATCGGGACATCACGGTACCAATGGGAATGCCCAGCGCCTTTGCAGTCTGGGCGTAGCTGAAATCTTCCAGTGCGACCAATAACAACACTTCGCGCAATTCAGGGGAGAGCCGGGTCACGGCGGCCGCAATATCGAGCCCTTCCAGCCGCTCGGACTGGGTAGCACGCGTCGCGATCTCGGACATATCGTCCAGTGTCACATGGGAGACGCGGCTTTTAAGTTGCGTCACCTGGCTCACAAACAGGTTATGCATGATGGAAAACAGCCAAGGGCGCAAATCCGACCCGATTCGCCACAAATGCCATTTTGCATAAGCACGTTCCAGCGTGTCCTGCACCAGGTCATCGGCATCGTCGGGACGGCCGCCGGTCAGCGCGCGTGCATAACGGCGCAGGCTGGGAATATGCTCGATGATCGGATGTTTGAATAGCGACATGGCATTGGAGTGACGCTCAAAAAAAGCAACACCGAAAAAGATAATATATGCCTCATATACAGGCTGTTAATGCATTTTATTCCACAACAACGAAAATACTCCACGCTGCCAGGTTGCACGCCCCATTGAAGATGCGAATAAAACGACACCTGACACTGTATATGACAGCGTAACACTCAACTCGACAATCAATTATTAGGGATGGTTTTATGCTGAAACAATTTCTGTCGGCAACGGCAATCAGCTTCGTTATTGCGAGTGCTGCACTGGCTCACGATACGTTATATGTATATGGTCCGGGCGGCCCTGCGCCTGCCATGAAAGAGGCGGCGGCCGCGTTTGAAAAAGAGACCGGTACAAAAGTGGAAGTCACCGCCGGCCCCACCCCTAAATGGCTGGGCAAGGCGAAGAACGATGCCGATCTGATATTTAGCGGCTCGGAAACCATGATGACCGATTTTGTCTATGCCATGGAAGACCAGCTTTCCCATCAGCAGGTCACACCTTTGTACCTGCGCCCGTTATCCATATTGGTACGACCCGGTAACCCCCGGCACATCAAAGGTTTGCAAGACATCCTCAAGCCGGGTATCAAGGTATTGGTAGTCAATGGCGCCGGGCAGAACGGTGTCTGGGAAGACATGGCAGGTCGCAAAGGCGATATCAGGACAGTAACGGCATTGCGCAACAACATTGTCGCTTATTCCAAAAACAGTGCCGAGGCCAAACAGACATGGATTGATAACAAGGATATCGACGTCTGGCTGATCTGGAATATCTGGCAAGTATCCAATCCGCAATTGGCCGATGTTGTTCCGATCGAGCGTGACTATGTCATCTATCGCGATACGGGCATCGCCATCACCAAACGCGCGGAAAACAAGCCGTCAGCCCAAGCGTTTGCGCAGTTTCTAGGATCACCCGCTGGTGCAAGGATATTTAGCAAGTGGGGTTGGCAAAGCGGCCGGAAATAAATTTTCATATCGACCATCGTTTTCGTCTGAACCCGTTATCAAAATAGCAGATTGAAAGTGAATGCGCTTTGGTTCAGCATTCATGATCATGCATCATGGAACGGAGACGATACATGCCGACAGCCATTCTGGATCACCAAGATTGTGCCAGACACGATATGGGGGCGCTCCATCCGGAACGGCCAGAGCGGCTCGCCGCGATCCAGGATCAACTCCATATCATCCCTCAGCAATCTGCGTTGCGTCATTACGAGGCTCCCCGCGCCACCCGGGAACAGTTGTTACGCGTACATACAGCAGCCTACCTGGAGCGGATAGAAGCGAGCCTGCCGAGGGTCGGCCTGGCCAGACTTGATCCTGACACTGCGTTGAATCCTCATTCTCTGGAAGCAGCCTTGCGTGCCGCTGGCGCGGTTGTCCTGGCTACCGACATGGTCATGGGTGGCGTCGCGGATAATGCCTTCTGTAATGTACGCCCACCCGGCCACCATGCCACCCGCGGCCAGTCCATGGGCTTCTGTATTTTCAACAACGTTGCCGTTGGCGTCGCCCATGCCCTTGCACAATACGGCTTGCAGCGGGTAGCCATCGTCGACTTTGACGTACATCATGGCAACGGCACCGAAGACATTTTTCACGAAAATACGAGCGTCATGCTGTGCTCCACCTTCCAGCATCCGTTCTACCCGCATAGCGGCGCCGGTACAGGCAATGCACATATCATCAACGTGCCACTGCCTGCAGGCACGGATGGCTCCGCATATCGCGCAGCTTTCACGACACGATGCCTGCCGGCACTGGACCAGTTTGCGCCGCAGATGGTGTTCATCTCGGCCGGATTCGACGCTCACCGTGAAGACGACTTGGCTCAGCTTAATTTAGTTGAGGCTGATTACACATGGGTAACGCAACAGATCAAAAACATCGCAGAAAAATACGCCCATGGCCGCATCGTTTCGACACTCGAAGGCGGCTACTCGTTACCTGCATTGGGACGCAGCACAGCCGCACACGTCAAGGTGCTGGCGGGAGTATGAATTAGGCGTTTCTATAACCTGATCCGGTCTATATTGAAAGCATCGGATACTTTTATCGCACCGAGAAAGGAAACCATATGGATACGCGCGAAGAAATGCAGAAAATCCTGGACAAGCTCGCCCAGCAGCGGGATGAATTAATTGTTCAGGCCCATCTTGCCAAACTGGAGGCCATGGATGAATGGGGAAACATGGAAACCAAACTGACTCAATTACGTGTCAAGGCAGGCCAGATAAGCGACTCCGCAGAAGACAGTGCCAAGGACATCAAAATAGCCGCCAAAGATTTGGCTGCAGAAATTGGCCGGGGTTACGACAAGATACGCAAGCTGTTTTGAAAACCGTTGCTGGCTCTATCGCACCGACGGGCGGAATAAACACCAGCCGCTTTCCATCTGGCTTTGTTTAACTGACCACATAGGCTATTACCCAATAACGTGCGAATTTGCCGATCGCCATGTACAACGCTGACTGCCATGGATTGAGGCGCAGCCAGCCAGCGGCGAGACACAACGCGTCACCGATCAACGGCGCCCAGGCAAACAGCAATGCGGGCGCGCCATAACGACGCACCTTTTCCAGGTGCCGCAGTTGTCTGGTTTGCGGTACCAGCCAGCCCATGCCAAAGCTCACCATACCGCCCATCGTATTGCCCAGCGTGGCAACACCAAGCGCCGTCCACATTGTCGACGGGTAAGCTTTCAACACCATGAACAGCACCGCTTCCGACCCGCCTGGCAATAGCGTTGCCGCCAGAAAGCTGCTGGCAAACAATGAAAACAGACTCACTGTTTCACTCATCATGGGAAATACCGCAAGCTATTCGGCCAGGCCTTTTTTCAGCAACACCGCCACCATTTCATTCAGCCCTAGCTGACGCGTTTGCGCCAAAGCCTGAACCTGTTGCACCAGTTCACTGTTGAGCTTGACTGCAAAAGGCACCAGACCCTGCGCCTGATCGAGTTTACGTTGTTCGCGTCGATCCGGCACTGCACTAGCTGCACCACCAAAACGATCCGGAATACCGGCCTGTTTCATCTGGCTATTGATTTTCAGCCCCTGATTTTTATACAAGTCGGTTTTTTTCATGCCATCTGCCCTTATTCTGTGAAGGCGCTTATTCTACCTGTGAAGACGATACCCCAAGGATGTTATAATTTGCCGTTTTTCAACGCCTTATATCAAACATCATGGAAGCAGAACACCTTAATCAAATCGATGCCAGCCTGTCCGACCTGGTACACCGCACCGCCGAACTTCGGGGGTATCTTTGACTTCGATACCAAGCTGAGCCGCTTAGAAGAAGTTAACGTTCTGGCGGAAGATCCGGCCATCTGGAGCGATCCGAAACGCGCTCAGGATCTGGGACGCGAGAAAAAGTCGCTGGAAAATGTGGTGCTTACCATCCAGAACCTGGATCAAGGCTTGCGCGATGCACGCGATCTGTTCGAGATGGCGCGCGAGGAAAACGACGACGCCACGCTGGAAGCCGTGCGCGACGATACCGCAAAGCTGGAACAAACCGTGGAAACCATGGAATTCCGCCGCATGTTCGCCAACCCGATGGACCCGGCCAACTGTTTCATCGACATTCAGGCTGGCGCGGGCGGCACCGAGGCGTGCGACTGGGCATCCATGCTGCTGCGCCAGTATCTGCGCTACAGCGAGCGCAAAGGCTTCAAGACCGAGGTGATGGAAGTTTCCGACGGCGACGTGGCTGGTATCAAATCAGCCAGCATCAAGGTGGATGGCGAATATGCCTACGGATTTTTACGCAGCGAAACCGGCGTGCATCGATTGGTTCGAAAATCGCCGTTTGATTCCTCCGGTGGCCGCCATACTTCATTCGCCAGCGTATTCGTCTACCCTGAGGTGGATGATTCCATCGAAGTGGATATCAATCCCGCCGACCTGCGCGTGGATACCTATCGCGCTTCCGGTGCGGGCGGCCAGCATATCAACAAGACCGATTCGGCAGTGCGTATTACGCACATCCCGACCGGCATCGTGGTGCAGTGCCAGAACGACCGTTCGCAGCACAAGAACCGCGCCGAAGCGATGTCGATGCTCAAATCGCGGATGTATGAAGCCGAACTGCGCAAACGCCAGGCCGAGCAGGACAAGCTCGAAGCAGGCAAGTCCGATGTCGGTTGGGGTCACCAGATCCGCTCCTACGTACTGGATCAATCGCGCATCAAGGATTTGCGTACCAACGTGGAAATTTCCAACACCCAGAAAGTGCTCGATGGCGATCTGGATGAATTCATTCAAGCCAGTTTGAAACAAGGCGTTTAACCATGACCGATAGCATTCAACAGCCACCTCAGGACGAAAACCAGATCATCGCTGAACGCCGCGCCAAGCTCGCAAAATTACGCGAAGCCGGGATCGCCTTCCCGAATGATTTTGAACGCAAGCATTACGCCGCCGAGATCCACACGGCGCAAGCTGACAAAACCAAGGAGGAACTCGAGGCTGATCCGGTGGAAGTGCAATTCGCCGGCCGCATGATGCTGAAACGCGTCATGGGCAAGGCCAGTTTTGCTACCTTGCAGGACTTGGGTGGGCGCTTGCAGATTTATGTCTCCAACGATGTAACCGGCGAAACTGCGCACGATGCATTCAAGCACTGGGATCTGGGCGATTTCGTCGGCGCCACTGGCATTCTGTTCAAAACCAAAACCGGCGAGTTGTCGGTACGGGCAACCGCAGTACGACTGCTGTCCAAATCACTGCGCCCCCTGCCGGAAAAATTCCACGGCCTGAGCGACCAGGAGCAGAAGTACCGTCAACGCTATCTCGACCTGATCACCAACGAGGACGCCCGCCATACGTTCGCCACACGCTCAAAAATCGTCCAGGCCATTCGCACTTTCATGACCAATCATGGATTTCTGGAAGTCGAAACGCCGATGATGCACCCTATTCCAGGCGGTGCAGCAGCCAAGCCCTTCACCACTCATCACAATGCGCTGGATATGGAGTTGTTCCTGCGTATCGCACCGGAGTTGTATCTGAAGCGGCTGGTGGTAGGTGGCTTTGAGAAGGTGTTCGAGATCAACCGCAATTTCCGTAACGAGGGGCTTTCCACGCGCCACAACCCCGAATTCACCATGATGGAGTTCTACGAGGCCTATCGTGATTACCGCTATCTGATGGATTTCACTGAATCCCTGTTGCGCGAAGCCGCGCGCATCGCCACCGGCAGCGAACAGGTGACTTACAACGAGCAGTTGATTGATCTGGGCAAACCGTTTGACCGGCTTACCATTGTCCAGGCAGTGCGCAAATACCATCCTGAATATTCCGAGGCACAACTAAACGACCGTACCTGGCTGGTGGATTGGTTCAAGACGCACAAGGCCAAGTTCCGTGAATCCGACGGACTGGGCGGTTTGCAGCTGACTTTCTTCGAAGAGACCACCGAGACTTTACTGATCCAGCCGACATTTATCATCGACTACCCAGCCGAGGTGTCCCCGTTGGCACGTCGTTCGGACAAACAACCGGAAATTACCGAGCGCTTCGAGTTATTCATCACCGGTCGCGAATTGGCCAACGGTTTCTCGGAGTTGAACGACCCGGAAGATCAGGCCGAGCGCTTTATGGAACAGGTGCGCAACAAGGAGGCCGGCGATGAAGAGGCCATGCACTACGACGCCGACTACATCCGCGCTCTGGAGTATGGACTCCCTCCCTCAGGCGGTTGTGGCATCGGTATCGATAGGCTGGTCATGCTGCTTACCAATAGCCAGAGTATCCGCGACGTGATCCTGTTTCCACAAATGCGATCGGAATAACGGCTTTACTTCACCCCGGGGATCAGCTTCCATATCTCCTTGTTGTATTCCAGCATAGTGCGGTCGGTAGAAAAGAAACCGCTGGATGCAGTATTGAGGATACTCATGCGGGTCCAGTGCGCCTGGTCCTGCCAGGCCAGCGACACCTGCTCCTGGGCATCCACATAACTGCGGAAGTCGGCCAGCGTCTTCCATGGGTCCTGAGGGCTTTGCAGGGCATCCAGAATGATGTCGAAGATGTAGGGTTCGTTGGGATTAAAATGTCCCGACTTCAACAGTGTGAGCACATCATTCAGCTCACTGTCCTGATCAACGTAAAGCGACGGCTGATAATCCAAACTCAGGGCATCGACTTCATTGGCTTTAAGTCCGAACAGGAAGAAGTTTTCGGCACCTACTGCTTCCATGATTTCAATATTTGCGCCGTCGTAAGTGCCAATGGTGGCTGCACCATTCATCATGAATTTCATGTTACCGGTACCGGAAGCTTCTTTGCCGGCGGTGGAAATCTGCTCGGAGAGATCAGTTGCCGGTGCAATAATTTCCATGCTGGATACCCGGTAATTTGGCAGGAACGCCAGTTTCAGGCGTCCATTGACATCGGGATCGTTGTTCACCACCGCTGCCACATTATTGATCAGTTTGATAATGCGTTTTGCCATGACATAGCCAGGTGCCGCCTTCCCCCCAATCAATACGCAACGATTGGCCCACTTATCCATCCGGCCGTTTTTGATGCGCAGGTAGAGATGAATCACATGCAGCACATTCAGTAACTGACGCTTGTATTCATGGATACGTTTGACCTGCACGTCGAACAAGGCGGTCGGATCAAAATCCACATCGCATTCAGTTTTGACGAGCGCAGCCAGGCGTTGCTTGTTGGCCAATTTGATTTGGCGCCAGCGCGCATGGAAAGCTTCATGATTAGGCTCTGCATAAGGCTTCAGTTGCTCCAGCAGGCTCAAATCAGCCACCCAGTCATCCCCGATGGTTTCGCTGATCAGCGCACTCATTCCCGGATTGGCATACGCCACCCAGCGACGTGGTGTGACCCCATTGGTCTTGTTATTAAATTTCTCCGGCCACAACTGATAAAAATCGTGAAACAGGCCATCGCGCAGCAACTGCGAATGCAAGGCAGCAACGCCATTGACAGAAAAGCTACCCACAATTGCCAACCAGGCCATACGAACATGACGCTGGCTGCCTTCCTCGATGATGGACATGCGCTGCAGACGGTCGATATCACCCGGCCATTTGAGCGACACCTGACGCAGAAAACGCGCATTAATCTCGTAGATGATTTCCAGCAAGCGTGGCAGCAAACGTTGAAACAGCGCCAGCGGCCACTTCTCCAGGGCCTCCGGCAATAAGGTATGGTTGGTATAGGCCATGCAACTCGTTGTGATCGACCATGCCTGATCCCAGCCCAGTTTTTTATCGTCCATCAAAATGCGCATCAGTTCTGCCACCGCAATGGTCGGGTGGGTGTCGTTCATCTGAAATACGTTTTCTAGAGCAAAGTCCCGATAATCGCGATCTTCATGATGCTCCCATATGCGCATGGCATCTTTGAGGCTCGCAGATGCCAGAAAATATTGTTGACGCAAACGTAATTCTTTACCGTTTTCACTGGTGTCGTTGGGATAGAGAACCATGGAAATATGCTCGGCATTATTCTTCGCCTGAACAGCTTCGGTGTAACTCCCCGCATTGAATTCACCCAGGTTGAATTCATCCGTCGCCGCAGCTTTCCATAGGCGCAAGGTATTCACCGTTTTATTGCGATAGCCAGAAATAGGCATATCGAACGGGATTGCCAATACGTCTTCAGTGTCCACCCAACGTGCACGCTGGGTGCCGTTGTCATCCCGATAATGCTCGCTGCGGCCCCCAAAATGCACGCGCTGGCTATACTCACTGCGCTCAATTTCCCAAGGATTGCCATTCCGCAACCAGCGATCCGGGTCTTCCACCTGATAACCGTTTTCTATGTGCTGGCGGAACATGCCATATTCATAACGCAATCCATAGCCCATCACCGGCAACTGCAGGGTAGCGCAACTATCCATAAAACAGGCCGCTAGCCGTCCCAGGCCACCATTACCCAATCCTGCGTCCGGCTCCTGATCAACAATATCTTCAAGCTTCTCACTGATATCCAGCATGGCCTGATCGGTTTCATTCTGGATGCCGAGATTCAGCAAGTGATTACCCATCGCCCGGCCGATCAGAAACTCCAGCGATAAATAATAGGCACGTCGGCTTCCGGGTTGCAGTTGACTATCCCAGGTGCGGCGCCAATCCACCATCAGGCGATCTCGTAATGTGAAGGCAAGTGCCTCGTAAGTGTGAAATGGCTCACAGCCCTGAAAGCGCCCCAGATGGTAGGACAGATAACGCTGAAAGTCGGTACCGATTGACTTGGAATCATTGGCCAGCGGCTTGAGACAGACTGGACGATAGATGTTCTTGGGGGAGAAACCTGGCATGGATAGCGCTCCTTCTAAGTTAGCCAATAGTTGATTTTGCACTTCGCCGAATGGCTAAAATTCTGCAAAAGTGCCGATTACGGGTTGTATTGATATATGTTCAACGTCTGCTCCATGCCCGAACGTTGGTAAGCCCGTGTTGTAATTATCACTCACTGATCAATTTATCAGACCAATGAGTTCCAACTGTATTTTATTTTGCCTGTCTTTTCAAAATTATTACTTGGGTGCTTGCACAGCAATCCGCCTTATGATAAAAATAAGAATGTTTCTCATTTAGAAAAATTTATGCATACCTCGCTGGATCTTCTATTCCCGAATCAGAGCGGCACGATAGAAACGATCGCCGCCGAACCGGAGCTCGGGCGGCGTATGGCGGCACTCGGCTTGCGTCCCGGACGTCGAATAGAAGTATTGCGTATGGCCCCGCTCAAAGGTCCGTTGCAAATTCGTATCGGCCATACCGAGTTGATGATACGACGCGTTGATGCCGCCAAAATCTGCGTTAATTTCGTTGCATAAACTTCTGCCCACATGAAACGCATCGCCCTGCTAGGCATGCCCAATACGGGCAAATCCACTTTTTTTAACCGGCTCACCGGCGCAGGTGCACGCGTCGGTAACTGGCCCGGGATTACCGTCGATCTACTCGCTGCCAAAATCCTGCTGGAGGGCAGCATGGTGGAAATGGTGGATTTGCCCGGTATCTACAATTTGCACGGCTTTTCCGACGACGAACAGGTAGTAAGGCATTTTCTTGAGTCTCAAACGGTAAATGGTCTGGTGGTTATTCTCAATGCCACCCAACTGGACCGGCAACTGGCCCTGTTGCTCCAGCTGAAGGCGCTCAAATTGCCCATGACGCTGGTTCTGAACATGTCAGATGAAGCCAAGCAACTGGGTGTCAAAATTGATCTTGCCGAGCTGGCACGCAATCTTGATATGCCTGTCACGCTGATCAGCGCAAAATATGGTCAGGGATTCGAATCGGCACGCCATACAATAGAACAAATCCTGCGGCATAACCCAACAGCACGCCTGGCAGACACCGAAGGGCTCAGTCAGGATGACCGCATTGAAGTTGAACTGGACCGGATTGTCAGTGGTACAGTTAGCACGCCGATTACGCTACCACCCAATATCACCCGCCGCCTGGATCGGGTTTTATTGCACCCATGGCTGGGCCTGCCGCTATTTTTTATTACCGTATTCTTGTTGTTCCAGCTGATTTACGGCATCGGCACGCCCCTGCAGGACGGCATGAATTGGGGGCTGGAACAGATCAAAACCAGCCTGCTGCAGCCGGCGCTCGCAAACGCGCCGTTACCAATACGCAGCTTTATCCAGGATGGCTTGTTCGATGGCGTCGGCACCGTGCTGAGCTTCCTGCCCATCATCGTCGTGTTCTTCATATTCATGGCAATTATTGAAGATAGCGGCTATCTGGCCCGGGCTGCTTATCTGATGGATGCGGTCATGGCGAAACTGGGTCTGGATGGACGTTCCTTCGTGATGCAGTTGATGGGGTTTGGCTGTAATGTGCCGGCCTTGATGGGCACCCGCGTCATGCGTTCCAGAGCGCTACGGCTGTTAACCATGCTGGTCATTCCCTTTTCTCTCTGTTCAGCACGTTTGCAGGTTTTTCTGTTCTTTACCACAGCCATTTTCGCGCCGCGTGCAGCAGCTGTCGTGATGTTCTCGCTATATCTGATGAGTTTTTTGATGGCGTTTCTCACTGCGCTGGTGTGGCGTGGCAAATATCGCAGCGTAGAACCTTTGCTGCTGGAACTTCCTCCTTATCGCTTTCCCACCTTTAAACATCTGCTTGTGCAGGGCTGGCAGCAGTCACAATATTTTTTGAGTCGTGCTTCAGGCTACATCGTCGGTGGCGTCATTGTCATTTGGGCCCTGACCCACTACCCATTCGACGTGCCACCCGCCAGTCCGGCGACCTTGGCCGGTCAACTGGCCGATTACATGGCGCCGCTGTTCCAGCCTTTGGGTATTGATCGTTTGTTGTCAGTCGCTCTGTTGTTCGGCTTTATCGCCAAGGAAATCGTAATTGGCGCACTGGCAGTCATTTATAGTGCCGGGCAATCCAATCTGTCAGGCATCATCGCCGGCAAGCTGGATTGGGTACAAGCCTATAGCTTCATGCTGTTCACATTGATTTACACGCCGTGCCTGTCCACCGTGGCAGTCCTCAAACAGGAATCAAAAAGTTGGCGCTTCACCGCGCTGGCAGTCGCCTGGCCGCTCGGCATGGCGTGGCTGGTGAGCTTTGCGTTTTATCAGAGCGCGCGCGCGTTGGGTTGGTAGCTTGCTGCGGGATTAGCGCCAGCCGATCTCGAATGCCGTTTTGGCCCCGATAACGCATCGCGCCAGACTAGATGGCATGCTGGCCTCGGTGGGGCTCAAAGGACGTCGGCCCGCCATGATTTCGGCATCATATTGTGGATAGAGCGGAACCTGTTGACTGTCCGCATAGCCTGATGGATAAATCGGCTGATTATTCGCTAGGTCATATTCATCACTCGCGCCCAGTGCATGCAGCATTTCATGTGCGATGACAATATTGTTCTGCCTATCCTGGCTCACCTTGGCAAAGGCATGAACAATGCCAATGGCACCTTTACGCAAACCCAGGGAATGCTGTAACGCCTGCCCATCCGGTGCCGTGTAGTACACCACGAATAAGCGCACCGTTCCAAATTTTGGCCATAAGCCTGCCTGATGCCGATAAGCCCAGTAACGCAATTTGAGACTCCACCAGGCAACTTGAACGGGGTTTGCTGTACCGCCTGGTGGAACCGGCGGTAAACTCTTTACATGGGGAAGTAATTGTAAGGTCAGTGGTTGTTTCAGTTTGACCCAATAACGTTGCGATTGCACGTCCATAAAGTTGACAATATCGGCAAACGTTGTCGACTTCAATGTGGCGATGTACGCCTCTGTTTCAGGTGATCCATCACCATTGACGGGATAGATTTCAAGCTTGACCGGCGCCTGCCAACTGGATAGAAGATGACGATCCCAGACAGTAGTCACTGCGGCGCCGAGCAGTATGAACAGCAGCAGCGCAACGCGATAAAACTTCAAGCTGCGCTGCCCTGACATTAGTCCGCTTCATCTATCCAGGCCAATTGAATCGCTTCAAGTATTTTTTCATTTGACTTATCCGGTACATCATCAAAGTCCGGCAACTCGGTTACCCAGCGATGCAGGTCGGTAAAGCGCACGTATTGCGGATCTACATCCGGATGTGTTTCAACCAGTTCGATGGCAATGTCCAGCGTATCAGTCCATTTCATGTCAATGTCCTTCCTTGACCATGTTGATGGTGTATTTGGGAATTTCGATCACCAAGTCGGCCTTATCCACCTTGGCCTGGCAGGATAGGCGCGACTGCGGCTCCAATCCCCAAGCCTTGTCCAGCATATCGTCTTCCAGTTCGTCCGATGGAGCGAGCGAATTGAAACCTTCGCGTACCACTACATGGCAGGTGGTACAGGCACAGGATTTCTCGCACGCATGTTCAATTTCCACGCCATTGGCCAATAAGGTGTCGCAGATAGAAACACCCGGCTCGGCGTCAAGCACCGTGCCTTCCGGGCAGAGTTCCTCATGTGGCAGAACAATTATTTTTGGCATATCAGTAACCGTTGTTTAATTAAATGGCGTCAAGACGCTGGCCGGCCAAAGCCTTGCGTACGCTTACATCCATGCGACGTGCGGCAAAATCGCGAGTAGCAGTGTTGAGTGCTTCAGCGGCATTCTTGATAGCTTGAGCATCGGGGGCGTCAAGCCTGGATTGTAATGCAAGCATGGCCGCTTCGATGGTTGCGCGCTCCTCGGCGCTCAATAATTGCGCTGCGTTTTCATCCAGCGCAGTTTGGGTTGCATCCATCAGGCGTTGTGCATCCACGCGCGCCTCCTGCAATGAGCGCGCTTGCATGTCATCCTTGGCATAAGTATAAGAATCACGCAGCATGCGCGTAATATCTTCGTCGCCCAAGCCATAAGCCGGTTTGACGGTGACTGATGCCTGTACACCACTTTTCAATTCTTGCGCCTCAACCGATAACAGCCCGTCGGCATCAACCTGAAAGGTAACGCGTATGCGCGCAGCACCCGCCACCATCGGCGGAATACCACGCAGCTCGAATTTGGCTAATGAACGGCAATCCGATACCAGCTCTCGCTCACCTTGCAACACATGGATGCTCATCGCGGTCTGACCATCCTTGTAGGTAGTGAATTCCTGTCCGCGCGCAGCCGGAATGGTGGTATTGCGCGGAACAATTTTTTCCACCAGGCCGCCCATGGTTTCAATCCCCAGCGACAGGGGAATGACATCCAGTAGTAGCCAGTCGTCCTCGGCACGATTACCCGCGAGCACATTGGCCTGAATTGCGGCGCCTAACGCAACGACCTTGTCCGGATCAAGATTGGTCAGCGGCGTCTGCTTGAAAAATTCAGCCACTGCAGCCTGGATGCGCGGCATGCGGGTCGAACCGCCGACCATCACGACGCCCTTGATATCGTCCACACTCAAATCAGCATCGCGCAGCGCCTTACGCGTAGGCGACAGGGTCTTGTTGACCAGGCTTTGAGTAATCTCGTGAAACGTGGTCGCGCTGAGCATCAGGTCAACCGTTTCTCCTGTAGACAGTACGGCTGTAATGCTGATTTCACGATGCTCGGTCAAGGCCTCCTTGGCTTCGCGCGCCTTGGTCAACAATAACCGGGTATCTTTAGCATTGAGTGCCGTCAGACGCGATTTTTCCAGTATCCAGCAAAATATGCGCTGATCGAAATCATCCCCGCCCAGTGCCGAGTCGCCATTGGTAGCCAGCACTTCAAATACACCTTGCGACAAGCGCAGGATGGAGATGTCGAAAGTACCGCCACCCAGATCATAAACAGCGTAGATCCCTTCCGACGCATTATCCAGACCATAGGCAATGGCAGCAGCCGTGGGCTCGTTCAGTAAACGTAAAACATTCAGTCCAGCAAGTTTTGCGGCATCTTTGGTTGCCTGACGCTGGGCATCGTCGAAATAAGCCGGTACGGTAATCACTACGCCACTTAATTCACCACCCAGCGAACGTTCAGCACGATCACGCAATACCTGCAGGATATTGGCAGACACTTCGACCGGACTTTTCACTCCAGCTGCCGTTTTGAATTGCACCATGCCTGGCGCATCGACAAAATGGTAGGGGAAACTGCCCGCATCAGTAATATCAGCCAAGCCGCGCCCCATAAACCGCTTCACGGATAACAGCGTATTGTGCGGATCCGCGCTTTGCGTACATTGCGCCGCATAGCCGACTACCGGTTCAGCTTTGGCTGCATAACGCACCACGGACGGCAACAGCGCCCGTCCGTCTTCATCATTCAGGACCACAGCCACGCTATTACGCACGCTGGCAACAAGTGAATTGGTCGTGCCCAGATCGATGCCGGCCGCCAGACGATGCTGGTGCGGCTCGGTACTCATACCAGGTTCGGAAATTTGCAGTAATGCCATCAGGTTTCGAGTGCTTCGTAGGTGTCGTGAATTTCCACGACCAGTTTGTCCATGAATTTGAGCTTGCGCACGCTCTGTGCGGCTCCCGGGTAATCGTGCTGTTCATCCAGCTGCCTGGCCAGCCCGGTACGCAATTGTCCGGCATAGCGGGTCAGTTCCGCCTCTATGGTTTGCAAGGCATCCACATCTGCAGCTTGCCGCGCAGCCTGCATATCTTCGCGCCATTCCATTTGCTGCATCAGGAAGTCTGCGGGCATCGCTGTATCACGTTCAGCCAGTGCATCAATGCCTTGTAGTTGCAATAGATACAGAGCCCGGTTAAACGGTGGCTTCAGCGCCTGATAGGCTTCGTTGACACGGGTAGACCATTGCATTGAAGCGCGTTGTTCAGCCGGTGACAAATGCGTGAACTTGTCAGGATGAACCTGACTTTGCAATGCACGATAAGCCTGTTCTAGCACGGTTAAATCCAGTGCAAAACCCGGGGTCAGACCAAACAACTCGAAATGGTTACGATTGAAATCAAACTGCATGATAGGCTCGCTGGGAATAACGCCCGGCGCGCAGGTCAGACGTTAAAGCTTTCGCCGCAACCACAGGCGTCCTTGACGTTGGGGTTATTGAATTTAAATCCTTCGTTCAGGCCTTCGCGCACAAAATCGAGCTCGGTACCATCCAGATATTGGAGGCTCTTCGGATCAATCAGCACGGTCACACCGTAGCTTTCAAAGCGCAGATCGTCCTCGCCGGCCTGATCGGCAAATTCCATCTTGTAAGCCAGTCCGGAGCAACCGCTGGTGCGCACACCCAAGCGCAAACCTACGCCCTTACCGCGCTTGGCAATAAAATTAGAGACATGCTGTGCGGCACGTTCAGTCAGGGTAATCGCCATAATGAACCTCTTGGTGTTAACCGTGGCTGACGACAGCTTGGGTACTGTCGTGCTTGCTCTTGTAGTCTTCCACAGCAGCCTTAATGGCATCTTCTGCCAGAATGGAGCAGTGAATTTTCACTGGCGGCAATGCCAATTCTTCAGCAATGTGGGTATTTTTAATTTCCATCGCCTGATCCAGCGTCTTGCCTTTGACCCATTCGGTCACCAGTGAACTGGAGGCAATAGCAGAACCGCAACCATAGGTTTTGAATTTGGCATCTTCGATAATGCCGTCCTTTCCCACCTTGATCTGAAGCTTCATTACGTCGCCGCAGGCCGGAGCGCCTACCATACCCGTGCCGATATCTTCATCGCCTTTGCCGAAAGAGCCCACATTGCGAGGGTTTTCATAATGATCGAGTACTTTATCGCTGTATGCCATGATCGTTCTCCTTCAGTAAAATTAGTGTGCCGCCCACTTCACGGTTTCAAGATCGATGCCTTCCTGGTGCATTTCCCACAATGGAGAAAGTTCGCGAAGCTTGCCGATTTTCTGATGCAGCAATTCAATTGCGAAATCCACATCCTGTTCTGTGGTGAAACGGCCTACGGAAAAACGAATCGAGCTATGTGCCAACTCATCCGATCGCCCCAATGCCCGCAATACATAAGATGGTTCCAGACTGGCTGAAGTACAAGCCGACCCGGATGACACGGCCAGATCCTTGATTGCCATCAGCAAGGATTCACCTTCAACAAAATTGAAGCTGATATTAAGGTTGTGCGGTACGCGGTGCTCCATGTCACCATTGACATGAACCTCTTCGATATCGGACAAACCCTTCAGCAGGCGATCGCGCAACATGCGGACACGCTCGTTTTCTGCGGCCATTTCTTCACGCGCAATACGGAAGGCTTCGCCCATCCCGACAATCTGATGCGTCGCCAGGGTACCGGAACGCATACCGCGCTCATGTCCACCGCCGTGCATTTGTGCTTCGATACGGACACGTGGTTTACGTCTTACATAGAGTGCGCCGACACCTTTAGGCCCGTAGGTCTTATGAGCCGAAAATGACATCAGGTCCACTTTGAGAGCAGCCAGATCAATCACCACCTTACCGGTTGCCTGGGCTGAATCCACGTGAAAAATAATCCCTTTCTCGCGACAGATTTCACCGATGGCAGGAATATCCTGAATCACGCCGATTTCATTGTTCACATACATCACCGACACCACGATGGTATCGGGGCGAATCGCCGCTTTGAACTTCTCCAGATCGAGCAAGCCATTAGGTTCCGGGGTGAGATACGTCACCTCATAACCTTCACGCTCCAGTTCACGCATGGTATCGAGCACTGCTTTGTGTTCGGTACGTACGGTAATCAGATGCTTACCTTTGGCTTTATAGAAATGGGCAGCGCCTTTGAGTGCCAGATTGATGGCCTCTGTCGCACCCGAAGTCCATACGATCTCCTTCGGATCAGCATTAACCAGCTTGGCTACTTCTTCACGCGCATTTTCTACGGCCTTTTCCGCATCCCAGCCAAATGCATGCGAACGACTGGCTGGATTGCCAAACAGTTCGGTCAGGTAAGGGATCATCTTCTGAGCCACACGCGGGTCAACCGGCGTTGTCGCTGAGTAATCCAGATAAATCGGCATCTTCGACATCATTTACTCCATTATTCAATCGGTCTCATATCAGGCTGCGACACTTGTTTTTTCGCGTCCGCGACGGTGGTCATGCACCACATTGGCCGCTGGCATTCTGCCTGATTGCTGCGCTACCAGATTTTCCAGCGTCACTTCCGCCAGATAGTCCTGAATGCGCCTGTTCAAATTTGTCCATAATTCATGGGTCATACAGCGCTGGTCATCCCGGCAATTCTCCAACCCACCGCATTGCGTCGCATCTATCGGCTCATCGACAGCCTGGATTATTTGCGCAACGGTGATTTCGCCCAGCGTTCTTGCCACCAGATAACCGCCACCCGGGCCACGTACGCTTTCCACCAATCCGCATCGCCTGAGTTTGCCGAATAACTGTTCCAGATACGACAGCGAAATTTTTTGCCGTTCACTGATACCGGCTAGCGCCACCGGTCCGTGACTGTTGTGCAGTGCCAAGTCGATCATGGCCGTTACTGCAAATCTTCCTTTGGTCGTCAAGCGCATTTGCGTGGCCTCACTCGTAAAACTGCTAGTGTGACAATACAATACCCGATTAATTCAGTCAACTATTTTATTGAGGTGAGCCGCATCGAATTGTTCTCCGGATTTGCAGGCTTCGGACGGTTCTGCGCCCATTTTTTCAAGCTGCTGGATTATCCATGCGATGCGTTCGTCCGTCACCGTGGAATGATTAATTAGTCCGTGTACGGCCTTGACCATCGGATCATTCATATCCGCACTAATGGCATACGCGGAGAACCCGAGCTTTCGTGCTGTTTGATCCTCTGGCCTCGCTTGATTTTCGTCGAGGATACGGGCAGGTATCCCGACGGCCGTCGCACCTTCAGGTACATTTTTTACTACCACTGCGTTGGAGCCAATTTTAGCGCCTGCGCCAATAGTGAGCGGCCCCAGTATCTTGGCACCTGCACCAACCACCACACCTCTCTCCAGCGTAGGATGGCGCTTGCCCTTATTCCAGGAAGTACCTCCCAAGGTTACGCCGTGATACAGCGTGCAGTCATCGCCTATCTCTGCTGTTTCACCAATCACAACTCCCATGCCGTGATCAATAAACACACGCCGTCCTATCATCGCTCCAGGATGGATTTCGATACCGGTCAGTCCGCGCGCCAAGTGGGCGACAAAACGAGCCAGCCACTTAAAGTTTGCTCGCCAGAGCCAAGCTGCAAGCCGATGCGCCAATATGGCATGGATACCTGGATAGGTTGTGAGAACCTCCCAAATGGAGCGCGCAGCAGGATCACGCTCAAATACTACCGAAATATCCTCTCGCAGCCTGCTAAACATGACTTATGCAAACCTTATTCAATACAAATCAAAAGTATCTTATACCCAACTAATTTAGTCAACTTTACGCATCGCCTTCACTATCCCCATCAGAAAATGCAGCTCTTCCTTTTCCAGCCTGGTACGTGAATACAGTCTCCGCAAGCGCGTCATCAAACGCCGCGGCGCCGCCGGATTCAGAAATTTCGCAGAAATCAGGGTCAACTCAAGCTCGTGGTAAAACAGCTCGATCTCTTCGTGCTGAGCCAATTCCGGCGTATCTGCGTCTGCTGGCAGCATGGGCAGTTCCGGCAATGCGCAGCGTAATTCATAGCACAGAATCTGAACGGCTGATGCCAAATTCAAAGAGCTGTAATCAGGGTTGGATGGAATATGAGCAAGCAACTGGCAACGATCCAGTTCAGCATTCGTCAAGCCCGACATCTCGGTACCGAACACCAGCGCAACCCGCTGCTGGGCCGCATGTTTTAGCAGAAGTGGCGCCACCTCCCGCGCACTAAGCATTTCATGTGACAGATCACGCCTGCGCGCTGTACAGCCCACCGCGAATACACTACCACCCAACGCTTCATCCAACGACGTGCAAACCTGCGCATTTTCGAGCACATCCTGCGCTCCGGAGGACATGGCATGGGCAACTGGGTCGGGAAACTGTTTGGGGTTCACCAAGCGCAAGTCGCTCAGCCCCATGGTTTTCATCGCCCGTGCCGCCGATCCGATATTGCCCGGATGACTGGTATGACTCAGTACAATTCGTACATTATTAAGCAAAAAAGTTTTATTCAACGCGCACTTACCTTTAAAATGGAGGCTGTTTCCACGCTCATTGACATATCAACATGCATCCCATGCTCACCACTGCGGTGAAAGCCGCCCGGCGCGCCGCCGCTATTATCAACCGCGCGTCACTGGATATCGACGCACTCACGGTCAAACACAAAAATCACAATGATTACGTTTCGGAGGTGGATCGCGCTGCCGAACAAGCCATTATTGACATATTGCTGGCTGCCTATCCAAACCACTCGATTTTAGCAGAAGAGAGCGGTGCGCAAGGCGATTCCGAATTTCAATGGGTGATTGATCCACTGGATGGCACGACCAATTTCCTGCATGGATTTCCTCAATACTCAGTTTCAATTGCCCTGTTGCACAAAGGCCAGCTGAATCAGGCCGTGATCTATGATCCCAGCCGCAATGACCTGTTTACCGCTTCGCGCGGGCAGGGAGCCTATCTGAACGACCGTCGCATCCGTGTATCCAATCGATTGAAGCTTGCGGATTCCTTGATTGGCACCGGCTTTCCATATCGTGATTTCAGCCATCTGGAGGCCTATATAGCCATGTTTCGTGACATGCTGCAAAAAACCTCCGGCGTACGACGGCCGGGTTCTGCTGCGCTGGATTTGGCCTACGTTGCTGCAGGGCGGCTGGACGGGTTTTGGGAAATCGGCCTGAACAAATGGGACATTGCTGCCGGCTGCCTGCTCATTCAGGAAGCTGGTGGCTTGGTGGGGGATTTCAATGGGGACGATAGCTATATCGATACCGGCAATGTAGTCGCGGGCAATCCAAAGATTTTTGCCCAGTTACTGCAAACCTTGGCACCGCACCTGACAACGGAATTAAAGTAAGACTCGACGACGCCGCCTCGTTATTTTGACTGCACTGGGATAGAATTTAATTTTTTGAATCAGAAAAGAATAAATGGCACTCATCGTACAAAAATACGGCGGTACCTCAGTCGGTAGCGTCGAACGCATCAAACAGGTCGCCGAACGCGTCGCCAAATTCAAGATGCTCGGCCATCAGGTCGTGGTGGTGCTATCGGCCATGAGCGGCGAAACCAATCGACTAATCAAACTCGCGCATGATGTTCAATCCCAGCCTGACGTACGCGAGCTGGATGTGCTGATCTCTACAGGCGAGCAAGTCACAATTGCCTTGCTCGCGATGGCGCTCAAGGACTTGGGTCTGAAAGCCAAGAGCTATACTGGCTCCCAGGTACGCATCCTTACCGACAACTCCCACACCAAAGCGCGTATCCTGAATATTGATGAACAACACCTGCGCGCCGATCTTCAGGCAGGCAACGTCATCGTCGTAGCGGGTTTCCAGGGGGTTGATGAGCACGGCAATATCACGACACTGGGACGTGGTGGTTCAGATACAACCGGCGTGGCATTGGCCGCCGCATTAAAAGCGGATGAATGCCAGATATATACCGATGTGGATGGCGTATACACAACGGATCCGCGCATCGTACCGGAAGCGCGGCGTCTCAAGACCATCACTTTCGAAGAGATGCTGGAAATGGCCAGCCTGGGATCGAAAGTACTGCAAATTCGCTCCGTCGAGTTCGCCGGCAAATACAAAGTCAAATTACGCGTGCTATCCAGCTTTCAAGATGAAGGCGAAGGCACACTCATCACATTCGAGGAAGATGACAACATGGAACACGCTATTATTTCCGGCATCGCTTTCAATCGCGATGAAGCCAAAATTACCGTGCTTGGCGTGCCAGACACACCGGGTATTGCCTATCAAATCCTGGGGCCTGTCGCAGATGCCAATATCGATGTTGACATGATCATCCAGAACGTAGGTGCAAACAACACCACCGACTTCACCTTTACCGTCCACCGCAATGACTATGTGCGCACCCTGCAACTATTGCGCAACATGCAGGCAGGAATCGGGGCACGCGAAATAAGCGGTGACGATAAAATCACCAAGGTTTCCATCGTCGGCGTCGGCATGCGCTCACACGTAGGCATCGCCAGCAGCATGTTCAAGACTTTGGCTGACGAAAGCATCAACATTCAAATGATTTCCACTTCCGAGATCAAGATTTCTGTCGTCATCGACGAAAAATACCTCGAACTGGCCGTGCGCGTTCTGCACAAAGCATTCGGGCTGGAAAAAGCCGCATAAATTTGACCGGTGGCGCGCAAGAAGCTATCATTGCGCGCTGTCTCAAACGGAGAGATGGCCGAGTGGTCGAAGGTACTCCCCTGCTAAGGGAGCGTAGGGTTTATAGCCTTACCGAGGGTTCGAATCCCTCTCTCTCCGCCAGAATTTATGTTAGAATTTCAAGCTTCAAAGCGCCCGTAGCTCAGCTGGATAGAGTACTTGGCTACGAACCAAGGGGTCGCACGTTCGAATCGTGCCGGGCGCACCAAAATATCAAGGGCTTGCAGAAATGCAGGCCCTTTTTAATTTGTGACACATAGTAAATAATATACCGTATCGATTCTTAACTGCGACGTGATCATGCCCAGATTATTCAATCTGTCTGCTATGAGCATGGACTAGATACTCAACTTAGGTGAATTGTTATCGCCTGTCTGGGCTAATAGCATCATCTCTAATTCCTCTGCGGGCATAGGTTTGCCGAATAGATAGCCTTGAAGAAAGTCGCAGCCTGCCTCTATCAATAAATTCTGCTGCCCTATCGTTTCTACGCCTTCGGCGATCACCTGCAGGCCAAGCTTATGGGCCATGACGATAATGGCTTCTGATAACGCCATATCACTCGGGTCTGTCTCGAGATTACGAATGAAGGATTGATCAATTTTAAGATAATCGATATGAAATTTCTTCAGGTATGACAGAGACGAATATCCTGTACCAAAATCGTCAATTGCGACTTGGATATCGGCATCACGAAACTTGAGCAGTTTGTCGATAACCGCCGCATCAGCATTCAATAAAAGCCCTTCTGTAATTTCCACAACAATATTTTTCCCGGAAAGACCAATCTCGTTTAAATACGCAAGCCAGGCATCAATATGATTACCATCGTCCCGGAATTGAATGGGTGAAACATTCACGCTGACCTGGATATTTCCATGACATTGTCCAGCCAAACGCTTGGCCCAACGAGCACATTCCTTGAATACCCAGTTGCCTATTTCAATGATAAGGCCAGTTTCCTCAGCCAGTGGAATAAATTCCATTGGGGTAACCATTCCCCGTGTGGGATGCTCCCAACGTATTAATGCTTCTACTTTCTGGATCCGGCCAGCAGGCAAATCTGCAATCGGCTGGAAAAATATCTTGAACTGATTGCCCACTAAGGCCCCGCGTAAATCATTGATGAGTTTCAATCGGGCTTGTGCCGCTTCCTGCAAAGATCGGGTGAAGTAACTGAAACGGTTGCGCCCCTCGTTTTTGGCGACATACATTGTGTAGTGGTCTAATTTACACAGACACTCCGATAGGTGGATCATTCACCTATGGAG
>JAZKBM010000012.1:0-217594 GCA_040388645.1 Pseudomonadota bacterium
ACTCCTTCTGCAAGAACAATAAGGTGTCCGTGAAATGGGGTCAACTTCAAGTCCATTATCACTCAGAATAACAAGACCCTTACTGCCAATCTATTAATATCGCAGACACTGCCAAAAGAACTTGTCTTGCCCGATCATTCGGTATTGGTAATGGGGGGCAAGGAAAATAATCAGCGCACCAATGCTGTGGAACTAATCAAGCTCCAGCATGAGCCTCAGGGTGACACACTTGTTGCTGTGCGCTTGCCTGATCTGCCTGGGGCAATACGCACGGGATATAGCTTTGTTGCGTTGTCAGACGGCAGGGTAATGGTCTTGGGTGGCACGGACTCTCAATATCTTGGTTGCTCGCCATGTACAGCTGATACTTATATTTTAGATACAGAAAAAAAATCTTGGGCTGCAGGGCCGAAAATGACCGAACCGCGTGCAAACTCCAGCGCTACTTTATTGCCCGATGGGAGCGTGCTGGTCGCGGGTGGTTGGACACCGTCGCACACATGGGGTGGGCCTGGTAGTCGAACCGTTGAGCATTGGGATCCGATCAAAAATGTATTTGTAAAAAATGCCGCTTTTCTACCGACTGCCGTCGCAATGCATCGCGCACTCTGGGCTAAGGGTGAGGAAGGAAAGCAGTTATTGCTGGCAGGGGGGAATAGTGCCGCTGTGCAAGCGTATGAGGTCAGCACCGGCATTTGGCGGCTTGTGGGGGAGTCAAACCAAGGATCCGAGAAAAGAGGGGTTTCCGTCGCATCTGTCCTTTTTCAAAATCGGCAATATCTGCTCCGTGAATCTGGCGAGTCTAATTACAGCTCAGAGAAAGGTTGGAGTTTTATACCCCTGCGTATGGGTTCCGGCCCTGGCATGGGTGGAGTAGCACGCAATTTTGATTCGTATAGCGGAGTGGCTTTATATCGGGGTGGTCTGACATTTTTACCGGGAAAAAACGATACCCCGGGGCTGGCGTTAGGTGGGTCAATTCATGCGGGAATGAATACCTATGGCATTACGGCTGCCGTGGACGCCATTTGGCCAGACGGCCGCATCCAGGCTTTGCCAGCATTCAATTATGCACGAACGGGTGCGCAGGCGTTTCGCTTATCTGATGGTTCCATATTGTTAATTGGAGGTCAGGTAAATGGCCAGGCAAATGCAGGAGATATCGTTGAGAGTGCGTCATTCATGGAATGGTTGCCCGGCAACGCAGCGCCGCAGGAGGCGCGCTGGCAGCCACTCGATGCGGCTTGGGCGCAGAACAAGGCGCTGGGGCAGATGGCCGACGGCAGCCTGGTAGCGGTGGACAACAGTGGCGGGGTGAGCCGCATCAAGTTCCGCGCCGATGCGCAGGGCAAGCTGCAGGTGGAGACCAGCAAGTTGCCGCCGCTACACCAGCCGCGCCTGTTCCAAGACCCGACAGACCTCATCGTGCGTGGCTTGCCCGACGGGCGCATCATTGTGGCAGGAGGCGAAATGCAGAACAAGCGGCTGGCCGTGATGCACGAGAACTCGATGGATCCGAATGCAGCCGACGAATATCTGCGCATTGGCGAAGCTGAGCCGACCGACGATTACGAGATATACGAGCCCGCCACCGGCCAGTGGCGTCAATCCGCCGCTTCGCGCGCCGATGGTGGGCTGCTAGCCGTCTACGACGACGGTCGCGTGGCGCGCCTGCACGCGAAGGAGAAGGAACGCAACGATCAGGGATCACCGCAGGAAGAATGTGAAATGGAGATTAGCAGCGCAGACGGCAAAATGTGGAGCGAACTGAAGGCTGCTGAATTGCCCGTTATTTGTAGCCGCGCGCGAATGTTTGTGTTACAGGACGAGCTGTTCGTCGCTGGCTCTCACGCGGACGGGAATCTGCATACGGACATCCAGACCCTGCAGTGGTTCAACAGTGCCACGCGGCGCTGGGAAACGCTGTGGCAGAGCACGCCACAGCAGAACTGGCGCGACAATGTGGGCCGTATCATCATCCGCCAGCTCGCCAACGGCAAGCGTGTCATGCTGCCAGTGGCGGACATATTGTGATCCGGGAGAACAAACCATGCACATGACCATTTCCGCAATGCTGCTGGCAGGATGTTTGGCCTCTTTGGCCTGCCTTGCCGCCGAAAACCCGCAGGACGCGCTGCCATCAGCCAAACTGGCACAGCAGGTGAATGAGGCGCGTGAATACTGGAAGCAAAAGCCCAAAAACAGCGTGCAGTTCGTGGCTGGCAACGACCTGTGGCAGCCGGGCAAGAAATACAAGAGTGGCAGCGACTGGCTGGCCCTGGTGTGCGACGGGAAGCGCTGCACGCTCGCGCCCGCCGCGCTGGATGTAAAGAAGGAACCGTGGCAGGGGAACTATGACGACCAGCCCACTACCGGCCAGAACCTGCTGTTCAGGCTGACCGCCGACGCGTCTGGCAAGCCGGTGGCTTGGTTTCGCACCACTGGCGCGCCGCCCTGGTTGAAACCGGGCCCCGTGCCTTCCTACTATGCGGGCGGCTCCTATAACCAGATGCCGGACAAAAAAGGCACGATGGAATTCCTGATCGAGATGCCGAACGGCAAAAAGGCCACGCTGGTGCCGATGCTGGTGTCCAAGTTGTTCCTAGAGAAATTGGCCAATAAAGAAGAGGGAGAAATCTATTCCGGCACGCTGCTGCTGCAACTGCGCACGCCTGAGAAACGCCAGTTGCTACCGGGGGCATTCGGCGCATGCAGCGGCGAGGTCACCCCGGATTACCTACTCTGGGCGGGCGACTTGGATGGCGACGGCAAACCCGATTTCCTGGTCAGTTACATCGATGCCGAGGGGCCGGTGCACCTGTTTCTGTCCGGCGCGGCGAAGCGCGGCCAGCTGGTGGGGCTCGCCAGCGTTTTCAATTCCCCGCCTTTCGGTGGTGAATGCGACGGTGGACCTCCACCCTACTTAAACTAGTCTGCGGCTTTGCTTCAATCAGTATTTCCGTGGATTGCCCCCGCCGCGCGGAAGAATAAATTTCCTGAGTAAGGTTGTGCACCGTGACGGCTATCGGTGATGAATTTTCGTATAGTTATGACCGGGGTGGGTTGTTTGGAGAAATGAGTCTCACTGAATTGCTTGCCAGATTGCGGACATTCGCCAAGGACTCCTAAGTCTCGGGTGCCGTCCTTCACTGCTAACGAAAGCGGCCATTCAGGCGGCGTACTCACTAAACGTCGGCAACTTGGGCGACACCGGTCATTCAGCTGCGGCGTCGCCACCGGCCGCAATGGCCGACAACCAGACATTCGCTCCGGCCACATAATGTTGACCGCCCCCAACACCACGCGAACCATCAATCCAAGTCAAAACTGAGCGTTCCGATTTACACAATTGGAACAGAAGGTTTCTATCGAGGCATTTTCAACATGATTCAAAACACCTTTTATTCCGCGCGCAAAACTTCCCGCAACAACGGTACCGTAATCGGCCGTTTGGTTGCCAGTGAATAGTGATCAAGCGTATCCAGCGCAGCCAGTAACGAGGGCAGATCACGGCGCCAATGGCGCAACAGGTAATCCGCTACGCCGGGTTGCAAGTCAAAGCCGCGCCCGGCTGCGTGGGTGGCGAGCGCCTGAATTTTGTCCACATCGGTCAGTGCCTGCACCTGATATACCAGCCCCCAGCCCAAACGTGTGGTCAGATCGATGCGTAATGCGAGTTGGGCCGGCGCCGCATTGCCCGCTACCAGAATTCGGCCTTGGCCTTCGCGCACCGCATTGATTCGGTTGAACAAGTTGATCTGGGCGGTGGGGTCAAGTGTGTCGACATCATCTACCGCCAGAAAATCGATCGGCCGATCTGCTGCGTCGGCAAATGCTGCTGCGGAAAGGTAGTTTGCCGCCAATCCGCGCGCGATGGCAGCGGCCACCGCAGCCTGCAGCAAATGTGACTTGCCACTGCTGGGCGCGCCCCAGAGATAGGTTTGGCGCTCATTACCCAGCCCCGTCGCCAGTTCGCCCACGGCGTGCAGCAACTCCGCATTGTCGCCTGTGACAAAATTGCCAAAGCTCGGGGAAGGTGGCGCAACGATGTCGAGTAGCAGCTGTTTCATGGGCCGCATTTTAACAGGCATCGCGGGAGATTCTGGTATCACCCTCAAAATCTGCTTGACATAGTGTTCATGCAACACTATCTTGGTGGTGTATCTCGTACACCATGGCTGAATACCTCATGAAACCGTTTTGCTACGACTATCCACATCCGGCGGTCACCACCGACATTGCGCTGTTCACCATCCGTGAAGAGCGTCTGGCGGTATTGTTGATCCGGCGCCGCGCCGCGCCGTTTCAGGGCTGCTGGGCGCTGCCGGGCGGTTTCGTGGAAATGGACGAATGCCTGGAGGACTGTGCGCTGCGTGAGCTGGCCGAAGAAACCGGTGTGACTGGTGTGTATCTGGAGCAGCTCTATACTTTTGGCAAGCCTGATCGCGACCCGCGCGAACGCATTATCAGTGTGACGTATTACGCGCTGGCACCCAGCGAAATTCTCTCGCCGGTGGCGGGATCGGATGCGGCGGAAGTCGCCTGGTTCGCGATGGATGCGTTGCCGGAACTGGCATTCGACCATCACGAGGTCATCGCGCTGGCACAACACAGGTTGCGCGCCAAACTGGATTACTCCACGGTAGCTTTCGGATTCATGCAGCCAGAATTCACGCTGGGTGAACTACAGAAAGTCTATGAAACCATACGTGGGGAAGCGCTGGACAAGCGCAATTTCCGCAAGCACATCCTGGCGCTTGATCTTATCAGCGAAACCGGCACCAGCCGTCGGGTAGGCAGTCATCGCCCGGCAAAACTCTACCGCGTGCAGCACCCCGGCGCGGTGCTCTATATCAAGTGAGGCCGACCATGAATATCATGCCCCTGATCCAGATGCCCAAAGTGCCGAATATCATTGCACCACCGATGGTGGAGGAGCAGCTTACCGACAGCGCGCGCGCAACACTCATCGCACGCATCAAGCGACTGATGCTGCAGCAAAACGCGGTGCTGGTGGCGCATTACTATACTTCCGCCGATATACAGGATCTGGCGGAGGAAACGGGCGGCTGTGTTTCGGATTCGCTGGAAATGGCGCGTTTTGGACATGCCCATGCTGCCCGTACGCTGATTGTGGCGGGGGTCAAATTCATGGGAGAAACCGCGAAAATCCTTAACCCTGAGAAGCGCGTGTTGATGCCGGATCTGCAAGCCAACTGCTCGCTTGATCTGGCCTGCCCTGCGGATGAATTTTCTGCATTCTGCGACCAGCATCCGGATCGTGTCGTGGTGGTCTACGCCAACACTTCCGCAGCGGTGAAGGCACGTGCCGACTGGGTGGTGACCTCCGGCACGGCGGTCAAGATCGTCGAACACCTGCATCAACAGGGTAAAAAAATTCTCTGGGCGCCGGACAAATATCTCGGTGATTATGTACAAAAAACCACCGGTGCCGACATGCTGTTGTGGCAAGGTGCGTGTGTCGTACATGAGGCTTTCAAGGCAGACGCGCTGCAACAAATGAAGCTGAGCCATCCGGATGCTGCGGTACTGGTGCACCCGGAGTCACCCGCCACCGTGATTGCGCTGGCGGACGTGGTGGGCTCCACTACCCAGTTGATCCACGCTGCGCGAACCTTGCCCAATCAGACATTCATCGTCGCCACCGATAACGGGATTTTCCATAAAATGCAGGCTGTTGCACCCGGCAAAGTCTTTCTTGAGGCACCCACCGCGGGATCCGGTGCAACGTGTATCAGTTGCGCGCATTGTCCCTGGATGGCCATGAACGGACTGGAAAAACTGGCGCAGGTGCTGGAATCCGGTGATAACGAAATCCATATTGCCGAACCGGTTCGCACCCGGGCCGTACGCTCCATTCAGCGCATGCTGGACTTTGCCGCACAGCAGCAGATTGCACCCCAGATGCGCGGGGCGGCCTGATTTGGCACATCACCTGCGGATGCCGCGCTGGCATCTCATCGCCGCGTTGCTGCTGGGCGCGGTCAGCGTGTTTGGTTTTGCACCGTTTTACGTATTCGTCATTCCGCTGTTCAGCCTGGCGGGTTTGATCTGGCTGTGGCGCCATCAATCCACCGCAGGTCAGGCCATCCTGAGCGGGTTTTTATTCGGCCTGGGCTATTTCGGTAGCGGTGTGTCGTGGATTTACATCAGCCTGCATACTTACGGCGCCATGGCCTGGCCGTTGGCGCTACTGGCAACAAGCCTGTTCTGTGCATTTCTCGCCTTGTTTCCCGCCGCTGTGGGCGGCCTGCAACATTACTTGCGCAAGGCAGGTATGGCGCGCTGGCTCTTGGCTGTCCCTGCATTATGGATGTTGACAGAATGGGTGCGCGGCTGGATTTTTACCGGCTTCCCCTGGCTCGCAATCGGCTATTCGCAGGTACCTGCCAGCCCGCTGGCGGGTTTTGCCCCATTGGTTGGCGTATATGGCGTATCGCTATTGCTGGCCTTCAGTGCGACGGTATTGGCGCTGGGGCGCATGCGATTTGTACTGATGGCTGCAATACTGTGGGTGGGCGGCTGGGGATTGAGTCAGATTCACTGGACCCAGCCCATAGGAGCCCCGCTTGCAGTGAGCCTGCTGCAGGGCAATATCCCGCAGGACATGAAATGGCAGCCGGAAAAAGTGGTGGACACACTGCGCGACTACCGGGCAATGGTGGCGGATAGTCCGGGCAAGCTGATCATCCTGCCGGAGACCGCCATTCCGGTATTTTACGATCAGGTACCGGCCAGCTATCTGAATGACCTGGCCGAGACGGCACGTGCCCATGGCGGAGATGTTCTGGTCGGCATACCGGAGCAACTCCACGATGGCCGCTACTTCAATAGCGTAATGAGCTTCGGGACTGCCCCCACGCACACTTACCGAAAGTTTCATCTGGTGCCATTCGGCGAGTACATCCCGGCGAAATGGTTATTTGGGTGGATTATCGATGTGCTGCATATTCCACTTTCCGATTTCGCGCGCGGCGACGCCTATCAGGTGCCGATGCCGGTGGCAGGTCAGCATGTGGCAGTGAATATTTGCTATGAGGACGCGTTCGGAGAAGAGATCATCCACCAGTTACCGCGCGCCTCGTTACTGGTCAATGTCAGTAATGATGCGTGGTTTGGTGATTCGGTAGCGCCCTGGCAGCATTTACAGATTTCCCAGATGCGCGCCCTGGAAGCCGGCCGCTACATGCTGCGCGCAACCAATACCGGCGCCACCGCCATCATCAATACGCAGGGCCGGGTGTTGCATGAGCTACCCCTGTTCACTCGCGCTACGCTGAATGGTTCTGCTCAAGGGTATCAAGGCGAAACCCCATTTGTAGCATGGGGAAATCACGCTGCATTACTGTTCGGTGCACTGATGTTGATTGCCGCAGGAATAGGCGTGTGGCGCAAGAAAACATAACGCCGGGTTACGAGACCATCTTGACCCGTGTCATATTGCGTCCACCGCGCTTGGCCTCCAGCAACGCGCCATCTGCACGAATCAGCGCCTGATTTTCAGCCGTATCTTTCGGGCTGTATTCGCTCAAACCGCCACTCCAGTTAAGACGATGCAGCACGCCGGGCGTCAGTTCCAGTACTGCGGGCAAATTGCCGCGCAGACGTTCTGCCAGCTCGATTGCGCGGGGTAATGGTGTATTCGGGAAGATTACACAAAACTCATCCCCACCCAGACGCGACACAAAATCGCTGCCACGCAAGTGTAATTTGAGCACTTGCCCAAACTGCACAATCAGCTGGTCGCCTGCATCATGCCCATAGGTATCGTTTACGTATTTGAAATTGTCGATGTCGATAATCAACAGGCTGTGCACCTGACCCTGTTGGAGCGTTTTGAATAGCTCGCTTTGCCGGATTTCAAAACTGCGCCGGTTATATACCTGTGACAAATGATCCAGGCTGGCCTGGGATTCAACTTCCTTCTGTTTGCCTACGGTAAGCTGCGCAAGCCGCACCAGCATCGCCAGCGGTTTCTCGAATTCCGTCAGATTGACCTGATAGTCGGAACGCATCCTTTGCCTGCGGATATCCGACATCAAGCTGACAATTGTGTTGAGATCTTCACTAATCCAGGCGCGCAAACGCAGATAAACCAGCCACACCATGACTGTCAGCAGCACCGACAATACCAGCCATACCGTGAAATAGGTCAGGAACTCGGCCACAGGCTGAGCGTTGGCTTTCCATAGCGCCAGTTTCCATGGTGTACCGGCCAATGTAATCTCCCGCTCGACCGGCCCGACCTTGAGACTCTCATCACCGCGACGACGCAATACGGTGTAAGTGCCTTGATTGTTATACTGGCGCAACTCCAGATACCCTCCAGGCAACGGCAGGGTGTCGAACAAGTCCTGTAGGCGCGGTACATCCTGAGTAAAAATGACGTGGCCCAGGAGAGTTCCGCCATCCATCACAGGCTCCGAGACAGTCAAGCTCATGCCGGCAGCGGTGGGCAGCGTCTCTGGCCCAGCCATAAAACGCGTGTAAGCTTCTGATAGCACGGGCGCATCTCCGGTCGAACTTCCCTTTCCGGATTCAGGTACCAAAAAGATTTGTGCGCCTTGATGAAGCGCATAGATATGCTGATTACGGCACTGGTCTTCAGTACCGCTTGTTAAGCAGGCTATGGTCTGCGGTTGACGAGCGATCAGTTTCGCCGCTTGATGTATATCTAGCGCTACGCCCTCGATTTGCTGGGCGATCACCAAGCCTTCCACCTGGGCAGATGCAGGGTGACGGATCGGACTCGAAACCCAATATACCGACAGCATGGTCAGTATCAGGGTAATCTCCAGCGCAGCAAAAAGCGCTATGCTAAATCGCGCCAAAGAGGGTTTCATAATAAGGGGCCTGCTATCCATCCAAGTTGTTGCTAACGATTATTGGCTTGTTTTTATGGGCCAGTGGTTAATTTGTCCCGAGAAACAACAGCAATTAACGTGCCCGCAGTTTAAAATTATGGATAACCCGTGCCTCCACGCCCCTCAACGTGAAGATCAGGTCATTGATTCAGTGTCGCCCTGTGCTCCCAAAGCCGCCTGCACCGCGTTCTGATGCAGCAAATTCTTCCACTATGTTAAACGCCACTTGCACCACTGGAACCATCACCAGTTGGGCAATACGCTCAAGCGGATTCACGACGAACGTCTGACTACCGCGATTCCACATCGAAACAAACAGTTGGCCCTGGTAATCCGAGTCAATCAAGCCGACCAGATTGCCCAGCACGATGCCGTGTTTGTGGCCCAGGCCGGAACGCGGCAGGATCATTGCCGCCAGATCGGATCGACCAATATGGATTGCCATGCCGGTTGGCACCAGCTCGGTCTGGCCCGGGGCCAGTTCGATTGCAGCATCAATGCAGGCACGTAGATCGATACCTGCAGAGCCCGGCGTTGCATAGCCAGGCAAGTCATTGTTTAATCGTGCGTCGAGAATTTTGACATCAATCTGGTGTGGCATGGCTTCCCTTGGTTTTGTGGGTATACAGCTGGGCTATATGGGTAATAAGTTGACGTGCCAGGGTCAGTTTGTCGGCATGAGGCAGCAAATGCTGGCCCGCATCGTCCAGCAGCAGCAATTCATTGTGGTCGCTACCGAGCGCATCCTGAGCACGATTTACAACCAGCAGGGGTAAGCGTTTGCGTTGCCGCTTGGCCTCGCCATGTTCAAGCAGATTTTCTGTTTCGGCAGCAAAACCCACACAGAACGGGGCGTCTGCACGGCTCGCTACGCGCATCAGGATATCTTCATTGGGTAATAAATCGAGCGTAAGTGCGTGCCCGCTTTTTTTTATTTTCCGGGCTGTGTAGCTTGCCGGGCGGTAGTCGGCTACGGCTGCCACGCTCACAAAAATATCTGCGTGATGCACTCTGCTTTCCACTGCCTGCGCCATTTCTGTGGCGCTGGTAACCGACAGCAGGTTGACGCCCAAAGGCGTTGCACGGCAGGTAGCGCCGCTAACCAGCGTCACCTCTGCCCCAGCTTCATAGGCTGCGCGCGCCACCGCATAACCCATTTTTCCCGAGCTGATATTGGTAATCGCCCGCACCGGATCGATCATTTCCAGTGTGGGCCCTGCGCTCACCAGTACACGCAGCCCGGCCAGCAGCTTAGGTTGAAAATACGCACTCAGCCCGGCCAGCAATTCGGCCGGCTCCAGCATCCGCCCCAAACCGGTTTCTCCACACGCCTGATCGCCGGCAGTCGGCCCCAGCAATGAGACACCATCCGCCTGCAACTGATGAATATTCCGCTGAGTTGCCGGATTTTCCCACATTTTCTGGTTCATCGCGGGAGCCACCAACAACGGGCAGGCACGTGCCAGACAAAGCGCGGAGAGCAGATCATCCGCAAGACCATGGACCAGTTTGGCAATAAAATCCGCACTGGCTGGCGCGATCAGCACCGCATCCACGGCGCGCGTCAATTCAATATGCGCCATGCCATTATCCACCCCGGCATCCCACAACTGCGTAAGCACCGGCTTTCCTGACAACGCCTGAAAGGTTAACGGAGTAACAAACTGTGTGGCGGCCGCGCTCATCGCCACGCGCACGTCTGCGCCCGCCTTGACCAACAGGCGTGTCAATTCGGCTGCTTTATAGGCAGCCACGCCGCCGGTAATGCCCAATAGTATGCGTTTATGTTGCAAATCCGGCATGATAGCTTCGCGCTGATACGCTGAGATCGTTTGAACAATAAGCACATTTTACGGGATTAGGGGGTGGAATGGCGATTCGTGACTGGCCTGAGGATGACCGACCCAGGGAAAAACTCTTGCAGCGAGGCGCACAGTCGCTCAGTGACGCCGAATTACTGGCCATTTTCCTGCGCACCGGCGTGCCGGGCAAAAGCGCTGTGGATATGGCCCGCGACCTGGTACACCAGTTTGGCAGCCTGACGCGCCTGTTTGCCGCCAGCCGGGACGAATTCTGTGCCATTCACGGCTTGGGTGACGCCAAATATACCCAACTACAAGCGGTGCTGGAAATGGCGCGGCGCGCATTGGGCGAGTCCATGCGTCAAACCGATGCGCTTGCCTCCCCTGGCGCGGTGCGCGACTATCTGCGTCTGGCACTCGCAGGCAAAACCTATGAGGTGTTTTGCGTGGTATTTCTGGATACGCAAAACCGCGTGCTGGCGGTCGAAGAGCTATTTCGGGGCACGCTCACTCAAACCAGCGTATATCCACGTGAAGTGGTCAAGCGCGCATTGGCACACAATGCCGCCGCCTTGATCCTGGCGCACAATCACCCGTCAGGCGTTGCCGAACCCAGCCGGGCCGATGAGGCCCTCACGCAGGCCTTAAAAACCGCATTGGCGCTCGTGGATGTAACGGTTCTTGACCACTTCATCGTGGGCCATGGCAGCGCGGTGTCGTTCGCGGAACGCGGTATACTTTGACGGCGGTCAACAGAATATGGTATAAATCGCGTTTTACCGAATTCAGCAGGGAGGTCATTATGGCCCGTGTATGTCAAATTACCGGCAAGGCGCCGATGTCGGGAAACAATGTTTCCCACGCCAACAACAAGACTAAACGTCGTTTTCTGCCAAATCTGCAGTCACGTCGCTTCTGGCTTGAAGAAGAAAACCGCTTCGTACGTCTTCGCGTTTCTACTGCAGCGCTGCGTACCATCGACAAAAAGGGCATTGAAGTCGTGCTCGAAGAATTGCGCGCCAAAGGCGAGAAGGTTTAAGGAGTAAAAACATGGCCAGCAAAATCCGCGAAAAAATCAAACTCGAGTCCACCGCAGGTACCGGACATTTTTACACCACCAGCAAAAACAAGCGTACCACGCCGGAAAAACTCGAATTCATGAAATTCGATCCTAAGGCACGCAAGCACGTGTTGTATAAGGAAATCAAGCTGAAGTAAATTCCGGCTTGTGTAATAAAAAACCCGCTCTGGTAGCGGGTTTTTTATTGGCATTACTGCATCAACTCAACAAACTTCCAACAAAAAGCCCGCCTGATGGCGGGCTTTTTGTTCACCCGGACTTACCGGGAAAACAAACTAAGCTCAGGCATAACAGCGCAGTTTGCGCGAGAATTTCTGCAAGGACTCAATGCCGCTTGATTCGGCACGATGGCACCAGTCCTGCAGCTGAGCCAGCAACTGCTCCTTGGTTGCGCTGGAACGCGCCCACAGTGCGGCCAAATCCTGACGCATGGCATATACCGTGGCCAGTTCCTTGCTCTGATTCAACACTGCTGACAAACTGGCTTTATCCTGCTCGCGCATGTCCGCGGCATCCAGATGCAGCCAGTGTTTGACCTTTTTAACCATGCCACCTTCATTGAGTTGGGGCAACGACGTCTTGAGTTTAAGCATCTCATCCGCATACACGGTCTTTACCGAACGCGCGAACCGGGTCAACACATCATAACGATGAGTGATGATGGCCTGTAGCGTATCCTGATCGCAAACTGTCTTGCCCTTGGCCATGCGCACTCGTGGTGCGACCTTTTTAACTTTGGCCAGACCAAAAATTTCCATGATGCGGATATACATCCAGCCAATATCGAACTCGTACCATTTGTTGGAAAGCTTGGCCGAACTACCGTATGCGTGATGATTGTTGTGCAACTCTTCACCACCGATCAGGATGCCCCAAGGGGAGATGTTGGTGCTGGCGTCTTCACAAGTGAAGTTACGATAGCCCCAGTAATGCCCGATACCATTGATAATGCCGGCAGCGGTGACCGGTATCCAGGCCATCTGAACCGCCCAGATAGTCAACCCGATCGGGCCAAATAACGCTAGATTAATCAACAGCATTAACACAATGCCTTTACCGCTATAACGCGAGTAAACATTGTGCTCAAGCCAGTCATCCGGCGTACCGGCACCATACTTGTCCATGGTTTCCTGATTTTTTGATTCAGTGCGGTACAGCTCTGCGCCCTCAAAAAAAACTTTTTTCAGACCGAGCACTTGCGGACTGTGCGGGTCATCCGGCGTCTCGCATTTAGCATGGTGTTTGCGATGAATCGCCGCCCATTGCTTGGTAACCATACCGGTACTGAGCCATAACCAGAACCGGAAAAAGTGACTGACAATAGGATGTAACTCCAGGGCGCGATGCGCCTGATGGCGGTGCAAATAGATTGTCACGCCGGCAATGGTTACATGGGTGAGCGCCAAGGCCACCAAAACATAACCCCACCAAGGGAGATGCCCTACCAGACCGTTTGCTAATAAATCCATAGTTTCACATACCTCTAAAAATGACTGCGACTCGCAGCACGGAAGGTGCTAAGTAATTCAGGCAAAATAAGCTGACCCTAAATTAGACCCTCCACCGCACAATATAACAGAAATACGTCGGATACATTCAAGGTTTTGTTCGTCGGGCCCACGGCTAAGCTAAAATCTTGGCGTGCCGGTCTTGTTGAATGCTTGTGAGTCAGGGCTCGAAAACAACAGCATGCTCCCGGTGACGCCGCCAGTTTGCCGCATAGGCCTGGGCAAGCGCAGGGTTACCTCGTAATACAAGCAAGTTTTCCGCGTTGCGGTATTGCGCCGCATGGGTGAAATTGTAACTGCCGGTAATGACCACCGGCGCCGTATCAACATCGATGACCATGATTTTATTGTGTGCACTGCGATGTTCGCCATCCAGATATACCGGTACGCCGCCTGCGGCAATATACTTTACTACGCTAGTGGGGATGCGCTCGGCCTGATCGCTATCAACAATCAGCGTCACATCCACACCACGCCTGTGCGCGGCAATCAGCGCGTCGGCGATGGCTCGATGCGTAAAGCTGAACGCCTGTACCAGTATCTGACGACGCGCTTGGTGTATTGCAGTAATCACCAGCGCTCCGGCATCATCCCCCGGCGTAAATGCTACCTGTATGGTGCCTACTGCGGGCAATACAGATGGTATGTGCCCATCCTGGAACGCCCAACCGGCATGGCTGCACGACAATAGCGCCAGCCAGATGATGGCTTTGCGCATATCAGCTCGCCTCCAGCACCGCAGCAAAAAAACCATCGGTGCCGTGATCCGCCGGATTCAGCCGCAAATAGTCGCCGGTATCAATGGCAATGTGTTGTTGCTGAAGGATTTCGGCTGCATTTTTCAGCACAAAACGGGGGTTGGCTGCGATAAACGCTTCCACGATTTGTTCGTTTTCTTCCGGCAACAAGCTGCAGGTGGCGTATACCAGCCTGCCGCCCGTTTTCACCAGTCGCGCCGCTGACGTCAGAATTGCCGCCTGCTTGACGCCCAACTCAGCCACACTTGTGGGTGATTGGCGCCATTTCAGGTCCGGGTTGCGGCGTAGCGTGCCCATGCCGCTACACGGGGCATCTACCAACACCCGGTCGATCTTGCCCGCAAGCCGTTTGATGCGGATATCATTTTCACTGCTGATTAATTGCGGCGTAAGGTTGGACAAGCCCGAACGCTTGAGGCGTGGCTTGAGTTTCGCCAGGCGTTTTTCGGATACGTCAAATGCATACAGCCGCCCCGAGGAATGCATCAGCGCGCCCAGCAGCAGCGTTTTGCCCCCCGCGCCTGCACAAAAATCCACTACCATCTCACCACGTCGCGGCGCAACCAGATAGCCCAGCAACTGGCTACCTTCATCCTGAATTTCGAATTTCCCTTCCAGAAACGGTTTGTATTTGGCCAGCACCGGTTTGTCGGCCAGTCGAATGCCGATTGGGGAGTATGGCGTGGCGGACGCTGTGATGCCGGCCGCGTTGAGCACGTCAATCATTTCATCGCGCTTGGCAAGCAGCGTGTTGACGCGCAGGTCCAGTGGCGCCGGACGCAACAGTGCTTGAGCCAAGCGGGTCGCTCCCGTTTCGCCGTACTCTGCCAGCAAACGTTCCGCCAACCAGTCCGGCATATCCCACTGCACCGCCAATGGCTGGGCGGTCAAATCCAGCGCCTTGATTTGCGGCACCATATCCAGTTCCGGGCCGCGCAGATGCGGTTCCAGCTGGCGCATGTTCATACCCTGCACACGCACCAACCAGGCCAGCGCCAGTTGGCGCGGTGTGCCCTTACCGGTAGCTGCTTCCAGTGAACGCAGGCGGCGCAGCACACCAAAAACCAGCTCGGCAATAAATGCGCGATCCTTCATGCCCAACATCGGATTTTCGCGGAAAAATCGACTCAAGCTTACATCAGCAGGTGCATCCAGGGGCAAGATCGCACGCAATGCGATAATGGCTTCTTCGAGTGGGAGATGGGGATAAGACATTAGATATTGAGTGTGCATGCTGTGAGGCTAGGCAGTTTAGCCGAATCCATCTTTGCCGGCCACGCCCAACTCGCTAGTACATTTGCCGGAAAGGCCTAAATATCAGATAATTCCGCAGCTTAATCTTCTGTCTCGCTCTTTAATTAAGCGATTTACCGATACTGAGGTGCCCCCTTGAAAGACCTGCTCGCCTGCAATATCTGGCTGTATAAAGTATTCCCATTCCTGCGCTGGTGGCCAATGGTCAATCGCGATAGCAGCAAGAGCGACCTGACGGCTGGCTTAACCGGGGCGATGATCGTGCTGCCGCAAGGCGTGGCATTTGCCACCATTGCCGGCTTGCCACCTGAGTATGGCCTGTATGCGGCGATGGTTCCCGCAGTCATTGCCGCCCTGTTTGGTTCTAGCTGGCATCTCGTGTCGGGGCCAACCACTGCCATTTCGATTGCGCTGTTTGCATCAATCAGCCCGTTGGCCGAACCAGGCAGCCCCCAATTCATCAGCATGGTGCTCACCCTCACTTTCCTGGCAGGTCTTTTCCAGTTGATTATGGGTCTGGCGCGCATGGGCGCACTCGTCAATTTTATCTCGCACACAGTCGTCATCGGCTTTACTGCGGGGGCGGCAGTTTTAATCGGCGCCAGCCAGATCAAAAGTTTTCTCGGGCTCAACATGGCGCGTGGTTTGCCATTCCATGAAATCCTGCTTCAAGTGTTCCTGCAGTTCGACAAAATCAACCCTTATGTCACCGCAGTGGGCGTCATTACGCTAATTACCGGGATAGTGGTGCGCAAGTTGATGCCCAAAATGTATATGATCATTGCTATGGTTGTGGGTAGCGTAGCCGCCGTCGTCATCAATTATCTTGCAGGTGGCGCAGACGTCACCCATATCAAGACCGTCGGCGCATTGGCGGCCCATCTACCGCCATTTACACTGCCTAATTTTTCACCCACCGCCATCGGCCAGGTAATTTTTCCCGCGCTTATCGTCACCATGCTGGCGCTGACTGAAGCAGTATCAATTTCTCGCGCGATTGCGGTGAAATCGGAACAACGCATCGACGGTAATCAGGAATTTATCGGTCAGGGCCTGTCCAATATTTTAGGGAGTTTCTTTTCCAGCTATGCGTCGAGCGGATCATTCAACCGTAGCGGCGTAAATTATTCCGCCGGTGCCCGCACCCCTTTGGCAGCCGTATATTCGGCACTATTCCTGATCCTGATTTTGATGCTGGTCGCGCCCCTGGCGGCTTATCTTCCTACCGCCGCCATGGCCGGCATATTGTTTCTGGTGGCATGGGGGCTGATTGACTTCCACCACATCCATTCCATTTACCATACCAGCAGACAGGAAACCGCCGTTCTGGCTGTGACCATCGTGGGTACGCTGATCGATCTGGAAAAAGGTATTTTCTTCGGCATCATGCTATCGCTGATGCTCTATCTGTACCGTACCTCCCGTCCGGCATTAATGGATGTGATTCCTGACCCGGAACCGGACAGCTATCATTATGTGCCCGCAGAGGGCCGCCCGGAATGCCCACAACTTAAAATGATCCGTATACAGGGTTCGATATTTTTCGGAGCGGTCAATCATGTGCAGCAAACCCTGCAGCGTATCGACGAAACCAATCCCCGATTAAAACATGTACTTATTGCTTCCAGCGGCATGAACTTTGTGGATGTGGCGGGTGCAGAAATGCTCGTTCAGGAGGCCAAACGGCGCCAAAAAATGGGCGGCGGCCTGTATTTTTACCGGATGCAAAATGGGGTGCGTGATCTTCTGGTGAAGGGTCACTATATGAATGCCATCGGCGAAGCTAATATTTTCCAAAGCAAGTCACGTCCTATTGGAACCATCTATCCCAAACTAGACCCGGAAATCTGTCGCACCTGTACTGCACGAATTTTCACCCCATGCAATATTGCTTTACCGAATGGTGAACCCCGCACTTGATCCGTAAAAACCCGAGTAGCGCCCTACCCGTCATGCATGAATCGTATAGTCATCTTCGGCGAAAATGTATTTATGGACCCTTAAGCGGTCATCCGGCCCGACGAGGTGGATGGCAGCGACACCATCGGGGCTAATTCGCGTGTTCAGGATGGCGGTCCACTCAAAATCCGGTGCGCCAGCGTTGCGTCCGCCGTGGTCGACGGCTGTGAACTTCCCGTCGGCTTTCACATCCCCTCCACACGGATTCGGACCCCGGCGAAATCAAGCAGGTCGGATTTCGCGAAGAAGATTTTTCGAAAGATGCGGCGCAGACCAATATCAATCCGGTAAAGGGTTACAATAAGCAGCAAAACGAGTTTTAACTTGCCGCTATTGGCGTGAACAAGCTAGCGAGGTCAGCATGATTGCTCTGCTTGAAGCAGGGCGTGTCGGTCTTTTTTCTCGCCGTCATCTATCTAACAATGTCATCGCTGGCGTGATCGTGGGCGTGGTTGCGCTGCCACTGGCAATGGCGTTTGCCATTGCCAGTGGCGCCAAACCCGAGCAAGGCATCTATACGGCCATCGTTGCCGGATTCTGGACCTCAGTACTGGGTGGGACACGGGTACAGATTTCCGGCCCAACAGGCGCATTTATCGTCATTCTTGCCGCCATTACCGCCAAATATGGTTACGATGGCCTGCAAATTGCCACCCTGATGGCTGGCGTGATGCTGATGGCAATGGGTTTTACCAAGCTTGGTACAGTCATTCGTTTCATTCCCATGCCGGTCATTATCGGTTTTACTGCGGGTATTGCCATACTCATCTGGGTGGGGGAATGGAAGGATTTTTTTGGCTTACATCCGGTTACGGGAGGCAGCCATTTCCATGAAAAATTACTGCACCTCTTAGCTTCTTTTCCCAATCTGAGCATTGCCACCACCATGCTCGCGCTACTCGGGCTAACCATCTGTGTCATTGCACCCCGGTTTGTCCGGCGTGTACCCGCACCGTTGATTGCCATGGTGGCAGTAACCTTGCTCCAGGCATACATGCAATTCAGTGGCGTCGCGACCATTGGTTCGGCGTTCGGCGGCATCCCGCGCACGCTACCAGAATTCCACTGGCCTGATATCAGCTTTGCCCGCATCGTTGAATTAATCGGACCGGCCTTCACCATCGCTCTGCTCGGTGCTATTGAATCGCTGCTATCGGCCGTGGTCGCCGATGGCATGACCGGCAATCGAAGTGACTCTAATCAGGAACTGATTGGTCAGGGTGCTGCCAATATTCTGTCGCCACTGTTTGGCGGCTTCGCGGCGACCGGCGCGATTGCGCGCACCGCTACCAATATCCGCAACGGCGGCAGCAGCCCGCTAGCCGGTATTATCCATGCCGCCACATTGGTACTCATTGTGCTGGTACTGGCGCCGTGGGCAGCGTACATCCCGTTGGCCGCACTGGCGGCTATCCTGTTCGTGGTGGCGTGGAACATGAGCGAAGCGCACCATTTCTATGACATTCTTGCCCATGCACCACGAAATGATAAGATTTTGCTACTGATTACCTTCAGCCTGACGGTGTTCACCGATCTGGTCATCGCGGTGAATGTAGGTGTTCTGCTGGCGTCCTTGCTGTTCATGAAACGCATGACCGAATCAGTCAAAATTGAAGGTGCCAGGGATGAAGACCTCCTCGCTTTCTGCCCTGTTGGCATCCCCAAAGGAGTACAAATCTATAACATAGATGGCCCCTTTTTCTTCGGGGCAGCCGAAACATTTGAGCGCACCATGGCCAGTCTGCATCAAGATGTGCGGGTGCTCATTATCCGTCTTGGTCGAGTGCCATTTATAGACGCGACCGGTATCTACGCACTCCGAGCCACGATCAAGCTGTTCCAGAAACGCGGTGCTCGCGTCATCCTATGCGAAGCCAACTCGCTGGTTTCGAAAAAACTGCACAATATCGGTCTTGAAAAAATTCTGGGCGAGGAAAATATGGTGGTTGATCTCGCTGCCGCACTCAAACTGACAGAGGATTAACCTGTGAGGCTCAGCTCGTCAGGATGCCATCCCAGCACCGCCAGTAATACAAAAAATCCCAACACGTATCCGACGGGTATGAACCAACCCTGCTTGACCCATTGCCAGGTGTTTTTGGCCTCCGGGAAACCATTGCTGATCGCCACCCCGGCAGACGAACCAAACCAGATCATTGAACCGCCATACCCTACCGCGAATGCCAGCAAACCCCAATCGTAGCCCCCCTGCTTTAATGCCAGTGCAGTGAGTGGGATATTGTCGAACAGTGCGCTGACAAATCCCAGTCCCAATGTCGTATGCCAGCTTGGCAGCGGCAAAGAAGCCACTGGCATGAGCGAAGCGGCCAGCACCAATGCAATGAGAAATAACGCACCCTTCCAGGCATTTTTTGCTTCCGCCCAGGGAATTGGATGGAACAAACCGCCGATCAGCACCGCAATCCATGCGCCCAGCGCAGGAAAATCCACCAGCACATTACCCGCTACGGCACCGCCGATAATCAGCGCCGCTACTAGGACCCGCGTCAATACGACGACACTTAAAATTCCCAGTTCTTCAACATCAAGATGCGCTTGCGGGCCAGGGTCAGCCTGGATCGGCTGATAGCGATGCTGCGCTCGGCTTGCGAAAAAACCTATTATCAGGATTGCCACGCCCGAGGCGATAAATGCATCCGTGACATGCACTGCGGGCACGCCTGCGATCCACATCATGGTCGTGGTGGTATCGCCCACGACCGACCCTGCGCCTCCCGCGTTGCTGGCGGTCACGATCGCTGCAAGGTAGCCTACGCTGACCCGTCCATTGAATACTTTACGTGCCACCACACCGCCCAGAATAGCTGCGGCGATATTGTCGAGAAAGGTTGACATGAATGCGACCAGTAGCAGCAGTACAAAACCGCCCTTCCAGTCGTCAGGCAGAATGCGTGGCATCAGATCGGGTACCCCCGAATCTTCGAAATGTTTTGCCAATATGGCAAAGCCCACCAGCAAGCCAAGCAGGTTCAACACCAACTTCCATTCATGCAGAAAATGCGTCGCAAGCGCGTAATCCTGTGCGAACCATTTATACGCGCTGATTGCCACCAAACCTGTCAGCGCAATGGGGAAACTATGCCGGTGAAAAAGCACCACGCCTAACAAGGTGAGCGCGAAGAAGATGAATTCAAGCGGAATATTTGCGAACATGCGGGCACCTTGCCGGGTAAAGCCTTATCTATTTACTGGGTGTGGATTGATACAAGAATGCGTCAGCAAAAAACTCTGCGTCTGGCAAACCGTGCTGCAGGAAAGATTTATGGGCGGCATCCACCATGCCGGGGGCGCCGCAAGCGTAGACCTGATAACCGGACAGATCAGGAAAATCCTGCAGGATGGCGTCTGCAACCAGCCCGGTGCGCCCCGGCCACACATCCTCTTCCGTCGGCTCGGACAACACCGGGATGAAAGTGAAGTTGGGATATTCCTGCTGCCACTGTCCGGGCAACTGCGGCATATATAAATCGCGTAACTGACGCGCGCCCCAGTACAGTACCATTTCACGGTCTATGTGGTGGTGGAAGGCATGTTCAAGCATTGCCTTTACCGGCGCAAAACCGGTACCCCCCGCCATGAAAATAATGGGCTTGCCACTATCTTCGCGCAGGAAGAAGCTGCCCAACGGGCCTTCAAAGCGGAGGATGTCCTTCTCTTTCATGCCAGAGAAAATGTGCTCGGAAAACTCACCCCCCGGAATATGGCGCACATGCAATTGCAGGTAATCGTCATTGTGTGGCGCGTTGGCAAGCGAGAAGCTGCGGCGCTTGCCATCCTTGAGCAAAATATCGATATATTGCCCGGCGAGAAATTGCAGGCGCTCGTTGGCAGGCAGCTTGAGGTGCAAGGCCATCACGTCGTGACCGAGCCGTTCCAGCTTGTGTACACGGCATGGCAGGGTTTTGATCTGGATATCTTTGGCGGCACCCACTTCGCGACATTCGATACTGATATCGCTCAGCGGCCGCGCGACACAAAACAACACTTTACCTGCATCAATATCCGCGTCGGATAGCGCGCCAGTCTGGTATTCTCCATAATCGATTTCACCTGACACCAGCGTGCCCTTGCAGCTACCGCAGGCACCATTACGGCAACCATAAGGCAGCATGTAACCTTCGCGCAGCGCTGCGGCAAGTATAGTTTCATCGTCGTCTGCGTGAACGATGTGCCCGCTGGGCTGAATGGTAATCTGGTAGGACATGTACTTCCTCTAAAATACGCTAATGGCGAATATCCTGATTATCGGTTGCGGTGATGTAGGCTTACGTACAGCACGTCGGCTGGCGTCAAATCATCGCCTGTATGCGCTGGCTCGATCACCGCAATCGGCACAACGCCTGCGCGCAGCGGGTATTACACCGATACCCGGCGATCTTGACGACCGTGGCAGCCTCGCACGGCTGACCGGCATCGCTGACTGGGTTGTGCACTTCGCGCCACCAACCGTTCACGGCGAATACGATATGCGCACCCGGCGGCTACTATCGATATTGGGAAAAGCGCGAATTTTACCACGTCGATTGGTGTACATCAGCACCAGCGGTGTATATGGCGACTGCGCAGGTAAAGCAATTGATGAAACCCGCACGCCCGCTCCGCAAAACCCTCGTGCGCTACGTCGTGTTGATGCAGAGCAGCAGGTGCGCTGCTGGGGGCGTCGCAATGGCGTCGCCATTAGCATACTGCGTGCACCTGGAATTTATGCCTTGGAGCGGTTACCTTTCGAACGGCTGCAGCGTCGTATCCCGGCGCTCTGTGACGAAGAAGACGTGTACACGAATCATATTCATGCAGACGACTTGGCGCAGATTACGGCATATGCATTATTCCGGGGGAGCAGCGGCCGTATCTATCATGCTAGCGATGATTGTCCTATGCATATGGGTGAATACTTTGACCGGGTTGCCACGGCTTTTGGCCTGCCTGTATCGCCACGCATTACGCGCGCCGAAGCAGAGGCCACCCTGCCCGCGACCCGCCTGTCTTTTATGCGAGAGTCGCGACAACTTCTCAATTACCGCATCAAGATCGAATTACGCGTGTGCTTGCTCTATGCGGATGTCGACGCATTTTTAAATCGCACCCACCTTGCCACTGGTGAGGCTCAATGAATTTTGTTTGGGCTTATTTTTTCAGGCTGTCACGAATTTCTCGTAGTAACAGTACGTCCTCCGGAGTTGCTGCGGGCGCCACTGCGGGTGCCGGTTTTTTTAGTTTGTTTATGGCGCGTACGACGACAAAAATAGCCAGTGCAATAATCAGAAAATTAACTGTGGCATTGATAAAAAGGCCATATTTAATAAGGGGTGCCCCGGCTTTTTCTGCTAATTCAAGTGTGGGATATGCCGTATTGCCCAGATTAATGTAGAGCTCTTTGAAATCTACGCCACCGACGAGCAGACCAATAATAGGCATGATAATGTCTTTGACCAGGGAATCAACAATCTTCCCGAATGCGGCACCAATAATGACGGCGACAGCCAAATCGACGACATTGCCTTTCATTGCAAACGCCTTGAACTCACTGATAAAACTCATTCGCCCCTCCTGGATTAGCTTGTTTGTTATCACCGGGAACAATTCCTAAAGCAGCTTAGCTCTTTTTGAGCCTGCCTGTCGAGTTTCAAGCCGGTTCACTTGTTTGTCGCAAAAAAAAAGCAGCCCTGAGGCCGCTTTTACCGCAAACACACAAATTAACTGTGTTTGCGAAGTTTTTGTATTGCCGCGATCTGTGCAACCGCCTCGGCCAGTTCTGCCTGTGCCTTGGCATAATCCATTTCTGAGGCATGATTGCGCATCGCCTCTTCGGCTTCGCGCTTGGCTTCGAGTGCCTTGGCTTCATCCAGATCCTGGCCCCGTATAGCGGTATCGGACAGAATGGTTACGACATTGGGCTGCACTTCAAGCATACCGCCCGATACATAGATCACTTCTTCTTCGACAATGTCAGGCCGCTTAATACGCACCGATCCGGGCTTGATGCGCGTCAGCATTTGGGTATGGCGTGGGTAAATACCCACCTCACCCATTTCTGCAGGTACCGTAACGTATTCAGCTGTGCCAGAGAACAATGCCGCTTCTGCGCTGACAATGTCGACGTGGATGGTCATGGCCATAAATCTCGCTTCCCTGTGTGTACTTATCGAGTGCGGGCTATGCCCGCACCGTAGTAGCCATTGTTACTGGATGGTTTTGGCCTTTTCGACCGCTTCTTCTATGGTGCCGACCATGTAGAACGCCTGCTCGGGCAGGTGGTCGTATTCACCATTGACGATGGCCTTGAAGCCGCTAATCGTGTCCTTCAGCGACACGTACTTGCCGGGTGCGCCGGTAAACACTTCGGCTACGAAGAACGGCTGCGACAGGAAACGCTGAATCTTACGTGCGCGGGCCACAGCAAGTTTGTCTTCAGGTGCCAATTCATCCATACCCAGAATGGCAATGATGTCGCGCAATTCTTTGTAACGCTGCAATACGGTCTGCACGCCACGCGCCACACTGTAGTGCTCTTCACCCACCACCAACGGATCCAGCTGGCGTGAAGTGGAGTCAAGTGGATCTACTGCCGGGTAGATGCCCAGCTCGGCCACCTGACGTGACAGCACAACCGTTGCATCCAGGTGTGCAAACGTGGTGGCCGGAGACGGGTCGGTCAAATCGTCCGCAGGTACATATACGGCCTGGATCGAGGTGATTGAGCCCTTCTTGGTGGAAGTGATGCGCTCCTGCAGGCGGCCCATTTCTTCAGCCAGCGTCGGCTGGTAACCGACGGCGGAGGGCATCCGACCCAGCAAAGCGGAGACTTCGGTACCGGCCAAGGTATAGCGGTAGATGTTGTCCACGAAAAGCAGTACGTCACGGCCTTCGTCACGGAAAAATTCGGCCATGGTCAGACCGGTCAGCGCGACGCGCAGACGGTTACCCGGCGGCTCGTTCATCTGGCCGTATACCAGCGCGACCTTGTCCAGCACGCCGCCGTCTTTCATCTCGTGGTAAAAGTCGTTACCTTCACGGGTACGCTCACCCACGCCGGCGAACACGGAATAACCACTGTGCTCCACAGCAATGTTGCGGATCAGTTCCATCATGTTCACAGTTTTGCCTACACCGGCGCCACCGAACAAACCAACCTTGCCGCCTTTTGCAAACGGACAGATCAGATCGATCACTTTAATGCCGGTTTCCAGTAGCTCGTTGGATGCCGCCAGCTCATCAAAAGCAGGTGCTTTGCGATGAATACCCCAATTGGTTTCGTTGCCGATCGGGCCCATCTCGTCAATGGGGTTGCCCAGCACATCCATGATGCGGCCCAGCGTTTTAATGCCGACCGGAACTTGAATTGCCGCGCCGGTACCGCTCACCAGCATACCGCGACGCAAACCGTCGGTGGTACCCATGGCGATGGCACGCACAATCCCGTCACCAAGCTGTTGCTGAACTTCCAGCGTCAAATCTGGCGTATCCATTTTCAGTGCGTCATAGACCTTGGGCATGCTGTCGCGCGGGAATTCCACGTCTACCACCGGGCCAATGATTTGTACGATTTTGCCTTGACTCATCGTCGTTCCTTGAAATAACAAAATTACTTAAACGGCCGCGGCACCAGCCACGATCTCGGAGAGTTCTTTGGTAATCGCTGCTTGGCGGGTCTTGTTGTAGACCAGCTTGAGCTCCTCGATTACACTTTTTGCGTTGTCGGATGCCGCCTTCATCGCGACCATCCGGGCACTTTGCTCACTGGCCATATTTTCAGCAACTGCCTGATAAATCAGCGCCTCAATGTAGCGGGTCAACAGACCATCCACCACCGATTTGGCATCCGGTTCGTAGATATAGTCCCAATGATGCGCGGGCTTGTCGTCTGTTTCAGCAACCAATGGCAGCAATTGTGTCAGTGTCGGCTCTTGCTTCATGGTGTTGACGAAGCGGTTATACACCACATAAAGCGTGTCGATTTTGCCTTCCATGTAGGCATCCAGCATCACCTTGACCGGCCCGATCAGCCGTTCCATGTGCGGTGTGTCACCCAAGGTAATCGCATGCGATACCACATTGGCTCCCATGCGCTGCATGAAACCCAAGCCCTTGTTGCCAATTGCGGTCACATCCACACCCAGTTTGGCGCCGTCCCATTGCTTCATCTTGCTGACAACCAGACGCAGGACGTTAGTGTTGAGGCCACCACACAAACCTTTATCCGTCGTCACCACAATCAGGCCCACGCGTTTTTCCTGCTCGCGCCTGATAACGAAGGGATGCTTGTATTCCGGGTTAGCCTGGGCGAGGTGGGCAGCCACAATACCGATTTTCTCGGCGTAGGGGCGAGCGGCTCGCATGCGTTCCTGCGCCCTGCGCATTTTTGCAGCCGCCACCATTTCCATGGCACGGGTGATCTTGCGCGTATTTTCTACACTTTTGATCTTGGTGCGTATCTCTTTTCCGGCAGCCATGATTGCTTCCCGATTAGTAGACGGCGGAGGACTTGAATGCCTCGATAGCCTGAGCCAATGCGCCTTCCGTATCTGCGGCCATATCCCCGGTGGTCTGGATCTTGTCCAGCAGGTCGCCATGTTTGCCCTTGACGTAGGAGGCCAGTGCTGCCTCGAACGCCAGCGTTTTCTTCACGTCCACATCGTCCATGTAGCCCTTGTTCACGGCAAACAATGTCAACGCCATTTCCGCAACGTTCATCGGTGCGTACTGGTTCTGCTTCATCAACTCGGTAACCAGCTTGCCGCGCTCCAGCTGCTTGCGCGTGGCTTCGTCAAGGTCGGATGCAAACTGTGCAAACGCTGCAAGTTCGCGATATTGGGCCAGAGCCAGGCGCGTACCGCCACCCAACTTCTTGATTACCTTGGTCTGCGCCGCGCCACCAACACGTGATACCGATAGGCCCGCGTTGATCGCTGGACGGATACCCGCGTTGAACAAGTCGGTTTCCAGGAATATCTGGCCGTCCGTAATCGAGATCACGTTGGTCGGCACGAATGCGGATACGTCACCCGCCTGCGTTTCAATCACTGGCAATGCGGTAAGCGAACCGGTCTTGCCTTTGACAGCACCGTTGGTGGCTTTTTCCACATAGTCAGCGTTAACGCGTGCCGCACGCTCCAGCAGTCGCGAGTGCAGATAGAACACGTCACCAGGATACGCTTCGCGGCCTGGAGGACGGCGCAGCAACAGGGAAATCTGGCGATATGCCCAAGCCTGCTTAGTCAGATCGTCATATACGATCAGCGCGTCTTCGCCGCGGTCACGGAAGTATTCACCCATGGTGCAACCGGCATACGGTGCAATGTACTGCATGGCGGCGGAATCGGAAGCGGTAGCCGCGACGACAATGGTGTGACCCATGGCGCCATGTTCTTCCAGCTTGCGCACAACGTTGGCAACCGACGAAGCTTTCTGGCCGATAGCAACATAAATGCAGATGACGCCCGTACCCTTCTGGTTGATAATGGCGTCCACTGCCACGGCGGTTTTACCGGTCTGGCGGTCACCGATGATCAGTTCGCGCTGGCCACGCCCGATGGGCACCATCGCGTCAACTGATTTCAAGCCGGTTTGTAACGGCTGAGTGACTGATTGACGCGCGATCACACCGGGCGCAATCTTTTCGATTGAAGCATTCAGCGTGGTATTGACTGGACCTTTGCCATCGATAGGCTGACCCAGCGAATTGACGACACGACCAATCAACTCTGGACCGATCGGCACCTCCAGAATGCGGCCAGTGCACTTGACCGTATCACCTTCGGTGATGTGTTCATATTCGCCCAGCACCACAGCACCGACGGAGTCACGCTCCAAATTCAGCGCCATGCCAAATGTATTGCCGGGAAATTCCAGCATTTCGCCCTGCATCACGTCAGACAGACCGTGAACGCGGACAATACCGTCAGTCACTGAAACAACGGTGCCCTGAGTACGCAGCTCGGAGGCTGTGGCCAGGTTCTGGATTTTGCTCTTGATGAGATCACTGATCTCGGTGGGATTGAGTTGCATTGATGGCTCCTAGACGGAATCTCTTAACGTGTTAGTGCGTATGCCATGCCTTGCAGCTTGCCGCGTACCGAAGCGTCGTACACTTCGTCACCCACGGCCACAATGACGCCACCAATAAGGGCGGGATCAACGCTTACACTGGCGTGGACTTTACGTTTGAAGCGGGCCTCAAGGCGGGCAGACAATTCAGCTAACTGGGTAGCGCTCATGGGAAATGCGCTGGTGACTGCTGCTTCCAGCACACCACCTTCATTTGCCTTGAGCGCTTCAAATTGGGTCACAACTTCAGGCAATACACTGATGCGGCCATTTTCGACAAGTATGCGAATAAAGTTACTGACTTCAGCTCCCAGCTTGTCTCCACACACAGCGAGAAACAATTCGCTAAATTGTGCTGCGCTAACTTTGGGGTCTGTAGCCAACCGACTCATCTCGGGGTCTGCGGCCACTGCATTAGCAAGTGCCAGCTGCTCGGACCAGGCAGTCAGCGTATTCGCCTGTTTGGCCAAGCTGAATAACGCTTCAGCATAAGGACGTGCGATGGTTGCGATTTCAGCCATGATTACAGCTCGTTTTTGATTGCATCGAGCAAATCGCCATGAGCCTTGGCATCCACTTCGCGACGGAGGATTTTTTCTGCACCGGCAACCGCCAGTCCAGCCACCTGTTCGCGCAGCGCTTCTTTGGCACGCACCGTCTCTTGCTCAATGCTGGCTTGCGCACCGGCGATCATGCGATCTGCCTCCACCTTGGCTGTGGCCTTAGCCTCTTCAACCAGTTGCGCGGCACGCTTATCTGCCTGAGCAATAATTTCAGCCGCTTTCTGTTTCGCTTCATGCAGGTTTTCAACTGCGCGCTTGGAAGCCAGCTCAAGCTCGTGTTTGCCACGTTCGCCGGCAGCAAGGCCGTCAGCTATCTGTTTCCTGCGCTCGGCCAACGCATTCATGATGGGCGGCCACACAAACTGCATGCAGAACCACACAAACACAAAAAATGTGATGGATTGGCCGATCAGGGTAGCATTGATATTCATGCCAGAACCTTTCTACGGTTAGTATCCAGCTTAGCCAGCCACTGCAAACAGCACATACATGGCCAGACCCACAGCGATCATCGGCACCGCGTCAACCAGACCCATGACAATGAAGAACTGGGTGCGCAACATTGGAATCAGTTCAGGCTGACGCGCTGCGCCTTCCAGAAATCGGCCGCCCAGAATGCCGATACCGATCGAGGCGCCCAGCGCGCCCAGACCCATCATCAGGGCACCTGCGATGTACAGCACTGCGTGGATCATGTCCATTTGATACTCCTATTTGACTAAAGTTAAAGTGATTAAAGTGAAACCGGTGATTTAATGATGCTCTTGATGCGCCATGTCCAGATAGACAATGGTTAGCGTCATGAAAATAAACGCCTGCAAGGTGACGATCAGAATATGGAATATGGCCCAGCCCAATTGCAATGCTCCACCGAACAGCCCAATACTGAGACCGCCGCCGAACATCAGGGCGATCAAAATAAAGATCATCTCGCCTGCATACATATTGCCGAATAACCGCAGCGCAAGAGACACCGGCTTGGCGATCAGGTTAACGCCTTCAAGGAAAATATTGGCCGGGAGACCCAACTTGCCAAAAGGCTGCAGGGTTAATTCGCCGACGAAACCGCCCAGACCCTTCATCTTTATGCTGTAGAAAACCACCAGGAAAAAGACGGCGATCGCCATACCAAACGTCGCATTGGGGTCGGTACTTGGCACCACCTTGAAAAAAGGCAGGCCGGTCAGGTGCGCAATCTGCGGGATCCAGTCAACCGGCAGCAGATCCATCAGGTTCATTAACAGAATCCACACGAATATGGTGAGCGCCAGCGGAGCAACCAACGGGTTTTTCCCTGAAAAGGAACCGCGCACACTTGTGTCAATAAACTCAACTATCCACTCGACAAAATTCTGCAGGCCGTGAGGGACATTCGTGCTGGCTCGTTTCGCCACAAGACGGAAAAAGAATAGAAAAAACACTCCCAGCACCAGCGATACGCCTAGCGTGTCCAGGTTAAACGCCCAGAATCCCATGGCCTTGGCTTCCTGTGCACTGTGGGCCAGGTGCCAGTGTTCTTCACCGGGCAACCTGCCATAGGTCAGGTTCTGGAGGTGGTGCTTGATATATTCCGAAGAGGTGAGTGCTTCTGTCGACATAGTGCTACTCTAATAATTAATCTTCAATGTTGTCGTCTTGGCTTAATCGCTATACCAATCAGCCAAGCCATTTGTCCTAGCACAAATCCTGCAATCATGACCGACGGGTCAAGCTTCAGTACACCCATGCCAAGCGCTAAAAAAAATACTACCAATACAAATCGTTCCAGGCCGGTGCGGTAAATCATCCGCAAATCCCGCTGCGCATCCAAGTCGTCACGCCGTTCCGCAGCACGCATACGCCAAGCCAACATTCCGCTATTTGCCAAAGCGACCAAACCACCGAACAGTATCGCCAAGGTGCTTGCCTGCCCGTATACCCAATAAACCAGTAGCGCTGCCATCAGCACACTCCCTCCCTGTACCAGCAGGGCTAGGCGAATGATGAGATCAGGCTTTTGGTGTTGCGGAATTATTGCGCGCATTCAAGCCACAGGCGGGCAAGCCAACCTGTAAATAGACGCGGATGATACCCTAATTAGTGGACCTAATGCAACGATTAGGTGGTTTGATATTGCAGCAAGGCAATCTATTAAACAGATTGTAAGTACCGATTGCCCATTTTGCTTTACATTATGCGTTCGATCAAAGTTTGCCGAGAATCCCCTCTAATTGCTCATGGCTTGCATATTCTATGGTTAACTTGCCTGCGCCGCCCTTGCGCGAGTGGATATTGACTCGCGTACCCAGACGATCCGACAGCGTTTCTTCCAGACGCTGGATATCACGGTCTATTTTCTTGGCCGTTGCGATCGGGGGTTTCAGCATTTGCCCCACCAGACGTTCCGCTTCCCTCACCGACAATTGTTTTTGCACGATGACATGCGCGGCTTCGTTCTGTTTGGGAGGAGTCAGTGCCAATAATGCCCGGGCATGCCCCATATCCAGCTGTTGTTCCAGCACCATGGCCTGTACCGGCTTTGCCAAATTGAGCAGGCGCAGGAGATTGCTTACAGCGCTGCGCGAACGCCCCACTGCATCTGCCGCGGTCTGGTGTGTCATTTGGAACTCGTCGATCAGGCGCTGAATGCCGGTAGCCTCCTCCAGCGGGTTGAGATCTTCACGCTGAATATTTTCGATTAGGGCCATTGCCAGTGCCGCCTCATCCGGCACTACCTTTACCACCACCGGTACGCTGTCCATCCCGGCCAGTTGCGCAGCCCGCCAACGTCGTTCGCCCGCAATGATTTCGTAACCATCCTCACGCACTTCCCGCACCAGGATGGGCTGCATCAATCCCTGAGATTTGATCGAGTCGGCCAGCTCACGTAACGAAGTTTCGTCCATTCGGGTACGCGGCTGGTACTTGCCCGGCTGGAGTTGTGTAACCGGTAAATTGCGCAATTCGCCCGGCGCGGTTGCGGCATCTTCTCCGCCCAATAGCGCATCCAGCCCACGCCCCAAACCTTTTAATCTTGCCATGTATTCAACCTCATTTAGTTAGCGTGCACTTACTTTTGCTCCAGACCGCGCTGCAACATCTCGGTCGCCAAGCTCTGGTAAGCAAGCGCGCCTTTGGAATTGCGATCGTACGCCAATACGGGACAACCATAACTAGGCGCTTCGGCCAGTCGAATATTGCGCGGGATCACCGTATCATAAAGCTTGCGGCCAAAATGCTGCTTCAGCTGGTCGGAAACTTGCTGGGCAAGCGTATTGCGTGGATCAAACATGGTACGCAGCAAGCCCTCTATTTCCAGACGTGGATTCAAGTTGGCGCGCACTTTTTTAATTGTATTGACCAGATCGGATAGCCCTTCCAGCGCGTAATACTCGCACTGCATCGGGATCATTACCGCATCTGCCGCCGTCAGGCCATTTACTGTAAGCAAATTGAGAGCGGGCGGGCAGTCTATCAATATGTAATCATATTCTTCGGCAACGATAGATAACGCCTTTTTAAGACGCGTCTCGCGCTGCGGCTGATCGACCAGCTCTACCTCTGCCCCCGCCAATTCCCGGTTGGCCGGCAGCAAATCAAACCCGCCTTTCTCTGAATGCTGGCGCACTTCCGAAAGCGGCGCCAGTTCCAGCAGCACATGATAGACGGTATGCCGTAAACCGCGCTTATCTACGCCGCTACCCATGGTTGCATTACCCTGTGGGTCAAGGTCCACCAGCAAAACATGCTGCCCCAGTGTCGCCAGGCTAGCGGCCAGATTAACAGCCGAAGTCGTTTTTCCGACCCCGCCTTTTTGATTGGTTATTGCCAGAATTTTTGTCATTACACCGCTTTCAGGGTAATCAGGTGACGCTGCGCATCCAGCCGGGGGACTACCAATGATGTGATTCGCTCCACTTCAACACCGGTTGGCAGCCTTTCCAATTCTGCTTGCGGGTAGGTGCCCTTCATGGCATACCAACGTCCGGCGGCTGTCAGCACGCGCGCCGAGCAGGCGACGAAATCCGCGATTTCCGAAAATGCGCGGGAAATCACGCCATCAAATTTGTGCTCACATTGAATATCCTCTACCCGTCCTGAAACCACCCGGACATTGTTCAAGCCCAATTCAATCACGGCCTGAAGTTGAAAACTGGATTTCTTCTGATTACTATCCGATAGTGTAATTGCCCAGTCCGGGCGCGCAATGGCCAGAGGAATACCTGGCAGACCTGCCCCGCTCCCGACATCCAGCAGGCGATCTACGTCGAGATGCGGCAACACCGCCAGGCTATCCAGCAAATGATGCGTCAACATCTTTTCCGGATCGCGCAACGCCGTGAGATTATGCACTCGATTCCACTTTTGGATCAGACCAAGGTATTGCAATAACCGCGTTAACTGCATTTCATCCAGCGCGATTCCTAGCGAGCGGGTACCCGCCTCCAATTGCTGATACGCGGTCATGCGCAGCTTGTTTGTTTTATGGAAGCGCCGGATCGTTTCAAGTGCACTAACAGAACGGAAATTGCCGCCGGCGTAATGCCGGAAATACGCGAAGCCTGGCCGATCGTTTCCGGCTTGTGACGGTTTAATTTTTGTTGTGCCTCGGTGGATAAACCACGCACCATGGTGTAATCCAGATCCGCTGGCAATAACAATCCTTCTTGGGTACGGCCACGCACTATTTCATCGTGCTGGCGGTCGATATAACCCTGATATTTAGCCTGGATTTCCACTTGTTCGGTTACTTGCGGGTCATCGGTTATCGCGCTTGCTCCAGACAGGCTAATGATTCCCGCATAATTTACGTCCGGGCGCCGCAACAACTCATAAAGGCTGTACTCATGCTCGATTGGCTTGCCGAGTACGCGCAATGCATCCGCCTCGGGCAAGCTTTCCGGGCGCACCCACACGCTGCGCAGGCGCGCCTGTTCTGCTTCAATGGCGTCACGCTTGCGCATGAATGCATCCCAGCGCAAATCATCCACCACTCCCAGCTTGCGTCCCTCCTCCGTCAAGCGCAGGTCGGCGTTATCTTCACGCAGCGACAAACGATATTCTGCGCGACTGGTAAACATCCGGTAAGGTTCGGTGACGCCGCGTGTAATCAAGTCATCCACAAGCACACCCAGATACGCTTCATTACGCTGCGGGCACCACGCTGCGCGCTCCTGAGTATATAAACCGGCATTCATGCCGGCTAGTAGACCTTGGGCTGCCGCCTCTTCGTAACCGGTTGTGCCATTGATCTGACCGGCAAAAAACAGACCCTGGATTGCTTTGGTTTCCAGTGAGTTCTTCAGCGCCGTCGGGTCAAAATAATCATATTCAATGGCATAGCCCGGTCGGGTGACATGCGCATTTTCGAAACCCTTGATCGACCGCACCAACGCCATTTGTATATCAAACGGCAAGCTGGTCGAAATGCCGTTTGGATAGACCTCGTGGGTGGTCAAGCCTTCCGGTTCAACAAATATCTGGTGCGAAAGTTTTTCGGCAAAGCGCACCACCTTGTCTTCAATAGACGGACAATAGCGCGGGCCAACGCCAGCAATCATGCCCGTATAAAGCGGCGACCGATCTAGTCCTCCCCGGATAATTTCGTGCGTTACTTCCGACGTATGCGTAATCCAGCAAGGTAGCTGCTGCGGATGCTGGGCGGCACTGCCGAGGAAAGAAAATGCTGGTGCCGGATTGTCGCCAGGCTGGATTTCCATCACCGAATAATCCAGGCTGCGCCCATCCAGGCGCGGCGGCGTGCCGGTCTTGAGGCGTCCCACCGGCAAATTCAGCTCACGCAACCGATGTGCCAAACTGACGGCAGGGGGATCTCCCGCACGCCCTGCCTGATAATTGGATTGCCCAACGTGCACCAAACCCGCCAAAAAGGTGCCCGCGGTCAATACCACGGCGCGCGCATGAAACACTAGCCCAAGCTGGGTTTTTACCCCGGCGACGCGATCGCCGTCCAACAGCAAATCATCCACCGCTTGCTGAAACAGCCATAAATTTTGCTGGTTTTCCAAACGCTTGCGTATCGCCTGACGGTACAATACACGATCTGCCTGAGCCCGCGTCGCGCGTACGGCCGGGCCCTTGGATGAATTCAGTATGCGAAATTGGATACCCGCCTCGTCAGTAGCTGCGGCCATGGCGCCGCCTAGGGCATCCACCTCCTTTACCAAATGACCCTTGCCAATACCACCGATGGATGGGTTGCACGACATCTGCCCAAGCGTCTCGATATTGTGTGTGAGCAGCAACGTTTTTTGTCCCATACGCGCCGACGCAAGCGCCGCCTCGGTGCCGGCATGGCCGCCACCAATCACAATTACATCATAACGCTCAGGGAAATTCATGGGTTTGTCCTGCTTAATGCGGCACTCAAGACTCGGAATGATACGCCGAACCCGTCCAAAGGTTAAGTTTGTTTCACGTGAAACATCCACCAGATGGATTTCGAGATTTCGGTCAAAAAAATGACGCGCCAAAATCGGTCAGGTTGCGCGATCTCGGCGTGGTCCATGCCTCAACCCTGGCACACCAACAATCGCTCAACCTGGTGCGTTTTGACGCATTTTGCGTGTTTTCGCTTATTTCCCGATGCAGAAACGGCTGAAAATCTCTCCCAGCAAGTCATCCGCACTGAATTCGCCGGTGATGGTGGATAAGGCGCTCTGTGCCAAGCGGAGTTCTTCCGATAGAAATTCCAGTCTGTCACCAGACTGCCGGGCTTGTTCTATATGTTGGGAAGCTTGGGCCAAAGCAGTTAGATGCCGGTCACGTGCCATGAACAAACCTTCGCCTTCCGGTTGCCAGCCCGCAATTTTAAGAAGCTCGGTTCGCAAGGCCTCCATGCCCTCGCCCGTTCTGGCTGACAGATAGAGATCGTTACCCTGTTTGCGTGAGGGCTCCTGATAAAGATCGATTTTATTATGAATGGTTAAGCGTGGCAGCGTATCCGGCAGCGCGGCAATAATGACCTGTTCTGCCGAGGTAATGCCATGTTGTACGTCCACCAGCAACAACGCGACTGAAGCTTGGCGTATCGCCTCCCACGCGCGCGCTATGCCGATGCGCTCAACCTCGTCCTCGGTTTCGCGCAACCCGGCCGTGTCGATAATATGTAATGGTACGCCCTGTATTTGTATGGTTTCTCGCACGGTGTCGCGCGTCGTACCCGCCACCGCGGTCACAATCGCCACATCCTGTCCGGCAAGTTGATTGAGCAGACTGGATTTACCTACGTTGGGCTGTCCGATTAAAACTACCCGAATCCCCTCGCGCAACAAGCTACCCTGACGCGCTTCCTGCCGGGTTTTTTCCAGTGTATCTTGAATTACCGTCAGCTTCCCAAAAGCATCCGCCGCCTCCAAAAAATCGACTTCTTCTTCGGGGAAATCCAGTGTGGCTTCCACTAACATACGCAAGTTGATTAGTGCTTCCACCAGCTCATGGATGCGTCGCGAAAATTCACCGGTCAGGGAGCGGAGCGCGCAGCGTGCCGCTTCAGCAGAAGCGGCATCTATCAGATCTGCCACGCTTTCGGCTTGTGCCAGATCGATTTTGTCATTTAAAAAAGCCCGGCGGGTAAACTCGCCGGGCTGCGCCGGGCGCGCGCCCAATTCGAAGCAGCGGGACAGGATAAGTTGTAATACGGCCGGACCGCCATGCCCCTGTAGCTCGAGCACGTCTTCGCCGGTAAATGAATGTGGTGCCGGAAAATACAAGGCGATGCCTTCATCCAGCACCTCACCCTGAGCCGCGCGGAAGTGGCTCAACCGCGCTATCCGCGGCGGCGGTACTTGCCCCAGCAGGGCTTGCGCCAATGACGCTAGCCGAGCCCCTGAAATACGCACCACGCCAATGCCACCGCGGCCGGGCGCGGTGGCAACAGCAGCGATGATATCGCCTTCAAGGTTTGGCATGGCCGACTTTGGCGGCCTCGACACGACGGGTTATATACCATTGTTGAGAAATGGATATCAGGTTATTCACTAACCAGTACAGCACCAGTCCTGCCGGGAAGAAAAAGAAAAATATACTGAATGCCACCGGCATGATCATCATGACCTTGGCCTGTATTGGATCCGGTGGTGTGGGATTGAGGCGCGTCTGGACCAGCATGGTAATCCCCATGATGATCGGCAGCACATAGTAAGGATCCGGCGCGGACAAATCGTGTATCCACAGAATGAACGGCGCCTGTCGCATCTCCACACTACCCAGCAATGTCCAGTACAGCGATATAAACACCGGGATCTGCACCACCACCGGCAGGCAGCCGCCGAGAGGATTAATTTTTTCGGTTTTGTATAGCTCCATCATGGCCTGATGCAGCTTTTGGCGGTCATCGCCATACTGCTCTTTTAGTCGTTGCAACCGGGGTGCCAGACCACGCATCAGGGCCATGGATTTATAGCTTTTGGCGGAAAGCGGGAGGAACATTAATTTGATCAATATGGTCAAGATAACAATAGACCATCCCCAGTTGCCAACAAAGTGGTGGATTTTCTGCAAGGTCCAGAAGATCGGCGCTGCTATGGGCGTCAGCATGCCGTAGTCCACTACGTAATCCAGTCCCGGTGCCAATGCCGTCAAGGTTTTTTGTATTTGCGGGCCCGCATACAAAGGCGTAGTAAAGCTTAAGTTAGCGCCTGGTTGTACACTACCTTCCGGCATGATGACCCCGGCGCTGTACAAACCGCCACCCGCCGGCTTGGTGTAGAACTCGCGCTTGGGCCCGTTTTTGGGTAGCCATGCGGAAACAAAATGGTGCTGAACCATACCGATCCAGCCATCGTCAGAATAACGTGGATAGTCGTGTTCCCCTTTGTCTATCTGTTTGAACTCTATTTTTTTGAATTTACTTTGCTCGGTATACAGGGCCGGGCCGGTGTAGGTATGGATAAAGTGTGACTCTCCCTCCGGGGCCTTGTCATCACGAAGCAACTGGAAATAAGCATAGACGGGTATGGCCACCTTGCTCGGATTGCTTATTTGATAACCCACCTCTATTTCATAACTGTCACGATGAAATGTGTAGGTTTTGGTTACTTTTACCCCTGTAGCCGGATCAACCCAGGTCATAGGCACCTGAACCATATCTTGACCTGGCGCCAAGGTGTAATTGCCCGGGGTCAACTGAAACAGGGTTTTATGGGTAGGCAAGTCGCTCCCGATCAGCCCGGATTGCGCGATATATTCATGCCCGGGGGCTTGTTCCAGCAAGCGCATGGTTTTCTTTTTATCAACTGCATCCTGATAACGCGTCAAATCCAGGCTGCGCAAATCTCCGCCATTTGCATCTATTTCCGCACGCAGCACATTTGTGGTGACCACGGCACGTGGGCCATTAACCAAGCCTGGCGCGGACGCTATAGGCGTTGAGACAGGCGCCGCTTGTTGACCCAATGTTGGCACGGGCGCTACGCCTGCCGAAGTCGCCTGGGTGGGAGCGCTCACCGCCGCGACGGGCTGCTCATGTTTCTGCCAGTTCTCCCATAACATCAGTAAGGAGAAGGAAAATACAACAAACAGAATTAATCTTTGGGTATCCATTTTGGCTTTGTAATTTAAGGTACGGGATCATAACCACCCGGATGGCGCGGATGGCAGCGGGATAGACGGCGCATCGATAGCCAAGATCCCTTGGCTGCACCATGTTTGGTGATCGCCTCGACAGCATATTGAGAACAGGTCGGCGTAAAGCGGCAATGCGAGCCTAATAGCGGGCTGATCGCATATTGGTAAGCCTTGACCAGGTATATCAGGAGCCGAGACATCGTTTGGATTTCTGCAGTAATCGAAGTAATTCTTCGCGTACTAGCAAGACATTGGTCCTGTCGAACGGTTTCATAATGCGCACAATAATATCCAGCGTCTGGATACTTTGCTGGTTTGTACGAAAAACTTCGCGCACAGTACGTTTGGCCAGATTGCGTGCCACTGCCGTGCGCAATTCTCTTTTCCCGACAACAATACCCAAACGCGCATGGGGTAGTTGGTTGGGTTTAGCGTAAACACGAACAAATTTCCCGTTCTGCCCACAACGGAAATTAAAAACGGATGAATACTCATCCGTTTTCAACAGCCGATATTGCCTAGGAAAACGCCAATTCTGCTTTCCGCTTACGCTCGCAACATTGGCTATAATACGCCCCTCAAACTGCGAGACGGGCACGGCCTTTGGCACGACGAGCGCGAATAACCGCCCGCCCGCCTTTGGTTCTCATGCGAACCAGAAAACCGTGAGTACGTTTACGGCGAATTACTGAAGGTTGATAAGTGCGCTTCATGGCAAATCCTAGGGAAAATGATTCTGTAAAACACATGATTAGACTATTTTATGGTGTCTTTTGTCAACCTGTAATTATCTCCGCAATCTGTGGATAAGTTTTACTTTGAGGGTTAAAATCGGCGTTCTGTAGTTTCAGGCATGCGCATCTCGCGCCACAATGCGTCTATGTATCATCAATTAGTCCCCGCTTTATCCTTATGAACGAGTTTTGGCAGAGTTGCCTCAACCATCTAGCCGAAGACTTGCCGCCACAGCAGTTCAATACGTGGATCAAACCTCTCAAGCCGGCGCTCGATGAAGATACTTTTCGATTGCTCGCACCAAACCGGTTCGTCCTTGATTGGGTTAAGGAAAAGTTTTTGGCGCGTATAGAAGTATTAGCGCTCGCTTATTTTGGTGAACCGACCGAAATTAATCTGGGTCTGAGTGAGTCAACGGCTACAGCACCCCGGTCAGAACCCTCGCCGCCACAAACAAACGCTCCGCTCGCGCCCCAACCAGAATCCCCTAAACGGCTTAACCCGACATTCACTTTTGACAGCTTCGTCACCGGAAAAGCCAATCAACTCGCTCGAGCAGCGGCCATCCAGGTCGCGGAAAACCCCGGAACCGCTTATAACCCGTTATTTATTTATGGGGGCGTCGGCTTGGGAAAAACCCATCTGATCCAAGCTATCGGAAACGTAGTCCATACCTATAATCCTGCTGCACGGATAAGCTATATTCATGCTGAAAACTATGTCTCCGATGTAGTGCGCGCCTATCGTCACAAAACATTTGATGAATTTAAGCGCCACTATCACTCACTGGATTTACTATTGATCGACGATATTCAGTTTTTTAATGGGAAGGGCCGGACCCAGGAAGAGTTTTTTTACGCGTTTAATGCACTGATTGAAGCTCGTAAACAGGTCATCATCACCTGCGACACCTACCCTAAAGAAATCGCCGGCATGGAAGACCGCCTGAAATCGCGTTTCGGCTGGGGCCTGACCGTAGCCATCGAGCCTCCCGAACTTGAAATGCGGGTCGCTATCCTTCTTAAAAAAGCGGCCGCCGAGGGCGTTGTACTGGAAGAAAATATTGCTTTTTTCATCGCCAAACAGATACGCTCCAATGTACGGGAACTGGAAGGTGCGCTAAAGCGCGTCTTTGCTTACGCGCGATTTTCGGCACGCAGTATTACGCTGGATTTGGTGAAAGAGTCCCTCAAGGATTTACTTGCTGTGCAAAGTCGTCAGGTGTCTATTGAGAACATTCAGAAAACCGTAGCAGATTTCTACAAAATAAAAGTAGTGGAAATGTACTCAAAAAAACGTACTCGGTCGCTGGTTCGTCCACGCCAAATGGCCATGTCTCTGGCGAAAGAGTTAACTTCGCTGAGCCTGCCAGATATTGGAGAAGCATTTGGCGGACGTGACCACACCACCGTTTTGCATGCATGCCGAAAAATTGTGCAACTCAAGGAACAGGATGCGGCGATGAGCAGGGAATACGCTTTACTGCTGCAGGTACTAACAAGCTAGTGGGTAAATTGTGCGCAGTTTGTGGATAACCCGGGTTTTTAACCTTTCCGTAAACTTATCCACAATTTGTCTGTGTGTCATACTAACTTTAGACGCAGGATTAAATTCTTATTAAGATTTTGATAATAAATAAAAAATCGATGTTATTCAGAATATACGCCACCCTTAACTATTACTATTAAGGTTATATATGTTATTACTAGAAGCAGAACGTGATTCATTGCTTTTCCCGTTACAAACGGTCACTGGGGTTGTTGAAAAACGACATACGCTACCAATTTTGTCGAATGTTTTAATCGAGAAAAATTCAGATGTGCTGGCGATGACAGCTACGGATCTAGAGATTCAGATACGGACGTCAACCCAAGCAAATGCAACGGAAGAGAATTTTGCGATTACCGTCTCGGCAAAAAAATTACAGGATATTTGCCGGGCATTGCCAGACAAAGCGAAGCTTCGCTTGGAAGTAAACGACGAACAAATACAAATCAGGGCAGGCAAGAGCAGATTTAATTTGCAGACATTACCCGCAGTGGATTTCCCGGTAATTGAATCCAGCGGAGAAACCGAGAGTCGTGCAAGCCTGAGCCAGAAGACACTCAAGCATCTGATTTCGAGAGTGCAATATGCCATGGCGCAACAGGATATCCGTTATTATTTAAACGGTATGTTGTTGGTGTTGAATGGAAAAACGATTATGGTCATTGCGACGGACGGTCATCGCTTAAGTTTTGCCTCGGCAGAAATGGAACAGGAAAGCGCACCCCAGGAAATCATCGTGCCCCGCAAAACGGTGCAGGAGTTGGGTAAGCAATTGGCCGATAGCGATGATCTGATTCATATTGAAATTCGCAGAAACCAGGTGGCATTCAATTTTTCCCGTATTGAGTTGGTTTCCAAGATTATTGAAGGCAAATTTCCAGACTACAATCGGGTAATCCCAAGCAACCATACCAATGTACTCAAGGTGTCGAGGCTTGCCTTGCTGCAAGCCTTACAACGAGTGGCAATTCTCTCCAACGAAAAATTCAGAGGGGTACGCTTGGTATTAAACCCGGACGAATTACGCATCATCTGCAATAACAATGAGCAGGAAGAAGCGCAAGAAGAGCTTGAAGTGGAGTATCAAGGGGCAGCTTTGGATATCGGTTTCAATGTTTCCTACCTACTGGATGCGCTGAATAATCTGACCTGCGATTCGATTCACTGCATGTTCGGGGATGCAAACAGCAGCATGTTGTTGGTTCAACCGGATGACGCCAGTTTCAAATACGTTGTAATGCCAATGCGCATTTGATTGCGATGTTCCACGTGAAACACTGTCAAACATTAAGGAAGTAGCCGTCATGAGCAATGAGTATGATTCAAGCAGCATCAAAATCCTGAAAGGATTGGACGCTGTTCGCAAACGTCCTGGTATGTACATTGGAGATACTTCGGACGGGGCGGGTTTGCACCATATGGTGTTTGAGGTGCTTGATAATGCAATTGACGAAGCGCTCGGCGGATATTGTGATGACATCAAGGTCATCATTCATACGGATAATTCTGTTTCTGTTGCCGATAACGGACGGGGCATTCCTACCGACGAAAAACAGGATGACGAGTTTAAGCGATCTGCCGCCGAAATAGTAATGACGGAGCTGCATGCGGGAGGAAAATTTGACCAAAACTCTTACAAGGTCTCGGGCGGACTGCATGGCGTAGGGGTTTCCGTGGTCAATGCCTTGTCAGATTGGCTTAAATTGCGAATCTGGCGGAATGGCAAGGCCCATCAGATGGAATTTCAGCACGGCGTAGCAGTAGCGCCACTGACCGAGGTGGGTCCATCCGAGCGTCATGGTACCGAAGTGCACTTCATGGCTTCGATAGAAACGTTTGGGTTGGTTGAATACCACTACGACATTCTCGCCAAGCGCATTCGAGAACTATCCTTCCTAAATAACGGTGTAAAAATCGAACTTATCGATCAACGTGATGGGAAAAGCGAAAACTTCGCCTTTTCAGGTGGGGTAATGGGATTCGTGCAGTATATGAATCGTTCCAAAACCGTTCTGCACCCTCACATTTTTCATGCAGTAGGCGAAAAAGACGGCATGATCGTGGAAGTTGCCATGCAATGGAATGATTCCTATGCGGAAACGGTGCAATGCTTTACCAATAATATTCCGCAACGTGATGGCGGGAGCCATCTGACCGGCTTGCGCACAGCCATGACTCGTACGCTCAATCAGTATATCGAGCAAAGCGAACAGGCGAAAAAGGCCAAGGTGGAAACAGGCGGCGACGATATGCGTGAAGGTTTAACTTGCGTGCTTTCGGTGAAAATACCCGAACCCAAGTTTTCATCGCAAACCAAGGATAAACTGGTGTCATCTGAGGTCCAGCCGGTGGTGTCGGAAATAGTCAGTCAGAAATTGAACGAATTTCTGCTGGAAAATCCGATCGACGCGAAAATTATCTGCGGAAAAATCGTGGATGCCGCACGCGCACGCGAGGCGGCCCGAAAGGCACGCGAGATGACGCGCCGCAAAGGCATTCTGGATGGCATGGGCCTGCCTGGAAAACTTGCGGATTGTCAGGAAAAAGATCCTGCACAGTCAGAAATCTACCTGGTCGAGGGAGATTCTGCCGGTGGTTCAGCCAAACAGGGTCGGGATCGCAAGTTCCAGGCAATCCTGCCGCTCAAAGGCAAGATTTTGAACGTTGAAAAGGCACGTTTCGATAAGCTGATCTCCAGTCAGGAGATTGCCACGTTGATCACCGCGCTCGGTACCGGCATAGGCAAGGATGAATACAACGCAGATAAGTTGCGTTATCACCGTATCATCATCATGACCGATGCGGACGTGGATGGCTCACATATCCGTACCTTGTTGTTGACTTTTTTCTACCGTCAAATGCCGGAACTGGTTGAGCGCGGTCATATTTACATTGCCCAGCCCCCGCTTTACAAGGTCAAGCACGGCAAGACCGAGCGCTATCTCAAAGACGAGCACGAACTGAAGGAATTTCTACTGTCGGAGGCGATCAAGGACGCCCGGTTGATAACCGCTGAACAGGACAGTACCGAAATCAATGGCGAGGCGCTTGGAAAAATTGCCAAATCCTACTTGCTGGCAGAAGCGGTTATTGAGCGCATGAGCCGCCTGATTGATGGGGCAGTCATGCACGCTTTGATGGAGATTGCGCCAGTCAGTCTTGATAATGCAGACGATGCCCAACGCGCCGCAGTGGCGCTGGCAGCGGCGGTGAAAGATCCATCTGTAGAAATCCTTGCAGAATACGATAGCGAATCCGAGCAACATACGCTCAAGATACTGCGTCGCCATCATGGCAACATTCAGGCGACGCGTCTGGATGCCGACTTCATCGCCAGTGGCGATTACGCGCAAATACGCGATACCAGCCAAGTGCTTCAGCATCTACTGGGTGCAGGTGCCCGCGTCATGCGTGGGGAAAAGGCGCAACCGGTATCGAGTTTCAAACTGGCCTTGGAATGGCTGCTCAACGAAGTGAAACGGGGTCTCGCTATTCAACGCTATAAAGGTCTGGGTGAGATGAATCCCGGTCAGTTATGGGAAACCACTATGGATCCCACCGTGCGCCGTCTAATGCGTGTGCAAATTGAAGACGCCATTACTGCCGATGAGATTTTTATTACGTTAATGGGCGATCAGGTAGAGCCGCGCCGAGCTTTCATTGAAACCAATGCCCTGGGCGTGCGAAATCTGGACGTTTAAAGGGGTGTCGGGTGACACAGAAAGTGAAAACTGTGCCAAGTTAGTGAAAAACCACTGCCACAGATAATGGAAAATCCCGACATTTCAGCGTTTTTCAATTACGCGGCCTTCTTACTTTTTTAATGTGGAAGCGAAGATAATTATTGCGTTGCGCGCGTTAAGCAAACGGTGGTTAAAAATATACGATCCGATCAAGCAATTTTTGGAAGAGGTCCTGTTTCGGCCGGACCCGTCATTCGTTATTTGTTTAGCAGGAAAATAGTACCGAGGGCGAAAGCTGGTTCCCGAAAAACTTCACAGGTGGTTATCGACCCAACACAGACATATAAATTCAGAGACTTATCACAGAATAGCTTCAGGCAGTTTAGAAACCGAGGACGCCCACTTTATTCAAACCGAGTATAAAATTACCTGCCTATTGCCCGAGCTGGGTAAAATGTGGCTCTTAATTTAGATTGAAAATAAGCTCCCATGGAAGATGTAAAGCGGCATAATCAGCTTAACGTCAATGCTACAAATATCGAATCAACCCGATCCGGGTTTGATCATATGCCAGCTGCACACTGCGCCTTAAACTGCATAGATTTATTTGCAGGCGCAGGAGGTTTTACGCTGGCAGCGAAGAACATTGGGATAAAAGTTGTCGCGGCCGTAGAATTCAATCCTAAAGCTTGTGAAACCTACTCTACCAATTTGGTAGAGCGTGGTGTTCCACGACTGTACGACGAAGATATAAGAGATCTCGAACCTGCAGTCTTGCTAGAGAACCACTTTTCTGACGGGGGTGAATGTGACCTCCTGTTGGGAGGACCTCCTTGCCAAGGATTTTCTGTCCACAGGATCAATAATTCCGGCGTGAATGATCCAAGGAATGAGCTGATCCTTCGATATTTTAAGTTTGTGCGTCATCTGCGCCCCAAGGTTTTTCTAATGGAAAACGTCCCTGGTATGCTCTGGCCTCGCCACAAGTCTTTTTTGGATGCGTTTTATAAGCAAGGCAAGAAGGCTGGCTACACCTTGCACTCCCCTATTGTACTTGATGGCCGTGACTATGGCGTACCTCAGAGGCGCAAGCGAGTTTTTGTAATAGGGGTACGCAACGATATTGATCTGGCAATTAACTGGCCACCTCGTCCGACACACGGCGATGAGAAAGCCAGGATGCAAAATCCAGCTTTACATCCATGGCTAACGGCTGCGGAGGTCTTTGAGACTCTTACATCCAGTGTGGATGAAAATGACCTTCACATGAACCACACACCGGAGTTGATGGATGTTTTTCGGAGGACGCCTCTCAATGGGGGGAGTCGTAGAGACTCTGGCAGAACCCTTCCCTGTCATGCAAAGCATGATGGTCACAAGGACGTATATGGCCGAATCGATCCTTCTCAACCTGGCCCAACTATGACTACTGCCTGCATCAACCCTTCCAAAGGACGATTCGTACATCCCACCGAACATCATGGTATTACGCTTCGACAGGCTGCCCGTTTTCAGACCTTTCCGGATTGGTTTGTGTTTAAGGGCGGATTAACTGCAGGCGGTGCACAAATTGGCAATGCGGTACCTATTAAATTGGCTGAGGTACTTTTGCGTACTCTTAAGGATGCCTTGGATGTACAGGTAGGCCGAGATGATTGAATCGCTCGCGTTCCAAACTCGTGCCCGCACCGTCGACCATTTGGGGCGTGAACAAATCGCAGACTGTCCAACGGCCGTTTCCGAGCTGTGGAAAAACGCTTACGACGCCTATGCGCGGAATGTAGGGCTGAACATTTACGACGGAAAACCTGCCATTGCCACCATCGTCGACGATGGCCATGGAATGAACCGCAAAGAGTTTATCGAGCGCTGGCTCGTATTGGGAACGGAATCCAAAGTGGACCAAAGGGTACGCTCAGAGGAGGATCTAAACGGATTGGAATATCGGACCAAGCAGGGCCAAAAGGGAATTGGGAGGCTGTCATCTGCCAACCTCGGGCCATTGCTGCTTGTGGTCTCAAAACGGTGGAACAGTCCGTTTGTTGCGGCACTAATCGACTGGCGCCTTTTCGAGAACCCCTATCTATTTTTGCTGGATGTCGAGATACCGGTTGTAGAGTTTGACGAAAAACACGAGTTGCTGCCCCTGCTTCCAGGATTATTTGACCTTCTGATGAGCAACGTCTGGGGCAGCCGGAATACAAAAAATATTGAACGAGATCGCCGCAATGAAGCGGCTTGGAAACTTTTTTCCGACCAGGAAACGTCAGAAGGAAAGCCCGATACGACCCAATCTCGAATCGAAGCAACAGTAATCGGTACTGTTTTTGAAGAGCGCCATTTTGCCGAATGGCCGCTTTGGAAAGGTGAGCAGAATCACGGAACAATTCTTGCCATTTCCGATATTCAGTTTGACCTTGAGGCCCAGCTTTCCCGCCATGACGCCGGTATGGAGAGCGCTGTTGAACAAGCACGTGAGCAACTGTTTCAAACCTTGGCGAATTTCACAGACCCTTTTCTGGATGAGAAGGAACGTAAGACCGGGTATGGCACGACAAATTTCATGTCACGCGTAACGGTTTGGGAAGGCAATCTTCAACGAAATATTATCGACGAGTACCACCCCTTCGACCTAGAAGCGCTTCTAAATACGGAACATGTGGTGGATGGTGAGATCGACGAAAAGGGTGTATTTAGGGGCCGGATTAAGGCGTTTAATGTTTGGTTGGATGGTGAGGTAACCATTCCGCCACCAATCGATATTCCGACGAGAAAGGATTCCATCGTTGGACCTTTTCACCTCCGAATCGGTACCTTCGAGCAAGAGATAAAGTCCACTACACTTAGTGAGGAAGTCTTTCGGATGATGGAGGATCGCGCCAAACAATATGCCGGGTTTTCAGTCTATCGAAATGGACTCCGGGTGATGCCCTATGGCCGCGAAGGAAATGACTTTTTCCGGATCGAGCAGCGCAGAACTAAGCATGCGGGACGGGAATTTTGGTCACTTCGGCGTCTGTTTGGTCGAGTTGCACTTCGAAAAGAACAGAACCCGAATCTTCGGGACAAGGCCGGTCGGGAGGGATTGATCGACAATAGAGCCGTCAAAACTTTCCGAGACTTGGTGGAGAACATCCTCAAAACCACTGCAAGGAACTACTTTGGATCTGACGCGGACTTGCGCAAGAAAACCATACCGGATCGCCAAGAGGAATACGTAAAACAGAAAGCGGAGGAAGCAAGAAACAAGCAGCGCGCTCAGAATCGAAAGCGATTCCGGGCCAATTTGGATCGAAACACACCAATCCTGGCTAGCCTAATGACCGAAATCGAAGCGCTTGTGGACCGATTGCGCACGGCTGATTTGCAGCACGAAGAGGATGTGGTTGCCTTGCGGACTGTCCTCCAGGATCTGAAACGGCGTTTCCAAGAGACTTCTTTGGGCGAAGCGCCGCGCACCCTGGGCACATTGGAAGAGCGGTATCTTAACTACCGAAGAGATCACCGTCGCGCCAAGGAGTTGCTTGACTCAATTTCCGACTCGCTGGATAACGCGCTGGAAAGGATAAAGCCCCGTTCAGCAAAGGATATTGCGTATTCGGAATTAAATGCGAACGCTGCTTTTTTACATAAACGGCTGCGTGCTTGGGCTCAAGAAGCCAAGGGACTACTGAATTCGGAGCTTGAACGTATAGTTGAGCTTCAGAACGAGCGGAACAAGGCCTATCACGCTAAGACGCTGCCATTGATCGACGATGTAGAGCACGAACGTATTCCCCTGCGCAAGGTATCTGAAGAACTGGAACAGGAGCGGGATCGCCAGGATGCTGAGAATGCGGAACTATTTGAACCCTATATTTCCGCCTTGAACAGCCTAAAAGAACGAATTGATCTGGCAGGCTTGGCACACTTCAACCAGGACCAGGCCGACGAATTGCGCGAAGAGGTTGATCAACTGCATGGCCTGGCTCAACTCGGCATTACCGTGGAAATTATCGGGCACGAGATTGAGGGATTGGAACAAACCATATCGGCTAATCTGAAGGCCTTCCCTGATTCCATCCAGCAGTCCGAGCAGTATTTTGCCGTAAAGGACAGCTATGAAGCTTTGGTGGAACGCCTTCGGTATCTGTCACCCCTAAAGCTTTCGGGCCACAAAACGCGTGCCAACCTCACGGGCAAACATATCTTTGAATATGTTCAGAGGTTCTTTCGGAACGATTTGGCGGACGAAGACTTCCGCTTGGAGGCAACCCCTGCATTTTTAAGCTTTTCCGTTTTCGAACAGTCGGCACGAATCTATCCGGTTTTCATCAATCTACTTAACAACGCAGCATATTGGGTTAATCACTCGACACATAAAGAGAAAAAAATTCTGTTGGATGCGGTGGATGGAAAGGTGGTGGTTGCAGATACAGGACCTGGGGTGGATGAGGAAGATCGTAAACACCTTTTCCGGCTATTCTTCACCCGAAAAGTCCGCGGTGGTCGGGGGGTCGGGCTCTACCTCTGTCGAACCAACCTCGCTGCTGGGGGGCACACCATCGTATACGCCGACAAACAACAAGCCATACTGCCGGGCGCAAATTTCCTCATCGACTTCAAGGGCGCGAAGTATGAATGAGTCGGTTGCTTTGGCTGTTACACCTTCATACAGAGATCTCATCAAAGAGGTTTTTATAAACCCGATTAGAACTACTGTTGTGGTTGACGATGAGTACCCAACGCTCGATGAACTGTTGGTGATTGCGGATCAACCGCCAAACGAGGAACCTGCTGCGAAAGCACTTCAGGACCGGAAGCGTGAAAATTATTCGCGAGTACGGCAGATTCTCCATTTTTGTAGAACTCAAGCGCCGCCGTGGCTTGTTGACGTGCATGACGGAAAGACGCCACCGCTTAAATGTGAGCAGGGTACCGCCTCGCACTTGGATCATTCCGATTTACTGATTCTGGATTACCACCTTGAATCAAACGGAAGTGGTCAGAAAGCCATTGAGATATTGCAGCACCTAGCGGGCAATGGTCACTTCAATCTGGTGGTGGTATATACAAAGGATCGAGAAGAAGCCGGTGGGGGCATTGATCGCACAGTCAACGAAATTTCATTAGGCCTTGCATACCCTGTTAGTTCTTTAATTCTGAATGACAAGAGGGCAGAAAACTTAGAGGGTCGACTATCGGCTTGGGAAGATATCCAGGAGGACATTTACAGCAGCTTATTGGGTTCCCTTGATTCCATGGCTTTCTTGAAAACTCTTGAGCAAGAGGATGTTAGTTGGAAAGCCGTACAGACAATTCCGGAGTTGGCCCAGCTCGCACATTATTTGGCTTCGATCCCAGAGAGCGTGAAGATCAGTGCAGATGATATTTTCGCGCTGCTTCTGCACAGGCAGCAGAATGCCTTTCTCGAACAGATGTCCAAAATATCAGGTGGTCGTGTGACAACCGGAAAAAATGCAAACGGGATCAACTGGATTCGAACTGATAGTCTTTTTGTAACTGTTGTTTCGAAGGAGCATGAGGCAAGCTCAATCCCTGAACGGCTGCTGATGGCACTTGAGGCGTGGGATCCAACACCTCACAGACTCATCATGTCGAAGATGCGAAGTGAACTCGATCAGAAAGGTGCAACTGCAGAGGCAGGGATATTGAGGAATCAGGCTTTGCAGGCTGGTTGGCTAAAGGAGATTCTTGAGCCTGATGACGCAAAACGTAGAACAAATGTACGTCTAAATGTAGGAAGGCATTGGGAGAGTCTTGGTGGGGAGATTAACTCCGCGGTCGTGAATTTTGCCGAAATGGTTGCTACATATCTTTTGCACCAAGATATACAACCAGGTGTGCTGGATAGGTTTGATCGCCATTCCACCCATGGACAGCAAGAAGATATTTATCTGCAACTAAATCGTTATGCATGCAGTAAACCCGTTGAGGGTCACCACCTTTCAACTGGCCACGTGCTCAAAGTCGAGCTTGGAAAAAATTCCTATCAATACTGGCTTTGCCTTACGCCGGCATGCGATCTTGTGCAGGGTCAGGGTGATGATAAAGGCTGGAAGAAGCGGCTTGGAACTTGGATGCCATTCAAAGCTGTTAGGCTATTTCACGTTGACAAAGCCACGGCACTTAAGAATGCAAGCAGGGGTTACCACCTTTTTTTGCAGCCTGAAGAGAAGCTTGAAGCGTTCGGTTTTTCCGAGAAAACTGAAGGAACCTCTGGTGGGGTACCAACCTTGCTATGGGAACAATGGTTTGCAGCAGGTAGTGGTAAATTCGAGCCGTCTAATAAGTTAACGGTCGCATGTATTGGTGTAAATGGCACACTCAGCCATAAAGAGTATCAAGCTGTAATTGTTGCCCAGCTACGCTATGAGTACTCACTCAATCTTTTGCATAAATTTGGATCACATCTTTCACGGGTTGGTTTGGACTTCAATTCATATATTGCGCCCGAGGTCTAAAGAATCAGGTGGATAGGCTTTCGCCTGAGAAGTGCTCCGCAGTTATGGGGCGAGTGAAAGGAAAAAACACCACTCCTGAGCTATATGTTCGAAGGCTTTTCCACAAAATGGGATACAGATTTCGCCTGCACCGCAAGGATCTGCCCGGTAAACCAGATATAGTCCTGCCGAAATACCGCTTATGTATTTTCGTTAATGGATGTTTTTGGCATCAACATTCCGGATGTCCTCGTGCAACGATCCCTGCTTCCAAAACACCGAAAACCAGTTAATCCATGAGCTTCAATGTAGAAGCTCAAACTATCTATGGAAACGAGTCAACTTCAGACAAGGAGACATAAGCTTGGGTATGGGAAACTCTTAATTTTAGAGGTCCCAGCTATACGCCCTAGGGAACCCAGGCGGCAGGTGCGTCTATCCACCGACCAATATACAGAGGAAGTACTTTGTATTTTACCAAGTGAATGGCCTCTGTTCACAAAGCAGTATAGATCGCGATGTCGATACAATAAAAAATGCGCAATCAAAACATATCACATTGATTTTATTTGTTTTTTTGAGTTGATTTGTTCTTCGGATATGTCTAATCTGAGAAGACAAATTCGTCCGGGTTGGTACAAATCAGTGAGCCCGTTTTCTCGACATCTAATGGACTTGCGTAAGCGGTTTGGCCTCCGCCAAGGAGAGCTTGCTGAGTTGGTCGGATACGACCAAAGCTACCTTTCCGCATTGGAAATTGGTCAGAAAGGGCCGCCAACACTGGAGTTCGTCGAACGCCTTGGTACTGTGTTATCCCTAACAGAAACTGAAAAACAAGAACTGACTGATGCGGTAGATGCATCCGACCGGAAACTGACTATCGCTAACGACTCGGCGGAAGAACTCTTCCTGTTATTAAAAGATCTGCGAGATCGGCTCCTCAGCTTGTCACCGATCCAGGTTCGAATGATGCGAGACCTACTGCGTGTGCATGACCCCCAACCCGTTCTAAGCGCTCTTTCCGAGAAAAAACGAATCAAACAGGAGGCCAGAATGTAAAACGGGACAAACCTTTCGGCTTGCCCCGCTGGGTAGGCATCTTGCGATACCACCGTTGACACTGTCAGTATTGCTAACTCGCCTCCCAGCGTCAAGCCCAATCCATTATTCGAATCTGTTTAGACGGCCACTTTGACCCGTTAAGGGCCTCTTTTTGCCTGAAAACAGAAATATCCAGACGCCATTGTGGCCGAGGAGGGGGAAGACTTGCCTTCTAACTCCTGGCTGCGGGAGGAAAAATGATGATTAGCAATACTTGGGGAGGACGCTGGAATGGTGTCGCTCCTGTCGGCGACCAACATAGTCGCGCCAGAACCATCGTTCGCCATACCGGTGGAATCGTCCGCGGCAAGTTTCCAAGTCGCAAAAACGGCCGGATGGTGCACCACGAAGGCCTGCTTGAACTGGATGCCATTTACCTTTTCGAGGCGTCCCCTCGGGTCATCCGATATCGCGAGCAGCCAACAACGATCCAGTATCCGGATGGCGTGAAACTACGGCGTTACACGCCGGATTTCGAATTGGTATTGGATGGCGGCGATACCGTCTTTATCGAGGTAAAGCCGGTTCGCTCTTTGGAGGGCGAAGGCGTGCGGCACAAATTGCAAAAAGTCACGTCCTACCTGAATCGTGCAGCCAAGCGCTTTGTCATTTTGACGGGCGACACCCTCCGACAGGAGCCCAGCCTGTCGAACCTCAAATGGATTTATCACCAGGCAGCACGCATACCGCCCTCCCCTGACTTGATCAGGGTGGCGGTAAAGCATTTTCGAGATCAGTTTCCCCTCTCTCTCGAAAAAGCCGAAACGTTGTTCAAAGCGTACGGTGTTGACCCCTACAGCTTGCTGCTCGCAGGTTCTCTGAGCTGTTCGCTGACTCAACCAATCTCCCCTGATACCCAGGTAACCCTAGTAAAGGAGAACGATGATGACTGGTTTTGGATTTCGCAAGAACATGGCTTTTGAGTGGAATAAAGCCAAATTCAGAATTGATCAACTACAGGCCAATGGCCAGATACTGCTTCAATGTATGGATAATGGCCAGTTTTCCATAGCAACGAAAGACGAGTTGCTCACCGAGTACAGGCATGGGAACGTTGCAGCGACAACTATTTGCGATGCTTCTTTAGGCATGTCGATACCCGCATACAGTCGGCCTTTTAAGGAGTTGCCGGACGCTGTGCAACGCCAAGTCAAGCGCCGCCAATATTACATCCAATTTATCTTGAGCCATGGCAAACCGGTCTTTACACCCCGTTATCTGAAGCCCCTCATCAAGGAGGCGGCCAAAGCCATCGAAGATGCTACACCGCCTAGCGCCACTTCTTTTTACCGTTGGTATCGGCGCTACCACGTCAGCGGGGACCATCGTGCGTTGATTCCCAGAACGGACCGAAGAGGATCCAGCCTTGTTCGGCAGGCTGATCGAATTCTGCAGCTGGTGATAGAGGCAATGGAGGAAGCATACAGGGCGTCACCACTCGCTACAGGCCTGACGATTTACACCCGATTGTTGGCCAAGATCGAAGCAGAGAATCGTAAAATTTTATGTGGCGATCACTTAAAACCCCCGTCGCTACGCACACTCTATCGGTTAATTGCGCGCAGCGAGGCTTATGAAATTGTCCGGTTGCGAGAAGGGAAAGCGGCAGCCGATATGAGGCACCGCGGGGTGATAAAAGGCGTTTGCACCCAACATATTTTAGAGCGTGCAGAGATCGACCACACCCCCTTGGACCTTTTTCTGATCGATGAGAAGACATGGCTACCGTTAGGGCGACCAACGCTGACGGTGGTCATCGACCATTTCAGCCGCATGCTGCTTGGCTACTACCTGAGCTTCGGCGACCCTTCGTCGGCTGCGGTGATGGGTGCGTTGCGGCACGCAATATTGCCTAAAGAAACAAGTCATGGCTCGTTTCCGGATCTAAAAATAGAGAATACATGGCCTTGCTACGGACGTCCGGATGTCCTGGTCGTAGACAACGGTTTGGAGTTCCATGGTGCTGACCTCGAGACGGTGGCCTTCGATCTGGCGATGCGTATCCAGTACTGCCCGAAACATCGACCCCAGTTCAAAGGCGCTGTCGAGCGTTACCTGAAAACCATCAATTATTATTTTGGGCACCAGTTGCCAGGTACTAGCTTCGCCCGCTTACATGAGCGAGGGGATTACGACTCACAGAAGCACGCGTTACTGACCTTGGCCGAGTTTAAACACCTGTTTGAAAAATGGGTGGTCGATGTTTATGCGCAAACCCTGCATCGTGGTATCGGGACGACTCCCTGGGCGAAATGGCGCGAGGGCTTGCAGCGCCGTGAGCCGGAGCTTCCGGACAGCCTGCGCGACTTTCAGCGGCGGATCGGTTTGGTAGCTGAGCGTTCCCTGCGTCGCGATGGCGTCTCTCTGAGAGGCATTCGTTACAACGGAGAAGCGCTGGGCAAGATCCTGCGTGCTTATGGTGAGGGCGTCAAAGTTCGTGTTTTATACGATCCGGAAGATTTGGGTGAAATCCAGGTTTGGGGGCCGGAGGACGTCGACCCGATTCTGGTTCATGCGCTTGATCAAGAGTATGCAAAGGGGCTGACGCAGAAGCAAAATGAATTGGTCCGCGCGCACCTAAGAGAGCAAGGCATCGAAGTAGAAAACAGGGGTGCGCTGCAGCGAGCACGCGCCGAGATAGTGCAGACAGTCGAGGCCTTGATGGCAAGCCGCAAGCAGCGGGATCGGCGTCGAGCCGCTGCTATCCGAGGGATGAGCAGTAACCGGCCGGCTCTGGATCTACAGCGGGTTCCAATAACGTGTGATCCACCTCTAAAACCAAAGCGCGCTGTACCGAAACCTACCAATGACAATATGGCTGAATTGCCCGAGTGCTTGTCCGCTTTTCAACTGAAGCGATTTCCTGGAGAAGAGTCATGAGTTCCCAAGAACTTTATGCGGCGCTACGCCGTTTTGATGAAGAGTACATTCCGTTTCCACCTTTCATAGCAGCCGTCCACCTCATTGAGGCCCATCTGAAGCTATTTCGGGAAACCGGTATAGCGCAGAATCTGTTGGTGCTCGGCGAAAGTGGCGCAGGAAAAAGCAGCCTTTGCAAATGGCTTGCTCAGAAATATCCGCGCCGCGTATTGCCGGATCGCGATGTGTTGCCGGTATTAGTCGTTCCGATTCCACCCGCTGCGACCATTGCGAGCATGGTGGAGGTCATGCTTACGGCCCTCGGAGATCAGGCTTCCTCGGCGGGAACGGCTTCGAGTAAAACGATGCGTGCGGCAACCCTTTGCCGCGCGTGTCGGGTCGAGATCATATTATTCGATGAGGCCCAACATCTTTATGACCGAGGGTTGGCGACAACTCATTACATGGTCGCGGATTGGATAAAATCTTTTATCGATCAGACGGGTACGCCGACCGTTTTTCTCGGGCTACCGCGCCTCGAACAGCTTCTACAGGTGAATGAGCAACTGAGGAGACGTTTCTCACGGCGCATTCGACTTGCTCTTGGACAGAGTGAGTCATCGACGATTCACAATGAATGTCTACAGCTGTTTATCTCACTAGGAGCCTGCCTTCCCGTCCCCTTGTCTTGCGGCGATTTCAGCTGGGAGGAATTGGGCATGCGGATCTACTATGCGAGTGATGGCCGTGTGGCGTATATCAAAAAAATATTAACGAGGGCCTTGGCACGCGCCATCGAAACAGAATCCAATACGATCGGTCCTGAACAGCTTGAAAAGGCATTTACAGAGGAAATTTGGTGGGAGGGCGTGGTTCATCACAATCCTTTTAATCCCCTTTTCGAATTTCGACGATTAGATCGTGGAAATGAGCCATTTGAACTTGGGGCAATCAGGTCACGTAAAGCACGGTGAAGCACATGATGCTTCCACGTGATGCCTTTCTGGTCCGTCCGAAACGTCGCTATAGAGAAAGCTTGGTTGGGTACCTGTATCGGTTCTATTCGGACAATGGTCTTGGTGTACCCCGCGAGTATGGTGCGAGTGTGCGAGGTTTGTACCAAGGGGATGCGAGACTAAAGACCGATGACTTGAAAATAACACTGGGCGCCGACAGCCTGGTCAATCGGGACTGGTGGTTAGCCGAACAGAGCAATATTCCGTGCTTTTCTGGCCGTCGACCTGCCTGGCTACAGCGGCAGTATCACCCAATTCGTTACTGCCCAGATTGCCTGAGGATGACTGGTTTTCACTTAGACCTCTGGACATTGCCTTTTGCTGAGGCGTGTCCGGAGCATCGATGTGCTTTGGTTTCGCGCTGTATCAATTGCGGCGTTCCATTAAGCTGGCGGCTCCTGTCCTTAGGGTGGCGATGCCCCTGCGGCGCGTATTTGCTGGATGCTACAAGCCCGCCCGCTCCCGTATGGTGTATTCGGCTGGCAGATGAACTCATGAAGGTTAGCGGTCTTGATGATCACTCGGAAGCCGAGATCATCCGGGATTCGTCGACCAAGGACGCTGAATCCCTTCTTCAGTTCTATGAGTTTATGAATTGGGCGAAGGTACTGCGGCGCCGCCTGAGACAACGGTTCTCTTATGTATTAGGGCCTGACTGGTCTATCGCCTTGAAACCTCAACCACATATAAAAATCGGTGCATGGGAGGCACGTCTGCTTTTTTCAGACATAAGCAAATTGCGTCGATTTATTCGTTGGAATTTCAGGGGGCAAAGCGGCGTCTTGGTTCAAATTCAAGAGGCGAGGCCTTTAGACGATGCCTTGAGCCTGCTCAGGAAACTCAAAGGGAACAGATATGCGGATGACTTCTGCAGCATGTTTGAATGTCTCTTTGACGAGCTTGACCCGGGGATAAAACATTGGCCAGGCGTACTTTTCCATCCAATGTTTTACGGCAAGGATCTACTACCAACACTAACGGCATTTGCTCAGTGGTGGCAGGCATTGGCAAAAGGCATCCCGGTGCTAAAGCCAGGGTCCAGCCTCAATTCTAGAGTCGGCTTTCCGGGGAATCATGGAGCTGCGATGGAAATCCTGAATTCGTTGTTGATGGCCGCCTGCCGCAACGAAGACGTCAATAGATACGTGAAGCTGAAGTCACGCTGGCATCTTCCAGAATATATGCGCCGACAATTTAGTCCTGAGGAGGTCTTGCCTGCACATGCCCAATATTTTGGGGGACTCCGAGCTTCTGAGCAATTGTTTGTGAGAGATCTGATCGATGACGTGGATGGCGCGTGATATGACCGCGATTTCGCATCATCTACGTGAACAACAAGAAAACCGCGCTCGGGGATTGCTGCCAGTCCGCCCTCACCCATGGTCAAATGAGGCAACTATAAGCTACCTGTTAAGAATTGCACAGGCAAATGGCTTCACAACGCTGTACCAGCTCTGGCAGGCAAGCCAGATGGACGGTTCCGACAGCTTGCTGGCGTCACTGCAGGATAAGCTCAGCATTTCCGGAAGTGTATGGGCATCGCTGATTGGGCCGCTGCCGCATTACTGGAAAATCCCGGTCAACTTTGCCCGAGGCCTGTCGAGCAATGACTATAACCACAGTCTGGTTCGCTGGTGTCCCTCTTGCCTGCAAGAAGAGCCGTACCTGCGATGGGAATGGGGGTTGAAGCTGCAAAGTGCTTGCGGTCAGCATCGGCTTCTGCTGGCTGATCAGTGCCCATCGTGCGGAGCGTATCAACGGTGGGGGCGAATCGACTTGGCGAACTGTTCGTGTGGCACGAAGCTGCGGGCTTCGGAACGCACGGTTGCTCCCACCGAGATATTCCGATTGAACCGCCTATTGGTAGAAGTAACCATAGAGGGCGGCCACTGGCCCAGACTAAGTACTGTGGAGTGGCATCGCTTGGTACGATACCTTGGTCGATTCACACGAGACGCGTGGCCAGCACATCCAGGGCAGGTTACGGGACTGCATCGTTTGGACCGGGCCTCAACATTGATTCAGAACACCGCGGCCTTGCTGGAGGCTTGGCCGAATCGTTTTCACGAATTGATCGCCGCCATTCAAGCGCGCGCGCCCTCTTCCCCCAGCTTAATTCGTACATTCAAGCCGCTATACAGCGTGCTTTATGAGGATTTGGACGCGCCTGGCTTCCAGTTCCTGCGTGACGCCTTCGAGGACTATTTGCATGCGAAATGGTGGGGACTTGTCTGCCGGCGAAACAAGCGATTGCAGCCGGATACGGTGGCCGGTCATCCAAACATGACCGTAAAGAAAATGGCCCAGCGTACAGGCACAAGTCCGGCGATAGTCCGGCATTTGATCCAGGCAGCGTTGATTCCAATTGTCGAGCAGACATTGCCGTCTGGACGGCATAGCCGATCCATCCATCAGCGGGAGATCGACAATGTCACGCAGTTGTCTCACGGAGCGCTGTCTCTAAAACAAACCGCCGTTGCGCTGGCCCTGACTAAGCGCAGAATTCGAGAACTCGTGGTTGCAGGCACGCTGAAACCATTGTTTTCACGGCCGGCACAACAATCGGCTGCGTGGCTGTTTTCCCGCGACGCGCTTCTCCATCTAAGCGCCATACCGGGTACGGAAAATTCTGCGGCTGAGGTGGTCACGTTGGGCCGAATCCTCAGAACATGGCGTCTGCGTGAAGGTGAATTTCCGCCCTTGATTCAAGCCATCACCGATGGCGTGTTGGTGTCCATAGGCGATGCCGTACTGCCGATAGGGAAGGTCTCATTGGAAGCGGCGTTGGCGAGGGCTTGGCTTAGCGAACATCGGCGTGTCGTCAACACTGGTTTATCCATCGACGAGGCTGCCCGCCATCTTGGGATCAAGCAGCAAGTGGCCTATGAGCTTGTCGCCAGAAGGATGTTGAGGTCGACGGACACGGCAGCCGGCAAACGGATTCATTCGGAAGATCTGGAGGCATTTCAGGCAGGCTTCATCTCCTTGGCAGAGCTGGCCCGGCAACAAGGACAATCCATCCAGACAGTCTTGAGAACGACGACCGTTCGACCGGTATGCGGGCCATCAATCGACGGATCACGGCAGTACTTCTTCTGCCGTCAGGATTTAGCGCCGACTGATTTTGAGAAAAAGACCGCAGTAAAACCCAGCCTGGCACGTCGGCCGGGTCATGCCAACGATTTTCCCAAAGGACCGACACCACCTTGATCATCGTTATAAATATCACTCAACACAAAGGAGCTACTCATGAATGCTTCATTAATTGAAATACGCCGCAAATTCATTAAACGGGCCCTCGTCAACAACGCATTGAGTGGCTTCAAGCCCAGCGATTTCGGCCTAAGTGTTTTTGAACAGTGGATTCATGGTTACTGGACAACGGACGAGGCGGTAGCGCTTGTCATCCAGCATTATCGGGAGTCGTCCACCTCGGATAGTGACAACGCTGCGCCAGAGAATAATATGGGCTTAACTGATAGCCGCCAGCTTCGTGTGGCTGAAGCGGACATCACGACGTTGAGGATGGCGCAACTGGAGATCGAATATTATCGACCATAATGGCGTGCCCACCATTTCTCGCACCCGATAGGACCTGTTAGGGAGTTGGCCGGAATGCACATATAATTGTTACCCATAGGCTGCTGATGGCAGCAACCAATAATTTCAGTTTTAGTGGCAGAAAATCACGTTAATTTCATTATTAGTGGCAGTGAAGGGGAATACTTGTGACAAAGAACTTGGAAAAACCCTTAGGAAACAGTGGCCATACTTTCACTTTCTGTGTCACCTGACAAGGGGTTGGTATAGCAACACCATAACTTCAATCGTGTTCGATAACCCTGCTCCCACAGCGATCAAGGCGCTGTTGCAGCATGCACGTACGATTGCTATGGTAGGGTTGTCGCCCCAGCCGAACCGGCCCAGCCATGGTGTGGCACGCCACCTGCAACAACTTGGTTATAGCGTAGTGCCAGTGCGACCAATGGTGACGGAGGTGTTGGGAGAGAAAGCTTATGCCAGTTTGTTGGAACTGCCTTTTCCGGTTGATATTGTTAACGTGTTTCGCGCCGCGGAACATGTCCCGGCGCTAGTTGAAGAGTGTCTTCAAATAAAATGTCCGGCAATCTGGATACAACAGGGCATTATTCACGAGCAGGCCGCTGATCTGGCCAGGGAAGCGGGCCTGATTGTTGTCATGGATCGCTGTATTTACCTGGATTATCTTGAGTTGATGGTTTGAGAAAATAATCGAATGAAGCTTCGCTTTAGCAAAATGCATGGTGCGGGCAATGATTTTGTCGTGTTCGACGCGATGAATCAGGCAATTGAATTGAGTACCGACCAGGTGCGATTCATTGCTGACCGCCATTTTGGGGTGGGTTGTGATCAATTATTGCTGGTGGAACACGCGACGCGTCCCGACGCCGATTTCCGTTACCGTATCTTCAATGCGGATGGCGGAGAAGTAGAACAGTGTGGGAATGGTGCGCGCTGTTTTATGCGTTTTGTACACGATAAAAAGCTGTCCGTGGAAAGCGAAATACGTGTCGAGACTGCCTGTGGAATTATCCGGCCGCGTCTGGAGGCGGATGGAAGAGTCTCGGTTAATATGGGCGAACCGGTATTTGACCCTAGCCAAATACCGTTCGCTGCAGGTGAGCAAGCACTCACTTATAAGATTATGGTGGACGATGAGGCGATTGAAATGAGCGTATTGTCGATGGGCAATCCCCATGCCGTGCAGTATGTAGATAACGTCGACATAGCGCCCGTAACAACGCAGGGGCCACGTATCGAATCGCACCCATCCTTTCCCAACAAAGTGAATGCGGGCTTTGCGCAGATCATGGATCGCCAGACCATTCGTCTGCGTGTGTTTGAGCGCGGAGCGGGAGAAACCCTGGCGTGCGGTACAGGCGCTTGTGCCGCAGTCGTCGCAGGAATTCGCCGTGACTTGTTGGATGAGACGGTGCAAGTTACTACGCGTGGGGGAGAGCTTACTATTCACTGGGCAGGCATGGGCACACCTGTCTGGATGACCGGCCCGGCAGAGAATGTATTCGAAGGCGAAATTGAATTAGGATAAATATATGCAGACAGAAGATGTCGCCCGCTATCTGGCAGGCCACCCCGAGTTTTTTGACCAACATCCTCATTTGTTGACGGATGTACGAGTAAGTCACCCTTTCGAGGGGCGGACTGTATCTATTGCTGAACGGCAAATACTCAATTTGCGGGAAAAGCACAAGCTACTGGAAACAAAACTGGCAGAGCTGATTGAATTCGGTGAAGAGAATGATGCGATAGCAGAAAAAATGCATCATTTATCACGAGCATTAATGGCTGCGCGCGAATTGCCAACATTAATACAAGCACTCAAGCTTAACTTACATGACAATTTCGGCATTCCTCACGCTGTAATACGCATATGGGAAGGTGCGGCACCGTTGCCGGAATTTTCCGCAGTTTCCGAAGCAATCAAAAACTGGGTGGAACAAACCAGCGTTCCACAGTGTGGCGTCCCGCCCATGAGCGAAATGGCGGACTGGTTCGGCGGTGCCAGTCATCCGCGCTCATTTGCGGCGATACCTCTAAAAGGTGATCACAGTATTGGTGTTCTGGTAATGGCCTCGGAAGATGTGCAGCGTTTTTACCCGCAAATGGGGACGCTTTACCTGCAACGCCTCGGTGAATTGCTCACAGCCGCACTGCAACGTTTTTTACCGTGACCCCCACTGCCCTGCTCGAAGCCTATTTAGTTTACTTGAGCAGTGAGCGCGGGCTGTCGCATCACACGCTGGAAAACTACGCGCGGGATTTACGCGTACTGTTCGTAAAAATGGATAAAATTGGTCTGGAAGCCATACAAATCCAAGATATACGTCGTGTGCTCGCGGGACGCCATGCGCAAGGCTTGTCAGGCAAAAGCCTGGCGCGTACGCTTTCCGCTTGGCGTGGTTTTTATCATTACCTGGTAAAGCGTCACGGCTACACACATAACCCGTGCGAGGGCCTGCATGCGCCAAAGTCGCCACGGGCGCTCCCTAAGGCGTTATCGCCCGACCAAACGCGGCAACTTCTGGAAACACCACCGGATGCAAAACTCCGGGCGCGCGATCAGGCAATACTGGAATTGTTTTATTCTTCAGGGCTGCGTCTTTCGGAACTGGCTGAACTCAAACTAGCCCAGCTTGATTTGGCGAGTGGTGAAGTTACGGTGACCGGCAAGGGCAATAAAACTCGTATTGTGCCGGTGGGTAGTCGTGCTGCGTTGGCCCTGTCCGAATGGCTGACGGCACGCCCGGCAGGCACCGACTATGTATTCCCGGGGCGCGGTATCAGACATCTGGGGCAGCGTGCCATAGAACTACGGTTGAAAAAATGGGCCGCGCGCGCCGGGCTGGAAGCGAATGTTCATCCTCACGTGTTGCGACATTCATTTGCTTCTCATCTCCTGCAATCTTCTGGTGATCTAAGGGCGGTGCAGGAAATGCTCGGGCATGCCAGCATCAGTACTACACAGATATATACCCGGCTGGATTTTCAGCATTTGGCCACAGCGTACGACGCCGCCCATCCGCGCGCCAAGCGCAAAAGCTGAACGCGTCACCACCAAACCAGTAAACCAAATGAGCAAGAACCGGTAAACAACCCGGAAAATCAGGAAATAATTTTCATGTCATCCACCCCCATACCCGTCACACTGTTGACCGGATTTCTCGGCAGTGGCAAAACCACCCTGCTCAACCAGCTAATTCAGCAACAGCCACGTACCGCCATTATCATGAACGAGTTTGGCGAAATCGGACTGGACCATCAGCTATTGGAAAAAACTGATGGGCCACTCGCATTGCTTTCTGGGGGCTGTATTTGCTGTACGGTAGTCGGTTCGCTATCCCCGACATTAAAAAATCTGTTCATGGCGGCGAGTCGTGGAGATATTCCCAGCTTCGAGCGCGTGATCATCGAGACCACAGGGATTGCAGACCCGGTGCCGATTATAGATACCTTGATTAACGAACGCTGGCTGGCCGCACGTTTTCAGCTCAATGGCGTGGTGACGACCGTGGATGCCGTGCTCGGTGCGCAGCAGTTGGATAGTTATTTTGAAGCGGTTAAACAGGTAGTGGTCGCAGATTACCTGCTTCTCACGAAAACGGATCTTCAGGATCCACAAGCAGTGGAGGATCTGCGGATGCGTCTGGCAGAGATCAATGCATCTGCGTCGATCCTCACGGTAGAACATGGGCACATTGACTCAGCACTTATCCTGAATGCCGTTCTGTACGACTTGTCCAATAAAAGCGTTGAGGTAAATAAGTGGCTGGGGGCAAATCAGTATCGTCCGGCGGTAAGCAGGCCGTTGACTGGCAGACCAGTAAAGGAACCGCCGGTCCATGATGACCGCATTCGCTCGTTCAGTGCGACATTCGACGAGCCACTGGAATGGATGGGAATATATGCAGCGTTGCACAGGCTGCTGGGCGCGCATGCCAAATCGCTGCTGCGCATGAAGGCCATAGTCAATCTAAAGGGTAAGAATAACCCCACGGCCCTGCATGCCGTACAGCATATTTTGCATACGCCCACGGAATTACCGGAATGGCCGGATGAAAACCGGCAAAGCCGCTTCGTATTTATAGTTGCAGACTTGGATAGGGAGCAGGTACAGCAGATCCTGCGCGAGTTTAATCAGGCTTATGCAAACGAGCAATTGACCATACCAGCGAGCCCTACCTAATTCTTGTAGGCCTCATCAAGTCCGTGGCATGGCGATGCTTGACTCCCTGCGCTTGATATTTGTTATGCTTAGCACCTATTATCAGGATAAAGTTTAAACGCAAGTTAGCCGCTATCTGTTGATGTTGGGCACCACAACGGCCGCAGGTGCGTTAGCCAGGTATTCTAAAATTGGATTTTTCGTTTTTTCGTAAAGACAAGAGCAAGTCGGCACCTGTCAAAAAATCAGGCAAGGTCGAAGCAATTGAGGCCATTAATCAGGAGCCGCTCACCGAAGAGCATTTTGATGCCGCGCCGGCACAGGGTGGAATTGACGTCGTGGAAACCGGCGCAAAACTTGCTCCAGGCATTGAAGAGGCGGCCATGCTGTATGCCAGTGATCGGGCCGATGATGCAATCGTCCTGCTCAAAACCTATCTGGCAAGCGAGCAGGCTGTAGACGCGCAGTGGTTGATGTTATTCGACCTGTATCGAATGACCCGGCAGCGTGAGGCGTTTGACCGATTGGCACTTGATTACGCCGTAAAGCGTGAGACTTCGCCGCCTGTATGGGTGGATGCGGCAACCACAAAACAACCAGGAAAAATCAACTCGACAGACGCAACAAAATCGAGCGGCCAGCTTTTCAGTCTGAAAGGCAATCTTGACGAAACCAGCGCTGACCGCATCACGCTATTGCAAAGTGCGGCAGGCCAGGGGGCTATCCAGCTTGACCTGTCCGGCATCAACGCCATTTCGCCGGCGGGCAGTCAGTTGCTCAAAGATGCGCTGGCACATCTGCAAAAAAATCGTGCCCAGTTACAAATTGCCAGCGGTGCACTGATCAGCCTGCTCATGCAACACACCGGAGATGCCGGACAAAGCGAGCCCGCGTACTGGTTGCTTTTGTTACAGCTCTATCAGGTGCAGGGAAAACAGGACGAATTTGAAGACCTCGCAGTTGATTATGCTGTACGTTTCGAAGTCTCTCCACCGTCCTGGGAAACCCCAGCCGCCGTGGCTCAAAGCATTGCTCCATTAGAAACGGTCAAGGTTGCCGAAGGCGGCTCGGGTAATGTTTTTGCAATGCATGGCATTATCAATGGAGGCAGTGCGGCACGTTTCGAGGCGTTTCGCGCCTTTGCCGTCAAGCACGCAGAGGTTGAACTGGATCTGGCGGATGTGCAGCGTGTCGAATTCGCCAGCGTCAACTTGTTCATGGAAGCACTAATGGGCCTGCTGCAGGCAGGAAAACGTGTGCGCATTGTAGGTGGTAACGAAATGGTCAATGTGGTTCTGATCGTCATGGGCGTTGACGAAATGGCAGAGGTGGTACGACGCAAGACCGGTTAAATATAACCATAATATTAATCACGCGGGGTTGAGAAACCAGCCAACGGCCCCACCTAGGTTTTAGTTTGTAACTCCCATCGCAAGAAAATTCATCGTTCATCGCAGAAAGCCAATTTATGGAGCAATATCGCGGCACGACCATCCTGTCGGTACGGCGCGGCAATCAGGTCGCCCTGGGTGGCGACGGCCAGGTTACCTTGGGTAACATCGTCATCAAATCCACGGCACGTAAAGTGCGCCGTCTGTATCAGGAAAAAATACTGGCCGGTTTTGCGGGCGGTACCGCCGATGCGTTTACCCTGTTTGAGCGCTTTGAAGCCAAGCTGGATCAGCACCAAGGAAATTTGTTACGCTCGGCAGTGGAGCTGGCCAAGGATTGGCGTACCGACCGTATCTTGCGGCGTCTAGAAGCCATGCTGGCTGTGGCAGATAGTGAGCACTCGCTAATCATTACCGGAAACGGTGATGTGCTGGAACCGGAATATGGCATCGTGGCTATCGGCAGCGGTGGTGCCTACGCTCAGGCTGCCGCACGCGGGCTGCTGGAAAATACGGATCTGCACGTGCGTGACGTCGTCGCCAAATCACTGGCGATAGCGGGTGACCTGTGCATATATACCAACCAGAATCATGTGATCGAAGTGCTTGAATAACCATGTCCCAGATGACTCCGCAAGAAATCGTCCACGAACTCGATAAACACATTATTGGCCAGAATGCGGCCAAGCGCGCCGTCGCCGTCGCCTTGCGCAACCGCTGGCGGCGGGCTCAAGTCGCACAGCCGCTGCGCCATGAGATTACACCCAAAAACATCCTGATGATTGGCCCTACTGGTGTTGGCAAGACGGAGATCGCGCGTCGCCTTGCAAGGTTGGCTGACGCACCGTTCATCAAGATCGAAGCAACCAAATTTACCGAGGTGGGCTATGTGGGACGCGATGTGGATTCCATCATTCGTGACCTGATGGAAACCGCGATCAAAGACCTGCGCGAACAGGACATGGCCAAGCATAAAATGCGTGCCGAAGATGCTGCCGAAGAGCGCATACTCGACGCATTGCTGCCGCCGGCTCGAGATGTGGCATACCATCTGGACGCTGAAACGCCTGCCAAACCGGAGGATTCTGCCACCCGCCAGAAATTTCGCAAGATGCTGCGCGAGGGAGAGCTGAATGATAAAGAGATCGAGATCGATGTTGCCGCCATGCAGGCAAGCGCGCAGATTTTTGCACCGCCGGGCATGGAAGACCTGACCAGCCAGATCCAGGGCATGTTTCAGAATATGGGCGGCGGGCGACGCAAAACCCGCAAGCTGAAAATCGCCGAGGCGATGAAGATCATCACCGAAGAAGAAGCTGCCCAGATGGTGAACGAGGAAGACATCAAGCAACGTGCGCTAATCAGCGTCGAGCAAAACGGCATTGTGTTCCTTGACGAGATCGACAAAATCACTAGCCGTAATGAAGGTAGTGGAGGTGAAGTTTCGCGCCAGGGCGTGCAACGCGATTTATTGCCGCTGGTAGAAGGTACGACGGTTACCACCAAATACGGGATGGTCAATACCGATCACATCCTGTTTATCGCCAGCGGCGCTTTCCATCTGGCCAAGCCATCGGATCTCATCCCTGAATTGCAGGGTCGCTTTCCGATCCGGGTGGAGTTGGACTCGCTGTCGGTGCAGGATTTCGAAGCCATTCTCACCGCTACCGACGCCTGTTTGACGCGCCAGTACCAAGCGCTGCTTGCTACCGAAGGCATGCAAGTCAGCTTTACGCCAGATGGCATACGCCGTCTTGCGGAAATTGCTTTTCAGGTCAATGAAACCACCGAAAACATTGGCGCACGTCGTTTGCACACGGTAATGGAGCGCCTGCTGGAAGAGGTCTCGTTCGATGCCGGAAAATATGCGGGACAACGTGTGAATGTGGACGCGGATTTTGTCGATGCACGGTTGAAAAATCTGGCCATCAGTGAAGACCTGGTGCGCTATATCCTGTAAAGAAACAGCGTTAACCCAGCAAGGCGACGGATTTGACTTGTACCCACACTTCTTTGCCCGGCGCCAAACCGAGCAGACTGGCGGAAAGCCGGGTTACACGCGCCAGCAGCGGCGTGCTTCCCACCTGCAGGCGAACCAGCACAAGGCTGGGATGAGTATCGTCGGCTAACGCTACGACCTTGCCCGCCAGCTGGTTGAGAATGCTGGTCTGCTCGGGCCGCACCAGCGCCAGACTCACGTCGCGCGCCAGAATGCGTACCCGGACAGGCGCCCCGATCGCCGTGCCCATATCTCGCACCCATAAACTGCCCCCCTCAAAATCAGCACGCACCAGGTGCCATTCCGCGTCGCGTGTCCCGACTCGGGCGTCAATCACAACACCCGTATCCTCGCCGAGGCGAATCGGCAAATCGAGGCGAGCCAGGGTTTCGCCTAATGGCCCGTTTGCCAGCGCCCGGCCGCTGCCCATGACGACGATATGATTGGCAAGTCGCGCAACTTCGTCCGGCGCATGGCTGACGTACAGGATCGGTATGTCCAGTTCGTCATGCAGGCGCTCCAGAAACGGCAGGATCTCCTGCTTGCGCGCCAGGTCGAGCGCCGCGAGCGGCTCATCCATGAGCAATATTTTCGGACTTACCGTGAGCGCGCGGGCGATGCCGACACGCTGGCGCTCTCCCCCGGAAAGCGTGCCGGGTTTTTGTGCCAGCAATGCACCGATGCCCAATAACTCGATGGCATGATCCAGCGAAACGCGGCGCTCGGAGACCGGCACACGTTTCATGCCGTATTCCAGATTGCGGCGCACATCAAGGTGAGGAAAAAGGCTGGCTTCCTGAAACACATAACCCAAGGGGCGTTGGTATGTGGGTACATAAATGCGTTGAGCCGGATCTTGCCAGATGCTGCCATTGATTTGCAAAAAACCATCCGGCGCATGTTCCAGCCCTGCTATGCATCGCAACAGCGAGGTTTTCCCTGAACCGGAAGGCCCGAACAGGGCCGTTACCCCGCGCCCTGGCAGTTCCAGGTCAACATCCAGAGAAAATGCGCCGTAATCGAGCTTGAAACGGGCGCGGATCAGCCAATTCATTTGCGTCGACCGGTAGGGTTGAGCGTATATAAGCCCAACAGGACCAAAAAGGAAAAAATCACCATGCTCGCTGCAAGCGTGTGCGCATGCATATATTCCATTGCTTCTACATGGTCGTAAATCTGCACCGACACCACACGCGTTTTGTCCGGGATGTTGCCGCCGATCATCAATACCACGCCGAATTCGCCGACTGTATGTGCGAACCCCATGACCATCGCGGTCAGGTAGCCGGGCTTGGCAAGTGGCAGCATTACCGTGAGGAATGTATCCAGTGGCGAGGCGCGCAGTGTCGCCGCCGCTTCGGCATGGCGTTCGCTGATGGCTTCAAAGGCGTTCTGTATTGGCTGCACGACAAAAGGCAGCGAGTAAAATACCGAAGCCACCACCAGCCCCCAGAAAGTAAACGGCAGCAGTCCCAGCCCCAGTGACTGGGTAAAGTGCCCTACCGGGCCGTCCGGGCCCATTGCAACCAGCAGATAAAATCCCAGCACCGTAGGCGGCAATACGATAGGCATGGCGATCAGTGCGCCTGCGGGGCCTTTCCACCATGAGCGTGTATGCGCCAACCACCAGGCAATCGGCGTGCCGATAAAAATGAGAATGGCGGTGGTGAGTGTGGCCAGTTTGACGGTGAGCCAGATGGCCGCAAGATCGGGATTGTCGAAAGTCATGAATCGTGCCGGAATATATCGACCAGATTCGCGATTCTACAGGGTGTATCCGTAGGACCTGATGATGTCCTTGGCTTGACTGGTTTTAAGAAAATTAATCAGGGCGCGGGCAGCAGGATTGTTTTTACCTCTGGTTAAAATGACGGCGTCCTGGCGAATGGGCTGATACAGGTTTGAAGGAACAACCCATACTGAGCCACTGGTGAGCTTGCCATTTGCATACACTTGGGACAATGCGACAAAGCCGAGTTCGGCATTCCCGGTACTGACAAACTGATAAGCCTGGGCAATACTCTCACCCTGTACCAGCTTGGGAGAAAGCGAATCCAGCAGACCGATCTTGCTTAAAGTTTCAATGGCTGCGGCACCGTAAGGGGCCAATTTGGGTGCGGCCAAGGCGAGATGATTGAAAGCGCCTTTTTTCAACACGGCGCCCTCATTATCGACAAAGCCCGGCTTCGCTGACCACAACACCAAGGACCCTGTCGCATAAGTGAAACGACTGTCTGCAAGCCCGAGCCCCTCTTTTATCAGCTTGGCTGGCGTGACCTCATCGGCGGCGAGAAGCACCTCGAAAGGCGCACCATTACGGATTTGCGCATATAGTTTTCCGGTCGAACCAAAAGACAATTCCGCTTTTTGTCCGGTGGCTTTTTCAAAGTCTGCAGCAATGATTTTCATGGGCGCTGTGAAGTTCGCGGCCACGGCAACCTGAACCTCATCCGCGCGCGCGACGGCGGGAAGATTAAAGGCAGTTAAGATAACAAACAGTAGACAACTAAAACCACGGGTAAGCATTTGCGGTTCCTGCTATTCAAAAATGGCTGAAAATTTATGAGGTAATCCGATATATATTTCATGATATAACGCGACCATTTATGGGTCAAACGCTGCTGCAAGCGAGGATCGCGGATACTGTATAAAACATCGATATGGCGCCATAAAAAGCGCCGCTCAACATGTACGGCACATCTCGGTAGAATATCCGGATAACCTATAATTCAGGAGACCAGCATGGCCACCCGCGATACGCTTAGCGCTAAAGAAGCATCCTGTAATAGCCCGGAAGACTGGGCGGCCTTGGCGCATGAGGCTCTGATGGAACCCGCCGATGCCGAATACGCGAAAAAGCTGGTGGATGATATTGCTGGCGATTGTCAGTTCACCAAAGATTTGGTCGCGATCGCCACGGTGTACAAGGCGTTGGGCGATGATACGCAAGCTGCCGAACTCATGCAGCAGGCAGAGGACTATTGCATGAGTGGCGAAGAGCAAATCGCCCTGGCCGAAGGCAAATTCAAGGTGCTGAACGACAAAGCGGGCGCCGTCACTGCTTACGAACAAGCGTTGAAGGAAACCGCCAATGTCGCGCCTTTGCTGGAGCTGGCGAAAACCATGCTGGCTGTGATTGGTGACAAGGAGTTCGCCAAAAAAATCTATGCCAAGGCCGAGGCGAAAGCGGAAACGGTTGCCGCCCGCGCCGCGGAATATGTCAAGCTGGCTCAGGCAGCTGCCGCTGATTTGGGCGACGCGGAGTATGTCGGTGAATTGTACGAACGTGCGGCTACCAAGCTCAGCACGCCCGCAGATCTGCTGCTGCTTGCCAATTCCATGAATGATCCTGCGCGAGCCAAACCACTTTACACCAAGGTGCTGGAGAGTAGCGGCGACGTGCAAAGCCTTGCCAAATTACTGGAAGCCGCACAGGCGGCCAAGGATGAGGGATTCGTCAAACTTATCCTGGAAAAAATGGCTGGCTTGGCCACCACCACGCCCGAACTTCTTTCGCTCACCGATGGGTTCATGGCAGTTGGGGACAAGGCCAATGCGAGCAAGACATTGGACGCTGCGGAGGACAAGGTAACCAGTGCAGATGAAATGCAAAAAGTCGTGGACGCCACGGCGCGCCATTTCGCCGAAGATTCGCCACGCCTTGAGCGCGGCAAGCAAAAACTGGAAAAACGCATTGCCAATCAGGCGCGTTATGTTGAATTCCAGACCCTGGAAAATGCCCTGTCGAGCGTCAAGGCCACGTTACATCTGGCCGAGCGGGTAGCTGTAGAACTGGCCGATCCGTTCTATGCGGCCAAATTGCTCGACCGCGCGGAAAAAATGCTGGCGGAAGAACCGTTCCAGTTCAGCCGTACCCAGCCGCTGATTGTGGCGGTAGATAAACACACCGAGGATACCGCCTGGCTGACCCGCCTGTTGGACGAATCCGCCGCCAAAACGACCGACTTCATCTGGTTCAAGGAAGTCGTGCACACGGCAGCGCACCTCTCGCAACACCCGGAACTGGGTCTTGAAAAAGCGCGTGCTTACCTGAAAGACTGGGAAGCCAGGCTAAAGACCGGCAATGCCAGCGTGTATGATTTCACCAAGCTGGCGCAGGTGGTGATTGCCGACCTAGGCGATACGGTGTGGGGAACGGCACTGCTTAACGATGTGCGTGCCAGCGCCAAGGATCACTATGCCCTCGCCCACATCGGCCATCTTGTCGCTCAGATAGGCGATGTTGGGGGTGCAGAAGCGCTCTACCTGCAAGCAGCGGCAAAATGCATAACCGGGGATGCCGCACTGCAGTTAATCGATCGACTTAAATCCTATGAACTGCCTGAGACGCAATTACGCCAGATTTACGAAGCCTGCGGTCAGGCACAACTCACTCCTGCCGACAAGCTGCGCTGGGTGGAAGGCATCACGGAATGCTTCCGTGACAAAGCCTGGGCAGCGCAGGCATACAGCGAGATAGAAGGCCAATTTACAGGGGCCGACAAAATGCGTTTCCATCAGTCACGCATGAGCCGCGTAGGCGACGAGTTTTACCCGTACCGTCGACATGCAGCTTGAATTGACATGACAAGCGTACACCGGTAAGTTTGCAATCATGACAGCAGATCCTCAATACGGTGTAGTTCCAGCCCAATCCACATGGCTGTGGATGTGGAAATATTCCACTTCTGCGGTCGCTTTCCGTTGATTTAAATCAGAAAACAATCGCAGGTCTTTGCTGCGATTGTTTTGCCTGCCCATAGACCTGCAATATTCGAAAGGGTCTATGTGGCAAACTCAATCAAACTTGATGCAGTTCAGCATCACGCAATCACAGGCGCACTGTTCGCTCTACTGGCCGCCGTAGGATTCTCTGGCAAGGCCATTTTGATCAAGCTGGCGTATGTCGATCACGTGGATGCAATTACGTTGCTGGCGTTGCGCATGGCTTTTTCGGTGCCGGTATTTCTGGCTGTGGCGGTTTGGGCAAAGTTTCACAAGTCGTCAACCGCGTTAACCCGGCATGACTGGTTTGCAGTGCTGAGTCTCGGGTTGGTCGGATATTACCTTGCCAGCTATCTGGATTTTCTTGGTTTGCAGCACATCTCCGCAGGTTTGGAGCGGCTGATTCTGTATCTTTATCCGACCATGGTCGTGGTGTTATCCGCATGGCTGTACCGGCAATCCATCAAGCCGCGTGAACGGTTTGCCCTGTTATTGAGTTATGCGGGCATCGCGCTGGTTTTCGTGCATGATGCCGGAATACACGGAGGCAGCATGTCGATGGGCGCGCTGCTGGTATTTGGCAGCGCCCTTGCCTATGCGATTTACCTGATCGGCGCAAATCACACCATTGCGCGAATTGGTGCCACCCGCTTTACCGCTTACGCCATGACGGTGGCGAGCTTGGCCAGCATGTTGCAATTTGCAGTGACGCATCCATGGCATGATCTGGTGCTGAACCGGCGCGTGTATTACCTGACACTGGCGATGGCGGTGTTTTCCACCATCCTTCCTGCGTTTTTGATTTCTGCCGCCATGCGCCGGATCGGTGCAGGCAAAACCGCGCTGATCGGCGCCGTCGGGCCGGTGTCCACGATATATCTGGCATGGGTGTTTTTAGGCGAGAGCGTATCCTTTACTCAAGCCATTGGTTCGGTGCTGGTATTGACTGGAGTACTGGTAATCAGTGTCGGGCGCAGCGGGCGTTGAAATGTGAGCGTTACTGACGCACCGGGCGTTTCCCCAGCTTGCGTTGCAGTGTGCGCCGATGCATGTTGAGGGCACGTGCTGTGGCGGAAATATTGTTGTTATTTTCATTCAGAACACGCTGGATGTGTTCCCATTCCATGCGCTCTACCGACGGCGGACGCGGGCTCAACGCCACGCTGGCATCGCCGTCGCCGCGTTGCAGCGAACTCACAATTTCATCCACGTCTGCTGGCTTGGCAAGGTAATGGGTGGCACCGAGCTTGATTGCTTCGATGGCGGTGGCAATGCTGGCATAACCGGTGAGCATGACAATGCGCGTATGTTCATTCAACTGTTTCAGGCGCGCCACCAGCTGCAGGCCGGATTCACCGGGCATTTTCAAGTCCACCACTGCGTATTCTGGCGTGCTGTGTTCAGCCAGCAGTAGCGCCGCCGCCACATTGGCGGCACTACTGACCTGATAGCCACGCCGGGTGAGCGCCCGCGTCAAGACCTCACGGAATGTGGCATCGTCGTCTACCAGCAGCAGGCTAGGGCAATGTTCGGTCATGGTGCGGGCGGTTCAAGCAAGGGTAGACGCACCAGTAGGTGCGCGCCGCCGCCTTCGCGTGACAGCATACGGACGCTGCCACCCATACGCTCGACGGTAGCGTTGGCCAGGAACAAACCCAGCCCGAATCCCCCCTGCGCCTGTTTGGTGGTAAAAAACACTTCGCCAGCGCGGGCGGTGGCTTCGCGGTCAAAGCCTTGACCACGGTCTAGGATGTCAAGCGTCAAGGTCTGGCGGTCCCAGTGTGCTTCCAGCTCCACCGCCGGCGCGGCATCGGCTGCATTGTTAAACAGGCTGAGCAGGGCCTGGCCTAGCGTAGCCGTAGCCAGGATGTGTGGCGCAGGACGCGCGCCCTCCCACCGGGTTTGCAGACAAGCCGCGGGGCGCATCAATTGCCACTGTGCGGCCAATTCATCAAGATAAGTGTCGACCGCCAGCACGCGCGTATCTTCGGCACGTTCCGCACCTGCGGTAGCGGTGAGCCGATTGAGTATGGCTTTGCAGGCGGTGATCTGGTCGCGCAGAATCTGGAGATTTGAGATCAATGCCGGATTGCCACCATGTTCGTATTGCAACTCACCGGCTACGATGGCCATGGTCGCCAGCGGCGTGGATAACTCATGGGCTGCACCCGCCGCCAAGCTCCCCAACGCCACAATCTTTTCGTTGCGCAAACCGGTTTCACGTACTTCTGCCAACTCGCGTTCGCGGCTGCGAATCGATGCAGCCATGCGGCCAATGAAAAAGGTGATCAAAAGTGCGCTGGCAATGAAATTAAGCCACATTCCGGCCACATGCAAAGCAAAGGCCGCTGCACTGTGCGGCATGTGTAATGGGAGATAAAAGAACATCAGCAGGCTGTATGCCGCCAGGCAAAATATGGTGATTATCCAGGCATATAAAGCAGGCAGCGTAATTGCGGCGATGATGATCGGTAATAAATAGAGAGAAACAAAAGGATTGGTCGAACCGCCGCTATAAAACAGCAGCACGGCCAGTGCCATTGCATCCACGAGTAGCTGGGCAAAGAACTCCATGGCCGTAACCGGCCAGGGTTGTCTTAACCTCACCCAGGTTGCGAGATTGAGCAGCGCCATCAACGCGACCACCATTAACATGGGGAATAGCGGAAGCGGGATGTCGAGAGCAAAGTTGACACCGGTGATTGCCAGTAACTGTCCCGTAATGGCATACAGGCGCAGCACGAACAGGCGGCGTAACATGCCGTTGACAGGCACGGTAAGGAAACGGTTGGTAAGCGTCATGGCATGCAATTGTACGCTTCTGCAGGAGTGGGCATGCAGCGACAATTGGTCGCAGGCAAGGCTGGTGTTACAGCAGGTAAACTGGTGAATATCAACCCGTTATCCAGGAGCAGCTATGCATCGAATCGCACGTATTTTATTGATGGGGATGCTGACAGTGGCCACTACGCTGCCGGTGCAGGCAGACAGTTTGCGCGTCGGCACGCCAGCGCCGGCATTCACCGTGAAAACGCTGGATGGGCGAGTGCTGAGCCTGGCCGGCCTGCAAGGCAAGGTGGTGGTGCTGAATTTTTGGGCAACCTGGTGCCCACCTTGCCGGGCAGAAATGCCGATACTCGAACAGTACTACAGACAGCACCAGAAAGAGGGTTTGGAGATTATTGCGGTCAGTATGGATGACCTTGGCGACGAAGCCAAAGTACGCACGGTAGCGGCAGCCTACACGTACCCGGTGGGGTTGATTTCCGATGCCAGTATGAAGGCCTATGGACGAATCTGGCGGCTACCGTTGACATTTGTGATTGATCGTACAGGCGTGTTACGCAAAACCGACTGGTCGGGCGAGCAGCCTGTTACTGCAAGCAGCCTGGACGAATTTGTTCTGCCTTATCTGAAAACACCGCCTACAAACTGAAGTTCAAACCCACAGATGCATTCCAGCGTGGCGCCAGTTGCAGACCTTCAACATATTGATAAACCGGTATCTGGATAAAGCCGTAAATTTTGGTGGACTTGTTGAGGGTTACGGTGAGACCCGGACTCAGATAAACCAGCTTGCCGCCAGTATTGGCAGGATCTGCGTTCGCGCCGGTATCTCGCTGACGTGTCTGCGCATTGATTTGCAATTGAGGCACGATCTTGTCGTACGCCATGTAACGCACGCCCGTATTAAGATTCACCGCATTGCCGGGACGATAGCCATGCAGGGTTTGGATGGAAGCCTGAAACAGGCCCTGCGCGAACCAGTCCCAGTTTTTATTCAGCGTGCCATAGCGATAGACACCCAGGATAAGGTCCGTGCTGCCACTACCCGGCTGTAGACTGCGGTCCAGCAGTGTGCCTGCTCCCGGCCCGCTGGAAAAGGTGTAGTCGTGTTTGCCGGTCGGTAATTTCAGGCCGAACTGGATGCCGGTATCCCCGTCAGGGGAAAAGCCCTGATAACGCGCAATCAGTTTTATATCGCCCAGACTTTGGGTATGCGAATAGGTATTCTCGTTGTCGCCTGCACTCAGTGTGCTGTGATTCCGATCAACGTATGGAACCTGCAAGTTGAATCCCCAGTCGCGATTGGGCGAATAATCAACGCCCAGCGTGTAATAATGGTTGGTGGTTATTTGCTCGGTTTCGGCCACCGAGCCATTGACCAGCGCGTTCGCGATGTCGCTATTGCTTGCTGTACCACTGCCATGGCGTAATTGATTCTGGTTGATATAGTCGTAACGCAAGTCCACACGCCACCCCGGCGTGCTGGACAATCCCTGATTTTCCCAATCCGGGCTCAAGGTGCATCCGCAACTGGAACATGCCAGTGCCGGGACGGGGACAAGTAATGCGACGCAGACAGTCAGATAACGGACTTTGCTGGATGGGTAGGTCATTGCAATGCATTCCCGCACGATAGAAAACAGCGCCCATCATACTGGTCAGGATCGTATTGCCCAATGTGACACGATGCCGCACCCTGTTGAGATGAGGCAATATGTCGCACACAGATTCATATCATCTTTTTGCCTAAACACGTATCTTTGTCGTGCTTGGGTAAAGCTGCAATCCAAAATCTGAATAGAGGATGTCGATGATGAAACGATTCATAATGTTAAGTTTGCTGTTGTTGGCTCAGACCGCTATGGCAGCCGACATAAACATAAAAGTAGAGGATGCATGGATACGTGCAACCGCGCCGGGTCAACAGGTGGCGGGCGCCTATATGCAGATTACTAGTCCGGTAAATGCTACCTTGTTGAAGGTTCAAAGTCCGGTTGCCGGCCGTATGGAAATTCATCTGATGCGGATGAATCATGGCGTGATGGAAATGCGCGAAGTCCAGACGCTGGCGCTGCCCAAAGGAGAAACGGTAAAGCTGGTGCCGGGCGGTTTCCACCTGATGCTATTCGACCTGAAACAACCTTTCAAAGGGGGTGAAACAGTCCCTATCAAGCTCATCATCCAAATGCCCGATAAAAAACGCGAAACAGTGAAAGTCGTCGCGCAGGTGCGTGCCCTGAGTGGCCAGATGGTGCATTAAGATTTATCGGGGAATGATTGCGGAGCCCATACGCGCCTGGATGATGGCCGCGCGATGCAACAAGCCGCGCGCATTCCGGTGGGCGTCATAGTAGCGCGGATTCGGTACCATTGCGGCGAGCTTGGCGGCCTGGCCTGGTGACAGCGAGGCAGCCGAACTGTGATAGTAATAATGCGCCGCAGCCTGGGCGCCAAATACACCGTTGCCCCATTCGATGACGTTCATGTAAATTTCCAGGATACGGCGTTTGGGCATCATCTTTTCCAGCATTACGGTGATCACCGCCTCTTCAAGTTTGCGCCAGGGCGTACGCTTGCCGGACAAGAACAAATTTTTGGCGAGCTGCTGGCTGATGGTTGAGCCGCCGGCAACGATCCTGCCTTTTTTCAGGTTTTTTTCAGCTGCGTACTGGATCCCTTCCCAGTCAAAGCCATCATGGCGGAGAAAGCGCGCATCTTCTGCTGCGACCAGCGCGCGTTTGAGGTTGCCGGATATTTTTTCATACGGCACCCATTTGTGACGCAATTCGGCATCCGGATTGTTCTGTTGCAGGATATCCAGCCGTTCGTCCATGAACGCGCTATTGGCCGGATTGTGGTCTACCCACCACCACACATGACCAAAAATCCACAATTGATAACCCAGCACCAGCAATAGCAGGCCAAGCAGCCCACGCCGTATCCATTTACCCATTATGCGGGCTTACGCAGCAGAGCGATAACCGGTGCGGTAACCGGACGTACCTTGCGCCATACAAAAAACGCCTCCGCCGCCTGTTCAACCAGCATCCCTAATCCATCCGTACATTGTGTGGCGCCCTCACTACGGGCATGCGCAAGAAATGCGGTTTCCCCGATACCGTACATCATGTCGTAGGCCAGACTGCCGTGTGCGTAAAGATTAGCCGGCAACGGTATTGCATCGCCGGTCAGGCTGGCTGAGGTGGCATTGATTACCAAGTCGAACTGCAATCCATCCAGGGAAGAATAATCGCAAGCCTTCACAGCGCCGTAAGACGCGAATTGCTGCTGTAACAACAGTGCCTTGTCGATGCCGCGATTGGCAAAGGTCAGCAGCTCCGGATGTTCGGCAAGCAGTGGCAGAGCAACGCCACGTGCTGCACCGCCCGCGCCCATGACCAGAACCCGCTTATGCGCAATACAGAAGCCGAGATTGCGGGTGATGTCGGCTACCAGCCCGGCGCCATCGGTGTTGTCGCCCTCGATGCCCATGCTGGTAAATGTCAGGGTATTGGCTGCGCCCGCCAGGCGTGCGCGCTCGGACAGCTGGTCAGCCAAAGCAAAAGCCTGCTCCTTGAAGGGCACAGTGACATTTGCCCCGGCGCCTCCTGAATGGCGAAAGGCATCGACGGTGTCCGCAAAACTATCCAGCGGCGCGAGGATGCGTTCATAGACGATATCCTGGCCAGTTTCACGCGCGAAAGCAGCGTGAATGCGCGGTGATTTTGAATGCTCGACCGGGTTGCCGATAACCGCATAAAGATGGGGCATGACGATTCACTGAAAATGGACCAAGGCGATTCTAGCGGAAATTGCCGGATTAGCGGTGTTTCCATGGCAGCCCCGCGGCTTTCCAGCCGCTGCCCTGACCACGCATGCCGTTCGCGCTCTTGGGGCCTTCAAAGCCTTCCAGCACATTGTAAACCTCGGTATAGCCGGCTTCGTGTGCTACCAAAGCAGCCTGGTGCGAGCGTTCGCCGCTGCGGCAAATGAACATGACTAGCGCTTCCTTATCCACCTGTTGCTTGAGCTGTTGCATAAAGTATGCGTTCGGTATCCAGCCAGGATAGGCCTGCCACTCCAGTTGCTCGGCGCCGGAAATTTCACCCACCAAATCCCATTCTGCATGCGAGCGAACGTCCACCAGTCGAGCGCCGGGTGCATGGGACAAAATGAAATAAGCTTCAGTGGGCGTAAGGGCGCCGGCATAAGGCCAGCCCGCCAGCTTGTTGCGTTGTTGCGCGCGCTCGAGAATGTTGCTGATGGTTGGCATGGTGGATTCCTTAGAAGTGTGTTGTAAAATCCTGTTTTGAGTATAGTCAGATTAAATCAGACCGACCCGCCGTATTGCATGCACCAAAATTGGGCGCAATAGTTTGGGCGCGCCCAAAAACAGGGCGTGTTTTTTGTTTCAGAGATGAAAGCGCTTGTGGCACAATTGTCAGTCTTGGGCGACCGCTTATATCCGGTCGACGTCCGGTACTTGGTAATAGCGGCTTACAGACTACTTGCTGCGAACATCATGGTATGGGATTCATTTTTGCTGGCATGTTTTCTGCTCTAATAATGCCCCAGCGGGAAAGTGCATCCGTTTTTTACGCAAACGCAACTCAATGAGGAGATTTAAATGGCGGTAGCCGATGTAATGAAAATGGTCAAAGAAAACGATGTGAAATTCGTTGACTTTCGTTTTACTGATACCCGTGGCAAAGAGCAGCACGTTAGCGTGCCCGTGAAACAGCTCAACGAAGAAAAATTCACAGACGGCCATGCGTTTGACGGCTCTTCCATCGCCGGCTGGAAAGGTATTCAGGCTTCCGACATGATCTTGATGCCGGATCCGGACAGCGCCCGCATGGATCCATTCATGGATGAATCCACGCTACTCCTGACTTGTGACGTGATCGAGCCGACTGACATGAAAGGTTATGACCGTGATCCGCGTTCCATCGCCAAGCGCGGCGAGGCTTACCTCAAATCCACCGGCATTGGCGACACTGCCTATTTTGGTCCGGAACCCGAATTTTTTGTTTTTGATTCCGTAAATTGGCATACCGACATGTCGGGCACTTCGGTCAAAATCAATTCCGAAGAAGCCGCCTGGAGTTCTGGAGAAAAATACGAAGGCGGTAACATGGGTCACCGTCCCCTCGTGAAAGGCGGTTACTTTCCGGTTCCGCCAGTAGACAGCCTGCAAGACGTTCGTTCCGCGATGTGCTTGGCACTTGAAGACATGGGCGTGCCAGTGGAAGTACATCACCATGAAGTTGCTACCGCCGGTCAGTGCGAAATTGGCACCGTGTTCAGCACTCTGACCAAGCGTGCCGACTGGACCCAGATCCTGAAATATGTAGTGCATAACGTGGCTCATGCCTACGGCAAAACGGCAACGTTCATGCCCAAGCCTATCGTAGGCGACAACGGTTCGGGCATGCATGTACACCAGTCCATCTGGAAAGATGGTAAAAACCTGTTTGCCGGCAACGGCTATGCCGGACTGTCCGAAACAGCACTGTTTTACATCGGCGGTATTATCAAGCATGCCAAGGCGCTGAACGCCATCACCAATCCCGGTACCAACTCCTACAAGCGCTTGGTGCCTGGTTTCGAAGCGCCGGTGATGCTGGCCTACTCCGCCAAAAACCGATCAGCCTCGATCCGTATTCCGCATGTGGCGAGCGAAAAAGGCCGCCGTATCGAAGTGCGTTTTCCTGACCCTTCCGCCAACCCTTACCTGGCCTTTACTGCACTGATGATGGCGGGTCTGGACGGTATCCAGAACAAGATTCATCCTGGCGACGCTTCCGACAAAAATCTGTACGACCTGCCTCCGGAAGAAGAAGCCAAGATTCCAAAGGTCTGCCACTCCCTGGAGATGGCGCTGGAAAACCTGGATCAGGATCGTGAGTTCCTGACCCGTGGCGGCGTATTCTCCAACGAGATGATCGATGCCTACATCGAACTGAAAATGGAAGAAGTTACGCGTTTCCGCATGACGACCCATCCGGTGGAGTTTGAAATGTACTACTCGCTGTAAATCGGCGATGTCATCTTAAAAAGGGCGGGATTTACCCGCCCTTTTTTTGTGCATCGATTGTTTACAGCGCTTATTTACCATAAACTCTGAGTCGTCTTAGCCGTTATAGTGTGTACGTTTTTACCGGTTCCGGATATGAAAGCAGCCCTTCTCATCATTGGTTTGATCGTTAGTCTCCCTGTTCACGCTGAAATTTACAAATACGTGGATGAGTCTGGTCAGGTTACTTATACCAACTTGCCCAGACGTGGGGCCAAGAAACTGAATCTGGGACCCGTGGATACACCTGCTGCCCCGGCCGCACGTGCCAAGGAAACAACTACGCCTACTGATTTCCCGCGCGTGGATAGCAGTACGCAACGCAAGCGCGATGATTTACGGCGTACGGTTTTGCAGGATGAGTTGCGCAGCGAAGAGCATAGTCTGACTGAGGCGATTGCCGCACAGAAAACTGGTGAAGCCCTGCGTAGCGGGGAACAGGCCGGTAGTGCAAGTTGGCGTGAGCGCACAGACAAACTTCGTGATAGCGTCAAGCGTCACGAAGACAACATCCGCGCCTTGAAAAAAGAGCTGGCCAGTATTAAATAGCGGCACCTGTTTTCTGGCGTGCTATTTGCTTAAATACATCTTAGATGCGTCCACTCACCCTACCCAAACTCAGCCTTCCAGCATGCATGCTATAGACCATCAGTTGATGGGGCTGGAGTATTTGGCCACTGCAGTGCTCGCGCTGAATGAGATGCGTCACGCGTGCTACCTGAATCCGGCCGCAGAAAACCTGCTCGGTCTTTCTGCAAGCCAGGCGAGCGGCATGTCATTGGATGCACTATTTAATTCCCCGAAGCAACTACACTCAGCGCTTGATTACGCGCTTTCGCACAATGCCAGTTTCACGGAACACGAATTGATTCTGGAAGTGAATACTAATCGCCTGCAGGTGAGTTGTACGGTGACGCCGCTGGAAAATGCGCCGGCGGCATTCATGATCGAATTCCATCCCATGGACCAGCAACTCAAAATTGCCCGGGATGAGCGTATGCTGTTGCAGCAACAAGCCAACCGTGAATTGATTCGCAATCTCGCGCATGAGATTAAAAATCCGCTAGGTGGTATCCGTGGTGCGGCGCAGTTGCTGGAGCACGAGTTACCCAAGGAAACGCGTGAATATACGCAGGTTATTATCCAGGAATCTGACCGCCTGCAGTCCTTGATGGATCGACTGCTCACACCCCACCGGCTACCGCAAATCAGCGCGGTCAACATTCTGGAGGTGCTGGAACGGGTACGTAGCCTGGTGTTGGCTGAAACGCAGAGCGGGCTCAAGATTCGGCGCGATTATGACACCAGTATTCCAGAGATTACCGGAGATCGGGAGCAGCTTATTCAGGCCACGCTGAATATCGTGCGCAATGCCGTTCAGGCCTTACACGGCAAAGGAGAAATTGTATTGCGCACGCGCATTGCCAGGCAGGTGACGCTGACCATGAAACGCCATCCGCTTGCGGTGCAAATCCAGATTATTGACAATGGCCCGGGGATACCGGAATCGGTGCGAGAACGCATTTTTTATCCGCTGGTATCAGCCCGTGAAGGCGGCAGTGGCCTTGGTCTGACACTGGCACAGACATTCGTGCATCAGCACCAGGGAACGATTGAAGTGGATAGTCGCCCCGGGCACACCTGTTTTACCCTGCTGTTGCCGTTGGGACCAAACGGAAATAAAGAGAACTGAATAAATTATGATGAAACCTGTCTGGATTATCGACGATGACCGTTCCATACGCTGGGTATTTGAAAAAGCCCTGAAGCGCGAAGAGATCCCGTTCGCAAGTTTTTCCTCGGTGCAGGAAGCCGAGGTGGCGCTGGAAAAAGATTCGCCACAAGTCGTGGTGAGCGATATCCGTATGCCGGGCGGTTCGGGGCTGGATTTGCTGCAACGCCTCAAAGAGCGCTATCCAAGGCTCCCGGTGATTATCATGACCGCCTATTCCGACCTGGAGTCCGCTGTCGCGGCATTTCAAGGCGGTGCGTTTGAATATCTGCCCAAGCCATTCGATGTGGATCATGCCATCGAGCTGATTCGCCGTGCGATCGACGAAAGCCTGCGCGAAGAAGAGACAGCTGCCGTGCCGAATGAAGCGGTGCCGGAAATTCTCGGTCAGGCGCCCGCTATGCAGGAGGTGTTCCGCGCCATTGGCCGACTCTCACAGTCCCACACCACGGTGTTGATTACCGGCGAGTCAGGTAGCGGCAAAGAACTGGTCGCGTCGGCACTGCACCGCCACAGCCCTCGCGCAGCCAAACCCTTTATTGCGTTGAATACTGCAGCGATCCCCAAGGATTTGCTGGAATCCGAATTGTTCGGACACGAGCGCGGTGCTTTTACCGGCGCGCAAGCTCAGCGTCGCGGCCGGTTTGAACAGGCTGACGGCGGTACCCTGTTTCTGGATGAAATCGGCGATATGCCGCCGGAGCTGCAAACACGCCTGCTCAGGGTGCTGGCTGATGGTCAGTTTTATCGTGTGGGCGGTCATCAGCCGATCAAGGTGAATGTGCGGGTGATTGCCGCGACTCACCAGGACCTGGATACCCGGGTAAAGGAAGGGCTGTTCCGCGAGGACCTCTATCATCGTTTGAACGTGATTCGGCTGCGTTTGCCAGCCTTGCGCGAACGTGGCGAGGACATTCCTATTCTGGCGCGTCATTTTTTGCAAAAGACTGCGCGTGAACAAGGCGTGGAACCGAAAAAACTTTCCGATGCAGCACTCAAGCATCTGAGCCAGCTTGCCTGGAGCGGCAACGTCCGCCAACTGGAAAACGTTTGTCATTGGCTTACGGTAATGGCGCCCGGGCAAAATATTGATGTCGCCGATTTGCCGCCCGAATTGCTGGGTGCAGGGGGTCAGGCACCTGCCGGGGGCAACTGGGCACACTCATTGGCGCGCGAGGCGGACGCCGCATTAGGGCGCGGTGAGGTGGGAATTATTGAAGGACTCACTCAGGAATTTGAGAAAACCCTGATCACTGTTGCACTTAAACACACCGGTGGCCGGCGTATTGAGGCCGCCAATTTGTTGGGCTTGGGGCGCAATACCCTGACCAGAAAAATTCAGGATCTAGGTCTGGAAAGCAAGGATGCACCTGTTGAATAATGCAGGCGCTGGTTCACTGCGTGAGTGCCTGACATGAACCGTCCGAGCGATGAATATTTCAGGAAATACGGCTCAGCTCATCGGGTTTGAGTACCACGACGGTTTCAGCATTAACCTGGATCAAGCCTTCTTCGCGTAGCTTGGACAGAATGCGCGACAACGTTTCGGGCTGGATTCCCAGCAGTGAAGCGATGGTTTGCTTGGATGCTGGCAACCGCACAATGCGGGTATCTGCGCTTTTTTGCGCTGGCTGCGCCAACAGGTATTGAGCAAAACGCTGCGCGCCGGTTTGCAAGGTGAGACGATCGATTTCTGTAACCAGGCCATGCATGCGTCGGCTCATTGCCGCCAGCAGCGCAAGACATAAATCCGCATCATGGCGTAACAGCCCCAGGAAAAAATCAGCGTCGAAGGCAATCAACCGCGTTGGTTCCAGAGCCGCTGCGTGGACGGGGTAGCGTCCTCCCATGAACATCACTGCTTCGGCAAACAGATGCTCGCGCCCGATCAGTTCCATGACGTGTTCCTGTCCGTCCTCCGCCAGTAAAAACTGCTTGATTGTCCCTGTCTTGACCAAGAAAAAGCGGTTACCCGGATCATTCTTTGCAAACAACGGTTCACCAGCTTCCAACTCGCGCCAGCACGCACGTTGCGCGATTTGTGCAAGCACCGCTCGATTCAGATCGCGGAACAGATAAGCGAGGCGGAAATCCTTGATATCAGGTGCGGATGGCATGGGTGTTTGATCTAGATCAAGGCGTTAACAAAACAAGCCCGCTAGACTGATGTCAAGTTAGATAGGGGTACCATTATGCATAAACGCAATCGCTGGTTTGTAACTATTTCACTCATCTATGGCCTGTTAGGCGGCGTGGTTGCGTTGATCCATTTGAGTTTCCCGGGTCTGATCCCCGGCAATGTGGCGCGCATGCATGGCCATATCATGTTGCTCGGATTCATCCTGATGTTTATCTACGGCGTGGCGCTGCACGTGCTGCCGCGCTTTTCCGGAAATGCATTGTATTCGGAACGCATGGCGAACTGGCAACTCTATCTCGCCAATGCCGGATTGCCGCTTATGATAGCCGGTTGGCTGAGCATGCTCAATTGGCTGGTACTGGCAGGTGGTTCGATCGCGTATTCCGCCATTGTACTGTTCGGAGTCAATATGCTGTTCACCGTCAAACCCCATGGGCCCTGGAGATAATCATGTCAGAACACCGTGGTTGCGAGTTGCCGGAAGACCTTTACTATGATCTGGACTACGTCTGGGTGCGGCCGGAAGAAGACGGCACCTACACCATTGGCCTCACCGACCCATCGCAAACAATGTCGGGCAAGGTGCAATATGTATGGATCAAAGACCTCGGCACCCATCGCGAATGGAAAAAACCGTTGGCACGGCTGGAGTCAGGCAAGTGGGCGGGAGGCATCCCGGCGCCCTTTCCCGGTGTGATCGTGGCGCGCAACGAGACGGTCCTGGCCAGTCCCAATCTGATCAATATTGACCCCTATCACGATGCCTGGCTGGTGCGTATGAAGCCAGACGACCCGAGCACTGCGTTGACGCATCTCACTACCGGCAACGCCGCACAGGAAGCGCTCAAGACGTGGATAGACCGCTATGACGTGCAGTGCATGCGTTGCCAGGATTAGGAGCAGACATGAAAGTTGAATTGCTGGTTTCGGAATGGTGCGCCTCCTGCCATCAGTCGGAAAAGATCTGGCGTGAAGTGGCAGAGGAAAAGGATATCGAATTTTCGGTGCTGGATATGGGTCAGCCTGAGGGGCGTGCCCTGGTGAGTCGGCTGCGCCTGAAAACCATCCCGGCAGTGGTGATCGATGGCGAATTGAAGGGAATTGGTGTGCAAACCTTTGCCGAAGCGCGAGACTGGGTGGCCGCCGCACCTGCCAAGCAGAAAACCAATATGCAGCACGCCGGCCTCACATTGTCGCCGGATAATCGGCTGTTCATGCTGGGCGCCATGATCTATCTGATGCTGGGGGGACTGGGACTTGCCATCAATGGCACGTTGCTAACCGACGGCCCGGCGCGCCCGGTGGCGCTGCATCTGATCACAGTAGGCTTCATGCTGATGCTGATATATGGATTGGCTGCGCATATGCTGCCGCGGTTTACCGGCAATCCTATCCTAATGGGTAAATGGCCGTGGCTACAGATGGGTCTGGTGCATGCCGGGTTGCTGGCCTACAGCGTGGGCTTCCTGATCGGCATCTATCCGGTGATTATCGCCGGCGGTGCGCTGATCTGGTTGTCACTCCTGGTGTTTACCGCGCGCATCTGGCCGGTGCTATGGCCCAAGTTACGCAAGAACGGTATGGTCATCCCGCTACATGTTCAAGCGGGTGAGTAGCAGGCCATGCAACTGATGCCCAAACCAGCGCCGGGATTCGATGATCCGCTAGGGCTGCTACGTGCCTGCCATGAGCGTATCCTCGGCCATTGCGATACGCTTGAACGGCTGGTGTCGCACCTGCAACTGCAGGGTGCAGATCAGGAGGCGCAGTTGGCGGCAGCACGCATTTTGCGCTATTTCCAGGTGGGCGCACCACTGCATCACGAAGATGAAGAATGTGACCTGTTTCCTGCGCTGCGCGCCCATTCCGCCTTTCCTGTCATCCAGCATCCGGGGCTGGAAAAGCTGGCGGCTCAGCATCGGGAACTGGACAAGCTATGGATAGAGATGGAGTTGGCCTTGATGGCAATTTCCAGAGGTACGGCAGCCGACCTCGCAGTGCAACCCTTCGTGGTGCTGACGCGCACGCATATCGCCTTGGAAGAGCGCGAAATTTTTCCGTTGGCCGAGCGCTATCTGGATAAGGTGGCGTGGGCTATTCTGGGCAATGCCATGCAGGCACGCCGAAAAACATAGCGAAGTTAATCGGCAAGTTCAGCCACTACGGGTGCATGGTCGGAGGGTCGTTCCAGTTTGCGTATGTCCTTGTCGACAACGCATGCGGTACAAATGGGTGCCAGGGTCTCAGAGAGCAGGATATGGTCAATGCGCATTCCCATATTGCGCCGGAATGCAGCCATGCGGTAATCCCACCAGCTGAAAGTTTGCTCGGGTTGTTCGAACAGTCGAAAGCTGTCTTTCAATCCGAGCGCCAACAAGCCTTGCCACGCGGCGCGCTCCGCTTCGGATACCAGCACCGAGCCGACCCAGGCTGCCGGGTCGTGCACGTCGCGGTCATCGGGAGCAATATTGTAATCACCCAGCACGATCAGTTTCGGATAGCGCGCGAGTTCATTGCGAAGCAGCCCTGTAAGCGCTTTCAGCCAGGCCAGCTTGTATTGATATTTGTCTGAATTCACGCTTTGACCATTCGGCACATACACGCAGATCACCCGAGTGTCATTGATGGTGGCGGCGAGAACTCTTTGCTGCAGGTCGTCGTAACCTGCCATGCCGGCAGCCACCTCCAGTAACGGTTGTTTGCTGAGGATGGCGACGCCATTGTAGGTTTTTTGTCCGGCATAAACGACTTGATAGCCGGCGGCCATGATTTCATCACACGGAAATTTTCCGTCCTCCAGCTTGGTTTCCTGCAGGCACACGACATCAGGTTGACGCGCAGCCAGCCAGTCAAGTAAATGCGGCAGGCGAACCTTGAGGGAATTGACATTCCAGGTGGCTATTCTCATAAGCAAAAGTTAGGGCGTATACAGCGGAAGTTAGGCCGATTCTATCATGGGCTATGCAAGGGAAATTGCCGCATTCATTGCGCTGACAGGCCTTGGTCTCTGGGGGTCAGGATGGATGTTCGGGCATCAATAATTGTTTGGTCGCCAACTGCAAATCATCCAGCCCGGCCCATGATGAGCCCGGCGCAATGATGTTGGAGCCATGCCTCACTGGAGATGGGTTGATGCTGGTTGTTACGGGCAGGCGCGTGAAAATCACGCCATGCGAGCACCAACTGCTAGTCAGCCAGTCTATCCGCCCACAGCCAGAAATCACTGTTGAGGACCATTTTCAGCCAGTGATGCTGGAATTTTATCGGAGATGAAGGCTTGCGCCGAATTCAGTTAAAACAAACGCCTATTTCTTAGGCTCCGTGGTCGATGCCGGTTTATCCGTTGTATTGGCAGGTGTGCCGTCGCCGGTTTTATGGTCCCGTAATGGCAGATTTGATTTGGGATAGCCGCCTTCATCCAACGCGGCATTCCAGCGGTTGGGGTCAAAGCCTTTAACGTGTTTATCCCCGACTTTGAGCACTGGCACCTCCAGTACCCCCACCAGTTTCATCAACGCGTCGGCATCCGACTTGTTGTTCTGCGGGTCCTTGGCGGTATACGGGATACCACGTTTTTCGAGCAGCGTGCGCGCTTCCTTGCATAGTATCCCGCACTCACCCGCATAGAGCACGACCGGATTTTTTGCGATGGCTTGCTGAAGCGGATAAGACACCTGCCCATCAATCACGTTGTTGCCGATGGTACGCTGTTCGGATTTTTTTACATCGGGTGGGGGCGGCTGATCGCTGTATTGGACATGGCCGTTTTTATCCACCCAGCGATAGACCTGGGCTGCATAGATACTGCTCGCACAGAGCAGTAACACCATCGAAGCTGCAAGTTTACGCATTGTTTGTCCCCTCATTTTATGTATTTAAACCATGCCGTTGTGGCGTAACAAGGCATCGATAGACGGCTCGCGCCCACGGAAGGCCACGAAGGATTCCAACGCCGGACGTGAACCGCCCACCCCCAGAATTTCGCTCCAGAAGCGATGGCCGACGGCTTCAGACAGCACACCGTTTTCCTCAAACAGGCTGTAAGCATCCGCCGACAGTACTTCAGCCCACTTGTAACTATAGTAACCCGCGGCATATCCACCCGCGAAAATGTGCGAGAAGTTATTGGGAAAACGATTGTAAGCCGGTGGCATCAGCACCGCGATTTGGGTACGGATTTCCTGCAGCAGTTGCAGCGCGGTTTTACCGGTAGTGGGGTCGAAGTCGTCATGCAGGCGTATGTCGAACAGGGAGAACTCGATCTGGCGCAAGGTCTGCAAGCCGCTCTGAAAATTCTTGGCGGCAATCATTTTGTCAAACAACTCGCGTGGCAGCGGCGCCTTACTGTCGACATGCTGAGTCAAGTGTTTCAATACTTCCCATTCCCAGCAGAAATTTTCCATGAATTGCGATGGCAGTTCGACTGCGTCCCACTCCACACCATTGATGCCGGAGACGCCGAGATCCTCGATTTTAGTCAAAAGATGATGCAATCCGTGGCCGAATTCATGGAACAGGGTAATCACTTCATCGTGAGTAAATAGCGCGGGTTTACCGCCGACGGGCGCGGAGAAATTGCAGGTAAGGTAGGCAACCGGGGTCTGGATAGCATCATTTTTGCGACGCCGGGTCAGCGCATCATCCATCCACGCGCCGCCGCGCTTGTGTTCGCGTGCGTACAGGTCGAGGTAGAACTGCCCAATGAGGCTGCCGCTACGGTCGCGAATATCAAAGAATTTCACATCGCGATGCCAGGCCTCGCACTGGGAAGCGCGGATGTCGAGGCCGTAAATTGTTTCCACCAGCTTGAACATGCCGGGCAGCACTTGGGTTTCCGGGAAATACTGTTTCACCTCCTGATCGGAAAACGCATAGCGTGCAACGCGCAGCTTTTCGCTGGCATAGGTCGCATCCCAGGCCTGCAGATCGGCTAGCCCCAATTCGGCGCGTGCGAATTCACGCAGTTCGTCCATGTCACACTGGGCATGGGGTTTGGCCCGCGCGCCCAACTCACTCAAAAAATCTTTAACCTGCTGAGGCGTCTCCGCCATTTTGGTGGCCAGCGATTCTTCCGCATAGCTGGCAAAACCCAGCATGACGGCATCCTCGCGGCGCAGATTGACAATTTGTGTGATCAGGTCGGTGTTGTCCAGTTCGGGAGGGCCAAACTCGGACGCGCGGGTGACATAGGCCCGGTAAATCTGCTCGCGCAACGCGCGATTGTCCGCGTACTGCATTACCGGCATGTATGAAGGCCCGTGCAGGGTGAGTTTCCAGCCTGGTTTACCATCCCGCTCGGCGGCCTCGCGCGCGGCCTGCTTCACGTCATCGGGCAGACCGGCAAGCGTGGCCTCATCCTCGACAAACAGGCTGAATGCATTGGTGGCGTCGAGCAGGTTTTCCTCGAATTTGGCGGACAGTTTGGCCAGTGCTTCCTGAATTTCCAGAAAGCGGGGTTTCAGGTGTTCCGGCAACTCGGCACCCCCCAGGCGAAAGCCGCGCAGTTCATTGTCGATGATCTTTTTCTGCGCGGGATTCAGTGTCATGTAGCCCGCGCTTTCCTTGAGCGCCTTGAACTTGGCAAACAGGGCCAGATTCTGCGACATTTCGGCGTAATACTGGGTCAACTTGGGCAGGTTGGCGTTATAGACCTCGCGCAATTCCGGGTTGTTCATGACGCTGTTGAGATGCGACACCGGCCCCCATGCACGCGACAGGCGCTCGTTGGCGTCCTCCATCGGCTGCACGAAAGTTTTCCAGGTGGGCGCCTCGGTGGCGCTGGCGAGCCGTTCTACCAGCGCCTTGTTCTCTTCCAGCAGCGTATCCACAGCGGGCGTGACGTGTTTGGGTTTGATTTGCGTGAAGCGCGGCAGAGCGGAAAAATCGAGCAATGGATTCATGGTGCGACCTGTAAGAAGTTCATGGCAATATAATAACCGTTTTCAAAAGCGAGATAACTCCTATGTCAGGACAGCCCCCGGTACAGAATGTTCAGGCTTTTTGCGGCGTACTGCCGCGCATGGGACGCGGCAGCTGGGTGCATGACAGTGCTCGCGTCATTGGCGACGTCTATTTTGGTGACAACGTTTCGATATGGTGTGGTGCCGTCGTTCGCGGCGACGTCAACAGTATCCGGATTGGCGCTGGAACCAATATTCAGGACAACAGCGTACTGCACGTATCCCACAAGACCGAGCGCGATCCCGTTGGCGGGCCGTTGTTGATCGGCACCAATGTTACTGTGGGCCACAGCGTTATCCTGCACGGTTGCACGGTAGGTGACGAATGCCTGATCGGCATGGGCTCCATCATCATGGATAAGGCGATCATTGAGCCGCGCGTGCTGGTGGGCGCAGGCAGTCTGGTGCCGGAGGGCAAGGTGCTGGCGAGCGGTTACCTGTATATCGGCCGCCCTGCCAAGCAGGTGAGGCCATTGACCGATGAAGAGCAGCTTTATTTCAACTATTCCGCAGAACATTACATGAAGCTCGCGCGGGATTATCTGCAAGCCTGATCATCCGGTATGCCCCGGCAGGCTCATGCCATTCAGGTTTGCGGGATTTCGATTTTGACTTCAAGTACCTCGAGATTGTCCTGGCGCTCCAGGCTCACCTTGATATCATCCGCGCCGATCTTCACGTATTTCGAGATCACGGCCACCAGCTCTTTTTGCAGCGCCGGCAAATAATCGGCGGGCGCATGGCCGCCGGCACGTTCGTGAGCGATGATCAGTTGCAGACGTTCCTTGGCGACTGAAGCGGTTTTCTTCTTTTCGCCAAGCAGAAACGAGAGTATGGACATCATGATTACTCCCTTATTTATTGCCGAACAGGCGTTTTAGCAAGCCCGGCTTCTGATAGTCGGTAAAACGTAGCGGCCTGTCTTCCCCAAGGAATCGGGCGACCACATCCTGATAGGCCATAGCCACATCGGTCCCTTCGAGATGAACCGCCGGCACGCCCTGGTTCGAGCCATGCAGCACCGATTCCGACTCGGGCACGACGCCGATGAGTTGTATGCGCAGAATTTCCTGGATATCGGTCAGTGACAGCATTTCGCCTTCGCTGACCCGCTTCGGGTTATAACGCGTAATCAGCAAATGCTCCTTGATCGGGTCCTTGCCATCGATCGCGCGTTTGGTTTTGGAAGACAGCATACCGAGTATACGGTCCGAATCGCGTACTGATGACACTTCCGGATTGGTGACGATCAGAGCCTCATCGGCAAAATGCATCGCCAGCAGCGCGCCTGACTCGATACCTGCGGGTGAATCGCAGACGATGTACTCAAAGTCCATGCCGCGCAGATCGTCGATCACCTTTTCGACGCCATCATGCGTCAGCGCGTCCTTGTCGCGGGTTTGCGAGGCCGGCAGGATGAACAGGTTTTCACATTTCTTGTCCTTGATCAGTGCCTGATTGAGGTTGGCCTCTTCCTGGATCACATTGATCAGGTCATACACCACGCGGCGCTCGCAACCCATGATCAAATCAAGATTGCGCAGGCCGACGTCGAAATCAATAACCGCCGTCTTGTGGCCGCGCAATGCCAAGCCTGCAGCGAAACTGGCGCTGGTGGTGGTCTTGCCGACGCCGCCTTTGCCTGAGGTCACCACGATGATTTTTGTCATACCTTGCCTTTGTTAAATGGTTGGATTGCAGATGGAAGCCATTGCATGCTCAGTTGAGTTTCAACGGTTCGATGATTAATTTTTCCTGATCCAGCCTGACCTGAACCGGTTTGCCCAACACATTGTCCGGCAAAGGGTTTTCCGCTGTGCGGTAGATACCCGCAACGGCGATCAGCTCGGGTTCGAAACAGGTGCAGAAAATGCGTGCCTCATGGTCGCCATGGACGCCGGCCAGTGCACGGCCGCGCAAGGGCGCATAGATGTGAATACTGCCGCCGGCGATGACTTCCGCACCGAAACTGACCAAGCCCAGCACGACCAGATCGCCAGGCGCATAAATCTGTTGCCCGGAACGTAACGGCTTGTCGATCACCATTGTGCCGGGTGCCGGCTGGACAACGGTTTCGTTGTCAGGCGGCTGTGGAGTGGAGGCTGGCGAGTCGGGCGCGTCTGGCTCAGCGGCCGGTTTGCCGGCTTCGCGCCGTTCGCGTAATTCGAGCAAGGGTAAATTCCCCTGCCCTGCCCATTCCTGCTGTGCTTCGTCGGCAACAACGCCGACCGGGTGCAAACGAAACTCGTTTAACAGTGCGGCGAGCCCGGCAATGGAAATGCGCTCGTTTTCCAGACGGCGCAAGTCAATGGCGACAGCATCGTTGGCAAAAAACCCCGGCGTCGCCTCATAGCGGCGTGACAGTTCGGCGCGAAGTTCGGCGAGATCGGTTGATTTGACGATGAAAAGAAGGGTATCGACGGTGCTGTTGCGCAGTTCAAAATAGGGCAGTTTTTTGTGCGACATAAGCTGTATGCAGTAAGTTTTGCGTATTTTACCGCGTTCGAGCGAAAGAAAAGAACCTCATTTTTGAGAAATGCGACAGAGCGCCTTCCGCCCGGTTTGTGCCAAACGGTCGCGCCGGGGAACCCTTGCTAAGGTTGGCGCCTGAATGTTCTTTTGCGCAGCTCGTAATAAACAACCAATAGCAGAATAATGGGTGCGCCGAAACTGATCATAAACGGCGTGAGATTGACTAAACGGTCGATCCAGGTTGTGTTCACGATCATTGTTGTCCAGATCATATAAATGATGGGAATAACCGTAAACAAGAGGGTTGGCAGGAGAAACCACGCGGAGTTTTTGCCGCTTGCTCTGGCCAGACGCGCCGAAAAAAAGGAAATCGCTATGACAACGACAGCGGAAACAACACCCCATGCCATGCCGAAAAATCCGGATATCAAGGTGCCAATCTGGAAAACCAGCAGCATGGCGATGACTGAGGCGACAATGTATTTGAGTGTTTTATCTGACATGAATGTCTCCTGGTTTCATAATCTACGCGCCGCCGTGCCCGAAGCGAGCGCCAGGGCTATGGAATCCATCCCCCCTTGGGTCCGTGCGATCAATTCCGGGCTAGAAACATCGAATAACACGAACATGCCTATTATTACCGACAGGCTGATCGCGAACAGAATCCCGACAGAGTTGGTAAGCGCCGATTTCCGCATTAATGATGTATCACCCAGGGTCGTACCCAGCCCAAAAGCCAGGTTGGGGCCCAGTAATGGCGCAATCACCATCGCGCCGATGACGACTGCCACATTGTTTTCGATTAACAACACGACGATGCGTGTGGCTGGGTGAGAGCCAAGCAGGTTCTGCAGCGAATCAAGCACAGCCTGGATTTTGTCGTCGGCAACCGTAATCGCATCGGCTTCATGCCGTCTTCGCCGACAACGCCAAGGCGGAAATAAGAAGCTTCAAGTTTTTCCGCGCTTCGTGAATATGGACCGCATTTTCATTCAGGCCCATAAGGCTTCAAATAGGCTTACATTGCTGCTTCACTTGTTCAGCCAAATGTAACAGGCTATCCATGGTCAGCGTGGGCTCGATGCCCCATGGGTCGAATAATGCTTCGGGTGAACGCTTTATCCAGGCAGCCCGCATGCCTGCCGATAGCGCACCAATCACATCGAAAGGGTTGCTTGAGATCAGCCACGCATCAGCCCCGGAAGCACCGGCACGGCGTAAAAAATGACTGTATACCCCCGGGTTGGGTTTATACGATTTCATTTCATCCGTACTGACCACATCGCTGAAATAATTGCTGATTCCGGCATGGTCGAGCAATGTTTCCACGGCTTCGGCGCTGCCATTCGAAAACGCGAATAATTTAAAACCGGCATTTTTTGCCAGCGCCAATCCGGTTTCGACATCATCGAATGTAGGCAAGCATTTATACACCGCCATCAACGTCTCCTTGTCTTGATGACTTAGTTCGAGCTTGAAATAGGAGCAAGTGTAGTCAAGTGCATTGCGGGTGCAAACGGCAAAGTTTTCATAGTTCTGCATCAGGCCACGCCGGAACGTATATTCCAGTTGTTTCTCACGCCAGATTCGCGAGAAATCCCTGGCTTCATTGGCGACATGCTTTTCTAGCTCGGTAATCACGCCATGCGTATTAATGAGTGTCCCGTAAACATCAAAGGCCAAAGTAATCGACATAGGGTTCCTTAATTAAAAATTGGCGGTGAGTTAATAATTGATCCGCTGCTTTGCAGCCTTATACGTGCGGCGCCGAATCGCGAAGCAGGTGATGGAGCCGTTCGTAGCATTTCCCCACGGTCTGACGATCATTTTCTTCCAGCAATCCCTGTTGTGCTCCCCGCACAATCATGTCTGCATGGCGTAACAAAGCAGCCTGGTCGTCCAGTCGGCGCGCCACTTGCGCAATGACCGTGATCGTGTCCAGCAGGCGGATAGTTACCGCAGCGTTGCTGCGAGCGTCTTGCCGGATTTGATTGAATGCCGCATCCACAATGTCCGGGAAATTTTGAGATGGGATGATCAGCAGCAACCGGTTATCTGCATCGCGACGCTCCCCGGATGGCATTTCCCGCTGAGCCAGACGGCTCAGCGCAGAACTCAGGCGATCCAGGCACACCACGGCTGTGAATGGGTCATTCACGCCTGGTGACAGTGCCCGCACCGCGATCTCGACTAATTGATAGACGGGAAATTCGATGTCCTGCGATGGTGTTCGCTGATTACCAACCACAAATGCAGAGGTCATGCGTGCGCTCAAGTCGTCACAGACACGATCTCCTGGCCAGACCGTAATCAGGGGACTTCCCTTGACGATGTAATGCCCAGGTCGCCGTTCCACACGTAACAGGATTTTTTCTTCTTCAGCGAGTTCCGCCAGCGCGTCCGTATCGATGATTTGAAGATAACCATCATGAGGCGCACCTACAGCACGCCCATCCCTCCCCAAGGCATCAGGTAAATTTGAGCTGTTATTTTCGTTTATGGGCCGGAGAGGCAGGACGATTGGTACAGGATAAAGGCGTTCGATTACATCATTGAGTTCCGAGCCAACCCGCGCCACGATTTCGTCTGCCTGTATGGAAACGGAAACATGGTGGATAAAGTAAATCAGTACCCACAGACTCGCCAATGCGAACAAAACTCCCAGCGTGACCGATAAGTGGGGAACAAAAGCGACAGCATCGGCACGTCGAATAGTGCGCAGTACAAGCAGACAATACAGGAAGGTGGCAACGAATGTGCCCAACACCAATTGATTGGTGGTATCGCGCATGAAATTACGTAGCAAACGAGGGCCAAATTGCGATGAGGCCAGTGACAATGCAACCAAGGTCAGCGAAAAAACAACGCCAGCGATGGTGATCATTGATCCGGCGATAGTCTGCAGGACCGCGCTCGCGCCCTCAGCTCCGCCGGTATATACCCAATCGAAAGCCTTGATTCCTTTTGTGGCTACGGTTTTATCAAGTGCAACCGTCGCGAAGGACAGCACAACCGCTCCGGCGGCCATTATCGAAGGCAGGAACCAGAAACTGGAACGAATATGGTCCCAATATTTCAGCAATTGCGTCTTCACCGAGTAGTTCCTTTTTAGCGATCTTGTTAGCGGCTCACAAGTGCGAAGCGCCATGAACGTGACAGGTCAGCCTGCCGTAGCTTTGGCGGCAGTCTGTATTTTTTCGTTCAACTTCGCAATAAACCGCTCCCTGTTGATAACGAACCGCTCATGCTGTCCTTTTGAAATTAAATCCACCCCGTCGTGAGCCTCCACGTCAAAAACGAGTTTTCTGCCCTCCACGGTGATCAGCTTTACCGTAGCAGTGACCTCCAGGCCGGGCGGTGTTGCTGCTTCATGGCTGACGTCAATGTGCGTGCCGACTGTTTGCTCGTTTGGCCAATCAATATGTGGATTGATGGCCTTGATGCATGCCCATTCCAGAAACCCCACCAGGAACCCGGTAGCAAAAACCTCTGGCATCATCACAAACTCAGCCGCCTCCGGGTAAAGCGCTGGTACTGTTTTCGATGCCGGCACGATGAATTTGTGCTGGTAGCCGATACCGGGTTTGAGCGTTTCTTTCAATGGACTCTCCTATGTTATCAATCAGACGGTATTTTTTTGTTTTTCAAGAATCACCAGAGCGATACCGCCGAGAATCGCCAGCGAGGCCAATAGCAGGCGCAGAGAAACAGGTTCACCGAGAAACGCGATACCGCCCAGCGCGGCGATCACCGGAACGCTCAACTGCACCGTGGCGGCACTCGTGGCTTTCAGTGCAGGTAATACGCTATACCATAAGGCATATCCTATTCCGGATGCCAGCGTTCCTGACGCAACCGCATACCAGAATCCGGCAATATCCCATGAGCTTCGGTCCAGCATAAGTGCGCCCAGCAAGATCGAGATAGGCGCGGCACGCAGGAAATTGCCCGCCGATACGCTAGCCGGATCGCCTGCCGCCTTCCCGCGCAACGAATAGATTCCCCAGGCCACGCCTGCACCCAGCATCAAGATGGAGCCAAACAGCGGCGGTGCAGAGAGACCTGGCAACAGCAGGCCGATAATCCCGCCGAAAGCGAGCACCAGTCCGAGGAGCTGCAGTCCGCGCAAACGCTCGCCTGACCAGATGCCATGACCGATCATTGTGGCCTGTACCGCGCCGAATAGCAGTAACGCGCCGGTTGCCGCCGGCAGGCTGACGTAAGCAAAAGAAAAACCGGCCGCATAAATAAACAGCGCAATTGCCGACGGCCAGTTGCCCCTGCCGCCGGGTGGGGTACGCCGCATTCGTACCAATAGCCAAAGCATCGCGGCGCCGGAAATCAGCCGAATGGCCGTAAAGCTGGTCGCATCAATGCTGGTATGTTTAAGCGCAGCCCGGCATAGCAGCGAATTGCCGGCAAATGCGATCATGGCGAGGACGGTCAGGGAAATGGTGCGGGTGGCTGACATGGGGAACCTTAAAGTCATAAGTCGCCAGTTTGGATGTTCGAATTTATCAGCACGGGTTCACTCTTTTTTGCGGAGTCGTGCATAAACGCGGGCTTAACCACTACCACCAACCGTTTTCATCCAATACCATTTTTTTGTAGTAATCGATATTCGCGCGCATTGCGAATACGGCGCTTACACCGTAACCAAGCGAGCCTGCGATTTTACCCAGGCCGAAATAACCAAGTGCGATACTCAGCACAACCACGACTGATACACCCGCCAATAAAATGGCAAGGCCTTTCTTCCACATGCCTTTTGTTATGTAGTAAAACGGACCGAAGAGGAAGGCGAGCACATTAAAGCTGTATGCGTTGCGGCGCTCGTTTTTCGGCAAGTTCTTCAGGTTTGGAAATTTGGTGCCGCCCGCACGCGCGATTGCCTTGAAGCGCGCTTTCCATTTCTCTGATACCGGGAGCGCCTCGATTGATTCATCCGAATGCGTTTCCTCAATATCCGCTACATTTGATGCAGGGGGCGCGTAAGGGTTGTGCGACGGCATTAGACTCTCCTCATAAGAAATATGCTGAACACCGGAATTTAATAACGCATTCCCGGGGTTTCTTATTTTTTCCCCGGGATTCAGGATGCATTCTTGTGTGTATTCAATCGACCTGCCGCAGACTGCCGGCCCCCAGATGCTACCCGTACCGACCCTGCCCTGCCAAGACCGAACAACGGCATGTTGACGTAGATATTTTCGTACGTGCCAGGCGAAGCCGCGTAGGTTTCGTGCCAGATTCCTACCGAGCCATCAGTGCCGATGGCCTTGTTGAACGATTGCCATGCAGGCAAGTGCTGCGCTTCCTTGTTCCGGGCATAGGCCAGAAGTTGATCCATGGAACGCCAGTACTGAACCTGAATAATGGTGCGCGAGAACCACATTTCTGCATGGATGAAGCCCAGCTCTGGCTGTTGGTATAGCTCCTTGAGCATGCGCGGCATCGCGGAGGCGACTGGCAGCCATTTGTGAATTTTTAAAGGATTATTGATACGCATGCCGATCAGGAAAACGACAAAATCATCTTCAAGCATGGCAGTTAGTCGTTCTCGACGAATCATAAGCGATGGCTCCAGGGATAATCGACGATAGGCATGACCTGGCGGGAAGCATGAACGACTAAAATTTAGCCGATATGTGGATAGGCACCCGAACCGTGCGGCGCTGCCCTGAACTCGGGCAGCAGTTCCGCACGCGATGAAAGCGCGCACAGGTTCGGAAAGCTTGCCGCGTGGATGACCTCCGGGAGCGTCATTTGAGTAAAGTGCCATGCGACCGCTGTAGTGATGCCGGCCTGGCTGATTGTCGTGCTGTCGATCGCCAGAGGTTTGCGATCAATCTCCGCCTCCAGCGCGGCATATGCCGCCTGGAGCTGACCTGTGACACGCGTTACCCAAGGCTCATGCTGTTTTTCGGCAGGCCGCTGATTGCGCTCATAGATGATCTGCACGCTCTTCTCACAAGCGGCAAGGGCGAGGCCAATCACGCGGAGCGCGTGCTGGAACGCATGGATGTCGAGGGGCATAAGACTTCTGCGCGGGGCAGTAAGCGCCTCGGCATACTCGAGGATGAGCGTCGAATCCATCAGAACCTCGCCGTCATCACACACGAATGTCGGCGCTTTGACGACAGGGTTGATCTGCTGAAACTGGGTGAAAGTGCTGAACACCGAGATCGACCGGTGCTCGAAACGGAGATCAAGCAGTTGCAGCGAGATGGCTACGCGCCGGACATAGGGTGAATCAAGCATACCAATGAGTTGCATGGCACCTCCGGATGAGCGTGAAAAGTGTGTGTTATCAGCCTGCCCCGGCAGACGCACGGGACATGGCGGCAAGCGCGATGAATGGAACAAGATTGAGCAGAAATATCCCGAGCTTGTAGATGGCCATGCCGACGTAGTGAACAGTATCGAAAGTTTCGACCGATAGCCTGAACCAGCGCGTATGCAAGCGATACAGCCAGTCGTGGGCAAGTACGAACGCTGTAAACCACATAAACAGGATTGCATAGTTAATGGCCGTACACCAAAGCAGCATCGCTTTAATTTCGTCAATGTCCATTGCGCCCCTTTTGCTAATTCGTTTGAATCAAAAAGCGTCCAGTAAGTAAGGCGGGCGGCTCTTGAGTGCCAAAACGGATTTCATGAACGAAGAAAATCATCTCTCATGTTGATGATTAGCCGCTTACCCACAGACTTATTGCCTGTTAAATGGAGTGAAGACAAACCATCCTGCAAAAACCGTGAATAGGACTTCAACATTTCCGGTGCCATATTCGCCATGTTTAAAAATGCCATTGACCAATCCAGGAAGCTTCGGCCTTCAATTTCGCCATCCCATAATAGTTGTACTTGTTGGTGACGACGATCATTAACAATCGTGTCATACAGGGTAAAAATGTCATTTTTTTTGCCCTCCAGCAACTGCATAAACTCACGATTGTTATACACAAGTAACCCGGTGATATTTAAACGCGCGTTCTTTTCGCGAGATTGCGTGAGCAACTCGATTAAACCGGCGTCATCCATGCCGTATCTGGCACAGCTTGTGTAGATTAATTCATGATCCATATTAACTTAACAGGCTTTTGCGGTATGTTTAACCTTAAGTTGGTGAACGGGTCACGGGAAACATGGCGCAGGATTGTCTGAGTGGGTGGCCCGGATTATATTATTTGACCACCCAAGAACCCTCTACGACCAACCGATTGTTTTCAAATATTTTTCCTGAAAATACATCGTCCGGATTTATCACGCCGACACCTTTAGGGGTGCCGGTCATGAGTAAATCACCATCCTCAAATGAAAGAAAGCCACTCATTTCGTTTAAGAGATTTTCAGGCTTATTCAACATGAACTCATAACCGGATTGCTGGGCTAATCTATTGTTGATGTAAAGCGCCATGCGGAGCGCCGGGATATTGCCCTTCAAGCTGACAAATTCGCTGAATACCGCAGATTTATCGAACGCTTTCGCCCGTTCCCACGGCAATCCCCCAGCTTTCAGTCTGGATTGCACCTCCCTTTTGGTCAGATCCAGTCCAAACCCGACGCCGCGGAGTTTTCCTGACCAAATCAGAAAGCTTATTTCCCCCTCGTAATGAATCGCATCATTTTTGTTGTAACAAATATCGTGTGATATGGATGAATTGGGTTTGATAAAGATGACTGGCTCTGCAGGAACCTCGTTGTTCAACTCCTCAATATGGTCTACATAGTTTCTTCCGATACACACGATTTTTGATGGATAAATATCTTTTCCATCCAGCCTGACGGAGTTCATTTTAATGGGCCTTCATAAAAGCGTTTAAACACTACTTTCAGCATGATGGTTTCACCCTATTTTTATTATGAGCGTAGATTTGGGAGAAAATCACCATGGACGACAGCGTTCCGACTTCCCGGAACAAGGTACGGACGCTGTATCCCAGGCGGCTGTGGATTACATTACCCATTGCAGGTTTATCCTGTGGCTCTGGCCGCCGGATCCAGCATTTCAGGCGGTAAGACGCTCAGGTTGAAATGCGGACGCTGGGCGACCGAGGTAATAACCCTGTACGAAATCGATCCCGAGGCCGCACAAGATGGCTAGCGTGCCTGAATCTTCAACAAATTCGGCAACAGTGCGTTTACCCAAGGTGTGAGCAATGTCATGCATGGCGTTGACCAGAGCTTGGTCAACGGGATTGCTGGCAAGCTCACGCACAAAGCGCCCGTCGATCTTGACCCAGTCCACAGGCAGATCGTGCAGGTAGGCAAAAGAAGACATGCCCGCGCCGAAATCATCCAGCGCAGTACGACAGCCCAGTGCCTGCAGTTTGCTCAGTTCCGTCGCGGTTACGGAAGTTTAACCCTGCGCCAAGTTTACTTTTTCGGAGACTTCGCAAAGCGCAAATAAGGGAGCTTGATACTGAGCTCACCGAACTTTTCCTTGGCCTGCTCATCATTCAGGCCCAAACCGACAATCACGTCCTGACCGGGTACCCAGTTGGCGGGCGTTGCGATCGGTGCGCCGTCAGTGATCTGGATGGCATCCAGCGCACGCAAGATCTCTGCAAAGTTGCGGCCAACAGACATCGGATAAGACATGGTGAGGCGCACCTTCTTGTCTGGACCGATAATGAACACCGTCCGCACCGTAGCGCTGTGGGCGGGCGTACGGCCATCGGGCAAATAGGCATCGGCTGGCAGCATATCGTACAGCTTGGAGACCTGCAGCGAAGTATCGTCGATGATCGGGAAGTCAGCCGGAGCGCCCGCAAAGGCCTCGATATCGCGTTTCCATTTCTTGTGATCTTCAACGTTGTCTACAGATACACCCATCACCTTGGTGTTGCGTTTAGAAAATTCAGGCGCAAGCTGAGCAACAGCGCCAAATTCGGTTGTACACACCGGCGTAAAATCCTTTGGATGCGAAAACAGGATGGCATAACTGTCTCCGATCCAGTCGTGGAGCGTGAGTTTGCCGGCGGTAGAGTCCGCCGTGAAGTTGGGAGCAACATCGTTGATGCGAATAGACATGATAGGGGTCCTCAGTTGATGTTCAATAAATCCGGTAGGCCATGACTTAGCAAGTTAAAACTCCATTTAACATAGTAGAGGAAACGCGCCTTATCAAGGTCTACCTGTAGGGAACAAACCGGCGATGCGCCTCCGCGCCTAGTGACCGAAGGGCGCGAAATCGAGTGTAGTATCAGGCTGCGTTGCCCAAAAGAGCTGGATCAACCATGTGCGGCCTGGCTATCTTCTGGCGCCTCATTACGCTCTTCCAATCCGTAGTCGCGCACAACATGTGCGACACGGATCCGGTATTCTGCGAATACACCGTCCCTTCCTTTCGCCTGAACTTTTCGATGCCCCTCCATGTTTCGCCAGGTGCGGATGGATTCCTCGTCTTTCCAGTAAGACAGTGACAGGTACTTTCCTTTTGTTGTCAGGCTCTCAAATCGCTCTATGGAAATGAACCCTTCAATCTCTTCCAGTAGAGGCCTGAGTTCGGCTGCCAGATCAAAATACGCCTGAGCACTGCCTTCGGCTGGCCAGACTTCGAAAATGACTGCAATCATGATGATCTCCTGTAGGGCACCTGGAATTTCTTCCTCGCACTTTCAACCTGGCTGCGTATTATGCAACCATCCACATGGTCGTTGATCAAACCCATTGCCTGCATGAAAGCATAGATCGTGGTCGGGCCGACAAACTTCCAGCCTTGTTTCTTCAATGACTTTGAAAGCGCGACAGACTCAACAGACGTTGAAACGGTCTGTGGCGTGACGGCATGTTCAGAAATGGGTTCAAATTGCCAAATGTAAGCTGCGAGCGACCCTTCCTGCTTTACCAGTTCAATCGCACGTTGCGCGTTGTTGATGACCGCTTCAATCTTGCCCCTATGTCTCACGATCCCTTTATCCAACAACAAACGAGCTACGTCTTTTTCTGTGAATTCGGCAATTTTGTTGTAATTGAATCCATGAAATGCCTCACGGAAATTCTCTCGCTTTGCCAGTATCGTGCGCCAACTCAACCCGGCTTGAAATCCCTCCAGGCATAGCTTTTCAAAAAGCCTGAATTCATCGTCTACCGGGAATCCCCACTCCCTGTCGTGATAGTCGAGAAACGCTGGTGCCGTGCCGCACCAGCGACAACGGGGCTTGCCATCTGGTCCAGGTACGGTGGTACTCATGAACTTTCCTCTTTGAAAAGCGATTTCAATTCGAATAAATAGTCAGACACGTATGAGACTCAAATTAGCCGGCGAATAATACGAATGTTGGCAGCAAAAATCCCCGCAACCCATACAAAGAGCCCGATGCTTCCGAAGCCTAGAGACAGAAGTAATTGCCGCCAGATAGGGTACATGAGGTGAAAGTAAAATGGCATCGCGATGAGGCTTATGACAACTGCAGCGCCGGCCCACAAGTAGGCGGCCCACCCCCAATGGCATGAGTGTGGCGCTACGACGAACGCGAACGCAAAAAGTGCGGCGCACAGAACGGAAATTGAAAGTAAGGGAGCGATCCAATTAGTCATAGCGACTCACCTTCTGGCGGAAAAGCAGGGGGCGCGAGCGGCTATGCAACGAAGCGGCCCGCTCGATTGGCAGGTTATACGCCTTCTTGGTAGTCATATACGCTGAATCTCACTAACCGGTCATCTTTGAACGCCAGCGATAGCACTTCTGTATAGAGCACTTTCGCTGCAGAAGTCGACTTTGTTTGCTCGAATGTTACGTCGGTAAGGTCGGCAACGATCCTAGTTTTGAGGAGTTCGGATGCTTTCGCTTTGGTCAGGCCCAATCGAAGCCCTGTGCCTGAGGCGAACGCCTTTTCCATCCCCCTGATTGTGCTGCATCGCGCGCATTTGGGCACCACAATGGAGTACTGGACGCCCGATCCGAAGTCGCTCGTTGTAACTTCCACGTAACCGATTTTAAGCTTTAAGCACAGGGAGCCAACTGGCCCCTCGTCATCTCCGCTGAGATACTTCTCACCATAACGGTGTTTCAAGGCAAAGTGGATCGCTTTCTTCCTTACGTCCCATGAACCGACTCGAAACCACGCACCCGGAAGTGGTTGCATCATCTTTACCGGCGTGCCCATCGGGTAGCTGTTGTCGCATGTATGGTCGGCCGCCGCCAGGGCAGGCAATAGCAACAGAAAGCTGAGGAGCAACCTTAGGCGCACAACGAACAGGGTAAGTGGCGCGCGTTTTTTGCGCGTCAAACCTGGGCCGTTTGTTATGTATTTTTAAATAAATAGTAAAAATGGCTTCGCTCCATTTAGTCACACGCCCATTTATTTCTTTAAATTGTCTCCAAAAATATCATCGGGTATCAAAGTATAGAAAAACGGTACATAGGTTAAAACGGTACCTTGATATATACCAAGATTTCTCCATGTATCCGTAAGCTCGGCTGAAAGTGATTCGTTGTATGGGTCTTGTTTTAAGGCTTCTAATATCGATATCAAAGGTTTTAAACTGGCTTCCTTTGCGTATGTATTTAACATATGAATTGCGTCATCAATATTTCCGGCATTCATATTATCTGTAATATTGCTCATATTTCTTTTGATCCGGTTTTATCAAACATTAAGGAGTGTAGCCCCTTTATTTTTGCTTTCCATCTATTACACATCAGTGCAAGTTCGGCAGAAGGCGGGTAGTGGCGGTCTGCTGAAACGTCTGGTGCTCAAAGGCTGCGCCCATCAAAATGTCCCACCTCGATGGGTGACAAGTCGACACCATCCAGGCAACGCGCATTGATTGCAACCATGTAATTACCAGAAGGCGCGATGCCTTCGCTATACGGCGCGCACCCGCACTTTGTGCAGTAGCGATGTTTAATGGTGTGCTTGTTGAATGTGTATGTACCCATATCGCCCTCGGGACTGAGCAAACGAAAATTCTCGCGAGAAATGAACCAGTGAAGCGACCCTCGCTTGCTACAAATTGAGCAATTACACGCCATGATTTTCTCCAGATTGCCTTCGGCCTCGAACGCGACCTGCCCACAGTGGCAGCTACCTCTGTATATCATTGGATCGTTCCTTTCGATGGTTTGGTTTCAGGCCCCTGGTATGCCAGTGGCCCGGCTCTCTGACTCCCCACGCCCGGTTTCAGGCGCGAGGTCGTCTGGAACCCGCGGTCCGCTGTGTTTAGATTGCATTGCATAGTTCTAACAAGTTGTTAAAGCTTTTCAGTGCATAAGGATGCTCAGCGCCACCGACCAGTATGCAGTCTATACCCGCGTTCTTTGCACCACCAAGATCTCTTCGCGGCGAATCGCCGACCACGATAGCCTCTGCACGGGCTATTCCAAGTTGGCCCAACACAAGATCAAAGGGCTTTGGTGAAGGCTTGACTATGCCATGATCAGAGGAGAACGAGGTGGCGGAAAAAAGACCTGAGATACCCGCGCGCCGGAATTCATTTAACCATGCTGTTTTCGGCGCCCAGATGTCTATGACGGCCGCCAGTGTAAAGTTTTGTCGCAATTTATGGAGCGCTGCGGCATATTCTTTGGGAATGTAACCGAGTTCGTGGAAGGCAAAGGTATCAACAATTTTATTGATTTCGTCTTCGCTCAATACTTTGTCGCCAACTTCGCGTATTGCACTTTCCAGAGAAGGGAAGCTATGCCGATATTTTTCGTTCGGGTAGCGAGCGTCCAGGTACCCATACGCTGCCCGCACAATTCTATTGATTTCACCTTGCGGGAGTGTCCCGCCTATTTTGAAATAGTGCACCGAGAAATCTTCGGAATCGCCAAATCTGTCCTCACCGAACATAAATGTGCTGTTCATATCCAGTAGCAACGCTTTTCTCCCGGCGAACACAATGTGGCTCCGTGTTAACCGCTAAGGCTGGACGTAAGCGGACGGCAAAAGGCATGGCTTTTTGACGGTTCGGTTGTCGGGCTTGCTATGCATTGGAGGCTTCTCCGAGCACATGTGTCAGGCGATCAATATTCTGCTCGTTAGCGGAGCCAACCCTTTGTTTGACGGCTTGCGCTGTTTCGGCGTTGTCGAAAACCTGTTCCCAGGTCAAATGCGTACCTTCGCTGACAGGGACAAGTTGCACAGTAAGCTTGAAGTTTGGAGGGCAATCATGATGGATGACGATTTTGGTATCCGGTACAAGTTCTTCGAACAAGCTTTCATTCGGATAGTTGCTCCCGTCAGGTCCATGCATCATGAACTTCCAGCGACCACCTTCAGTGAACTCAAAAATTTCGAAGGTATTGGAAAAACCTTCAGGCCCCCACCACAAAGCCAACAAATCAGCCGATGCAAAAGCGCTATATATTTCTTTGGGCGTGTATGGCAAGGTTCTGGAAGTGCGCAGTGTTCTGTCTTCGATCATAACCGTGGCTCCGAGGTAGTTGGTTGGTACTGCATAACGCGTAAGTGACCGGCGCTGCATGGCCTCTTCGCGCACCGTCCAGTGAACGAGAGGAAGAAAATCGACGGTGGCTTAGGTGAGGTCATTTCAGGATTGCCATTTTGTGTGTTTGACTCTGCGGTTCTCATTCTGCACTTACTGTTCAATACCCATGTGCCGATAAAACGCCCGCACGGCATCATCTACTTTTACATCATTCATTGAAATTGGTTTGGTTAGCGTTATACCCTCAATGGATTTAGCGCGTGACAGTGCCACATAGGTCTGCCCTTCGCAAAAGGCGCCGTTGCCTAAATCCAGTATCAAATGCTCGATGGTCAATCCTTGTGACTTGTGAATAGTAATCGCCCAGCCCAAGGCGACAGGAAGCTGCTTGAATGAGCCCACTTCCAGCCGTTCAATTTTTCGTGTCTCGTAGTCATAGGTGTACTTATATTTGCCCCAAGTTTCCTTACCGACTATGAGCACATTGTCGCTACTCTGTTTTTTCACTCGAATGTGGTCATGCTCCACGCCAACCACTTCACCCAAGTCACCATTGATCCACTGCGGTTTATTGTTCTTCAGGAAAATGACCTTTGCGCCGACTTTCAGCTCCAGCCGGTCTGATACATTCAGCTTCCATTTGCTGGTGGGCAAATTGCCAGTGACAGTTGCCTCGTAAATCTGCACATTTCCCGGCAAGGCATCCAGTTCACGGGTGTTGATCTTCTTTGCGGCCACATTGGTAGGTACCAGATAAATGCCCTGAGCAGAGCCCTCAGGCTTATCCCTGAAGCAGCGTCGGTTGAACAGTGCTACATGCTCCCGGCAATTGTCATTCAAGCGAATGCGGTTCAATGCTTCGATAAATTCCCCATCTGTCTGCCGCCTGACTTTAGTCAGGTTAACAGGAATGATTTGTTGTTCTTTGAAAACATCAGCTGAATAAAAATGATGCGACTTGTAGCGGTGCGAGAAATAAACGACTTCCTCTTGGCTGCTAACTACTGGCGGCAATTGAAACAGATCTCCAATAAATATTGTAGGCACACCACCAAATGGCAGGTTGTTGCGGCGCACGCTCTTCAGGATATTGCTCATCGCATCAACCATGTTCGGCAACACCATAGAGACTTCATCCACTATCAGAAAATGGATATTTTCAAGAACCAGACGGCTTTTTTCTTTGGGGTGAAATTCATCATCCGGGTCAATATGAACTGGGGGCAAGCCGAAAAATGAATGGATGGTGTCGCCTTGCACATTGGTTGCGGCAATCGCTGTGGGAGCCACCACGGCACAGCCTTCCAGCTTTTGGCACAACCACTGTATCAGCGTGGATTTACCCGTACCGGCCTTGCCTGTCACAAAGATAGATGGACACCCCTGCTGTAATGCCTGGAAGATAAATTCATATTCTGGAAGAACCTCAATATCCTTCAGTAGCACAGCAAAAGATGTGTATTTCTTTTGCTGACGCTTGCCCAGCTCAGGAATAATGGCCGCCTCAACTGTTGATAAGTTTTTAGGCTTGGGCGCTGCATCTCCCAGAATCTCCTTAGCCAGCTTATCCACCTTTTCCCAGTTACTCATTTCAATCCTGTTAAAGCAATAACGAGTTTTGGCAACGTGCCATTTAGCCGTAAATCTATTTCCCCGTGAAAATACGCAAGTGCGTTACCTTACGTCGCCCATAAGCCGCGCGATCGAAGCGCAGCGAAGAGAACGTCGGCTTGATGGGCTTGTTATACCTCACCACGAAATTTTGCATATAGCGAAACGGCTTTGTTGAGTAGTTTCATGTATGGAACTGCGCCAATAATTACTTCCTTAGCTTCTTTGTACGAAGCAAGAGCCTCATGAAAGTCTTTCTTTTGCTCTGCCATTGATAAGGAAAAGAACATTGCGCCAGTGGAAGTGGCACGGGGTGTTTCTGGCGGAATCTTTTCGCTCTTTGACTGCAAGTCGTCCATGACGACCTGTTGCATTTCGCTCTGCATGCTTGTCTTTAACAGCTGAGTTATTGAATAGATTTCTTGGTAAATTAACTCTCCAAAGGCTATTACTTCTTCTGGTGTGGGTATATAGCCTTGATGGATCACTCTATTTCTTAGCTCTGGGATTTTCTTGCTAAGTGTGTAACTGCTGCCAAAAGTTATGAGATGCAAGAAAAGGAAGCCTCCAATTTGACGCTCTGACTGCTTGGAGACTTGCTTGAATGTTTCTTCAAGAGATTGCTTGGTGATTGAGTTTTTTTTGCAAAAGACATTGATGGCGAATTCTAAGAATCTTTCATAGGCCGCCGAGAGGCTTGACGCTGCCTCGATCGTGTAGCCCTCGAGAAGTGCGTTTGCCGCTGACTCAAGTAAAATCTCGAATTTTTGACTTTGCAGCAAGACAGCAGATTTATGGCCCCTGGAGCACTCTATATAAGCCACAGCTCCATCGTAGTAATCTGCAAATATCGGCTCAAATGACGGATGCCTCAGCTCTTTTTGGCATTCCATGCATGGTGCGAATATCTTCATTTGGCACTTTCCCTAGAGGTATAACGTAGAGCTAACCGGCGCCGCGCGGCTTTATCGCGCAGCGTCCAGCGACCGAAGGGAGCGAGGTTGAGCGCCATGTTATGCATGGCTACTTTAACTGGGGAACGCCAGGAATATTCACAAGCCATTTATTCACGGCAACCTTCTGCGCCTGAGAGATTTCACCGTTACTTACCAAGGATCGCCTAACATTACTGAGGAATTCGATCTTCTCCGCTGGCAGTTTTTCGATGCCTATATTTATCCAAAAGAGGTAGTTGTAGCACTTTTGAAGATTGGCCAACCTAAACTTTCCCGGAGCATTAGCCTCGATGTTATTTATGTGTCGAACTTCAGCCTCGGTAAGCGATTCTGTTTTGGATTTGCTGTAGTAGTTCTTCAGTGCCGAGTATGAGGTATGCATTTCATCCGCCAGCTTTTCTTCACGGAGGAGCAGATACTCAAGGGCCTGCCGATTTGAATCTGAGGAGTTACTACCACCGGAACCGCCAGTCCCACCGGATCCACCTTCACCTTCCCCGTTCGGCAGGGTGAATCTCGTAAGGTCGGGAATTCCTACAAGAGTGAAGTTTGCTCCAATATTGTTTTTTGCGCACGTTGGGCCAGCATACGCAACTCTTCCTGTTTCCTCCTCTTCAAGGACATAAGCCTTTAATGAGGTGAGAAATTTAGGACAAAAGTCGCAGCGTCTAGTGGTTTCTGTCAGGTCCTTTCGTAGCGGCTTAAAAGACATGGCGATTCCTATCGACCGTAAGGTTAGCTCTTATCTGGCTCACTTAACAGTGTGCCTAAAGAAACGAGGGGGTTCTTGCAACCTCTTTTGCAGGGAGAAATTGACAACTGCAAATCCAACTGCGAGGACTATTATCGCTGCAAGAGCAATGCCATATATACCCAAGCCCCAAAGTAATTCGACATTCAAACCGTGGGATGATTTCAGCCAATTTGGAATAACAACAAGTAGCACAAAGGCCACACCCCCTCCAGCCATCATTCCCATTTGGACGGCATCTTGTCGCTCAGATCGCGTCAAACCGGGAACAACTTCAGCGTGACAGCCAAGGCAAACGGATTTTCCAAACTCAACGACGGTACCGCAGAATGGGCAGCCCCATCCTTCTTGCTGTAGTTTTTCTGGCTCTGCTTGTGGTGGCGAGGGGAGTCGCCCGCTTCTTCCCTTTGTTTCGTCGTCGGCTTCTTTTTCTGCAAGGCACTTCCACTCATCGAGCAACTCGACCGAATAATTCAAGTAGTCTGTATCTACGAAGTGAGCACAATTTTGACAAAGCCAAAGGCCATTTTCGGCGGATTGCCTCTGATCTGATGTTAGATTAGGATTGTATCTAGGACCACCTGCTGATGCCGCAGTGATGTGAGCTGCTACGCCAGTTTTAGTTGATCTTTCTGGATGGGCATTCGGACCCGATGTCAGCACACGACATTCCGGATTAGAACATCGATTTCCCGCACGATCCTGTATTACCCGTTTTGTCTTCTCTACAAATTCGTCACGCATTGTCTAGTGAACCAGTTGGGTTGTATTCAGAGCTAACGAGGCTGTAGAAAAAGTATCTTCATGCCCCCAATCGTGCCGGGAACCAAACTAAATATCAAGGTCGAAGTGGAGGACGATATTTTGGAGAAGCCAATGGCGCGCTACAAACCCATCGACACCAGCCCGCGATTTCTTGCCGTTGACCTGCAACGGCAACTGTTGCCCGGCAGCTTCGAGCACGCACTCAACCACCTCATCGACTTTGAGCTGGATCTATCCGGCGTCGATGCCCGGTTCAAGAATGATGAAACCGGTGCGGCCGCCTATCCGCCCGCCATGCTCCTGAAGGTCGTGCTGTTCGCCTACAGCCAGGGCATCGTATCCAGCCGTGGCATCGAGCGCGTGTGCCGCGACCACGTCACCTTCATTGCCCTGTCCGGCGACACCCAGCCGCACTTCACCACCATCGCCGGATTCGTCTCAAACCTCACCGACGACATCGCCCGCCTCTTTACCCAGATACTCTACCTGTGCGACCGGCAGGGCCTGATCGGACGCGAGATGTTTGCCATCGACGGCGTCAAGCTGCCCAGCAACGCCAGTAAACAGAAGAGCGGCACTCGTGCCGACTTCGAACACCAGGCCACCAAACTCGAAGCCGCCGCCCGCGTCATGCTCCAACGCCACCGCGAAGCAGACCAGAAGCCCATCGAAGCCGACCTCAGACAGAAAGAAGCCCAACGCATCACCCGCCTGCAAACGGACGCTGCGCGACTCCGACAGTGGCTGACTGCTCACCCCGAAGACCGCCAGGGCAGCCAAGGCACGATCAGGAAGAGCAACCGCACCGACAACGAATCCGCCAAGATGGCGACATCAAAGGGCGTGATACAAGGCTACACCGGCGTGGCAGCAGTCGACGCCCAACACCAGATCATCGTCGATGCCCAGGCCCACGGCACCGGCAGCGAACAGGCACTGCTGGTTCCCGTCGTCAAGGCTATGCGCGCGGCATTGGATGATGAGCATTCGCTTATCACCAAGACCAGCCTCATCACCGCCGATGCGGGCTACCACTCGGAGAGCAACCTCAAGCAACTTGCCGATCTGAATGTCGATGCCCTGATTGCCGACAACGGCATGCGGGCCCGCGATCCGCGTTTCAAGGATCAGGTCAAACACAAACAGGCGCCCGACCCGCTGCACGACAAGTCCGGCCAGAAGAAAGCAAAGCGACAGGCAGCCGTCTATCGCCCCGAAGACTTTGACTACGACCCTGACACCCGGACCTGCGTTTGCCCGGCGGGCAAGACGCTTTACGGCAACGGCAGCCACTGCATCATCAATGGATTTGCAGCCGTCAAGTTTCAGGGCGCGCAACAAGACTGCGTGCCGTGCAAACAACGAGACAAATGTCTGCGCACCCCGGAAAAGACCAAGACCCGGCAAGTGAGTTTCTTTCAGGGCAAGGCTGACGGCGAGCCCAGCTTCACCGACTGGATGAAGGCCCGCATCGACAGCCCCGAAGGGCAGGCGAAATACGGACGCCGCTTTGCCACGGTGGAACCGGTGTTTGGCAATCTGCGCCACAACAAGCAACTCAACCGCTTCACCCTCAGAGGGCAGAAGAAAGTGGATGCGCAGTGGAAGCTCTACTGCCTGGTGCATAACATCGAGAAGCTGGCACATCATGGGTATGCGCAGTAGACGCGGGATAGAAACCCGCATTGCGAGCAACGCAGGGCGCCATGACTTGATCAAGACATCGCATTGAAACGGTGAGGCGAATTGCACGGCAGGAATTGAAAACGGCGTGGAATAATTCACGCCGTTTTTTTTGTGTCGATGATTAGGCTGAAAAGGGGTTTTTCTACAGCGTCAACGTAGAGCTAACCGGCGGCGCTTTAGCGCCGTCCAGCGACCGAAGGGAGTGAGGTTGAGCGCCGGGTTAGGGTGAGTAAACTGGGAACGAAGGAGCCAGAACAGATTAGACCGCATTGCGCAGAACTCCCGTGAGCACGACAAGGCCAAACACAACGAAGATGATGTTGAAAACGACAACCGTACGGCGACACTTTTTGCCACCGCTTCTTTGGTAAAAGAAGTACGGCAGATCGGTGATCAGCAAAACAGCAACGAAAGCTAGTGCCGCCATAATTTCCCAAGAGTAGGCCGTCACAAATAACCCTAACGTGGTTCGAGTTGAGCGGCACCCCCGCCAGACGGCTTGCGCTTATGATAGGCGAGCAGTGAAGCTGGCGACGAAGAGGAACGGTATCGAGCCTGTCATGCAAGTCGGCCAGTGGGGCGCAGCCGCGAGCATCGCGAGCGGTGTCCGCTCGAACGAGGCGTTAGGCCCAGATGGCCGTGCATGCACGGAGCAGATTGTTGTTATTGTCACGCGATGCCTCCCGTTTCGTTGTGCTCGGAGTGGTCACTGAAAATCACCCCGGAAAACTCGTTATTTGGCGCGAAGCGTTGTGAGCGTCGTCCGCATCAACGCCTTCAGTTATGCGGCGACGTCAGCTACGCTTCGCTCAATATCATTTTTATAAGACATTGTAAATCCATCAATTTCTGTTCCAGCACTGCGGTTAATCCCATGCAGCGGCCTGTTCGCCAGAATCGTCCAGGGTAGCGCACGGCTATCTGGGCTTAACGTAATATAGAAAACATTTTCATAGCGGAAGTATGTCGCCTAAAATTAATATCGTTGTTAAAGCAATCTAATGAATCGTTTTTTTTCATTGAGTTAGCTGATCTTCAGGCTGCGCTATTAAAAATAGTGCAACCTAAAAATTCACGGATGAAAGCCGAAGTCGTTTTACAAGATCCACCCAGGTTGCCGGGCCCTGATCGCTACTTCCGCCCCTGCCCATTCTCCGCAGCCTCAAACACCACATGCCCCTCCACCAGCGTGGCCTTTACCTTCCCCTGCATTTCGTAACCTAAAAACGGTGTATTTTTACCCTGGCTTTTAAGTGCGGCGTGGGTGACTTTCCAGGTGGCTTCCGGATCAAACACGCAGATGTCAGCAGCATGGCTAACTCCCAAATGTCCGGCATCGAGGCCGAGAATGCGGGCGGGATGATGGATGATGCGCGCCAGTGCCTGGCTGAGCGGAATGTCGTTCTCGCGTGCCCATTTCAGCGTCAAGGGCAGCATCAGTTCCAGGCCGGTCGCGCCGGGTTGTGATTCGCCGAACGGCATTTGCTTGCCGTCTTCGTCCATCGGGGCGTGGTCGGAACAGATGGCATCCACGGTGCCGTCGGCAAGTGCGCTGCGGATTGCATCGCGGTCACGCTGGCTGCGCAATGGCGGGATGAAGTGGTAGTTGGTATCGAAATAACCGATATCCATTTCACTCAGGTGGACGTGGTTGATGCCGACGTCGCAACTCACGTTCAGGCCTTCGGCCTTGGCGGTTCGGACCATGTCGATGCTCTCGGCCGCGGACAGGCGGCACAGATGGATACGCGCGCCGGTTTCCTTGGCCAGCAGCAGGATGGTGGCGAGCGCGACGGTCTCGGCGCTGGTCGGGATGGCAGCCAAGCCCAGGCGCGTGGCGACAAAGCCATCGTGCGCCACGCCGCCTTTGGCGAGGTAGGCATCCTGCGGGCGTAACCATACGGTGAAGCCGAAGGTGACGGCGTATTCCATCGCGCGTACCAGCACCTGGGTATCGGTAATCGGGGCGTCGGCCTGGGAGAAACCCACGCAGCCGGCATCGCGCAATTCAGCCATTTCGGTGAGGCGCGCGCCTTCAAGTTTCTGGGTCAGCGCGCCAATGGGATAGACGCGTGTCTGGTTGAGGTTCATGGCACGGAACTTGAGCATTTCCACCAGGCCCGGCTCGTCCAGCGGTGGGTCGGTATCCGGCGGGCAGGCCAGGCTGGTGACGCCACCGGCACACGCGGCATTCATTTCCGACTCCAGTGTGGCCCGGTATTCAAAGCCGGGTTCGCGCAGGCGTGCGGCGAGATCCACCAGTCCGGGGCAGACAATGCAACCGCTGGCGTCGATGACGCGGTTGGCATGAAAATCCTTGGGTGGGGTGCCGATGGCAGCAACTTTGCCTGCGGCGATAAACAGGTCTGTCTGGGTATCGATGCCGTGTTTTGGATCAATCAGGCGGCCGTTTTTAATATGGATTTTCATGCTTAATTTCCTGCGAGTATGCTCATGACTGCCATGCGCACAGCAATGCCGTAGGTCACCTGCGGCAGGATCACCGATTGCTTGCCGTCGGCCACGGCGGAGTCGATTTCGACACCGCGATTCATCGGGCCGGGGTGCATGACGATGGCATCGGGCCGGGCGTGGGCCAGTTTGTCCGGGGTGAGGCCGTAGTATTTGAAATATTCCTGCGCGCTGGGCAGCAGCGACCCGCGCATGCGTTCGTTTTGCAGACGCAGCATGATGACCACGTCGACGTCTTTCAGGCCTTTTTCCATCTCGTGGTAGACATGCACACCCATCTGTTCGACCGCGGTGGGGAGCAGGGTCTTGGGGGCGATCACGCGCACTTCCGGCACGCCCAGTGTGGTCAGCGCATGGATTTGCGAACGTGCCACGCGCGAGTGCAGCACATCGCCGACGATAGCGACGCGCAGGTTGTGGAACTCGCCCTTGTATTTGCGAATGGTGAAGACATCCAGCAAGCCCTGGGTGGGGTGGGCATGGCGGCCATCACCGGCGTTCACGACATGAATGTGCGGCGCCACATGGCGTGCAATCATGTGCGCTGCGCCGCTTTGCGCGTGGCGCACCACAAACATATCGGCCTGCATGGCGGCGAGGTTATCCACCGTGTCGAGCAGGGTTTCGCCCTTGCTCTGGCTGGAGGCATTGATATTGAGATTGATGACGTCAGCAGACAGGCGCTTGGCGGCAATCTCGAAGGTGGTGCGGGTACGCGTCGAAGGCTCGAAAAACAGGTTGAAAATCGCCTTGCCGCGCAGTAGCGGTACCTTTTTGACCTCTTGTTCACTGACGGCAATGAAGCTTTCAGCGGTATCCAGAATGTGGGTGAGAATGGCGCGGGGCAGGCCGTCAATGGTGAGCAGGTGTTTGAGGGCGCCGTCTTTGTTGAGCTGCGGATTCAAGGTCATTTAAGATCAACCAGTTTAAGATTGAGACGACCTGCGTCGTCACGAACAAGGTGGATATGCTGGCGTGGCTGCACGTTTGCGGTGGCGCCGACAAAATCCGCCATGATCGGCAGCTCGCGGTCGCCGATACGGTCAATCAGCACGGCCAGACGGATGCGTGCCGGGCGGCCGTAATCGAACAGCGCGTTCATGGCAGCGCGTACCGAGCGCCCGGTGTAGAGCACGTCATCCACCAGCAGGATGTCGCGCCCTTCCACTTCAAACGGCAGGCGCGTCGGTTTGACTTGCGCGTGCAGGCCGATGCGGTTGAAGTCGTCGCGGTAAAAGGAGATGTCCAGGTCGCCGTGCGGCATGGTCGGGTCAAGCAGCGCGTGCATGCGTTGCGCCGCCCATACGCCGCCGGTATACATGCCGACCAGCACGGTGTTGGGTGTCAGGGTGGGCTTGATGGCGGCCGCCAGTTGGGCGACCAGCGTTTCTGCGTCAGGCAAGGTATCGATGGGCATCGTCGGGTTCGTCGAAATAATGTTGCAGGATATGCTGGGCGGCCACCTGGTCGAGCATGGATTTTTGCTGGCGGCCATGAATACCGGATTCGCTCAGTGCCGAGCTGGCGGCAGCAGAACTGTAACTTTCGTCCACCAGCGCTACGCTCAAGCCGAAGCGCCCCTTGAGGCGCTGGGCAAAACGCATGCAGGTAGGCGCAAATTCGTGCGCGCTGTCGTCGTGGCGGTGCGGGATGCCAACCACGGCCAGCGCCGGTTTCCATTCATCAATGAGTTTGCCGATGCGGGCAAAACGCGCGTCGGTGGTTTCAATCGCGATGGTTTCCAGCGGGTGAGCCAGTTTGAGTTCCAGTGTACCTACCGCCACGCCGATACGTTTCAGGCCGAAATCGAAGCCCAATACGCTGCCCGACCCCATCAGGCGTGGCCCGCGTCGTCCGACAGCATGGCAAAGTCGATACCGAGAATTTTCATCGCCGCATTCAGCCGTTCTTCCACCGGCAAGTCGAAAATCACCTGCGGATCGGCCTTGACCGACAGCCAGGCGTTTTGTCCGAGTTCGTCTTCCAGCTGGCCGGGTGACCAGCCTGAATAACCGAGCGACACCATCAGCTTGGCGGGGCCATGGCCACGACCGACGGCTTCAAGAATATCCTTGGAGGTGGTCAGCCCCAGGCGCTCATTCACCGCCATGGTCGATTGCCACTCACCCGCCGGCTGGTGCAGCACAAAGCCGCGTTCGGTCTGTACCGGGCCTCCGTAGTAGACAGCCTGCCCGGCCAGATCGGTACGTTCCAGTTCGATGCCGATCTGGTCGAACAAGGCCGCCATATCCAGATCGGTAGGCCGGTTGACGATCACACCGAGCGCGCCTTCCTCGTTATGCTCGCAGATATAGGTCAGGGTTCTGGAAAAACCGGGATCAGCCATGTTGGGCATGGCGATCAGGAAATGGTCAGTGAGGTTAACGGTTTGCATGTGGAATCAATTGTAACGGCCTAGCGCTTCAATCACAATTTGGCTTTATAAATATAGTTTCAGGAAAACCCATGCCAGTATTCGATACCACCCTTGTCTGGCTGCGCCGCGACCTGCGCCTGAACGACCAGGCCGCGTTCTATCATGCCCTGAAAGCAAGTCGTAGCGTGATACCCGTGTTTATTTTTGACACGGATATTCTCGATACGCTGCCGCATCGTGCTGATCGACGCGTGGAATTCATCTGGGAAAGCCTGAACGTCCTCAAACTTGAGCTGGAAGCACTGGGCAGTAGTCTGATTACGCGCTATGGCCGCGCCTGTGAGCTTATTCCGCAATTGGCGCAGGAATTGAATACCCAGGCGGTATTCTGCAACCGCGATTATGAGCCTGCCGCAATGGCCCGCGATGCCGAGGTTGCCGAGCAGTTGTCACAAAATGGTCGAGAGCTGTGCGAGTTCAAGGATCAGGTGATATTTGAAACCGATGAGGTGCTCACCCAGGTAGGCAAGCCTTTTAGCGTGTTTACCCCCTACAAGAATGCGTGGCTGAAAAAGCTGGATGCGTTTTATCACACGCCTTACCCGGTTGCACGATATCTGGATCGTCTTGCACGTTTGCCGCCGCAAGTGCTGATCAGTCTCGAAGAGATGGGATTTTCGCGAACCCGGCTTGACGCATTGGGTATTCAGGCCGGCAGTGCAGGCGCGCAGCACCTGTTCGAGAATTTTGTCGAACGCATCGACCACTACAAGGCGATGCGGGATTTCCCTGCTCTCAAAGGGCCATCATTTCTTTCGGTGCATTTGCGCTTTGGCACCGTGTCCATTCGTCAATTGGTGACCACCGCCCACGGTATAGGCAGCCCAGGCGCCAATACGTGGTTGTCTGAACTGATCTGGCGCGAATTCTATCAGCAAGTGCTTTGGCACCACCCCCGAGTGGCGGCAGGATATGCCTATAAGCCCGAATTCGACGCCATCGTATGGCCAAATCCAGCGGGCCATTTTGAGGCCTGGTGCGAAGCACGCACCGGTTACCCACTGGTGGATGCGGCAATGCGCCAGCTCAATCAGACCGGCACCATGCATAATCGTCTGCGCATGGTGGCTGCGTCGTTTCTGGTGAAAGACTTGCATGTGGATTGGCGTTTGGGCGAACGTTATTTCGCTGCCCGGTTAATCGATTTCGACCTTGCCGCTAACAATGGCGGCTGGCAATGGGCGGCTTCAACCGGCTGCGATGCGCAACCGTGGTTTCGTATTTTCAACCCGATTGTCCAGTCACAGAAATTTGACGCTGAGGGCACATTCATCAAGCGTTATGTGCCCGAACTGGGCAATCTGCCTGCAAAACATATCCATGCACCGTGGCTGCTGACAGCTGAGGACCAGCAAGCTTACGGGATGACTCTCGGCCACGATTATCCTGCACCGATTGTGGACCATGCCAGTGCGCGAACACAGACACTGGCGCTATACAAGGCGGCGGTGAAAAACTGAATGTCGCAAAAAAAAAGGGCACAGCCTGCGCTGTGCCCCCGGTTTATTGCTGACCTGAAACTCAGGCTTCCTTGTGGTAGGAAATCACTTTCTCCACTTCGTTCTTCGAGCCGAGGATGACCGGCACGCGCTGGTGCAGGCCTTCCGGTTGCAGCTCGAGAATCCGCTCGCGTCCGGTGCTGGAAGCACCGCCGGCCTGCTCGACGATGAAGCTCATCGGGTTGGCCTCATACAGCAGGCGCAGCTTGCCGGCCTTGGCAGGGTCTTTGGTGTCTTTGGGGTACATGAAGATGCCGCCGCGTACCAGAATACGATGAACTTCAGCCACCATGGAGGCAACCCAGCGCATGTTGAAATCGCGTTCGCGCGGGCCGGTCTTGCCTTCCAGGCATTCCTGCACGTAGCGCTTGACCGGGGCTTCCCAGAAGCGCTGGTTGGAGGCGTTGATGGCGAATTCCTTGGTGTCGACAGGAATTTTCATGTTGGGATTGGTAAGAATGAACTCGCCGATGTCGCGGTCCAGCGTAAAGCCATTGACGCCGTGGCCGGTGGTCAGCACCAGCATGGTGGAGGAGCCGTACAGCGCGTAACCGGCGGCAACCTGTTTGGTGCCCGGCTGCAGGAACGACTCGGCAGTCGGCGCATCACCTTCGCCAGGGCAGCGCAGGATGGAGAAAATAGTACCGACCGAGATGTTGACGTCGACGTTGGACGAGCCGTCCAGCGGGTCGAACACCAGCAGGTATTTACCGCGCGGGTACTGGCCGGGAATCTGGTAGACGTCGTCCATTTCTTCGGAGGCCATGGCGGCCAGGTGTCCTGCCCACTCGTTGGACTGGATGAAGATTTCGTTGGTGATGACGTCCAGTTTCTTTTGGGTTTCGCCCTGTACGTTTTCCGAATCGAGGCTGCCCATCACGCCGATCAGCGCGCCTTTGTTGACGGCATTGGAGATGACCTTGCAAGCAGTGACAACGTCGTTCAGCAACGAAGTGAAATCACCCGTTGCGCCCTTGATCTGGCGTTGTTCTTCGATAATGAATTGGGTGATAGTTGTGCCGATATGCATGGCCAAGGCCTTTCCAGAATATTCAAAAGTACTAATTATATCAGATTGATGGCCAGGCTCAGTCGTTGCTGCTATTGAGCTTGTCACCGGGCAGGAAATTCCAGGTGCGCGTGATGCTCAGGATATCCACCTGATTGCGCATGGCCTCCGGGAACGGTGAAAACGGCGCTGCGCGCCGCACAATTGCGACAGCGGCGGCATCCAGGATTTTGGAACCAGAGCTGCGCGTGACTTCGATGCCATCCAGGCTGCCGTTCGATTTGATTGACACAGTGAGCTGCAGCTTGCCGTAAAGCTTGTGTAAACGCGCCGCCTCCGGGTAATACTGGTTGCCTATGCGCTCCACCTTGATGCGCCAGTCTTCGATATAACGCGCAAAAACGTAGCTCTGCGTGCGTGCGCCGACAAACATGCGTTTTGGGCGCTTTTGATAAGCGCTGTATTCACGCGAAATCTGCGCTTCCAGTTTCGCCATTTCCTGATTGCGCGCGACCAGGGTGGAGGGAGTGGGGTCTGCCTCAAGCGGCTTGGTTTCAGTCGGCACCGGTTCATTTTGCATACTGGGAAGGCTTTGATCGGCCTTGAGCTGGGTCATGATCTGGCGCGCCTGTGCTTCCAGTTGTTTGACGCGTTGTTCCGCCTGCTCTGCGCCGGATTCGTGCTGGTCGATCGCCGAAGACGGCAACGGGCTCTTGGCGCGGAGGTCGAGATCCGTATTGCCGCCGCCATCCAGATTGGCTTGCGCAAGCGCATCAGCCTTAAGCGGCTTGTGGGCGGACTTGCTATTGACCAGTACGACTTCCAGCGGTGGACTGCGGAAATTGTCAGTGCGTACTGGCGGCAGCATGAAGCTGAAGCCGAGCAGGAACAGGTGGATGCCCAGCGAAGCGAGCAACGCCATGCCGAGCAACGGTGTAACGCCGAGTCGGGAAGCGATGGAGGGCAAGCGGAGGGGTGCGTTCATGGCCGGTATTTTAGCCCGGATTATTGGGCTGCGGGCTCCGTCGCGGCAGGTGCGATATCGATTCTGTGCTGGAAGCTGCACAGCAACTCAACGTCGAACAGATCCACGCCATCCACTTTCAGACTGACGCGGCTGCCCGGCGGCAGTTCTGGTAACGAGTGCACGCGTGTCACAAACGGAATGCCATCCAGGCGTACCAGGTTCTCCTTGATGACCCCGCCATTGATTTCGGAAATGCTTTCCTGCACCAGCCAGCGCAGACACCAGTAGCGCTCCATATTGCGCTGGAAATCGTTGTAGGCGTCGTAAGCCACTTCGAAATCGCGCATTGCGGTATACAACACTTCGGATTTCGCCGCATAAGGGGGTTCCACGCCTTGCGCTAGCGCCATGATCTGGCGCTGGTTGACCAGATCCACATAACGCCGCAGCGGTGAACTTGCCCAGGTATATTGGGCTACACCCAAGCCAACGTGCGGCCCAGGCTTGGTGCTCATTTTTACTTTACCGTTTTGCTGGGTGCGATACAGCGCCATGGTGTCGGTCTCAGCCAACCAGCGTCCCCATTCCGAATTCACATAAATCATCAGTTCGGACACCACGCGGTCAATCGGATTGCCGCGCAGCCGGTCAGTGATGCTGACACGATCGTTTTCCACCTTGAAATTGTAATCGGCGCGCGGCGGCAGGTTGGGGTCAGGCGTTTTGCCGCGCGCAGCTTCCAGCGCACCGGAAAAATGCCAGAGCATGTCGAGTTCGGTTTTGAACGGATAGTCGACGCTGTCGTTGGCGATACTGCCGGTATGGAAATGCGTTTCCAGCGTTTCATGGCGCAGGTTGGCAGCGATATGGACCTGTTCCAGGCGGGTTTCCTGATTCAGTACTTTCCATTCGCCATCGCCGACTTCCACGTACATGGATAACGCCGGGCAGGTGTGGGTCTCGCCCAGCGTGTAATGGTGAATCGCGCTATCGGGCAGCATGGTGATCTTGCCGCCGGGGTAATACACCGTGGACAGGCGTCGTGCCGCAATGTCGTCTAGCGGTGAGGCCGGTACGATACCCAGTGCAGGGACGGCGATATGGATACCGACGCGCCAGTTGCCATTATCCAGACGGGTCACCGAGAAGGCGTCGTCGATCTCGGTGGTAGCGGCGTCGTCCATGCTGAATGCCTGTACCCCGGCATCCGGCAGCTGGGGAGGGTCGGGTAGTTCGTGCGCGTCGCCGAAACCGGTGCCGCGCGGGAAATGCTCGCGCAGGAAAGCGCCCACATGGTAATCATGGCTGGACGGGATGGCGCCGCAGCGATCCAGCAGCTTGACTGGCGTCAGGCTGGTCGCCTTGCAAGCTTCGTCCAGGGCTTTCCATTCCAGCAGGTTTTTGTCCGGCGCGTAGAGCAGCATATCCAGATGTGCGGCGAATGCTTCCGGCAACTCATACGCGCCCAGTTGCGCAACATACTGTGCCAGCAATTCAGCCTCACGCTGCTTGCGCTCCACCCCGGCCTTGGCGGCAGCCAGGGCTTCAGGCGGTGCCGATTTGTAACGGCCGCGCCCCTTCTTGTAGAAATACATCGGCGCTTCGTGCAAGCGCATCAGAATACCCCCCGCTTCGGCAGGTGTGGGTTCGTGGCCGAAATATTCGCGCGCCAGATCGGTAAAGCCGAATTCCTCGCTGCCCGCAACTTCCCACAGAAAATCCGTGTCGGCCTCATCGCGCACGCCGTGCGCGGCGTCCATGAATTCAGCCGGGGACGGGGCGTTAAAACGCATCATTACCGTGACGGCCTTTACCTTGACACGTTTGCCGTGCTGGGTGTCCACCTGCAAGGATGAGTCATTGTCGGTAATGATGGTGCCGGCCTTGAAGCTGCCGCTTTCTTCGTAAAGTAGATACATATTGAGTAACGCGGGGTGTATGCACCTCGGCGTTCAGAACTCCAGAATGGTTTCGATATATTGGGGGAAGCTTTGGAAGCCGTGATCGCCGCCCGGCACGACTATCTGTCTACTGGCGGCGTAATAATTCACCGCCGCACGGTAATCCAGCACTTCGTCGCCGGTTTCCACCAGCAGCAGCAGGTTTTGCGGGCGCAACGGCGCGGGTTTGTCGAGTGCGGCGAGCTCATCCAGATGTTGCTGGGTAAACAGGTATTCCTCGCCGGTGTGGTAATTTTTTTGCGGGCCCAGCACATTTTTTAGCCCGTCTTGCACATGCACTGCCGGGTTGATCAATGCCGCCTTGACGTCAAACTGATCCGCCAGCCAGGTGGAATAGAAACCACCCAGCGAGCTGCCAATCAGTTTTACCTGCGCGGGCGGTAGTGTAGAGATCAGGCCGGACAACAGTGCGATGGCCGCGGCTGGGCGATGTGGCAGGTCCGGGCACATGAATTCCGCAGCGCGGCCGCGGGCATCAAGCCAGGCAGCCAGTTCGCGTGCCTTGCCCGAGTTGGCCGAGCTGTTGAAACCGTGAACATAAATGATCATTGCGGAAAAGATATAGCAAATTTAATCACGCATTATAAGGCAGTGCTGGCCGACGCCGTTAAAAGCAGGTTAAATTGCTACTGATGAAACGCTTTCCCCTTTCCGCACCGGCTCGCGATCGCCTAGACTGGTTGAGCCAGATTGGCTACGTGTCGGTGCAGCTGTTTTTGCGCAACGAGCTGGCCAACCATGCGGCGGCGATTTCGTTTTATTTTTTGTTGTCGATCGTTCCCATTGTGCTGCTGCTGTTGTATGCGGCCAATCTGCTTACCCAGTTGCCGCAGCTGGCCGCGAATATGCCGCTCCTGTTTGTGGCGCTGTGGGATCAACTCAATCTGGGCGCGCTCAAGGCGCTGGGCGCTCTACCGGAACAAACTCGCGCGGTGGCTAGTGGCGCCAGCCTGCTAACGCTGGTGATGGCTTCGCGTGGCCTGCTGAACGCTTTGCAAAGTGCGTTCCGGGTAATTTTCTCCGGCGGCAAGCGCAGTTTCTGGCGCAGTTGGCTGGTGTCGCTGCTGGCTATGCCGCTGGCGTTCGGCCTGATCGTGCTGGTCATGGTGGGGCAGTATCTGCTGGGGTATTTCTCCCGCATGGATTTACTCGGCGCACCTTTGGTAAACAACCTCAATCTGGCCAGCGGCGCAGTGACTTTTCTGATGTTGTGGTTGCTGGTGTTTGCAGCATTCTGGCGTATGCCTATTCCGCGCCCACCGCGCAAGACAGCCGCATGGGTAAGCCTGCTGTGCGTGCTCAGCATACTTGCGCTCAAAGCCGGATTCGGTTATTTCGTGCGCCTTGATAATTATCAGGCGATCTACGGCACTTTGGGCACGGTAGTGTTTTCACTAATTTGGGTATACATCGTCGCGGTGGTTTTTCTGGCATGGGCGCAGACGTTATACGCGGTGGGCAGGCTGGATGTATTGGGCCTGGAAAAACTGTTCCTGACCAATAGCGGCAAGCAGACTACGCTGGCCGATCGCATTTTGTTCGGGCGTTCGCAGCGTCTGCTGAACAAATACGGCCATGCATTCAGCGCCGGGACGGTCATTATCCGCGAGGGCGAAACCTCGCAACTCACGTATTTTTTGAAATCAGGCGAGGTTGCGCTATACAAAGACGTACAGGATCAACAAATCAAGTTCACCAGTTTGCAAGCCGGTGAAATATTCGGTGAAATGGCCTACCTGCTGGGCGAGCCTCGTACGGCGACAGTCATTGCCGAGACCGACGTGTATCTGGTTGCATTCCCGCCGCACATACTGGAGGAACTGATGGCGACCAGTCCGGCACTGGCGCGCGAGATTATTGGCGCGCTTGCTCAACGCCTGAAACGGATGAGTCAGGTGCAGGTTAACGGGTAATTTTATTAGTGTTAGATGTTCTTTATGAGGGAGAAGCCATGAAACGCACTGAAGTGACCGAACTGATCCTTGCCGCCAAACTGAAAAAAGACTTGAAATGGGCGGACATCGCCAAAAAAATCGGCCTGAGCAAGGAATGGACAACTGCTGCGCTATTGGGGCAGATGACGCTGGATAAAAAACAGGCAACCACCATCGGCAAGTTGCTTGGCTTGCCGCCTGATGCCGTAGCGGCGCTGCAAGTGGTGCCATACAAAGGTTCGTTGCCGACTGCTATCCCTACGGACCCGCTGATTTACCGGTTTTACGAGTTGATCAATGTTTATGGCACCAGCATTAAAGAGTTGATTCACGAAGAATTTGGTGATGGCATCATGAGCGCAATTGATTTCAGCATGGATATCCAACGCGAAGCCGACCCCAAGGGTGATCGCGTCAAGATTGTGCTGAACGGAAAGTTTTTGCCGTATAAAACGTACTGAGTTGCGCCGTCAAGCCTGCCTTTCCGTGAGTGAGTCACCTTGCAGGGCAGGATGATTGGCAATCGGTCGATCCAGAAAATAGCCCTGTACGAGATTGACTCCGAATCGATGCAGCAGATCGAGAGTTGCCTCATCCTCGACGAACTCGGCTACCGTGATTTTGCCCATCCCTCTTGCCACGTCGGCAATGGATTTAACGAATAACTGATTGTCGTGATCATTGGGCAGATCACGGATGAACAGGCCGTCGATTTTGAGCGTATCCACCTTGAGATATTTAAGGTAGGCAAAAGACGAGAAGCCCGTACCGAAATCGTCCAGACAGGTTGCACATCCGGTCTGGTGCAAGGCCTCGATGAAACGTCCGGCGTCATGCAGATCGCCAATCGCTGAGGTTTCGGTAATTTCAATCAGCAAGCGTTTGGGATCGACGTCATGCTGGATGAGGGTATCTTTGATGTAACGTGGCAATGACGGGTCAGCCAAAGAACGGCCGGACAAATTGATGGCCAATGCGCGCAGCCTGGGGTGGCGAGCCAGCGTAGTAATTGCCTCGTTAATGACCCAGCGATCCAGTTCCAGTATCTTGCCGGATTTTTCGGCGATGGGAATGAATAAAGCGGGCATGATCATTTCACCGGGTTTTTCCTCATCGATCATGCGTATCAGTGCTTCGAGGTGCGACAGGCTGCGATCGGCGGTGCGATACACGCCCTGAAAATGCAGCTGGAACAGGTTGTGTTCGAAAGCGTGTGAGAGCCGGTCGTTCCAGGCAAGGCGGGCCACCATTTGCTTGCCCATGTCCAGTTCCGGACGATATACCTGCCAGGTATTTTTTCCACACGCCTTGGCCTGATACATAGCGGTATCGGCGTGCGCAATGAGTTCCTCGATCGTGGTGCCGTGCTGAGGATAAAGGGCGATTCCCAGGCTGATCGTAACGCGCAATGGCTGGTCTTCAAAAATGAGCGGGAGCCGGGCAATTGACTGGACGACACGTTCCGCCAGGTCTTCAGCCTGCTTCAGATCGGCAAGTTGCGGAATCAGCAGCGCGAATTCGTCGCCACCCAGGCGCGCAAGGATTTCATTGCGCCGGATCAATGTAGAAAGCTCCGTGGCGATACGGATCAATGTCGCGTCACCTGCATGGTGCCCAAAAGTGTCGTTGATGTATTTGAATTCGTCCAGGTCGAAGAACAGTAATGCCCCCGGTTTGCCTGAACGCGCTGCTTCAGCGAGCAAAGTTTCCATTTCTTCACGCAGGCGGTGGCGATTGAACAGCCCGGTGAGCGAGTCACGTTCGGCAAGATAAATGAGCTGTTGTGCGGTTTGTTGCTCCTGCGTCACGTCCTCAAACATCCACAAATGACCGATAAATTTTTTGGTGGCGTCATATACCGGGTGGTTGAGGCGGGTGACCAGGCGCCCGTCCGACAAACGGATTTCTGCAGCTGGATACTCTTCATGGGGATTGACTGGAGGCATCATTAGCCCGCTGAGTTGATTTGGCTCAGCCAGCGTGCCGTCAGTCTGGGAGATGGCATCGACCGGATGCTTGCCATGCAAGGAAGCGTTTGCCGGCAACCTCCAGATATGCAGGAATGCCGGGTTGTAATAGAGGATGCGATTATCCGTATCGGCAAACAGGATGCCCAGTTTCATGGCGTGCAGCAAAGCAACCAGTCGTGCTTGTTCTTCATGTAGCTGGCTGGTACTGGTCGTCAGCGCGCCAATCTGCCCTGCGATGGCGTCCGCCATGGAATTGAAGGCATGCGTCAGTGTACCGACTTCGTCGTCGCTCTGCACCGGCAGGCGGAGATCCAGCTGCCCTTGCGCAAAGGCTTCCGAGGCGAGCGTCAGGCTGGCCAGATGACGGGTCAACCAATATCCCAGAATCGTGATCAGCAAAGTCGACAGCAGGATTTCCACGCCCGCAATGACCGCACTTTGCCGCACAAGATGCGCACGCGCTTCCGTCAGAAATAACGTCGAGACGCCATAATGGAGCGTGCCGTATTGTTGCCCCGCAAGGATGATTTTAGTGGTTGTGTCGAACTGGTCGATACGGGTGTTGTTGAATTTGGTGGTCTGGGTGGCAATGGGAAGTGTTTTCCCCTTGTTCCAGCCAGCCGATGCCACAATCAATCCGGCCCGGTCGACCAGTACGGCGTAGACAATGCCCTCCTGGTGTACGCTTTCGGCCAGAATTTCATGCAGGGTGGCGTAATCGCGCTGGGATAGTGGTGCGGCAAGCGCCGCATTGAACAGGGTATTGAGTTCTGTATAGCGTACTTGCGCCTGCTCAATCAGGCTGTCCTGGCTGAGTCGTACGCTATTCACGACAAGCAGGGTCAGCATCGCGACTTCCACGATTAGCAAGAGCAGCACCAGCTTGGAGCGTAATGACAGGTGTTGCGGTAATTTCAGCAAGGCTTATTGTCCCAGATTTTTCTGGAGATACCGGGTATAGGGGTCCAGTGATTTCATTTCCTCAGGGGTTATGTCGCGCATACCCTGGTAGCCGGTCACATGGAAAAACTGCTTGCCGTCGGGTGAGTCCGGGGAAAAAGCCAGCAGAATGGATTTGAGGCGAGGCGCTTCACGTGCCAAGCGCGGGTTGGCCAGCCACATCAGGCCGGGTATGGCAGGCAGATTGGCGTAAACCTGCAGGCCTTCGCGAATGTTTTCGGGCATCTGCTTCCAACCCGCGGGCGAGATGATGGCCAGTGTACTTTCGCCACTCAGTACCGAATAGGCAGAGCTGTTATGGCTGGGGGTTTCCAGCAGGCGGTAATCGGAGCCTTCGCGCAGTCCTTGCTCCTCAAGCCATGCAATGGCTTGCCCTGCAATGAGCGCATAACGATCCAGGATCGCAACGGTATGACCACGCAGGTCACGAATGGATTTGAGCGGCGCGGCCCGGGACGTCATTACCATGGCCCGGTTAGCAGATTTGTAGGTTGCCAATGGAATATAGCCGCGTTCGGTTTCGGCGAGCCGGCCCAAATGGGCAGCAGTTACCACGATGTCATACTCACCAGCCAGGGTGCTCTTGTGAAAGGCCGCGAAATCCGTGGCGGTAACCATCTCCACGGGCCGATTCAGCGCATGTTGCAGATATTCCCGGAATGGCTGGTAATTATTCAGCAGGACGCGCGGACTCAGCGTGGGCAGCACACCTACGATCAGGGTGTTTCCCTGTGCTGCGCCCAGTATGGGCCAGACCATCAGTGCACAGATCAGCAGCCGGCGCCCGGCAGATAAAAAATTTCCCATACCCTCTCTCCTCGGTGCATACAGCTTTATATTGGTTTTTTTTCGTGGCGCTCCGTTTATGTTATATCGGTTTTCTGCTACCAAACTTGAAATCCGGGCAATAGATGTTTTTTTGTTTTTTACGGATGACTGGCATTCAGGAAACCTTAACGTGTGGTCAGACGTTCCAGCAGCTTGCCATGTATGCCACCAAAACCGCCATTACTCATGACCAGAATCTGATCGCCTGCACGGGCTTCACTGGCGACTGCAGCCACCAGGGTATCGAGATTGTCGTGTACCTGCGCGATATCGCCCATGGAGGCAAATACCGCTTTGGCGTCCCAACCCAAGTTACCAGCATAGCAGAACACCTTGTCCGCCTCTTTCAGGCTGGCGGGCAAAGCGTCTTTCATTGCGCCCAGCTTCATGGTGTTGGAGCGCGGCTCCAGCACGGCGAGTATGCGCGCCTTGCCGACCTTGCGGCGCAGGCCGCCTACGGTCGTGGCGATGGCAGTGGGATGATGGGCGAAGTCGTCATACACGGTGATGCCTTTGACGGTGCCACGCATTTCCATGCGACGCTTGACGTTTTCGAAGCGTCCCAGCGCCTCACACGCTACTTGCGTGGAAACGCCTGCATGGCGCGCGGCGGCAATGGCGGCCAGCGCGTTATGTACGTTATGTGCACCCATCAGATTCCATTCCACCCGGCCTTGCGGTTTGCCGTTGAATGACACATCGAATTCGGCTTCGCCATCGCTGCTGCGCCAGCCATCCGTCACCCCCAGCCATTCCACCGGGGTCCAGCAGCCACGTGCAATGACGCGGCGCAGGCTGTCTTCCACGCCATTTGCGATAATCAGCCCCTGCCTCGGAACGGTGCGCACCAGGTGGTGGAACTGGGTCTCGATGGCGGGCAGGTCGGGGAAAATGTCAGCATGGTCGAATTCCAGATTATTGAGAATGGCCGTGCGCGGCCGATAGTGGACAAACTTGGAGCGTTTGTCGAAAAAAGCGGTGTCGTATTCGTCTGCCTCGATCACGAAAAATGGCGATTCGGTCAAACGTGCGGAGATGCCGAAATTCTGCGGAATGCCGCCCACCAAAAAGCCCGGGGTCAAGCCCGCATCTTCCAGTATCCACGCCAGCATCGAGGTGGTGGTGGTTTTGCCGTGGGTGCCTGCGACGGCCAGTACCCATTTGTCATGCAGCACGTTCTCGGCCAGCCATTGCGGACCGGAAATATACGGCATCCCGCCATCCAGTATCGCTTCCATCAACGGATTGCCGCGCGTCACTACATTGCCAATGACGTACACATCGGGTTTGAGATCCAGCTGTTTAGGATCAAAGCCTTCGATCAGGTCGATGCCCAGTGCGCGTAACTGATCGGACATGGGCGGATAGACATTGGCGTCGCAACCGGTCACCGTGTGTCCGGCCGCGCGGGCGATGGCGGCAATGCCGCCCATGAAGGTGCCGCAGATACCCAGAATGTGCAGATGCATGAAATCGCTATCGTAAAAAATTGGTTTGGTTAAAAAATCAGCTGAGACCCGCGCCATCCCTGATCGAGCCCTTGCCCAAATCCACCAGTATGTTGCGTCCCGGCATCAGTGTGGCCACCGCCAGCAGAAAAATTTCGACGAACTCGTTGCGCTCTTCCTCGGGCAGTTTGGTGACGCGGTTGAAGGTGCCGAACATGGAATCGTGAAACGCCGCAATGTAAATGATGCGGCGCTTGTTTTCAGCGACATCGTCGGGATTGGCAGTTTCGGTTACTTGCGTGATGACCACTTCGCCGAGTTTTTCGCGAATCGACTGGAATAAGTGATGGATATACTCGGCGGCGCTTTGCCGGCCTTTATCGTCTTGCAGGGTCAGGTCCGCGCTGACCATCTCGCCGGAACGGGTCTTCAGAGTAACGCGTTTTTCCTGCGGCGGAACGGGTGGTGCATTGGGATCGATAATGAGGCTCATTGCTGTCCTTTTTCGGGCAATTGTTCATGATAGCCTGTTCAGCATGCATAAAAAAAGCCGCAACCAGCTTGCGGCCCTTCATTGTACTACCCAAATTTCAACCGAACAGCTTGCCTTTGAGCAAAGCCTCTCCTTGTTGCATTAAATCCCCGGACGGCAGTTCGCCATTGGGAGTAAGTTTGTCGACTACGCCGGGTAATAATTGCGCGAGTCCCGCTGAAAGCGCGTCAGCCGAGATGCCGGCCTGCGCGGCGAGTTCCTGAATCTTGTCATTGCCCAGCGCTTGTTGAATGGCGTCACCCGAAACCGGCTGATTTTCACCGGAGCCCACCCAGGACGACACGGCATTGCCCAGGCCGCCCTGTGAAAGCTGTGAAAGCAACCCGGCCAAGCCACCGGACTGCGGGTTGTTGATCAGCTGCATTACAATTCCCATCAGGCCGCTTTGGCCTTCTGCCGCGCCACCCATTTGGCTTTTGGCCATATTCAATGCTTCATCAAACAGTCCCATGGCGTACCCCCCTTTATGATTGTGTGAAGACTTTACTGTAGCGTATTTTAACGGCGGTACGATTGGAATTTTGCCGCACTCACCGGGCCATGCGAACAAACAGGCGCCACTGATGGGCACCCAATCCGAGCAGGATCAGGGCAGTTCCCAGCCATACATCCAGACTGGGGCGTTCGCCATTGAGCGCCTGCCCCAACAGCAATGCGCTGACCGGTGTGATCAGGGTAATCAGCGCGACCTGTCCGGCTTGCAGGTGTTTGGTGACGTAAAAATACAGGCTAAAGCCCGCCACCGAGCCGAAAATTCCCAGATACAGCGTGGACAGCCCGGCGCGCATGGTCCATTGGGGTGCGTGACCGAACAGCATCAGCCACAACGGTAACAATAGCCCCACCACCAGGATCAGCGCGCCAGTCGTCAAAGCCAATACAGGTACCGTAGCGCCGGTGCGTTTGACCCATACCAGGCTGGTGGCCTGAATGGCGACTGCAGCAAGAATGGCCGCAATGGCGGGTAAAGCCTGCGCGCTTATTTTTGCGCCCGCGCCGAAAATGACGATCAGCCCGGCCAGACCCAGTGCAATCCCTGCCAGCTTGGCTGGGGTCAGACGTTCTGCATCACTCATCCATACGCCGATCAGGCCGGTAAACAGTGGAATCAGACCAAACAGCACGGCAATCAGGCCGGACGGCACATAACGCGCACCCCAGTACACCAGCAACATGGCACCGAAAATACCCGAGCCGGCAGCCACGTAGGCGTTGATTGCGGCACGTGTACGCACCATTTTGATGCGCAAGCCACGCATCAGCATCACACACACGACCAGACCGATGGTCATGCGTATCAATAATGGAAAGATGAAGTCGGTCCCCGTCCCGCTCCATTGAATCGCCAGTGGGGTGGTAGACCAGATCAGAATTACGCCCAGATAGGCGGCGGGGATGGACATGGTATTAATTCAGGCGTAAATATTGCTTGCAATTTGAGTGTCTGGCAGCATATCAGACATAAGCAGTTTCACTATGGAGGTGCATCATGATTGTATTCGACATCGAATCCGGACGCATTGACGCCCCCCGCTTTAATCACCTTTCCTCCGCACCGGCGCAGTCCGGGACTGACGTAATGCGGCAGGATATGCCGTGCGCCGTACCGCGTTTGATGACGCTGGAGGAAGCGATGTGGATGGAGTCGCAGCGTAACCGCGCTTATCCCAATCAAGGAATGTAAAACTTTTCGACGGCCGTATAATGCAGGTTGGAGTGAGCGAATCTCGTCATTATTGACGGGGGTACAATCGAAAATTTGGCTTAAACAGGCCAAGGGTTCGCCTCAAGTTTATCAAGTCTGACCGCAAGCTGTCCTTAACCCGATAGCTCAGGCGCAGCATGCTTTTTCGAAGCATGCTGCGCTGTTTATGCCTCGCCGTCGTAACCCAGATTCGGCGCCAGCCAGCGCTCAGCGGTAGCAATATCCCAGTCCTTGCGTTGCGCATAATCTTCCAGTTGATCACGATCGATCTTGGCGACTGCAAAATAGCTGGATTCCGGATGAGAGAAATAGAATCCGGACACGCTCGATGCGGGCAGCATGGCGTAGCTTTCGGTCAGTTGCATGCCGGTATTTTCCGTAGCGTGCAACAGCTCGAATAACGGCGCTTTTTCGCTGTGTTCGGGGCAGGCTGGATACCCTGGCGCAGGCCGGATGCCACGATATTTTTCATCGATCAGTTCTTCGTCGCTGAGTGTTTCGTCGCTCGCATAACCCCAGAATTCGCGCCGCACGCGCGCATGCATGCACTCGGCGAAAGCTTCGGCAAAACGATCAGCGAGGGATTTGAACAGGATGGCATTGTAGTCGTCCAGGTTTTTTTCGTAGGCCGCCACACGCTCGTCCATATCGAGCCCCGAGGTGACGGCGAAGGCGCCGATATAGTCTTTCACGCCGCTGTCTTTGGGCGCGATGAAGTCGGCCAGACACATGTTCGGGCGGCCTGGTGGTTTTTCCATTTGCTGGCGCAGCGCGTGGTAGGTCATTGCTACCTGGCTGCGTGATTCATCGGCGTAAATTTCGATGTCATCGTTCACTCGATTGGCCGGGAACAAGCCGATCACGCCATTGGCATGCAGCCAGTTTTCATCAATGATGCGTTTCATCATCGCTTTCGCATCAGCAAACAGTTTGCGCGCTTCTTCGCCCACCACGTCGTCCTGCAGTATTTTCGGGTAACGGCCGTGCAACTCCCAGGTCTGGAAAAATGGTGTCCAGTCGATATAGCGGGCGATCTCGGCCAGCGGGTAATCCTTGAACACTTGTAGCCCGAGTTGTTTGGGGACCGGTGGTGTATAGGCATTCCAGTCGGTGACCAGCGCGTTGGCGCGTGCCTGCGCCAGCGTGGCGCGTTTGGACTGCGCACGCTTGCCTTTGTGACTTTCGCGGATGCGGATGTAATCGGCCTTGACCTCGGCCATGTAGTCATCACGCAAGTCCGGCGAGAGCAGCTGGGTACATACGCCCACTGCACGTGAAGCGTCTTTCACATACACGGTGGCGCCGCTGTAATTGGGCTCGATTTTGACTGCGGTGTGGGCCAGTGAGGTGGTGGCACCACCGATCAGCAGCGGCAGTTTCATGCCCAGGCGTTCCATCTCTTTGGCGACGTGAGCCATTTCTTCCAGCGAAGGTGTGATCAACCCGGACAGACCGATGATGTCTGCCTTTTCATCGACGGCAGCCTGCAATATTTTGGCAGCGGGCACCATCACGCCGAGATCGACCACGTCGTAGTTGTTGCACGCCAACACCACGCCGACGATGTTCTTGCCGATGTCATGCACGTCACCCTTGACCGTAGCCATGATGATCTTGCCCTTGGCTTCGGCAGCCACTCCGCTGAGCAATTTTTCTTCCTCGATGAACGGGATCAGGTGCGCGACCGCCTGCTTCATTACGCGCGCCGATTTCACCACCTGCGGCAGGAACATCTTGCCCGCACCGAACAGATCGCCGACCACGTTCATGCCGTCCATCAGCGCGCCTTCGATGACGTGGATTGGACGCTCAGCCTGCTGGCGGGCCTCTTCGGTGTCTTCGATGATGTAGGTGGTAATGCCTTTTACCAGCGCATGTGTGAGGCGCTCACCTACCGGGGTTTCACGCCAGGATAGGTCTTCCACCTGTTCCTTGGCAGAGCCCTTTACGCTATCGGCAAATTCCACCATGCGCTCGGTGGCATCGGGACGGCGGTTCAAAATGACGTCTTCGACATGCGCTAGCAAGTCGGCAGGAATCTGGTCATACACGCCCAATTGCCCGGCATTGACAATGCCCATGTCCATGCCGGCCTGGATTGCATAATAGAGAAATACGGTGTGGATCGCTTCGCGCACCGGATCATTGCCGCGGAACGAGAACGACACATTGGACACGCCGCCGGATATCTTCGCGAACGGCAGCGTGCGCTTGATTTCGCGCACCGCTTCGATGAAATCCACTGCGTAATTGTTGTGTTCCTCGATACCCGTGGCGACGGCAAAAATGTTTGGATCGAAAATAATGTCTTCGGGCGGGAAATCGAGCTGTTCGGTGAGAATTTTGTAGGCGCGCGTGCAGATTTCCACTTTGCGCGTCTTAGTGTCGGCCTGCCCCACCTCGTCGAACGCCATCACAATGACGGCCGCGCCGTAGCGTCGGCATAGCTTGGCGCGTTCGATGAATTCGGCTTCGCCCTCTTTCATCGAGATCGAGTTGACGATGCACTTGCCCTGCACGCATTTCAGGCCAGCCTCAATGATCGACCACTTGCTCGAGTCGATCATGATCGGCACACGTGCGATGTCGGGTTCCGAAGCGATCAGGTTGAGGAAGCGCACCATCGCGGCTTCCGCGTCGAGCATGCCTTCGTCCATGTTGATATCGATAATCTGCGCGCCCGCTTCCACCTGGGTACGCGCCACTGCCAGTGCCTCATCGTACTGACCGTTAATGATGAGACGCGCGAACATTTTGGAGCCGGTCACGTTGGTGCGTTCGCCGACGTTGACGAACAGATCACCTTTACCCAGATTGAACGGCTCCAGTCCGGAGATGCGCAGCTTTTTCTCGATCTCAGGGATGACGCGTGGCGGGTAGGTTTCCACCGCCTCGCGGATCGCCTTGATATGCGCGGGTGTGGTACCGCAACAACCGCCGATCACATTGAGCATGCCGGCCGCTGCCCAGGGGCGGATCTGGTCGACCATCGCTGCGGGCGTTTCATCGTATTCGCCAAACGCGTTGGGCAAGCCGGCATTGGGGTGAGCCGAGACAAAGCAATCTGCCTTGGCGGATAATTCCTCAACATACTGACGCAGTTCGCTTGCGCCCAGCGCGCAGTTGAGCCCGATGGACAATGGCCGCACATGACGCACCGAATTCAGGAAGGCTTCGGTGGTCTGGCCCGACAGGGTGCGGCCGGAGGCATCGGTAATCGTGCCGGAAATCATGATGGGTAGACGCAGCCCATGCTCGTCGAAATATTTTTCAACGGCAAACAAGGCCGCCTTGGCATTGAGTGTGTCGAAAATGGTTTCCACCATCAGGATGTCGACGCCGCCGTCCACCAGGCCACGCGTCGCTTCGGTATAGGCGATGACCAGTTCGTCAAAACTGACGTTGCGATAACCGGGGTCGTTGACATCCGGCGACATGCTGGCGGTGCGGCTGGTGGGGCCCAGAATACCAGCGACAAAGCGCGGCTTGTCGGGCGTTTTGGCGGAGTACTCATCCGCTGCGCTGCGCGCCAGTCGGGCCGCCTCGACGTTGAGCTCGTAGACCAGATCCTGCATGTGGTAATCCGCCATCGAAATTGACGTGGCGTTGAAGCTGTTGGTCTCCAGAATATCCGCACCGGCCTCCAGATAGGCGGCATGGATGGCACGAATAATATGCGGCTGGGTCAGCGCCAGCAGGTCGTTGTTGCCTTTCAGGTCATGCGGAAAATCGGCAAAACGCGAACCGCGATAATCGGCCTCTTCCAGTTTGTAACTCTGGATCATGGTGCCCATGGCGCCATCGAGGATCAGGATACGTTTTTTGAGAGCGGCAAGAAGCGAATCGGTGCGAGTAGTCATAGCGGCGCAAGGTACGGCAGAAAGCCGGTTATGATACGTGGAATCAGGGGCTTGAGCCAATGCGATAGCAATCGAGCCATTACCGCGGCGCGGATGTGGGTCGCTTGTAACGCAGGGTGTAAGCCAGATGAATAGTCGCGGCCCTTACACTACGCAAGTGGTGCTACGCTTCCTGGGGAAATTCCCGGGCATCCTTCGCGCCCCAGGGTGATTGTTTTAACCAGACCAGAAGCTCATCCTTGGGGATGGGGTGGCTCATATTGAAACCTTGTGCCGAATCGCAGCCCAGGCGTTTGAGATCTTCCCAGGCTTCATCGTTTTCAACCCCTTCGGCAACCACGCTGAGTCCCAGATTGTGGGCCAGCCCGATCAGGGAACGCACGATGACCGCATCGTTTGCATTGGTTGTCATGTTCAGTACGAACGATTTGTCGATTTTGAGCTTTGCCACCAGCAGCTTCTGCAGGTAAGCCATGGAAGAATATCCGGTGCCGAAATCATCAATGGATAGAGACACACCCATGCCGTGCAGACGATTGATGGCGTCAATGGCGAGGGCAGGATCAAGCATGATCGCCGTCTCGGTAATCTCCAGTTCCAGCCACTCCGATTTTGCGCCGGTTTCTTTCAGGGCATTGGCAACAATTCCTGGAAACAGGGGGTCCTGCAGGTTGATCGCCGAGATATTAACTGCCACGGTCAGACGGAACCCGTTTTCGTGCCAGTCACAACAATTTCGCAAAGCGTCAAGTACTACCCACGTGGTTAGCGGTTTGATCAGCCCAGTGCTCTCTGCCAATGGAATGAACTGGTCGGGAAGCATGAGGCCATGCCGCGGATGACGCCAGCGCACCAACGCCTCGACCCCGCTCACTTGATGGCTATTGCAGTCGATTTTGGGCTGATAAAACAGCTCGAGCTGGTCGTTTTCGATCGCGTGACGTAACTCGGATTGCAGCGCCAGACGATCGACGCTGAAGCTGTCATTCATTTCGCTGTACACCACGTAGCCGCTGTGGCTACGTTTGGCGGTATACATGGCTGCATCTGCGCATTGCAACAGCGTGTCGATTTCATTGCCCTGTTCGGGATAGAGCGCAATCCCTACGCTCATACCGATATCCAGATTGCGACCCTCCAGGGCCAACGGTTTTTGGACAATCGAGAGCATTTTTTGAGCAAGGTCAGCTGCCGCCTCCTTATTGGCGATGCCTGGCAGGACCAGGGCAAATTCGTCGCCGCCCAAACGCGCTGCGGTGTCGGTTTGGCGCAGTGTGCTGGTGATGCGCGAGGCCACCGCCTGTAATACCATATCACCGCTATGGTGACCCAAGGTATCGTTGATTTCCTTGAAGCGGTTCAGGTCCATCAACATCAGGGCGACGGAGTGATGATCTCGCTCCGCAGCGAGCATCGCTTGGCGGAGTCGATCGTACAGCAACGTCCGGTTGGGCAGATGGGTGAGCGCATCATGGAGCGCCTGATATGCCAGACGCTCATTGGCGGATTCCAGTTCCTTGGTGCGTTCATCAACCCGCACCTCAAGTTCCTGGTTCAGTCGCTGTATGTTTTCTTCGGTTGCCTTGCGCTCTTTGTAAAAGATATGCAGTTTTTCCGACATATCGTTCACGACATTGATCAATTCGTGAAATTCGCGACTCGCCGAATGCTTCACGCGGGTGCCAAAGTCGCCCGCCCCAATACGATGGACTGCGGCCGACAAATGCGTCAGTGGGCGTAAGCCCGCTTCCAGTAATCCCCACAGCAGGAAAGAAAGCAGTACGATTTCAAAGAGAGCGAGCCATGCCTCCTGTTTTATGTTTTTCCAGGTTTCCTGAATCACCTCGCCATGGGATACGGTGGCTTTAACTTCTCCGTAACGAACGCCGCCAATATCAATCGGGAAGCTGTTGGATTCTGTGGGCAGGTCCAGGTAGGACACAAACCAGCCGGGGGTTTGCGGGATCAGCGCTGTTGCTCTCGGCCGAGCGTCTGCAACGGCATGCCCGCGATCATCCAGTACTGTAATTTGCCGGAATTTTTTTTCGGAATACAGCAGCTCCACTGTGCTGCGCACCGTGGCAAGATCGTTGGTAATCAGTGCATTGGTCAGGACCTGGGCGAGTGTCCGCGTCACCCACTGCCCCTGGTCTTGCTGGGTGGCGTGGGCATGTTCCCGGGCTTGCTGGGATAGCAGGAAAATCCGGGTGCCGGTATGGACCAGAATGACGATGGTGACCGCCAGAAACAAACGCAGGCGCAGGCTCATGAATATTGTCCCTGGGGCGTTGCTGATCAATGTGATTTAGAGCTCTTCCTGATAGAGACGGCGGGTTGCCTCGTAGTCCGCATCTTTTACAGTCAGGAACCCCGGGATGCCGAGAGTCTTAAGCAAGGCGCGGCCTTCCGGATCGGTAGTCATGCCGACCAGCGCTTTCTGCACGGCGTCCGCATCCGGTTTGGGAACCCTGGGGTGCGCCTGAACCGGAATGTTGGGCCATGGCGCAGATTCATACAGCACACGGAAACGAATCTTGTTGTCAGCCTGGAACTGATCGGAAAACAGTTTATTGAGGCTGGCGGCATCAGCCCGGTTGGTTTGAAGCATTACAGCCGTGCCGCGCTGGTTGGCGCCAAAAACCTGATTGACCGTCACATGGGCCTGTTTCAAGGCCGGCATCGTAGCCTGATAGGCCACAAAAGCATCCTTGGAGGGGAAAGCGACGGTCTTGCCCTCCAGATCCGCCAGCGTTTTGATGGGGGAGTCCGCATTTACCACGATCTGTCCCACGAGCGGGTGGCCGCCCCATTGGGCCAGGGGTATGTAACGCGCCTGCGCATAGCGGGGATCAAAATTATGATTGCTATACAGAAAATCGAATTCGCCGCGCGCTGTCATGGCATCCGTCTCCTGCACGGTGGTGCCCATCCTGAGCTTGAAGGCGATACCGGTTTTGGTCTGCAAATACTGAAGAATCGGATTCCACAAAGCCGCTGTTGCGGCAGGCGACTGCTGGTTCAGTACGCCGAAGCTGTAGGTCTCGGCCGCCCATGAGGATCCGGCGCCCGCTGTCAATAACACCCCGAGCACCACATTCAGTTTCACATACCGCCAGATCATCGCACTGATATTCAAGATAACCTCCTTTTTGGGTGTTATTGGTTTAAGGTGCCGTGGCTGTCAGCTATAGACTGGGGACAACTAAGGCTCATATTAGTTGGGAACACTGCCAAATACCAATTCATAACAGGAATGTGCCGGCTGAAATAGTGAGGTGATTGGCTTGGTATACAGCTGAGTAACGGCAAATCTCCGCTTTTCTTGATCTGGGAACCTATGCCAGGATGTGCGCACACACGATCCAGAAGCATTGTGCAATAATCGAATCACCGGTTGTCATGGGTTTCTGGCCCAGCAAATGCACTTGAACCCCATGTTTTTGCACCCCAATCTACGGAGTCTGCCAGCATGCAACATCTCAGTCCGAACGAAGCCAGTGTCTTTCTGCAGACACATCCCGATGCAGTATTCATCGATGTGCGTTCAGAAATGGAGTTCCTGTTTATTGGCCACCCGAAGGACAGCATTCATATTGCCTGGAACGAATTCCCTGATTGGGATGTGAACCCGAACTTTCTGGCGCAGGTGCGGCGTGCGACTTCGGTTGACCGTCCGCTGGTTCTGATCTGTCGCAGTGGCAATCGTTCTGCCGAAGCCGGACTGTTTCTCGAACAGCATGGTTACTCTGAAGTGTATAACGTACTGCATGGTTTTGAGGGGCCGCTTGACGATCATCATCACCGCGGGAGCCTTTCCGGATGGCGTTTTGAAGGACTGCCCTGGGAGCAGTGTTGAGCAACATTAAAAGGTGCTTTTCAACGCTTTAATCTTGAGCTAACATGCGCGCTTTATTTAAACGGGGAGTCTTTGTGGGTACTAGTTCAGGTGACAGTTGTCGCCAGCGCATAACTGGCAATAGCCCGGTTAGATAACCCGCAGAATCTCCTCTGCCGCTATCTCGCCGAGCGCGAGAGGCGGTAAATGCTGGCCAATCTCTGACCAGTGTCTTTTACCTCCGATCCCTACAACTTAGCTTGTGACTCTGAGCCAGCACGTGGCGCGGATTTCATTTGCGTGACGCATGGTCTCATGCCTCATCGACTCGGTCGGGAGGCGCATGGGTTGACGTAAGCTGCGTGACAGCCTGCGACGACATAATGCGCGAACCCAAGTTGGCTGTCTCACGGAAGAAGAGAACATGAACTTCACGATCCTGAAACGAGTTGTTACCGGCCTGGTGCGTACCCGCGCCATGGGACGTCACTTTCGGCGCCGGGCCATCCTTGAGGCGCTGACCGGTAGCGGGGTGAGCAATGAAGTCCCCGCATCCCTGGCACAGACATTGACAGCGGCTGCCAGAAGTGAGGTCGATGTCCTGTTGGCCAGCCTGTCCACCCATCCGGACGGGCTGACCGAACACGAAGCCGAAGCCATTCGCGAACGCGTAGGCAGCAACGAGGTTGAGCAGGAGAAAGCCATGCCATGGTGGCTGCACCTATGGCACAGCTACAGCAACCCGTTCAATTTGCTGTTGACGCTGCTCGCGCTGGTATCTTATCTGACCCAGGACATGAAGGGCGCCATTGTCATCGCGACCATGGTGGTGCTGTCCACGCTGCTGCGCTTCTGGCAGGAATCAAAATCCAATCAGGCCGCGGATAAATTAAAGGCGATGGTGCGTAACACGGCCACGGTCATCCGTCGTGATCCGGCGGAAGAGGCGGCCGCGGAAGCGCGCCAGTACTTCAATGCGGTGCTGCATCCGAAAGGTCCGCGTCGTACCGAGGTGCCCATCAGTCAGCTGGTGCCCGGCGATCTGGTGGTGCTGTCCGCGGGCGACATGATCCCTGCCGACTTACGGGTGTTGACCGCCAAGGATTTGTTTCTGAGCCAGTCGGCAATGACCGGCGAATCGCTGCCTGTGGAGAAATTTGCCCAGCCGCGTAATCCGGGGATCACCAATACGCTGGATCTGGAAAATATCCTGTTCATGGGTACCAACGTGGTGAGCGGTGCTGCCAGCGCGGTGGTGGTAACGACGGGCAGCCGTACCTATTTCGGCGCATTGGCGCAGCGTGTAATGACCACCGATCGTGCGCCTACGGCATTCCAGACCGGGGTGAACAGGGTCAGCTGGCTGCTGATCCGTTTCATGTTCGTGATGGCGCCGCTGGTGCTGTTCATTAACGGCTTTACCAAAGGCGACTGGCTCGAGGCATTCCTGTTTGCATTGTCTGTGGCAGTGGGTTTGACCCCGGAAATGCTGCCGATGATTGTGACTTCCACGCTGGCCAAGGGCGCGGTGATCCTTTCGCGTAAAAAAGTCATCGTCAAACGTCTGGACGCGATTCAGAACTTCGGTGCCATGAACGTACTGTGTACTGACAAGACCGGCACGCTGACGCAAGACAAGATTTTTCTGGCGCGCCACACCGACGTGTTCGGCGAGGTGTCGGACCAGGTGCTGGAGTACGCCTATCTGAATAGCTACTATCAGACCGGACTGAAAAACCTGCTTGATGTGGCGGTGCTGGAGCATGCCGAGGTACATCGTGAACTCAATGTGGCGCAACACTTCCGCAAGGTGGATGAAATCCCGTTCGATTTTCAGCGCCGGCGCATGTCTGTCGTCGTGTCTGAACGCGATGATCATCACGAATTAATCTGCAAGGGTGCCGTAGAGGAGATTCTCGGTGTGTGTAGCCGTGTCCAGCACGGGGACGCGATCGAACCGCTGACAGCCGAATTGCTGGAACAGGTAAACAGCCTTACCGCTGCCCTCAATGAAGAGGGTCTGCGGGTGGTGGCGGTGGCGATGAAAGAAACGTCGGCCACGCAGAAGGTTTATAGCCTGGCAGATGAGTCCGACCTGATTCTGGTGGGTTATATTGCTTTCCTCGATCCGCCCAAGGAATCCACAGCGCCGGCGCTTGCCGCACTGCAGGCGTATGGTGTGGCGGTTAAGGTGCTGACTGGCGATAACGAACTGGTCACCGCCAAAATCTGCCGTGAGGTGGGTCTGCCGACGCAGGGCGTGGTTCTGGGTAGCCAGATCGAGGTGTTCAGTGATGCCGAGATGGCGGTCGCGGTGGAACAGCACAATGTGTTTGCCAAACTGTCGCCCGCGCACAAGGAGCGCATTGTGCGCGCGCTCAAGTCCAATGGCCATGTGGTCGGTTTCATGGGCGACGGCATCAACGACGCGCCGGCCCTGCGTGCCGCTGACATCGGCATTTCAGTCGATACCGCAGTGGATATTGCCAAGGAAGCCGCCGACATCATCCTGCTGGAAAAAGGCCTGATGGTGCTGGAGCAAGGCGTGATCGAAGGCCGCAAGACCTTCGCTAACATGCTCAAGTACATCAAGATGACGGCCAGCTCCAATTTCGGCAATGTGTTCTCGGTGCTGGTGGCGAGCGCATTTCTGCCGTTTTTGCCGATGTTGCCATTGCAGCTGTTGCTACAAAACCTGCTGTATGACATTTCGCAGATTGCGATCCCGTTCGATAACGTGGATGAGGAACTGATAAAACATCCGCAGCGCTGGAATCCGGGCGAGATCGGCCGCTTCATGGTGTTTTTCGGGCCAGTCAGCTCGATTTTCGATATTACGACGTTCGGGCTGATGTGGTTCGTATTCAACGCCAATAGTGTGGCGCATCAAACCCTGTTCCAGTCGGGCTGGTTTATAGAAGGGCTGCTGTCGCAGACCTTGATTGTGCACATGATCCGCACGCGCAAGGTGCCGTTTCTGCAAAGCCGCGCATCCTGGCCGCTGATCGCCATGACCGCAGCCATTATGGCGTTTGGAATTTTTATCCCGATGGGGCCGTTTGCGCATTACCTCAAGCTGGAAGCGTTGCCGTTGAGCTATTTTCCGTTCCTGATTGCAATCCTGCTGGGCTATGTCGTGCTGATCCAGGCGATGAAGGGGTTTTACACGCGCCGCTACGGCTGGCAGTGAAGCGGGGTCTGGCTACAATCCCAGCCGCTGCCAGATGGCAGCGGTAAGTGTTGCCTGGTTCATGGTATAGAAGTGTAGCCCTGGAGCACCTGCCTTGAGCAGGCGCTCGCACAGATCGGTTACCACATCCAGACCAAAGGCGCGGATGGATTCAATGTCGTCAGTGTAGCCTTCCAGTTGCTTGCGCATCCAGCGTGGAATTTCAGCACCGCAAGCGTCGGAAAAACGCGCCAGTTGCGAGAAATTACCGATCGGCATGATGCCCGGAACAATGGGAAGGTTGACTCCCAAAGCGGTACATTGGTCGACGAAATTGAAATAGGCATCGGCGTTGAAAAAATACTGGGTGATCGCGGAATTGGCACCCGCATCGACTTTGCGTTTGAAGTTAAGCAGGTCATCGCGTGCGCTGCGCGCTTGCGGGTGGTATTCAGGATAGGCGGCCACTTCGATGTTGAACCAGTCACCGGTTTCGCGACGGATGAACTCCACCAGTTCGTTGGCGTAGCGAAATTCGCCAGTGCTGGCCATGCCGGAAGGCAGGTCGCCACGCAGGGCGATAATGTGGCGAATACCGTGTGTCCGGTATTCCTGCAGAATGGCGCGGATATTGTCATGGGTGGAACCGATGCAGGACAGATGCGGCGCAGCAGCATAGCCAGCGCGCTGGATGTCGAGCACAGTTTCCAGCGAGTGATCGCGGGTCGAACCGCCCGCACCAAACGTCACCGAGAAAAACTTGGGTTTCAGCGAGGCAAGCTGATCGCGGGTGGCGCGCAGCTTGTCCATGCCTTCCGGCGTCTTGGGCGGGAAAAATTCAAAGCTGAAAGTGCGTGTAGTCATATGCAGGTCTAATCCTTATCGCCGGGTATGAGTGCCGAGAGCACCCAGGCAATCACGCCATACAGGATGGCGCCGACAAACGCGGTACCGAAATTGCTGACATGAAATCCCGGCAGCAAACTGCCGGCCAGCCAGAATAACAAGCCGTTCAACACAAAATAAAACAGGCCCAGCGTCAGCAGCGTAATCGGCAGCGTCAATAGGGCCAGTACTGGCCGTACCACGCTGTTGATCAAGCCCAGTACCAGTGCGGCAGCCAGTGCCCAGCCAAAACTGGCTACCTGGATGGATGGCAGCAGGTAAGCCACCGCCAGCAAAGCCACGGCATTCAATAACCACAGCAACAATATACGCATTGTCGTTCTCCGGTTGTCGTCTGTTTGCCGCCGTTGTGATCCCGTTTAATAGCGGTAATGTGTTGCCTTGTACGGCCCGTTTTTATCCACGCCGATGTAGGCAGCCTGTTTATCGGTCAGTTCGGTCAATTGCACGTTCAGTGTTTTCAGCTGCAGGCGTGCGACTTTTTCGTCCAGATGCTTGGGCAGCGTGTACACACCGATCGGGTAGTCGGCGGTACGGGTGAACAGCTCGATTTGGGCAATGGTCTGGTTGGCAAACGACGAACTCATCACGTAGGACGGATGGCCGGTGGCGCAACCCAGGTTCACCAGGCGTCCCTTGGCAAGCAGAATGATGCGCTTACCGTCCGGGAAAATCACGTGATCCACTTGTGGCTTGATTTCTTCCCACTGGTATTTTTCGATACCGGCGACGTCGATTTCGTTATCGAAGTGACCAATGTTGCAGACGATAGCCTGATTTTTCATTTTCACCATGTGATCATGGGTAATGACATTGTAGTTGCCGGTAGCGGTGACAAAAATGTCGGCCTTGTCCACGGCATAATCCATGGTCACCACGCGGTAGCCTTCCATGGCAGCCTGCAAGGCGCAAATCGGGTCGATTTCAGTCACCCAGACTTGCGCGGACAATGCGCGCAGGGCCTGCGCCGAGCCTTTGCCGACGTCGCCATAACCCGCGACCACGGCAATCTTGCCGGCAATCATCACGTCAGTAGCACGTTTGATCCCGTCCACCAGTGATTCGCGGCAGCCGTAGAGGTTGTCGAACTTGGATTTGGTCACCGAATCGTTGACGTTAATCGCCGGGAATTTCAGCTCGCCACGCTCGAACATCTGGTACAGACGGTGCACGCCGGTGGTGGTTTCCTCGGTCACGCCCTTGATCTGCGCCAGGCGGGTGGAATACCACGTCGCATCGACGGCCAGTTTGGCCTTGATGGCTGCGTACAGCACGCGTTCTTCTTCGCTGCCGGGTTTGTCCAGCACACTGATGTCGGATTCCGCGCGCGTACCCAGATGCAGCAGGATGGTGGCATCGCCGCCATCATCCAGAATCATGTTGGAATAACCGCCGTCCGGCCATTCGAAAATGCGGTGGGTGTAATCCCAATATTCGGCCAGCGACTCGCCCTTGACCGCAAATACCGGCGTGCCGGTCGCCACAATCGCGGCCGCTGCATGGTCCTGCGTGGAGAAAATGTTGCACGATGCCCAGCGTACTTCGGCACCCAATGCCTGCAGGGTTTCGATCAGCACGGCAGTCTGGATGGTCATGTGCAGCGAACCGGTGATGCGCGCGCCCTTGAGCGGCTGGCTGGCGGCGAATTCCTCGCGGATCGCCATCAGGCCTGGCATTTCGATTTCGGCGATGTTGATTTCCTTGCGTCCCCAGGGGGCCAGCGACAGGTCGGCAATAACGTAATCGGGGGTAGTACTGGAATGGGTGATGGCGTTCATCACGCCCTCCTTTCTGTAAAAAGACCAAAAAAGCAAGACGTGAGCGCAGTTTCAAATTGAAACGCCTTGAGCCTGGCGAGATGAATACCCGTCGCAACGCTCCTCAAGGCTGGTTTGTAATTCTACCGCAGAGAGGCATGCGGCGCAGCTATTTTTGCTGCGCCGCTCCAAACGACCTACAGGTGGGCATCCGCGCGCAATGCCTCGGCCTTGTCGGTGGATTCCCAGGTGAATTCCGGCTCGTCGCGGCCAAAGTGACCATAACTGGCCGTGCGGGTGTAAATCGGACGCAGCAGGTTGAGGGTCTGGATAATCGCCTTGGGACGCAGGTCGAAATGTGCTTCCACCAGCTTGGCGATTTTTTCGTCGGCGATTTTGCCGGTGCCGAAGGTATTGACCATCAGCGAAACCGGGCGCGCCACGCCGATGGCGTAGGCCACCTGAACCAGGCATTTGCTGGCCAGACCGGCAGCAACGATGTTTTTCGCCACATAACGCCCGGCATAGGCTGCAGAACGATCCACCTTGCTCGGGTCCTTGCCGGAGAAGGCGCCGCCCCCGTGCGGGGCTGCGCCACCATAAGTGTCGACGATGATCTTGCGGCCAGTCAAACCGGCGTCACCCATCGGGCCGCCGATAACGAAACGGCCGGTCGGATTGACCAGATAGCGTACGTCATCCTTGAGCAGATCGCTGGAAATCACCGGCTTGATGATTTCTTCGATGACCGCTTCTTCAATTTGCGCGTGCGAGACGTCCGGATCGTGCTGGGTAGAAACCACCACCGTATCCACGTGTTCGGGAATGCCATCCACATAACGGATGGACACCTGGGATTTGGCATCCGGGCGTAGCCAAGGCAGGCGACCATCCTTGCGCAGCTCGGACTGACGCTCCATCAGGCGGTGAGCGAGATAAATCGGCAGTGGCATCAATGAGGCGGTTTCATCGCAGGCATAGCCGAACATCAGTCCCTGATCACCGGCACCCTGGTCGAGGTCGAGGCCTTCTCCTTCATTCACGCCTTGGGCAATATCCACCGATTGCTTGCCGAAGGTGGTGAGGACCGAACAGGTATGATAATCGAAGCCGATTTCCGAACTGTTATAACCAATGCGCTTGACCGCTTCGCGCGCCACCAGATTGTAGTCCACCGTGGCGTGAGTGGTGATTTCACCGGCGATCACCACCAGGCCGGTGGTGACCAGCGTTTCGCAAGCTACACGCGCATGGGCATCCTGGGTTAGAATCGCATCCAGCACTGCATCTGAAATCTGGTCGGCGACTTTGTCTGGATGACCTTCCGACACGGATTCCGAGGTAAAAATAAATTCTTTCATGGCACCATTCCCACATTTCAATAGGCGGGGATGGTAGCAAACTTTAGCGCTGCCTGACACCATTTCCCCATCATGACGCAATTTCTGCTTCGTTTATTCGCCCGCTTGCCGCTACGTTGGTGGCACGTGGTGGGCGCGTTGGGCGGACGCGTGGCGTATCGCTACAGTGCGCGCTATGCCAAACGTCTGGCGGATAACTTACTGCAAAGCGGCATCGCCAGGGAGCCAGGCGCCTATCGGCGGCTGTTGCGCCAGTGCGCGGTTGAAATTGGCAAAGGCGGCGCTGAACTCATTCCGATCTGGATGCGCCCTTACCAACAGACGCTCAAACTGGTCAAGGACTGCCAGGGTTGGGAGCACGTTGAAGCGGCCGTGAGTCAGGGCAAGGGCGTGCTGGCGATGACCCCGCATCTGGGCTGTTTCGAGATCGTCAGCCTGTACTATGCAGCACGTCTGCCGATGACTGTATTGTATAGGCCACCCCGCCAGCATTGGCTGGAAGGCATCATGCGCGCCGGGCGCGGGCGCGGCAAAGTGAACCTTGCCAAAACCGATGTCAAAGGCGTGCGCGCCCTGCTCACTGCGCTTAAAAAAGGTGAGGCAGTGGGCATTTTGCCGGATCAGGTGGCCAGCAAGGGCGAAGGCGCATGGGCCAGCTTTTTTGGCCGCCAGGCTTATACGCCGACACTGGTGGCACGGTTGCATCAATCCACCGGTGCCGTGCCGCTATTGATGTTCGGCGAGCGTCTTGCCAAGGGAGAAGGTTATCGTATTCACATCGAACCGCTGAATGCGGATCTGACCGGCAGCAAGGAACACACTGCCACACAACTCAACGCCGCACTGGAAGCGTTGATCCGCAAGTATCCGTCCCAATACCTGTGGAGCTACAACCGTTACAAGCGCCCCGGCGGAGTCGAGCCGCCGCCGGAGCAGTAAGGTATGTCCCGTCTCGGCATATTTTTTCTGTGGCTGGTGCATTGGCTGCCATTATCCGCGCAGGCGGAGCTGGGCAATGTGCTGGGCAGCTTGCTGTATTGGTTTGCTGGCAGACGTCGCCGCATCGGTGCAATCAATCTGCAGTTGTGTTTCCCGCACTGGGATCAGCGCCGTCGCGACACGGTGTTGCGCGACCATTTTCGCAGTGCCGCCCGTGCTGCACTGGAGCACGGAATTTTGTGGTGGTCACCGGTTGAACGAGTGAAACGCCTGGTGCATTTTGCCGGTTTGGAGCATTTCCAGCCGCTCAGCGGTCAACCGGTGATTTTACTGGCGCCGCATTTTATCGGCCTGGATATGGGTGGCGTGCGCTTTACCGCGAGTTATGCGCCGATTGTGTCGATGTACAGCCGCCTGAAAAATCCTCATTTCGATCGGCTCATGTTGCATTCGCGCACCCGTTTTGGCGGCTCGAAAATGTTTTCCCGCCATGATGGTGTGCGCCCGCTGGTGCGCGAGGTACGCCAGGGTTTGCCGCTCTATTATTTGCCGGATCAGGATTTCGGTGCCAAGGATGCCGCATTCGTGCCTTTCTTCGGTGTTCCGGCAGCTACCGTGACCGCCTTGCCGCGCATTGCACGTGTTGCGGGCGCCCGTGTAGTGCCTTGCGTCACCCGCCAGTTACCCGGTGGGCAAGGCTATGTGGCGCAATTCTATCCAGCCTGGGATAATTTCCCGAGCGATGATATTGAAGCCGATACCCGCCGCATGAACGCTTTCATCGAGGAGCGCGTACTGGAGATGCCAGAGCAATATTTCTGGCTGCACAAACGATTCAAAACGCGTCCGCCCGGAGCGCCTAAACTTTATCCATGACCACTTCTGGCTGGTACATTGCTGCGCTGCAGGACGATCAGGCTGAAGAGCTGGGTGAACTGGCACGATACATCTGGCACAAACACTATCCCGGCATTATCAGCCTGGCGCAGATTGATTACATGCTGCGCCAGCGTTACGCCGCTGCGTCTATCCGGCAGCAGTTAGGCCAGCCCGGTCACTGGTGGAAAGTGGCCCGGAATGACACCGGGCTGATCGGCTTTACCCATTATTTTCTGGATGACGACCCGCAACCTATCAAGCTCGACAAGATTTACGTGCATCCCGCCTGGCAGCGCAAAGGCGTGGGTGCGACATTGCTTGAGCAGGCTGAATCCGAAGCACGCCAGCAAGGCCGTCACATTCTGACCTTGCGCACCAATAAGCATAACCATATCGCCCTGGCCGCTTATCAAAAATACGGTTTTATCGTGGCAGCGGAAGTTGTCACCGAGATTGGTGGCGGGTTTGTGATGGATGACTATGTGCTGGAAAAAGCGCTGGACTGAGGAAAACTGACCCTGACCAGCGTGCCTCGTCCCGCCGGCGGCGCGGTAATTTCCACGGCAGCGCCGTGTATCCGGGCGATTTCCAGCACGATCGCCAACCCCAGGCCGCAGCCGCCTCCCGGACTGCCTTCGACCCGGTGAAAGCGTTCTAGCACTTTTTCGCGCTGCGACTCGGGGATACCAATGCCGTTATCTTCTACTTCCAACACGGTGGCATCCGCCTGATGACAGCGCACGGTGACGCTGCCGCCAGCGGGGGTGTAACGCAGTGCGTTATCAATCAAATTGGCGAGCAATTCTCGAATCAACAACGGTTCGCCCACCAGAGTAGCGTTTTCCATTTCGAAGCCGAGATCAATCTGCCGTTCCATGGCGCGCGGTACCCATTCGCGTGCGGCATCTTCGACCACATTGCGTAAATCCAGTGTTTGCATGGCGTCGGGTGACATGGCACCCGGCTCAGCGCGTGCCAGGGTCAGCAACTGGTTGGCAAGATGGGCGGTACGCACGGTGGCATCCAGCAACTGAGTGAGTGTCACGCGGAGTTCTGCCGTCATGGTGCCACGCAAGGCCAGCTCAACCTGGGTTTGTAGTCCCGATAGCGGTGTGCGCAACTGGTGTGCAGCGTTAGCCAAAAAACGCTGCTGGCCATTCATGGAGTCATTGAGCCGTGCCAATAAGGCATTGAGCGAAACCACCACCGGCCGGACTTCGTCGGGCGCGTGATGCTCTGGTACCGGACGCAGATCCCGATGCGAACGCGCGGCGATTTCTTCCTGCAAGCTTTGCAGTGGAGCCAGGCCACGACGCACGCCAAACCATACCAGCAGCACCGCAGCCAGCGCAATAATGACGGCGGGTGCCAGCATCTCGGCCAGAATGCCGACCAGGTGATGGTCGCGTTTATCCAGCGTTTCAGCCACTTGCAGATAGACGCTGCCGCCACCATTCACGTGCATTTTTAAGGCAGCGGCACGTATATTCCGTCCACGAAACGCGGTGTTGTAGAAAAGAGGTTTGTCGTTGATGCGTGCCGGTATCGGCAAAAACAGGTTGCCGCCAAGCCGTGTGCCATCCGCGGCGATCAACTGATAGTAGATGTTATCGTAGGCATCCACCAGCAACAGGTTCTGGGCGCTGGCGGGGAGATTCAGGAAGGGTTTCCCATGAATAACCCGTATGTACTGGGACAGCGCCAGCATCGGGTCGAGCAGTTCTTTATCATAGGCGTCATTGGCTGCGTTGCGGGCCATGAAAAAAGTCCCTACCGACCCTAACGCAAGCAGCACCAGCAGCGGAATCAGCAACCAGCCAAGCAGCAGGCGACGCAGGCTACGAGTGTGCACTTTTTGCTTCTTCAAGAAGGTAGCCGAAACCGCGTACGGTACGTATTTTAATGTCGGCCGGCTCGAGCTTGGCCCGCAGACGCGACATGTATACCTCCACGGCATTGGCGCTGATTTCCTCGTCCCAGTTGCAGACTGCCTGCATGATTTTGTCTTTGCTCAATACCTGCCCCTGACGCATCAGCAGATATTCCAGCACACCCCATTCGCGCGCAGTGAGTCCGAGCTGTGTATCCCCCAGCCACGCCCGGTGGGCCAGTGTATCCATGGTCAGGCGCCCACAACTGAGCCGGGCGCTCTGCGCGTGGTGTCCACGGCGCAGCAAGGCGCGCACCCGGGCTTCGAATTCGCCCAGTGCAAACGGCTTGACCATGTAGTCATCCGCCCCCAGATCAAGACCGCTTACCCGGTCGGCTACGGCGTCACGTGCCGTTAGGATCAGCACCGGAACGGTCAGTCCGCGTTCACGCAGTTTGCGTAACACCGCAAAGCCATCCTGCCCGGGCAGGCCGATATCCAGTACTACCAGGTCGTAATTTTCAGTGCCGAGCGACAACAGCGCTTTTTCGCCGCTGACCGCACGATCCACGGCATAGCCCGGGAGCGCTAGCGAAATGGCCAGTCCGGCAGCGAGTAACTCGTCATCTTCAACTATCAGAATGCGCATGAAATTTTTCCTTATTAAGGCGTTGTCTGTTGGGCATTGACACCGCGATTAAACCAGCGGAACGCCAATGGTAGCAGCCACAGGGTAAACAACGTTCCAGATACAATTCCGCCGACAATGACCACCGCAAACGGGCGCTGGGTCTCCGATCCGATACCGTGGGAGAGGGCTGCGGGCAACAAGCCCAATCCCGCCATCAGTGCGGTCATCAAGATGGGGCGCAGGCGTTGCACTGCCCCATCCATGATGCTGGCCTGCAGTTCGGCGCCGTTCTTGAGCAATGCAATGATCTGTTCCAGCATGATGACGCCGTTCTGGACTGAAATGCCCGCTACGGCAATGAAGCCGACCGCCGCTGATACGGATAGGTGCAGTCCGGCCATCCCCAGCCCGGCGATGCCACCGATCAGGGTGAAGGGCACCATCATCAGCACCAATGCGGCTTGTTTGACTGATTTAAATGCCCAGAATAGCAGCGAAAAAATCAGGAACAGGCTGATTGGAACAATGATTTCCAGACGTTTCATGGCGCGCTGCTGATTTTCGAACTGCCCCCCCCAGGTAATTGTGTAACCAGGCGGCAAGTTGACATGCTGCTTGACCAGTTGCTGCGCCTCGGCAACAAAGCTGCCCTGGTCGCGTCCCAGCAGATTTGCCTTCACCGAGACGTTACGGCTGCCGGCTTCACGACTGATCCGCGCCGCGCCCTGTTTGACACTGATGGTGGCAATATCGGATAAAGCCACGCTGCCGTTTCCGCCCGGTAAGGATACCTGCAGGTTGTTGATCTGGTTGACCGAATCCCGGTAAGGCGCCTGCAGACGCAAGGTCACGTCAAACCGCCGTTCACCATCATAAAAACTGTTGACCGGCTGATCCGACAGCGCGCTTTGTATCACGCTATTGGCATCGGCGACGCTGATCCCCAAGCGTCCCATGCGAACCCGATCCAGCTGGATATTCAGTTCAGTCTGACCGCCTACCTTGATGGCAGCCACGTCGCTTGCGCCGCGCACACTCGCCAACAGGGAAGCAATCTGCTCGGCCTTGGTCTCCAGAATATCCAGATCCGGCCCGCTTACTTTCACGGAAATTTCGCCCTTCACGCCTGACAGCGCCTCTTCCACATTGTCCTCAATAACCTGCGAGAAGTTGGTGGGCAAGCCGGGGATGCTTTTCAGTTTTTGTGTCATGTCCGCGATCAGCGCGTCCTTGTCTGGAAAACGCCAGGTTGATTGCGGCTTCAGATCGGCAAGAATTTCCATATTGTTGGGACCTTTGGGATCAGTGCCATCATCGGGACGCCCCACTTGGCTGATCACATTACTGACTTCCGGATAGCTCAGCAAGATTGCACGCACTTGCCTTTCCACGGCTTTGGTTTTGTCCAGCGCCGTTTGCGGTGGCAACGTGATGGTCAGCCAGATGTTGCCTTCATCCAGCTTGGGTAAAAACTCGCTGCCCAACAGCGGCGCGCATGCCAGCGCAATGACCAGTGCCAGCAACGCCCCGCCAAAAATGAAGCCTCGATAGCCTTCCGACCAGGCCAGAAAATCCCGATAGCGCGTTTGCAATCGGTGCATCCATGGCGCATTTTTCTCGGCCATGCGTTCCCCTTTGAGGGTATAGGAAAGTAGCGTAGGTACCAGCGTGAGGGTCAGGATGAGCGCGCCCAGCAGGGCAAAGCTCAAGGTCAGCGCCACCGGGGTGAAGATTTTCCCTTCCACGCGCTGGAATGTGAAAATCGGCAAGAACGCCAAAATAATAATCGCTTTGGAAAACAGGATGGGATGCCCTAGTTCCACCGCCGTATGCTTGAGCGTCTGCATTCGCCAAGCAGGCGTATGGTGAGCCGCATTTCCGTCATGGGCGGCCAGCGCAAGACGCACCATCAGCGCTTCGACCAGCACAACGGCACTGTCGATGATGATGCCGAAATCCACCGCACCCAGCGAAATGAGATTGGCCGATACGCCGCGTGCATCCATCAGGATAAATGCGAACAGCAGCGCAAGCGGGATCACCGCTGCCACAATCAGTGCCGCGCGCCAGTTACGCAAAAACAAGATCAGGATGGTAATGACCAGCACCGCCCCCATGATGAGGTTGTCACTGACCGTGTGCACGGTGTGATTAATGAGCTGGGTGCGGTCATAGATAGGATGAATCTTCACCCCAGGCGGCAATTTGGTGTCCAGTTCGGCAATTTTTTGACGCAAGGCATGCACCACTTTAGTGGCATTCTGGCCCTTGACCATGGTTACGATGCCTTCGACCACGTTGTCGCGCTGATTGAAGGCAACAATACCGGAGCGCGGACGCGCGCCGATGCTCACATCGCCGACGTCTCGCACGAGTACGGTTTTTCCGTCCCTGGCCAGCACGACTGTGCGGCCGATATCATCCAGACTGGTGAACAACCCTTGCCCACGTACCACCAGGGCTTCGTCACCACGCTTGATCAGGCCGCCACCCACATTGGCGCTGCCATTGGTGAGGGCCTGACTGACCTGATCCAGCGTGACGCCATATTTTTTCAGCAAAGCCGGATTGACATTAACCTGATACTCCTTGATCAGGCCGCCAAAGCTCCCCACATCGGCCACACCGGGTACCATACGTAGCGCAGGGCGTATCTTCCAGTCCTGGAGGGCGCGTACTTCCGTCAGCGGCATATTTGCCGGAGTATCAAGCACATAACGGTAGACCTCCCCCACCGCCGTCGACAGCGGTGCCAGCGAGGGTTGCACGCCGGGCGGGAGATTGACGTTTTGCAATTTCTCAAGCACCTGCTGGCGCGCAAAATAGTCATCCGTATGGTCTGAGAAAGTCAGCGTTACGATGGATAAGCCGGTCATCGATATCGAACGCAACTGCGTGATGCGTGCCACGCCGCTCATTTCGCGCTCGATTGGCAAGGTGACGCTGCGCTCGATTTCTTCCGGCGCCTGCCCGGCCATTTGCGTCACTACCTGGACCTGCACATCCTGCACATCCGGGAATGCTTCAATCGGCAAATCGTTCAAGGCATGCCAGCCCAGCAGTATCAGGGCAAGCACCATCAGCAACACAAACACGCGTTGCTGCAGGACAAAAGTAATCAGTTTATCCAGCATCGTATCGGCTCGTTTATTGGGTGACGCTGAGTTCGGAATTGAGTAACAGGGCACCGCTGGTGACAATGCGTTCACCCGGCTTCAGACTGTCCGTACTGTAGGAGTAATCCCGGTCTTGCGCTACCAGACTCACGCGATGTTTACGCAACACGCCGGGTGACTGCTCAACAAATACATAGCTATACAAACCATCACTGACCAGCGCGGTATTGGGTATGCGGAATGCCAGCTGGCCTTTATCGGCCAGCAAAGTGACGCGCGCGAACATTTCCGCCTTGAGCCGGTCGTCCCCGCCATCCACGCTGCAACGCAGCATGATGCGCCGGGTGACCGGGTCGAGTGTCGGGGCTATCTTTTCGATATGGCCGGTAAACAACTGGCCGGGATAGGCATCGACCTCAATGGAGACAGGATGACCCACCGCCACTTTGCCGAGCAGATTTTCGGGTAAATCGACATTCACCCAAAGTTTTGATGGGTCGGTCACGACAAACAAGGGATTGGGTAAATCCGGACGCACTTGCATGCCTGGATTGACCTGGCGATCGACAATCACACCCGCGATCGGGCTGCGCAAGGCGTAGCCCTCACCGTTGCTGGTTACACCAGCAGGAGCGAGGTTACGCAACAGCAAGCGGGCACGCTGTGCTTCCGCACGCGCAGCAGCATAATCAGCCTGCGCAGCTTCAAGGTCCTTGCGTGCGAGCGCTTCACCCTGATACAGGGTTTGCGCGCGGGTGAGAGCAAGATGTTTGACCGTCACATCGGCTTGCGCTTTTTCCAGATCGGCTTCGGCACTGCCCAAGTCCGGTGAATCGAGTACCAACAGGGTCTGCCCGCTATGGATACGGTCGCCTAGTTGCGCCTTGATCGCCACCACGCGGCCATTGATTGGCGAAGAAATGCGCGCTGTGGCATCTTCGTTGTACACCACACGGCCGTTGAGCGGTTCGGCCAAAGGCAGGGGAACCTGTTGCACAGGCGCAGCGCGAATCGAGGCAAGTTGCGGCGCGCCGACAGGGTAACGCAATAAATTGGGATCGCCCGGTTTTTGCACAGCGGCGGCCAAATGCGGGGCAGGTACATATGCATGCCAGATGAAATAAGCAGCGATAGCTGTTACGGCAGTGAATCCGATCAGGAAACGGGCATTTTTCATCATTGATCCTTGGCAATCCGGGTATTGATGCGCCATGCTGCGGCGGCACGGGCGTAATCGGCTTGGGCACTCAGCGCTTCAATCTGCACGGCGCGCCATGTGCGCCGTGCATCCAGCACATCCACCGCCGAAATAGCCCCATGGGCGAACGCAAATTCGGCAGATTCAGCTGCGCGGCGAGCAGCCGGGATGAGCTCTGTTTGATAGCGTTGCAAGCGTTCCGCGCTGGTATCGAGCATATTGCGCGCTTGCCGCAATTCACCCAATGCCAGTGCATGAGTTCGTTCCAGATTGTCCTGTGCGGCACTGAGCGCGACCTCGGCATTGCGGATATCGCCGGCGTAATCGTTGCCGATAAAAAGCGGGAAACTGATCCCGACACCGAAGGTATTGCCACTATCGGGCGGATAATGTTCGATTTGCGCACCAACTGAAATGTCTCGCACCCGCTGGGCCCGGGCCAGATCGCGTGCACTTTGCGCTGCCTGCACGCGCGCTTGCGCGGCGAGCATGTCGGGACGGTGCGCAATAATTGCCTCGATGTCGGATGAATTGACCGGACTGGCAGACGTTGGCCAGGGTGAATCAGCGCGAAGACGCTGGGCGTCCGCATCCATGCCTAACAGATAGGCCAATGATTGTTGCGTGGCCGATACATCGGCTGCTGCCTGGGCCGCATCATTCTCGACGCGCAATGTATCGACACGGATACTGGCAACCGCCGAGGCGGCGAGATCACCTGCCTTGAGTCGCAGTTCCGCTTTATCCAGCGCAGTGCGGGCAAGCTGCGCACTGTCCGCGGTTAGACGCATTTTGTTTTGAGCCTGCAGCAGGTCATAGTAGGCTGAATCCACTGCCACAAGCTGTTGGCGTCGCATATCGGACAAGTCATCCTGGCTGGCTTGCAACAGGTGTTGTGCCGTCCGCATGCGCAACTTGCGCTTGTCGCCGCGCTCGATCAACTCATCCACGCGCAAGCTGGTGTCCATGCGTTTATCGTAAGGGTTGCCTGCACCCAGTCCATGAGAGGGGCTGATGCTCACGCTGTTGATGGAAATCTGCGGATTGGGGCGCGCACCGGCCGAGGTCAGGGTTGCGTCGGCGGATTCGACGGAGCGTTGAGCAGCTAAAATATCCCGGTTAGCAGAGAATAGCCGAGCCTCGGCTTGCTGCAGAGTAAGGGGTAGCGGCATTGCGGCATCGCTACCGGACATCGCCCGGGCGCTATATGGCGCCATGCAGACGAGCATCCACACCGCCGCATATCGATAAAACTGTTTCACAGGACTCTCCCCGACACGTGCCATGCGCGCATCGGGACGATGTAGGGCAGGCCTATCGAAAGCCGGTATGATCCGGGCTTTGCCTTGCAGCCATCTGACGGAATCGCCCAGAAATTAAAATAAATCGGGAATGGGGAGTAAAGGCCGGATTGCGGGCGTTTTATGCCATGCTTGCCAACGATTGACCACGGTGCATCAGGTCGAGGTAGTGTTATGCGATGTTGTTTAGTGTACTTAAGGTGGCACGCAGATCGGTGGCCGGTTTGGGCCGGCTGAAAAAATAACCCTGATATTCGTCGCACCCATGTTCGCGCAGAAAGGCGAGTTGGGCCTCAGTCTCGACGCCTTCGGCAACCACCCGGATATTCAGTTGGTGGGCCATGACGATGATGGCGGCGACCAAGCCTTCATCGTCTGCGTCGGTCGTGATGTCACGGACGAAAGACTGGTCGATTTTGAGTTTATCAATGGGAAAGCGTTTGAGATAGCTGAGGCTGGAATAACCCGTGCCGAAGTCATCCAGCGACAGCTCGATCCCCAGGGCCTTCAACTCGCCCAACACGGCAATGCCCTCCTCCGGATTTTCCATAATCACGTTCTCGGTGACTTCCAGGCCGAGCCAGTGTGGGCTCACCCCGGTTTCTTTCAGTATCTGAACAAAATTCTGCACCAGATGTTTCTGACGGAATTGCCGTGGCGACAGGTTGACCACCATACGCGGTAAGGATATGCCGAGCTCGCGCCACAATTTGAGTTGGTAACAGGCCTGTTTGAGCACCCAGTCACCGAGCGGAACAATCACCCCCGAGTCTTCTGCGATGGGAATAAACCGCGCCGGCGAGATCAATCCCAGTTCGGGATGATTCCAGCGCACCAGCGCTTCGGTCGCAATGATTTTTCCATCAGCAATATTCACCAGCGGCTGGTAATGCAGCATCAACTCGTTGTGATCGATGGCCTGACGCAGACTGCTTTCCAGCAGCAGTCGTTCAGCCGCTGCCGTGTTCATTGCCTGTGCGAAGAACTGGTAATTACTACGCCCTGCTTCTTTTGCATGATACATGGCCGTATCGCTGTTCTTGAGCAGGGTTTCGACATCCTCTCCATCCTGCGGATAAATCGCAATACCCAGGCTGGCGCCCGTGTGTAAATCTTGTCCATTAATCACAAAGGGTGTCGACAGGGTGGTGAGTATTTTTTGCGCCACCACAGCGGAATCCTCGGCAGCGCTCAGGCTTGCCAGCAACACGATGAATTCATCGCCGCCTTGTCTGCCAACGGTATCCTCGGCGCGTAGAGCTTCGGTGAGCCGTTGAGCAACCATTTGCAGTAATTGGTCGCCAACATCATGCCCGAGCGTATCGTTAATGTTCTTGAATTTATCCAGATCGATAAACATGACGGCAAATTGCGCGTCGGCACGACGCGCCCATGCGATGGTTTGCTGGATCCTGTCCTGCACCAGGCTTCGGTTGGGTAAATCAGTGAGCGCATCGTAATGCGCCAGATGAATGATTTTTTCCTGGGTTGCCTTGCGCTCGGTAATATCGTGCATGATGCCGATGAACATAGCCTGTCCATCCAGCTTGAATTCCGAAATGCGCAGCTCCATCGGAAAAATATCGCCATTGCTGCGTTGCGCCGTGACCTCTCGAGCAATACCTATCACCTGCGTTTCACCGGTGCGCTGGTAGCGCGCCAGGTATTCATCATGTTCACTACGGTAAGGATCAGGCATCAGCGTGGAGATGTTTTCGCCAATAATGTCCGCGCTGCGATAACCGAACATGCGTTCGGCAGCCGGGTTGAATAACTCAATTTTGCCGGTGGAGGAGATGCTGATGATGCCTTCATCAACGTTGTCCAACAACATGCGTACGCGGTTTTCACTGTCACGCAAACGGACATTCGCAGCGCGTGCATCACGTTCAGAGCGGACTAATTCGGTTACCAGTGGCGTAATCAACCAGCGCAGCAGCAATAACGCGACAGCGAGGATGGCGACGATCAACGGCAACAGGTAGCGCAACTGGTTCCAGACCGGCGCGTACAATTCATCGCTATCCATTTTCAGAACCAATCCCAGCCCCAAATGATCAATGGGGCTGTATGCTGCCACGACCTCCTGGCGACGATAATCGCGCGCAATAATGAAGCCTTTTTCCCCCTCCAGGGCGTGGGTCATGGGTAAAGGCACGCCTTTCGGCGATCGCTTATCCAAAGTCAGGATGCGTGGTGTTAGCGTAGTGGGGAAACAACGCATCTGATTGATGCCAGAGGATGCACACATCGCCAGTTCGGCGGTTTTGCCAGCGCTTTTCGTGGCGACGAATATATCGTTTAAGGCGGGCAGCGGTGTTTCAGTCACCACCCGCGCGACAATTTTGTCCGCCTTCAGCATATTGCCTTCGGTACGTAAAAAGAATTTTCCCTTGAACAGCAGCTCCGTGTTTCCGGTAAGGCTAAGTGGAACCGCCAACGCCGGCTGCTGCACGAATACGCCAGCACGTGCGACCTCATTCCCGTTGGTATCGGACAATGAAATTGCCGATAGCCCGGTCTGAAGGAAAGATTTTATAACCTTGTTGAGTACGGTCCGGGCAGTATCATCCCCCCGCTGCGCGATTGCCTGCTGGGCCTGGTTAATCAGCAAAGGGCGCGTTGCAACGGTTATGTTGCGTTCAAATCCGCGCTTGATTTCGGATCTTGTCAGGGCGACCTGGTTCTGTAGCGAGGTCTGAAGACTATGCCGGAGCAGGTTCTCGGCATGGCGTTGCATGATATAGAACACACCCATGCCAACCAAAATGGTGACAACAACCAGGATAGTTCCAGCCACAAAAACGATCCGTTGTTGATCAACTCTTTGTGTTTGCATGAATATCGGAATCGGCCGGGTAAAGGGGCTAGGTCATAACCAGGTTAAGCCAGGCTTGCCTGTGTCACGCGTTCTTAGACTGACATGATAACTATTTAGCAACGTATCACGGAAATGGTCTTCAAAACAACGCGCATTGGTGCAGAAGCTACCGATCTGTCGAGTATGCATTTCATATACGGCGAATTGGTCAGGTCTCAGGAAATCATGCTGGTCAGTCAGCACTTTTAGTGCGCTTGGCAGCTGTTTTCGGTTTGGTCTTGGGTTTGGCCTTAGCCTTAGCTTTGGGTTTTGCAGCCGCTTTCTTGCGGGTGACAGGACCTTTGGCAACGCGGGCAGCCAGCAGCGGGAGCGCATCTTCCAGTGTGCAGGCTTCCGGATCGGCGTCCTTGGGCAGGGTCGCATTGATTTTCCCATGTTTGACGTACCAGCCGTATTGACCGCTATGCAAGGTCACGGGTTTATCGTCTTCAGGATGATTGCCCAGCGGTTTGCCGGCGGGCGCACCGCCGCGCGGTTCCTTTGCCATGGCCAGCACTTCCAGCGCACGCGCCAGTTCGATGCTGTAAACATCATCAGCCTTGGGAATGGATTTGAACTTGCCGTCGTGCTGCAAATAGGGACCGAACCGACCAATATTGGCAATGATGGGTAACTGGGTGTCGGGGTGAAGTCCCACTTCGCGCGGCAGCGACAATAGCTTTAAAGCAGTGGGCAGATCGGCATGTTCAGTGGGAAGTGTTTTGGGCCACGAAGCGCGTCGCGGTTTGAGCTTTTTGTCTTCCGGTGTGGCGCCGACCTGCACGTACCAGCCATAGCGGCCATTCAGCAGCAGAATGTCCTGTCCGCTGTCCGGGTCCTGCCCCAACACGACGGGGCCATCTTCATTGCCGCCGTGCAACGGACGCGTGTAATCGCATTCCGGATAGGCTGAACAACCGATGAACAGCCCGCGCTTGCTGGCCTGCAGAAAAAGCCGGGCGCCGCATTTCGGGCACGGCTCGTCCGGGATCGGGCAGCCGCGTTCCACGTCGGCTTTGGCTGCCAGTGTACTGGAAAACTCCCGCCAGAAATCATCCAGCAGCGGAATGTATTTGAGTGTGCCGTTGGATACATCGTCAAGCCGGTCTTCCAGCTTGGCGGTGAAATCATAATCCACGTAATGCGTGAAATGGGTGGTCAGGAAGCAGTTCACCAGCTGCCCGATGGGTGTGGGCATGAAGCGTTTCTTGTCGAGGATCGCGTATTCGCGATCCTGCAGTGTCGAAATAATGCTGGCGTAGGTAGAAGGGCGGCCGATACCGTACTCTTCCAGCGTTTTCACCAGACTGGCTTCGGTATAACGCGGTGGCGGCTGAGTGAAGTGCTGCTCGCCGGAGAGTTTGTCCACCGGCACGGTTTCGCCTTCCGCCAGCACGGGTAGCTTGGCTTCTTCCTCGCTCTCTTCGTCGTCCTGATTTTCCTGATATACAGCGATGAAGCCGGGGAATACCAGCGTCTGACCCGTGGCGCGGAATAGATTATCCGGGCCGCCCACGGCGATATCGAGGCTGACCGTGTCGAATTGAGCTGGGCTCATCTGGCATGCCAGCGTGCGTTTCCAGATCATTTCGTAGAGACGCGCCTGGTCGATGGTCAGAAACTTGCGTATTGATTCCGGGCTGCGTGAAATCGCGGTAGGGCGGATTGCCTCATGCGCTTCCTGGGCATTCTTGGATTTATTGCGGAAATATACGGGTGCTGCGGGCAGATAGCCGGCATCGAAATTTTTAGCAATGTAGTCACGCACGTCTTCAATGGCTTCACGTGCCAGATTCACCGAATCGGTACGCATATAGGAGATCAGGCCGACTGCGCCGCCGCCGATATCAATACCTTCATACAGCTGCTGAGCGGTGCGCATGGCGCGATCCGTGGTCATGCCGAGCTTGCGTACGGCTTCCTGTTGCAGTGTGGAGGTGGTAAACGGCGCGGCTGCGCTGCGCGATTTACGTTTCTTTTCCACTCGCGTAACACTGCCGGTTTCAGCATTGGCGAGGGTATCGAGCACGGACTGTTGCGCATCACCGGTCGCAATGCTGAACTGATCAAGCTTTTCGCCCCGGTACTGCACCAGGCGCGCAGAAAACGTCTGTTTGCCTTTGTGGCTGTCCAGATGGATGGTCCAGTACTCGCGTGCCTGGAATTTTTCAATCTCCAGTTCGCGTTCCACAATCAGGCGCAACGCGGGACTTTGTACGCGACCCGCAGACAATCCCGGACTGATTTTGCGCCACAGTAGCGGCGAAAGATTGAAGCCCACCAAGTAGTCCAGCACTCGTCGCGCCTGTTGCGCATCCACCAGTGGCATGGCAATTTCACGCGGATTATCCACGGCATGCTGAATGGCGCTCTGGGTGATTTCGTGAAATTCGATACGGGCGATGGGTTTTTTCGGCGTGATTTTTTTCTCGCGCAGAATCTCCGCCAGATGCCAGGCTATCGCCTCGCCTTCGCGATCCGGGTCAGTCGCCAGCAGGATGCGGTCGGCTTTTTTGGCCGCCCGCACGATGGCGTCGACGTGCTTTTCGTTGCGTTCGATGAGTTGGTATTTCATCGCGAACTCATTGTCCGTATCCACCGCACCGGTTTTCGGTACCAGGTCACGCACGTGACCGTAGCTGGCGAGGATTTCGTAGTCCTCGCCAAGGTATTTTTTAAGGGTTTTTGCCTTCGAAGGCGACTCGACAATAACGAGAAATGACATGTGTATCTGCGCGCCGCAGGGGCGTTAGTGGATGGAGAGGTTATGGCCGTCGTTAAACAGCATATCCTCTAGTAATAAGTAGTCCTGGTTCGGGTTTTGACTCCACAACACCATCAGTGCGATCCACTTGATTTTGTCCGGGGTGATTTCATCCTCATCCAGAGCCAGAACGCGATCTATGACCCACTCACGTTGCAACGGGTTGAGGATGCCGGCCTGCTCAAGAAATATCAGCAAACCCCGGCTCTCGGTATCCAGCCGGTTCTGTTCCGGTTCGGCATAAAATCGGGTCGCACGACACTCCGCCAGACTGGTGGGGTATTCTGTGCTGTTGAGCGTGCCCAGATCTGAAAACCAGTCCAGTGCGTGATCAATTTCATCGCCATTGAAACCAGCAGCGGTCAATTTGAGCGCTAACGCATCGCGGTCCGGCGCCAGTTCAACATGCGGATAATTTTCAAATAAGTAAATTAGGATTTCTAACATTATCTTTTTTAAACAATACGTTGGTAGAAACCGCCCGGGAGCGTAGCCACACAGCCTTGTAGCTCCTTTTCCAACAGCATGGCGGAAAGCCTATCGGGCGTCAACCCGCAACGCTCGGCCAGCACATCCAGGCTGACAGGTTCAAATCCCAGCGCAGAGAGTAACGGGTCATCTCCTGCGGCGCTGGCGACAGAGGCTGGAGTGGTTACCTGCCAGTGCAATTCATCCAGCACGTCCTGCGCCGATTCAACCAGTTTGGCACCTTGTTTTATGAGTGCATGACATCCGCGTGCCACGGGTGAATGGATCGAGCCGGGAATGGCAAATACTTCTCTACCTTGTTCTGCTGCCAGCCTGGCGGTGATGAGCGAACCGCTCTGCAAGGCGGCTTCCACGACCAGGCAGCCCAGGCTTAAGCCACTGATGATGCGATTCCGGCGCGGAAAATTGGCGGCAATAGAAGGTGTGCCGATGGGAAATTCAGAGACGAGCGCCCCTTCCTCCGCCAATTGATGGGCGAGCGTCTTGTTGCGCGCCGGATATACGATATCCAGCCCAGTACCGACCACTGCCAGACTACCCGCTCCCCCGGCTAAGCCGCCGCGATGCGCGGCGGCATCAATACCCAGCGCCAGACCGCTGACGATGGAAAGTCCGGCTTGTGATAAGGCTCTAGCGAAGGCTTCGGCATTGGACACGCCTTGGGGCGTGGCATTGCGGCTGCCAACGATGGCAAACATCGTCGCGCTGAGCAACTCGCGGCGCCCTTTCAGGTACAACAATGGTGGTGGATCGGGTATTTCCAGAAGGCGTGGCGGATAATCACTGTCGGCCAGGGTAACCAGATGATTGCCGGGCGCGTCGAGCCAGCGCAGAGCAGGTTCGATGGCTGCATCATCCACACCGGCGCAGACGCGCTGCACTACCGGCTGGGTGAGATAGGGTTTCAGCACGCTACCGGAAGCGGCGTAGACTTGTTCCGGACCGCCAAATGCACTCAGCAAGGCACGATAGGATTGCCCGCCCAACCCGGGCGTGAGCGCCAGACCCAGCCATGCCCGGCGTTCAGATTGGTTCAAGGATTGCGCACAGTATCCAGGATGTTAACCGGGCGATGAATCTGCATCACCAAGGCGTAGGACACCTTGTCAAACACGCGGTATACCATCAGCAGCCCGCTACGAGAATCAGGTAGCTGGATTTTGTCCACCACGTTGCCTTTTTTGTACACGGCCAATACCGTACCGACATCCAGACCGTTGCGACTGCCTTGGTTCAGCACCACGGTGGCATACTGCCCTGCTTCGGATACGCCGCCATAGATTGAAATCACGCGGCCCTGAATGTTGGTTGCCGGGGGATGCGGAATATAACGGAACGAGTAGGTGTCGGTAGCGGGTTTGAGCCGGTCGCCTGCCTGAATTTCTTCCGTCGAGCTGGTAATCACAATGCGCTGCGGGTTGCCCGGTGCGACGGTATGCGCGTCGCCCAGATATTCAACCTGATGACCCAGCACTTCCTGGGTGTCAGGATCCTTGAGCTCCTTGCCAGGACGCAAAATTTTCCAGTTAAGGGTATCGGTTTTACTTTTACCGTTGGTCGCGTAGGCTTGATCGCCGGTTGCCAGAACCATGCGGTCGTCCTGTGCACCAATGATGCGAGGCGCGTCATTGAGCGCGCCTTCATCCATTACGAAGGGCTGACTGATGAACGCATTCACCGCTGATGCCGGAATCGACGGAACCCCTTGTTCAGCCTCGGGTTCAACACGAACTTTGGGCGATAATTTCACTGTGTCGAATTTTTCTGTCTTGAGCAGGGAAAGCCGCGGATTGGCGCCGCTGCGGTCAAGCACAATCACGTCTCCCGGATAAATCCAGTGAGGATTCTGGATTTCCTGCTTGTTCATGCCCCAGATTTGCGGCCACTTCCAGGGGTCTTTGAGGAATTTTCCGGAAATATCCCATAAGGTATCCCCCTTGACCACTACATAGCGGTCCGGCGCGTTGGGTTGCATTTTAAGCGTGTCGGCATGGCTGGAAATCGCCATAAAACCAGTCAGAAACAATGATAAAGCGAGCTTGCGCATAACATCCCCTTGGCGCGGATTGAGTTTAGACCTTGTCTATCACAAGTGCCGTGTAGTAATCTGGCAGCTTGAAATTCTAACCCGTGTTTTAACGGTCGATTCGGCAATTAATTTAGAGACTTGATCTGGATTCTGCATGGAATGGTTTATGCAGGCAAGCAATTATGGCGCTATTAAATATTATTCACTACCCTGATCGGCGCTTGCATATCGTGGCCAAACCCGTCGCGCAAGTTGACGAACGTATCCGAAAACTGGTTACCGATATGGCGCAAACCATGTATGCGGCACCCGGTATTGGCCTGGCGGCTACCCAAGTTGACGTACACCAGCAAGTGATTGTGATCGATATTTCGGAAACGCGCGATGATCTGCGCGTATTCATTAATCCGAAACTATTGAGAGCCGATGGCAGTGCTGTGCATGAAGAGGGCTGTTTATCGGTCCCTGGCATTTACGATAAGGTTACCCGTGCCGAACATATAACAGTGGAAGCGCTGAATGCGGACGGTGTTTCATTTACGCTAGACGCGGATGGTTTGCTGGCCGTGTGTATTCAGCATGAAATGGATCACCTGCAGGGCAAGGTATTCGTGGAATACCTGTCCAGCCTGAAACAGACCCGCATCAAGAACAAACTTAAAAAGCATCTGCGCGAAACCATGTGAACACAGGCTTCGCGGTTATCCCCATGAAAATCATTTTTGCTGGAACCCCGGAATTTGCACGGGTCGCGCTGACCGCACTGCATGCGGCTGGCCACACGGTTGAGGCGGTACTTACCCAACCGGATCGGCCCGCCGGACGCGGCATGAAGCTCAAGCCCAGTCCGGTCAAGCAGGAAGCGCTACGTCTGGGGTTGCCGGTATTACAGCCGATTTCTCTTAAAACGCAAGAAATTCAGGACGTGCTACGCGCGTTGAATGCCGAGTTAATGGTGGTTGCGGCTTACGGCCTGATTCTGCCTCAGGTGGTACTGGACATGCCGCGCCATGGCTGCCTGAATATCCACGCTTCGCTGCTGCCGCGCTGGCGCGGTGCAGCGCCAATCCAGCGTGCGATCCTGGCAGGCGATACGGAGACCGGCATTACCATCATGCAGATGGATGCGGGACTGGATACCGGCGCCATGTTGCGTTGCGACGCCATCCCTATCGCGGTGGATGACACGAGTGCTAGCCTGCATGACAAACTCGCTGTGCTGGGTGGGCAGGCCATCATTACAGCGCTGGACCAGTTGGGCAGGGGTTCGCTCAAGTCGATTCCGCAACCGGATGAAGGTGCGTGTTACGCTGCCAAAATCAGCAAAGCCGAAGCCATGCTGGATTTCAGCCGGCCTGCTACCGAGCTGGCGCGCGCGGTACGGGCATACAATCCCGCGCCGGGCGCAGCGACCATGCTGCATGGATTACCGTTGAAAATATGGTCGGCGCATATCGCTGCAGACCAGAGCGGCGTGCCGGGCACGGTTGTGGCAGTGGATGCGCAATCCATTGTGGTTGCCTGTGGTATGGGCGCACTAGGAATTACAGAAGTGCAGCCGGCCGGGGGCAAGCGTCAATCGGCCAGCCAGTTTCTGGCCGGACACCCGCTGTCAAAAGGCACGCAATTGGGCGATTGAATTTTGCGTTGCGCTCACCATCTAATAGGTGGTCAATTTCGACGGCTGATTAGGAATTCAGACAATGTTTGGCAACTGGTTAAAAACCTCCGTCCTGATGGCAGGTATTGTGGTGTTGTTCGGCACTGTAGGAATGTTGCTGGGCGGCCAAAAAGGCATGCTGATTGCGCTGCTGTTTGCCGGCGGGATGAATATTTACGCCTACTGGTTTTCCGACCAGATGGTATTGAAAATGTACAATGCGCAGCAGGTCGATGCGGCCACTGCACCCGAGTTCTACGGAATCGTGGCGGAACTGGCCCAGCGTGCGGGACTGCCCATGCCAAAGGTGTACATCATCGATGAGGCTCAACCCAACGCATTTGCGACCGGACGCAACCCCGAGCACGCTGCGGTGGCGGCGACCACCGGAATAATCCGCCTACTCAGCCATCGCGAACTGCGCGGGGTAATGGCCCACGAGCTGACCCACGTCAAACATCGAGACATCCTGATTTCCACTATGTCAGCCACTGTTGCTGGTGCAATTTCGGCCTTGGCGCAGTTCGGTTGGTTGTTCGGTGGCAGCAGCAATAATGGTGAACGTAATGTGCATCCGGCGGTGGCTATTATTATCATGATAGTGGCACCCATTGCAGCGATGCTGATCCAGATGGCGATTTCACGGGCGCGCGAATTCGGCGCGGATCAAGGTGGGGCGGAGATTTCCGGCGACCCGGAAGCACTGGCTGCGGCGTTACGGAAAATCGAGGCTTATGCGCATGGCACGCCACTGGAGACAGCGGAATTGCATCCCGAAACCGCCCAGATGATGATCATTAATCCGCTTTCCGGTGATGGCGTCAAGAGTCTGTTTGCCACCCATCCTCCTACCGAAGAGCGTGTTGCACGTTTGCTGGCGATGCGTGACCATATGTAGTTGCATCCGCCCGCACGGGTAAATCAGGACAGCAGGATGGGTAAAGGCGGGCGGTTAGTCGTTTATTGAAAAAATGGCCTGTTGAATTCAGCCTTGTATTCGCGTGTCTCACCCGTTGGTTTCGCAGTGACGCTAAATTTCAAAGTATCGGGCGGTGTAATGCGGAATTCACCCAGATAATAGACGGCTCCCCCTTCTTTGACCTCGCGCATGTCAATTTCAGCCAGCTGCGAGTTAAGGTTGACTACCGTGGCGGTTAACTTGGCAGGAACCGGTTCGGAAACCCCCAGCTTGTTTTTGCGCAATACAGCGATTGTAAGCAGGCCTCGATTATGGCTGCGTTCGATATGATAGTTTTTTGCCACAGCGGGCTGTAGCTCATCGGTGGGCATGGCGTTGTAATGGATTTCAACATTACCGTATTTGATTACCTGCTCAGCGGGGTTTGCCTGAGCGGCATGGGCTGTAAAAGATAAGGCCATCAGGCTGGCGGCCAGGGTGAAGTTGGCGATTACATTCATGCGGCACTCCTTTTATGGTTATGGTGTTGATACCAATATAGACAAAATCTACCTGGATGGCTAAGGAAGCTTGCTCCCGGTTGCCGCAGATTCCTGGGTGGGCAGGCTTTCCAGCCAGTTCCCGATATCATCCAGCAACTGGCCAGTCGCAGTATTGAAGGCGGTTACTGCGCCTGCCGCATTGTAGGTCGGCGCGGGTACATCCACAGTAAACAACTTGCGGGCAACAAGCGTACGGTGATGTAAATCCGTTACTTCGGCTCGCAGTTCAACACGAACGCTGCCTGGGGCAGTGCTGGCTTGATGATAGAACGCCAGCAGGCGGGTATCCAGCAACCAATCACCTTTGATCCCGCTACCGCTCGAGGCGACCGTGGCGAAAATACGTTCGGCCTCCAGACGTCTCAATAGCAGTTCACTCAAACGCTTGCCGGGACGTTCTGTCCAGCGTGCATACTGATACAGGCCGCGCGTACCCGGTGCACGGCTGAAGGCAATACTATCAGTATTGTAGAAAGCATTGGTCGAGGTGTCCGGAATCAGTACGGTGCGATGATTGGTCGTTGCGGCAAGACGCGGATGTCCCGCATCCTCAAGCACATAGGAGGTGATGAGCGGCGCATGCTGATTGCCGGCCAGGCTAATGCATCCACTCAGGCCCAATGTCACCATTACTATTATCAGGAAATTTTTCATACTCATTGTTCTCCCGGTCCGGGTTGGGGTTTGCCGGTACCGAACAGAACGCCGCGTGGATTTGACAGGCTTTGCCCGGCTGTACTAACGGCGTCGGCACTATTGCGCAGATCGCGGCTGACTGCGGTAAATTCCATGGTTCCGACTTCTGCGAGTCCCTGCAGGCTGTCTGATGCCTGGGTTGTTTGCTGCTGTAGGTTGAGCATGGTGCTGGTCGCTTGCCTGAGTGCGATATCGGCATTTTTGCTGATGTCCAGAATGCTTGTTTCGGCACTATTGGCTGCGCGGGAGACACTTACCCCGGCCGCACCAAATTCATCCGCTGCCTTATGAATGCTGAGTATCGCGCTATTGAGCGCCTGCTTGTTGGCGGCCAGATTGGTTGAAATCGCTTGTAAATTCTGTATGGTATCGGCGATATTTTTCCGGTTGGAATCGGATAGCAGCAAGTTCACCTTGTCCAGCACCTGTGCGCCACTCGAGGCCATTTTTGACAGCGCGTTGGCTACGTTATCCAGATTCGACTTGCCTTCGGCGATCACCGGGTAATGTTCATCAGGCAATACTTCTGTCAACAGGGGACTACTTGCATCGGGATTACGAATTTCGATGGTTGCCAGCCCGGTCACGATATTCCGGTTAACGATTGCCTCGGCATTACTGCGTATTGGCGTATCCTGTGCCACTTTGATATCCATGCGTACGGCATCCTGGCCACCGCCGGCGAACTGGTAGCTATCTACCGAGCCGACCTTGATGCCGCGCATTTTGACGGCGCTGCCTATATCCAGGCCATCCATGGATTGATGACTGAAATAAATGGTGAAATGGCGGTACGCGACCCGGTCGGCTCCGCCCGCCAGCCAAACCAGCCCTGCGACCAGTAGCAGCACGACAATGAGTACTATGGTACCGACCAGCGTGTAGCGGGCTTCTGCTTCCATTAGTGCTCCTCTATCCGAGCGCGCGCAGAAAAGTAATCGCGCAGCCAGGGGTTATCAATTTGCTGCAAGGTTGCGACAGAACCGTCCGCAAGCACCCGGTGATCTGCCAATACAATCACACGATCAATAATGGATAAGAGCGTATCCAGGTCGTGGGTGATCAGAAATACGGTGAGTCCCAAGCCATCCGACAGCACACGAATAAGCTGGTCAAACGCGCGCGCCGATATCGGGTCCAGACCGGAGGTGGGTTCATCGAGGAACAGTAGTTCCGGGTCCAGTGCCAGCGCGCGTGCCAGCGCGGCGCGTTTGCGCATGCCACCCGACAGTTCGCTGGGCATTTTCGCGGCGGCCGAGTCTGGCAATCCAGCTAAGGCCAGTTTAAGTCGTGCCAAGCGCATGCATTCGGCTTTGTCCAGATTCGTATGTTCGAGCAATGGTACGGCAACATTCTGCGCTACATTGAGTGATGAGAACAACGCACCGTCCTGAAACAACATGCCAAAACGCTGGCGCAGGCGATTGAGTTGCTCGCCACTTGCCGCCCACACGTCTTCGCCAAACAGGCGGGCACTGCCGGCAGATGGTTTAATTAACCCCACCAACTCCTTGAGCAACACCGATTTGCCGGAGCCGCTGCCACCGATCAGTGCAACCACCTCGCCACGATTCACTTTTAAGCTCACCCCGTCGTGAATGCTCTGCGTACCGAACCGGGTCACGATATGGTCCAACTCGATAACTGGTTGGGCACCCATCAAAAACCCATCTCGACAAAGGCAACGGCAAACATTGCATTGATAATAATGACTGCCACAATACTTTGCACCACAGTGGAGGTGGTGTTGGCCCCCACGCTATGGGCGTCATGTGCGACGGTCAGCCCCATGCGGCAGGCAATCACGCCAATAAACAGCGCAAATACAGGAGCCTTGATCAGACCTAACAGAACGGTTTTGAGTGGCAAGACCTGGTCCAGTCGTGTGATGAACGCGAATGCTCCGATTCCCAGCTGACGTTCGGCGACCAGCATTCCACCAAGAATTCCCGCCACATCGCCGACGAATACCAGCAGGGGTAAAGCAATAAGAAGCGCCAGAATGCGCGGCACTACCAGCACATTGTTGGGGGATAGCCCGAGCACGCTGATTGCGTCTACTTCATCGTTGACTTTCATCGCTCCGATTTGTGCAGTCATGGCTGCTCCCGAGCGCCCGGCCACCAGAATTGCCACGATCACCGGCGCCAATTCACGTGACATGGCCAGTGACACTCCGTCCACAACAAAAATGCTGGCGCCGTATTGTTCTGCCTGGATACCTAGCAGGTAGGCGAATACCACACCCATCAGAAACATCATGGCGAATGCCAACGGAATGGCATTGACGAATACAACCTCGATTTGCGTTATAAATTCCTTGCCGCGAAATTCGCCGGGATGACGTAGCAATTGAAAAACTTGAAAACTTATTTTGCCGACAAAATTGGTTGTGCCGCTAATATGTTGCCACGTTGCCAGGGAACTGCGCCCGATATGAGCCAGCATACCTTCACGCGCTGGCAGTGTGGCGATCATGCTGGCGGCAAAATTGCGGGCGACCAGTTCAAATACGGCCGCATGCGTGTCTGAAAAATTGACGTGAGTGATTTGTTGCGGATCTGCGCCGGCATCTCGCATGATCTCCAGCATGCGTAGCGCGCCACTGGTGTCCAGTGCGGCAAGCCCGGTGCCATCAAGTATAGTGCCAGTGGCCGCCAAGGCAGGTAACGTTGCGGATGCAAGATTCGCCAGATTGGGCAGCAGCCAGTCACCCGAAACATGTACTGCAGTGTTATCTTCCGGGTGTTCTAAGCTAATGCCTGGAGCGTTCATGGTTTATTGCGCGCGCTCGAAACGATATACCGCAAGACTGCCAGCCAGATTGGGCAAAATACGCACTGGCGCGCCTGCGGTCATGACGACGCGTTCCCTGATGCGAAAACCCAGCTTGACGCACAGAGCTTCGAAATCGTGCATGGTACAAAGATGCACGTTAGGCGTGTCATACCACTGGTAAGGAATGTCATCCGATACGGGCATCGTGCCGCGCAGTACCTGCAACCGATTTTTCCAGTAGCCAAAATTTGGAAACGTCACGATGCCTTCGCGTCCAACGCGTAACATCTCGCGCAGTATGGCCTCGGTGTGGCGCATGGCTTGTAACGTTTGCGACAGAATAACGTGATCGAAGGAATCGGATTCAAATACCGAGAGACCCGATTCAAGGTCATTCTGGATGATGTTGACACCATTTTTCACTCCAGCCAGGATATTCGCATCGGTCAACTCCACGCCATAACCGCGCACCCGTAGCGTGTCCTGCAGAAATTTGAGCAGGCTGCCGTCGCCGCAGCCGAGGTCCAGCACTTTGGAGCCGGGTTTTACCCAGTTGGCGATGGTATGGAAATCATGACGTGTCATGAAGCAACCCTTTCCATATAGGCACGCACCAGGCTGTGGTAATGCGCATCGGGCATCAGAAAGGCGTCATGACCGTGGCCGGAGGTAATCTCGGCGTAGCTTACGCGACGCTCATTATCGAGCAAGGCCTTGACGATTTCTTGCGAACGTTCCGGTGCAAAACGCCAGTCGCTGGTGAATGACAGCACCAGGAAATCCGCCTGCGCTGGTTTGAGTGCATCCGCCAGCTTGCCATTGGAATGATGATGGGTGGGATCGAAATAATCCAGTGCCTTGGTCATCAGCAAATAGGTATTGGCGTCGAAATTTTCAGCAAATTTGTCGCCCTGGTAGCGCAGATAGGATTCAATCTCGAATTCCACATCGTAGCCGTAATTGAATGCACCGTTACGTAAAATGCGGCCAAATTTGCTGCCCATTACATCGTCGGAAAGATAGGTGATGTGGCCGAGCATGCGGGCCAGGCGCAGACCACGCCGCGGGCGGGTATTGTGCGCGTAAAAATCACCGCCGAAAAAATCCGGATCGGTAAGGATGGCCTGGCGCGCGACATCATTGAAAGCAATATTCTGGGCGGTAAGCTTGGGTGCCGAGGCGATTACCAGGCAGTGACGTACGCGTTGCGGGTGCTGAATGCTCCAGTGCAGCGCCTGCATGCCGCCCAAAGATCCGCCCATAACCGCCGCAAATTGCCGGATACCCAGGCTATCCGCCAGCCGCGCCTGGCTTTCCACCCAGTCTTCCACGGTTATTAACGGAAATTGTGAGCCGAACGGCTGACCCGTAGTCGGATCAATCGAGGCCGGGCCGGTGGAGCCATGACAGCCCCCCAGATTGTTCAGGCCGATTACGAAGAAGCGCTCGGTATCTATCGGTTTGCCCGGCCCCACCATGTTGTCCCACCAGCCCGGTTTTTTGTCGTGTTCAGCATATACACCGGCTACGTGATGGTTGCCTGACAGTGCATGGCAAACCAGAATGGCGTTGGTTTTGTCCGCATTCAACGTGCCGTAGGTCTCATAGACCAGGTCGTAGGAAGACAGCACTGCGCCACTTTTCAGAATAAGCGGGGTAGTGAAATGGGCGGTTCGGGGTACAACAATGCCAACAGATGAAGCAGGCTGCATGTCTGGTTATAATTTAGCCATGTTAGCGAAGATTATAGCCGCATTCCGCCCCGATCCCACAGTCTTGCGCACCCGCTTTTTACAGCGCTTTGCGGGCAAGACGATTATCGTCCACGACGGCCTCAGTATTGGCTGGGTAAGCGAGCTGAATAAAGAAGCCGGGGGCGGGGCGCATTTCCGCATTGACGCGCGGAATGTGCCTGATCGCAAACCCACCCCGATTGAATGGGTGGTCCATCACCACATATTGCCGCATAAATTACCCTTGCCGTTGCTGGTAAAGGTGGATGGCGAGCAGTTATTGATCCGCCATCTTACGCGCGACCATGCGCCGGTTCATCCTTCCGAAATTTACTGGATGCTGGGGGAATTTCCTGGGCGCGTCCATCTGCTGCTGGCGGTAGGCGGCAAGGGGTTTGCTGCCCAGCGCGGGATGCCTGTATCGGATAATGTCGTGGATTTTGACGCCGCATTCAGTGAGCCTGACTGAATTGTTGGGGGACAGCTATGCCAGGGCATGCGGCATTGACGGTATCCGAGTATACACAATAAAAACGCCCCTTTCGGGGCGTTTGGCGTTCTGGGTAGGCAGCGTACCGGTGGTAATCTCCGGTACGCCATGAGGCTTTACGCCTACTCCAGCTTCTCGCCGTGCAGACTGATATCCAGACCTTCGCGTTCCTGATCTTCCGTAACGCGCAGACCAATAACCATGTCGACCACCTTTAGAATGACGAAGGTCACGACCGCGTCATAAACAATGGTGAAGCCGACACCTTTGGCCTGAATCATGAGCTGAGCTACGTTGCCTTCAAGCATGCCGGCAGTACCGCCGATGGCTTTCACCGCAAACACGCCAGTCAGCATGGCGCCCACAATGCCGCCGATGGCGTGCACGCCAAAGGCGTCGAGCGAGTCGTCATAACCGAGCATGTTTTTCAGGTACACAGCAGCCCAGAAGCACACGATACCGGCAGCAAGTCCGATAAACAGTGCGCCGGAAGGACCGACAAAACCGGAGGCTGGTGTGATGGCAACCAGACCGGCTACCGCACCCGAACAGATACCCAGCAGGCTGGGTTTGCCTTTGGCCATCCATTCAACGAACATCCAGCTCAGCGCCGCAGCAGCAGTAGCGATCTGGGTGGCCGCCATCGCCATACCGGCACGATCACCGGCAGAAACAGCCGAACCGGCGTTGAAACCGAACCAGCCCACCCACAACATGGCCGCACCAATCATCGTCAGCACCAGATTGTGCGGTGGCATCGGCTCTTTACCGTAGCCCACGCGTTTGCCTATTACCAGAGCAGCAACCAGACCTGCCACACCCGCGTTGATATGCACCACGGTACCGCCAGCGTAGTCCAGCACGCCATCCGCACCCAGCCAACCGCCCGGACCCCAAACCATGTGGGTGATCGGTGCGTAAACCGCAATCAGCCAGGCACCAATAAACCACAGCAGCGCGGAGAATTTCATGCGTTCGGCAAAGGCGCCGACTATCAGCGCTGGGGTGATGATTGCAAACGTCATCTGGAAGGTCATGTAGGTAGTTTCAGGAATGGTCGGCGCCAGTGCGTTCACGCTATCCAGACCCATGCCTGACAGAAATACCTTCCCCAGCCCTCCGATGAAACCACTGCCCGGGGTAAATGCCAGACTGTAACCAATGATCATCCACAACACGGTGACCAGACAAGTGATCGCAAAGCTTTGCATCACCGTGGCCAGCACGTTTTTCTTGCGCACCATGCCACCATAAAACAAGGCCAGACCAGGGATGGTCATCATTAATACCAGCGCAGTGGAAGTCAGCATCCATGCGTTATCGCCAGAATTGATAAAGGCGCCTGGATTAGGTGCTGCTGCCGGTGCTGCGGGTGCAGCAGCAGGAGCAGCCATGGGGGCGGTAGTGGTGTCGGGTGCCGGTGCAGCGGCTGCAGGCGCATCGGCTGGTGGCGCCGCGTCGTCTGCGCTGGCCATGCCGGATAAGCCCAGCGTGCACAGCATACTGATTGCAATGAGCCATTTCTTCATGTTGCTCTCCCTTAAAGTGCTTCAGGCCCGGATTCGCCGGTGCGGATACGCACGACCTGCTCCAGGTTGAATACGAAAATTTTTCCATCACCGATCTTGCCGGTGTGCGCAGACTTCTCGATGGCCTCGATCACCTGATCCAGCAGGTCATCAGCAATCGCCGCCTCAATTTTGACTTTAGGCAGGAAATCCACCACGTATTCTGCACCACGATATAACTCCGTGTGCCCCTTTTGCCGTCCAAAACCCTTTACCTCGGTTACCGTGATGCCTTGCACGCCGATGGCGGACAGTGCTTCGCGTACCTCGTCGAGCTTGAACGGCTTGATGATTGCCGTAACGAATTTCATGTTATCTCCTTGGTAAGGGCGCGGTAGCCACATGCTACCGCGCCAAAACGGGTTAGAAGCCCTATTAGAAAGTCTTGGATACGGCGGCTACAAAATGGCCATCGCCGAGATTATTCCCGCCGTTAAACGTGCCTTTGTAACCAGCATCAGATGCATTGGTATCCGTGTAATAAGCGGTCGCGCTCCAGCCAGTGCCGAGGTCTTTGGTTACGCCCAGCTTCCAGTCGGTGTAGGAATAGATATCGTTTCCTGTGCCGTCATATTTTTGACGGCCAACGTGGGCATTCAGGGTCCAGGTATCTGCAACAGGCACATTGGCGGACAGATCCAGATAGTAGGAACCATCAGCTTTAGCGACGCCAAACAAGGCGTTGGACACAACATATGAAACTTTACCGGTCAACCATTTGTAGGACACGGCACCGTAAACTTCCGTGGTATCCGGCTTGGTTGTTCCAGAGGTATAACGGCCAGGGTAGTAATATTGCAACACACCTACGTCATAGCCAAAATCGCCGATGGATTTTCTGTAACCACCGTAAATATCCCATTCCATGCTGACCGAGTTGCCGGGGGCGGCATCAGAGAACCAGCTGATATTGGAACCCCAGGTACCCAGGTAAAAACCGCTTTCATGGGTGAAATCCGCACCACCCTGAATAGCTGGTTTTTCCGCGGTTTGGGTAATGCCGCGATAAACGTACTGGCTGGTCAAACCGACGTTCGCAGTCAATGTATAGGCAGGTGCGGGAGCGGCGTCGGCGGCGAGCGCGGGAATTGCAGCGCAGACCAGACTCGTAGCCAGCGCGATTTGCGTAAGTTTGTGCATGAGTATTTTCTCCTGGATATATTCAAAATCGCAACATTGCAAAATTGCGACAATCCATTAAGCACGCTCCATGCCATATTTATTTTGTATTAAAAACAGTGAATTACTTGTTGAGTTGGTATATGAGAAATCATATATGCACAGTTTTTGTGCATATATATTACGGGTTGCACCGTGCGAGAGCGTGACGGCTTAGACCATTTGGATGAGCTCATCTGGCCAAACTTATCGAGCAGAGTTTGAACGTACTGCCGTGGCTTATTTGGTACACTTGCCTATCTTAAGGTCATGGAGAATCCGGATGTTGCCCAATCAGAAGCTGCTCGATGAAATCGGCGGAAAAATTAGCCAGGCAATCAATAATAGCCCGGCCAAGGACATCGAAAAAAATGTCCGTACCATGATGCAGAGCGCGTTGCAAAAACTTGAGCTGGTGACGCGCGAGGAATTCGATGTGCAACAGGAAGTGTTGCTGCGTACGCGTGAAAAGCTGATCGAACTGGAAAGCCGCGTTGCCCAACTGGAAGCGCAGGCACTGGTTGCCGATCCCGTCCAGTAATTGGAACCCTGATCCCCGTTAATGGGCATTGCGGTACTTCAAAGTCGGGCGCTATCCGGCATGGATGCGCCCGAGGTGGTTGTGGAAGCCCATCTCGCCAACGGACTGCCGAGTTTCACCATTGTCGGCTTGCCGGAAGCCGAGGTCAAAGAAGCGCGCGACCGGGTACGAGCAGCCATCCAGAATGCGCGCTTTGAATTTCCAGCCCGGCGCATTACCGTCAACCTCGCCCCGGCTGATCTACCCAAGGAATCGGGGCGATTTGATTTGCCCATTGCGCTTGGCATTCTCGCAGCCTCCGGGCAGATCCCCGCCAATAAACTGAAAGACTATGAATTCGCAGGAGAGCTGGCGTTGACTGGCGAGTTGCGACCGATTCGTGGCGCTTTGGCGATGACGCTGGGCGCGGTTTCCAGCGGCCGTGCTTTTATACTCCCCACTGCCAGCGCGCAGGAAGCAGCGCTGGTGGAAAATGCGGTTGTGCATCCCGCAGATTCATTGCTGGAAGTATGCGCTCACCTTGCCGGGCAGAGGCAGCTGCCATTGCAGGCAGCCATGCCAGCTGATATCCCGCTTGCATATGCACAGTATCCGGATTTCAGCGAGGTTAAAGGTCAGTTGGGTGTGAAGCGCGCATTGGAAGTGGCCGCGGCTGGCGGTCACTCGGTGCTGATGGCAGGTCCGCCGGGCACCGGAAAATCCATGCTGGCGGCCCGTTTTCCCGGCATTCTGCCCGATATGAGCGAACAGGAGGCGATTGAGTCGGCTGCATTGCTTTCCTTGAACGGCGGTTTTCGCATTGAGCACTGGAAACGCCGCCCTTACCGTAGTCCACACCATACTGCTTCGGCAGTGGCGCTGGTCGGTGGTGGCGGGATTCCGCGACCAGGTGAGATTTCACTGGCGCACCACGGCGTGCTGTTTCTCGATGAACTTCCGGAATTCCCGCGCAGCGTACTGGAAGTATTGCGCGAGCCTTTGGAATCCGGGCGCATCACCATTTCGCGCGCCGCCCGGCAAGCGGATTTCCCGGCGCGCTTTCAGTTGATCGCAGCAATGAACCCATGCCCATGCGGCTATCTCGGCCATCCGGCAGGCAAATGCCGCTGCACGCCGGACCAGATTGCGCGCTATCGCGGGCGCATCTCCGGCCCGCTGCTGGATCGTATCGATATCCAGATCGAAGTGCCTGCACTCTCGCATGAGGATTTGTTGCGCCAGTCCGAAGGTGAAGCCAGTGCCACGATACAGGCCAGAGTGCAAGCCGCCCGTGCTCGTCAGATTGCGCGCCAAGGCAAGCCCAATGCCGAACTGGGCAGCAAGGAAATCGACACCTATTGCGCGCCGGAGGCGGCTGGCGAGGCATTGCTCAAACAGGCCATCGCGCGTTTTCATTTGTCTGCCCGCGCCTATCATCGCATTCTCAAAGTAGCGCGCAGCGTGGCTGACCTTGCGGGCAGTGAGCGAATTGCAACACAACACATTGCAGAAACCATTCAGTATCGGCGACTTTTGACCGGCTGACATATCGGGTAATGTCCGGTAGAGATATACAATAATCAAAATCTTTTCATGACCGGGCAAAATTGTCTCTAAGCCAGGCATGGGCTGCCACTGATTTTCATAAACTAAACAGGCAATACAACCGATGACATCACACGCACTCGAAGGCTGGCTGGAAGAAAAACGTTCCGTGTATCTGTACCGTGCCGTCGCTGTGGCTGAATCCGGCACCCCGCGCCAAACTCTATTCAATGAGTTGGCCGACGCAGCAGAGGGCCAAGCCAATCTGTGGGCCACGGAAATCCGCAAGGAAGGCGGTCACCCACCCACCTCTTTTCATCCTGATATGCGTACTCGATTTGTCGCATGGCTGTTGCCCAGACTGGGTACGCGCGCCATGCGTCATATTCTGGCCGCGATGAAGGTACGTGGCATGTCGCTGTATTTCAAGCCCACGGCAACCCACGGCATGCCCACGTCGCTGGCAGAAGTAGGGACACGTCATCAGGGGCATGGCGGCAATGGTAACTTACGCGCAGCGGTATTCGGCATTAACGACGGCCTGGTGTCCAATGCCAGCCTGATTCTGGGTGTGGCCGGCGCTGCGGCCAATAGCCAGATCATTTTACTGACCGGTGTGGCTGGTTTGCTGGCCGGTGCATTTTCGATGGCAGCAGGCGAATATATTTCAATGCGCTCGCAACGCGAGATGTTTGAATACCAGATCGGTCTGGAACGCGAAGAGCTGGATCAATATCCACAGGAAGAAGCCGCTGAACTGGCGCTGATTTATGCTGCCAAGGGCATCCCCGAAGCCGAGGCAAAAAAGCTTGCCGACACGTTGATTGCCGATCCGACCCGGGCACTGGATACACTGGCGCGCGAGGAATTGGGACTCAACCCGGATGAACTGGGTTCGCCATGGGGGGCGGCCATTTCCTCGTTCATTTCGTTTTGCGCAGGCGCGGCCATTCCGCTGATACCTTTCCTCGTCACCAGCGGCAGTCAGGCGCTGGTAGCAACCGTGGCGATGACGGCGACCGCATTGTTCGCAGTGGGTGCCACGTTGAGCCTGTTCACCGGACGCCATGCCTGGCTGGGTGGTTTGCGCATGCTGGTCATTGGTGGGGCAGCGGGCGCGGCGACCTACTTCATCGGCAGACTGGTCGGGGTCGGTCTGGGGTAGTCACTAATTTGAAACGGAAAGGGTGTTCGATTTATCCGTTAGCAGAGCGCTTTTTGGCGGCGCTGGCCTCTTCTTTCAGGCTGTCGCGCAGGCGTTTGCCTTCATCCAGCAGATAGCGCTGGTAGTCATCAAGATCGCCATCGAACGGCTCCACGCCACCGCGTGTGACCAGCCAGAATTCATCGCACACGGCACGCAATAGGGCACGATCATGGCTGACCAGCATGACGGTGCCTTCAAATTCGTTGAGCGCCATGGCGAGTGCCTCGCGAGTGGTGAGGTCGAGGTGGTTGGTCGGCTCGTCCAGCAGCAGCAGGTTGGGGCGCTGCCACACGATCATGCACAGCACCAGTCGTGCTTTTTCGCCGCCACTCATGGTCCCCACGGCTTGTTTGACCATATCGCCACTGAAATTGAAGGTGCCCAGAAAGCTGCGCAGGTCCTGCTCGCGTGCGTTGCCGCGACCATTGGCCGAAGTTTCTTTTACCAGCCGTATCATGTGCTCCAGTGGCGTATCCGCCGGACGCAGCACGTCCAGTTCCTGTTGCGCAAAGTAGCCGATATTTAGCCCGCGCCCTTCGGTCAATTCGCCGCCGGTGGCTGCCAGAGCGCGCGCCACGGTTTTCACCAGTGTCGATTTTCCTTGTCCATTGGCACCGAGGATGCCGATACGCTGACCCGCGAACACCGAGCGGCTGACGTTTTCCACGATGACCGTGGGCGGCGTACCGGCGGCCGCATCTTCCGGTGCTGGATACCCGCAACTGACATTTTGCATGGACAGCATCGGGTTGGGAAGGTTGGCCGGTTCCTTGAACTCAAAGGTAAAGTCGGCACTCGCCAGTAACGGCGCAACGCGTTCCATGCGATCCAGGGCCTTGACCCGGCTCTGCGCTTGCTTGGCTTTGCTGGCCTTGGCCTTGAAACGATCGATGAATTTTTGTAAATGAGCGATTTTTTCCTGCTGTTTCGAAAACGCAGCCTGTTGCAGCGACATCTGCTCTGCCAGCATGTCCTCAAACGTGCTGTAGTTGCCGCCATAACGGGTGAGCTGCGCATTATCGATATGCAGTGTCACCTGAGTCACCGAATCGAGGAATTCGCGGTCGTGGCTGATCACCACCATGGTTCCCGGATAGCGTTTGAGCCAGGCCTCAAGCCATACCAGTGCATCCAGATCAAGGTGGTTGGTGGGCTCGTCCAGCAGCAGTAAATCGGATGGGCACATCAACGCACGGGCTAGCTGCAGGCGCATGCGCCAGCCGCCGGAAAAGCTGTTGACAGGGTTATCCAGTTCGCTGGTTTTAAAGCCCAGCCCGAGGATGAGTGCTTGCGCCCTGGCCTGGGCATCGTGGGCACCGGCATCGTATAGCTCCATGTAGGCATGTGCCATGCGCTCGCCGTCTTCGCTGGCCTCGGCTGCATCGACTTCGGCTTGCGCTGCGCTCAGCACCGTGTCGCCCTCGATGACGAAGTCGGTCGCGCTGTCGTCGGTTTCGGGCATATCCTGCGCCACTTGCGCCATGCGCCACTGCGTGGGTATGGAAAAATCGCCTTTATCTTCATGCAGCGTGCCGTTGAGCAGCGCGAACAGTGTGGATTTGCCTGCCCCATTGCGCCCGACCAGCCCGACTTTTTCGCCCGGGTTCAGAGTGACGGATGCGTTATCCAGCAGCACTTTGGAACTACGGCGCAAGCTGAGGTTTTTAAGAATGATCATGCGTACGGTATACCGGCCTGTTTAAAGAGTGCAGCAATAAAAAACGGGGCAAGATGCCCCGTGATTGAGTGTGCAGATGATGCCTATAATACTTGTTTCAGCGACGACAGGCAGTAATCAATGTTTTCCGCACGGCTGGCATGCCCCATCAGGCCGAAGCGCCATACCTTGCCGCCCAAGTCGCCCAGGCCTGCACCAATTTCCAGGTTGAATTCGTTGAGCAGGCGGGTACGCGTCGGTGCATCGTTCACACCTTCCGGGATGTAAACGGTATTCAGTTGCGGTAAACGATAGTCTTTATCCACCACGAATTTCAGTCCCATGGCCTCAAACCCGTCGCGCAGCATTTCATGATTGTGAGCGTGGCGTGCCCAGCTGTTTTCGATGCCTTCTTCGGCCAGCATGACCAGTGCTTCATGCAGGCCATAGAGCGGGTTGATCGGCGCGGTATGGTGATAAGTACGCTTGCCCTCGCTGCCCCAGTAACCCAGCACCAGATTGAGATCGAGAAACCAGCTTTGTACTGGCGTTTTGCGCGCCTTGAGTTTGGCGATGGCGCGTTCGCTGAACGTCACCGGGGACAGACCGGGCGTGCAGGACAGGCATTTCTGGCTGCCCGAGTACACCGCGTCGAGTTCCCACTCGTCCACCATTAGCGGGATGCCTGCCAGCGAGGTGACCGCATCAACAATGACTACTGCACCGTATTTGTGGGCAATCGCGGTCAGTGCCTTGGCGTCAGAACGTGCGCCGGTCGAGGTTTCGGCATGCACGAAAGCCAGTACCTTGACATCCGGGTTCGCGGCAAAGGCCTCTTCCACCTTGGCGGTATCCACCGGCGCGCCCCAGGCATCCTCTACCACCACCGGCACGCCGCCGGTGCGCTTCACGTTTTCCAGCATACGCCCGCCGAATACGCCGTTTTTGCAGACGATGACCTTGTCACCCGGTTCCACCAGATTGACGAAGCACATCTCCATGCCCGCTGAGCCTGGGGCTGAAACGGGCATGGTGAGTGCATTCCTGGTCTGAAATGCGTAACGTAGCAACTCTTTCATTTGTTCCATCATGTCCACAAATGCCGGGTCTAGGTGACCAATGGTGGGACGTGCCATGGCGTCGAGAATGCGCTGCGGCACATCGGAAGGCCCAGGCCCCATCAGGGTGCGGTGTGGTGGAATAAATGAAGGGATATCGGGTTTTTGCATATTGGGCCTGTTTATTGTCGAGAGTGTGTAAAAATGTGGGCGGTAGCCTAACCTTGCATTTTATCCTAACTGAAGCGCTGAAAATACCATGTTAAACATGGGGTTGTTATTTGGCGCGCTTGACACTGCAACGGCATGTCGCTAGCTTGCCTCGGGACGGCAATCCGGTTAGATGACTCGATACCCGTTCTGCGGAGGACAGAATGCAAAAAACACTACACTTTTCGATATGTTTTCTGATTGCACTGACCAGCTCCTTAGCGTGGGCAGATGCAACTTCGATCAAGGATATTGTACCTGTCGATACTCAGGCAGATATGTGCCACCCTGCCCCTGACTCAGGCGTAAGTCAGTACATCGTGGGTTACGGTAGCTTGATGGAGCAAGCTTCGCGACGACGTACCGTACCGGATGCGGGGGAGGCATTGCCGGTGCGTGTGCAGGGGTTCAGGCGCGCATGGATTGCCCGCGGTTCGGCAACGGGGTTCAGTACCACCTATCTGGGCGTATCGGAGGATGCGCATTCACGCATGAATGCCGTCCTCTTTTCGCTGCCGGATGAGGCTGCCGTTGCCGCCATGGACAGGCGCGAAAATGGCTATTGCCGGGTCCGGATCAGCACAACGCAAATCGTGGCATTGGAGTCATCGCCGACCCCGGCTGGTGAACACTGGATTTACGTCAATAAACCACACAATACAGCGTGGCCTTCGCGTGTTTATCCCATCGTTCAGTCGTATGTGGATATATTCCTGTCGGGATGTCTGGAAGTCGAGCGCACATTCCAGCTGCAGGATTTTGCGCGACAATGCATTACCACGACTCAAGGCTGGTCGAGTAACTGGGTGAACGACCGTATTTATCCGCGTCGGCCATTTATTTACCAGCCTAACGCGGGCGCGATTGATGCGTTGCTGAAACGGGAATTGCCGAAGCGTTTCCGCCGGATCAGGATTGAATGAGCATGGTGAGGGTGCCCAATGCCCCTTACGGTGCTGAAATCAGCTTGATGATGACTGCATGAGCGGGCGCATCGCCGTCAACAGGCTGGAAAATAGTTTGGGGTGCGCTTTTTCCTGCTCTGCCAGCATGAGTTTCATGCTCTGACGCTGCATCGGCATCGAGAAGCAGGCCGGACAGTTTTCCGGGACCACGGGTAAGCCCGCATGTTCGGCGAAAGCGGCGGTCTGGCGCTCGCGCACATAAACGAAGGGACGGATTACGCGTATGTCACCGGCGTCATTGGTGTAGTGCGCCTGCATGGTGCGCAATTTGCCGCCAAAGAAGGCAGACATGAAAAAAGTTTCGGCCAGATCGTCCAGATGCTGCGCCAGTGCGAGTACGTTGTAATTGTTTTCGCGCGCCACGCGATACAGGATGCCGCGCCGCATTCTGGAGCAATAGGCGCAGAACGAATCGCCATCCATGTTGCGTTTAGCCTCTTCCAGCACCGGTTGGCTTTCGAAAAAATACGCCACGCCAAGTTCAGCCAGATAGGGTTTCAGTACGCTGGGATCATAGTCGGGCGATTGCGGGTCCACAGTACAGGCGGCGAGTTCGAATTTGACCGGCGCGCGGCGTTGCAGATCGAGCAGCACATGCAACAGCGACAATGAATCCTTGCCGCCCGAAATGCCCAGCAGCACACGATCACCGTCACGGATCATGGCAAAATCGCCGATCGCCCTTCCGGCTGCGGAAAGCAGTGAGCGCGGCGGTTTGACAGAGAGGACGGAAGTGTCAGTCATATTCAACGTGCTTGCCGGGTCATGATTTTGTTTCGTGGAATTGTAGCCGGTACAAATGCGCATAGGCGCCATTTTTACCCAGCAACTCGCTGTGATTGCCGATTTCGATAATGGCACCCTGCTGCATGACCGCGATACGGTCGGCATTCTCGATGGTGGACAGGCGATGTGCGATCACCAGGGTGGTACGACCCTGCATCAGGGTTTCCAGCGCCGCCTGGACATGGCGTTCGGACTGGGTATCAAGGGCCGAAGTGGCCTCATCGAGTATCAATACGGGTGCGTTTTTCAGCAGCGCGCGCGCGATCGCAATACGCTGGCGCTGGCCGCCGGACAGCTTGACGCCATTCTCGCCGACCATGGTTTGCAGGCCCTGCGGCTGCTCGCGGATGAACTCCATGGCATGCGCGGCTTCGGCGGCGCGCACAATCTCGGCTTCGCTTGCATCGGCCTGAGCGCCATAGGCGATATTGGCGGCAATCGTATCGTTGAATAGCACCACATCCTGCGATACCAGCGCGATATTGGCACGCAGGCTGGCCAGGGTAATGTCGGTAATGATGTGGCCGTCGAGCAGAATTTGGCCGATGTCCGCTGTGTAAAAGCGCGGGATCAGGTTGACCAGACTGGTCTTGCCGCTGCCTGATGCGCCGACCAGCGCGACCGTTTCACCGGGACGGATGGCGAGACTGATAGCGTTGAGCGCCGGGATGGGTTTATCCGGATAGGCCAGGGTGATGTTGCGGAATTCAAGCGCACCCTGCGCGCGACCCATCACATGGGTACCGGTATCGATTTCAGTGTCGTGATCGATGAGCTCGAATACCACCTCCGCCGCTGCCAGTCCGCGCTGTAACTGTTCGTTGACGCCGGTGAGCCGTTTGACCGGTCCGAAAATCATCAGCATCGCGATCATGTAGGAAACAAAGCCGCCCACCGTGAGTTCACCGCGCTGCGCCTGCTGGGTGGCGATGTATACCACCAGCGCCACGCCCAGTGCGGCAACCAGCTGCACCACCGGGCCATTGGCAGCCGCAGCGGAAATGCCTTTCATGAAATAGCGCCGGGCGTTGTTCACCGCAGTGCCAAAACGTTTTAATTCGTACTCCTGGCCGCCAAATATTTTGACGACCTTGTGGGCGCCGACCGACTCTTCCACCACGTGGGTAATTTCGCCCAGGTTTTGCTGGGCCTGGCGGTTGATACTGCGCAGGCGGCCACTCACCGTGCGGATAATGAAAATGGCCACCGGCGCGATAGCGATGATAATCAGCGTCAATTTCCAGTTCAGCCATAATAACCAGGCCAACAATCCGGCGATAATGAGGGTGTCGCGCACCAGCAAGGTCACCGCACTGGTGGCCGATTGCGTGACCTGGGTGACGTTGAACACAATATGCGCGATCAGCGTACCGGTGGAACTGTCGTCATAAAACCGTGTCGGCATGGCCACCAGCTTGCGGAACATGGCGGTGCGCAAGTCCATCACCAAGCGGCTGCCGACCCAGTTCATGCCATAGGTCGCTGCAAAGTCGGCCAGGCCGCGTACTACAAACAGCGCAATCATCAGGAGCGGAATGAGCCGGATCATGTCCGGATCCTTCTTGACGAAGCTGCCATCCAGTAAGGGTTTGAACAGCGCCGGAATGGCCGGTTCGGCGGCTGCAGCCACGGCCATTGCCAGCAGCGCACCAGCGAACATTTTCCAGTACGGACGGATGTGGCGTAACAGACGCAGATATAGCGCCATGCCGTGATCAGGGGATGGGGTCATAGGGCCATTTTCAGTTTTCGTCCGCCGGCGATACTGAATCCTTCGCGTTCGTAAAATGCCAGCGTACGGTCAAATTGCGGCAGCTGCGGTGTGGTGACTTCCAGGCGCTTCCATTGTCTGGCTTGGCCAAATGCCTTGGCTGCCTGAATGAGTTGTTGTCCGACCTGCCGGGAACGCTGCTGCGGACGCACATACAGCTCAGGAATGGTTCCGTAAGCGCCTTCGGCATACAGCGCAAAGCTTTCACACAAGGTGGCGAAACCGACTTCGGTACCCTCTTCGTCGCGAGCGACTAACACGTAATATTTCCCTTGTTCGAGCAAAGTCTTGAGCAGGGCCGTGGTTTCATCCAGATTGAAATGGAACGCCCGGTTACCTGTGGTTCGCATGATTTCATCCAGCAATTCGCCCACCATCTCAGCGATAGCGGGCGTGTCGGAGAGGTGGGCATGGTCGATGCGAATGGGCGCCATCATGCGCGCTATTCTCCGAATACCTGCTCTGCCAACCCCCATTTTGCCGCCAGCGTTTCAGTCGCATTCTGGATTTCTTCGGTTCGGGCGGGGTGGTTGTAGAACATGCCGGCAAACCGCGCCAGTGCATCATCATGGCCGAATTGTTGGGCGATGGCATGGATCATCTCGCCGGCTTCGGCGCCGACGACTTCGGCACCCAGCAAGGCGCCGCTGTCCATGTCGGCAATCAGGCGCACAAATCCGTCGCTGTCGTCCTGACCCAGCGCGCGCGGATTGGTCTCGAACGCGGCAAAGCCGACGGCAGGCTCCAGTTCGGCATCTTCAGCGTCGTCTTCATTCATGCCGATGCGACCCAGCTCGACGGCCGAGTAAACCAGTTCCGGCACCGCACTGACATCCTGCTTGCGCGAGTCGGGATGGAGTATGTTGGCCACCACCACGGCTGCATCGGCCAGCGCCTGATTGGCGGTCATGCGCGGATTGGCGACGTCGCCAATTGCGTAGATGTGCGGCACGCTGGTTTGCAGGTAGCCATTTACTTTGACAAAGCCCTTGCTATCGAGCGTCACGCCGGCTGCATCTGCGGCCAGCTCATCAGTATGCGGACGGCGTCCGGTGCCTAACAATACCCAATCCACGGTTTCCACGCTGCCATCGCCGAGGGTGAGGCTGACCCCATCCGCCAACACCTCAACGCATTGCGCGCGGCAACCGGTGCGTATCTTGATATCGTGACGGGCCAGGGCTTCATACAGGATTTTAAGTGCTGGCTGCGAGTAGGCACCATTGGCGAGCGGTTTGCCATTTGCTATCCACAGTATGTCTCGGCTGAGCTGGCTGAGGATAAACGCGAATTCGGTACCGATCACGCCACTGCCGACGACGGCCACGCGTTTGCCTGCTGGCGGTGCGTGGTCGAACAGGTCGTCGGTGGTCAGTACGCGGCCCGGTGTGAGCGGGTAGGCATCGGGAACCAGTGGGCTGGAGCCGGTGGCAATGATGATGTGTTTGGCGTTCAGGCTGGTTTCACCCACCGCGACGGTGTGAGCATCGACGAAATGTGCAGCACCATTGAAGGCGCTAATGCCGAGGCGCTTCATGTAATCCGTGTAACTATCGCGCACGGTTTCCACGACCTTTTTCTGGTGCTGCCAGGCGCCTTCGAGTTCCGCGTTCAGTGTTCCACTGATGCCGCGTTTGGTAAAGTTTTTGCTCGCTGCCACCAGTTGCGCGGTGTGGTGCCAGTCTTTTTTGGGCACGCAGCCGCGATTCAGGCAGCAGCCGCCCCACTCGGCTTTTTCGATGATGGCGACAGACAGGCCGCGCAAGGTGGCGAGTACGGCAGCGCGGTAGCCGCCCGGGCCGGAGCCGATTACGATGAGATCAAATTGTTGCATGGTTTATTCCTGTGGTTCGAATTGCAAATTAAGGTGTGCGTGCGAGTTGCGTTCCCCGCTTAGGTTAAATACGACATAAACAAGGTAGCCAAACCCAAAAAGATGAAAAACCCTCCACTGTCAGTGACGGCGGTAATCAATACACTGGAACCGATGGCCGGATCACGCCCCAATTTGTGCATCACCATTGGGATTGCGACGCCCATGATCGCTGCGAGCAACAGGTTGAGTGTCATCGCACCCATCATCACCAGCCCGAGTGCCGGTTTGCCGTACAGCATGTAGGCAAACAGGCCGACCACACTGCCCCAAATCAGGCCGTTTAACGCAGCCACGCCAAGCTCTTTGGTAAATAATTTTTTGGCGCTGTCCGGATGGATTTGCCCAAGCGCCAAGGCGCGCACAATCATGGTGATGGTCTGGTTGCCGGAGTTGCCGCCAATCCCGGCGATGATCGGCATCAGCGCAGCCAGCGCCACCAGTTTTTCGATGGTGTTATCGAACATGCCGATCACGCGCGAGGCAATGAAGGCGGTCACCAGGTTGATGGCGAGCCACGCCCAACGGTTTTGTACGGATTTCCATACGCTGGAAAAAATGTCTTCCTCTTCGCGCAAGCCGGCAATGGACAACAGGTCACTGTCGGATTCCTGGCGGATGTAGTCCACTACCGCATCAATGGTGAGGCGTCCTACCAGACGGTTGCGTGCGTCCACCACGGGTGCGGATACCAGATCATAGCGCTCGAATGCCTGCGCGGCATCGGTAGCCTCGTCTTCGGGATGAAAGGTCACCACCTCGTCGGCCATGACATCGGCCACATTGGCGTCCGGACTTTGTAGCAACAGCCGCTGCAGCGGCATGACGCCGAGCACCGCACCATCGCGATCCACCACGAACAATTTGTCCGTATGATCCGGCAATTCCTTCAGCCGGCGCAGGTAACGCAGCGCGACTTCCAGTGTCACATCGGCGCGGATGGTGACCATGTCATAGTCCATCAGCGCGCCTACCCTGTCTTCCGGGTAGGACAAGGTGGATTGCAGGCGCGCGCGTTTTTGTACGTCGAGTGATTCCAGCAACTCCTGGATCACATCCTGCGGCAGATCGGGTGCGAGGTCGGCGATCTCGTCCGTATCCAGCGTTTCGGCGGCTGCAAGCAACTCGTCGCTGTCCATGCTCTTGATGAGCGACTCGCGCACCGCATCAGAGACTTCCAGCAGAATTTCGCCATCGTGCTCGACGCGGACCAGTTCCCACACCAGCAGGCGATCGTCGCGTGGCAATGCTTCCAGCACACGTGCCACGTCGGCCGGGTGCATGTCGTCCAGCAACGCATGCAGCTCAGCCAGATGCTGCTTGTGTACCAGACTCTCGACCAGGTCCTGGCGCGGCATATCCTGCTTGTGCACCAGGTTTTCTACCAGATGGTGCTTGCGCAGCAGCGAGACGACCTGATCCAGGTTGTCTTCGGTACTATCGTGCGCTTTGGTATTTTCCGGCGAGTCGTCCATGAGCTGAGACGTATGTTAAACAGACGTGGCTAAAGCCGTGATTGTACGGGAACTTGGCTGAGGGCAGAAAGCACTCTGCCTTTTTATAGGGCGGTGAAGTGGCCCATGTGAATTAAAACGGTTGGAAATGCACTCAGCGGCTACCGAGTATCGCTTGTTCGGCGTACAGATTCTGCAGGATATCCAGTCCGAACCGCAGCATGTTTTCAGGCTCAGGGTGCTGTATTTCCCCTGCCAGTTGGAGGAGCGCAGTGCGACCGCTGCGTTCCCCCGTGGCAAGCATGCTGACCAGACGTGCGCTGACCGGGTTCAGTACGATAAAGCGCACCCGATCGGCGCGGTCGCGAAAGACCAGCAGCCAGGTAATCTGTGCGGGCGTTTCGAGCGGTTTGTATTTTGGGCCGATACGATGCACAGGATAAGTATATTCAAGTAGCGCCAGCACCGGATTGAGTACGGGACGTTTTTCCAGCAGATCGGTGTGGGCATCAAGCTCGCCTGGATTCACTTCCTGTGTGGATATTGACAGAACCAACTCAATCCATTCGTAATGTGCCAGCTCCTGTATAAAAGGCGGGTACTCGGCAACAGGCAGCCACTCATGCTGCAAAAAACTGATGAACTCGTCGGGTATCTGGCGGAAATAGGGCGACTGGCTGCGATGCAGCACAAAAAATCCGCGCACCAGCTTGCGCCATTTACGTTTGCCCAGCACCTTGTGCAATACCGGGAAGCAGGCGAGCAATGCGTTTTCCACATTGTTATAGATCAGCTCCCGATACACCGCCATGCGCCGGGCTTCGATCGTGCGTGGGCGCGGATGGGCCGCAGGGTCGCGCAAATGCGCGGTGAAGGCAAGCTGATAACGCTGGAACGCAGGTAATTCAGACATGAGGGGATTGTGCAGTCGAGCATTGGTGGTCATGTTGCAAGGCAGCGATACGCGCGATTTCGATGGTCAGTTGTTCCAGAGGCGGGATATTGAAATCACGTTCCAGCAGCGTGGGAACAGTGCCAGCATGGTGGTATGCCTCGTCCAGCAGCGCCCATACCGGCTCGATGACATCGGCACCGTGCGTGTCCACCAAGAGGTCGGGGGCTTGCTGATAATGTCCGGCCGTATGCATATATACCACGCGCTGAGCCGGCATGGCGCGGATGAAGGCGTGTGCATCGAATTGATGATTGATGCTATTGACGTAGACGTTGTTGACGTCGAGATGCAACAGACAATCCGCCTCCTCCAGAACGGCATTAATGAAGCTGGCTTCATCCATTTCCGCGATATCGGCTAACACATAAAATGAAGCATTTTCAATCGCGATCTGGCGTTCCAGGATGTCCTGGGCGCGGCGGATGCGCGCTGCCACATAAGTCACAGCCTCGCCGGTAAACGGAATGGGCAGCAGATCATATAAATGACCGTCGTCGCTGCAATATGACAGGTGCTCGGTAAATAAGGCGATGCCATGCTCATCCATGAAAGCCCGGATTTTGCGCAGCAGGTTTTCGTCCAGCGCAGAAGGGCCGCCCAAAGAGAGCGACAGGCCATGGCAGACAAAGGGATAGCGTTCAGTAAACGGGCGTAAGCGACGCCCCTGCGCGCCACCCATGTCGATCCAGTTTTCCGGGGCGACTTCAAAAAAATCGATGACAGCAGGGACGTGTGTTTCCAGTGCGTCGAGAAATTCACGGCGCAACCCCAGCCCCGCGCCATGTGGATTACGCAGGTTCATTTGGGTGCGCGGATCAGCCTGCAAGCCTGATTACATACTCCCGCCGCATTTGGCTTCCATGACCTTCTTGGCTTTTTTATCGCTGGCATGCTTGCCGCTCATGGCTTTTTTATCGGTACTGTCTTTGGCTTCTGCCGATTTTTTAGCGGAACCGCAGCTGGCTTCCATGGCTTTGCCGTCTTTGGCCATCTGCGCGTCAGCCGTCATATAACCTTTATCCAGCGTCTGCATGGCAAACGGATTTTGTGCAGCGCCAGCCACGCCAGCTACACCACAAGCGGCAATAAAAGCACCGCCAACGGCCATGTTCAAAGCATTTTTTCTATTCATCATGATGATCTCCAAAATTTGATTCCGGTCCCAGCGTGCCGGGTGATAATTGAACAGGCTCTGCCGCCAGCGTGAAACTGCCAGTCAGGCAATATCAAAGCGTATCGCAGGATTGAATTCCGATTCGCTTTGCCATCTGTCGCGCAGGAAGGAAATATCTTACAGGAAAGGTTTTTTAATGCAGCATTCGGGATGCCGCAGATTGAATATGTCCGCACTAGCAAATACAGCGCCGCTTTTTTGTTTTGCCCCATCCGGTTAGAATTCAGCCAGTCCCAACCATTCCGAATCCAGCCAACATGCCGACCAGCAAATTCACTCCGGGCGATAAGGCCAATATTCTTTCCGAAGCGCTGCCCTACATCCAGCGCTTTTTCGATAAAACCATCGTGATTAAATACGGCGGGAACGCGATGACCGATCCCAAGCTGATGGAAAGTTTCGCCCAGGACGTGGTTCTGCTCAAGCTGGTCGGGATGAACCCGGTAGTCGTGCACGGGGCCGGGCCGCAGATTGGCGAATTACTGAAACGCATCGGTAAACAAAGCGAATTCATCCAGGGCATGCGGGTGACCGATGAGGAAACCCTGGATGTGGTGGAAATGGTGCTGGGGGGCCTGGTCAATCAGGATATCGTCACCCTGATCAATAAACACGGCGGCAAGGCTGTCGGACTCACCGGCAAAGATGGCAATTTCATTCATGCCAAGAAAATGCTGGTGGAAAGCAAGGAAGAGCAAGGCAAAATGCTGGATATCGGTCAAGTGGGTGAAATCACCAGCATTGATCCGCAGATTATCCAGCTACTCGACTCGGGCGATTTCATTCCAGTGGTTGCCCCGTTGGGCACGGATGCCCAGGGTAACGCATATAACATCAATGCAGACGTGGCTGCAGGCAAGCTGGCTGGGGTGCTCAAGGCCGAGAAAGCCATCTTCCTGACCAACACTGTCGGCGTGCTCGATCAGTCAGGCAAGCTTCTCACCGGCCTCACACCCAAACGCATCGAAGAGCTGATTGCGGATGGCACCATTTCCGGTGGCATGATACCCAAAGTGGGTTATGCGGTTGATGCCGTGAATAGTGGTGTAGCGTCAGCGCATATCATTGACGGTCGGGTTGAGCACGCGCTGTTGCTGGAAATCCTGACCAAGGATGGGGTGGGAACGCTGATTACGCGTGCTTGATATTGTCGCCCACCTGAGCCTGGGCATACCAGACATTCAGATGCTCATCATCAAGGTCAACACCGGGCAGGTAATCGCTTTCAGTAATAGGCAGATACGGCCCATGCTTTACTTCAAAAATCACCCCCCCGGTGTCCAGTGACAACACGCCGTGCCAGACGCCGGTGCCATGTTCCAGTACCTGTGTTTCTTCACCCAGCACGGCACGTGCGATCACCGTGCCGCTATCATCGAAATGCAGCACGATAAAACGTCCGCGCAGCGCGGTGAGCAGCTCCCAGGTTTGCAGATGGCGGTGCGGCCGGATGCAGGTATCGGGTTCCATGGCGATCGCCAGACGCTGAATCGGATCGCTTAAATCCGTATGCAGGTTGTGGTTGGCGCGCTTGCGTGGTGAATGTTGTGCCTGTTGCGCAAGCGACGCCAACATGGTGTTGTCGAGTTGTTTCAAATGCAGTTTCCTAATGCAAGGTATGGGCCGGACTGAAAAGTGGAACATCGTTGCGGTGAGCGCTCACCGTGAGGAACACCGCGCGCGGCAAGGGTGAAAATTGTGCCGCTTGATGATTTTGATTGACCGCATCATAACACTCCGACTCAGCACCGATAAGTGCGGCAAAATAGACTTCCAGTTCCTGCGGGTCGACGCGCAATTCGCCAAATGGGTCATGTTCGTCGTGGGGTTTCCAGAACAGTGCCGGATCCCAGTCGTGGTACTGGATGGCCGGGTGCTGGAACCAGTCTTTGAGTTTCATCTCCAGGTTAGTCATGACAGTCTCCTTTAAACGAGGATGAGCTACCAATATAGACTGTGTCAGGCATACACGCGAGTCAGCAGTGGCAACTCGTGGCGACGTGCATTGGCGGCCAGGAAATCACCACGCAGCATATAGTCTCCGCGTACTTGCGATTCGGCATTAAGCTCGGCCATGCATTCCGAGGATTCGCCAATCAGTGTGGCAAACAGCACCTCCAGCTCGCGCGGTTCCACTTTCAATGTGCCGAACGGATGACGCGGGTCAATTTCTTTCCAGAACAAGCGGGGTTCCCAGTTATGCGCTTGCACAGCCGGTTCCTGATACCAGCGGATAAGTTTTTCTTCGAGCGGATTCATATGTATTTCCAGTAAAATCGGAAAAATCCGAAGAACCGATTATATGCCGAGGAAGCCATGCGTTACTGGTTAATGAAATCCGAACCATCTGATGTGAGTATTGATGACCTTGCCGGACTGCCTGCGCAGACGGTGGCCTGGTATGGAATCCGTAATTATCAGGCACGCAATTTCATGCGTGACCAGATGCAGGTGGGAGACAAGGTGCTGTTCTATCATTCCAGCTGTGCAGAGCCTGGCATTGCCGGATTGGCGGAAGTCAGCCGTCTGGCGTATCCGGATGAGACGCAATTCGACCCGAAGAATAAATATTACGACCCCAAGGCGACGCGGGAAACCCCACGTTGGTTCAATGTAGATGTACGGCTGGTGAAGAAAACCCGGCTGATGCCGCTCAAGGAAATCCGCGCGATAGCGGCACTTGCCAATATGCGTATTTTGCAAAAAGGCAATCGGCTGTCGATTACGCCGGTGGACCCGCGTGAATACGACTGCATCGTCAGCAAATTGTAGTCATGCCAGAAAGACTTCCGGGCGAACGCGTGCGCCTGCTCCATTTCTGGTCATCGATGCCCGCGCAGCGGGTGAGACTGGCGCTGTCTTACAAGGGCGTCGATCACGAACTGGTAGCGCTCGGTCACGACGACGATGCGACGTTTTTTGAATTGGGCATCGCCCACGCCGATCTGGTGTTATGTTTGGCGGACGGGAGTCTGCATACAGATTCGCTGGCAATACTGCGTCAGCTGGATGGCTGGGTCGGCGGCAAGCCGATTTTTGATGGCCTGATTGAAACGGCTGCCTGGCAGGCGCTGCTGGATTGGCGGCAATCCGTCGGGCATTTGCTGGACAGGCTGTATGCGCCGGTGGCGCCAGCATTCGCCGATATTGGCGGTGATCCCGCGATCCAGGCGGCTTATAAAGCACAAATCGAACACCGCTATAACATGAGCGTGGAAGCGCTGTCCAACGACCGCTACGATGGTTTCAGCCAGTTTGCGGCGCAGTCCCGGCTGGCTGAGCTGGCCCGTCATCTGGGCCGGCAGCGTTTCTATGCGGGTGGCAACTTCAGTGCCTGTGACCTGTTGCTGGCGTGCGATCTGTTTCCGCTACAATTGCTGGATGGCGTCACCATGCCGCTGGATTTGATGTACTACATAGAGCGCGTGGAAAAAACTTGCGGTGCAAGCCTGCGCGACGGACTTATCATGCAACATTAAGGAGCTGAATATGACATTTATCGAACTTTTGACTTACGTTGGCGGACATTCCAAATACGACATCATGGATGGCGACGCCGTAGCCACCTTGGAGGCGGCACGTAACGGTTCCCACAAAAACCCGGTAGCAGGCAAAGTCATTGCCGACATGTACTTGAACAGTGGTTTGACCTCGCCCGAGGAAACCATCGAACGCGCCCAGGCGATCAAGACACTGGGACCAATCCGCCTGTTCTACATGAAAGACGACGCCCCGGTGGAAGGTTTCCGTATGGTGGAAGATGTTGTGCACAAGATCGATGGTGCGTTCAATGAAGAAGCCATGCGCCTGAAGGCGCAAATCTAGATTTACAGCGTGGTACCGTACCTTCCGCACTACCTTGCGCTGGGCCTGGTATCGGGGTTCGTGGCGGGCTTGCTGGGCGTAGGCGGTGGGCTGCTGATCGTGCCGGTGCTGGTGTTTATCTTTACCGCTGATGGATTCCCGCCTGATAGCGTGCTTCTGTTTGCCTTGGCATCCTCACTGGCGATTATTGCTTTTACCTCTTTGTCCAGCGTGCGTGCACACCATGCGCGTCGTGCGGTTAACTGGACCGCGGTACGGCGCATCAGTCCAGGGATTGTGGCCGGCACGCTGATTGGTGCCTGGCTGGCTAGCCAACTGCCTGCCTCATTCCTCAGATATTTCTTCGTCGCCTTCCTGTTCTACGCAGCTACCCAGATGCTGCTCAATATCAAGCCACAGGCTCATCGTAGTTTGCCCGGCACGACGGTGATGTTTGCGGCGGGTAGCGTGATTGGTATTGTGTCCAGTTGGGTAGGTATTGGCGGAGGCACTTTGTCGGTGCCCTTCATGCTTTGGTGCAATGCCAAAATGCATGAGGCCATCGGCACCTCCGCCGCAATTGGTTTTCCGATCGCCCTTGCGGGTACACTGGGTTATGTTCTGTCTGGGTGGAATGCCACGAATTTGCCCGCACATAGCATGGGCTACGTGTACCTCCCCGCCGTTGTGCTGGTGGCACTGGCGAGTATTCTTACCGCCCCGCTGGGCGCGCGCGTGGCCCATAAATTACCGGTGGCGATACTAAAGAAAATTTTCGCGATATTGCTCTATAGTCTGGGTATCAAGATGGTTTTGAGTTTGACCTGATTCCAACCGCAGAGAGGTGAATGCAATGCGTACATTGTGGATGATTGTGTTGTTAATGGTGACCAGTAGCGCCTTTGCGGCAGATTATGTGCGTGAGAAAAAATGGGCGGATGAAGTGGTTCCGGGTGTAGTGGTGGGCAATCCGGTCTATCTGGAACAACCCAATGGGCACAAGTTCCTGACGCTTTACACCCCAGTCAAGGATGCCAAAGCGGCCTTGGTGATCGTGCATGGGCTTGGCATCCACCCGGACTGGGGCCTGATCGGCGTCTTGCGCAGCCAGTTGCCGGATCATGGCTATACCACGCTATCTGTGCAGATGCCGGTGCTGGATAATGCCGCCAAGGCCGCAGCTTATACTGCGACATTTCCTGAGGCGGTGCAACGCCTGAAGCTGGCGGTGGATTTTCTCAAGACCAAGGGTTATAGCAAAATCGGTTTTGTTACGCATAGCATGGGTTCGCGCATGAGCTACGAATATCTGTCCGCCAAGCCCGATCCAGCGATCAAGACGTGGGTGGCCATCGGCATACCGATCAGCGCGGATTACCGCAAAGTGAATATGCCGGTGCTGGACTTATATGGTCAGAACGATCTGCCAGATGTGCTGAGCAACGCGGCGGCACGCAAAGCGACATTGCAGGGCAAGCCGGGTTCAGCGCAGATGCAGGTGGCACACGCCGATCATTTTTTCACCGATATGGATACGCAACTGGTGGATATCGTGGCGACCTACCTGGACAAGCAGTTCAAGTAGTCAGGCGCGCGACTGCTTCGCGGTATTTCTCGCCGGTTTTCGCGGCCACTTCTACCGGCAGCTGCGGCGCCGGTGCCTGTTTGTTCCAGCCGGAAGCCTCCAGCCAGTCGCGCACGAACTGCTTGTCGTAACTGGGCGGGTTACTGCCGGGCCGGTACTGGTCGGCTGGCCAGAAGCGGGAAGAATCCGGGGTCAGTACTTCGTCGATCAGATACAGCTTGCCCGATGCGTCCAGGCCAAATTCGAACTTGGTGTCTGCAATAATGATGCCGCGGGTAAGCGCATACTCTGCCGCCTGGGTATACAGGGCGATGCTGGCGTCGCGCACCTGGGCGGCGATGTCGGCCCCCAGCAGTTGTTCGGCGCGGGCGAAATCAATGTTCTCGTCGTGCGCACCGACCGCTGCCTTGGTGGACGGGGTAAAAATCGCCTGCGGCAGCTTGCCAGCCTGTGGCAGCCCGGCGGGCAGCGCAATGCCGCATACGCTACCGTGCTCCTGATATTCCTTCCAGCCCGAACCTACCAGATAACCGCGCACGATGGCCTCCACCGGTAACGGCTGCAGACGTTTCACCACCATGGCCCGGCCGGTCACCTGATCGCGCTCGTTTTCCGCGACTACCGATTCCGGCGTGTCGCCGGTCAGGTGGTTGGGGATGATGCCGGCCAGCTTGCCGAACCAGAAATGCGAAATTTGCGTCAGTACCGCACCCTTGCCCGGGATCGGTGTGGGCAGCACCACATCGAAGGCGGACAAGCGGTCGCTGGCGACGATCAGCAGACGCTGGTCGTCCACCGCATACACATCGCGTACTTTGCCGCGCGACAACAGTTGCAGGGAGGGAATGGCGGATTCGAGCAGCGGCGTGGTCATGGCGATAGCGGTGAGGGCAAAAGCCGCATTATACCGTTCAGTCGCGATACAGGCTGCTGTCCTGATAAGCGATGCGGATGTGGCGCAGTCCCACCAGTAGCATGGCGGAGATGGGTAATGCCAGCAGCACCCCGAAAAATCCGAACACTTCGCCGAACGCCAGCAGCGCAAAAATCACCATTACCGGATGCAGGCCGATGCGTTCGCCGACCAAACGCGGCACAACTACATAGCCTTCCAGCAATTGACCGATGCCGAACACCACCCACACCGGGACCATGCCGGACAAGCTGGAAAACTGCACCAGCCCGGCCAGGGTAGCCAGCGCCATGCCCGAGATCGCGCCCATATAGGGTACGAACACCAATAGTCCGGCCAGAATGCCGATCGGCAAAGCGTAATTCAGCCCCACGACCCACAGGCCGGTCGTATAAAAAATCGCCATGATCAGCATGACCGAAAGCTGTCCGCGCAAAAATTCCGACAGCACCGCATCAATTTCAGTAGCCAGCTTTTCCACTTCAGCGTGCCAGCGGCGCGGCACCAGCCCATCCACCCAATTCACCATCACGCCCCAGTCGCGCAGCAGATAGAAGAACACCACAGGGACCAACACCAGATTGGCGATAAAGCTGACAATACCCAGCGTGCCGGTTTTCAGTAACCCGGCAGCATTCCCCGCGGCGTTGCCCGCGCCTTGCAGATGATTGGCCAGCAATACCTTGAGCCCGGCGGCGTCCGGCAAAGTCACGCCCAGATGCGTCTGCAGCCATGGTGCGGCGCTATTCTGCAGCCAGTCCACATATTTCGGCAGACTGGCAATGAAATGACTGGTCTCGGTTTGTATCATTGGCACCAGAATCAGCGCCAACAGGAAAAACACCAGCCCCAGCACGATGATCACAATGCCCGACGCAACCCCGCGCGGCATTTTTCGCTCCAGCAGGTCCGCCAGCGGGTGGCAGATATAGGCCAGAATCGCCGCCAGCAGGAATGGCGTCAGAATGGGAGAGAGCAGATACAGCAGGCCGCCCGTAACAAGTACGGTGGCAAGTATCCAGGCAAAATCGCGGTTCGGTCGGGTATCGTTCATTTGCGGTAAAATAGCACGAATTTTCCAATTAAAACGCGAGCCTGCCGTGACCTCTCCCAACAAACCTACTCTTTCCTATCGTGACGCCGGTGTAGACATCGACGCCGGCGATGCACTGATCGATCGTATCAAGCCTTGGGCCAAGCGCACCATGCGCCCGGAAGTGCTGGGCGGCATCGGTGGTTTTGGCGCGTTGATGGGCTTGCCGGCCAAATACACCAACCCGGTGCTGGTGTCCGGCACCGACGGCGTCGGTACCAAACTCAAGCTGGCATTCATGTTGAACAAGCACGATACCGTGGGCATCGACCTGGTCGGCATGAGCGTCAACGACATCTTGGTACAGGGCGCCGAGCCATTGTTTTTCCTCGATTACTTCGCCTGCGGCAAGCTCGACGTGGACGTGGCGGAACAGGTCATCAAAGGCATTGCGCAGGGTTGCGAGCAGGCCGGTTGCGCGCTGATCGGTGGCGAGACCGCCGAAATGCCGGGCATGTATCCCACCGGCGAATACGATCTGGCGGGCTTCGCCGTGGGCGTGGTAGAACGTGACGCGGTCATCGACGGCAGCACCATCTGCCCCGGCGACGCGGTGCTCGGCCTGGCTTCCAGCGGCGCGCACTCCAATGGCTACTCGCTGATCCGAAAAATTCTCGAAGTCAGCGGTGCCGACGTGGACGCCGATTTCCATGGCCGCCCTTTAGGTGATGTGCTGATGACCCCCACCCGCATCTATGTCAAGCCCCTGCTGGCCCTGATGTGCGCCATGCCGGTGAAAGGCATGGCGCACATCACCGGCGGCGGCCTCACCGGCAACGTGCCGCGTATCCTGCCCGACCACCTGATGGCGGATATCGACGTTCAGTCATGGGACATGCCGCCGCTCTTCCACTGGATGCAGAAACACGGCGGCGTGGCCGACAGCGAAATGCATCGCACCTTCAACTGCGGCATCGGCATGGTGGTGGTGGTAGCGAAGGAACACGCCGAGGCGGCGATGCAGAATCTTGTTGCTGCAGGAGAGACGGTTTACCGGATCGGGGAAATCCGCGCGCGCGGCGAAGGCGAGGCGCAGACGGTGGTGCGGGTTTGGTTTTGATGAGATGTTCGTGCTTGGCTCGCCAGCCTGGTTTTGATGCGGGTTCTGGACTGGTGGGGTAGAAACAGTAGTTTCAGATTACGCGCTTAGGGGATCGGCATGAGCGGTAGACATGGGTTGTTGAGGGCAGGCAGCACAATCGGTCTGGTGTTGGTGTTGTGCGTAAGCCTGAGTGCGAACGCATCGTTATTCGGTAGTAGCAAAAGCTGGAAAGAAGAAGCGCTCTTACATGATGGCCAAAAGATGGTTGTTGAGCGCCATTTCAATCTTGGTCCGCCTAGCTTTGAGAGTAGAGAACGCAAGGAGCTTGATGAAACGGTGACTTTTACGCTGCCAGGGTCATATAAAAAAATCACCTGGAAGACCGATTTCAATGATTTTTCCCCTGAGCCAAATGACTTAAGCATTCTGCTGTTGGATATAGTAAATGGCACCCCATACATCGCGACCAGGCCAGCGGGTTGCATAGGCTTCAATAAATGGAAACGTCCCAACCCGCCCTATATCTTCTTCAAATATGACGGCAAAGATTGGAAGCGCATTAGTCTGGAAGAATTTCCGGCAGTGCTCACCAAAACCAACATCATTGTGGGCAGCCCGCCCACTGACTTGCTCAAGCCGTTTTATACAGTAGGGCAAGTCGAAGAACAGAATCGCGACATTCAGGCGGAAGGATACAAGACCATCATCCGCAAGCCGTTCTCGATAGAAGAAAATCGCTGTCCAAACCTGGTCCCAATCAAAGGCGGGGGATGGGAAACGCCTGGTGGTTACGGATTTAACATTCCCATTAAGCCATCTCATCCAAACGGTGAGAACAAGAATTGAATAACCAAATGGCCTGAGTTGGATTAAATCAGATCATGCGTCAAAAGATCGCCGGGAGTCGCCCCGCAGCCGGCGCAATCATTATTGCGCCGAATGAAGACTCCGGTGCAATGCGCTTCGCTTACTGGCACCCTACGTCCCGCCTTACGCGGGTTGGTCCAATGTTGCTGCGCTTGTGATCGCCCGGCCGTCAAACGATATTTTTGCATTATGCATATAATATATGCATAATTAGCTCATGCATGTTGAATTCGACCCGACAAAAGCCGCTGCTAACCTGAAGAAACACGGGATTGCGTTTTCGGATGCCGAACTGGTGCTGTATGACCCAATGGCGCTGACGAATGAAGACGATGCGACGCATGGCGAGGCGCGGTTTGTAACGGTGGGCATGGGTGCGCAAAATCGGGTGTTGACGGTGGTATGGACGCAACGTGGAAGCACAATTCGCCTGATTTCCGCCCGCCTGGCAACCAAGCATGAACGGAGGACTTATGAAAGCTGAATACGATTTTTCCAAGGCCAAGCGCGGTGCGGTGATTGAGCCTGCGGGCAAGACACGCATCACGATTTATATTGACGACGAGGTGCTGGCGGCGTTTCGCGCACGTGCCGAAGCCGAAGGTCGCGGTTACCAGACGCTTATCAACGAGGCACTAAAAATATCGGTGCAGGCAGGCGATGCGCCGCTTACACTGGATACGCTGCGCAAGATATTGCGTGAGGAATTACACGCGGCGGCTTAGGCCAACCAGTGTAATGCGTGAAAATATAAACCAGACTAGCGGAACTTGGTTTACAAAAGACTTCTCATGCGCACAGTTAATATCCATGACGCTAAAACCCACTTGTCGCGGCTGATTGAAGAAGCCGTCAAGGGCGAGTCGTTCATCATTGCTAAAGCTGGCAAGCCGCTGGTCAAGGTCACCGCACTGGATGCACCGACAACCGGAGAGGGGAAGCGTGTCGGTTTCATGGTCGGTGAAATTGCGGTGCCGGACGATTTTGACCGGATGGGCAGCGCGGAAATCAAACGGCTGTTTGGTAAAGGTGCATAAAGTTGTTACGGGATATGCACTAGCTACTTACTCTGGGCTGCGGGGTCACCGGGTGGCACAAGCTATGGCCGAAGGCATCACCCTACTGACTGCCGATCAACTCGTCGCGCAATATCCCGGCCCGGTGCGTAGCGTTTAGTTATAAAACCATTCCCGCATCATTCAGCAGACTAGCCCAACTCCGCCAGCAATCGCTCCATCATCCCCTCCGCCTGTCGCGCATAGCTGCCGCCGAACAGATTGACGTGGTTGAGGATGTGATACAGGTTGTAGAGATTTTTGCGTACTGCATAGCCTGCATCCAACGGCCACGCTGCGCGGTAGGCGGCGTAGAAATCGGTTGGGAAGCCGCCGAACAGTTCGGTCATGGCAATATCCGCTTCGCGGTCACCGTAGTAGGCAGCGGGGTCGAAGATGACCGGCTCACCCCCTTGCGTATAGCCGTAGTTGCCGCTCCACAGGTCACCGTGCAGCAGTGAGGCTTGCGGCTGGTAGCCGTCGAACAGGCCGGCGAATTTTCCCATCAGGCGTTCGCCCTGGCTTTGCAGGCCGCCGCCGAAACCATTGCGTGCGGCCAGATCGAGCTGAAATCCCAGGCGCTGGTCGTGCCAGAAATCTATCCAGTTGTCCGTCCAGGGATTGCGCTGCGGAGTATCGCCGATGGTGTTGTCAGCGGTGAAGCCGAAGCGTGGCGCGGTCGTCCGGTGCAGCGCGGCGAGTTGCTGGCCGAGTTGTGCGGCGCTGCCGTGGCCGTTCAAATCCAGCCATTCCAGCACCAGGAAGGCTTCGTTGCCCGTCACGCTGCTGGTGACGGGATGCGGCACGCGCAGGGTGTGGCTGGCGGCGAGTGCGGCGAGACCGGCTGCTTCTGCCTCGAACATGGGCAGTTTGTCTGCGTTGTTGGTTTTAACGAAATAACGCGTTGTGCCGCTCTTGATGCACCAGGCGGTGTTGATGCAACCGCCGCCGACCGAGGTGGTGCGCTGGATAGGGAATGCTGCGCCAGTAGCGGCTTGGATGCTCTGGGCTACGCCTTGCCACAGGCTCATCAGGTGGTGCTTTTGGCCAGCGCCAGATCGGGCTGGATATCAAAAACCAGCTCGGCATGCGCGGCACGCAGGGCGGCTTCGGCTGCTGCCGGTGTGGCCGCCCGGCTGAAGATGAAGCCGAGGTAACTGGCACCCTCGGGGGCGGGTGCGATGCGCTGGCCGGGGACAGTGGTGATGCGGATGTCTTCGATATGAGGCACTGCGCGTGCGGCTTCCAGGCCCGTCGCGCTTTGATAAATGCCGCGTTGGGGTACCGGGATCATCATCACGCCGCTGGCGTCGTTGTTCTCCGTCTGGGCAATCGGCAGGTTCAAGGCATGACGCAGGATGAGCTCTTCCAGCGTCATGCCCAGTCGCCAGCGCAGCATGCGCCCGCACAGGCCACCGATGGAGCGCGCGGCGATTTCGAGCAACCACACACCGGCGTTGTTCACCCGCATTTCGGCGTGAATGGAGCCGTGATTGAGTGCGGCGGCCGCACAAGCGCGTTGCACGGTGTCGGCGATGGCAGCTTGCAGTTCATCGGACAGTCGCGACGGCGTGACGTAAATGCTTTCTTCAAAATACGGACCGTCTAGCGGGTCGGGTTTGTCGAACAGCGCCAGCACGCGCAGTTGGCCGTTTTCCAGCAGGCCTTCCAGGGCGTGTTCGCTGCCGGGGATGAAGCTCTCGACGATCAGCCCCAATTCGCTGGCATCACGGTCAGCACTGGTCTGAATTTGATTGACCCAGCGCACTTGCTGTAGAAAATCTTGCGCATTATCGGCGCGAATCACGCCGCGGCTGGCGGATAACCGACGTGCCTTGACCACTACCGGATAGTCCAATTGCGCTGCCAGTGCGCGTGCTTCTGCTGCGCTGGCGAGGTGATGAAACGCCGGACAGTTGAGGCCGTTTTGCAGGAGGAGCTGCCGGAAAGCGAGTTTGTCGCGGGTGGGGCGCACCGCTTCTGGTGCATTGCCGGGCAGGTCGAGTTTTTCGCGCAGCACGGCGGCAAGCTCGACGCCGGCATCGTCCACTGCCAGTACCGCATCCACGCGTCGCCCCAGCGATGCCAGCACTTGCGTAGCGGCGGTCACGGGTTGGTCGAAATGCAAGGACAGGATTGGGCTCAAGCCGCGCTGTGGGGCAAGCTGATGGCAATGGTCGGCGGCACTGATGACTTCGACGCCCAGCTTGTCTGCGGCATCGAGGAAATCCTGATTGCGGTAACTGGCGACGGGGAGCAGCAGCAGGACGCGCGGCATGGTTTAAAACGATTGCAGTTGCTGGTCGGTCGGTTCAGCGCAGCAATACCACGGCTCGGACAGATGGGCGATGGTCTCGCCAAAGTCGGCGTGTTCCAGCGTGGGCGCAGGCAGCCCGGCTGCGTGATGGGCCAATGCCCAGATGGCGCGGAACGCATCGCTGCGCGGCGCATTTTCCATTTGCATCGCGGTGTTCATGACCTGTTGTTGCAAGGCATCCACGCGCGGGTCGCTATGCTGCCATGGGTAGCCCAGCAATTCCGGGTCGAAGGCTTCGAGACGATCGCTGAAACCCGGCAGTTGCAACAGATAGGAACCCTGCGGTACCAGCAGCCGGATGGCGAGCTGTACTGGCGGCACCGCTTCGACAAGTTTCAGGCGCAGCAGCTCGCTAAGCAGTTCGACATAGTCTGTCAATGTAGTCCAGGGGTTGAACGGCACAAAGGTGGGCGCGAGGAAAATTCCGCTCGCCCGGCACAGACCGAGCGCGCGTTCGAAACCGGCGTGGGTGTGATTTTTGTCCAGGTACTCAAGCACCGCATCGTCCACCGATTCCACTGCACTGGTGAGGAACAGGCAGCCATAGTCGCGCAGCTTGGGCAGCAGGTCGGCGTGGTCGAGCAGGTGCTGGATCTTGATGGTGGCGTCGAAACTGAGGTTGGGAAAGTGCTGGTGCATAGCTTCCAGCACGCGCAGCGCGTGGGTAGGGCCATTGAAAAAATCCGGATCACCGAAGGAAATATGCTCAGCGCCAGCCACCACTTGCTGTTCGATATCGGCCAGCACGACATCCACCTGAACCGTGCGGAATTTGCCTTGATAGACCGGCACCACCGGGCAATGCCGGCACAGGTGCTTGCAGCCGCGCGTGGTTTCGGTAAAGCCGACGATTTTTTTGCCGCCATCGGGCAGGTTGAGATGAGCGTAGCGAGTGAGTTTGGGCAATCCGCTGCGATCAGGCGGCAGAAATTTCACTTGCGCGAGCTGCACCATGGGCGTGCTTTGAGGGCTGATGTCGCCATCGCGCAAGCGCTGCGCCAGGGCCACCAGAGCCGGTTCGGATTCGCCGCCAAGCAGGGTATGCACGCCCAGTCCGCGCAACAAGTCGGCGTTCATCGGCGCATATAAACCGTACATGGCGAGGTGCGCGTCGGGGGCCAGTTCGCGGATTTTCGGCAGCGCGGCAATGGCAATGCGAGTGGCGGTATGCATGCCGAGATGGATGGCCACCAGATTTGCGCCGCGCAGAGTGTCCGGTTCCAGTTTCTGCAGTGTCAGATCCAGGCAGGCTACTTCGCAACCAGCCGCCTTCAATAATGCCGCAGGGGCCGCCAGGTTAAAGGATTGACGTCCCAGTTCGTAAGGATTGATCAACACCACTTTGAATGTTGCGGCAGCGGTGCTGGTTTCGCCCCAGTCTATGGCGAAATAGTCATTCATGTTTATTTGGTTTTGGGACGATCATCAAAACCTGGAATAGGCTCGCGCGAGGCGCCCGCTTTTGCCATGTTTTCCAGATAGCGTTCCCACAGTGTGTCCTGGTTCTGGCCCAACTCATAAAGATAATCCCAGGAAAAAATGCCAGTGTCGTGGCCATCCGAAAAAATCGGCTGCACAGCGTAACTACCCACCGGTTCGATGCCGGTGATTTCGACATTCATCTTGCCTACCTGTAATACTTCCTGTCCATGACCATGTCCGCGCACTTCTGCGGAGGGTGAATACACGCGCAGAAATTCGTACGGTAAGTGAAAACGGCTGCCATCACCAAAGGCGATTTCCATCACCCGCGATTTCTGGTGCAGCTTGATTTCAGTGGGTTGTGGGGTGTTTTTTTCCAGTCCTGCCATATGAACTCCGCCGGATGGTTTGCTAGTGTGGTGCGCCCAGCAGGATTCGAACCTGCGACCCTTGGCTTCGGAAACCAATACTCTATCCATCTGAGCTATGGGCGCGAGAGCAGGCAAGAATAGCGATTTTCGCACTCAACGTCTATATCAGGTGCTTTTGCCAACTCCACTTTTGCCGCTATAATCCGCGTTCTAAACTATTTTCCCGCTAAAAGTTAAGGAAGCAAGCATGAGCGATGACCAGGCCACGATGACCAAAACAACGCCGCAACAATTTTTTGTTGCGCTCTGGGCGGGGATGTTCGCGCCCATTATTGCCATAGCGCTCATATTGGGCCTGATAGCCAAGATTCAGGGCAGCCATGGTGAGAAGGATTCACTTGAGTTCAATAGCAAGGCTACGCTGGAACGCATCCAGCCGGTAGGGCAATTGAATATTGTCGATGCCAGCGCACCACGCGTGGAAATGGAAGGTAAACAGGTATTTGATGCAGTATGTACCGCTTGCCATACACCTGGCGCACTGGGGGCACCGAAGTTTGGTAACAAGGCTGACTGGGCGCCACGTATCAAGCAGGGCTACGCAACGCTGATCAAACATGCTGAGGAGGGTATCCGCCAAATGCCACCACGCGGCGGCAACCCGGATCTGTCCGATATTGAAATTGCCCGTGCCGTGGCATACATGGCAGATGATGCTGGAGCCAAATTTACGCCACCCGAAGGTGCAGCCCCTGCTCCAGGTGCCGCACCGGCAGCCGGCGCAGCCCCTGCGGCCGCAGGAGCCACACCCGCAGCGGGCGCGGCTCCCGCAGCAACACCTGCCGCTGCCAAACCGGCTGCGGCCAAGTAAAGACACGCATCGTGTGATGTGATGGTTAAACATTCGCACAGTGTCAGCTTTGCCTGACACAGCGCTCATGTATAAAAGCTGCCCCGAGTGTGGAAGTGCCCGGTTGCGAGGCTCTTCTGTCCGCACCGGGGACACCCTGATGCAGCGAGTCATTTTGACGCCGCTGCGTTGTCGCGAATGCCGTGCCCGTTTCTGGATTTATAGCCCGTTCAAAATTATCTTTCTGGGGATTGTGCTGCTGGGGATGGCTTTCTTTCTGGTGCGCGGTCAGCTGAATTCCACCCCCGTATCGGCTGCGGGTGATCTTGCCGCGGCGGACAAGCAGTTTGCCAGGCTGTCGGCGCAGGCGCTTAAGGGCGATACGGACGCGCAGCTTAGGCTGGGTAAAATGTATGCCAATGGCGAGGGTGTGATTGTGGATGTCACTCAGGCCGCCAAGTGGTTTGCAAAAGCTGCGCAGCATGGCAATAGTGAGGCGCAGTTTCAGTATGCTTCTGCTTTACTGGATGGTCGCGGTGTGGTGCAGGATTATCAGGCCGCCCTGAAATGGATCGAGATGCCGGCGCGGCGCGGCAACCCGCAAGCCCAATACCGTTTGGGCCAAATGTATCGTTTCGGCATCGGTACACCGATCGACAAGGTCAAGGCTTATATGTGGTTCAATCTGGCCGCTGCTCAGGGCATGGAAGACGCAGCGAGAGCGCGTGAAAGTGTCGTCGGGCAATTGAAGCCGGAAGAAATAGCCAAAGCGCAGGCAGATGCGCACCGTATCAACGAACAGATTTATCCTAAAACGGGTACTGCGCCGCCACCCTCTACTTCGCAGCCAGCATTGCCTTGAGTTGCGCCAATCGCGCGTTGCCCTGCTGACGCTGTTCCGCGGGATCGGCGTCCTCTCCGGTCTTGCGCACATCTTCCTGCGAAACTTCGCTGATAAAGCGTGAAGGCTCGCAGCTCTGAAATTCGCCGGCACGTTTGCGTTTCTTGCAAAAACTGATGGTCAGCGAGCGCTGAGCACGTGTGATGGCGACATACATCAGGCGCCGTTCTTCTTCCAGCGTGCCATTTTCCACTGCATCGCGATGCGGCAGGATGTCTTCTTCGGCTCCAACCAGAAACACGTGGCCGAATTCCAGCCCTTTGGCCGCGTGAATGGTGGACATGCGCACCGCGTCGACCTCGGCATCGTCGCGGTTCTCCAGTAGCGTGATGAGGGCGATGGTCTGGGTCAGGGCGATGACATCCTTGCCGTCCTCCTCGCCTTTCTTGCCGAGCCAGCCGACAAATTCCTGCACATTGTTCCATTTGCTCTGCGCGCTGCGGGATTCCTCGCTGTCAAACAGATAGGCTTCATAATTGATCGCTTTCAGCAGGTCGGCCATGATCTCGGCGGCAGGCGTCTTGCGCACGCGGAATTCCAGCGCGTTGATGAAATTGCAGAATTCGATCAAGGGGTCCAGCTGGCGTGCCGGAAGCTGGCTCTGGAAGCCCGCCTCGAAGGCTGCTTCAAACAGACTGACATGACGCTGGCCCGCATACTCGCCGAGTTTTTCCAGTGTTGCTGCACCCACCCCGCGTTTGGGCGTGGTCACGGCGCGGATGAAGGCAGGATCATCGTCGCTGTTGGTGAGCAGACGCATGTAGGCGGTGATGTCCTTGATTTCGGCTTTTTCGAAAAAAGATTGTCCGCCCGACATGGCATACGGCACTTTTTCATTGCGCAGAAACTGCTCGAATGGCCGTGCCTGATAATTGCCGCGATACAAAATGGCGTAATCGCCGTAGCGTGTACGGTGCTCGAATTTATGCGCCAGCAGCCGCATGACCACGTTCTGCGCCTCTTCCTCTTCGTCCTTGGCTGACATGACGTGCAACGGGTCGCCATTGCCATGCTCGCTCCACAATTGCTTGTCATAGAGCCGCGTGTTGTTGGCAATGACGCTGTTGGCTGCACGCAGGATGCGTATCGTGGAGCGGTAATTCTGGGTCAGCTGGATGACTTTCAGGCGTGGATAATCCTCATGCAGCTGGTGCAGATTTTTTACGTCCGCGCCGCGCCAACCGTAGATCGCCTGATCGTCGTCACCGACGGCGGTGAAAGCGCCGGACACACCGGTGAGTAATTTGACGATCTGATACTGACAGGCATTGGTATCCTGGTATTCATCCATCAGCAGATAGCGCAGTTTTTTGCGCCATTTTTCGAGTACCTCGACGTCGCTGGCGAATAATTCGGCGGGCAGCCGGATCAAGTCATCGAAATCCATTGCCTGGTAGGCTTTGAGCGTATCCTGGTAACGCAGATAAATCTTGGCATAAGTGGCATCGATATCGGTTGCGGCAGTGTCCAACGCAGCAGCGGGTGAAACCAGGGCATTTTTCCATGCCGAAATGCGCCATTGCGCGCGGCGAATTTCCTGTTTGTCGGTAGTTTTCAGTATCTCGTTTACAATCTGCATTGCATCGGCAGCGTCGAGGATGGAGAACTGCGGTTTGTAGCCGAGTCGCCCGGCCTCCTGGCGCATGATTTGCACGCCGAGTGCGTGGAAGGTACAGACCGTCAATCCCTTGGCAGGCTTGCCCTGCAGCAGTTTGGTAACGCGTTCCTGCATTTCGCGTGCGGCTTTGTTGGTAAAGGTGATGGCCGCAATGTGCTGAGGCGCATAACCGCATTCTTCAATGAGGTAGACGATTTTCTGGGTGATAACCCGGGTCTTGCCTGAGCCGGCACCAGCCAGCACCAGCAAAGGGCCATCCAGGTATTTGACTGCTTCGCGCTGGGGGGGATTGAGATGGGACAGCATGAGAAACCACAACAGAACAGGCCGACAATTCTAACATGAGCATCTACGCTATCGGTGACCTGCAAGGTTGTTTTCAGGCTTTGCAGTTATTACTGGACAAGATTCAATTCGATCCGGCACAGGATCAAATCTGGCTGGTGGGTGATCTAGTCAACCGCGGTGCTGATTCGCTTGCGGTATTGCGTTGGGCCTGCGCCATGGGAGAGCGTGTGACGGCGGTGCTGGGCAACCACGATCTGCATTTACTGGCGGTTGCCGAGGGATTTGTAAAGCCACATCGCAATGACACGCTGGGCGGCATTCTCACCGCGCCCGATCGCGATGAACTGCTGGTCTGGTTGCGTCACCGGCCCATGGCACACATGGCCGAAGGCTATTTCATGGTACATGCGGGCTTATTGCCGCAATGGACCACGGCCCAGGCATTGCAATTGGCCATTGAGGTGCAGGACAGGTTGCGCGCACCCAACTATCGCGGATTTCTGGCGCACATGTACGGCAATCATCCGGACCACTGGGATGAAAGCCTGCACGGCGTTGAGCGTTTGCGTCTTATCACCAATGCCATGACCCGGCTGCGTTTTTGTACACCGGAAGGTGTGATGGAATTCAAGACCAAGGGTAGTCCGGCGCAGCCGCCTGCGGGATGCATGCCCTGGTTTCAGGTACCGGGGCGCGCCAGTGCTGGCAGTCCCATTGTATTTGGGCATTGGTCGGCATTGGGCTTGCGTGTGGATAGTGACTGTATGGCACTGGATACCGGCTGCCTGTGGGGCGGACGACTCACGGCCCTGCGTCTGGAGGATAGGCAGGTGTTTCAGGTGGAGTGTGCCGGACAGGCAGGGACAACGCACTGGCAATAGCCGTTTGTGCCTGTAGTGCGAGTGCGCGGCGAGTCTGATGTGCGCCTGCGATGCAGGGACAAAAAATCAGTTCGGCAGTGATGCCGCGCGCGGCTGTGATGCGCAGGATTGATTCCGCAAACGTCATATCGCCCACCCAGACTGGCGCTCTATGCGGGTGGCCGGCCGGATCAACGTAGCGAATCGCCACCGGGCACAAATGTGAATTGCTGGCACAGGCGGCCTGTAACAGCGCCGGTTTGAATGGATTGAGGGCACTGCCGTCGCCCGTAGTGGATTCGGGGAACAGAGCAACATTATCACCGGCATGCAGCAGCTCAGTAAACAGCGCGCTAATCCGCCCCACATCCCGGCGGCGTTCACGCTCGATAAACAGCGTGCCGGACTGTGCCGCCAGCCAGCCCAGTACCGGCCATCCGCGTACTTCGGACTTGGCGACAAAATGTGCAGGGCACTGCGCAAGCACCAGGAATGGATCCAGCCAGGATAAATGATTGGCGGCGAACATGACACCGCCAGCCATTTGCGGCAAGCCGCCGGTAACGCGCATGCGGATACCCAAGGCGGCAAGCAAGGCGCGCGTCCAGCGCATTGTCAAAGTCTGGCGCAACGCGCGGTTTGCCCACGGGAATATTGCGGCCAGTATCAACAATCCCGCCAAGACCACTAAAACGGCGCCACCCAGGCGCAATACACGCAGCATTGGCTGTTTCCATCAAGCGAAAACCCAATTGTGCCCGGAGCGTCGCTCGATTGCAGCCTTATTTGCTCATGAAGTGACGCGCATAGTGTAGATTCATCTGCCTGATGGATAGCAGTAGCATTAGATCGGCGGTATTGAAATCGGCATCCCAGGCAGGTTCGCCGCATACATAAGCTCCCACGCGCAGATAACCCTTGATGAGTGGTGGCGTCGTTACTTGCCGATGGCAATCCAGCTTGTCCAGTGCTAGTGGATGACGCGGAAATACGTGCCATTCTACCGGCGCCAGGCGTGTTTGCGCCAGCGAGTGGTACAGGCTGGCTGCCGTATGGCCGCCATCATCCATACTGACACTGGCGCAGCCAATCAGATAGCTGTAGTTGCGTGTGCGCAGATAATCCGCCAGACCCGACCACAGCAGCGTGATCACCGCCCCGCCGCGGTAGTCCGGATGCACGCAGGAGCGACCGATTTCCACCATACCCGGACGCAAGTGCGCCAGACGCGTCAAGTCGAACTCCTGTTCAGAATAGTAACCGCCGATTTGCTTGGCGCGATGTGGCGCGAGGATACGGTAAGTGCCGATGACCTCGCCGCTGCTGCTGTCGCGTACCAGCAAATGGTCGCAAAAATCGTCGAATATATCTTCATCCACACCGGCTTCGCGCGATGTCAGCCGTGCGCCCATTTCCTCGGCAAAAACCTTGTAACGCAGGCGTTGGGCTTCGCGCACCTCGCCGATATCGCGCGCCAGCGATACGCTAAGGCGCGGTTTGCTGCGGGCTTGGGTATGGATTTGTGAGTCAAGCATGCTGTGCACTCCCTTTTGATGATTATGGAGTGCACGATAAGGTGTGTAAGTGACGCGGAAATGACAGACAAATGAAAATTCGGTGACCTGGAAACAAGTCTGACACCTGTTCCACGGTCACGCGAGTACGTGCTGAAAATCAGCGTGTGACGCGGGTAGTGCCCCCTTCGCTCAACACACGCACGCGGTCGCCGGGACGAAAATACTCATCCGCTCCCTGGGTAACGGCAATGGTGCGGCCGGAATCGAGCCTGACTGTGATTTCCAGACCTTTTTGCCGGGTCACGCCCTCTTCGACTGCCGAGCCAGCGAATCCACCAGCTACGGCACCGAGAACCGCGCCTGCGATGCTGCCGTTACCGCGCCCGAGCTGGCTACCGGCGAGGCCACCTACTACTGCCCCGGCGCCTGCCCCGATCGGCGTTTTAGTGCCTTCAATATTGACATTGCGTACATCGACTACGACACCTGTTTGTACTTGCTGTACGCTGCGTGCCTGGTTACGACTGTAATCGTTGCTGCCCAGTCCGCTGGCACAGCCGCCAAGTATGAATGCGGCGAGCAGACTCAATGCCACCAATTTGAATAAGTTCATGATGAAGACTCCCGTAGAAAATAAACGCGCTACAGCGGAGACAACACAATACAAGCTTAGTTCTAATCCAGCACATACCCAAACTGCGAATGAAACAAGGTACCAATTTCGTCGCGGCTGTGCTGGTGATTCTGTGCACCTTGTTGGGCAATCTTCAACGCGCCCATCAGGCTGGCAAGCCGTCCGGTAGTGGCCCAGTCCATCCCTTTTTCAATGCCGTATAGCAAGCCAGCGCGGTAGGCATCGCCGCAGCCGGTGGGATCCACGACGGCCGCTGGCTGGGCGCACGGAATTTCGATCACGCCGCCGTCGGCATAAATACTGGAGCCTTGTTCGCCACGTGTCACGATCAACGCACGCACGCGTCCGGCAAGTTCGTCCAGGGACTTTCCGGTACGCGTTTGCAGGAGTTCGGCCTCATAGTCGTTGAGGGTGACGTAATCGGCCAGTTCGACAAACTGCGTCAGTTCCTCGCCGTTGAACATCGGCATGCCCTGACCCGGGTCGAAAATGAACGGGATGTTCGCGGCATGAAACTGCTCCGCGTGCTGCAGCATACCGTCGCGACCATCCGGCGAAACGATGCCCAGTGTCACGCCAATGGCATCCGTCACGCGGTTCAGGTGTGATTGGTTCATGGCGCCGGGATGGAACGCGGTGATCTGGTTATCCGACAGATCAGTAGTGATGAAGGCTTGGGCAGTAAAATAGCCGGGCACTGGGTGGATGTGAGTTCGGGCAATACCGAGCTTATCCAAACGATCTGCATAGGGAGCGAAATCGCCACCGCAGGTTGCCATGATCAGCGGGTCGCCGCCAAGCAGTTTGAGATTGTAGGCAATGTTGCCTGCGCAGCCACCGTATTCGCGGCGCATTTCCGGCACCAGGAACGAGACATTCAGGATATGGATTTTCTCCGGCAGGATATGATTCTTGAAGTGATCCTGAAACACCATGATGGAATCAAACGCGAGCGAGCCGCAAATCAGTGCAGACATTGGGTGGTCCATGGCAGTTAAATAATGCGCGAATTATACCAGCGCCTGCCTGACCCACTTTCATGAAAGCTTCACCCGCTGTTCACCGAGCTGTCGCAAACACGCCGTAGTCTGCCAGCTATGCAAAAAGCCCTGCGCGTCATGTTGTGGAGTATTCCGCTGCTGTGCCAGTCACATGATGTATTGGCCTGGGGACTTTACACCCACGTATTTTTTGCGCAGTGGCTGACATGGGGGGTGCCGCTGCTTGACCCGAAATTACGCCGTGCCGCATTGCGTTATCCCAAGCTGGTGATGGCCGGAGCGTGTTTGCCTGATCTTGCGCTGGTTGGCAAGCATGCGGGTACACAGGCTTTTAACAATACGCATGATTGGGACGGCGCGCAGCGCATGTTGAACGAGGCGGATACCGATATGCAGCGTGCGCTGGCGCTGGGTTTTCAAAGCCACTTGTTGGTCGATGTGATTGCTCACCACCATTTTGTGCCCGCGCACGAACACTTGTGGTTGAATCTGCCGGTGCTCACCCATGCAGCTTCGGAGTGGGCAATGGATGCACATATTCAACCGCATCTACTGGCGACGCCGTCCCGCCTGTTGCGCGATAGCGAGCATGAAATCAGCCTGCATATTGCACGGCATTTTGAGCTGGATATCAGCACGGCGCGGCGTGCTTTGAAACTTCTGGCACGTGCTGATCGCGCATTGCGTGTCAGCCGTCTGCCGCAATTGTTGTATCGGAGTTCCGCCCGGCTGGATAAACGCTTGTCACGGCGCTTCGATTATTTCGTCGCGCAGACGACACGCAGGTTAAGTGAAATCAATCAATTGTGTGAAGGGTTCAGCCCGTTGGCTGATGCCAACGGTGGTTGCCCAGTAATTGCCAAGGACAGGCTGGCCTATTTCACCATCGGGCAAATCCGCCGTGGCCAGCCGTTGCCAGGTGATTGCTTTTATAGCATCAGTGAGACCATGGCGACGATACCGCCCAATGCGATGCCGGCCAATACATCGGTGGGATAGTGCAGGCCAAGGATCAGGCGAGATACAGCTACCAGTGCAGTAAACGGTAATACCAGCCAGATCAGGTCAGGATAATAATGGATCACCACCAGACTGAATGCCACGGCGTGCAAGGTGTGTCCGGACGGAAAGCTGAAGCGGTCGAGCGGTGCAGTCAGGCACAGGATATCGCCAAATTGCTGGAATGGGCGTGGACGCAGGGTCTTGCCTTTCAGCCATTTATAGATCAGTGTTGCGGCCAGCCCGGCACCCACCATGTTGAGGACAGCAGGAATGGCCGCATAGCCATCCCAAGCCAATAATGCCAGCATCAGCGTGTACCAGAATACCCCGTTACCCAGACGGCTGATCAGACGAAACGTGCCGACCACGCCGCGAAATCGCCCTGCCCGATTGAAGCGCGCAGCCAGGGGTGCCTCCCATTCAGCGAGTGTTTGCCAGTGCCAGTCGAGACGTATCATCGTATTCCTCCTTCTCCACGATTCCATATAACACCTGCTCGAAACGGTCGTGAATACTATCCCAGCTCATTTTCTGGGCGGCATGGCGTGCCGTCAGCGCCATGTTTTTTGCTAACGCAGGATCGGCTGCCAGGCGAACTGTCTGGGCAATATAGGCATCTGCATCATCATAGGGGGCCAGTACGCCATTCTCGTTGTGGCTGATCAACTCCTCGGCAGCTGCATAATCATAGGCAGCTACTGCCAGACCGCTGGCCATCGCCTCGATGGTTACATTGCCGAAAGTCTCGGTCAGGCTCGGGAACAGGAATACATCTGCAGAGGCATAGTGTCGTGACAAATCCGTTCCGCTGCGCATTCCGCAAAATATCGCCCGGGGATGTGCTGCCTGCAAGGCGGCTCGATCGGGGCCATCACCCACCAGTACCAGGCGGGTGTGCGGATTGTGTTGATGCATTGCGGCAAATGCAGCGAATACCAGTTGCAGATTTTTTTCGGGTGCGAGGCGACCTACGTACAAAGCTACCTGGGTTGTGTCATCTACCCCCCAGCTCGCGCGCAGGCTGGCATCGCGATGGGCGGGAGAAAACAGCTTGGTATCCACGCCCCGGGACACCACTTCCAGATTGCCATAACCATGCACCTGTAATTCGCGCCGGATACCTTCGGTAGGGACCAGCGTCACACAGGATTTGTTATGAAATTTACGCAGATACGCCAGGATAGGGCGACGCAACCAGCCCACGCCATAATGCTGGCTATAGCTATGGAAATTGGTGTGAAAATCCGTGCTGACCGGAATGCGCAACTTGTTGGCGGCTGCCAGCGCTGACCAACCCAGTGGACCTTCGGTGGCGACATGGATCAGATCCGGCCGTTTCAGGCTCCATAGCCGGGTGAGTGCTGATTTGGCGGGTAGTCCCATTTTGAGTCCGGCGTAACGTGGTATCGTCATGCCGGGTTTCAGCACTTCTTCCAGGCTAGGGCTGAATGTCGCCTGGTCATGCAGGCTCTGGCGCGGGCGTATCAACTGAATCTGATGACCGCGTTGTTGCAGATCCGCGACCTGTCGGCCCAAAGTCATTGCAACGCCATTGATTTCGGGCGGATAAGTTTCAGTAACCAATGCGATCCGCAAGGGCAGCGGTCGAACGGAAAGTGTCTGTAATAGCAAATCGTCGTCATCCATATTGCCAGTTTCGCAATACATGGCGACAATTTTGTGACGATAATTTGAAGAATTGGTGTATGGCAGTGATCACTGCCGGGACGGCAAGGTGTTTTATCCGGCGAGGGTCTCGAAACCGGTTTCGAGACCCTGATATTTCGCTATTTTTTGTTCAAATCGTCGCGCTTTTGCAGATAGGCTTCACGCGTCAAATCACCGCGCGCATACGTTTCATCCAGTATGTCCAACGCTGTCTGGCGCTTTTCCGCCTTGGAATGAACACTGGCTTCACGATTGCCAAACAGGTATTTGACCAGTGCGAACAACAAGAGAATGGGAATCAGGCCAATCAGTGCCATCCAGAACCAGCCGAAAATCATCCAGCCTCCGCCATTACCGAACATCCAGCCGTGATCCCATCCATACATGTTGAATTCCTTTCATTATATTGTTGCTGTTGGAATAACCTGGTTCAGGTTTTCAGACCATCGCGGACCCGCTCCAGACGGTCGCGCGCTTCGGTGGCAACAGCTTGCACTTCCGGATTGCTGACCAGTTGAGACATGATGCCGGGATCAAGGAATGCGACGGTTATTTTTCCGTCGGCTTCTTCGCGCACCACCACATTGCAAGGCAATAGCAGGCCAATATCGGCTTCAGCTTCTATCGCGCGATTGGCGAGCGGCGGATTGCAGGCACCAAGGATGCGGTAAGGACGCTTGTCGAGATTGAGCTTGGCCTTCAGGGTGGCCTTGACGTCGATATCGGTGAGCACACCAAAGCCTTCCTGTTTCAGACCTGCGATGGTTTTTTCTATGGCGGCGTCAAACGGCATATCGAGCTGGATACTGAAACCATACATGATGCATTCTCCTTGATAGATATTGACTAACTAAGCGTCGAGTGTACGCCAGAGTCTAGTGCTCTGCATGAGTGTGACCATGCGGAGCCGGCATGGTTGCACCATCCATCGGACCCATGTCCTCGTCGGGCGGTGCTTTGGCAACAATGTCCTTATACTGCTGAGGAGTCATGCTTGGTAATTTCTGCAAAAAGGCAACCATGCTCCAGATCGTCGCATCGTCGTGACTGCCGCCCCAGGCGGGCATTGCGCTCATTTTGAGGCCATGCTTGATCACCCAAAATGCCTCACGCGGATCGACGCTCACCTTGCTCAGGTTGGGTGGTTGGGGATACAGCCCGGGGCGTAACTCGGAATCCGCTTTTCCAGGGGCCAGGTGGCAAGTGGTGCACATGGCCGCATACTGCCCTGCGCCCTTCAGTATTACCTGCGAATCATTGAGATTGGACGGCACAATGATTGCTGCAGCATGGTGCTCGATGGAGCGTTCGCGCGAGGCTTGCATCAAGTCATACGTGATCTTCCAGTGCGGGCTGTCGGCGCCAGGGTTGTATACGCCCGACCACAGGAATACGCCGATACCCAATGCGAAGACTAACAGGAGAATAAGTGCCGTTTTTATGTATGTCATGAGTTGCAGCTCCAATAATGTGCCAAAGGGTTTGGTGCGTGTTTCAGAGCTATGATGATTTTCTTCACACTATTAACCAGAATAATTTATGGTTTTGCTGCCTGATTAGGCGGCCGAGATTCTCCATGTAATCCGCGCTGATTGACGTGATAGATCAAAACCACACGCGCACACCCGTGACCAATTGGAAGTCGTGCACTGATGCACCTTCTGCGCGCGCAAAATCCGCAGTTTTTCCGTATTTGCGCACAAAGTTGAACCCAATATAAGGGGCAAATTCGCGGCGGATTTCATAGCGTAAGCGAACACCCAGTGATGCATCGGACAACCCGGCACCTACGCCGCGGGCGGGATCATCCTTGCCGTACAGATTGGCATCCAATTCCGGCGTCAGGATCAGTCGCTGCGTCAGCAATAGATCGTACGAGGTTTTCAGCTTCAGGGCAGTGCGGCCGGATGAGCCAACATAGGCCGTGGCTTCCACATCAAATCTGTACGGTGCCAAGCCCTGGATTCCGAACGCCGCCCAGTCTCGTGATGGACCTGTGCCAAAGTCGTGACGTACACCGGTCAATGCTGTCCAGAACGGCGAGAACGTGTGCCCCCACAGCAATTCTGCTTCTGCATCCTGTATTTTGCCTTGAGATCGTTGACCTTCACTGCGAATCCACAGCTGATTCAGGTCGCGGCCGAAACGGAAGCGCCCATCCCAGACCATGCTGTCGCTTTTTCCGTGAACGTATTCCAGTTTGTCGAGCATGAGCTTGCTGATCAGCGCATTGTCGTCCATATGCAAGTTGATGCCATAGTCTGCGTAAGACTTTTCGGTTGAACCATCGCTGCTTGGCAAGCTGCCTACGGGTGGCGCGGACTGCGCATGGTTCGAGTGATCGGTACTCTCCTCCAT
>JAZKBM010000012.1:217694-434747 GCA_040388645.1 Pseudomonadota bacterium
GTCTTTCATGTCTTTCATGTCTTTCATGTCTTTCATGTCTTTCATGTCTTTCATGTCTTTCATGCCGGACATGTCATGCATGCCATGGTTCATATTTTCCATGGAACCGGAATCCATGTTTTGCATATCAGCCTGCTGTGCAGCGATTATTTCCGGTTCTGGCTGGTTAGATGTATTTGTGCCGGATTGTGCTTCCTGGGCAAATGCTGAGGCAGGTAATGCAAGCAGGGCACTGAGTAAGATGGGTTGAATTTTTTTCATTGGAATGATCCTGGTTTATTCATGGGACAAATCAAGCAACCACAATGGCGCGGAACATGCCGGCTTCCATGTGATAAAGAAGATGGCAGTGATAAGCCCACTTGCCGCGCGCATCGGCACTGACGCGGTAAGTGATGCGGTGACCAGGCGCCACACTCACGGTGTGCTTGCGTACCTGAAAAGCCGCATCAGGCGATTCGATTTCACTCCACATGCCGTGCATATGGATCGGATGATTCATCATGGTGTCGTTGACCAGAACAATGCGCAGGCGCTCGCCGTAATGGAATACCAATGGCTTCGAATCGGAAAACTTCTGGCCATTGAAGGACCACATATAGCGGCCCATGTTGCCGGTCAGGTGCAGTTCGATTTCACGCGTCGGGTCGCGCGGATCCAGCGCACCGCCTACGGTGTTCAGGTCGGCATAAGTCAGTACCTTGCGTCCGTTATCGCGCAGTCCGGCGCCGGGGTCGTCCAGGCGAGTCGATACTTGTTGCGCGCGCATCGAGTTACCGGCACCGTCCTCCGCCGGATAGTGGTGAGTCACCGGCACATCGCCACCCGCGGTGCTTGTCTGCGGTTTTTTCTGCATGCCGGACATATCCATGCCCTTCATGTCGGAGGCTGTCATGCCATTAATGCCCGTCATATTCATGCCGGCCATACCTGACATATCCATGCCCCCTTTTCCACCCATGTCCATGCCACTCATCCCACTCATACCGGACATGGACATGCCCATATCCGCCATGATCAATATCGGTACAGGATCGAGTTTCGGGATGGCATCACGCATCCCCGGGCGTGTTGCCAGCGTTGCCAGGGCGTAGCCTGAACGGTCAATTGCCTGGGAAAATATGGTGTATGCCCGGTCTTCCGTCGGCTCGACGATGACATCATAAGTCTCGGCTACACCAATGCGGAATTCATCAATGCTGACAGGATGTACATACTGGCCATCGGCGGCGACAACCGTCATTTTCAACCCCGGAATGCGCACATCGAAGTAGGTCATCGCCGAGCCGTTGATGAAGCGCAAGCGGATTTTCTCGCCTGGCTTGAACAAGCCGGTCCAGTTCCCTGCGGGGGTTACACCGTTGGTGAGATAGGTGTAAGTCGCACCGCTGACATCAGACAGATCACGCGGGCTCATGCGCATTTTGTCCCACATCGCACGTCCGGCCAGGGCTTTGGCAACGCCTTCTTTTTTGGCCTGCTTGATGAAATCGCCTGCGGTCGGCTCCACATAGTTGTAGTAGTCGCTCATCTGTTTAAGGTGCTCGAAAACCTCATCCGGATTTTCGTCTGTCCAGTCCGACAGCATCACTACATAATCACGGTCATATGCGAAAGGTGCGGGCTCGCGCGGTTCGATAATGATGGGACCATACAGGCCGGTTTGTTCCTGAAAACGGGTGTGGCTGTGGTACCAGTAGGTACCCGACTGACGCACATCGAATTGGTAGACATAGGTTTCACCCGGCGCAATGCCGTTGTAGCTCAACCCCGGAACGCCATCCATTTGTGTGGGCAGGAGGATGCCGTGCCAGTGAATGGAGCCTGATACCGGCATGCGGTTCTTTACCCGCAAGGTAATGCGATCGCCTTCGCGCCAGCGCAATAAGGGTGCCGGGACCTGGCCATTGACCGTTGTAGCAATACGCGGTGTACCGGTGAAATTGACCGGAGCTTCGACGAGCTCCAGTGCAAAGTCGGTTCCACTCAGAACATTGGGCTGCCCCGGGCTACTCGTTGCCCAGGCGGGGGCGGTCCATAATCCTGATCCGGCTAATGCCCCCCCTGCGACAATACCTTCAACAAAGCGACGGCGGGACAGATTCGCAGGCGGGGTTTTGAGTATCGTTTTTTTCATAAAAATCCTTGGGCAATCGATGAAATCGTTTGTGTCCTTGTGATGGACATGCGGGTTAAATGGAATGCTACTTTCGCTAAATATGCTTTTCCGGGAACATAACTCCGCTTGTTATTTTGTTTGGCAAGAACTTGTGCACTGCAGCAATCCCGTGTGTATTTGATCAAGTATAGGTGGTTGGCCATAACGTCAGGCTGACGCATGGATTACATTTTTGTAATGTTGTGCGTTTGCCGCAGAATGATCCCTTGCGAATTAGGAGGCGTCCCGTATCCATCGCTTTGATAGCTTGCGAGTATTGCAGGGAGAGGTGTTTAGGCGTTGGCCTGGATGCAAATATGCTTGCTTTCTGAATGAAGCAGGAAGCTGCTGGCAAAACATCAGGCGGCTTGGCCGCCTGACTTGTGCCGCCTTATTTTTGCATGGGTGATACCGGCATATCCTTGCGCATGTGCTCCATCTGCTTGCGCATGTGCCCCATTTTATTCTGATTGCCGGCGTCCATCTTCATGCCTTTATGCATCATGCCGGACATGTTGTTCATCATGCTGCTCATTTCCTTCATCTGGCTGGCCATTTTTTTCATGGTCTCCGGGTTCATATTGTCGCTTCCCATCATCCCGGACATCTCCTTCATCTGACCTGACATGTCGTTCATCAGGCCCGACATCTGGTGGGCACCAGATTCGCCCATGCCGCCTGCCATGCCACCCGAGCCTGACATCATCCCGCCTGGTCCAGCATGGTTTTCAGCGTAGACTGGTACCGAGAATGCGGTGCCGGCAACAAGTAGTAATACGCCAATATTTCCGATAATCGACTGTTTCATGATTCATCTCCTTGGTGAGTGGGGAAATCCCCCGTTTTGCTGCCATACAGCCATATACGGTCATGCTTATCAGCGGTTTTTGTTAAAGCTGTTTGTCTACAACGTGACCTGCCTGCTGTTTCTTGAACCTGTCCAATGCGGAATAAATTGCGATGTGATGCTTAAATGAATGCGTGTCACGATAAATTATCTGGTCAATGCTTTAGCTTCTGTCCGCTGCCAGGCTGCATAGGCAGCATCCGGCCAAAGCGACTGAAACCAGGCAATGATGTCGTCTATTTGCGCATCAGTCAGCTTGTCTTTCCAGGCAGGCATATTGCCGGCACCACCGGGACTACCATATTTGATGACCAGTTTGAGTCCGCTGGTAGGATGGTGCCAGGCATGACCTGTCCCATCCAGCGGCGGCGGCAACGCTTTACCATCCGCACCTACCCGGCGCCAATCCGGATTGCCCTGCGCCATTGCGCCATGACAAACCGCACAATTCTGCTGGAATAATGCTGCGCCTCGTTTTAGTTGCCCTGGATCGGTGACACGTACCAGCGTGTTGACAGGGGATGCCTCTGAAGTTTTTGGTGTGGGTGTTTTGTCTGTACAGGCTACGAGCATCAGCGTAGCAACTAAGGTGAGCGCGTTTGCTGCCACGTGAAATGGACGGGATTTTACAGGGCAGCGTACCCGTTGTTTTGTCGGTGTGGATATACGTCGTCTTGACATCTTGTGCTTTCTATCGGTTCACGGCTTGAGCCGTGGAGGTAGTGCGGTTCACCATCTTCACGGGGCTTTCCCTGGTGGAGTCCCGTATAGCGGGGAAACTTGTGTCTCTTCGAAAAAAGCATGTAGAAAAGTCATAATAGACCATTAACCATAATGTAAACATTGCCATTGGATTACGTTTTTGTAATGTTGCTTTCCCGGGTCAGACGGCATAATCAACAGCTTGGTTAGGGGATTCAATGAAAATTTTAGTAGTCGAGGACGAACCTAAAGCGGGTGACTACCTGCGCAAAGGGCTTGCTGAGTCCGGCTTTAGCGTAGATTTGGCCCGTACCGGCACGGAAGGTGAATTTTTGGCGCTGTCCGATGAGTATGACCTCATTGTGCTGGATGTGATGTTGCCGGGAATGGATGGCTGGCAGGTGCTGCAAAGTGTCCGCAGGACAAAGCAGGTGCCGGTCCTGTTCCTGAGCGCCCGGGATACGGTGGAAGATCGGGTCAAAGGACTGGAATTGGGTGCCGACGATTACCTGCCCAAGCCGTTTGCCTTTGCCGAACTGTTGGCGCGCATCCGCAGCCTGCTGCGGCGAGGCACCCGACAGGTGCCACAAACGTTGCAGGTGGCAGATCTGGAGCTGGATTGCATCAAACGTCGGGTGAATAGAGATGGTCAACGTATCGATCTCACCGCCAAGGAATTTCTGTTGTTGCAATTGCTGATGGAACGTGTGGGAGAGGTGCTGTCGCGTTCCCTGATTGCTTCTCAGGTGTGGGACATGAATTTCGACAGTGATACCAATGTGGTGGATGTGGCGATACGCAGGTTGCGTGCCAAAGTAGACGATCCCTATCCGCACAAATTGATCCACACCCTGCGCGGTATGGGCTACGTGCTGGAAGCGCGACAATGACCCTGAAGCGCGGTATCTCGCTGACCCAGCGCATCACATTGTTGTTTGCCGTGGTGACGGCACTGGTGTTTTCAGCCACCGGCTTTTATCTGTATCAGGCACTGGCGCGGCAACTCGAGATTCGTAACGACGCAGAATTGATCGGGAAGCTGCAGCAACTGCGTCACCTGTTGTCCGAGGTGCCGAATGCAGCGACTATTCGTGCCGACCCACACCGTTTTCATGATGTGGCCATCGGTAGTGAGGGCTTGGGTTTGCGCATTCTGGATATGGATGGACGAATGGCGGCAGGCGTGGGAAAGGTACCCGGTTTGCCGTTGCCGGAACCGGTCTCTGCAACACAGATACCCACAGCGGCATCGATACACGACTGGCACATGAAAGACGGTGGCCATGGACGCATGTTGGTGGCATTGGCGCGTCTTGGAGCGAATGCGCGAGGACAGCAAGTGCAGGTGGTGTTGGCGCAGGAAAGTCCGGAACGTATGTTGTTATTACAGAATTATCGAACCCGTCTGCTGATTGCGCTGGGGGCTGGCGTGGCGATTATGGCGTTGCTCGGGTTTGCCGTAGTGCGACGCGGATTGGCGCCACTTGACCGGGTCACTGCGGCAGCGGGTAACATTACACCGACCCAACTGGATCAACGCCTCGATATTGCCAAAGCACCGGCAGAAATCGCCGATCTGGCCCGCGCCTTCAATCACATGCTGGATCGTTTGCAGGAAGGTTACGAACGCCTCAGCCAGTTTTCTGCCGATCTTGCGCATGACCTGCGTACACCGATCAGCAATTTAATGGTGGAGAGCCAGGTGGCCTTGACGCGTACCCGTTCCGTCGAGGAATACCAGGCGCTGCTGGCTTCCAATATAGAAGAGTATGAGCGGCTGGCACGCATGGCGGAGAGCATGCTTTTTTTGGCACGAGCCGACAATGCACAGATCGCGTTGCGCCCAGAAGCCCTGGACATGGGCCGTGAACTCCATCGTATTGCAGAATATTTCGAAGGTGTTGCTGACGAGGCTGGTGTGACACTGGCCGTGAATGCCGGCGGAACGCTCAATGCTGACCCGGTATTGCTCAATCGCGCCTTGAGTAATCTGATTGCCAATGCAATCAGGTATACGCCGAGCGGTGCAACAATCCGCGTCACCGCTCAAGCTCGCGCGGAGGGTGGGTATGCTATCGAGGTGGCCAATCCAGGCGCCGGTATCGCGCCCGAGCACCTGCCTCGTTTATTCGATCGCTTTTATCGGGCCGACAGTGCGCGGGCGGGTTCGGGGGCGGCTTCGGGATTGGGCCTGGCCATTGTCAAGGCGGTCATGGTATTACACGGTGGTGCCGTTTATGTGGAAAACGGCAAGAATGGGGAGACGTTGTTCGAGTTAAGGTTTGCATAAAATGCAAAGGGGTGCGATCTCAGGTAGGCAATCGCTGAGTAAATCAGTGGCCGCGTACTTATCATGAATGATTATCCAGTCTGGTATTGCCCCGGCTATCAGACTGGCCCTGATCCTGCCGGAACAACGATTACTGGGTGAGCACCAGCAACCAGACCATCGCAACATTGATCAACGCAATCAATACCGCTGCGCTACCCATGTCCTTGGCGCGTTTGATGAGATGGTGGTTTTCCAGCGAAATGCGGTCTACGGCTGCTTCGACTGCAGAATTGAGCAATTCGACAATGAGTACCAGCAGCACCGAGGCGATCATCAGTGCCCGGCCAATGGCGCCTGGCTCAAGGTACAGCGCCAGCGGAATGAGGATGATCGCAAGCAGTATCTCCTGGCGGAAAGCATCCTCGTGCCGGATGGCGGCTTTCAACCCATCGAGTGAATAAAAAAAAGCGTTGAATACACGCTTGACGCCGGTTTTGCCTTTGAACGGGGATTCTTGCATGGGATTACCGTTGAGCTAAACCCTCAGCCTAAAATAAAACGCGGGCACTTGCTACCGTGCCCGCATGAATTATTGCAGTTCGAGTTTAATTCTTCCAGGTCAGATCCAGTTCGCGCGCGGCTTTGACGTCATCAAGCCGTCGTACCGGCTGGGTATAGGGCGCACCCTTGACTAGTTCTGGGTTGCTGCGCGCTTCTGCCAGGATGGCTTTCATGGCGGCGATGAAGCCGTCCAGGGTTTCCATGGATTCGGTTTCGGTCGGCTCGATCAACAGACATTCCGGCACCAGCAACGGGAAATAGGTGGTGGGTGCATGGTAACCGTAATCGAGCAGGCGCTTGGCGAAGTCCATTGCCGTCACACCAGTTTCATCCTTGAGTTTTTTGAGGGTGATGATGAACTCATGGCTGGCACGGCGCGTGGGAAACGCAATGTCGAATCCGGCTTTTTTCAGTTCCGCCAGCAGATAGTTGGCATTGAGCGTGGCGAAGTCCGCCACCCGGTGCATGCCTTCCGCGCCCAGCATGCGTGCGTAGATGTAAGCACGTAGCAGCACACCGGCGTTGCCGTTGTTGGCGCTCATGCGGCCGATGGATTGCGGGATGTCGGCTTCCACCAGCAGACGGTAACTGCCTTTGTCATGGGTGACGACAGGTACCGGCATGAATGGCAGCAGACGTTGTGATACGCCTACCGGGCCGGCACCTGGGCCACCGCCGCCATGCGGGGTGGAGAAGGTTTTGTGCAGATTCATGTGGATCACGTCGAAACCCATATCGCCGGGTTTGACGCGTCCCAGAATGGCATTGAGGTTGGCACCATCGTAATACAGCAGGCCACCCGCATCGTGCACGATTTTCTGTATGGTCTGAATTTTTTTCTCGAACACGCCCAGCGTGGAGGGGTTGGTGAGCATCAGTCCTGCGGTATGCGGGCCGACGGCAGCCTTGAGCGCTTCCAGATCGACGTCGCCTTCACGGTCGGTGGGGATTTCGCGTACCGTATAGCCACACATGACTGCAGTGGCCGGGTTGGTGCCGTGCGCGGCATTGGGAACGATAATCTCGCGGCGCGCATGGTCATTGCGCGAATCATGGTAGGCACGGATCATCGCCACACCGGCGAATTCACCCTGCGCGCCTGCCATCGGCGCCATCGACACCCCGGCCATGCCAGTGACATCCTTCAGTATCTCCTGCAATTCATACATCGAGGCGAGGAAGCCCTGTCCGGTTTCGGCAGGCGCGTGCGGGTGGCGCGCCAGGAATTGCGGCAGCATCGCCAGCGAATTGCAGGCGCGCGGGTTGTATTTCATGGTGCACGAACCCAGTGGATAGAACTGGGTATCGATGGAAAAGTTTTTCTGCGACAGGCGCGTGTAGTGACGCACCACGTCCATTTCAGAGGCTTCGGGTAGTCTGGGCGTATCCGTACGCAGCAGATGAGCGGGCAAATCGCTCACATCGGCGCTGTGTTCAGGCATCTGTGCGTGGGCAGCGCGGCCGGGACGGGAGTGTTCAAATATCAGCATGATCGAGTCAAATTATTTCTAGATAGAAAACCGGTTATGCCACAGCGGCCATAGAAAATTCTCTACGGCTGCCGAGCTGGGTGGGTTTGTTACAGCGCTGCCAAAGCGGCCTCATAATTAGGCTCATCCTTGATTTCCGGCACCAGTTGGGCATGGATGATCTTGTTGGATTCATCCAGTACCACTACGGCACGCGCAGTCACGCCGGCCAGCGGACCATCCGTGATCTTCACGCCGTATGCCTGCATGAAATCTGCGCCGCGCAATGTCGACAGAGTCACCACGTTGTCCAGTCCTTCGGTGCTGCAAAAGCGTCCCTGCGCGAACGGCAGATCGGCGGAAATCACCAGGACGACGGTATTGTTCAGGCTACCGGCCTTGGCGTTGAATTTACGTGTGGACTCGGCACACACCGGGGTATCCAGCGAAGGTACGATGTTCAACACTTTGCGCTTGCCGGCGAACTCGGCCAGACCGACATCGGCCAGATCCTTGTTGGTCAGTTTGAAATCCGGTGCGGAATCGCCGGTTTTAGGAAAGGTGCCTGCTACCTGGATAGGGGTGCCGCCTAGGGTTACTGTACTCATGGTCATGTCTCCTTGGTGGTGATAAATCAGGATTTGTACGCGCAGGGGGGACCTTCGCGCCGTTTGGACAGTATGCGCGCCAATTGTTGCGCGTATAGATCAAGATCGGCCGCCGTTTTGGTTTCGGTTGCGCAAACCAGGATGGCGTTGCCGAGTTCCGGATAATGTCCACTTAAATCATAGCCGCCCAGAATGCCTTGTGCCTGTAATGCTCGCAGCACTTCGCCCGCCGGTGCATCAATCTGGATGACCGCTTCATGAAAGCAATGTGCGCTAAATACGCGCTTCACGCCGGTAATGCTACCCAGTTTTTCCAGCAAGCTGCGTGTATTGGCATGGCTGGCAGCCGCCACGCGCCTCAGGCCTTCAGGTCCCAGCAGGCTCATGTAGATGGTCGAGGCGGTGACGACCAGGCCTTGATTGGTGCAGATGTTGGAGGTGGCCTTGGAGCGGCGGATATGCTGTTCACGCGCTTGCAAAGTCAAAGCAAAGCCGGGTTTTCCGTCCAGATCCACGGTGCGTCCGACAATGCGACCGGGCATCTGGCGCACCAGCTCCTGTTTGCAGGTCATGAATCCGTAATAAGGGCCGCCGCTGGACAGTGGCGCCCCCAATGGCTGGCCTTCACCCACAGCAATGTCCGCCCCTTTGGCGCCCCATTGGCCTGGCGCTTTGAGTAGTGCGAGCGAAGTCGGATTAACCAATGCAATGACGCGACCGCCATGTGCATGCGCCCAGTCGGTGAGCGTATCCACTTCTTCAAGCGCGCCGAAGAAATTAGGCTGCGGTACCACCAGCGCCGCAAAGTCACCCATATCTTCGGTTGGGATGGGAGTGGTGCCGGTCGTCGGGTCGTAGTCCAGTTCGACGATTTCGATATGCTGATTTTTAACGATGCCGCGCACCACCGCTCGGTATACCGGGGCAACGGTCTTCGGCATCAACACGCGTGCGGCGCCTTTGTGCGCCCGCACCGCCATCAGCACGGCTTCGGCCAGACCGGAACCGCCGTCATAAAGCGACGCATTGGACACGTCCAGGCCGGTCAGCGACGCCATCATGGTCTGGTATTCGTAAATCAGTTGCAGTGTGCCCTGCGAAGCTTCGGCCTGATAAGGTGTGTAGGCCGAATAAAACTCGCCGCGCGTGGTGATTTGCCACACCGCTGCCGGGATGTGATGCTCATAGGCGCCGGCACCGATGAAGTTGAGATAGCGGCCGTCGGCCTCTGCGCGTTCCTGCATCAGGCGGTTGATTTCCATTTCGCTCAGCGAGGTGGGAACCTTGGTGAGTTTGCCATTGCGCAGCGCGGCAGGAATCTCGTCGAACAGCGCGTCGATGGAAGGCGCGCCGATTGCGGCCAACATGGCCTGGATGTCGTGTTCAGTGTGTGGGATGAAAGGCATGATGTGTCCTGCTGATTCGGTTGAGTGCGCCGCGGTTTTTAATGCGCCTCGGATTCTACGAGAGCCTGATAGGCGGCAGCATCGAGCAGGCTATCGAGATCAGCGGCATTATCCGGCTTGAGGGTGAACATCCAGGCAGCGTGGGCATTCTTGTTGATGGCCTCGGGCGTGGCTTCTACTTCAGCGTTGACAGCGACCACTTCACCGGCGATCGGTGCGTACACGTCGGATGCTGCTTTCACTGATTCCACGACTGCGCATTCTTCACCGGCGTTCAGTTTGCGGCCCACCGCAGGGGCTTCCACGAACACCATGTCGCCCAGCAAATCCTGGGCGTGTTCGGTAATGCCCACGGTGACAGTGCCGTCGGCATTGAGCTTGGCCCATTCGTGGGACTTGGTGTATTTCAGATCGGCGGGAATGTTCATGGTGTTCTCCTGGGGAAATGTCGAATATTTAAACCAAAGCTTTACCGTTGCGGACGAAGGGGTAATTGACGATCTTCGCCTTGAGTTTTTTGTCGCGTATCTGTACTTCTACTTCCGTACCCGGGGCGATGCCCAGCGGAATGCGCGCCAGTGCGATGGATTGCTGCAGTGTGGGCGAGAAGCTGCCGCTGGTGATTTCGCCGACACCGTTTGCGGTATGAACTTGCTGATGCGCGCGCAGTACGCCTTTATCCAGTAGTACCAGACCGACCAGCTGTTGATTGATGTCGCGCGATTGCAGCGCGGGTTTGCCGATGAAATCGCGTTCGCTGTTCAGATCAACCGTCCATGCCAACCCGGATTCAAGCGGGTTGGTGGTTTCATCCATATCCTGACCATACAGGTTCATGCCTGCTTCAAGGCGCAGCGTATCGCGCGCGCCCAAGCCAATCGGTTTGACGCCCAGCGTGGCAAGCAAATGCCAGAAAGCTTCGGCATCGGGTGCCGGCAGAATGACTTCAAAGCCGTCTTCGCCGGTATAACCGGTACGGGCAATGAAATATTTCTGGAATGCGACTGCATTAAACGGCTTGAGCTCTTCGGTTTCGGCTTGTGCGCCGGGTATAGCCGCCCATACGCGAGCTCGGGCATTCGGGCCTTGTATCGCAATCATGGCGAGGTCGCGGCGCGGGGTAATGGCCAAACCGCGGCCTTCCGCCTGCTTTTGCATCCATGCCACATCCTTGTCGGCGGTCCCGGCATTGACTACGATGCGAAACCAGTCCTCCGTCATGAAATAAATGATCAGATCATCGATCACCCCGCCCTCGGGGTTCAGCATGCATGAGTACAGTGCTTTGCCCGGCAACTTGAGTTTGTCCACATTGTTGGCGACCAGTTTGCGCAGAAAGCCGCGCACGTTGGCGCCTTTTATATCCACGACCAGCATGTGGCACACATCGAACATGCCGGCGTCGGTACGAACCTGATTGTGCTCCTCAATCTGCGAGCCGTAATTGACCGGCATATCCCAGCCACCGAAATCTACCATCTTGGCGCCCATGGAACGGTGCGCGGCATTGAGCGGGGTTTGTTTAAGCATGGTGGTGTCCTTGTTGTTCTTCGGCGTAATAACTGCTGCGCACCAGCGGGCCGGCCTTGACCCAGGCAAAGCCCATGGCACGGGCATCGTGTTCATATTCGGTAAATACATCGGGGTGGATATATTCCACTACCGGCAGGTGATCCAGTGACGGACGCAAGTATTGACCCAGTGAGACCCTTGCCACGCCCGCAGCACGTAAATCATGTAGCACTTCCAGCACTTCCGCGCGGGTTTCGCCCAAGCCCAGCATTAATGCTGATTTGGCTTCTATGCCCGGCTGTTGCGCGGCCTTGTTCAGCATGTCGAGCGAGCGCGCGTATTGCGAACCCTTGCGCGCCGTTTTATACAAGCGTGGTACGGTTTCCATATTATGTCCCCACACCAGGTCGCGGCGCGTGCCTGCGGGCAGGTTCGCCAGTGTGGTGTTAATGGTGGCGATAGCCTGATCCTGGCAGGTACGGAAATCCGGCGTGAGATATTCCACGCCGATCTGTGTATCGCGCAAGCGTAGTTGCTTTAAGGTGTCGGCAAAAATGCCCGCTCCGCCATCGGGGAGGTCATCGCGGTTGACTGAAGTGAGCACGATGTATTGCAGGCGCAATGCCATCACCGCCTCTGCCACACGGCGTGGCTCGTCGGCATCGAACCAGGCGGGTTTGCCGGTTTTGACCGAGCAAAAGCCGCAGGCACGCGTGCAGGTATCGCCCAGCAGCATGAAGGTAGCGGTGCCGCGGCTCCAGCATTCGCCGCGATTGGGGCAGCGCGCTTCTTCGCAAACGGTATGCAGGCGGTTGCCATGCACGGCCTCGTCGGTTTTGCCGTAGAGGGCGTCGTTGCCCAGATTCTGGCGGATCCAGATCGGCATGCGCGTGGTGTTGGGAACGCGCGCGGGCTGAACGGTAATGGTGTCTGGTGTCATGAGTTCGGTAAATAAATAAAGGGGCGGAGACTGAATGCATACAAGCCATGCCGATTCAATCGTCACCCCCCTGTCCTGTTTACCTGAGAGATTACGGCGTCTGTGAAACGCCGTGTGCCCCTTCGGTGGGCGCTGGCCTGTGTTTTGGCGCGCCGCTCTCCAGAGATGTCCGTGCTTTCACTGCGGTTCGGGGGCCTGAGCGGTTCTGGGTGAATTACGCCTTCGGCGGCGCGTCGGGCGCGCACTCTCCCGCAATGACTGCGGACAAGCGCGCACTATACCTCATGCGACACGATTCAGACAATCAACTCCTTGGATAAAGCCTAATTTGATATCTGACGTCATTATTTATCTATGCGGATCAGGCCGGGTCGCATCCGCCTGGTTTGGGTCGACGGGTTTTGCGGTATACGTTGCAGACCGCACCTGATTGCGTCCGCTGTGTTTGGCTTCGTACAGGGCGGTATCCGCCTGCGCAAGCAAATCCGGCGCTTTGGAAGCTGTTTCGCTGGACACAACGCCAGCACTGAGTGTGACGTTGAAGCTCTGTCCTTCGAGAATGAAGCGGATTTCGCCAAAGCGTTGCCGAATATCATCAATGAGGTGGACTGCATCTGCCAACGTGCATTCCGGCAGAACGACGCCAAACTCTTCACCGCCATATCGGCCGATAACATCATGCCGTCGCAGGCGCTGGCGTAACAAATGGGCAAGGGTCTTGATGACCTGATCCCCCATTGGATGTCCCCAGGTGTCATTGACCTGCTTGAAGAGGTCTATATCCACCATGGCAACAGCCAGTGGTTTGCCTTGACGTCGGGCACGATCCACTTCCTGGCTTAAGCGGTTTTTGAAACTGGCATGTTTGAGCAGACCAGTCAGACTGTCCTGGCTCATCAATTCCGATAATTTCCGGGTACGTGCCGCACGCGCCCGGACAGCAGCCACCAGCTGCGGTGCGGAAATTGGTTTGGTCAAAAAATCGTCCGCGCCACTACCCAGTGCCTTGATCTGCTGATCCAGCCCCCCCTCCGCAGAAAGGTAAATAATCGGCAGGCTCAGCCAGGTTTCGTCGAAACGGATGATGCGGGCCAGTTCTGCACCGGAACATTCCGGCATGTGCAAATCCATCAGGACCAGATCAGGATGCAGGCGCTCCATTGTCATCAGCACATCTTGCGGCTGACTGATGGTTTCCGCCAGTATACCGGCGGCACTTAGTACCAGACGATAGTGCTCAGCGAGGATATGATCATCATCCACGATCAATACACGGTAGGGAGTTTGTTCACGCTCGCGCAGGAGTCTTTCGATGTTGGCAGCGAGCGTGGGGGTGTCCACGGGTTTGATCAGGAAAGCATCGCCACCAGCGCGAGCGGCCGCCAATTTGGCCGGAAAATCGGTACGCCCGGTCAGAAAAATGGTGGGTAGCTGATATCCCAACCGATTAAACAGTGCCGCAGTCCCCTGCGCGCCGTCCGCAGGGGTTTGTCCTTCCAGCATGATGTCGACTACAAGGACATCGGGCGGCTCAGCGGAGATGGCCGCATTGGCATCCGCGAAGCCCGGATAACGAATAACCTCGTAACCAAATTGGCTCAAACCCTGCTTGAGTTTTATTCCGAGCTCATGGTCGTCCTCGACCAGCACGATGCGTACCCGTTTTTGTTCACTGAACGATAAGGTGGGTACAGCAGGTTTATCAACGGGTCTGGAGGCAACAGGGATGACGAGCGTTTGACGTAGGGCCAATAACCCGGTCTTCCATTCATCCCACGGTGCCGGTAACGGTGCAGTATTGCTCTCTAGCCAGGCCTGAACCGTGATTTCCAGCAAGCGGGCCTGACGCGATAGCTCGACAAAACCGAAAGTGCCGCCAGACCCCGCCAGCCTGTGCAGGCGGGCATGAATATCGACCAGTGTGACATGCGGGATATCCGGTCCTTGCCCCGCAATGCAATCCGTCACCTCATTCAGCGACTTGTCTAGCTGCGCGACGTATTGCTGCTGCAGTACGGCAAGCTGTGTTGCGAAATCAATGGTGTTTGCCAAGACTTTGTTCCCATATTTCGCGCACCCGGTTGGCCAGATTCATCGGGTCAAAAGGCTTGGGGATCACATCCAGGGCTCCCAAAGCCTGAAATTGAGCCACTTCAGCGGGTTGCACTTTGGCGGTGAGAAAAATGACCGGAATTGCGGCAGTGGCGGCATCGGCGCGCAAGCGTAGCAAGGTTGTGGGACCATCCATGCCTGGCATCATGACATCCAGCAGGATCAGGTCAGGCGCGAATTCGCCGACCTTTTCCAGCGCCTCCTCGCCGCCCCCGCAAATCATTACCTGAAAGCCGCCGACCATTTCCAGCGCCAGTTTCGCCACGGCCTGTATATCCGATTCATCTTCTACGTAAAGAATACGCTGGAGTTGCATGGTTACTGCCTTTCTTGACTCGAAATTTGGTCCGCAAGCAGACATTTCAAGGTATTTAATAAATCCTCATTTGAGGTTCGGGCCTTGATTAGCGCGGCCTGCACCATGGACTGCTGTGTGTGAGACAACTCGGTACCCGACAGTACGATGATAGGCGGTTCCGGTTGTAGTGTCTTCAAATAGGGCAATAATTCCCACCCGCTACCGTCTGGCAGACTGATGTCCAGAATCACCAGATTATAGTGCTCCTGCGCCAGCCGGTTACGTGCTTCAGCCAGGCTATGGGCAATATCGAAGTCCGCGAAATCGTGACCAATGGCGGCCACGATGTGATGCAAGTCGGATTCGTCTTCTACATGAAGCACGCGTGGTCTGGCGCTGCCCTGGCGAGGCAGAAAATTGGCAACGGTGGTGATCAGCTGGTTTTCATTGATTGGTTTTTCGAGCCAGTCGATGGCCTTGAAGTCGCTGTTGATGGCCAGTTTGCCATCCTCGATCTGTGCCGATATCACGATGATGGGCAAATCCCTGGTCGCATCCGTATTGCGGATCTGCCGGATCAGCGCGACGCCGCTCTGATCCGGCAGCATCAGATCCAGCGTCATGGCATCATATTTGTTGTGTGCAAGATGGTTCAACGCTGTGGCGCCGTCATAGGCAATGTCCACTTGATAATTTGATGCGTTCAGCATTGTTGCCAGCAATCGGGCAATGTCCGGTTCATCTTCCACGACCAGCAATCGTGGTGCACAGCTTGGCATTATGCGGACCTCAAGCTGAGGCGCCGGTGTTTGCCAGTATGGCAATTCAAAATAAAAACGCGCCCCCTGGCCTTCCGTAGAATCGAAACCGATGCTGCCGTTCATGCGCTCGATGATTTCCTTGCTGATTGCCAATCCCAAGCCAGTACCACTATTCTGGCGTGTATCCGAGGAGTCCGCCTGGGCGAATTTCTGAAAAATTCGGGCCCGGAATTTCTCCGGAATGCCGTGGCCGCAATCCGTGACTTCGATACGTACCGAGTCCGCACACCGACTTACTGCAACTTTTACCGTGTTACCCGGAGGCGAAAATTTGGCGGCATTGGAAAGCAGATTGTTCAACACTTGTTGCAGCCGTCCCGCATCGACTTGTACTTGTATACCGTCAACCCGTTCCGTTAGCACAAAGTCGACCTGGTACTGCGCGCCATAAGCGCGCACTGTTTCCAGGGCGAGTTCGACCAGGGGCATGAGTGGTTGAACCTGCAGGTCAAACCGCATCTTGCCGGCAGCCAGTTTTTCCATGTCCAGCAGGTCATTGATGAGGTGCGCCAAACGCAGACTGTTTTTGTGGGCAATGTCGAGCATTTGTCTGGATTGGACAGGCATCTCTCCGAGTGTGCCGCTGACGATCAGGCCCAGTGCGCCGCTGATGGCGGTGAGTGGAGTACGCAATTCATGGCTGACCGTTGAAACGAACTCGCTTTTTAACTGGTCCAGACGCTTGCGTTCGGTGATGTCGCTGCCTATCCCGAGAAAACCGCTAATCTCGCCTTGGGCACCCCATACAGCAGTAACGGATAGCAATATCGGAAAACGCGAACCATCCTTCCGGATATACGTCCACTCATGTTCGTCGGGTACGCCCAAGCGTGCTTTGGCCACAAAGGTTTCAAAACCGGGTTCGATAGTCTGGCCCAATTCTCTGGACAATACCTTGGCATGTGTGACCACCTCGTCCAGGTCATGCAGGATGGCGGGTGTCTGCTTGCCCACCAACTCTTCCGCAGCGTACCCCAGCATGCGTTCGGCACTCTGGTTAAAAGTCTGGATCACGCCATCCGGATCAGTGGAAATGATGGAGAAGTTGGCGCTGTCGAGAATGGCCTTGCGCATCGCTGTGAGCGCTTGCAGCTGTGTATCGGCCTGCTTGCGCTCGGTGATGTCGCGCACCAGACCGATAAAGAGCGGTTCGCCCCGATGCGCGCTGCGCGATACGGCGAGATCCATCGGAAAGGTCATGCCGTCCTTGCGTAGGCCGGCCACCTCGCGGCCGATACCGATGATGCGCCGCATGTTGGTGGCATGATAGTTGGTCAGGTAGCCGTCATGCTCGCTATGATAAGGTTCGGGCATGAGCATCTTGACGTTATTGCCGATCACTTCCTGTGCCGTGTAACCGAAAATATGCTCGGCGGCAAGGTTGAACGATTGAACGATGCCCTGGCTATCGATGGTGATGATGCCGTCGATGACATTATCGAGAATGATCTGGGTATGCTGGGCACTTTCGCGAGAAGCGCGTTCTACCAGCTTGCTGTCGGTGATATCCCAGTTTGTGCCAGATATGTGTAATGGCACGTTGTGTTCATTACGCTGGACTACGGCGCTGGCTTTAATCCAGCGCAATTGACCATCGGGCCACACAATGCGGAATTCGGATTCAAAATCATCTTTCCCATTGAGGAAGTCCGTGAATTCCTGTGTTTTTCGGGCCTGGTCATCCGGATGCAGGCTTGATTTCCATGCATCAAAGGTATTGTCGAAATCAGTCTCCTGGATGCCGTAAATGCGATACATGGTCTCATCCCAAACCAGGCTGTTACTGTCGACCTCATAATCCCAGATACCCACCCGTGCCGTATGGGTCGCTATTTCAAGGCGTGTGGTTAATCGGTTTAACTCTTCATTGAGGCGGGATTCCCTATTGATGGCATCGCGTAATTCCAGCCGCCGGATGACCAGCCGGCTCAGTATCGTCAGTGCATCACGCTGAGCCTCGGTGAGTTTGTGCGGCACGCTATCAATCACGCATAGCGTACCAATACCGTGACCATCGGAGGTACGCAGGGGCGCGCCGGCGTAAAAACGGATATTCGGGTCCGAGGTGACTAATGGGTTGTCGCGGAAGCGTTCGTCTTCCAGCGCGTTTGGTATTTCGAAAATTTCCTGCTCATGTATGGCATGCCCGCAAAAGGAGATGTCACGCGGCGTTTCGGGCACATCAATCCCATGCCTGCTTTTAAACCACTGCCGCTTGTCATCGACCAGCGAGATGAGGGCGATGGGCGTACCGCAAATTTGGGATGCAAGGCGCGTGAAATCGTCGAATTCTGCTTCTGTCGGGGTGTCGAGGATGTCATATTGACGCAAAGCCGCGAGGCGGGCAGCTTCGTTGTTTTTGATAGGAGCGGATTTCATCGGGTGCAATCTCCAGCGATCTATCTGGCGAAAATAACAATTAATTTACGGAATATATGAAATTCAAGTCCAGAGAGTGCAAGGCCTGATTTGCTGGAACAAGATGAATTTTTCAGGTTGCGATTTATCCGGATACAGTTATTTCGCTAAGCTTATCCCGCGAGACGCGTTTCGTCTAAGGCTTGCAAATCACTGTGCACTGATTATGGATAAAACACCAGTACGCGGTAACCGGTAGCGGCCAGATTACCAATATCCAGCAGCAGATCGACACTGGCTTCGCTACCCGGTCTGATACCGGCCGTTTCATTGCCCGGCGTGTGGAGATATTCATTGGGCGCAAAAATGCGCTTGGCCAGCGGCGCATCGTGGGTGTCGGTAAGCGTGAGTTCGATGTGCGGATAGGCTTCGGCATAGCCTGCGTCGTTGGCAATCAGCAAGCTGACCTGGATACGTGCAGGATGTGCGGGATCGGAGAGTAGATCCGAACTGGAAATTTTAATGGCATCAGAATCACGCGGCAGTGGCACATTGCAACCGAAAGCCGTGCAGGCGGTGACCAGCCAGGGTTTGACGGCAGGGATGCGGGCTGCGATCGGTGTGCGCATCAGGTAGATCAACTGTGCGGCTAGCAATAAGGCAAGAGCAGCACTGCCAATGCCGAGCAAGGTTGAACGGAGACGTTTGCGCCGCACCAGACGGGCGGTGTTTATTGAAGCGTCCTGAGGCGCAGACGGTGGTATCAATTCCTGGGGCTGTTCTACGCCGGATGGTTCTTCTGCCCACTCAACCGGCGTCTCGATAGCTGGCGCTGGCTCCTCGAGATTTTGCTCAGGTTCTTCAACGTGTTCAGAAGCTTGAATGGATGGTGATATTTCCTCAGCCGGTTCGGCTGGCCTGTCGATTGCCGGAAGGCTGATTTCCACCGCTTCAGCCGGTTCTTCAACTGGAGGCGATATTTCTTCCGCTGGTGTAACCGATATATCTGTTGCGGGAATGCTGATTTCCTGGACTTCGGCTTGTTCATCCAGGCTGTTTAAAGATTCTGTAGCATTCGAATCGCTGGTCTCGGTTTGAGGTGTTCCAGCAGAGATGTTTGGGTAGATTTCTGGCGTCAGATATTCGCGCGCGTCGAATACACAGCTGCACACGCCGCAACGCACCTGCCCATCGCGCGCTGCCAGGATTTCCGCGGGAACGCGAAATACCGTATTGCAGTCGGGGCAGGAGGTGAGTATGTTCATGCGCGTTTTGTGCCGGCCAGACACGCCCAACCATCTTCGGCGCGCCACAGCTGGATATCGAACCAATCAGTGTAGGCAGTGATCACCTTGTCCACTTGTTCAACAAGGATGCCAGACAGGACGATGCGCCCATTCTCCCGGCAGGCATGGGCCAGTAACGGGGCGAGTGCCAGCAAGGGGTTGGTGAGGATGTTCGCGACCACAATATCGGCAGGCGCGGCCGGGGTGGCGTCGGGCAGAAAAAAATCCGCCTGCACGGTGTTGTTGCGCGCATTGTCCTGTGCGGTGGCAACCGCTTGCGCATCAATGTCCACACCGCACGCGTAACCGGCGCCGAATTTCAGCGCAGCAATGGCCAGAATGCCGGAGCCGCAGCCGTAGTCCAGCACACGTTCGCCGCCCGCGATATGGCTGTCCAGCCATTGCAGGCACAGACGCGTGGTGGGGTGGGAGCCGGTGCCGAACGCCAGGCCAGGATCAAGTTTCAGGTTGATGGCGGCGCTATCCGGCGCAGCATGCCAGCTGGGGATGATCCACAGGCGCTCGGAAATGCGGATCGGATCGAATTCAGCCTGGGTAAGACGCACCCAGTCCTGTTCGGCGACTTGCTCGATACGGTATGCGGGGACGGTAAAGCCGGCGCTTTGCGCAGCCTCTGCCAGGATCGCTGCTACATCAGCAGTTTGTGCAAACAGGGCGAGCACCTTGTTATCGCGCCAGAGCTCATCGGCTGGCATACCCGGCTCGCCGAAAATCGGTGCTTCCGCTGCTGTACCGGCAGCGGCGTCCTCGATGCTTACCGACAGCGCACCCGCTTCCATCAGCGCATCGGACAAACGTTCTGCCTCGTCTGCAGTAGCGGCCAGGGTGACAGATTGCCAGGGCATGGTGGTCAGGTACTGGAGGGTTTGGCGAGCTTCTGCTCGAGATAGTGGATGCTGGTGCCGCCTTCTATGAATGCAGCGTCGTACATCAAATCCTGATGTAACGGAATGTTGGTATTGATGCCTTCCACGATCATTTCCAAAAGTGCGGTGCGCATACGCGCGATGGCCTGCTCGCGTGTGGCGCCGTGCGCGATCAGTTTGCCAATCATGGAATCGTAGTGCGGCGGCACGAAATAGTTCTGGTATACATGTGAATCCACCCGGATTCCCGGTCCACCAGGCACGTGATAGGCCGTCAAGCGGCCGGGTGAAGGTATGAAAGTGTAGGGGTGTTCGGCATTGATACGGCACTCGATGGCGTGACCGCGAAACTCGATATCTTTTTGCTTGTAGCGCAGTTCTTCGCCAGCTGCGATACGGATTTGCTCCTGCACGATATCCACGCCGGTAATGAGTTCGGTAACCGGATGCTCGACCTGCACCCGGGTGTTCATTTCAATAAAGAAGAATTCGCCGTCTTCGTAGAGGAATTCAAATGTGCCGGCACCCCGGTAGCCGATCTTGCGGCAGGCGGCGGCGCAGCGTTCGCCGATTTTGTCGCGCAGTTTGCGATCCAGGCCGGGTGCGGGGGCTTCTTCGAGTATTTTCTGGTGGCGGCGCTGCATTGAACACTCGCGCTCACCGAGGTGAATGGCATGGCCGTGCTCGTCCGCCAATACCTGAATTTCAATGTGCCGGGGTTTTTGCAGGTAGCGCTCCATGTAAACCACAGGATTGCCGAAAGCGCTTTGCGCTTCGGCCTGGGTCATGGCCACTGCGTTGAGCAGCGCGCCGTCGCTGTGTACCACACGCATGCCACGGCCGCCGCCGCCGCCCGCCGCCTTGATGATGATCGGGTAACCGACCTTGTTGGCGATACGCATGATTTCTTCGGGATTGTCAGGCAACGCGCCGTCGGAACCGGGGACACATGGTACACCGGAGGCTTTCATGGCGTCTTTGGCCGACACTTTATCGCCCATCAGACGGATGGTTTCCGGGCGTGGACCGATAAATACGAAACCGGATGATTCCACGCGCTCGGCAAAGTCGGCGTTTTCGGACAGGAAACCGTAGCCGGGGTGAATTGCTTCTGCGTCAGTGAGTTCCGCAGCGCTGATGATGGCTGGCACGTTCAAATAGCTGAGTGAGGAAGCGGCAGGCCCGATACATACCGATTCGTCGGCGAGTTTGACGTATTTGGCATCTGCGTCAGCTTCGGAGTGGACGGCGACTGTCTTGATACCCATTTCGCGGCAGGCACGCTGGATACGCAGAGCAATTTCGCCGCGGTTGGCGATAAGGATTTTTTCAAACATGGAGTGCCTGTAAATGATAGGGCCGTATAACCAGGATATATCGCAGGATGAGCAGGAAGTTCCGTCTACGTGATCCTGCTAAATAATGTTGAATTTACCTGCGCAGCGTCAAATCCTGCTGATCATGCCTGGTGTGTCAGCCAATAATAAACATCGGCTCGCCGTATTCAACCGGCTGACCGTTTTCCACCAGAATTGCCTTGATAACGCCACTCTGGTCGGCTTCGATTTCATTCAGCAGCTTCATTGCCTCTATGATGCAGAGTGTTTCGCCCGCTGATACTGTTTGCCCAACCTCTACAAATGATTTGGCTCCCGGACTGGACGAGCGGTAGAACGTACCGACCATGGGCGATTTGACTATATGGCCCTCTGGGGCAGCAGCCTCGACAGGTATCGGCGCTGCGGCAGGTGCGCTCGTTGCAGGCGCAGCGGGTGCAGCAGATGCATAGCCCGGCATATTGCTCATGTAGATGGGTTGGGTGTTGGGTGCGGTACGGGTAATGCGGACTTTTTCTTCACCCTCGGTGATTTCGAGTTCGGCAATACCGGATTCTTCCACGAGGTCGATCAGTTTTTTAAGTTTTCTCAGATCCATAGTCAGGCCTTGATTGTCAGTTGGGTGAGCGCGTATTCCAGCGCCAGTTCGTATCCTTGCGCACCGAGGCCGCTAATGACGCCCACCGCCAGGTCACTGAAATAGGAATGATGGCGGAAGGCTTCGCGGGCAAATACATTCGACAGATGGACTTCAATGAAAGGAATGGCGACAGCGGCTAGCGCATCGCGTAGTGCAACACTGGTATGGGTGAACGCTGCCGGATTGATGAGTATGTAGCTGGTGTGTTGCCGGGCTGAGTGAATGAGTTCAATCAGCGCAGCTTCACTATTGCTTTGCCAGCATTCAAGGGTGACCTTGGCTGACTTGGCGCGCGCCGCCAGACGTGTGTCGATATCCGCCAGGGTAGTGTTGCCGTAATGTTCCGGTTCACGCGTCCCCAACAAATTCAGGTTCGGGCCGTGCAGCACCAGAATATGGGGTGGTTTGGCCTTGCTTTTGGGCTTGGCGGAGCGAGTGCGCGGGGAATTCATGGGCGCAAGTTTGCCGCAAGTTGGGTGAAGTTGTCCAGACGTTTAACGAAAATGCCGCCAAATCCATGTTTTAACAAGCTGCGGCGTGATGCCGCTGTGCGGATCAGGGAGTGGCCAATAATGGTTTCAGTGTGGCCTCAAGTTTGGCTGTGCTTAATCCCCCCAGTTCGGTGCCGACAATTTTACCCGACCGATCCAGAATAAGCGTGTATGGCAAGCCACCCAGACGGTTGCCGGTGGCCTGGGATAAAGCGACTGCATCGAGATCGCCCACCAATACCGGATAGTTCATGCCCATCTGATCGGAAAAAGCCTGGACCTTGGCAGTTTCGTCAATGGCGATCCCCACAAATTGCAAACCTTGGGGGCCATATTTGCTTTGCAATTTGATGAATTCGGGGATCTCCTTGCGGCATGGTGGACACCAGGTGGCCCAGAAATTGACCACCAGTACTTTGCCGCGCCATTGCGACAGTGGCTGGCGGATGCCGGCGAGATCCTTGAATCCGGACTTGAACAATGTGGCGGCAGCGTCACCGTTGTCAATGACTGTAGTGGCTGGCGCTGTGGCGGATGATGCCCGGTTGTGCTGGTATACATAGTAGCCACCGCCCAGCGCCAGGACGCCAATCAAAACAAACAGGATCAGGGATAGGTTTTTTTTCATAAGGTCAGCGCAAGGCCGCGTCCAGACTGGTCAGGAATTGTGCAGGCGGCTCATAGCCGATGACGCGGTAAGTGATTTCTTTACCGTCGCGATCAAAAAATATCAGTCCGGGCGGTCCATACAGGCCAAAACGTTTAAGCAGGGCCTTGTCGTCGGGCGTATTGTCGGTGACATCCGCCTGCAGCAACACGGCATCCTTGAGTGCGGCCTGCACTTTCGGGTCGGTAAAGGTGTTGTGTTCCATTTCCTTGCACGACACACACCAGTCAGCATAAAAATCCAGTACGACAAATTTTCCCTTTGACTGGCTGATTTTGCTGTCGAGTTCAGCCAGGCTTTTGACACGGGTAAACTGCAATCCGGCTGGGGCAGCGTTCACGCTACCCGTGCCACCCTTGAACACGGACAGCGGTTGCAGCACATCGCGTCCGCCTGCCAGCAACCCAACGATCAGTGCAATGCCGGCCAGTAATGCAATGACGCCAAGCCCTTTCCACAGGCGGTGCCAGCCGGAAGCGTTGACTGCTAACGGTTCAATTGCCTTGAGATGCATGGATGACGCGATCAGCAGGATTGCCCACAGTAGCATTTGAATCCATACCGGAATCAAAGGCGTTATCAGCCAGATGGCGATCGCCAGCATGAGTACGCCGAAGAAATACTTGACCGCGTTCATCCAGCTGCCAGCGCGCGGCAACAGCGCACCTGCAGAAATGCCTACCAGCAACAGGGGTACACCCATGCCGATCGCCAGCGCAAACAATGCCCAACCACCCAGTACGGTGCTTCCGGTTTGGGCGATGAATGCCAATGCGGCGGCCAGCGGCGGGGCGACGCATGGGCCGATAATCAGGGCAGACAATGCGCCCATGACAAAGACGCCGATGAAATTGCCGCCCTTTACCTTATTGCTGGCATCGGAAAATTTGCTCTGAATGAAGCTGGGTAGCTGTAGTTCGAAAAAGCCGAACATCGACATGGCCAGCAGAACAAATACGCCCGCGCCGATGGAGAGCGCAATCGGATTTTGCAGGGCATTGGAAATCAGCGTGCCGGACAGGGCCGCTGCGACACCGGCCAGTGCATAGGTAATGGCTACCCCCAACACATAGGCGAGGGACAGCAGAAAGCCGGACAGCCGCGTGACGTTTTTTTGTCCGGCAATGATGCCCGACAGAATCGGGATCATCGGAAAGACGCACGGCGTGAGCGACAGCAACAGACCCGCGCCGAAGAAGGTGGCAATGATGGTCCAGAAATGGCCGCCTTTGAGGACACGCTCGATTTGCGATGATTCGGAGAGCGGTGCCTCAGCGGTGGTCGTCGCAGCAGTACTGGAGGCTGTCCCAACCGTCGAGGCCGGTTCTGTATTTGACCCGGCGGCCTGCACAGCAGTAACTGCCGGTAGTGTTAGCGTAAAGTTTTTGGTAATCGGCGGGTAGCACACGCCTTTTTCACTACACCCCTGATAGGTCGCCTCCATTACAATTTTATCAGCTCCGCCAGCGGGACGATTGAGGCTGATGTTGCCAGTAAAGTTATGGTGGTAAACCTCGAGGCGGCCGAAATTGGGATCTTCCTCGATATCTCCGGCCGGCAGGGCCACGTTGGCAACCTGTACGTTTGCGGGTGATTTGATGGTGAAGTGAATTTTGTTCTTGTAGAGATAATAGGAAGGTGCCGGGCTGAAGTCAGCCTTCAAGGTCCGGCCATCAATAACGCTCAGGTTTAATTTGAATGCCTCGTCCGGTGGCAAAAACTGAGCGGGTGCATTGCCGGTAAGGCGGTCACCGAGATTGCTCAGGCCTGCCAATATGCCGGTGGGTTTTTGAGATGCCGGCGGCGTGGAGGCGGTGTTGGCAGCGGCGAGCTTGATGGTGGCTGTGCTGTCCATGGGCGTGTAGCACACACCGGCATCCGCGCATCCTTGTGACACTGCCTTGAGTGTGACGCTCTGCGCGCTGCCGGTGGGGGTAAAGGGCAGTTTGACGCGAACTTCGTTACGGTAGGTCTCAACCTGCCCGAACGTCGGGTCTTCGTGCATCTTGCCGGCAGGGAACTGAGGTGTGCCCAGCGTGCCGCCATCCAGACTGAATTTGAACCGTTTGCGGTACATGTAATAGCCATCTGCAATCTGGTAACGCACTTCCAGATGGTTTGCGTCAGCCTGCTGCGCAGAGAACTTGAATGCCTGTTCAGGCTCAAGCAAATCCGCGGCATATAATTGGACTGCACCGATGAAAAACAAAAATAAAAAACCAAAAATACGCATCTAATTCAGTCTCCAGGCGTTATGTATTTATTGAAACAGTATGTTTCAGTCTATCAAGACCACTCAATTCTTACGATTTTGCACCAGTATCGCTTTAAATTTTCAGGAATGTCCTAATCTGAACACTCAAGCATCCTCTTGGGTCTCTGCGAGAATCCATCCGAGATAATCTGGCAGTCCTGCTATAACAGGCAGGGCAATTATTTCCGGCACTGTGTAGGGATGGCATTCACGGATGGTTTGTTCCACCGCATTGTAATGACATCGCCGGGTTTTTATCAGGACAGGCACTTCGGTGGTGGATTCAAGTGTGTCGTGCCACCGGTAAGTGGACAGGCAAGGTGCCATAATGTTCACGCAAGCGGCAATTTTTGTTGCAACCAACTGCTGTGCCAGGCGTTGAGCACTATTGTTGTCGGGCAGGCTGGTTAAAATAACGATTGCTTCCATATTCTTCTTAGAAGGTTTCCTCGATGCGCGTCTTGTTGGGCATGATTATAGTGCTGAGTTTCCCGGCGCTGGAGATTTATACCCTGGTTCAGATATACCATTATATTGGTTGGTGGATCATCGCTCTGCTGCTGGGCAGTATGCTGGCAGGATGGTCGCTGATCGTGGGGGAGCGCCTGGCTTTCGTGGCGCGGATGAGCATGACGATACAATCGGGCGGTTCTCCGTTGCGCGCATTGATTGATAGCGGACGTACCATGATTGCAGGCGCATTGTTCATTTTCCCGGGTGTAATCAGCGATGTGCTGGCCATATTGGTGCTACTTTTACCGTTGCGCCTGACCGGTGGCCGCACACGTCAGCAAGCGCAAGCCGATAGTGGTGTGATCGAAGGTGAATACCGGCGTGAGCATGATGACAGGCTGGGGCGCTGAACCGGTTTGAGTCCCCTCCAGGTTGCCCATATCTCGGACTGTAGTTAATCCGGGCTTTTGAACAGCGATTATCGGTTGGGGCGAGCCGGCCCGGTTAGTTCGATAAAACGCGCCTTGTCGGCGTTGAATCGGGTCTGGATATCAGCTATTTCCTTGTTTTTTTGCGCTATGGCTTGTTCCAGTTGGGTAATTTCGCGTGCATTGGCATCATTGGCTGCTGAGATGTGGGCGGGAATAGGGCGTTTGTTGCGCGTAGCAAGCGCGATCTGCTGGTCCAATTGAGCCTGCTGGGCACGGAGTTGGATCAAGCGGCTTTGACTGCCTTTGATGGCTGATCTGGCCTGTTCCAGGTTGCGGTCGCGTGCCAGATCAATTTCTGCAGGTGAGGTGTATGTATTCAATAGCGCAGTGTCATGTTGCTTTTGTTCGGTTTTGACCAATTGTTCCTGTTGCTGGCGCAAAAGTTCGTCCGCGCGTAATTGCCGCTGCTCGGGTGTTAGGGCACCAGCATTTTTCTTGATTGTCAGTCCCTGTTTGTCTAGTTCCACGTTGGCGCGGCCCGTAGCTTGTTGCGGCAATGTATCGCCGTAATGGATATGGCCCTGCTCATCCACCCATTTGTACATGGCAGCTTGTGCGGGCAACGCCAATCCAAACATCATCATCCAGAGCAAAACGCGCATTTTTATTCTCTTAAGTCACACCGTAAACTTCGCGGTAACGGGCTACTGCGTGCAAATTCTGTTCCATCGTGGCATGGTCATGCAAATAGGCAAGCAGATCGGTAAGGTTGGCAATGGCAAATACCGGGATGTTGTACTGTTTTTCAACTTCCTGGACCGCTGATAATGCGCCTTGGCCACGTTCCATGCGATCGAGCGCAATGACTACGCCAGCCGGGGTGGCGTCATGATTGCGAATCAATTCTACGGACTCGCGCACTGAGGTGCCGGCCGAGATGACATCGTCAATAATCAGGACACGTCCCTGCAAAGGCGCGCCCACGATGGTGCCGCCTTCGCCATGATCCTTAGCTTCTTTGCGGTTGAAACTGTACGGCACTTTCTGCCCCTGAGCGGCCAGCGCCACGACTGTGGTAGCGGCCAGCGGGATGCCTTTGTAAGCGGGCCCGAACAGGACATCAAATTTGATTCCGGCAGCGAGTATCGCTTTCGCGTAAAATTCGCCAAGTTGTTTCAGGGCCATGCCATCGGAAAATAGCCCGGCATTGAAGAAATACGGGCTGAGGCGCCCGGCCTTGGTTTTGTATTCGCCAAAACACAACACATTTTGTTCAATGGCGAAGGTCAGGAACGCTTGACGGAAGTCGGACATGATTAATTCGAGGAAATAGACATTTGCGCATTATAACCGCCAACCTCAATGGTATTCGCTCTGCCGGTAGTAAAGGTTTCTTTGAATGGCTTGCCACACAAGACGCCGATGTCGCGTGTGTGCAGGAACTCAAAGCGCAGATGACCGATATGCGTCGTGAAATGCTTCAGCCAGACGGTTTATATGGCTACTTCCATTATGCGGAGAAAAAGGGTTATAGCGGGGTCGGTATTTACGCCAAAAAACAACCTGATACGGTGATTGAAGGGCTGGGTATTGCCGATATTGATGCTGAAGGGCGTTACATTGAGGCGCAATTCGGTAATCTCAGTGTCATTTCGTTGTATTTGCCGTCCGGTTCGAGTTCGGAAGATCGTCAGCAGGTCAAATTCCGCTTTCTGGAACGGTTTTATCCGCATCTGGCCGAGCTCAAAAACAGCGGGCGAGAAGTCATTCTGTGTGGGGACTGGAACATCGCCCACAAGGAAGTTGATTTGAAAAACTGGAAATCCAACCAGAAAAATTCCGGATTCCTGCCGGAAGAGCGTGCCTGGATGAGCAAGATTCAGGATGCACTCGGATTCGTGGATGTGCATCGCATGCTCTGCCCGGATGCCACCGGCGAGGCATATACATGGTGGAGCAATCGCGGTCAGGCGTGGGCCAATAACGTAGGCTGGCGCATAGATTACCAGATCGCAACGCCGGGAATTGCCGCTCAGGCGCGCGCTGCCTGCGTTTATAAAGACACGCGTTTTTCCGATCACTCGCCCCTCATTATCGACTACGCAGACCCTCAATGACCGGGTACGTACCAAAGCCTAGCTGGCAGGAAACGCTTAAATCCATTTTTAGCGGTCGGATGCTGGTGGCGCTGGTGATGGGGTTTACCTCCGGGCTGCCGCTGTTGCTGACCGGTTCGGTATTGCAGGCATGGTTGAAAGATTCTGGCGTCAGCCTGGCGGCGATCGGTGCAGCGTCGCTTATCGGCTTGCCATATACGCTGAAATTTCTGTGGGCACCGCTGTTTGATCGTTTTACGCTGCCCCTGCTCGGACGGCGGCGTGGCTGGCTGCTGCTCGTACAGGGCGTGCTGGCAGCCACCCTGGTGGGTTTGAGTCTGTCCAACCCGGCCGCCAATCTGTGGGGGGTGGCCTTGGCCGCCTTGCTGGTGACATTCTTTTCCGCTTCGCAGGATATTGTCATTGATGCCTATCGACGTGAAAGCCTGCATGACGTGGAACTGGGTTTCGGTTCGGCGCTTTTCGTCAACGGTTATCGTTCCGGCATGTTGCTGGCCGGTGGGGGCGGTCTGATTCTGGCCGACATGTTAAGTTTCCCCGTCATGTACCAACTCATGGCGGGATTTATGAGTGTGGGGATCATTACCACATTGCTGGCGCGGGAACCGAATCTGCCTCCGGGTGCGCCGCGTACGCTGAAAAGTGCAGTGATCGAACCGTTTGTGGAATTCTTCAAGCGTGAAGAAGCATGGTTGATCCTGGCATTCATTCTGTTTTACAAACTGGGCGACACGCTTGCAACTGCCATTTCTACACCCTTTTATCTGGATCTCGGGTTCTCCAAGACCGAGATCGGTGCAGTGGTCAAACTGTTCGGTTTCTGGGCCACCATACTGGGTGGTACTTTGGGTGGTATCTGGATATTGCGGCTGGGTATGTACCGGGCACTCTGGGCATTCGGCATATTGCAAATGCTATCGACATTCGGGTTTGTCTTGCTGGCGCACATGGGGCCGCATCTTACCGGGCTGGCGACAGTGGTTGCGGTGGAAAATTTCACCGGCGGGCTGGGTACGGCGGCATTTGTCGGGTTCATGGGTGCCATGACCGACAAACGTTTCACGGCTACACAGTATGCGTTGTTGTCGAGCCTGATGGGCGTGCCGCGCGTGATACTCTCTGCGCCGACCGGGTGGATGGCTGAAACCATGGGCTGGACCCTGTTTTTCCTGACCTGCACGCTACTCGCGCTGCCCGGTTTGTGGCTGCTACGCCGGTTTAAGGGATGGGTGGAGCCAAGCAATGCCTGAAATTTCCTACCTGTCAGTATTTCTGGTGGGCCTGTTGGGGGGCGTGCACTGCGTCGGCATGTGTGGTGGCATTGTCACCGCACTGTCATTGTCTTCGGCGACCAATCGCCCCGCAGTGCCGACTTTGCTGGCCTACAATTTCGGTCGTGTCACCAGCTATGCACTGGCTGGCGCCATCGTCGGGGCGATCGGCGCCAGCACTTTATTGTTGAACAGGTTCATGCCCGCCGAGCGCGTATTGTATGGTCTGGCCAATGTCATGCTGATCCTGCTCGGGCTGTACCTGGCGGGTTTGTCACGCGCCGTCCTGGCGCTGGAGCGTGTGGGTAGCGTGGTATGGGCACGCTTGCAGCCATTGATGAAACGCTTTATCCCGGTGCGCACACTGCCGCAGGCGTTTTTTACCGGCGCAGTGTGGGGCTGGTTGCCATGCGGTTTGGTGTATTCAGTGCTGATATCGGCGCTGGCCACAGGCAGTGCTGCCCACGGCGCGTTGCTGATGCTGGCCTTTGGCGCGGGGACATTACCCAATCTGTTGGCGATGGGTTTGTTCGCCAAGCGTCTTCAAACCCTTACTCGCAAACCGATGGTGCGACTGGCAGCCGGACTGCTGGTCGCGACATTTGGTGTATGGGGATTAACCCGGTTGATTTTATATGTCTGATCCCATCCATCAACCTCCTTTGCGCCAACTCTTGAAACGCGCCGCCTATGCGGTGGACGCGGTGGTGCACAAAGGCCAGAATCTCAATCGCGTATTGGCAGACCAGCCAGTCGCGGGGCGTGCCACCGTGCAGGACATCTGTTATGCAAGTTTGCGTGAATATGCATTGCTGGCAGCATTGCGCGACGCGTTGCTGAGTAATCCGCTCAAGGATAGCGTGGTTGCCGCGCTGCTGGTGGTGGCATTGCGCCAGTTGCGCCTGCGTCCTGACGCGACACATACCGTGGTCAACGAGGCAGTGGAAGCCGCCGCAGCAACTCAGCCATGGGCGCGTGGTCTGGTTAACGGCGTATTGCGTAACTATCTGCGTCAGGCTGAAGCGCTTACTGCCACGGTCATCCAGAAAGAAAGTGTGTACTGGAATTACCCGCAGTGGTGGATCGACCGAGTGCGTGTCGCTTATCCGGAACGCTGGCAAGCTGTGCTGACGGCAGGTAACCAGCATGCGCCGATGACACTGCGGGTGAATCAGCACCACGGCAGCACTGTTGCGTATCAGGAATTGCTGCGCGATGCAGGTGTAGAAGCCACACAGACGGGTGAATTTGCCCTGCAACTGGCCCAGCCGATTGCAGTAGCCGAGCTACCGGGTTTCGCATCCGGCCGCGTATCGGTGCAGGATGCGGGTGCGCAGTTTGCCGCGTCATTACTGGATTTACATGACGGTCAGCGTGTGCTGGATGCCTGCGCCGCGCCGGGAGGCAAAACCGGACATATTCTGGAAACAGCAAATGTGACGTTGACAGCGCTGGATTCGGATACCACCCGCTTGCGACGCGTAGGCGAAAATCTGGATCGTTTGCGCCTCACTGCCACGCTGGTTGCCGGTGATGCCGCGCAGCCAGCCACCTGGTGGGATGGCCAGCCGTTCGAGCGTATCCTCGCCGATGTACCTTGTTCGGCATCCGGCGTGGTGCGACGTCATCCGGATATCAAATGGTTAAGACGGCCTGACGATATTGCGAATTTTGTGACGCAGCAAGCGGCCATACTCCCCGAACTCTGGCGGTGTCTGGCGCACGATGGTAAATTGCTTTACATAACCTGCTCCATTTTTCCTGAAGAAAATCAGCGCCAGGTGGATGTCTTTCTGGACCGGCACAAGGATGCAATCCAGCTGGATCTGGATGGTGACTGGATCAACCCTGGTCAGCTGTTACCCAATGAACAACACGACGGTTTCTTTTATGCGTTGCTTGCCAAAAACTGAATTTTTGGCGCTGTTGCTGGCGCTATTCATGCAACTCATGCTGTTCGCTCCCGTTGCCGGCGCAGCTACTGAGGGTATCCATATCAAATCCGCCGAACTCAAACTGGTGGATGAGGTATATCAGCTTAATGCCCATCTGACCATCACGCTTGGCCCGACCCTGGAAGAAGCCGTCAAGAAAGGTCTGACGCTTAATTTCATTACGGAGTTTGAATTTCAACGTCGGCGCTGGTACTGGTTCAACGAAGAAATTGCCAAGGTTACCCGTAACACACGGCTGACCTATAACCCGCTGTTGCGCCAGTATTTGCTGGCGGAAGGTTCGCAACAGCTTAGCTTTGATACGCTAGCGGACGCGTTAGCGTCGTTGGGAGAAATCAGCGCATGGCCAGTGCTGGATCGTCGCCTGCTTTACAAGCGCTACAGCTATGTGGCAAGCCTTGGTATGCGTATGGATGTGTCGCAACTCCCCAAGCCACTGCAAATCAACGCCATCAGTTCGCGTAAATGGGATCTCGAATCTGCTCCGTTCGAGTGGAGCATGTCACCGTGAGCCGAAATAGATGAAATATCTGGTCCTGCTCGGGTTCGGCATTGGTGCCGTTCTGGTATATCTGTTGTCCAGCGCCAGTGCCAATACCGAACTGTTCGCACGCAATTTCCCTTATCTGCTGGCAGTCACTGGCGCATTGGTAACTGCATTGCTGGTACTGGTGGGCTATCAGATCATCCAGCTGCGCCACAAGATCAAGCATGGCGTATTCGGTGCCAAACTTACGGTACGCTTGATGCTGGTATTCGGTTTGATGGCGTTGCTGCCGGGCGCGGTGATCTATGGCGTATCAGTGCAGTTTCTGTCAAAAAGCATCGAATCATGGTTTGATGTGCGTGTGGACAATGCCTTGGGGAGTGGTCTTAATCTGGGGCAGGCCGTGCTCGACAATCTGCAGCGTGAGCTCACCAAAAAAGCCGAATCAATGGCTTTGACACTGGCAGACAAACCGCCCGCCACGCATATTCATCTGTTGAATACGCTGCGTGAACAGTCGGGTGTGCAAGAAGCCACCCTGTTCAGTGAACGGGGAAAAATCATCGCCTTTGCTGGCAACGAGCGTGCCGGCATGCTGCCGATCATTCCCGGTAACAGTATCCTGTGGCAGGTACGTCAGCAACAACCCTATGCACGGATCGAGTCCATCCCCAATCGCGGTCTGTTTGTGCGTGTGGTGGTTCCAGTCAACCTGTTGTCGTTCACTGAAAATATCCGTGTTCTGCAGCTGCTGCAACCCGTTCCACCCAAGCTGGCAGAAGATGCTGAAGCCGTGCGTACGGCGTATCAGGATTACCAGGAGCTGTCGTTGTCCAGGTTGGGGCTGAAGCGGTTGTATGGCTTGACGCTGACGCTGATCATGTTGTTGGCATTGCTGATTATGATCGCGCTGGCATTTCTTATCAGCGAGCAGATGGCCGCCCCACTGCGCGCCCTGGCAAAGGGTACGCGCGCTGTGGCAAAAGGGGATTTTACCCAGATGCATCCCGTGCACAGCCGAGATGAATTGGGAATACTGACACAATCGTTTAATCGCATGACACGTCAACTGGCGGAAGCACGCAATGCTGCCGAGGTCAGCCGTGAGCAGATCGAAAAATCCCATGCTTACCTGGAAAATATCCTCGCCAATCTGACCTCGGGGGTGGTTGCATTCGATGAACAATTGCAGGTACGTAGTATTAACCCGCTGGCAGAACAGTTGCTGGACGTGTCGACCGGTACCTTGCGTGGCGCCCAGCTTTATCAATGGGGAACTCGGGCACCAGCGCTCGCCGAATTTGCTGCCGGGATTGCTGCCCAATTCAAGTTGCATGGTGATGCCAGCTGGCGTCAGCAGATTGAATATGGCGTGGAGGGCAACAAGCGTACGCTACTGGCCCACGGCACACACTTACCGAGCGGGGCGGATAATGGTTATGTCCTGGTATTCGATGACATTACCCACATGATCAAGGCCCAACGCGATGCGGCTTGGGGCGAAGTAGCACGGCGTCTGGCACACGAGATCAAAAACCCACTTACGCCGATTCAGCTTTCTGCTGAACGAATCCAGCACAAGTTTGTTGCCAAGCTGGTCCCCGCTGATGCGGAGATGCTTACGCGTTCGACCCAGACTATTGTTAATCAGGTGTCGGCAATGAAAGAAATGGTCAATGCGTTTGCAGAATACGCACGTACGCCCGCTGTGCAGCTGGAGGCTATTGAACTCAATGCCTTGGTACGCGAGGTGTTAAGCCTGTACGAACTCGGCCCGGGCACAGTGCTACATCTGGCCGACGATTTGATGCAGGTATGGGCCGATCGCAAGCTGTTGCGCCAGGTCATCCATAATTTATTGCAAAATGCACAGGATGCACTAGTCGATTCGACTGATCCGCACATCATACTGACCACGGCACAGAGCGAAAACGGAGTGCAATTCAGTATTGTGGATAACGGACCGGGTTTCCCGCCTGCGCTGATGGAGCGCCTGTTCGAGCCCTACGCAACTACCAAACCCAAAGGTACGGGCTTGGGGCTGGCTATTGTGAAGAAAATCATCGAGGAACATCACGGCATGATCCGTATTGAGAACATCAAACCGCACGGTGCCAGCGTGTGTATTCGCCTGCCTGCGGTACCTGCTCAGGAGACCAGCGTATGAGCGGTCAGATTTTAGTGGTAGATGACGAGCCGGGTATCCGGGAACTGCTTTCGGAAATTTTGACTGATGAAGGCTACGACATCAGTTTGGCAGAGAATGCCAGTGCCGCGCGTACCTCGCGTCACAAGTCTCGCCCTGATCTGGTGCTGCTGGATATCTGGATGCCAGACACCGACGGCATTACCCTGCTCAAGGAATGGGCAGGTAACGGTCAGCTCACCATGCCGGTGGTGATGATGTCGGGTCACGGCACCATTGATACCGCAATTGAGGCAACGCGTCTGGGCGCGGCAGATTTTCTGGAAAAGCCCATTGCGTTGCATAAATTACTGTCCACGATCAAGCGCGTGCTCAAGCCCGGTGAAGCCCGTGCCCAGCCCACCATGAATCTGGCCGGACTGGGGCGCGGTGCGTTGATCCAGCACCTGAAAGAGCAGCTCACTCGTATCGCCAACCTGAAGACACCGGTCTTGCTGCTGGCCGAGCCAGGCAGCGGTGCGCGTATCTGTGCGCGGTTTTTGCAGCCAGCCAACAGTAACTGGGTGGAACTGGACGACACCAGTCAGCTGGCGGATGCGCCGCTGGATATGCTCCAGCGCGCGCGCGATGGTGTGTTGTACATTCCGGAAGTTGCCAACCTGGGCAAGCTCGCGCAAAAGGGGTTGGCCTTGGCACTCGAGCGCGCGGAAAAATATAACGTGCGCGTGGTCTGCGTCAGTAGTGATGATTTGTCGCGTTGTGCCGCAGAGGGTGAATTCGATAGCCGTCTGTATTACGCATTGGGTGCACTCACCATTCGCGTGCCTAGTCTGCGCGAGCATCGCGAAGATATTCCGGATATTGCAGCCTATATGCTGGCACAACTGGTTGAAGCCAATCAGTTGCCGCCGCGCCGGTTTGGTACCGCCGCTTTGAATGCCTTGCGCAATGCCGACTGGCCCGGCAACCTGCCGCAGCTGGATAATGTCGTTCATACCCTGTTGATGACAGCGGATAGTGACGAAATCAGTGCTGAAGCCGTGCAACATGTAATGCGCCCGCTGGTGCCGCGCGCTATCTCGCCAGTCGCGGTGGATGTCGCGATAGAGCTGCCTCTGCGCGAGGCGCGTGATGCTTTTGAGCGCAGTTATTTCGAGCGCCTGATTGCGCAGGAGGATGGCAATATGAGTCGTGTAGCGGAGCATGCCCAGGTAGAGCGCACCCATCTGTATCGAAAATTAAAGCAGCTCGGTATCAAATTTGGTAAAAAGGCTGCCCCTTGAAGATCATCATTCTCGGGGCCGGCCAAGTCGGTGCCACATTGGCGGAAAACCTGGTTTCCGAAGCGAACGATCTGACCATCGTTGACCTTGATGTGGAAAAGTTATCCCAGCTGCAAGATCGTCTGGATTTGCGTACGGTAGTGGGCTCTGCTTCCCATCCTTCCGTACTGCGCGCCGCGGGTGCGAAGGACGCCGATATGCTGGTGGCAGTAACACAGAGTGATGAAACCAACATGCTGGCCTGCAAGCTGGCTAAAGTGTTATTTAATATCCCCACCAAGATTGCACGCATACGTTCAGCCGATTATCTCAAGCATCCGCAAATCTTTTCGGATGAAAACCTGTGTGTGGACTACACCATCAGCCCCGAGCAGGAACTGACCGATTACCTGCGCCGTCTGATCGACTACCCCAGTGCATTGCAGGTACTGGATTTTGCCGCCGGGAAAGTTCAACTGGTTGCGGTGCACGCTTATCATGGTGGCCCCCTGGTAGGCCATGAGTTGCGTGATATGCGCAAACATTTGCCGAACCTGGATGCGCGAGTGGCTGCGATTTTCCGGGGTAACCACGCGATTGTGCCGGAAGGTAGTACGGTGATTGAGTCCGGTGATGAAGTATTTGTGATCGCAGCCGCAGAAAATATTCGCAGTGTGATGAAAGAACTGCGTCGTCTCGACAAAAAAGTAAGCCGGGTAATGATTGCTGGCGGTGGCAATATCGGGCGCCGCCTTGCCGCAGCACTGGAAAACGATTTTCAGGTCAAATTGATTGACCATAACAAAAACAATGGCGCGCGACTGGCTGCGGAATTGCACAATACCCTGATCCTGGTCGGTGATGCGACGGACGAAACGCTATTGGTTGATGAAAATATCGACGACATGGATGTGTTTTGTGCGCTCACCAATGATGATGAGGACAATATTATGGCTTCGTTACAGGCCAAGCGCTTGGGTGCACGAAAAGTCATTGCGCTGATAAATCGCGCCAGCTATGTGGACTTGGTGCAGGGTGGCCAGATCGATATTGCCGTCTCGCCGGCGCATGCAACTATCGGCCCCTTGCTTGCCCATGTGCGCCGCGGTGACATGGCCGTCGTGCATAGTTTGCGCCGGGGGGCAGCAGAGGCACTGGAAGCCGTGGTGCATGGCGACGCAAAAACCTCCAAGCTGGTAAGCCGTCGTGTGGATGAGGTGAAATGGCCAGAGGGGGTCAGCGTCGGTGCCATCATTCGGGGCGAAAAAGTCATCATCGCTCACCACGATACGATGATTGAGGCAGAGGACCATATCATCCTGTTTGTGCCGAACAAGCGCATGGTGCCCAAGGTAGAAAAACTATTCCAGGTCGGTTTCGGATTTATCTAAATGCTGCGCGTTTTTCCTATCCTGAATGTGATCGGCCTGGTCGTGTTGCTGTTTGCCTTCACCATGCTGGCACCCCTTGCCACCTCCTTTTATTACCAGGACGCGGCAGGCCACGCTTATCACGAAGCCATCCTCTTCACTTTTGCCACCGGTTTGGTATTGTGGCTCGCCACGCGTAGCATGCGCAGCGAACTGAAAACCCGCGATGGCTACCTGCTGGTTGTGCTGGTCTGGGCAGTTCTGCCTGCCTTCGCTACGCTGCCACTATTGATTTACATGCCGAACCTGTCGTTCACCAACGCCTATTTCGAAACCATGTCAGGCTTGACGACGACTGGCGCCACGGTGCTGACAGGCCTGGATCAATTGCCGCCGTCCATCAATCTGTGGCGACACCTGCTCAACTGGCTGGGCGGTATGGGTATTATCGTGTTGGCAGTCGCCATCCTGCCACTGCTCGGTGTAGGCGGACGCCAGTTGTACAAGGCGGAAACGCCGGGGCCGATGAAGGACAGCAAGCTGACGCCGCGTATCGCGCAAACCGCCAAATCCTTGTGGCTGGTGTATGCAGGCATTACTGTGGCCTGCATTATTGCCCTGAAACTCGCCGGCATGGGTTGGTTTGATGCGGTGTGCCATGCTTTTTCTGCGATGAGTCTGGGTGGCTTTTCCACCCATGATGCAAGCGTAGGATATTTCAATTCGCCCAAGATTGAAGCGGTACTGATTTTTTTCATGCTGATTGCCGCGATGAATTTCGCCACCCATTTCCTTGCTCTGCGTGGACGTTCCATGCGTGCCTACCTGCACGATCCGGAGGTCCCGGCCATGCTCGCCCTGATCGGCGCAAGTTGCGTTGGCATCGCATTTTATATCTGGTATCACGGCATTTACGCCAGCTACTGGACTGCGTTACGTTATGTCAGCTTCAATCTGGTATCGATCGCGACCGACTGCGGTTTTGCCAATACCGATTATGGCAAATGGCCGGTATTCGCGCCGCTATGGATGTTGCTGCTAAGTTGCGTCAGTGCCAGCTCGGGTTCCACCGGTGGCGGTATCAAGATGATCCGTGCTTTGTTGATGCTCAAGCATGGCAAGCGCCAACTGGAAAAGCAGATCCATTCCACCGCCTTGCTACCCGTTAAAATCAATCACAGTGTGGTCAACAATCAAATCGTATTTGCGGTCCAGGCATTTGCCATGTTTTATGTCGTCAGTCTGGTGTTGTTGAGCCTGATCCTGGTCGCCAGCGGTATGGATTTCATTTCGTCCTTTACCGCCATCGTTGCCTGCATCAACAATGCCGGTCCCGGGTTGAGTCTGGTAGGGCCTGCTTCTACCTATGCCATACTGACCGACTTCCAGACTTGGGTATGCACGTTCACCATGCTGCTTGGTCGCCTGGAGATTTTTACCCTGCTGGTTTTGTTTACCCCGGCTTACTGGCGCAAATAATCATGACGACACCCATCATTCAAAATTTCGAAAAAATGCTCGCGACAGGCAAGGACAATGCCCTGCTGCGCTTTTCTCTGGGCAATGAATATCTCAAGATTGCCGATCCGGCCAATGCGGCTACCCACTTGAAGCAGGCAGTCGCGCAGGATCCGAAATATTCCGCCGCCTGGAAATTACTGGGCCGTGCCCTGGTCGAATCAGGACATCCTGCCGAAGCGCTGGCGGCCTATCTTGACGGTATCGCCGTAGCAGAGGCCAAGGGTGACAAACAGGCCGCCAAGGAAATGACTGTATTTGCGCATCGCATTGAAAAGCAGCTCTCTGGAAGCGCGGGGAAATAACGGCCACCGTTGATTCGACCCCATTTTATCTGTGAGAGCGCCCAGCGATTCACCTATAGCCAGCAATGGAGACGCAATGATTGATGTTTACTACTGGACCACGCCGAATGGTCACAAGATAACGATCTTCGTGGAAGAGGCGGCAATACCGTACAAGATCGTTCCCGTTAACATTGGCGCCGGGGATCAGTTCCAGCCTGATTTCCTTAAAATCGCACCGAATAACCGCATGCCGGCAATCATCGACCACGCGCCAGCAGATGCCGGTGCCGCGATCAGCGTGTTCGAATCCGGCGCCATTCTTCAATATCTGGCGGAGAAGACCGGTAAATTCCTGCCAGTCGATATACGTGGTCGCACCGAGGTCATGCAATGGCTGTATTGGCAAATGGCAGGACTGGGTCCGATGGCGGGACAGAATCATCATTTCGTGCAATATGCCCCTGAACACATTCCCTATGCCGTCGAACGCTATGTCAAGGAAACCAACCGCCTTTATGGCGTGCTGAACAAGCGCCTGGCGGATCGTGAATTCGTAGCCGACACCTATTCGATCGCTGATATGGCGATTTATCCCTGGATCGTGCCTTACGAGCGCCAAGGTCAAAAACTTGAAAATTTCCCGCACTTGAAACGCTGGTTCGAAAGGATACAGGCACGACCTGCCGTACAGCGCGCGTATCAGGTGGCACAGGAAATTAACGAACGACCAGTGGTTTCCGATGCTTCGCGCTCAATCCTGTTTGGACAGACCGCCGGTGTTGTGAAATAAACAATCCCATGCCTGAGTGATTTCGCAGGCAATTCTTACAATTGATGCAGATCAAGGAATGAACAGCGTGACTGAAATAATTATTCATCATTATCCCGCCTCCCCTGTTTCCGAAAAAATCCGCGCCGGATTGGGTATCAAGCAGCTCGCCTGGCGTTCAGTTGAACACAACCGTTTGCCGGATCGTCCGGAGCTATTCGCCATGACTGGCGGCTACCGCCGCATTCCGGTCATGCAAATCGGTGCTGATATCTATTGTGATACGCAATGTATCTTGCGCGAACTGGAGCGTCGCGTGCCCAGCCCGAGCTTTTTTCCGAATAACGGCACAGGCCTGCCTTTTGCCCTGTCGCGCTGGAGCGATGGCGAGATGTTCGAGCTGGCGTTCCGGGTGGCGTTTGCGCCAGTTGCCGACAAGCTGCCAGCGGCACTGATCGCCGACCGTACACGCCTTTATCTGGGCGAACAGGGCGATTTAAAATACGAAGCCGAGGACCTGCCACATACGCTGGCTCAATTACGTCCGCAATTCGGCTGGCTGGAAGCCTGTCTGGCGAACGGGCAGCACTTTATGCTCGGTAACGAAGCAGGCATGGTAGATCTGCTCGCCTGGTATCTGGTCTGGTTCGTGTGTGAGCGTTATGCGGCGGCTCCCGAATATCTGGGTGAGTTTCCGATGCTGAATGCCTGGATACAGCGCATGCAGGCGATTGGCCACGGGACTTCGACACCCATGTCAGCTACAGAGGCCTTGGCGGTGGCGAAGGCGAATGAACCAGCGACTCAGGAAAAAACAGATGAGCATGATCCGCAAGGGCTGAAACCGGGAATGCCTGTTACGGTCGTACCAGTTACGCATGGCGGTGACCGGCCAGTCAAAGGCCGGATTCTAGCCGTCGATCGTGACACGATCGTCCTGGCGCGTGAGCATGCAGATTGCGGGCGGGTGGCCGTGCACTTTCCGCGAGTCGGCTATCGCGTGAGCCCCTGTTGATAGCGAAGAGTGGACGGAATCAGCCGGTGCAACTATTTCGATGGGGGCATGTCCACCTTCCGGGACTGGAAATTCTGAACTAGAATAACGCCGTAGCTGATATTGCAATAGACGATTGGCTGCGGTTTTGTGGATAGAATGCCATGCCGGGTTCTATATTTATGAGTTTGTTTTTCTTTCTTACTGGAGGTTAAATTGGACACGTTAAATAGCAAAAAGCTCAACCGCCGTTCATTCCTGAAAGGCGCCGCTCTATTGGCCAGTATCGCAGTCGTACCGGTTGTCGCAAGCAAGCAGGCATCTGCCGCCGCCAAGGCGAGTCAAGCATCCATGCAGTATCAGGATCACCCGAAAGGGAAGCTGGAATGCAGTAACTGTATTCAGTTTATTCCTGGCAAAACGGCCAAGGCAATGGGCACCTGCAAGGTAGTCGAAGGCGCGATCCATCCACAAGGTTATTGCATCGCGTACGCACCTAAAGCCTGAGCTTTCCGGCAAGCGCATCATTAGGCGATTTACAAGCGGCGAACAGCAAGTATTTGACACTGTCTGCCGCAGTCGCTGGTTAAATGATGCGCCGCTTCAAATTCTTTCGTTAGTCACTCGGCAGTAAAGATCAATTCACTGATGTTTGTCCTGTTGGTGGAGACGAGGAGGATCGAACTCCCGACCTTCGCATTGCGAACGCGACGCTCTCCCAGCTGAGCTACGTCCCCACGATGAAATGAATTCTACACCAAGATTTTTCGCGAATGGCGGCTCACAATAGGCAGGCCGGTAGTCGCCGACGAGGCTTATGATGAGGTGATTTTTTGCTTATTTTAGGATTATTTTTGGCATTCGAGAAAAAAAGAATCCCAAATCGATTGAAAATGCTGTAGCCTTGTACGCGTTCTATGGAATTCAAGCACCAAATTGCGGTACGTTAAGTTGGCCCTGTTTTTTCTTGATTCGATAGATCACGGGCGACCGCCCAAACGACTTATGAGTTAGGAAAAAAAATGGCATTAGGTACTGTTAAATGGTTCAACGACGCTAAAGGTTTTGGTTTTATTACTCCCGATGATGGCGGTGATGATTTATTCGCACACTTCTCGGCAATCAATGCAGCCGGTTTCAAAACCCTGCAAGAAAACCAGCGCGTCAGCTTCGACGTGACTACCGGACCCAAGGGCAAACAAGCCTCGAACATCCAGGCCGGCTAAGTTTTACCGGACAACAAAAAACCCCCGCTGGTCGGGGGTTTTTTGTTGTCTGCGATTTTGAATTACCCACTACGAGAGAGCGCTGGGTAGTTTAAGCAGGGACGAGTGCTGGACGTGTTTGCCGGCGTACCACGGTGGATGAATAGCGATGCTCACCCTGACCGGTTGAAGTCAGAAATGCCTGCATTGCCTTGCGTGCACGGTGTACCCGTACCCAGACATTTGCTTCGCTGATCGCAAAACGCCGGGATACGGTTTTTGCGGATTCTCCTTCTATTTCCCGGGCATAGAATACCGCCGAGATGCTGGCCGGCATGGCTCGGAGTGCCTGATCCACCCCTTGCAAGAATTGACTCAGTTCGATGGATTTTTGCGGATTTGGCAGCAGACTATCGGCTACCGGGTGCAGGCTGAAAGAATCGGGATCGTGATCCAGCAGGCTGTCGCCGGCTTCATCTTCCAGGCGCAGATAGCGCCCGCGTTCACGAAAGGCATCGAGCATTTTGTGTTTGAGTATGCCGGTAAGCCATACACGATAAGTGGAGCGCGCCGCATAGTCACTGTTACTCTGTAACGCGGCGAGTAATGTTTCCTGCACCAGGTCGTCGGCCAGATGAGCATCTCTAACGTGCTTGAGGGCAAAATGATAGAGATAGGCGCGATGCTCGGCGGCGTGTTCGAAGTTGATTTCCGGATTGTGTAACATGATGCGTCTCCGCTTGCTTTGAATGACAGCCTCAGTTTGCGGGCTGATAATCTCGGCTGTGTTGCGCGAACATATCGTTTTGATAACAAATTTTGTGCATCTGGTGTCAGGTTGGGTGTGCAGATCAGACTAAGGGGCATGGATATGCTCAATGATTGCCGCACCCTGGTGGTGGAGGACACTGCAGAAATTGCCGATTTGATCCGTTTGCATCTGGAGGATTTGGGCTTGCAGGTGACGTGCGCCGCCGACGGTATTGTCGGACTGGAGCTCGCGCGCAACGGTACGTTTGACCTGATCGTGCTGGATCTGATGTTGCCGGGTTTGGATGGGCTGGAGATATGCCGTGCACTGCGTTCGGATCCCCGATACTACACACCGATTTTGATGCTGACTGCCAAAGCCAGTGAAATCGATCGTGTAGTCGGGCTGGAACTGGGGGCGGATGATTACCTGGGCAAACCGTTCAGCATCCCGGAACTGCAGGCACGGGTCAAAGCGTTACTACGGCGCTCTGACAAGATGCGTGGTGTCGTAGCCCCGAATGAGGTGGCCTTGGTGCGTGCAGGCAGTCTGGAGATCGATACCATGCGCCATGAAGTCCGCCTGTGCGGCAGGCTCATCCCGTTAACCGCCAAGGAGTTCGATCTGCTGTTGTTTATGGCGCACAATCCAGGCCGGGTCTATTCACGCGCGCAACTGCTGGATGCCGTTTGGGGCACCACGCTTGAATCCTATGAGCACAATGTGAATACCCATATCAACCGCCTGCGCGCCAAGGTCGAAGCCGATCCCGCCAATCCGCAATATGTATTGACAGTGCGCGGTGTCGGTTACCGCTTCGCAGACTGCTGATGCGGATATTGGCAGACAGCCTGCGTGCACGCATCACCGCACTGGTGATCGGATTTTGTTTACTGATTGCAGCGATATTTACTTTAGCCGTGCATTTTGCCCACAGCGCCTACAATGACGAACTGCGTCAACAGCAGGGCTTGCAGTTTACCCATAATGTTGCGCTGATGTATCCGGAGCTCGGTAAACTAGAGCACATCCAGCGTGACCGGATTGAAACCCAGTTTGAACAGATGTTGTTGCTGGAGCCTTCCAGCGCGCTGTATCTGATCGATGATCAGGGCCGGGTACGCGTCGGCTATTCCAAGCAACGCTCAATCGGTGGAAGCAGTCATGTGAATCTGGCACCCATCCGGCAATTGCTCGACCATCCTGATGGCAAAATAGAGTATGGCAGCGATCCCGATTTCCCCGGCATGAAATGCCTGTTTGCCGCGGCGCCGATCTATGACGGCAAGACGCAATCCGGTTATCTCTATATGTTGATGCGGCCGCCGGAAACCAATCCGGGCCAGCTGCTGGCCTCCAGCTATGCAAATCGCACCGCGTTGCTGGTCGCCTTGAGCGCGAGCCTGCTGATTGCCCTGTTCGTATGGGTAGTGATGGCGCAAATTACGCGGCCTTTGCGCCGTTTGGCGAGTGCTGCTGATCAGGTGCGTACGGCGGAAGTTGCAGATATTCCTGATCCCGCCAGTTTCCCGCATCAGGACCGACGCGATGAGATCGGTCATTTATCGCGCGCATTTCGTGACATGGTGCAACGCTTGCATGAACAGGTGTTGCGAGTGCGGCGCATGGATGCCACGCGGCGCGACTGGGTGGCGAGTATTTCGCATGATCTGCGTACCCCACTAACCTCGCTGACCGGCCATCTGGAGACGGTTATTCTGCGCGGTGAGCGGTTGAGTGAGGCCGAACGCGAACGCTTCCTGCAGGTTGCATTGAAAAATGCCCAACATCTGGATCGCTTGTCCGCTTCATTATTCGATTTTGCCCGGCTCGACAGTGATGCGGTGCGTCTTGAAAAGGCACCGACCCATCTGGGCGAACTGATAGATGACATTGCTCAGCGCTTTACCCCCGCTGCCGAAACACGCGGCGTACGTATTGAATGCGCTTATCCGGAAGCCCTGCCGCTGGTGGCAGTCGATGCGGCGTTGATCGAGCGCGCGATCGCTAACTTGATGGAAAATGCGCTACGTCATACGCCAGTGGGCGGCACCATCCGTCTTGTAGCACAACCGCGCAATAGTGGCATCGAGCTGGTAGTGACCGATACGGGTGCAGGGATTGCATCTGCCGATGTTGCCAAGGTATTCGAGCGATTTTTTCAGGGCAGCCAGCAACGCGAAGGCCATGGTCATGCGGGTCTGGGTTTGGCTATTGTCAAACGTGTGGCAGAGCTCCACCAGGGCCATGTGCGAGCAGGCAATCAGCCGCAGGGTGGGGCGTGCTTTAGCTTGTGGCTGCCATTGAATGCAGCGTAATAGTGCCCGGCCGTTGATACCCTAATCAACCGGGCGGGCACGGTATGGCTATTTCGATTTGCGTACCTCGTCCATGATCGCCGCCACGTCTTTTTCCCAGCGCTCAAACATGGGCTTCATGGCAGGATCGGGAAAGAAGGCTTCCAGCATCCGTGGATGGCTGGCCACCAGGATGGCCTGATCGCCTTCCGCAAAAATGGTGATGCTGAGCGGCAGGAACGGTATGAGCTCCGGGTGCCTGGCTGACGCCTGTTTGATTTCGTCATATTTGCCGAAATACACCACGCGATACATATCGCTCTTGAAATGACGCTTGGCCAGGTTTTCATTCACTTGCTGCAGGCGTGTGATCTTGTACCCATGTGATGAAATGGCGCTTTGCAACAAGGTCATCGCTTCCGGAAACTGATTGTCAGTACGCGCCATCAACAAACCCTCTGCCATGACCGGCGTACTTAAAAATAGCGCCAGACTGACGAGGCCTATCCACTGCATCAGCTTGTTCATAGTGTCGCCTCCTCCATGATGGTAGTGTAGTTTTTCTTCATCTGCGCACACAGGAGATTTAACTCTGAATTGTTGAAGAGCTTGCTGAGTACCTCAGGATTGACCGACATCACCTGTACCTTGCCGTTGTGCTCAACAATGGTGATGCGGCACGGCAGGAACATCCCCACACGCGGGTCGATGCCGAGTGCCTGATTGAGCAGGCTGATGTTGCAGAAATAGACGATAACCTGTTTGGGGTTTTCCTTGTCCGGGGTGGTCAGCCCATAGTCCAACGTCTGTACCCGGCCATAGAAAAAATTGTTGTTGCTGACGGCCTGTTTCACATTCTCCACGGTGGTTTTCATATCGTAGGGCGAGTCGCGCACGATGACCGGGTTCTCTACCTGCAATAGCTTCGCGCTATCCGCCAGCGGCAGCTTTTCGAAGCTGCGCACGTAGCTGACGATGTCATTGATATCGCCTTCCGTAAGCCCGCGCTTGATGAAAGAGGTCATCGGCGTGCCTTCCCGGCCCTTGATCAGTGTAGCCTTGATCATGGCATCAGTAGCCGAGGCAAGAAAACCTGGGTTGTGCAGCGCCGGTGCCATGATCGGCAGATCGCGCGGACGCGAGAAAGTGACACCGGTCCCTTGGCTGCCACCTCCGCTGATGCCGTGACAAGCTGCACAGTATTGTGCGAACAGTTGCTTGCCATGCACTGCGTTGCCTTTCACCGGCTGGGTGGAATAGGTGACGGCTGGTCCTTTGTTCCAGGCGCGCACATAGCCGACGATGGCTTCGATCTCCTCCGGTTTTAAATTACTGAACGAAGGCATCACCCTGCCAGGCCGGCCGATACGTATAGTCCGCCGCAGGTAATCGTCACTGATGCTGGCTTGAAAAGAGGGTAGCGCAAGCGGCACGCCAATCCCGCCGGTTCCGGTCGAGCCGTGACAGGCGGCGCAGTTGCGTGCGTATAGTGCCGCACCATCCGGCACAGCAAGGGCCTGGGATATTCCCAGCCCGACGAGTAAAACGGTAATCAGCAGACGGTATAACATCGCACTCCCCTTGGCGTTAATTCGCCAGTTCATGATACTGCCGATAAGCTTGCAGTGCCTTGATTTGGATCAAGGCATTTGGAATCAGCCTTAGCGAGTGCGCGATAGAGAAAGGTGAGGTTGCTGGTATGTAAGGGCCTGGGCATCATTCAGCCGGATGCTCCCAACAGGTGTAGTCAGTCAGGTGCGGCGGTAGCAGGCAAAGAAGTGTGGCACCGGCGGGTTCTGGTCATCATCGTAAGCCACAAAGCTGTCTTCGCGCAGTCCGGCGCGGACGAATCCGTTTATTTCCGGCCGGTCGAGCGGGAGTGGGAATGCATCTTCCATTTCTCCGCTATTGCGGCTGCGACAAGAAACCAGAGCGACACCGCCGGGGGCAACCATGGCGGCAATCGTGTTCAGGGCGCGCAAGCGATACACGTCAGGCAAAACCTGAATCGTGTTGCATTCGAACACCAGATCGAATCCGTGTACCCAATTTTTGGGGTGGTCAAACAGGTCTGCCACGACATACTCGACGCGACTGTTTGGATAACGCTTGTGGCACAGATCAATCGCAGCCGGAGAAATATCAAACGCGGTAACCTGATAGCCCTGTGCCGACAGGGCTTCCGCATCGTCGCCCACGCCGCAGCCGATCGTGATCGCGCGCGGCGTATTGTCAGCGCTTAACGGATGCGTTTCGAGCCAGGAAACCAGATAAGGGTTGGGAACCAGGTCAGCCCAGAAAACAGCCGTAAAATCGCCATCGACGTCGCGATACACCTGATCGCACCATCCACTGGGGTCCCCGCGCTCCTGATGCGCCCTGACCATGCGCAGGAATTCGCGCCGGGCGGCCTCATCCATGGCGGGAAGTATTGGGATTAAGTGTATTTCCGGTGTGGATCATTTGAAAATTACTGCTGTGCCGCAGAAGAAGAGGTAGAGGAGGCGTCCACTTTTCTTTCCACCGTCTTGGCAGCGTGGGCTGTTGCGCTGGCGCCGCGCTTGACGCCTTTCGATGTCGCTTCCATACCACGCTCAACTCCATGGGCTGCCGCGTGCGCGCCACGCTTGACGCCGCGTTCGCCTGCTGCCACACCAATCTTGACACCCTTGACGGTGGCGTTTGCACCCCGTTCAATGGCTTTCTCTACCTTGACGATAACAGGCGATGATTCTTCTGCGCTTGCCGAAACAGCGTAGCCGCATAAAGCAGTCAGAAACGCCAGCATGATTCCAAATGGTCTATTCATGATCGTAATCCGTAAAAAAACATAATAGGTGGGGTGACTGTGAAGCACAACAGTCAGCCTGATCTGACACAAAGCCAAGGAATTGGTGCCTTGTAGCCACGCTGGCTTCGCAGCAGTCTGCTAGCCTGCATCCCCCAGCTTGGCATTCAGACCCGGATTTTTAAGCCATTTCAAAATATCATCCGAAATTTCTTCGCTGAGTGATTCCAGCGTCCCGCAAGCCCGGTATGAACCACGTATCGTCTGCCGCCTGACTTCGAAATTCCCCAGCAGTTTGTTACCCTGCATCAGCTTCCCTTCCAGCACCAGCCACTTCGGCCCGGTCCAGCTACTACCACCGATGCTATGCAGATTGGTTGCCACCAGGATCAGTTTCTTGCCGGTGACCGCATCCAGGTTTTGCTCCGCGACTTTCACTCGCCCATCGGACTCCGCTGCCAAATAGCGCGGCATGGTGCTATTCCATGTACATTCCTTGCGCACGGCCTCATTCGCCACCTCATCACTTTGATAAGGAATGAGTGAAGACACTTGCACAGCGTCCTCGGCAAGAGCAGGTATGGCCGCGCTGCAGGCAGCGACCAGAAAAAATAATCCGTGTATGGTTTTCACAAACTCCCCTTGTATATCGCGTTTAGACACAGCTATTTTAGTTTTTTGTCTTCCCGTTTTGCATCGGCCATGGCCTCGGGTTCCAATTCCTCTGCTGAGCGATTGAGATAGATGAATAGGCCCCAGGCAGCAAGGAGTACACCCACCCCCACCAGAATACTGGCCGCATACGGGAGTTGAGCGGGATTCTCGTGCAGCGCCCTGAATGTGGCAACCAGACCTTCAATGGCGAGTGCCACGATGACCACTACAAAGAATCGGGACAGGAACCGCCGCACTCTGGTCGGCGCACTGATGTCGGCATCGCGAATGACTTCTTCTTCAAAAATAGTTTCGGCAATCTGCAGCGCGACGACGGCTGCGGCCAATAATCCCACGGCTTCAATAATCGATTGAGCGGCAACCCGATCCAGTCCGCCACTGAAGGCCAGCCAGCCTATACGGGTAGAAATTGCAATGAGCATAAGCGCGGCGCAGGCAAATAACAGAGCCATCACCGCGTGAATGAATCGGAATATACGCAAAAGAGATCGCATTTTTATCCTCTCACCAATTGTTACGTGTTTTCGGGCTTACACGTGCTTCATTGTTATCGTGCTTATTCCACCGTGACCGATTTTGCCAGATTCCTCGGCTTGTCCACATCGGTGCCCTTTTGCAGGGCTGCATGATAAGACAGCATTTGCAACGGAATGGTATGTAGGATGGGTGACAGCGGCCCGGCGTGGTCGGCGAGTTGCAGCACGTGAATGCCTTCGCTGGGGACGATATGGGTATCGGCATCGGCAAACACATAGAGCTCGCCGCCGCGCGCGCGCACTTCCTGCAGGTTGGATTTGAGTTTTTCCAGCAAGGTGTCGTTAGGGGCGATCGCTACCACTGGCATGTCCTTGTCCACCAGCGCCAGCGGGCCGTGTTTGAGTTCGCCCGCCGGATAGGCTTCGGCGTGGATGTAGGAAATTTCCTTGAGTTTCAGCGCGCCTTCCATGGCGATCGGGTAGTGCATGCCGCGCCCCAGAAAGAGTGCATGCTGCTTGTCGGCAAAACGTTCTGCCCAGCGTTCCACTTCGGGTTCCAGTTTCAGCACTTGCTGCACCTTGCCGGGCAACTCACGCAGTGACTGGATATGCGCAGTCTCGGCAGCCGGCGTCAGGCGTCCGCGTTGTTTGGCGAGTAACAGCGTCAGCAGGAACAGCGCTGCCAGCTGGGTGGTAAAGGCTTTGGTGGAGGCCACGCCAATTTCCGGACCGGCACGGGTGAGAAAGCGCAATTTTGATTGGCGTACCAGCGCCGATTCCGGCACATTGCAGATCGACAGGGTGTGCTGGTGACCGAGTGCCTTGGCGTGGTTGAGCGCCGCCAGTGTATCCGCGGTTTCGCCCGATTGCGACAGAGTGATGACCAGCGCATCGGGATTGGCAACGCTGTCGCGGTAGCGGTATTCGCTGGCGATTTCGGCCCGGCACGGGATACCGGCCAGCGCTTCGATCCAGTAGCTGGCGACCTTGCCGGCATGGTAGCTGGTACCGCAGGCGAGGATGGTGACGGCTTTGATCTGGTTGAACACCCCGGCGGCTTCAAAACCGAACAGTTCGGGCTGCAGGCTTTCTCCGGCCACGGCGTCGTGCAGCGTGTCGGCCAGCGCGCGTGGCTGTTCGTGGATTTCTTTCTGCATGAAGTGCCGGTAATTGCCCAGTTCGGCCATTTCCGATGATTGTTCGGAGATGTGCGAAGTCCGTTCGACCGGTTTGCCGTCGGCATCGTAAATGCGCACATGGAGCAGGCCGATGTCGGCTATGTCGCCTTCTTCCAGATAGACGACTTTCTGCGTCACCGGCAACAGTGCGGAAATGTCCGAGGCAATGAAGTTTTCTTCGATGCCCAGACCAATCAGCAGTGGACTGCCGCGGCGTGCGCATACCAGCTGGTGCGGCGAGTCATGCGCCACCACGCCGATGGCATAGGCGCCATGCAGTTCACCCACGGCATGGCGCACCGCGCTGAGCAGGTCTTTTTCGGTGTGATAGTAATGATGGATGAGGTGAACGATGACTTCGGTATCGGTCTCCGAGGTGAACACATAACCCAGTTCGCGCAGGCGGCCGCGTAGCGCTTCATGGTTTTCGATGATGCCGTTATGCACCACGGCCAGATCGTCGCGACTGACATGCGGGTGAGCGTTGAGTTCGGTCGGCGCGCCGTGGGTGGCCCAGCGCGTATGGGCGATGCCGAGGTGGCCGTGGGTTTTGTGCGCCATTGCGGCCTCGGCCAGCGAAGCGACGCGGCCGATGCTGCGGACCCGGTTCAGGCCGCCATCGACAGTCACCAGACCAGCCGAGTCATAGCCGCGATATTCCAGACGGCGCAGACCTTCGAGCAGGATGGGGACTACATTGCGTTGCGCGACAGCGCCGACGATTCCACACATAATGATTTCCTCTTGCTTATGCTTTCGGTTTTTTAACCGGCCGTTGCCAGCCGGCAATGCTCAATTGCTTGCTGCGCGACAGGGTGAGTTCGCCTGCCGGGGTATCTTTGGTAATCGTCGAACCGGCGCCGATGGTGGCACCCCGGGCGACGGTGACCGGTGCGACCAGTTGCGTATCCGAGCCGATAAACACATCGTCTTCGATCACGGTGCGGTGCTTGTTGGCGCCATCGTAGTTACAGGTAATGGTACCTGCGCCGATGTTCACTTTTTTGCCCACCGTGCTGTCGCCGACGTAAGACAGATGGTTGATCTTGGAGCCATCGTCCACCTGGCTGTTCTTGATCTCGACAAAGTTGCCGACATGCACATCACTGGCCAGCACCGTGCCGGGTCGAATGCGTGCATACGGGCCGATGTGATTATGGCTGCCCAATGTGGCCTCGACAATATGCGAGAATGGCGCAATTTGCGTGCCTTTTCCCACCCGCACATCGCGCAGAACACAGTGGGCGCCGACACTTACGCCGTCTTCCAGCTCAACCCGGCCTTCAAATACGCAGTTCACATCAATGCTTACATCCCGGCCGCAGGATAGCGTACCGCGTACATCCAGGCGTGCCGGATCGAGCAAGGTCACGCCTTGTTCCAGCAAAGTGTGTGCCACATTGGCCTGATGCAGGCGCTCCAGCTGCGCCAGTTGCACCTTGCTGTTCACACCGAGGATTTCCCATTCATGGCGCGGGCTGCAGGTACGTACCGGCACGCCATCCGCCACCGCCATGCCGATGATGTCGGTGAGGTAATACTCGCCCTGGGCATTATTGTTGGTCAGTCGCGCCAGCCAGTCGGCGAGCAACTGCGTGGGCAGCGCCATCAGGCCGGTATTGACTTCATGAATGGCACGCACGTCGGCATCGGCATCCTTGTGTTCGACAATGCGCGCCACCGCGCCGCTGCTGTCGCGCACAATGCGGCCATAGCCGGTCGGGTCGGGTAACTCAATGGTCAGCAGTGCCAGGCTGTCCTGCGCGGCAAGCGCAGACAGCTCGCGCATGGTTTCCAGCGTGGTGAGCGGCACGTCGCCATACAGAATCAGCGTCACGCCAGCGCCGCCCAGATGCGGTAATGCCTGCATGACTGCATGGCCGGTGCCGTGCTGTTCGGCCTGCAAAGCCCAGGCGATGTCGGGATCGGCGATGGCCTGCGGCACCGCATCGCCGCCGTAGCCATACACTACGCAGATTTGTAGCGGATCAAGGCGGCGCGCGGTATCCAGCACATGCGCCAGCAACGGCTTTCCAGCCACCGGGTGAAGCACCTTGGGCAGCGTGGATACCATGCGAGTACCGCGCCCGGCGGCCAGTACGACAATATTGAATGGAGCGGTCATGGTGTTCTCACTGAATGGGTTTTCGGCAGACGTATACCCAATTGCATCCGGGCAGAATTAACCCAGTTTGCGCTTGAGAATGTCATTCAACTGCTGCGGATTGGCTTTGCCTTTCATGGCTTTCATGGCTTGGCCGACAAAGAATCCGAACATCTTGTCCTTGCCGCTGCGGTATTCGGCGACCTGGTTGGGGTTGGCGGCAAGAATTTCATCAACAATGGCTTCAATAGCGCCGCTGTCGGATACCTGTTTCAGCCCACGCGTCTCGATAATCGCATCCACTTCGCCTTCGCCCTGCCAGAGCGCTTCGAATACTTCCTTGGCAAGCTTGCCAGACAGTGTGCCATCAGTAATACGCTGTATCAGTGTGGCCAACTGGCGGCTGGAAACCGGGCTGATGGCGATGTCGAGCTCGTGGCGGTTGAGCGCGGCGGAAAGATCGCCCATTACCCAGTTCGCACAGGTTTTGGCCTCGCCGCCCACGGCCGCGACCAGGGTTTCGTAATAGGCAGCCAGCGCCTTGTTGGCAGTGAGTAGCCCGGCATCGTAAGCAGGCAGGCCATATTGGGTCATGAAGCGGCTGCGCATGGCCTTCGGCAATTCCGGCAGGGCAGCGCGCGTGCGTTCTATCCACTCTTCGGAAATCACCAGCGGCAGTAAATCCGGGTCGGGAAAATAGCGGTAATCGTGCGCGTCTTCCTTGCTGCGCATGGTGCGGGTTTCGTTGCGGTCCGGGTCATACAGGCGGGTTTCCTGGCGCACAACACCACCATCCTCAATGATCTCGATCTGGCGCTGCGCCTCGTATTCGATGGCATGTTCCAGAAAACGGAATGAATTGAGGTTCTTGATCTCGCAACGCTTGCCGAGCTCGGTCTCGCCCATGCGCCGCACCGAGACGTTGGCGTCGCAACGGAAGCTGCCTTCCTGCATGTTGCCGTCGCAGATACCCAGCCAGACCACCAGGCTGTGCAAGGTTTTAGCGTAGGCGACGGCTTCAGCTGAGCCACGCATGTCCGGTTCGGAGACGATCTCCAGCAACGGCGTACCCGCGCGGTTCAGGTCGATGCCGGTCATGCCGTGGAAGTCTTCGTGCAGCGATTTTCCAGCGTCTTCTTCCAGGTGAGCGCGGGTAATGCGGACGGTTTTTTCAGTCTCGCCGACCTGGATCGTGAGGCTGCCGCCTTCCACCACCGGCAGTTCCATCTGGCTGATCTGGTAGCCCTTGGGCAAGTCCGGGTAGAAATAATTTTTGCGTGCAAACACCGAGCGCCGGCTAATGTGGCCGTCGATGGCCAGGCCGAGCTGAATGGCGCGTTCCACCGCGCCCTTGTTCAGCACCGGCAGTACACCGGGCAGGGCGATGTCCACCGCGCTGGTCTGGGTGTTGGGCGCCGCGCCGAAGGCGGTACTGGCACCGGAGAAGATTTTTGAATGGGTGGAGAGCTGCGTGTGAACTTCCAGCCCGATGACGATTTCCCAGTTCATGTTATTGGGCCTCCGGCATGCGTGTGTGCCAGTCAGTGGCAAGCTGGTATTGGTGCGCAACGCCAAGCATTTTCGCTTCGGCAAAGTAGTTGCCGATAATCTGCAGCCCCACTGGACGACCATTGGCGCCAAAGCCGCACGGCACCGACATGCCCGGTAATCCAGCCAGATTCACGGCAATGGTATAGATGTCGGACAGGTACATGGATACCGGATCACTGGCTTTTTCGCCAAAGTTGAACGCTGTTGTGGGGGCGGTTGGCCCCATGATGATGTCGCATTGCTGGAACGCGGCGTCGAAGTCCTGCGCGATCAGGCGGCGTATTTTCTGCGCCTGCAGGTAGTAAGCGTCGTAGTAGCCGTGACTCAATACATAAGTACCGATCATGATGCGACGTTTGACTTCACTGCCGAAGCCTTGCGCGCGGGTTTTCTGGTACATGTCGGTGAGATCGGTGTAATCCGGTGCCCGATAACCGTAACGCACGCCGTCAAAGCGCGACAGGTTGGTGGACGCTTCGGCCGGCGCCAGCACGTAATACACCGGGATCGACAGCTGCGTATTGGGCAGCGAGATATCCACCGTGGTCGCGCCGAGCTTGCGGTATTCGGCCAGCGCGGCTTCCACCGCCGCACCCACGTCGGCGGATAGGCCTTCAGCGAAATATTCGCGCGGCAGGCCGATTTTCAGCCCGGCCAGCGGTTGCTCCAGATCGCGTGTGTAATCCTCGGCCGGGCGCTCCAGGCTGGTCGAGTCTCGTTCGTCGAAGCCCGCCATCACATTCATCAGCAACGCGCAGTCTTCGGCGGATTTGGCCATCGGTCCGGCTTGATCGAGGCTGGAAGCGAAAGCAATCATGCCGTAGCGCGATACCACGCCATAACTGGGTTTCAGGCCGGTGATGCCGGTCAGCGCGGCGGGCTGGCGGATCGACCCACCGGTGTCGGTGCCGGTGGCGGCGGGTGCAAGACGCGCCGCTACGGCCGCTGCCGAGCCGCCGCTGGAGCCGCCGGGAACTGCATTCCGGTCCCACGGGTTCTTCACCGTGCCGAAATACGAGGTTTCGTTGGAAGACCCCATGGCGAATTCATCCATGTTAGTCTTGCCCAGGCTTACCATCCCCGCTGTCTTGAACTGGCTGATGACATGGGCATCGTAAGGCGCGATGAAGTTATCCAGCATTTTCGAGCCGCAGGTCGTGCGCCAGCCGTCGGCACAGAAGATATCCTTGTGCGCGATGGGAATGCCGGTGAGCGGGGCGGCGTTGCCGGCGGCGATGCGGGCATCGGCGGCACGGGCTTCGGCCAGCGTGATCTCTGTGTTGAGTGTGACAAAGGCATTCAACACCGGATTGTGCGTCTGGATGCGTTCCAGGTAAGTTTGTGTCAGTTCCAGGCTGGAAGTTTTTTTTCCGGCCAGCAAGGCGGCGAGTTGTTTCAGGCTTGCATTGATCATGGGATTAAGGCTATTCGATAACTCTGGGTACCAGGTACAACCCGGCTTCGACTTGTGGCGCGATGGCCTGGAACTTTTCGTGCTGGTCGGTTTCTGTCACCGTGTCGTCACGCAAGCGTTGATGCACATCCTGGGCGTGTGACATGGGCATCACGCCCGTCGTGTCCACGGCTTGCATGGCTTCAATCAGGCCAAAAATGCCATTGAGCTGTTGTTGATAGGCAGCCGCCTCCTCATCGGTGACGGCAATGCGGGCGAGCATGGCAACGCGTTTTACATCATGCAGGGTGAGTGACATACAGCGTAAATCTTCACAGGAAACAAGCCTGTTAGGGTAACATATACAGTTTATTCAAGGCTAATCTCGGACCGGCCGGGCGCATAAAGATTTCCGGCCCGCTGACCCTGACCTTAATCCCCGTTTCACTTTAGCGGATATACAAAACATGTTCGGATTTCTACGTGGTTATTTTTCTACAGACCTGGCCATTGACCTCGGCACCGCCAACACGCTGATTTATGTGCGCGGCAAGGGTATTGTGCTGGACGAGCCGTCGGTCGTGGCCATACGCCAGGATGGCGGCAGCGCCAAAAAAACCATCCAGGCCGTGGGGTTGGAGGCAAAACAGATGCTTGGGCGCACGCCGGGCAATATCACCGCCATCCGCCCGATGAAAGACGGTGTGATCGCCGATTTCACCATTACCGAGCAGATGCTCAAGTATTTCATCAAGAAAATCCACGATACGCGCATGTTTCACCCCAGCCCGCGCATCATTATCTGCGTGCCGTGTGGCTCCACCCAGGTGGAACGGCGCGCGATTCGTGAGTCGGCCATCGGTGCCGGTGCACGTCAGGTATACCTGATCGAGGAGCCGATGGCGGCGGCGATTGGCGCCGGCCTGCCGGTGGCAGAAGCGACCGGTTCGCTGGTGGTGGACGTCGGCGGCGGGACCACCGAAGTCGGCGTGATTTCGCTGGGCGGCATCGTTTACGCCTCGTCGGTGCGTGTGGGTGGCGATAAATTCGACGAAGCCATCATCAATTACATCCGTCGCAACTACGGCATGCTGATCGGCGAAGCCACCGCGGAAAACATCAAGAAGGGGATCGGCTCGGCCTTCCCTGGCTCCGAAGTGCGTGAAATGGAAGTCAAGGGACGCAATCTGGCAGAAGGTATTCCGCGCAGCTTCACCATCTCCAGCAACGAAATTCTCGAAGCGCTCACCGACCCGCTGAACAATATCGTCAGCGCAGTGAAATCCGCATTGGAACAAACCCCGCCCGAGCTGGGTGCCGACATTGCCGAAAAAGGCATGGTACTGACCGGTGGCGGTGCGTTGCTGCGTGATCTGGATCGCCTGTTGATGGAAGAAACCGGCCTGCCAGTGATTGTGGCAGAAGATCCGCTCACCTGCGTGGTACGTGGTTCTGGCCGGGCGCTCGAAGAAATGGACAAGCTTGGTGCAGTATTTGCCCAGGATTCCTGATTCGTCATGTGGTATCGCATTATTCCACTGCTTTTTCCAAACTACAGAATGCCTCGATAGCCCATGCCCATCCGGGACGAACAGCTGCAACTTTTTCCGCGTGGACCCGGCGCGGGCGCGCGGCTGCTGATTTATGTGTTGATCAGTATTGCGGTCATCGTCGCGGATACGCGCTTCAAGGTGTTGGGCGGCGTGCGCAGCGCGCTCTCGACACTGCTCTACCCCATGCAGGAGGCGGTGCAAACGCCGTTGGATGTCTATGACAAGGTCAGCGGATTTTTTGTCAATCACGCGGAATTGCAGCGCGACAATGGCATCCTGCGCCAGCGCAATCTGGATTATGCGGGCGCCGTCCTGCGCTATCGAGATCTGGAACAGGAAAATACGCGCCTGCGCACGCTCCTGCACGCACATTTGCGCGTCCCTTTGCATACCAGCCTGGCGGAAATCATCTCGGTGCCGCGCGACCCCTACAGTCGCCGGATCATTGTTGATCGAGGCGGTCAGGATGGTGTACGCGCCGGCCAGCCAGTGATGGACGAAATCGGCCTGCTGGGTCAGGTTACCCGCGTCTATCCTTATACCAGCGAAATCACCCTGCTCACCGATGCAGGCCAGCCGGTGCCGGTGCAGATTCAGCGCAATGGTCTGCGCGCCATTGCGTTCGGTGTAGGGACAGACAATGAAATTGATGTGCGCTATCTTCCGCAGGGCGCGGATATCCACAAAGGTGACTTGCTGGTGACTTCCGGCATCGGTGGCGTCTATCCGGCGGGTTTGCCGGTGGCCACGGTAGCCAACGTCGAGCACAGCGCAAACCGTGCATTCCTGCGCGTTGAATGCACTCCGAAAGCGGCGATCAATAGTTACCGGCAAGTGTTGATCGTGAACGATATCCCGGCATCCAAACCTGTCAGACAGGCCCCGGCGGGCAAGAAAAAATGACCTTCATGAGCCCTAAAGGACCGGCAATGCCGGTCGCGGCGAACCCCTTGCTGATTGTGGTCAGCCTGTTGATCGGGCTGGCGTTCAACTTGTTGCCATGGGTGGGGACGGTGCAGTGGTGGCGCCCCGATTTTTTACTGGTCATCCTGCTTTACTGGGTCGTGCAGCAGCCGCGGCGCGTGGGCATGGGCGTAGCGTGGATGCTGGGATTGCTGACCGATATGGCAAATGGCGGCGTGCTCGGCCAGCATGCCATGGCTTATACCGTGGCGGTGTTCGGGACGCTGATGTTGCAACGCCGTATCATCAACTTCAATCTCTGGCAGCAGGCACTGCAGATGTTGCCGCTGTTACTGGTTGAGCAATTGATGAGCATCCTGGCGGCCACTTTTGCCGGGCATGCCTTCAGCGGGATTGAATACTTCCTGTCGGTAATCAGCGGCACCCTGTTGTGGTTGCCGGTTTCCCTGTTGCTGCAGTGGCCACGCAATGCAACGCGTGCCGCGGATGCCTCATGATCCGGCGTACCCAGCTCAGAAACTACCAGCTTGAACTAGCCGGATTTCGTAAACGTGTGATCATCGCCGCAGGGATGGTCGTGGTGATGCTCCTGCTTTTGCTGGCACGATTCTTTTATGTGCAAGTACTGGAATACCAGCGCTACCATACCCTGGCTGAAAACAACCGCATCACCGTGGTGCCCATTCCCCCCAATCGCGGCGCGATTGTTGACCGCAACGGCGTGGTGCTGGCGCATAACTATTCCGCTTACACGCTGGAAATTACGCCGAGCAAGACCGACAACCTGGAAGACACCATCAATGGTCTGGCAAAGCTGGTCGAGATTACCCCGGCCCAGCGCAAGCGTTTCGCCAAGCTGATGGCCGAAAGCCGCAATTTCGAGACCTTGCCGTTGCGTAACCAGTTGAGCGATGTAGAAGTAGCGAAGCTGGCAGCCAATCATTACCGTTTTCCGGGCGTTGAAGTCAAAGCGCGCCTGTTTCGACAGTACCCGCTGGGCGAGACCGCAGCGCATCTGGTGGGCTATGTCGGGCGCATCAATGATGCCGATCTGCGCCGCCTCGATGAAGCCGGCGTACTGAACAATTACCGGGGTACCGACCATATCGGCAAGGTTGGCATCGAGCAGAGTTACGAAACCGAGCTGCATGGCACCGTGGGTTCGGAGCAGGTGGAAACCGATGTGAACGGCCATGCCGTACGTACCTTGTCACGTATCAACCCGGTATCCGGCAACCGCCTGGTGCTGAATGTGGACAGCAAGCTGCAGGAGATCGTGGAAAAAGCCTTTGGCAGCTATCGTGGCGCCCTGGTGGCAATCGACCCGAAAACCGGCGGCGTACTGGCCTTTGTCAGCATGCCCGGCTTTGATCCCAACCTGTTCGTCAACGGGATTGATACGACAAACTGGAATGCGCTCAACGATTCGCCCGACAAGCCATTGCTGAATCGCGCGTTTCGCAGCGCCTATCCGGAAGGCTCCACCATCAAGCCGTTCATGGCCCTGGCCGGGCTGAACTACGGCGTGCGCAAGCCGGGCGATACCATTTTCGACCCCGGTTATTTTTCGTTGCCCAACAGTAGCCACCGCTACCGTGACTGGAAGCCCGGCGGCCACGGCACGGTGGACATGCACAAATCCATTGTGGAATCGTGTGACACCTATTATTACCGGCTCGCCAATGATCTGGGCATCGACCGCATGCACGCCTTCCTCTCGCAGTTCGGTTTCGGCCGGAAAACCGGTATTGACCTGGAGGGTGAAACGGCCGGCGTACTGCCTTCGCGCGAGTGGAAGGCCAAACACTCAAGACAGCCCTGGTATCCGGGCGAGACGATTATCGCCGGTATCGGCCAGGGCTATAATCTGGTCACACCGCTCCAGCTGGCCGTGGCGACCGCCGCACTGGCCAATGGCGGCACGGTGTATCGTCCGGAACTGGTGCAGGCCATTATTGATAGCCGCACCGGCCAGCGCCGCGTGATTGCGCCGCATGTGGTCGACCACATCAATATCAAACCGGCGGATCTGCAGGTTGTCGTATCCGCCATGGTGGATGTCACCCGCCCCGGCGGCACGGCGGTAAGCGCGAACGTCGGCGCCCCCTACCTGATCGCCGCCAAAACCGGTACGGCCCAGGTGGTGGGCATCAAGCAGGGTGAAAAATACGATGCCAAGCGCATATTGGCCAGCCACCGTGACCATGCGGTATATATTGCCTTTGCGCCAGCCGATAACCCGAAAATTGCCATCGCGGTGCTGGTCGAAAACGGCATGCACGGCGGCAGCACGGCGGCGCCGATTGCTCGGGCCGTGATGGATTATTACCTGCTCGGAAAACTGCCCAAGGCAGAAGTGATTAAAGCACCGGCAGGCGCGCCAGGGGACGTACATGCAGATTAGACGCGGATTGCTGAAGATGCTGTCGCACATCGATGTGCCCTTGCTGCTGTTGTTGTTGACGCTGATGGTGCTGAGCCTGTTTGTGCAGTACAGCGCGGCCAGCCAGAGCGAAGCGCGGCTCATTTCGCATGGTGTCAACATGCTGGTGGCATTGGGCGTGATGGTGCTGGTGGCCAATATTCCGCCGCAGTACCTGCTCAACCTGGCGTTGCCCTTGTATGTGGTGGGCGTGTTGCTGCTGCTGGGCGTGGCCACGGTAGGTGAAGTAGTCAATGGCTCGCGGCGCTGGTTGAATCTGGGAATAACGCGTATCCAGCCGTCCGAGATCATGAAAATCGCCATGCCCTTGATGCTGGCCTGGTACTTCCATCACCACGAGGCCGTCATCCGGCTCAAAGACTACGGCATTGCCGCCTTGTTGCTGGCGATCCCGGTGGCGCTGGTTGCCAAACAGCCTGATCTGGGTACCGCATTGCTGATTTCCGCATCGGGATTTTATGTACTGTTTTTTGCCGGTCTGCCCTGGCGTATCATGCTGGGCATGCTGGTGGCAGTCGGTGCCAGTCTGCCGGTGGTGTGGCATTTCATGCATGATTACCAGCAGAAACGCATCCTGACCCTGTTTGATCCGACCCGGGACCCGCTGGGTGCGGGTTACCATATTATCCAGTCCACCATCGCCATGGGCTCGGGTGGCAGCTTTGGCAAAGGCTGGTTGCAGGGTACCCAGACGCATATGGGATTCTTGCCCGAGCGCACCACGGACTTTGTTTTTGCAGTATTCGGCGAAGAATTCGGCCTGCTTGGCAATGTGTTGCTGCTCACCCTGTTTCTGGCCATTATTGTTCGCGGCCTGATGATCGCCGCCGGCGCGCCTACCCTGTTTTCACGGCTGATGGCGGGTAGCCTGACGCTGGCATTTTTCACTTACGCATTCGTCAACATGGGTATGGTCAGCGGCATCCTGCCGGTGGTGGGTGTGCCGCTTCCGCTGATGAGTTACGGAGGAACAGCCATGGTTACCGTCATGCTGGGGTTTGGCATATTGATGAGCGTGAAAACCCATAGAAAGTTGCTCAAATCATGAAATCACAACAATTTGGACTTTACCTGCTCGTGTTATTACTGGCCGGTTGTGCGGGCCAGCCGTTGCGCACCGTGCCCGAAACACCGGCCAAACCGGCGGGGGCAGTCACCAAGCCCAGCCCGCCCGAGGCCAGAGGGCCCGTCGCCAAATCCGTAAAACCGGGTGGCTATTATCTGGACGACGGCCCGGGCGACAATCCACCGCCAGATCTGGACGCAATACCCGATGCCGTGCCCAAGGTCGAACCGCTGCGCGAGGCCAACAATAAACCGTACATGGCATTGGGCCGTGAATATACGCCGCTGCCAACCAACAAGGGTTATAAAGCAGAAGGGCTGGCTTCCTGGTATGGGCGGCGCTTCAATGGCAAGCCGACAGCATCCGGCGAACCCTACAACATGTATGCCATGACCGCCGCACACCCGACCTTGCCGCTGCCCAGCTACGCGCGCGTCACCGCGCTGGCGACCGGCAAATCCGTGGTGGTGCGTATCAACGACCGCGGCCCGTTCCACAAGGGGCGTATTATTGATTTGTCCTATACGGCTGCTCACAAGCTCGGCATTGTGCAGGGCGGTAGCGGCCGGGTAGAGGTAGAAAGCATTACCCCCGGCGAGATTGCGCGCGAGCATGATGGCGGAAAAGATGGGACCGAATCCGGCACCTACTTGCAGCTGGGCAGTTTCAGCAGCCGCGCCAATGCCGAAAAACTGCTGGCACGCGCCGCCACCCAGCTTGATGCCAAAGGTAACGATCTGGTTATTTTCGACCATGACGACCGCTATCGGGTCGCACTGGGGCCGTATGCGGATGCAGACAGTGCCGACGAGGCCGCCCGCGATGTGCAACAACGCATGAACCTGAAGCCGATTCGCATTGTCCGTTGAACTCCACTCTCTATTGATTGCGCACTGATTACCCGATGAAAAAGATTTTTGCCTTACTGTTGTTGATTTTTTCCTGCGCTGCGTTGGCCGCCCCGGCTGATCTGCCTGCGGCGCCAGCTCCCAAGCTGGCAGCCAAAGCCTGGTTGCTGCTGGACATGCAGAGCGGACAGGTGCTGGCCGAGCATAATGCCGATCAGCGTATCGAGCCGGCCTCGCTCACCAAGCTGATGAGCGCCTACCTGACTTTTGCAGCGCTGCACCGCGGCCAGATCAAATTGACGGACAGCCTGCCGGTTTCGGAAAAAGCCTCGAAAGCCGAAGGCTCGCGCATGTTTATCGAGCCCAACAAACCGGTCAGCGTAGCGGACTTGCTGCGCGGCATGATCGTACAATCCGGCAACGATGCCACCATGGCGCTGGCCGAAGCCGTCGGCGGCAGCGAAGCCGGGTTTGTCGAAATGATGAACAAGCAGACTCAGCGGCTGGGCATGAGCAATACCCATTTTGCCAATCCCACCGGCTTGCCGGACGCCCAGAACTATTCGACCGCACGCGATCTGTCGCGCCTCGCCGCTGCCCTTGTACGTGATTTTCCCGAATACTATCCACTGTATTCGATCAAGGAATATACCTACAACGGCATCACCCAAGCCAACCGTAATCGCCTGTTATGGACCGACCCGAGCGTGGACGGCCTGAAAACCGGGCACACCAAAAACGCGGGCTATTGCCTGATCGCCTCATCGCATCGTGGTACCCGCCGCTTGCTGTCGGTGGTGCTCGATACGGAATCCGACTCGGCCCGGGCCATGGAAAGCCAGCGCCTGCTCAACTACGGTTTCCAGTTTTACGACAGTGTCAGGCTGTATGCAAAAAACCAGACCGTGGCAAACCTGAAAGTCTGGAAAGGCTCATTCGGTACTCTCAAGGCCGGCTTTACCCGTGATATCTACCTGACCCTGCCACGCGGCCAGGCCAAAGACATCAAAGCCACCATGACCACGCGCCAACCCTTGCTGGCACCGCTGGTGGCGGGGCAGCAGGTCGGTACTGTCACGATTACACTGGATGGCAAACAACTGGCGCAATATCCCCTGCAGGCGCTGCATAGCGTCGGCGTTGCCAATATGTTCGGACGCGCCTGGGACGGTCTGCGCCTGCTCTTCAAATAAACGGGAGGCCGGATGAACGAAGAAACCCTGATTGAGTACCCCAGCGATTTCCCCATCAAGATCATGGGCGCGGCGCACCCCGAGTTTGCCCAGACCATCCTCGAAGTGGTACTGCAGCACGCGCCGGATTTCGACGCCGCCACGATGGAAATGCGCCCCAGTAGCGGCGGCAACTACATCAGCGTGACCTGCACCGTGCGCGCCACCTCGCGTGAGCAACTGGATAACCTGTACCGGGCGCTGACCAGTCATGCCATGGTCAAGCTGGTGCTGTAAGTTTGGCTGATGTGCTGATTCGCCACCTCGGGCGGGTAGAATACCTGCCCACCTGGCAGGCCATGCAGGCGTTCACCGCCAAGCGCGATGCCACGACCGCGGATGAAATCTGGCTGCTGCAACACCCGCCGGTGTATACCCTCGGCCAGGCCGGCAAGCCGGAACACCTGCTGGATGATATCGACATCCCGCTGGTCAGAATCGACCGCGGCGGCCAGATTACCTATCACGGCCCCGGCCAGGTAGTGGCCTATTTGCTGGTGGATTTGAAACGGCGCGGGTTTGGCGTGCGCGAACTGGTCACCCGCATGGAGCAGGCCGTCATCGACCTGCTGGCCGAGCACAACATTCACGCCGAACGCCGCGCCGATGCACCGGGCGTGTATGTGGCGGGTGCCAAGATCGCCGCGCTGGGGCTGCGCATCAAACGCGGTTGCAGTTACCATGGTCTGGCGCTGAATGCGGACATGGATTTAACTCCGTTCAGCCACATCAACCCGTGCGGCTACCCGGCCATGGCGGTGACGCAAACCCGCGATGCCGGTATCGCCGCAACCCCGGCCGAACTGGCCGAAACGCTGGCCGCGCACCTGACCCGACACATCACGCTGTGAAGCACAGCAAAGGAACCTGAACATGGCCGACATCAAACTCCACAAAGGCGAAGCCAAGACCGCGCGCATCCCGATCAAGATCGTGCCGCAGGAGCGCCTCAAAATGCCGTCCTGGATTCGCGCCAAATCACCCAACTCGCCCGAAGTCGCCGAGCTCAAGGCCATCCTGCGCGAGCAAAAACTGCATACCGTGTGCGAAGAAGCCTCCTGCCCCAACATCGGCGAATGCTTCCGGCACGGCACCGCCACCTTCATGATCCTCGGTGACCTGTGCACGCGGCGCTGCCCGTTCTGCGACGTCGGCCACGGCAAACCGCTGCCACCGGATGCCGACGAACCCGGCCACCTCGCCCACACCATCGCCGCGATGAAACTCAAATACGTCGTCATCACCAGCGTCGACCGCGATGACTTGCGCGACGGCGGCGCCGGGCATTTTGCCGAGTGCATCCGTGCCGTGCGCAGCGCCGCGCCGAACACCCGCATCGAAATCCTCACCCCGGATTTTCGCGGGCGGCTGGATGTGGCGCTGGCGGTGCTGGGTAGCGCCCCGCCCGACGTGATGAACCACAACCTGGAAACCGTGCCGCGCCTGTACAAGGCCGCCCGCCCCGGTTCCGACTACGCCCATTCCCTGCAATTACTCAGGGACTTCAAGACCCAGCACCCCGACATCCCCACCAAATCCGGCATCATGGTCGGCCTCGGCGAAACCGACGATGAAGTGCTCGACGTCATGCGCGACCTGCGCGCCCACGACGTTGACATGCTCACCATCGGCCAGTACCTGCAACCCTCCAGCCACCACATCCCGCTCACCCGCTATGTCACCCCGGAACAGTTCGCCGTGTTCGAGGCCGCCGCTGCCGAAATGGGTTTCAAACACGCCGCCTGCGGGCCGATGGTGCGCAGCAGTTATCATGCGGATCAGCAGGCGCAGGGAGTGACGGGCCAGGCTGCGCATGCCAGCGCTAAAAGCGACGAGTCAAACGCGAAAAACGCACTATAAATCAGTGCGTTGGATTTATCAGGTCATTCGTCATCGTGCGATGATTCACGGCCTGATATTTCCTTGAATGTTTTGACGAATTGCGGAAGGGTAATACCCCGGCGAGAATTGTTGCGTGGACAACTACTTTTCTGGCAGCGAAGAAGACCGCCAAATTCAGGCGGTGCTCAGAACCCGTTGACAAGCCGTAGCGGTTTGGATCGCAAGCCGCTACGGTTATCGGTCCCGTGTAGCAGGCGCTGGGTGATTCTTTCTTCCTCCCGCTTCGAAAATCCATGCGGGTACAAGGATTTTTCGCCGGGCGGTTTTTGCGCCAGCCCACCCAGTTTTTCAATCTGCTGCGCGGCATAGGATAAATCCAGTCGCAGCAGCACGGCCGGCGCATTGACGCGATTGCACGTGCGCTCCTCGCCTAACAGCTCAAAGCCCAGCATGCGCCGATAAAATCCCACATGCCGCGGATTCACTTCGATTACAAAATCCGTTCCCTGGTGGATATTGTGGCCATAAATGAAAGAGATATGAAACAGCGCTGCGAGAATGGGCTTGGAACCCAGGCGTTTATCCAGCGCAAGCTTGATAATCTCGCATACCTGTCGCCCTTGGGCGCGCAGACTATCCACTTCCGGCTTGTACAATTCGTCCACCAGCAGGCCGACCGGCGAATCCAGGCCCAGACTGAGCGTCCCGACGATCTTGTCGATATCGAAAGCAAGTAGCGTGATGCGGTTCGGGTCTTGATCCATCTGGCCGCTCTGATAACCGCGCCAGGAATACATTTTTTGAACCAGCAGGCTGGCTGACTGTACCCGATTCTCATCGCTGGCCAGCCGGATCTTGAATTTCTGCGGGTCAAGTTCAGTGTTTTGGACGCCAGTCTGAGCGTTGCCTTGCGAGATGCACAGCTCTTTCAACTTATGGGGCGACGGAAACGCGACGATGGTCTTGGACCACTCGTCTGCCGGTTTGCTGTGTCGAATCGCTTTCATGTCATCCCCCGTTGCACTAACCGCCGATGAGCCTGTGTTGTATATGGGCTTTCCAGAATGGCCGTGCAGAATACGTGCCAGTCATTAAAAACGCTGAGTTATCCGCCATATATCGTGTTCGGGGCGTCTGACAATCCTGGCGCGGGCGAGAATCTAACGGCCAGGCGTCGTATTCTCAACTGCATGTCGGACTTTTTGACATTCTGTAGAAGGCAGGAAAGCGTAGTGCCGTGTTGATTCAGAGAGTAATGGAACGCTTATACGAAGATTCCCGAAAGCGTTCCGGTGCGACTCAGGCCCCGATTCGACAGAACATCCGGCGAAAACGCCCGGCGCGCCAGGCAGCCCCGTTTCAGCGTAGGCTCGAATTGAGCGCTTTTAATCGTATTCAACGGATATATTCACTTAACCCAGGGTGCACTGCTGCACGAACTGCGCAGCAGCTATCATGCCGATCAGCAGGCGCAGGGAGTGACAACCTGATGCCATGATTAACCGATTGTGCGATGATTGCGGAATAACAACACTCGCCCGACCAATGCCGCAGCCCGAACAACAAGCCAGGGAAAAAATAGATCAGCTGCTGCAAGCGGCAGGCTGGCACGTCTGCGACGCCGCCGCTGCCAACATCCACGCCGGTCGCGGCGTCGCCATCCGCGAATTCCCGCTCAAATCCGGCCATGGCTTTGCCGACTATCTGTTGTATGTGGATGGCAAGGCGGCCGGGGTGATCGAGGCCAAGAAAGAGGGCGTTACCCTCACCGGGGTCGAAACCCAATCTGATAAATACACCAAAGGCCTACCCGAAGGACTGCCGCGCTGGAGCAATCCGCTGCCGTTTTCCTATCAGAGCACCGGCGTCGAAACTCGCTTTACCAATGGCCTTGATCCCACGCCACGTTCCCGCCCGGTGTTCGCGTTCCACAAACCTGAACTGTTTGCTGAGTGGCTGGGCTATGCGCCCGCTGCACAGCCGGGGGTGGGCAGCGCAGGTGAAACCGCCTCCACCTTCCTCGCCAAGCTGCAGCACATGTCGCCGCTGAAAGAAGAAGGCCTCTGGCCCGCCCAGATCACGGCTATCCGCAACCTCGAACAATCCCTGAAAGAAAACCGCCCGCGCGCCCTGATTCAGATGGCCACCGGCTCGGGCAAGACCTTTACCTCGATTTCCTTCATCTACCGCCTGATCAAGTTTGCTGGGGCGCGGCGCATCCTGTTCCTGGTCGATCGCGGCAACCTCGCCGACCAGACGCTCAAGGAATTCCAGCAATACGTCTCGCCCTACAACAACTTCAAGTTCAGCGAGGAATACATCGTCCAGCGCTTGCAGGGCAACCAGATCGACACCACCGCCCGCGTCTGCATCTGCACCATCCAGCGTCTGTATTCCATGCTCAAGGGTCGCGAGCTGCCGGCCGACCTGGAAGAAGAATCCGTCGACCAACTCGGCAAGCTGTTCAAGGAACCCGAGCCCATCGAATACAACCCGGCCTTCCCGATTGAGATGTTCGACATCATCGTCACCGATGAGGCCCACCGCTCCATCTACAACCTGTGGGCGCAGGTGCTGGAATACTTCGACGCCTACCTCGTCGGCCTCACCGCCACGCCGGGCAAGCAGACCTTCGGCTTCTTCCACCAGAATCTGGTGATGGAATACAACCACGAGATGGCCGTGGCCGACGGCGTCAACGTCAACTACGACGTCTACCGCATCAAGACCGCCATCACCGAGGCCGGCTCCAAGGTCGAAGCCGGCTACTACGTCGAAAAGCAGGAACGCGACACCCGCAAAACCCGCTGGGAAGAACTCGACGACGACTTCGCCTACGACCCCAACCAGCTCGACCGTGATGTCGTCACCCCCGACCAGATTCGCACCATCGTGCGCACCTTTCGCGATAAGCTGTTCAGCGAAATCTTCCCCGGCCGCAGCGGCGATTGGGTGCCTAAGACCCTCATCTTCGCCAAGGACGACAACCACGCCGAAAACATCGTCGAAATCCTGCGCGAGGAATTCGGCAAGGGCAACGACTTCGCCCAGAAGATCACCTACCGCACCACCGGCGCCACGCCCAAGGAGCTCATCAAGGCTTTCCGCAACAGTCCCATGCCTCGCATCGCCGTCACCGTGGACATGATCGCCACCGGCACCGACATCAAGCCGGTAGAAATCGTATTCTTCATGCGCGCCGTCAAATCGCGCGGCTTCTTCGAGCAGATGAAAGGCCGCGGCGTTCGCGTCATCAATCCCGACGACCTCAAACAAGTCACCCCCGACGCCACGGCCAAGGACCACTTCGTCATCATCGACGCCGTCGGCGTGTGCGAGCACGACAAAACCGACGCCCGCCCCATGGAGAAAAAGCCCAGCGTCAGCTTCGAGAATTTGCTCAAGGCAGTGAGCTTCGGCAATACCGAAGACGATGTTATTACCAGTATCGCCGGTCGTCTGGCGCGTATGGAACACCGCATCAGCGCTGAAGACGACGCCAGGATTCGCGTCGCCAGCGGTGGCCTCGGCCTCAAAGACCTCGCCCATCAGTTGGTAGCTGCAATTTCGCCCGATCCCGTAGAAGCGGCGTCCCGCCGCTTGCCAATGGAAACCGCTGATGATTACGCTGGATACGGCTTTCTCGACCCCAACGCTCCTATCGAGATGCAGCGCGCCAACCTTCCCCACTGGCGGCAGGATGAGTCCAGCTATTTCGTCACCTTCCGTCTGGCGGATTCGCTACCCAAACAACGTCTCATCGCTTGGCGGGAAGCACGTGCCGACTGGCTGACGCGCAACCCACGCCCCTGGTCAGCCGCACAGGAAACCGACTATACAGAGCGCTTTTCTGCCCGCATCGAGTCCTGGCTGGACGCCGGTGTGGGAAGCTGCGCTCTGGCGACCCCTCAAGTACGCGAGCTGATGGAGACGGCATTGAGGCATTTCGACGGAGAACGCTACCGGCTCGGAAAATATGTGGTGGCCGCCAACCATGTCCACGTGATCGTCACGCCACTGCCGGGGCACGAACTCTCCGAAATCCTGCATAGCTGGAAAAGCTACACGGCCAAACAGATATTGCAGTTAGAAACGGCGTCCGGCCGCTTGTCGGAAGGCACGATCTCAATCTGGCAAAAAGAATCCTACGACCGTATCGTACGCTCGCCCGAAGAACTGTTTCGCATTGAGCAATATATACAGCGGCATTCCGAATACGAATTGAGCGCGGCGGACAAGCGGCGAGACGCCGCTTCCACGGCGATTCAGCAGGCGCGGACACTCGCCGCCAAACCCCTCTGCGACCCCGCCCTGCGCCAGCTCATCCTCGACATCAAAGCCAAAAACGAACTCACCATCGACCACGTCAGCCAGGACCAGGTCATCGAAGCCGGCTTCAGCCAAACCGCCCGCGACCGCGCCAAAGGTTTAGTGGAATCGTTTGAAAAATTCATCGCCGACCACAAAGACGAAATCACCGCCCTGCAAATTCTCTACGCCAAGCCCTACAAACAGCGCCTCACCTTCGAGGCGGTAAAGGAACTCGCCGACAAGCTAGAGGCGCCGCCCTACCTGTGGAACGAATCCCAGCTCTGGCAAGCCTACGCCGCGCTGGAAGCGAGCAAGGTCAAAGGCGCCAGCGGCCGCCGCATTCTCACCGACCTGGTCTCGCTGGTGCGCTTCGCCATCCATCAGGACAACGAACTCGTGCCGTTCCCGGAGCGGGTCAACGCCAACTTCAAGGCATGGGTGGAAGCGGCGTCCCGCCGTTTGGCTGAAACAAAGCGGCAAGATGCCGCTTCTACGGGCTTTACTACTGAACAGATGAAATGGCTGGAAATGATCCGCGACCACATCGCCGCCAACCTCGGCATCGAGCCGGATGATTTCGAATACGCGCCCTTCGCCCAGGAAGGCGGGTTGGGCAAGGTGTATCAACTATTCGGCGATGAACTGAACACGCTCATTGAGCAATTGAACGAGAGCTTGGCGGCATGAAAGTCCAAGAAAGAATGGCGGACTATGCGACGCTAACTAACGACATAAGCCTGCGCCCACTTGGTGACGTTACAAGGCCGACGAGGCCACGGGTTAAACCGTCAGACAAGCCCCATCTCCCTTTTATTGGGATGGAGCATGTCGAAGCTCATACGATGCGGCTCTTGGGGACTGTGCTCGCATCGACGATGAAAAGCTCAGCGGTCCATTTTCAGCCGGGCGACGTACTCTATGGTCGTCTGCGCCCCTACTTGAACAAGGTTTATCGTCCCGACTTCGAGGGGCTATGCTCTGCTGAATTTATCGTCTTCCCAAAGTCGGAAAACTTGGATAGCCGGTATCTCCAATATTTCCTGAACTCATCAGCTTTCGTAAAGTACGCATCACACTTGAATGCGGGTGACCGGCCTCGCGTGGATTTTGACCAACTAGCGCCTTACCCTTTTCCAGTCGCCCCTCTCGACCAACAAAAACGCATCGTCGCGGAAATCGAAAAACAATTCTCCCGCCTCGATGAAGCCGTCGCCAACCTCAAGCGCGTCAAGGCCAACCTCAAGCGCTACAAAGCCGCCGTCCTCAAAGCCGCCGTCGAAGGCCGCCTCGTCGAAACCGAAGCCGACCGCGCCCGCCGCGAAGGCCGCGGCTACGAGACCGGCGCCCAACTCCTGCAACGCATCCTCGAAACCCGCCGCAGCCAGTGGCAAGGCAAGGGCAAATACAAAGAACCCGCCGCGCCGGACAACACCGACCTGCCCGACTTGCCGGAGGGTTGGGCGTGGTCAACGATGCCCCAACTTGGCGAACTTAATCGCGGCAAGTCAAAGCACAGACCGAGAGACGATGAAAGGTTATATGGCGGGCCTTATCCTTTCATCCAGACTGGCGATGTTCGGAAATCTGGAGGCTCGATAACGACACACAGTCAAACGTACAGTGAGTTTGGGCTTCAGCAGAGTCGTCTATGGCCGGTTGGAACGTTGTGCATCACGATTGCAGCCAACATTGCCGAAACAGGCGTCTTGAAATTTGCGGCATGTTTTCCGGATAGCGTGGTCGGCTTCCTGATGGAGGCGAACGAAATTACGACGAGGTATGTCGAGTGTTTCATCCGTACCGCGCGAGAGAAGTTAGAACGCTTTGCACCCGCCACGGCTCAGAAAAACATCAACCTTGAAGTGCTTGAAGCCGTGTGCGTACCTTTACCACCCATGTCCGAGCAATACCGCATCGTCGCCGAAGTCGACCGCCGCCTCACCCTCCTGTGCCAAACCGAGGCCCAGGTGGACGCCAACCTCCAGCGTGCCGAGCGCATGAGGCAAGCACTCCTTTCGTCAGTTTTTTCTGGATAGTTGGAAACTCGTATCAGGGAGCAATGTTCATGAACTTTACAGAAGAAAACTTCGTCTCCTGGGCGCAGGGGCCCAGCAAGACAGAGTCAGAAAAATGCGAGAACGCTGAGAACGCGATTCGTAAGGCCATCGCAGCCGACAGCGATTTGTCGACGCACGACATAACAGTATTTTCTCAAGGGTCATACAAGGCGAGAACCAATATTCGTCAGAACAGTGACGTAGACATTTGTGTGCGTTACAACGGCGCGTTCTTCCCTGATTATCCGGACGGAAAGACGAAAGAAGATTTCGGCAATATTGATGGAAAACTACCTTTCGCCGATTACAAAGACATGGTTGGTCGTGCCTTGAGATCGTATTTCGGCGCATCGTCGGTCACAGGGGGCAACAAGGCTTTCGACATACACGCCAACACATACCGAATTGATGCGGATGTTGTGCCGACATTCGAGCATCGGCGCTACACAGGCCAGAAAACATCTGATGGCTCCGAAGTGTTTCTGTCAGGTGTGGCATTCAATCCGGATAGCGGTGGTCTGATAAAGAACTGGCCACAACAGAACTACGACAACGGCGTTGCCAAAAACAGCGAGGCGGGACGGCACTATAAACGGGTAATCCGAATTCTGAAACGACTAAGAGATCGTATGCAGGAGGACCACGTACCGGAGGCGAACGATGTTGCGTCGTTCCTCATAGAGTGTTTGGTATGGAACGTGCCTGTAGAGGCGTTTCAGCACGACACGTATTCGGCAGACCTTCGATATGTAGTCGCGGATATCTGGAATCGTACTCGTAAGGACGAGGATTGCTCGGAGTGGGGTGAAGTGAATGAGTTGAAGTATCTGTTTCGTTCAACTCAGCCGTGGTCGCGTTCCCAGGCGAACAACTTCCTCCAAGCGGTTTGGGATTACGTAGGGTTCAAATGAAAAACTTAAATACCAAGCGTTTCGCACTAGCCTTGTTCATCGTTTTCGCGGCGTGTTTCCTTATCGTGGCATTTGGTAAGGGCGTGACCGTTTCGGACGTCTGGAGTGCGCTTTCTGTGGCCTATCAAACTATTCCAATTGTTCTCGCTGTATGTGCTTTTTTCGTGTCATACGCATGGCGTTGGCGGATTTTCAGCGGCTGGCTTGTACCGTTTCCAAATTTGAATGGAACGTGGGAGGGCAAAATCCAGACGACGTGGCGCGATCCAAACACTGGTGCTGTGCCTGCTCCCATTCCCGTCATGTTGTGCGTCAAGCAATCCTTTACGCGCCTAAGTTGTGTTATGAGGACGGCCGAAATGACGAGCCATAGCTTTCTGGCAGATTTCTGGCTCGATGGAGATGAGCAAGTGCGCAAACTTGGTTACTCATACAGAAGCTCTCCGTTGCCAACCGTTCGAGATCGAAGCCAACCCCATGAGGGGACAGCGGTATTTGAGATAGTTGGTAATCCTGCAAAAAGACTTAAAGGAGTCTACTGGTCTGATCGGAAAACGACCGGCGAGATAACACTCGATTTCATTGATCAGAAGCAGCGTGATGAGTATATGGAGTCGTTGGGTGAGCATCCCATGTCGAGAGCGCCTGGCGGCAATTAAGAAGAATACATAAATGAATACTTCAACCATCGTCCAAAAACTCTGGAACTACTGCAACGTCCTGCGCGACGACGGCATGAGCTACGGCGACTACGTCGAGCAGCTTACCTATCTGCTGTTCCTGAAGATGGCCGACGAGCGCAGCCGGCCGCCCTATAACCAAACCAGCCCGGTGCTCGCCGGCTATGACTGGCCCAGCTTGGTGAAGAAGGACGGCGACGATCTGTTCGACCACTATCGCCACACGCTGGAGGAGCTGGGCAAGCAGAAAGGCCTGCTTGGCCTGATTTTCACCAAGTCGCAGAACAAGTTCCAGGACCCGGCCAAGCTGCGGCGGCTGATCGTGGACCTTATCGACAAGGAAACCTGGGTGTCAATGAGCGCCGACGTGAAGGGCGACGCCTACGAGGGCCTGCTGGAGAAGAACGCGCAAGACACCAAGTCCGGCGCGGGCCAGTACTTCACGCCGCGCTCGCTGATTCAGGCGATTGTCGATGCCATGGCGCCCCGGCCCGGCGAGACCATCTCCGACCCGGCCTGCGGCACCGGCGGCTTTCTGTTGGCAGCGCACGACTATGTGGTGAAGCACTATCCCAACATGACGTCGGCGGAGAAGAAGAAGCTACGCGGGGAAAGCTTCAAGGGTTGGGAGCTGGTGCAGGCCACCGCGCGGCTGTGCGCGATGAACATGCTGCTGCACGGCATCGGGAGTGTGGAAGCGGCGTCCCGCCGCTTGGAGGGCGATGAAAAGCGGCGGGACGCCGCTTCTACGTTACCGATAGCGGTGGGCGATTCGCTGGCCGCCGACCCCGGCGAGCGATTCGACGTGGTGCTGACCAATCCGCCCTTCGGCAAGAAAAGCAGCACCACCATCGTGGGCGAGGAGGGCAAGGTCAGCAAGGAGCGCGACACCGTCGAGCGCGACGACTTCTGGGCCACCACCTCGAACAAGCAGCTCAACTTCGTCCAGCACGTGAAGACGCTGCTGAAGCAGAACGGCCGCGCCGCGCTGGTGCTGCCGGACAACGTGCTGTTCGAAGGCGGGGCAGGCGAGACCATCCGCAGAAAGCTATTGCACGACTGCGACGTCCACACACTGCTGCGCCTGCCCACCGGCCTGTTCTACGCTCAGGGCGTGAAGGCGAACGTGCTGTTCTTCGACAAAAAGCCCGCCGCCGAAACCCCGTGGACCAAGAAGCTGTGGATCTACGACCTGCGCACCAACATGCACTTCACGCTCAAGACCAGCACGCTGAAGCGGGAAGACCTGGACGAGTTTGTGCAGTGCTACAACCCCGCGAATCGGCATGACCGCAAGCCGACTTGGTCCGATAAAAATCCCGATGGCCGCTGGCGTGAGTATGGCTACGAAGAACTGATCAACCGCGACAAAGCCAGTCTGGATATTTTCTGGCTCAGGGATGAATCGCTATCCGATTCCGACAACCTGCCCGCGCCGGAAGTGATCGCGGCAGAGATTGTGGAGGACTTGGAGGCGGCGCTGGAGCAGTTTCGGGAGATTCTGGGGGATATGGGCGAAGTTGAGATTAAGCCCGCATGAAGGCACCAACCAAATCCCCAATCAAGGATAAACCGCTGCGGCACCCTGGGCAGTCGCTTGAGGAGGAGCGGCGCAAACTGATTGAAGACAAGATCGAGATACCATTTCTACTTGCATTGTTCTTTACTCTTTTTGCGGCACTTGAATGGTGGCGCTCTTATTTGAATAGCCCGCCCAATCCCGTCTTTTTTACGATTGTCGCTGTTTTGTTAGTTGGATTTTTCACGTGGCGAGTCTGGAAGATCCGCCCGCGAATTCGTGCACTCAGGCAAGGCATCGAAGGAGAAAAGGCGGTCGGCCAGTTTCTCGAACGATTGCGGGAAAGCGGCTATCACGTCTTCCATGACCTGATCGGCACGGGGTTCAACGTCGACCACGTTTTGATCGGCCCGGCTGGCGTGTTCACGGTTGAGACCAAAACCTGGAGCAAGCCGGAGCGTGGTGAAGCACACATCAAGTTTGATGGTGAACAGCTCACGGTGGCTGGCCGTGAACCTGAGCGTAACCCGGTGGTGCAAGCGCGTGCCCAGGCTGGTTGGCTCAAGGGTTTGTTGGTTGAAAGCACGGGCCACAATTTTGATGTGTTTCCTGTTGTGGTATTTCCGGGCTGGTATATCGAACAGACCGAAGGCAGTTTGCGCAATATGTGGGTGCTTGAACCTAAAGCACTGGCGAAGTTTCTGGGCAATGCGCCACAGCGTTTAACCCCGGAAGAGATCAAGCTCGCCAGTTTCCACTTGTCCCGATTCATCCGAAGTAGCGAGAAAGACCGCAGCAAATAGACTATGTTGAGTCGGGACGAGTCAACGTGGTCAAACTCGATATCAACAAACGCCACCCGGTTTTGATTGGAAACTGCATTACCGTGTCTGACCGTATTGCCACCTTAGGCGATAGGTAATCTCATCCCCAACGGGGTAGGCGAACACCTCCGGCCATCAAGTCCTCAACCGCTCCAGCGCAGTAAGCGCATTGTCAATCCGCTGTGCATTTGTCGCGGGTTTGTTTTATTCGCACATCGCCCAGGTTGCGACACCTGGCTGCTCATATGCGGTATGCATACCGCATATGAAGGCTACCGTGAGCAACGCGAACGTTAAGGCGTAAAGCGCCGGCCGAAGCTACAAGGAAACCTGGGTGTCAATGAGCGCCGACGTGAAGGGCGACGCCTATGAGGGCCTACTGGAAAAGAACGCGCAGGACACTAGCTGGCTCGGTGCCTCTTTGTGTTGATGGCAACAAGTGTTTTTGTTGTTGCGTGTGTTGTATTATGTAATTGTGCGTGACTGTGTGATACAGTTATCTAATTGTTATTAATGTTAAAAACATAAATTAATTGTATTTGTTTTATTGATGTTGTGTAATTCTATGCCGCCTGCTTTTGTTGATTTTCCGTTGCGCGTCGTCGCGCCAGACTTCACTTCTCCACTCACTGACGTGGTGATGGAGCTTGAGCATTTGCGCCGACTTGAACTCGGCGGGGATACGCCCGCCGCGGTGTTCTTCCAGCTCAAGACAATTTTCCATACGTTGGAAAGCCTGGGGTCTGCCCGCATCGAGGGCAACCACACGACGCTGGCCGATTACATCGAGAGCAAAATTGATGCGCCTGCCGATCCGTCTGATAACCTCCGGGAGGTGCAGAACATCGAAATGGCGATGGATTATGTGGAAGACGCCGTGCAGGTCGGCGGGATGATTACCGAACAATTGATCCGGGAGCTGCACCAGATGACGGTGGGCGGCTTGATCCTGGAAGGGGACAGGACACCTGGTCAGTATCGTGGCGGCAATGTGCAGATTGCCGGCGCGGCGCACCTGCCGCCGGATGCGGTAGCCGTTCCGGGCTATATGCAGGAATTGGTCGAGTTCATCAACCGCGACGATCCCCACAAATACGACCTTCTTAAGATGGCGCTGGCACATCACCGGTTTTGCTGGATACACCCGTTCGGTAACGGTAATGGCCGGGTGGTGCGGCTGGCGAGCTACGCCATGATGATCAAGTATGGGTTTAATGTAAAAACAGGTGGCCGGGTACTGAATCCGACAGCCGTTTTCTGCAATGACCGAGATGCGTATTACGCGAAGCTATCGGGTGCCGATACGGGGACGGATGAAGGGCTGGAGGCGTGGTGTTTATATGTGCTGAGCGGTATTCGGGACGAGTTGCAGAAGGTCGACCGGCTGACGCGGTACGACTATCTGAAGGACGAAATACTCAAGCCCGCATTGGCGCACAGTAAATCAAGAAAACTGATCACCAGCCAGGAAGAGGCTGTGCTGGCAATGGCGATTGCAAAGCGGGAATTCAAGGCTGCCGATCTGGATGGCGTCCTTCCTGCGCTGACGATGCGCCAGCGTTCATATCAACTCAGCAAGCTACTGGATGCTCACATGATCCGTCCTGTGCGTGACGGCGCGCGTAGTTACACGATCAATTTCACCAACAGCTATCTGTTGCGTGGCGTGATCCATGCGCTGGAGCAAAAAGGCTTCATCCCGCCGCTGGTGAAGGCTGGTGGCTGAGATCGAACCTAACGTAACAGCAGTCTGTAATGGCGGGATGGATCAGGAATGAATACCTCCACCATCGTCCAGAAACTCTGGAACTACTGCAATGTGCTGCGCGACGACGGCATGAGCTACGGCGACTACGTTGAGCAGCTCACCTATCTGCTGTTCCTCAAGATGGCTGACGAGCGCAGCCTGCCCTACAACCAAGCCAGCCCGGCGCTCGTTGGCTATGGCTGGCCGAGCCTGTTGGAGAAGAACGCGCTGGACACCAAGTCCGGCGCGGGCCACTACTTTAGGTAACTCAGCCTCAGCGGGGCAAGCGAACACCCCTGATCATCAAGTCCTCAACCGCTCCAGCGCAGCAAGCGCATCGTCTATCCGCTGTGCATTCGTCACGGGTGTGGTTTTTGGGTGCCCTGTTTCTGCCGGCTACAAGGAGAAAGTCAGCGACCTGCTGATGTCCGTGACCACGGTGAGTGTGGAGACGGTGCGAATGATGCAGGCGATGAAAGGCGTGGCACGATAAAGACCAAGGTAGCAAATTAAAAATAACACATTGCGTTGTTTTAGTTTTTAAGTAAAATCTAAAATAACAACCATGCTTGTTTTAATCCGATGATAAAGTCATACCGATGAAAAACTTCCAGTCTGGCCATCTCGTTCAGCAAGGGCACTACAAAAGTTTTCAACCCAATACGATCAACCGTGCCTGGGTGCTGGATAACATGGCGTTGATTCAGTTGCTTGGGCAGGCCGACCGGGCGTTGGGAAAGCTCGATATGTATTCCGGGTATATCCCTAACATCGACTTGTTCATCCGTATGCATGTGCTGAAAGAGGCTACGCAATCAAGCCGGATTGAGGGCACGCAGACGAACATGGAAGAAGCGCTGCTGGAGAAAGAAGACGTTGCCCCGGATAAAAGGGACGATTGGGAAGAGGTGCAAAACTACGTAGCGGCGATGAACCAGGCGATTGAAGGCTTGAAGTCACTGCCTTTTTCGGCGCGACTGGTACGCGAGACCCATAAAACCTTGCTGCAGGGCGTGCGCGGTAAACACAAACAGCCGGGTGAATTCAGGCAAAGTCAAAACTGGATCGGCGGGGCGAGCATCAGCGATGCGGTTTTTGTGCCGCCGGTACATACCTCCATTGCTGAGTTGATGGGTGATATTGAGCAGTTTGTGCATAACGATGCCGAGTATTTCCCGGAACTGCTGAAAATTGCGCTGGTGCATTACCAGTTTGAAACCATCCACCCCTTTCTGGATGGCAATGGACGCGTGGGGCGGCTGCTGATTACCCTGTATCTGGTCAGCCGGGGGATATTGAAGCAACCAGTGTTGTATCTGTCAGATTTCTTCGAACGCAATCGCACGCATTATTACGATAACTTGATGCGAGTGAGAGAAAAGAACGACCTGTTGCAATGGTTCAAGTTTTTCCTGGTGGGGGTTGTCGAAACCGCGCAAAGTAGCATCGCCACGTTTGACAATATACTCAAGCTGCAAAAGCAGGTGGATAGCCAATTACAGACGCTGGGCAGCAGAACGGCCAATGCTCAGAAAGTGCTGCATTACTTATATCAGCATCCACTTGTCGATGCCGCAAAAGTCGGGCAGGTAGCTGAAGTATCAGCGGCATCCGCATACAAACTGATTGCTGATCTGGAACGCCTGGAGATTCTGAAAGAAATCACCGGTGGTAAGCGCGGCAAGATGTATGTGTTTGACGCGTACTTGAATTTATTCAAATAGATTTTAGGTAATCTCAGCCCCAACGGTGGAGTCCCCCCTGATCATCAAGTCCTCAATCGCTCCAGCGCAGCAAGCGCATCGTCTATCCGTTGTGCATTACTCACGGGTTTGGCTTTTTTGGTAGCCGCCTGTTTCTTCGTCACGCGTTTGCCGGACATTCTTTTTGCTTCGTCTTGCCCGGCCAGTTCCGGGTTGGTCTGGGCCAGTTGCTCAACGAACATCAACAGGCTTTCGCGCGAGCCGCTGATGGAAGGCTCCGCATTCGCGGCTTTGGCTTTGCGTGCCTTGATTACCGGTAAATCGATGCTGGCTGGTGTATCCGTGCGCAGGGTGGGGCTTATAGCCTCTGCAATGCTGCGGGCTTGCTGGTCACCCGCGCTGGGTTGCATGCGTGCGCCCAGTGGCGGCAGGTCCCATTTGTCGCACAGGTAGCGCAGCAGGCTGGTGTGGTCGAACACGGTCTTGACGACGCCGCGCTTGACCCAGGGCGATACCAGTATGGCGGGTACGCGCACGCCCAATTCGTCAAACGCGTATTCGGTGGTGTGGTCGTCAGGAGCGACGGTGGCGGGCGGCGTGACGTGGTCGTAAAAACCGCCGTGTTCATCGTACACAATCACCAGCAGGGTGGCGTTCCATAAATCCGTATTGCTGCGCAGTGCGTTGTAGACGTTGGCGATCAGCGTCTCGCCTTTGCGCACGTCGGCGGGTGGGTGCTGGTCGTTTTCTTCGGCACCGAAGTAGCCGGGTTCGATGAAGGCATATTCGGGAAAGCTGGCTGCCGGGCCTGCGGCCTGCTCGTAGAATGCATCCATCTTTGCGTAGCCGCGCCAGGTCAGGTAGCGGGTGAGCAGATTGGTCATGACGATGCTTTGGGGAATGCCATCGTGGTAAATGGTCCATTTCACGCCGGCGTCTGACAGGCGATCGAAGATGGTCTCCTGGTAGTAGAGCCGCATGTTTTGCGGGGCCTCTCTGGATGGCATGAGCACGTGCCCGAGACAGGTGGCGCTGTGCACGAAAAACCGGTTGGGCCAGGTCGGCCCCGGCATGGAGGAGAACCAGTGATCACACACGGCGAAATGGCGGGCCAGGGTGTGCAGCGCGGGCAGCGTATCGCCTGAGGGATCGTCGCCAAAATCGAAATAGGCCATGACCTGCTGCAATTCGGCAGGGGTCGCATCGGGATAGCGATTGATGAAACGCGCCACAAAGCCGGACATCGGCGATGCGGTTGAGCCGATTTCACCCATCGTGCCGTCATGTTCGTGATCCAGATCGCGCTGCTTGAGGATGACATCCTGCGCGCCGGGCTGCTGGAAATAGTCTGTGCCGTCCGGGGCCACGTTGAAGTAAGATTTTCCGTCCTGCCGTACGCCGTCCACATCGGGATCAAACTTGCTCATGCCGCCGAGCATGTGATCGAAGGAGCGGTTTTCCATCATCAATACGACGACGTGCTTGATGGGATCACCTGGTGAGGTTGCACTGCCGCTGGCGCGAAGCGCGCCATTGAGCGCCTGCATGTGTGCATCTTCGCGATCTCCCACGGCAACTGTGTTCTTGCGTGCGAAGCCGCGGCCGCTGTGGACTTTGGCTTTTATCTTGAGCCGCTTTGCGGCGACCTTGTCATCCGGGGCCGCATATTGCTCGTGCTGACGCGTAACCGGATCGTAAAACCCGACATAGCCACCCGCGGCCACGCCAAACGATGTCAGTGCATTTTTTTGCTTGTCGATTATGCCCAGGAAATCATTGCGCCCGCCTTCCTGCTCGCCGGGCGTGAAGTACAGCGGCAGCACGAAATTGGAGACCTCAATGTCATCAATCTTGTAGGTTTGCGACTGCACCGCATCGCACATTTCAAACCAGTGAAATACTTCACGCCCCGGATGTGCGGGGTGGGGGCCTTGCGCCAGCAGATTGTTCTGCGAATCGCCGACCAGTTCCAGTGCCTCGTGCGAGAACGTGACGGTCCAGTTTTCGCCAAGTTGTTTGGACAGGTCCGTAAAGACAAAGCCATACGGAATGCCTCTTGCGTTGATGTCGTGATACCCCAGCGCATCTTCCACATCGGTCTGATTCCACAGATAGAGGATGGCATCGCCGCGCAACTCGCTGGGCGATTCCTTGTCCGGAATTTTCCCCGCAGTGCCTTCGAGACGCAGCTTTGCGCCAAAGCTCCAATACGGCTCGAAATCCTCTGCGATCTGCCGGTTGATCGCACGAATGACTTTTTGCAATTCTGCGTCCGAGATGGTTTCGGTGAGGTTGACGATGGAGATGATCATGTCGGGCCTTTCGCGCGCGTTGTGACGGGCTACTGCTTACCGATTGCGTCCTTGCTCACGTTAACCTGAATGCCGAGCTGTCGCTAGGGCATTATAGCCAAGGCGAAATTGACGGACGGGTCTGCATTAAAAGCAGCGATCCGTTGATGGCAGTGCTCGGGATGTGCCGCTTGTTTGGGTGGGAGGTGCGGAACTGATTTCAAAGACGGACAGAGGTTGTCCTTGGGGATGTGAACAGCGGCACCCCCAGCTACAGGGGGTGCCGGGTATTGATTTACTTGCGTTTGTTGCGGGAAAAGATGAGTGCGGCCACGCCAATTCCAAACAGGAAGAGGGTTTCTGGTTCAGGGATGGTTACCGGACCTGGGCTCCCTGCAGCCCAAAGATTAAATGAAATGAGACTGAAAGCGATAATTGATAGATATTTCATGATGTTCTCCCGAAAGGTTGCGCAGCGCGCATTGAAATTAGTTAAGCAGATAACATGCCTAAATTTTAATTTTTAGCTGAAACAAGCGCATAAGGTATTCCAAGACTACACGATTGACCGCCAGTGTAAAATCTTGCGACACCGGTGAAAATTTACGTGGACGCAAGCGTCCCTTGGTTGTGTTATGAAATAAAAATACAATGCGGCATGGATTGTTCTGATAAATTGGCTGCAGTTGGCAGAAACTATAGATAGTTATTGGATAATACATGAAATTCCAACATCTTCCGATCGGCGCGCAATTCAACTTTGAGGGTAAAACCTATACCAAAACCAGCCCGCTGGTGGCTGCAGCAGAGGACGGCACCGGTCAGCGCGTGATTCCGCGCTACGCCATGCTGAAAACCGTAGGTGAACTGGCGCACGCAGCCGTGTCAGCAGCCTCCCGGCAGATCGATGTGGATCAGGTGCTGGCGGCAGGGGCGCGCTATGAAGCCGATGCCTTGCGGCTGCTGGAAGCCGCTTGTGGCGATGACGCGGGCCGTTGCGATGCGCTCAAGACTGAGCTGGCAGAGGCGGGGCAGCGGTTCCGGGATGGACTGTCAGTCTCGGGCAGTGTTGGTGCAATATGATCAATCGTGCCCCCGGAAAGGGCATGCTGCTTTTTTTGCATGTTCTATGCTGAAACGAGATCAGGGAGCGTCGCCTTGTTTCAATCTCGATAAGGAAGGTCATCTCGAAATGCGTAAAAAATGGATGCAACGTGGCTTGGTATTGCTGATGCTGGCAGCGGTGCCGGGTATTTCTGCTGCAGAAAGCGATGGCTCGGTGACGGGTGACAAGGCCACCGACATGGTGGTGGATCTGGTGGTGCTGCGCCCGCTGGGACTGGTGGGTACGGTGCTCGGATCGGTACTGACCGTGGTAGCGCTGCCGTTCACCATCCCCAGCGGCAGTGTGGGGGATTCGGCCCGGGCGCTGGTGGTCAAACCGGCTGAATATACATTCAAGCGGCCGCTGGGTGATTTTCACACTTGTAACGAGGATCGCGCCTGCTAGGTTTCAGCCGCTGATGGCGGAGTCAATTGCCAGTGGTCTGGTTGAGTTCGATGTAATAAGTGGGTATGCCGCTGTCTTCCGGCGCACTCATCGGAGGTTGGCTGCGCGTCAGCATGGCGGCGACCAGGGTGGCATTGATGCAGGCGGCGTCACCGATTTCGGGATAAAGGCGATGCAGCCTGTAGACAGCCTCGGGCTGCTGGCGTGCCTGCTGTTCGATGCGCAGGCGAGTTGCCCGGTCCAGCGGCAGGGTGAGCAAACTGGGTGCCTGCCAAGCCAGAAATGCTTCAAGGAGTGGTTCGGCGTTTGCGGCTGCTGGCGCGGTCAATAAGCATTGGGGAAAGGCGCTGGCGGATAACGGAGCGCAATCGGGCTGGTTCAGGGATACGCCGCTGCCGTTGGGCTGGCGCTGGAACCAATGCGCGGCGCGGGCGTGATCGTTGATGCACTGAGCCAGCGCAGCGGCTGTATCGCCCAGTTGTGCCTGCGCCGCCATGCCCGGACGCCACTGGCTTGGTTGATTGCGCTCCGGCATGGGCGCAGTCAATGCGCTGTCTATCAGCGCCAGCGGCGCGCCTGTTGCATCTATCAGCCACAGTTCAAATATATCATTCAGCGCAAAGGGGGCCGTCCGGTGATGTTGGCACAGGTATTCATACACCGTGGCGCCCATGGCCTCCATGCGCAAAAAATCCGCGGAAGGGAAGATCGCACCGCGTTTAAGTCCGTTTTCCAGTGACCATCTGCCATAGCGAATATCGCTGATTTGTGTGTCGTGACGCGGTTCCAGTCCTTCGAGCAGTTGTTCGTTGGCAACGTAGATGTCCCACTGTACGCCGTCCAGTGTGGTGGCCTCGGCGGCAGCATGGCGCAGGGTATGCATGGTCCCGCGGAACGGGTTGAGCAAACGCTGGGCATAATGATGGATGGTCATTGCGTTCCCCATGAGCGCGAAGCCTCGCCAGCAAGGCCAGGCTTATTTCAGCAGGCGATGGCGGGTGAATCCCAATGCCAGCCAGTAACTCAGCAGACCCCATGCAGCCAGTGCGGCGATGTGCCCGGCGATATGCGCGGGCAGGTGGCCGAGGATCAACGGACGCACCAGGTCGATGGCATGCGACAACGGTAGCCAGGCCGCGGCGATCTGAAGAAAGTCCGGCAGCCGGTCTACCGGGTAGAACACGCCGCATAGCAGCACCATGGGGGTGATCACCAGCGTGAAGTAGTACATGAAGAAATCATAGCTGGGTGACAGCGCAGTCATGACCAGCCCCATCGCGGAGAAAGTCAGGCCGATGAGGATCACCACCGGCAACACCCACAGGCTGAGCAGCCAACTTTGCTGCAACCCCATGACCCAGATCACCGCCAGAATGGCGAGCCCGGACAGCAGACTTTTCGATGCGCCCCAGATCAGTTCGGCCAGCATGACGTCATCGAGACTCATGGGGGCGTTGAGGATGGCATCCCAGGTTTTTTGCACGTGCATGCGCGAGAAGCCCGAGTAGAGCACCTCGAAGGTGGCGCTATTCATGGTCGAATAGCAGATGGTGCCAGCCGCCAGAAAAGTGATGTAACGTGCGCCACCCACTTCGGGCATCAGACTGCCCAGACCGTAGCCGAAACCGAGCATGTAGAGCATGGGGTCGGCCAGATTGCCGAGGATGCTGGGGCCCGCCAGTTTCCGCCATACCAGAAAGTTGCGCCGCCACACCGGGATGAAGCGTAACGACAGGCGTGGTGGTGCGAAGTGTTTAATGTTTAGAGTTGTTGGCATCATGAATCGCGCAACTCGCGCCCGGTAAATTTCAAGAACACGTCTTCCAGGTTGGATGGCCGGTGCAGGTAGCGCAGGCTGTCTTGCGCGTGCAACTGAGTGAGCAGTTCGGTGCTGTCATGGGTATAACAAAACAGCGTCTCGCCGGTAATCTCATGGCGCGCACACATTGTTTTGCCATGCGTGCTGCCCCATTCGGTGACGCCTTCGCCGTAAATTTCGACCACGCTGGGTTCGATTTCGGAAGCAATCATGGCACGCGGGCTGCCCGCAGCAATGGCCGCACCGTGGTCGAGGATCACCAACCGGTCGCACAGACGCTCGGCTTCTTCCATGAAATGGGTGGTGAGCAGGATGGTCTTGCCTTGCGCAATCAGGCGCCGCAGGCCCTGCCAGATTACATGCCGTGCCTGCGGGTCGAGGCCGGTGGTGGGTTCATCCAGCACGATCAGTTCGGGGTCGTTAATCAGTGCGCGCGCCAGTGTCAGGCGCCGTTTCATGCCGCCTGACAGCGTGGTGATTTTCGCATCGGCCTTGCTGGTCAGTCCGGCGAATTCCAGCAGCGCCGGTATGCGGCTGCGGATCAGCACATCGCCGATCCCGAAGTAACGGCCATACACGAGCAGGTTTTCAGACACGCTAAAGTCCGGGTCGAGGTTGTCCATCTGCGGCACGACACCGATGCGGATACGCGCTTCGCGGCCGCGCAAAGGCACCGATTCACCCAGTATTTCGATGCTGCCGCTATCTGGCGCAATCAGCCCGAGCAGCATTTTCAGTGTGGTGGTTTTACCTGCGCCGTTGGGACCCAGCAGGCCGAAACATTCGCCTGCACGAATGTCGAGATCGAGATCGCGCACCACGGCGTTGCCGCCATACTGCTTACCAAGTCCCTGCACGCTTATGAGTGACATGCTGTTAGCGCCGCCGATTTGAGTTCAGCCAGCTTGCCGTGAAAGAAATGCCCGGTGCCGCGAATGATTTCGATGGGCGTGCCGCAGGTCTGCGCCCAGGCTTGCGCCGCGGCGAGCGGGACCAGTTCGTCGCTTTCACCGTGGATGATGGTGGTCGAGGGCGGTACGCAATCGAATTCGTAGAGGTTGACCGCAGGCCCGATCAAAATCAGCTTGTGCACAGGGATGCGTTGCGCCACGCGGTGCTGCACATAGGCGCCGAACGAGAAACCGGCCAGCAGTATCGGCATGGAGCGATCGTAATGGCCGCGCACGAAATCGATCACGGCCAGCATGTCTTCGGTTTCGCCGATGCCGCCGTCATATTCACCATCGCTGCCACCAACGCCTCGAAAATTCGGGCGCACCGCCACATAACCCTGATCGTGGCAGGTCTGTGCCAGTGTCTGCACAACCTTGTTATCCAGGGTGCCGCCATGCAGCGGATGCGGATGAGCAATAAATGCCAGGCCGCGGCGATTGTCGCCGGGGTCGTTGACAACCGTCTCGACGTTGCCGATGGCAGTTTTGATGCGGAGTTTGGAGCGCTTCACGTCAGATTTTCAGCCGCTCGACGACCTTGCCATGCTGCAGATGCTGCTCGATGATCTCGTCGACATCCTGCTCGTCCACGTAGGTGTACCAGGTACCTTCCGGGTATACCACCAGCACCGGGCCTTCACTGCAACGGTCCATGCAGCCCGCGCTGTTGATGCGGCATTTCCCCTCGCCGTTCAGGTTCAGTGATTTCAGCTTCTTTTTGGCATAGTCGCGCATGGCTTGTCCACCCGATGCGCCGCAGCATCGGGCGCCATCCTCGCGCTGGTTGGTGCAGAAAAAAACGTGATGTTCGTAGTAACTCATGATTGCTTGTCCTGCTTAAGTTCGGTGTATTTCGTGGCATTTCCGCGGGCGGCGTCAGCGGGATATTTTTGTCCGTTGAGGATCAGTTTGGCACGCGCAGCAGCCAGCAGATCCAGTTCCAGCACGTCGGCCAGACGCACCAGGTAAATCAGCACATCGCTCATTTCCTCACCGACCGCCGCCAGTTTGGCAGGATCGGGATGCTGGCTCTGTTCGGGCGTGGCCCATTGATAGTGTTCCATCAGTTCGGCAGCCTCGACCGCCAGTGCCATGACCAGATTCTTGGGTGTATGAAACGGTTGCCAGTCGCGATTTTCGGCAAAGTGCCGAATCTCGGTTTGCAGTTGCTCTATGCTATCGGTGGCCATGTATTTGCCTCCTGTTGCGAGGCGGATAGTGTAGCATTCTCTGCATGACCGAACTCGTTCTGCTCTCCGGCGGCATTGATAGTGTGACGCTGCTGCATCTCAAACACAGTGAAGGCGTACAACTGCATGCGCTGTTCATCGATTATGGCCAACGTGCCGGCAGCGAGGAATTGCGCGCCGCGAGCATGCACAGCAAAGCGCTGGATGTGCCATTGAAGAAACTGGATATGGCTGCGGTTGGGGAGGCGTTTCGCGATGGGCAGACGCAACGTTTGCATGTGCCGTTGCCGCATCGCAATCTGGTCGCGCTGGCACTGGGGATGAGTTATGCCGCGCAAATTGGCGCGACGTGCCTGCATCTGGCACTGAACCGTGACGACGCGGGTGCCTATCCGAGTGCATCGCCACTGTTCGTGCAAGGCTTCAATCATATGGCGCGCAGTCTGGGTGATATTGAAGTACGCACGCCGCTGGTCGAGCTTGATAAAGTGCAGGTGGTTGAACTTGCAATCAAATTAGGTATAAATTTGGAGGATACGTACAGTTGTTTGCTGGGGTATGCCAAGCCGTGCGGGCATTGTCCGCAATGTTTGCAGCGCAAAAAGGCATTGCAGGCTGCAGGGACAGCTATCACTTTTGGATGATGTGCGTCGCCGCCGCATACTGGTATGCTTGAACGTGCTGTTTGGAATGCCCGGCTGTTGGTGTTTCGCCAGTCAGTAGTGGATATCGTCGATAATAACGAGAATGCGGGCGCATTTGATACGCTGAAAAACACTAACTCGTTGATAAATTAAGTGTGTCAATGTTTGGCCTGAAATATGCTTGCGGTAAGTCCCGATTGTATTTTGGCTTGTCTGAATCACATCCTTGAATAAACCTGGGTGTGACATAATGCACTGCGAAACTTTTAACCAATTGATAAGTAGGAGGAATGCCGTGAACGCAATCAAACCCCTGATTTCTTCCCGGTGGGTAATTTTGCTGGCTGTGCTGATGGGCTTGTCCGGATGTGCAACAAATTATCCAATGGCACCCACGAAGCTGAACAAGCAGGCTGACTGGAATTATCTCATCGGCCCGGGTGATAGCGTGAATGTGTTTGTCTGGCGCAATCCTGACGTTTCCGGCACTTTCCCTGTGCGCCCCGACGGAAAAATGACCATGCATCTGGTGGAAGACATGCCTGCCAGCGGCAAAACGCCCACTCAGCTGGCGCGTGACCTCGAAAAGGCGTTGTCCAAATATATACAGGAGCCGATCGTCACTGTCGTTGTGGCTGGCGGCGTTGGTCCATTCAGCCAGCAAGTCCGGGTAATCGGGCAGGCAACCAAGCCGCAGGCGCTGAATTACCGGGAACATATGAGCTTGATCGATCTGATGATCGATGTGGGTGGTATCACCGATTACGCCGCCGGCAACAAGGCTTATATTCTGCGAACCGTGAATGGCAAGCAGGAACGTCTGGGTGTGCGTCTGGATGATCTGGTCAACGGTGGTGATATCAGTGCCGATGTGCCTATCCTTCCGGGCGATGTGCTGGTGATCCCGGAAAGCTTTTTCTAATAATTTTCAGTTGCCAAGAACTTCTGAAAACCGGTAGGGGGAAACATGGATGAATTATTAAACCAGTTGATGGGATATGTGCGAGCGACCTGGCATCGGCGCTGGTACATTGTCATCATCGCTTGGCTGGTTTCGATTGCGGGGTGGTTCTGGGTGTATACCCTGCCGAGCAGGTTTGAGGCCACCGCTCGCGTCTATGTGGATACCCAGACCTTGCTCAAGCCGCTGCTCAGTGGCCTGACCGTGGAGCCGAATGTCGATCAGCAGCTCCGCTTGATGACACGAACGCTGGTAAGCCGCCCAAACCTGGAAAAGGTTGCGCGTATGACCGACATGGATATCAAGGCGAAGACGCCTCAGCAAACCGAGGCCATGCTGGATGGTCTGGCTAGCCAGATCAAGCTTGAAGCATCCAATACGGGTGCCAATCTCTACACCATTGCCTACCAGAATGAGCATCCCGAATTAGCCAAACGGGTGGTGCAGGCATTGCTGACCATCTTTGTGGAAAGCAGTCTTGGAAAAACGCGCAAGGATCTTTCCTCCTCGCGCAAATTCATTGATGAGCAGCTCAAGCTTTACGAGCAAAAACTCATCGATACAGAGAATGCCATGAAGGAATTCAAGCGCAAACACATGGGTCTGATGCCGGGCGAAGGCGGAGATTATTACGCCAAGCTGTCCGCTACCACGACCTCGCTGCATCAGGCGGAGCTGGATTTGCGCGAAGCTACCGATCGCCGTGACCAGCTCAAGCGTCAGTTGGCCGACGAGGAGCCGGAGATTTCTGCTGCCGCAGTACAGACGCAAAGCAATCCGGAACTGGATGCGCGTATCCAGTCATTGAAAAAGAATCTGGATACCCTGCGTCTTACCTATACCGAACTCCACCCTGACATTGTATCCACCAAGCGTCTCATCAATGAACTGGAAGCTCAGAAAAAGCAGGATGCCAAAAAGCTCAAGACTTCCGGCGATGGTCGTGCACTCAATCCGGTTTACCAACAGCTGACCATTGCCATTGCCGAAGCGGATGCCAACGTTGCTTCGCTCAAGGGCCGGGTAGGTGAATACCAGAGCCGCTTGAGCCAGCTCAAGGGAGCGGTAAACAGTACACTGGATGTTGAAGCTGAATATACCCAGTTGACGCGTGATTACGGGATGTACAAGCAAAACTATGCTGCCATGCTGGCGCGCAGTGAGACGGCGAATCTGTCCGGGCAGGTAGAAAGCAAAACGGATGTCGTGGATTTCCGGGTGATTGATCCGCCTCGTGTCCCGCTCCAGCCATCGTGGCCGAATCGCCCATTATTGATTTCGTTGGTGCCATTGGTGGGGATACTCGCGGGCATTGTCGTTGCCTTCCTGGTTAGCCAGTTGCGCCGCACAGTGACAGACAGGCGTGTATTGCGTGAATTGACCGGTTTGCCGCTTCTGGGGTCAGTCACGCGGATTGATACCGATGCTGTCAAGATCAAGAAACGCAAAGGTTTGATTGCTTATGCGTTGTCTTTTTTCAGTCTGATTGGCGCTTATGGCATTTTGTTGACGCTTCAGATGTTTATGGCGCGCTGACCAAGATGAAAACATCATGTTGTGTTGGATCGATGACGAAGAAACGAGTGTACGGAAAAGTCGTACGTGCTCCGCAGCAGTTTTGGCTGTCTAGTGAGCGGGGTTGCCCGGATTCAGGGAGTTTAAGATGAGCATTATCGAAAAGGCAGCCAACAAGCTGGTACACGCCGATCCGGCGACACAGCCAGTGGCGCCAGAAAAACCGGCTAACCGGATTGAGGCCGCGATGCAGCGTGAGCATACTCATGTTGCCGCGGAGATGCCGCAGGTGCCTGTGGACAGTGAGACAGACGGCGGCACAACTTCGATGCGAGTTGAAATAGATTTGAAGCGTCTGGCGCGCATGGGTGGCGTTACGCCGGATGCCGAGCGTAGCCAGGTCGCTGAAGAATTCCGTCTGATCAAGCGCCCCCTATTGGCCAACGCTTTCGGTCAGGGTGGCGCGGCAGTTCGCAACGGTAATCTGATCATGGTGACCAGTTCGCTGCCCGGCGAAGGAAAATCATTCTGTTCCCTCAATCTCGCAATCAGTATTGCCATGGAAATGGAACGCACCGTGCTGCTGGTGGACGCTGACGTGGCGCGGCCGCGGTTGCCGGAATATCTGGGGATTCGGGCCGGCAAGGGGCTGCTTGACGTACTTCAGGATCCCAGTCTGGAGTTGTCCGAAGTAATGCTGCGTACCAATATTCCCAAGCTCTCACTGTTGACGGCTGGGCACCCCTGCAAGCATGGCACCGAGTTACTGGCCAGTTCTGCAATGAGCCGGCTGGTCGCCGACTTGGCCAATCGCTACCCCGATCGCGTTATTATTTTTGATTCACCACCACTGTTGTCCACCAGTGAAGCGAGTGTTCTGGCGACCCATATGGGGCAAATCGTGATGGTGGTAGAAGCAGAAAAAACCTCGCAGGAAGCCGTTAAAGAGGCATTGAGCCAGCTTGAGTCGTGTGAAGTCATTGGCATGGTGCTGAACAAGGCGACTGCAGTTCTCGGCAACGACAACTACTACGGATACTATGGCACATACGGAAAATAGATCTCGACTCCATTCGATAATGCTATTGGGAGCGCGCGGGGCGCTCGCCCCAGTAATGTTGCTGACGGGCGTGGCGTTGCCTGCCATGGCCGCTGACTGGACGGTAACGCCCAATCTGACGGTCAGTGAGCGCTATACGGATAACGTCAATCTGGCAACTTCTGGCCAGTCCAAGAAAAATGATTTTATTACCGAGGTCAGGCCTGGTGTGCAAATTTACAAGGATGGTGCCCGTCTCAAGGTCAGGGTCAACTATTCGTTGCAGTCACTGACTTATCTGAATACCAGCGACAACAATGCAGTGAACCATCAGCTTAGTGCTTCGGCCAATGCTGAGTTACTGAAAGACTTCTTGTTTCTGGATGCGACAACCGCAGTTTATCAACAAAATATCAATGCACTGGGACCAGTCGGGTTTGGCAATACCAATGCGACCAAAAATCTTACCACGGTGGGAACCTACGACATCAGTCCGTATATCAAGAAGCGTTTCGGTAGTTTTGCTGATGGTGATTTCCGCATAAGGCAGAGTGGCGTTTATTACAATAGCCAGGGTATTTCAAACACGCTGACCAACAATGTGACCGGTTCGTTACTCAGCGGTAGTTCATTCAATGATCTGTTCTGGGGAGTCAATTACAGTTACACCAAGAATAAAAATCAGTTTGTTGCAGACACCGAATTCGAAAGTGCTTCCGCGACACTGGGATATGCGCTGACGCGAAAATTACGCGTGAACGCAACGGCTGGTCAGGAGCGCAATAACTACATCAGCGCAACCGGCGGCAAGATAGATGGCCCATTCTGGAATGCAGGGTTCACCTGGACACCGACTTCACGTACCAGTGTGGCAGCTACCTATGGGCACCGTTTTTTTGGCAGAACGTATTCGTTTGACCTGAGCGAACGCACCCGCCATACCACGTGGCGTGCCGGATATAGCGAAGACTTGACAACCAGTAGCGCTACTAGTCTATCTGCTGGTTTAGTCGGGGGGGGATATATATGCCAAACCATTCCTACTGGATATGCCTATTTTCCTGCAACCCAGTCACCCACCGGTTTTATAGTATTGATTCCACTCAACGATCCGGTCCCAGCTGATTGTCAGTTCGCTGGCAATGCTTATACACCCAATCTCAGTCTGGTTAATGAGGTCTTTATCCTCAAAAACATGACGGCAGGCATTGGCGTGAATGTAGGAAAAAGCGATTACAATCTTGGTTTCTACGATATGCGTCGTGATTTGCAGACCAGTGGGAATTATGATCGTCAATCCGGAATTAATGCAGGTTGGAACTGGCGTTTTGCGCCGCGCACCACGTTTAATTTGTTGGGCAATCTATCGCGTATTCAAGTGCCGTCGCAGAATCGCAAAGATGATTTGTGGATTATTTCGACGGGAGTCACCCATCAATTTCAACCCAAATTAACCGGTTCTGTCTTCATTCGTCATCAGGCACGCAGTTCCAATTTGCCCGGCAATGATTTCACTGAAAACAGTATCACAGCCCTGGTCAATATGACCTTCTAGAATGCAATCACATGTATGAAGCGTATTACCACCTCAATGCCAAGCCGTTTCAGCTAAGCCCCGATCCGCGGTTTTTCTTTGGCAGCAAAGGCCACAAACGCGCGATGGCTTACCTGGAATACGGGCTGTCACTGGGTGAGGGATTTATTGTTATTACTGGTGAAGTTGGTGCCGGGAAAACCACCCTGGTGAGAAATCTGTTCAAGCAGCTGGAATCAGAAAATATCGTTGCAGCGCAACTGGTGAGCACTCAGCTTGATGCGGATGATACGTTGCGCAGTGTGGCTGCCTCATTCGGGCTGGAGCATGAGAACATCAGCAAATCGGCGCTTCTGAAAAACCTCGAAGGATTTTTGCAGGCCGCTGCACAGCAGGGCAAGCGTGCCTTACTGGTTGTGGATGAAGCGCAGAACCTGACACCCCGCGCGGTGGAAGAATTGCGCATGCTATCCAATTTTCAGAATAACGAACGTTCCCTGATCCAGAGCTTTCTGTTGGGTCAACCTGAATTCCGCAATATTTTGCAAAGCCAGGATATGCAGCAGTTGCGCCAGCGCGTGATTGCTTCCTATCACCTCGGGCCGCTGGATGCGCTGGAAACCCGCGCCTATATCGAGCACCGTCTGCGTACAGTTGGCTGGAAGGGGATGCCGTCATTCAGCGATGATGCATTCGAGACTATTTACCAATTCACTGGTGGTATCCCGCGCCGCGTCAATACTTTTTGTGACCGCTTGATGCTGTATGGTTTTCTGGAAGAAAAAGCCGCCTTCGATGCGGCTTCGGTAAAAGAAGTGGTGGAAGATTTACGCCTCGAAATTGCCCATCAGGATACGCCGGGCGGTGGTGTGTTGCGCGGGAATGGCAGTGCCAACAATGCTGGTATGCCCGAGGAGTTGTTGCAACTCAATGGCCGAGTGGAACAGATGGAACGCTCACTCAACCGCATTTTGCCGGTTGTGCGCAAGATACTGTTTATGGTGTCGGAGAAAAATACGCCGCCGGTGAGTGAGCCACCGGAAGCCAATCAATAGAACGTAACACGGGGATCAGCATGACCGATATTTTATGCGTGGTAGGTGCGCGCCCCAATTTCATGAAAATCGCACCTGTGATGACCGCATTGGCGGGCGCAGGCATTCGCGCCAAGCTGGTGCACACCGGTCAGCATTATGATGCCGCGATGAATGACCGCTTCTTCACCGACCTGGGCATCCCTTATCCCGATATCAATCTTGAGGTCGGTTCGGGCAGTCACGCAGTGCAAACGGCTGAAATCATGCGCCGCTTTGAGCCGGTCCTGGAGCAGGAACAGCCGGCGGCGATACTGGTCGTGGGCGACGTCAACTCCACGATCGCCTGCGCGTTGGTGGCGGCAAAGCGCGGGGTCGCCGTCATTCATGTCGAAGCCGGATTGCGTAGTTACGACCGTGGCATGCCGGAAGAAATCAACCGTGTACTGACCGACCAGATTTCCGATTTGCTGTTCATTACCGAAAAAAGCGCACATCAAAACCTGATTCGCGAAGGCATCGCGTCCGCACGAGTACATTTTGTCGGTAATGTAATGATTGATACCTTGCATCACAATCTGCCACGCGCCGTACCCGCAGCCACTACCTTGGGTGGAACCTTGCCCGAGGCTTATGGCGTGTTGACGCTGCATCGGCCATCCAATGTGGATGATGCCGACATACTCGGTGATCTGCTGGAAACCGTGACAATGATTTCCGCAGACCTGCCCATCGTTTTCCCATTGCATCCACGTACCCGTACCAGTATCGAGCGCCTTGGCCTGACGGCATGGCTGGACCGGCCGGGCATCATGACGCTACCGCCGTTGGGCTATCTGGAAATGCTTGGTTTGATGAAAGATGCGCGCATCGTCCTGACCGATTCCGGTGGCATTCAGGAAGAAACCACCGCGCTGGGCGTGCCTTGCCTGACTTTACGGCACAACACCGAACGTCCGATTACAGTGGACGAAGGGACTAATACCATCGTCGGTACCGATCGCAAACAGATACTGGTGGCGGCAGAGGCGGTGCTGAATGGTGACGGCAAGGCCGGGCGCATACCCGAGTATTGGGATGGCCGTGCAGCGGTACGTATTGCCGCTATATTGTTGCAGTGGCTGGATTCGCGTAATTATGCTGTCGCATAAGGAGTCTATTGTGCGTAATGCCATGACCATCGATGTGGAAGACTACTTTCAGGTATCCGCCTTCGCTCCGCATATTGCCCGAGACAGTTGGGACGCGCAGCCATGCAGGGTGGAACGCAACATTGCACGCATACTTGCATTGCTGGACGAGCACCAAACGCATGCCACTTTTTTCACGCTGGGCTGGATTGCCGAGCGTTACCCGCAACTGGTGCGCGCCATTGTAGACAATGGTCACGAACTGGCCAGCCATGGTTACGGTCATCAACGTGCGTCTGATCTGACACCGGAACAGTTCCGTGCCGACATCACTCGTGCCAAAGGCATCCTGGAGGACATCGGCGGTGTAGCGATACGCGGTTATCGTGCGCCGAGTTTTTCAATTGGCAGCCGAAATTTATGGGCGCTGGAATCCTTGCGCGAAACCGGCCACCATTACAGCTCCAGCATTTATCCGATTGCGCACGATCATTACGGCATGCCGGAAGCGCCGCGCTTCGCATTTCATCCGCTGGACAACGAATTGCTCGAATTTCCGCCCAGTACCGTGCATCTGTTCGGGCGTAATCTACCTGCTGCAGGCGGCGGGTATTTCCGTCTCATGCCCTATACCTTATCGCGCTGGCTGATGCGGCGTGTGAACCATACCGATGGTCAGCCTTGCATGTTCTATTTTCACCCATGGGAAATCGACCCGGGGCAACCCCGTCAATCCGGGATTGGTTTCAAAACACGGTTTCGTCATTATGTGAACCTGGGGCGTATGGAAGGTCGTATTGCGCACTTGTTGCGCGACTTTAAATGGGACAGAGTGGATCGGGTATTCATGAAGGATGCAGCATGAATGCATCGGTTAAACTCCTGCTTGAATCAGTCGCAATGAATGTGCGACGAATGGAACCTGCTGACGCAACACGCTGGGATGCTTTTGTGCAGGCCTGTCCGGAGGCAACTTTTTTTCATCGCGCCGGTTGGGCTGAGGTGATCGAACGTGCCTTCGGTCATCGCACCCATTTTTTGCTGGCCGAGGCGGGCGGTGAGATCCAGGGTGTTTTGCCGCTTGCTGAAATTAACAGCCGCCTGTTCGGGCATTCGCTTTCCGCATTGCCATTCTGCGTTTATGGCGGCCCGGCGGCATCCAGCCCGGAAGCCAGAAACGCGCTTGATCTGGCCGCTCAAAAACTCGCGGCTGAACTGCGTGTGGAACATCTGGAATACCGCAACCGGATACCTTTCCATACCGATTGGCCCGGCAAGGACTTGTATGTGACCTTTCGCAAGGAAATTGACCCGGAAGTGGAGCGCAACATGACTGCCATCCCGCGCAAGCAGCGCGCCATGGTGCGCAAAGGCATCAAGGCGGGACTGGTCAGCGAGATTGATGCCGATACGCAGGATTTCTTTCATGCCTATTCAAGCAGCGTGCACCGTCTTGGAACGCCGGTATTTTCGCGCAATTATTTTCAGGTATTGAAACAGGTGTTCGGTGGTGATTGCGAAGTTCTCACCATTCGCCTGGATGGTCGCGTCATTAGCAGTGTGATGAATTTCTATTTTCGTGACGAAGTGCTGCCCTACTATGGCGGTGGCACGGCGGAAGCGCGCAATCTTGCCGGTAATGATTTCATGTATTGGGAAGTGATGCGCCGCGCCTGTGAGAAAGGCTACCGTGTGTTCGATTACGGACGCAGCAAGCTCGGTACCGGTTCATACGATTTCAAGAAAAACTGGGGTTTCGAGCCGCAGCCGTTGTACTACGAATACCATCTGGTACGTGGCCAAAATGTGCCCGATCACAATCCCCTCAATCCAAAATACCGGTTGTTCATCAAGGCGTGGCAACGCATGCCGCTGGCGCTGGCTAATATGATTGGTCCGCATATCGTCAAGAATCTGGGCTAGGTTGATGGAAGAGCTGTTGTTCCTTGCGCATCGTATCCCCTACCCGCCAAACAAGGGCGACAAGATACGTTCCTACCATCTGCTGAAGCATCTGGCCGAGCGCTACCACGTTCACCTGGGGTGCTTTATTGATGACCAGGAAGATTGGCAATACACCAGCGATTTGCAGGCTATTTGCGACGAGACGTTCTTTGCGGGGATCAAGCCGCGTCGTGCCAAATTGAAAAGTTTGAGCGGACTAATCAGTGGCAAGCCGCTGACGCTTCCCTACTATGCCCATGCCGGGATGCAGGACTGGGTAAAGCGGACGCTCTCCACCCGAAAAATTTCCAAAGTCTTCATGTTTTCCTCGGCGATGGGCCAATTCGTACCGCACGACCACGCACTGCATCGTGTGGTGGATTTTGTTGATGTGGATTCAGACAAATGGACGCAATACGCACAGGCCAAACGCTGGCCGCTGTCCTGGCTGTATCGGCGCGAAGGTCGCACTTTGCTGCAATGGGAGCGTGATCTGGCAGCGCGTTCCGATGCGGCGTTGTTTGTATCGGAAGCAGAGGCGCGCCATTTCGCACAGCTCGCACCGGAGTCGGCGACGCATGTGGATTGGTTTAACAATGGTGTGGATTTCGAATATTTTTCGCCGGATCGCAACTATTCAAATCCCTACCCTGCTGATGTTCTGCCATTGGTCTTTACCGGCGCTATGGACTACTGGCCAAATGTGGATGCGGTGGTATGGTTTGCGCGCGATATTTTTCCTCACATACGTGCACGTTACGCCAAAGCGCAATTTGTCATCGTCGGTGGTCGACCCGGTCAGGCAGTGCGGGATTTGGCACAATTACCGGGCGTGACGGTGACTGGTCGAGTTGAGGACGTGCGTCCATGGCTGCATCATGCCCGACTGGCGGTGGCACCTTTGCGGATTGCTCGCGGGGTGCAAAACAAAGTATTGGAAGCCATGGCGATGGCACTGCCTGTGGTCGCTAGCTCACAGGCGCTGGAAGGTATCCAGGCTGTGCCAGGGCGCGATTTGCTGGTGGCGGATGGCGCTACCCGCCAGGCCGAGCAGGCTATGGCGATACTGGATGGTGCATACCCTGGCGTGGGCGCGGCAGCGCGGACCGCCGTGCAGGGACACTACGCGTGGCCGGATAATTTGCGCAGGGTTGATGCGCTACTGGATGGTCGCAACTCCGTACAACAACTACCTGTTGCCCAGGTGGTTTCACTCAGGGAACATCGTACATGAGCGTCACCATACAACCTGCTGTGCCCGAATCGACGATGGTGCGTGGCTGGCCTGCAGCCGCTGCAATAGCCATTGCGGCAGTTATTACGCTATTGCTGATCTTTTATTCCACCAGTGCATCCACGGTGGCGATATGGGAACGTTCGGAAACCTACACGCACGGATTCCTGATTTTTCCCATCAGTGCGTGGCTGATCTGGCGCAGACGAAGTGAACTGGCTCTTCTGGCCTATCAGCCGGAATGGCGGGGGCTGATCCTGTTGCTGTTGCTTTCGGCTGGATGGTTGTTCGCACACAGCGGCGGCGTCCTGGTAGGAGAGCAGCTCATGCTGGTGGCGATGTTGCCAGCGGCTGTGTGGACCATACTGGGCAGCCGGGCGGTGTGGGCCATGGCCTTTCCACTGGCTTTCCTGTTGCTGGCAGTGCCCATGGGCGAGGCGCTTATTCCGCATCTGATGGTTTTTACCGCTAATTTTACAGTCAAGGCACTGCAGTTAACCGGTATGCCCGTTTACCAGGAAGGAACCTTCTTTACTACACCGACTGGTCAATGGTCGGTTGTGGAAGGCTGCAGTGGCCTGAGATATCTGATTGCCTCGTTCACGCTGGGTACTCTGTATGCCTATCTTACCTACCGCAGTAGTACCCGACGCATCCTGTTTGCAATCGCCGCGATTATTGTGCCGGTGATTGCCAATGGCCTACGCGCCTACATGATTGTGATGATTGCCGTGCTATCCGACATGAAGCTGGCGTTGGGCTTCGACCATCTCATCTACGGCTGGGTATTTTTCGGCGTAGTGATGTTGTTGCTGTTCTGGATCGGTGGTTTCTGGCGTGAAGATGAAAAATCGACCGTACCGCCGGCACAGATATTGGCACACGATGCGCCTGCCGCTCCGCTGAGCCGGGTAGCATTGGCAGCGATCTTGAGTATTGCTGTCGCACTCACCGGGCATGTCTATGCAGCCTGGCTGGATGGAAAGGTCGTATTGCCGCAGGGATTGCAGGTTGCGCCACCCGTCCCGGCCAATGGCTGGACGCTGGAAACCACACCATTTACCGACTGGCATCCGCATTATGTCGGGCCTGATGCCGAACATGCCATGTATTACCGTAAAGGCAACCAGCAAATAATGGTGTATCTGGCTTATTACAGTAGCCAGCGCCAGGGTGCAGAGCAAATTACCAGTCAGAACTACATGATCCGGCAGAAAGACCCGGAGTGGTTCAACATGGGTGAAACCAATATTGCACCGAAGGCGGGCGGGCAGCCCACCGAAGTCATTCAGGCCAAACTGCATTCAGTGAAGCAGAACCTGCTGGTGTGGCGCTGGAATCAACTGGATGGCCGGGACACCACCAACGATTATCTCGCCAAGTTGCTGCTGGCCAGCGAAAGAGTCATGGGCAGGCGCGATGATGGTGCCGCGATCGTGATTGCCACGCCGTATGCACATGATTTAACCCAGGCACAACCGGTACTGCGTGAATTCATGCGTGATATGCAGCCGTCCATCGCTGCCAGCCTCAGGCAAGTTTCCCGGCCTTGAGCATTGCCAGGGAGGGACCGCTGATCGTCCATGTCGTGCACCATTTTGCTGTGGGCGGAATGGAAAATGGCATGGTCAATATACTGAACCAACTGCCTTCGAAAAAATACCGCCATGCGGTGGTGTGCCTGACTGATTACACGGATTTTGCAGAACGCATTGTGACTCAGCCGGTGCCATTCCATGCGCTGCACAAGCAGCCGGGTCGGGATGTTTCCATCTACGCCAAATTATGGCGTAAATTGCGCGAGTTAAAACCGGATCTGGTGCATACGCGCAACCTGTCCGCACTAGAAGGTCAATTCGTTGCCGCTGCTGCCGGCGTGCGGCGGCGCATACATGGAGAACATGGCCGCGACGTATTCGACTTGTACGGTCGCAACAGAAAATACAACTGGCTGCGGCGCGCGGCTCGTCCGCTGGTGGGGCACTACATTACCGTCAGCCGCGATTTGGAAACATGGCTGCAAGCGACTGTGGGTGTACCAGCCAGCCGCATTACCCAGATATACAGTGGCGTGGACAGCGTGCGGTTTCATCCGCGCACGCAACAGCGTAGCGACCTGCCCGTGGATTTTGCACCGGCTGACGCATTAATATTCGGCAGTGTGGGACGGATGGCTGAAGTGAAGGATTATCCGACACTGGTACGTGCCTTTCTGCGCCTACTGGAATTGCATCCGCAAGCTCGTCAACGGGCGCGCCTGGTGATTGTCGGTGATGGAATTGCGCGTGCTCCGTGTCTGGAAATGTTACGTGCGGCGGGTGCCGAAGCACTGGCCTGGCTGCCCGGTGAACGCACAGACATCCCGGCATTGATGCGTGCCATGGACGTATTCGTGCTGCCGTCACTGGGGGAGGGGATTTCCAACACCATTCTGGAAGCACAGGCCAGCGGCCTGCCAGTGATCGCCACGGCGGTCGGTGGAAATGTTGAATTGGTGCAGACCGGTAGCAATGGCGCATTGGTTAATGTGGGTGATGTGGAAATGATGGCACGCGCCTTGCTCAGCTATTTTGATGATCCGGCACTCATGGCTCGCCAGGGCCACGCTGCGCGCCAGAGAATAGAGCGCCAATTCAGCCTTGAGTCCATGACACAGGCATACGAAGAAGTGTATGACAAAGTGTTGCGTACCTGACAATAATGACGAACCGCCGCGCAAAGGCGGCTAAATAGGGATAGTTTTACCATGTGCGGAATCGCCGGAATTTTTGACCTGACAGGTGTGCGTCCGATTGATCGGGCGCTGTTGTCGCACATCAACGATATCCAGTCGCATCGTGGGCCGGATGAGGCAGGGTTGCACATTGAACCCGGCGTCGGCTTGGGTCACCGACGTCTGTCGATCATTGATATCGCCAGCGGACAGCAGCCCCTGTTCAATGAGGATGGCAGTGTGGTGGTGGTGTTCAATGGTGAAATTTACAATTTCGTCGACCTGATTCCGCAGTTGCAAAGCCTTGGCCACATCTTCCGCACGCGCTCCGACACCGAAGTCATCGTACATGCCTGGGAAGAATGGGGCGAAGCCTGCGTCGAGCATTTTCGTGGCATGTTCGCTTTCGCGTTGTGGGATCGCAATAACCAGACTTTTTTCCTGGCGCGCGATCGCATGGGGGTGAAGCCGCTCTACTACGCGCTACTGGATAACGGCTGCTTTGTGTTCGGTTCGGAGCTGAAAACCATTACCGCCCATCCCGATTTCAAGCGTGAATTCGATCCGTTTGCGATCGAGGATTATTTTGGCTACGGCTATGTGCCGGAGCCACGCACCATCTACAAGCAGGCGCTTAAACTTTCTCCCGGCCACACACTCACCTTGCAGCGTGGCAAAGGTTTGTCTCAGCCTCGGCAATTCTGGGACATCCCGTTTACGCCGCTGGCACCGATGAGCGAAGACGATGCCGCAGCGGAAACCGTGGCGCGTGTTCGCGAGGCGGTAAAGGTGCGTATGGTGGCGGAAGTGCCATTGGGTGCATTTTTGTCCGGTGGGGTGGATTCCTCGGCAATCGTGGCGATGATGGCGGATCTGTCCGATGTGCCAGTCAACACCTGCTCAATTTCCTTTGGTGACCCCAAGTACAATGAAGCCGAATATGCGCAGCAGGTCGCTTCGCGATACCAGACTGCACACCGAGTGGGCCAGGTCGAGGCAGATGATTTTTTCCTGATAGACGAGCTGGCTCATCTGTATGACGAGCCGTATGCAGACAGCTCGGCCATGCCCACCTATCGGGTATGCCAACTGGCGCGCAAGAACGTCACCGTGGCATTGTCGGGGGATGGCGGCGACGAAAATTTCGCCGGATACCGGCGTTATCGCTGGCATGGTTATGAAGAAAAAATGCGTGGCTTGTTGCCGCTTGGATTGCGCCGCCCATTGTTTGGTTTGCTGGGGCGCAGCTATCCCAAAGCGGATTGGGCGCCGAAGGTATTCCGCGCCAAGACCACTTTCGAAGCCATGGCACGCGATAGCGTGGAAGGCTATTTCCATGGCGTGTCGGTGTGCAGCAATACACTGCGTTCGCAACTGTTTTCGGATGACCTGAAAAGTCAGTTGCAAGGCTACTCAGCTGTGGAAGTAATGCGCCGTCACGACGCCAATAATCCCGGACATGACGCGATATCGCGGGTGCAGTACCTGGACATGAAAACCTATCTGCCCGGCGACATCCTTACCAAGGTGGATCGTGCCAGTATGGCGCATGCACTGGAAGTGCGCGTACCGCTGCTCGACCACAAGCTGGTGGAATGGGTATCCGGTCTGCCGGTGGACATGAAACTCAAGGGAACCGAGGGCAAGCACATACTCAAGTACGCCATGCAGCCGTACCTGCCTCACGATATTTTGTACCGCAAGAAAATGGGGTTTTCGATTCCTTTAACTGAGTGGTTTCGCGGCCCGCTGCTGCAGCGCTTGCGCAGCGCCGTACTGTCGCCGCGTCTGCTCGATACCGGGCTGTTCAATGCGATCTTTCTCAAGGAAATGGTCGATCAGCACGCCAGCGGGCGACGCGATTACAGCGCGGCACTGTGGTCGATACTGATGTTCGAAGCATTTCTGCGCAATCAGGAGAATCTCGGTACGGGTCACATGGAAATGGCTCAGGCGGCATTACAATGAAAATTCTGCATATCCTCGATCATTCCATTCCACTGCACTCTGGCTACACTTTTCGTACCGCTGCGATACTGCGCGAGCAACGCAAGCGCGGCTGGGAAACGGAACATCTCACCAGCCCCAAGCAGATCAACTGCAAGGTATCCGAAGAGGTTGTTGACGGTTTGCATTTCTATCGCACACCTCCGGTCACCGGCCTGCGTGCACGGTTGCCGTTTTTCAACATGATCGCGCTGATGAATGCAACCGAGCGTCGTCTGCGCGAAGTGGTAGAACGCGAGAAACCCGATGTGCTGCATGCCCATTCGCCGGCCCTCAACGCGTTGCCCGCGATCCGGGTCGGACGTGCGCTGAATATACCCGTGGTATACGAGATCCGCGCATTCTGGGAAGACGCTGCAGTTGATCACGGCACCAGTTCCGAATGGGGGCCGCGCTACCGGTTGAGCCGCTCGCTGGAAACCTGGGCGGTGCAACATGCCGATGCGGTGACGACCATTTGCGAAGGCCTGCGCAGCGACCTTGCGGCGCGCAAGGATGTAGCACCTGAAAAAATAACCGTCATACCGAATGCAGTGGATATCGAAAAGTTCACCATGGGCGGTATGGCGGATGCTGCACTCAAGGCTCGGCTCGGTTTGCAGGACAAGCAGGTGTTGGGTTTTGTCGGTTCGTTTTACGCGTATGAAGGGTTGAACCTGTTGCTTGATGCTTTGCCGCAGATGTTGCAAAGCAACCCCGATGTGCGGGTGTTGCTGGTCGGTGGCGGCCCGCAGGAAGACGCACTCAAGGCGCAGACGGTGCAACTGGATGTGGCGGACAAGGTGGTGTTCTGCGGGCGCATACCGCACGATCAGGTGCAGCGCTATTATGATCTCGTTGACGTGCTGGTGTATCCGCGGCTGTCCATGCGCCTGACCGAACTGGTCACGCCACTCAAGCCGCTGGAAGCGATGGCGCAAGGCCATGTATTGGTGGCATCCGATGTCGGCGGCCACAAGGAACTGATCCGCGATGGTGAGACGGGTGTGCTGTTTCGAGCGGGCGATGCGAGTGATCTGGCAAGCAAGGTGCTTGGTTTGCTCAATACACCGGCACGTTGGCCGCAATTCGCGGCCAACGGCCGACATTTTGTCGAAACCGAACGCAATTGGGCAGTCAGTGTTGCGCGCTATGAAGCCGTTTATGACTACGCCAAACGACAAACCCTATTGCCATGAAACCGCATATTGTCGTTTTTTCCACACTGTTTCCACACGCTGGCGCACCCAATGCCGGCCCGTTCATCCGCGAGCGCATGTTTCGTGTGGGAGAGGTATTGCCGCTGACAGTGGTGTCGCCACAGCCATGGTTTCCGGGGCAATCGCTGCTGCGGCGCTGGAAACCGCATTTTCGGCCGCCGGCGCTGCGTCACGAAAGCCAGCATGGCATCGAAGTGTTGCACCCGCGATTTTTTTCGGTACCGGGTGCGTTCAAACAACTGGATGGTTTTTTCATGGCGCTGGGAAGTTATTTCACGCTGAAAAAACTGCAGTGCGACCGCAAGCTTGACATCCTGGATGCCCACTTCGCTTATCCCGACGGCTATGCAGCTACGCTATTGGGAAAATGGCTCGAGGTGCCGGTGACCATCACTTTGCGTGGTACAGAAATACCCCATTCCAGCAATGCCAAGTTGCGTCCTTTGCTGGTACGCGCGCTGACTCGGGCGGCACGCGTGTTTTCAGTATCCGGTTCGTTGCGCCGCCATGCAATCAGTTTGGGCATCTCAGCTGACAAAATCCGCGTAGTGGGCAATGGTGTAGACAGTGCCAAATTTAACCGTGTTAATCGTGCTGAAGCGCGTGCGCAACTTGGTATTTCCATTGATGTTCCGGTGTTGATTTCAGTCGGCGGACTGGTGGAACGCAAGGGTTTTCATCGCGTCATTGAATGTCTGCCGGCATTGAAAATACGTTACCCGAACCTGGTTTATCTCATCGTTGGCGGGGCGAGTGCTGAGGGTGACATGCGTGCCGAGCTCGACCAGCAGGTAGCGGCGCTCAGTTTGCAGGATACGGTACGTTTTCTCGGCATCATCCCCGCTGCATCGCTGAAATGGCCGCTGTCAGCCGCTGACGTGTTCGTACTGTCCACGCGTAATGAAGGTTGGGCCAATGTGTTTCTGGAAGCGATGGCATGTGGGTTGCCTGTTGTAAGCACGGATGTGGGTGGCAACGCCGAAGTGGTATGCAGTGACGAATTGGGCATAATCGTGCCATTCGGAGACCGGACAAGCCTGAGTGCTGCCCTGTTGACGGCCCTGGAGAAAAACTGGGATCGCGCTGCCATTATTGGCTACGCGCATGTCAATGACTGGCAAACTCGGGTCGAGGTATTGGTAGAAGAATTCAACGTTATTTACGTCCAAAATAAATCCGTAAAAAAATCTATACAACAAGTGCATATGGATAAGGGGGGAAGGTTTGGCTGAACAGGGGCTGGTTAAAAAAGCGCTGGAGCGCACGCAACACAAGACATTGCTGTTGGCAAAAAAAGCGCGGCAACTGGTGGGTAACACAAAGCCCGAATTTTGTGTTTTTATCGCAGGCAGGCAACGCTCTGGCACCAATATGTTGATGGATGTGCTTGAGCGCAGTATGGAAACAGACGTTTATCATGAATCCGATGCACGCGCCTTCAATAATTATGAGATGCGCCCATCTTCAGAAATTCATCAGTTGATAGCCGATTCGCGCGCCCCACAGTTTATTATCAAGGCATTGTGCGAGTCGGATCATTTGAAAAATTTGCTGGCTGAATTTGCGCCGGCAAAATCGGTCTGGATGGTGCGTGACTACAATGATGCGGTGAGTTCCGCGCTCGTGTCGTTCAATAATTTTGCCGCACGGGTTGGTCGCATAGCTCAGGATCGACTTTCGAGTGGCTGGGTAGGACGCGGGATGTCAGATGAAACCCATGCACTGGTGCGCAAGCTGTATACCCCGGAAATGGACGATGCTACTGCTGCGGCACTCATCTGGTATTTTCGAAACGTGCTGTATTTTGAACAAAACCTGCATCAGGATGGGCGTGTCATATTGGCACATTACGAGAATATGGTGACAGCACCGGAAATCGAATTTCCGCGCATTTTTGATTTTCTCGGCTTGGAATATTCGTCGTTTGTCAGCCGCAAAGTGTTTGCCAGCTCGATACGCCGTCGCGAACCTCCTGTGATTTCGGCCCCGGTGCGTGAATTATGCGTGGCGCTGACCCAACGACTGCAAACCGTCAGCACACGGGCCTGACCGGGATGACAATGTACACTGCCATTGCTGCCCATATCTTGTTCCCGCTGCATGAGCGGCTCAAACGTCACTCTACGGTTGTGGTACATCGAGAAATGGAAGAGACGCAGTGGTGGGATGCAAAACGTCTGCAGGTGTTGCAAGTGAAACGCCTGCGCGCCTTGCTTATCCATGCCAAGGCGCATGTATTGTATTACCGGGAATTGTTTGATCGCATTGGTTTTGATCCCAATCAGCTAAATAATATTGCGGACTTGGCGCAGTTGCCGTTTCTGACTAAAACAGAAATCCGCGCTCATTTGGAGCAGTTAAAAGCGGATGATGCGGTTGGTCTTGCTCGCTTCAATACCGGAGGTTCCAGTGGTGAACCACTGATTTTTTTCATAGGCCGCGAACGTGTCAGCCACGATGTGGCCGCTAAATGGCGGGCAACGCGATGGTGGGGGGTAGACATTGGCGACCCGGAGATTGTAATTTGGGGTTCACCGATTGAACTCGGCGCACAGGACAAGGTGAAGTTGATACGCGACAAGCTGTTGCGTACGAAACTGCTGCCGGCATTTGAAATGTCGGGGCAAAAGCTTGATGGTTTTATTCTGGAAATTCGCGCCATGCGCCCGAAAATGCTGTTCGGCTACCCATCCGCGCTGGCGCATATCGCACGCCATGCCGATGCACATGGCATGGCCATGGATGATCTGGGTATCAAGGTTGCCTTCGTTACTTCGGAAGCACTGTACGAGCATCAACGTGCACAGATAGAAAAAACTTTCGGTTGCCAGGTGGCCAATGGCTACGGTGGCCGCGACGCCGGTTTCATCGCGCACCAATGCCCAGCCGGTAGCATGCACCTTACCGCAGAAGACATCATCGTGGAAATTGTCGACCCGCAAGGCAATGTTTTGCCTCATGGTGAGTCCGGCGAAATTGTGGTGACGCATCTGTCCACTGGCGACTTTCCGTTTATCCGTTATCGTACCGGTGATATCGGGGTACTTGATGACCAGCTCTGTACCTGTGGGCGTGGCTTGCCATTGCTGAAAGCTATCGAAGGACGCAGCACCGATTTTGTCGTGGCACAGGATGGCACCGTGATGCATGGACTGGCACTGGTGTATGTGATACGTGATCTGCCCGGGGTGCGGCAGTTCAAGATCGTACAGGAAAGCCTGACATTGACGCGTGTATTGCTGGCTACCGACCACCAATTTGAGGAAACAAATACTGACAGGATCATGCTGGGTATCCAGCAACGCCTTGGTCCGGGTGTGCGTGTCGAGATAGAACGGATGGATGAAGTGCCCAAGGAGAAATCCGGTAAATACCGTTATGTCGTCAGCCATGTGGCAGCATCATCCGAAGCCAAAAACGGCAGGAGAGTTACAGCATGAGTTTGAGAGATTTATTTGTATTTGCGGCAGTGTTTGGGAGCTTGCCCTTTATCCTAAAAAAACCATATCTCGGTATTTATATGTGGTCATGGCTGGGTTACATGAATCCGCATCGCTTGGCATGGGGAATGGCTTACGACTTTCCGTTCGCATTTGTTGTGGCTATCGTTACCGTGATGGGAGTTGCTTTTTCCAGTGAGCCCAAACGTATCCCGTGGACGCGGGAAAATATCCTGTTGCTGGTACTTATCGGATGGATGCTGGTCACCACCATTTTTTCACTTTACCCGCAATTGGCATGGCTGCAGATGGAGAAAGTAGCCAAAATCCAGCTGATGGTTTTTCTGACCATGATGCTGATCAATACGCGCGAGAAACTTGAAACGCTGGTATTGATCATTGCGCTTTCGCTGGGTTTTTATGGAATCAAAGGCGGTATTTTCACGATTGTGCATGGTGGAGCCTACCGGGTGCAGGGGCCATTCGGCACGTTTATTGGTGGCAATAATGAGATGGCACTTGCCCTGATTATGACTATACCGTTGATCTGGTATTTGCATCTGAATGCGCATAAAGCGTGGTTGCGTCATGGTTACACGGTGGCAATGTTTCTGTGTGCGATCGCTGTTATTGGTAGCCAATCGCGCGGTGCTTTGGTGGGGGGCATTGCGATGGGTGCTTTCCTCTGGCTTAAAACTCGTAATAAAGTCTTTACCGGATTGATTATGGCGCTATCTGTGGCTGCGATCATCAGTATCATGCCATCTGAGTGGTATCAGCGCATGGACACTATTGATACCTACCAGTCCGACGCTTCTGCGCAGGGGCGTATCAATGCCTGGTGGACCGCATTTAATCTGAGCAAGGACAGGCCGTTGGTCGGGGGTGGTTTCGATACTTTTCAGCCCGGCGTGTTCAAAGTCTATGCCCCCAATCCTTACAATGTTCACGATGTACATAGTATTTATTTCGAAATGCTGGGTGAACACGGTTATGTCGGGTTTGGTTTGTTTATGCTGCTGGCCTGGCTGACTTGGCGCAAAGGGGCGCGGATTATTCGTGAATGCGGCAAAGATCCCACCCGAAAATGGGCTGCTGATTTAGCACGCATGTTGCAGGTCAGCATGATTGGCTTCGCCTCTGCAGGCGCATTCCTGGGCTTGGCGAATTTTGATTTGTATTACCATTTGATTGCCATCATGATCATGACGGGCGCGATTGCCCTAAAGACATCGGTGCCAGGAGGTGTGGTGGTAACCAAGCCGCCGCTGCGTAAACCGCAAGCTTTTGTGAGAGGTAGTCGCAGTTAGCAATTTAGCGACGGTGGGTCAGGATTTAAGGTCACGCTGTGTCAGCCATAGTTCCAGCATCACGACCACCCAGATCATTACGCCGTAATAAGTGGCATGACCACTCTGGTGTTGGCGGTGCAACTCGGCTAGGTAAGCAGGCTGCAGGATATGGCGGCGCTCGAATGCAGCGAGGCTGTCTTGCACCAATTCACGTAGCGGGGCATGGGTGGTTGCCCACACGCCGAATGGCAGGCCGAAGCCGTGTTTGGATTTGTTGATGATTTCATCGGGAAGCAGATCACGGATCGCTTCCTTGAAGAAATGCCGCAAGCGCGTGCGTTTGACTTTAAGGTGAACCGGAACCTGGCCGGAAAAATCGAGCAGAGCGTCATCGAGCAGCGGATAACGTATTTCCACGCCGGCGGCTTCGGTCATGCGACCGACTTTGCGCAGATCGTTGTCGGCCAGCGTGAACTTGAGGTCCAGATGCATCATGCGATTGATGAAATGTTGCGAGTCGCTACGCTGGTAGACTTCACGCAATAATTCGCCGGGTTGCTCGGATCGGATCTGGGCGAGAAAATCGGCGTTGAAGATGTCGGCAAGCGGCGTGCGGTGCAGGAAATTATACGATTCCATGCGATCAGGCAGCGGTACTTTGGCCTGGTGAAGATAGCTTTGCAGTTTACGTCCTGGCGCAAGTGTAGCGAGACCGGGCAGATGTGCCAGCGGCTCGATGACACCGGAGCGCAGCCAGGGCGGAATCAGGCCATAGGCTTCGAAGATTTTTTGCTTGGCGTAGCGCGCGTTGCCGCCGAAAATTTCGTCGCCACCGTCACCGCCCAGCATGATGCGGATGCCGTCATCATGTGCCAGCTTGGCGCAGAAATAAGTGGGTACGGCGGACTCGTTGGCGAACGGCTCGTCGTAAGCCGCGCTGATAATGGGTATGGCGGTGACGATATCGGCGGGCTTGAGGTAATACTCGTGTGCGTTGGCAGCAAAGGTTCTGGCGGCCAGTCGCGCATATTCCATTTCGTCGAAGCCATCTGCCTCGAAACCGATGGAATAGGTGTTGATGGGTGTGTTACTGAGTTGGGAGAGCGTGCCGGTAACTGTGCTGCTATCCAATCCGCCGGACAGAAAAGCACCGAGCCGTTCACCCTGCGCAGCGCGTGCTACCGAGTCGCGCAGGATGGGACGAAAACGTGCAGCCAACTCGTCCTGTGATGCGGGGTTATGGTCGTCATAATGCAGGTGCCAGTAAAATCCGGTATTGAGCTGGCCATTGCGCCACTCCACAAACTGGGCGGGGAGCAGTTTTTTTACCCCCCGAAAAATTGAAGTGGGGGCAGGGACAAGATGGAAATACAGAAAATCAAAAATAGCTTGTTGATCCAGCGCGCCGTTTACTTCCGGGTGAGCTGTGAGCGCGTCGGCACGCGAGGCAAAAGCCACGCCATTGCCAGTCGAGGCATAACACAAGGCTTGTGCGCCGGCCCGATCCACCGCCAGCAGCAACGTGTTGCTGGCCGGTTCGCAAATCGCCAGCGCAAAACTGCCATGGATCTGCGCCAGTCCTTCGCGGCCCGCCTGACGCCAGGCAGTCAGCACACCTGCCGCCGGGTTATGACGTGTGATGGCACCGGCAATGGCGGCCACGTCGCTATGAATGCGGCCGCGCAGGACGGCGATCACCCCGTCAGCTTCAAACAGGCTGATGTCGCCAAAAGGCGAACTCACGGCCAGTGCTGCGCCATCAAGCAATGTGCTTTCCTGCCGATCGGCGGGCTTGCCGAGTGCAGCGCACATTGTTTCGAGCACGCTTTGTCCGCGCACGCGATCCAGTTTGTTATCCAGCCAGCCGCAGATCCCGGCCATAGTGTCTCCCCCGCAACGTTTTTTAGTGATGGGATGGTAACCCAATCCCGCTTGGCTTTTAATAATGAGAGAAGATTTTGAGTGAATTCTGGCTAAAGGTTGAGAAAACCCTGAAATACCATGGCAACCGCAGTTTGCGTGCAATGCGTGCCGGTTGGTGGAAGGTGGCGCGCAAGCCAGCGCAACGGCCGGTTATTATCGTGGGCTGCAGCCGTGCCGGCACGACCTTGGTGTACAAGACATTTTCGGAGTCGAAAGCGCTGGGTTCGCTTAATCGCGAAACGCATGATTTCTGGGTGGATATGCATCCACTCTCGAACAAGCACTGGGATACCCATGGACTGGATGCAACTGATGCCAGTGATGCCGATCGTGACTACGTATCGCGTTATTTTTATAGCTGGACCGGCCAGCCCCGTTTTGTCGACAAGAACAACCAGAATGGCCTATGCGTACCTTATCTGCATGCGCTATTCCCCGATGCTCACTTCGTGTTCATCAAGCGCAGCCCGGGCGACAACCTAAATTCGCTGATTGAAGGATGGGGCAAGCCAGAAGAATTTGCCACCTGGTCGCAACAACTTACGGAAAAAGTGGCGGTGGAAAACGGGCGCTATACGCAATGGTGTTTTTTCCTCGCCGAAGGCTGGCGCGATTATATCAATGCGTCGGTCGAAGAGGTGTGCGCATTTCAGTACAATGCCATCAACCAGGCGATTCTCGACGCAAAAATCGCCATTCCAACGGAGCAGTGGAGCGAAGTGCTGTACGAAGACCTGGTCCGTGATCCGGTAGGCGGTTTCAGGCGTTTGTTTGATGAGGCCGGGCTGCCATTTGATGCCGCCATGCACAAGCATTGCGAAAATGTACTGGATACCCCCTACAACGCCTTTTCCGAAATCCGCCTGGATAAATGGAAGGACGGGCGCAACCGTGAACGAATCGAGCGCGTGCTGCCGAAAGTGGCCACAGTGGCGCGAGCGATGGGGTACACGCCCTGAACACGCTGGCACTGCTTTGGCTGGTGCCGCTGGCCTGGGCGCTGCTGCTGGCGTTATACGCACGGCGGCTGATTGCGCTGTGGCATGAGCCGGTATGGCGCTGCCCGGTTCTGGTGATCGAGAGTGATGACTGGGGTGCCGGTGAACTGTCTCAAGCGGCCGCACTGGATGCGCTGAGTGCGCTACTCGCCTGCCACCATGATCACAGCGGACGGCACCCGATGATGACCCTCGGCATCATACTCGCCATTGCCGATACCGAGGCGATACGCGCTACCGCTGGACATGAGTATGTGAGTGTGGCGTTGGACAATGCGCGCCTGGCGCCGGTGTTGACCGCGCTGCAAGCGGGTATCGCCTCTGGTGTGTTCGTTGTGCAACTGCACGGCATGGAACATTATTGGCCGGCAGCCGTGATCGCGGCAGGCAAAATCGACCCGCGTGTGGCCTTATGGCTGGCGAGTAATTCCCTGCCGCGCACCGAAGATTTACCGTCGCCGCTACAAAGCCGCTGGACAGCCGCAGAAGTGCTGCCCTCGTTGCCGCTCTCCATTCCCGAAGTCAACGCGGCAGTGGCCGCTGAAACCGCCGCATTCCAGCGTATTTTCGGAATTACCGCGCGGGTCGCTGTACCGACGACTTTTGTGTGGAACGACGCAGTCGAGCGCGCATGGTCGGCGCACGGCGTGCATTGCATCGTCACGCCCGGCACGCGCCATGAATATCGCAATGAAGAAGGCCGCCCGGCGGGCGATGGGCGTTGCATACTAAATGGGGAGCGGGGCCAGGGTAATGTGCTCTATGTGGTGCGCGACCAATATTTTGAACCCGCGCTCGGTCATCGCGCGGAACAAGGTCTGGCAGCACTGGCCCGGCAAACCGCATGCGCTCGCCCAACGCTACTGGAAACCCATCGCTTCAATTTTATCGGTGAACCTGCCGACGCGGCTTTGCGTGAACTTGATCGTCTGCTGAAGGAGGCAAGCATTGCTTATCCCGCGCTGCGTTTCCTGTCCACGCAGGAAATCGCAGAGGCTATGGCAAGCAAGGATACCAAACTGATCGAAACCAGCCTGCGTCCGCGTCTGCGGGCTTGGCTGGCGCGTATTCACACACTTCCGCGTTTTACCAAATTGACTTGGCTTACTGGAATGGTGTTGCCGTTGTGGCTGCTGGGAAAATGGGCATCATGAGCACCCCGAAATTTTCAGTCATTATTCCTGCTTACAATGCCGCCGCGACGCTGGCCCGTGCACTGGATTCGGTACTGGCGCAAACCTGGCCGGCGCATGAAATTATCGTGGTGGATGATGGGTCGACGGATACCATCGCCGCAGTGCTGGCAGACTACAACGGAAAAATCCGTTATCTGCGTCAGGAAAATGCCGGTGTGTCTGCCGCGCGTAACCATGGTGTAAAAATGGCGACTGGTGACTGGTTGGCGTTTCTGGATGCCGACGACTGGTATTACCCGGACCGCTTGAAATGGCACGCCGAGTGGATTGCGCGCGACCCAAAACTGGATTTTTTCACCGGTGATTACGAGTATCGTGATGCCGCCAGCAAATTGCTGAGTCGTTCGATGCAGGGAAAAGCGTCTGGCCGGGCGATGCTGGACAAGGCTGCAGGCAAGCGTGAAGTCGTGATGGAAGGTGCGGAGTTCGAAGCCTTCGTGGCCGACCATTTCGGTGATACCCACACGCTGAGCCTGCCCCGCGCCACGTTTCTGGAATTGGGCGGCTATCCGCTGGGCTTCAAGGTGTGTGAGGACGTACACCTGCTCACCCGTCTGGTCGCGCGCAGCCGCCGGCTCGGAGTGATCTGCGAGCCGATGGCGGTGTATCTAATTCATCATGCCAGCGCAACGCGTGCCGATCCGGTACGTGCGCAATTCGAGAACGTACGCACCCTGATCGCGCTAGGCAAACACACGGCTGATCTGCCGCCCACCGTACGTCGTGGCTACGCCACTCGTTTGCGTCAGGCGCGGCTTAATTTGGGTTATGCGCTGAGTAAAACGGGCAACCGCTCAGCTGCAGTGCGTGCCGTCTTGCCATCATTGCTGGAAGCACCAAGCTTCACCAGCGTGCGTAATCTGTTATCCATTTTTAAAGGTTAAGCATGCCGCGTTACCTGGTACTGACCGAATTATTCCTGCCTACCAAGGGTGGTACAGCCGTGTGGTTTGCCGAGGTATACCGGCGCCTGTCGGGCAAGGAAACCCATATCGTGACTGCCGATGTGCCCGGAGCCATCGAGGTGGATGCCTGCCATCCCAACACCGTACATCGCATCAATATGCGCAGGGTGCCCTGGCTCCGGCCGGAATCGCTGGGCATGTATGTCAATTTGTTCGCCAAATCGTTGTGGCTGGCGATCACCCATCGATTCGACGCGATCCACGCCGGACGCGCCTTGCCGGAGGGATTGACAGCATGGCTGGTGGCGCGACTCACATTCCACCCGGTTGTGATCTATGCTCATGGGGAAGAACTCACCACCTGGGGGAACGGCGGCAAATACAAAGCCATGCGTTTTGCTTTGCGCCATGCTGATTATGTGATTGCCAACAGCGAATTCACCCGCGATGAGTTGCTCAAAATGGATGTCACACCGGAACGCATTACACTGATTTACCCTGGCGTCGATGTGGTGCGTTTCCGCCCTGGACTGGCATGCGACGACTTACGTCAGTCAGTAGGGGTCGGTGCGATGGGCAAGTTGATCCTGTCGGTGGGTCGCTTGTCACGGCGCAAGGGCTTTGATCAGGTGATCAAATCGCTGCCGGCGCTGGTCCAGGCAGGTCTCGAAGTGCAGTACGCCTTGATAGGCATCGGCGAGGATCAGGATTACTTGCTCGATCTTGCACGCGAACACGACGTCGCAGAACGCGTACACTTGCTGGGCCACGTGAGTGCCGATGACTTGCCGCGTTGGTACAATGCCTGTGACGTGTTCGCCATGCCCAACCGCGAAATCAACGGTGATACAGAAGGCTTTGGTATGGTATTTATCGAAGCTGCGGCATGTGGCAAGCCAGCGATTGCCGGTCGGGCAGGGGGTACAGGCGCTGCCGTAGTGGATGGTGCGACTGGTTTGCGGGTAGATGGCACCCAGCTTGCGATGGTAGAAAAGGCATTGCAACAAATGTTGCAGCCAGGCAATACGCCAGCGGTAATGGGACAAGCGGGTTTGACACGAGCGCTGAATGATTTTTCTTGGGAAGTTGTTGCCAGAAAAACGGCAAAAATTATGCCATTTGAATAGAGGATAGGTAATGAAATCGGAAATATTAAGAAAGGCGTTTTGGTTGTCGACACTCATGGCCTTTGTCATGTTTGGACTACAGATAGCAAACGCTGCTCCATTCGCGCCGTCGGCTAGTGAAATCGCTGCGTTACCTCCGTATTGCAAAGCGAAACTGAGTCCCGACCCTACAGACGACAAATTATATTCCGATAGGATTGGTCCTGATTGGTTACACATTCATCACTATTGTTTCGGACTGAATTTTGCCAATCGTTTCTACCGGGATTATGGTAACCGGATAGCACAGGCCGATGATTTTAAAGAGGCGATAAACAATTACGATTATGTGCTTGATCATGCTACGCCTGACTTCTGGATGCGCGCCGAGATCGGTACGCAAAAAGCACGTTTGCTGGCCGCTGTAAAGAATAATGCGGGTGCCATTAGCGCGTTGGATGTGGCACTCAAAGCTAACCCGGATTATGCTCCGGCATACGCTCTACAGAGCGATATCTACCGTGATATGGGACAGAAATCCAAAGCACTCAATAGTGTGGAACAAGGTTTGCAGCGCTCACCTTTGGATAAGTCTTTGCAGCGTCGCTACAGACAGTTGGCGGGTAAGGCATTCGTGCCCCCTGTAAATGCCGAGTCAGTGGCATCCAAAAAATCTTCAGATGCTACGCCGTCAGATACTGCGGTGACTTCAGCTCCGGTGGAATCCACCGGAGAATCTGTTTCCGAACCTGTGCCAGCTAAAATCGGTGTGCCGGGCAATCCATACTGTCGCTTTTGCCCATGAAGGCACTCAAGCACGTGGATTATATTCAGTGCTCTGCTGCAGGATTGCTGCTTTTGTCTTCCTGAATCCAGGCGAGCAATAGTTGTTTGAGTCTCGTGATTTGTTCTGGTTCGTCTGCGGCACGATTGATCTGGCATGCGGGGTCTTGTTCAAGGTCGAACAACTTATATAAAGCGCCTCCGCCCTCTACCGGTTGATATACCAGTTTCCAACGTCCGACGCGTACCATTCTGTCCTTGGCTTCGAACACAATGTCATGATATTTTGGCTTTATAGCCAGAGTACCTGTGGTCTTGTCGGGCACCTCCAGTAATTCGAGTAGATTTGGATAGCGTAGATGGGTATCCGGCATCCCGGGAAGATCGGTTATCCAGATACCAGTTTCGTTGAATGCAGCGAGTCCCAAGTCCATCGTGTCGCCGCGAATTGCATTGGCCAGCGAGACTCCTTCCATACTGGCAGGCACCGGCAAGTCAACTAATTCCAGCAAGGTGGGTGCGATGTCAACGCTACGCACAATCTGCTTGTCAGCCGCTCGTGACATTGCGCGAGGGTCGCGGATGATAAGCGGAATACGCGCTGAAAAGTCTCCCACGGCGCTGTTTCCCTGTCCCCAGGTTTCATGTTCAAAAAATTCCATGCCATGGTCGCTATACACCACAACAATCGTATTGTCGTTTAGCCCACATGCAGCAAGATGATCAAGCATAAGCCCAACTTCATCGTCAAAACTTTTCACGCAACCGTCGTAGAGATCGAGTATTTGATCAAGATCGAATTCTTTACGCCCGTCGCCTTGGCGGCGAATGATTTCCTGCGGATCAGTAAGTCGTGCCATGACAAATTTTGATTCACCCGCGTAATCAGGGTCTGAGAATCTCGAATAATAAGGATACTCAGAACCAAATGGCGGATGGGTTGCCGAAAAAAACACATTAAGCAGGAAGGGCTGATCGGTATTTGTCAGACGCGATAGCTGGTTGCGCGCATCACGTCCTACTTGCTTGGTAAGGGGTATGCCCGCCAAGTAATACAATTCCGGTAAAAAACGTTTTCCAAAGCGATTGTGGGTAAATAAAGATAGCAGTAGTCGCAAATCCTTGGGGCCTTGGCGTATCAAATATTTAATATTCCATTGGTCATGAGGTGCTTCCACCTGCTGAAAACCCAATGAAAACTTTCCCAGATCTGCGCCACACCAGTCGCTCACGGCAACCGTTGAATAACCAGCATCAGCCAGTATGCCTGGTAGGCAAGGAACAGGTAGATTCGCATCACCATCGGCAACGAAATTATCCCGGATACCGTGACGGTGTGGCCATGTGCCGGAAAATAACGAAATCAGACTGGGTGCAGTGCGCGCGCAAGGAACATAGCATTGAGTAAACTGGCATCCGTTTCTACCCAGGTTATCCAGGTTGGGAGTAAGTCGGCGACGATACCCTGCTATACCCAGACGGTCCGCGCGCAACGTGTCTGAGCCGAGCATGAGGATATTCGGGCGCGTATCCTTGGTGCTCGATTTGATTTGAATGGATGCCGACTCGTTTGCGGCATTTGCCCAGCCCGCGATACTGACGAGTGTAAGCAGCCCACCCCATAGCGCAGTTAATGCCATCAGAGCATGCTGGGCCACCATGCGCATACTGGATAAAGAGAAAACCCCCACAATCAGGATAACAACTAGCCAGCTGAAATAACGTAAACGCGTGGGATTGAGTTGCTTCCAGAGCGGATAAAGCCGGCTCATGCGATAGTGCATGGAGGCGACTAAGCTGGCCGGCAGAAATAGCAGATGGCGACAAAATTGCCAGCTGGAAATGAATAGTATGCCCGACAAGGAGGCAATGGCGGTTCCGCTGACGGAGTAACTCAATGGGGTAGCGTGAACGAGCGCGACGTAAATCAATGCCCCGAATGCGCCCATCAGAATCATTATCGCGGCAGTCCATGCTAACAAACGGATAAAAGCTGCCAGGCTATACCAGCGATAGTAGCGGCGAATTTCCGCCTGGATTTGGGGCCCTGTCTGAGAAAAATCGCGTAACGATTTCGCACCAATCAGTAGCGCAGTAATTATCGCCACAACGACTGATGCTGTCATACCCTGGACGACCGGCAGCTGTTGCGAGAGGGGCAAGTTGATTATCGAAAGAAATGTCGCCAACAGTCCGAATCCGCCAAGTACAAGCCAGGCGAAGGGATTGATTGATCGGGCAAATGTGGCTGGATTGTGTAGTTCCAATGCCCCGGCTAATTCTCCAGAACTGGCTGCGCAACGCGTGAGATAAAAAAAACGCCGATCCGGATTCAGGGTAAATACAGCTTTGCTAAAGTGGCCAAGAATTTTTCTTGCCATGTAAGGCTTGGGGCGGCTGTCTTTGACGTGAATCAAAAAATGCGAGCGGGAGCGATAAAAACTTTTGCGCAGTGTATAGAGTGTGCCTGTCCGTTGGGAATCAATGGCATGCAACTGGCGCACATTTGGCAAATAGCGTATGGAATGATCCTGCGCAATCGCCCGGCCAATAAAATCGTGATCCTCACCGCCGGCCAGATTATGCCCGGTTGGCCCGAGTTCCACAGAAAAGCCACCGACTTGCACAAATACGCGTCGATGTATTGTGATGTTGCCCCCGCTCGGAAAACGCATATCCGGTGCGATGATGAGACTGTCCGTTCCGAGGTCATACTCCGGAAAGGGACGAATAGGAATGGCATAGGGTTCGCGTGCATGTACCCATGACGGTTCGCTGCCGTCCCAGGCTGGCCATATGCGTCCGCAAAATATGGCCTGGTCTGGATACGTATCGAGACCAATCAGGAGGTGCTGTAAGAAACCGGTTTCAACCACCTGATCATCATCAATAAAGCATAGATAATCGTTGGCTGTGTCGGCAATAGCCGCATTGAGGGCATGTGATTTACCTGCAATTGGCTCTTCTATCCAGCGCAGGCGTAATAATGTCTGATCGTGGTGGGTACGAAACGCAGCCAAGGCCGTCAGTGTACTGTCGCTGCAGTGATTGGCGACGACTAATATATCGATTGTTTCGGCTCCGGTGTAGCCGCATGTGTAGAGCGAGTTTAGGGTTGCAATGAGTGATTGGGCGCGGTTATGAGTACAGATTACGACTGCTAGGCGGACCGCGGATGTCATTGAATACTCACTTTGCACGACCATGCGCGCGCAGTACCGTCAGCCATTCATTGATGTGTTCACCCTCGGTACGCATATCCCACTGGAAACCCGCACGTTTGAATGGATATACACCGTTTTCTACCGCCCAGATCAGGTCGTCCAGATAGCGAATGTAATTTTCATCATGTTTCCACGGATGGATTGCCCAATGTTTGTAGCCATTCATCGACCAGCGTTGGTAACCTTTTGCTGTGAAAGTGTGGCTCAGGCTATTTTCCAGAGGCTCGCCCGGCTTGGCTTGCTGCAATGGGAGGCAGGCATGGAATTTGGCTTTATCCATCAGGAAATAGCGTGTCGAAGTAAAGCTGGCATGGTGCCAGTCGGCTTTGGGTTTGCCTTCAAATGAACGCCCTGTCAAACGCTCAAACCAGTTTTTGGCTTGTGGCGGCCCGCCTTGCGGCGTTGCCACGATCACCAGTGGCTCGCGTTGAAGCAAGGCCAAGCCATCATCAATCCAGGACTGCGTAACCGATCGATAAAACAGCATGTCCGAATCGACATGAAAAATGTAGTCGCCGCTGCACAGGTCCAGCGCATACAGATATTGGTAAATTGGTGCGCCGGAAAAGTCTTTCAGATCAATGTCTGCGCGGCCAAAATAATGCTTAATGATGCGGGTTTGTTCAGCCTCATTCCACGGAATCACATCCACGTGGTCGATGATTTTTTCATTTAGCAGACGTTTCAGGATGGCTTCGACGGCATTCTGGCTGCCCTGGATGCGCTCGGCATATTTGCCCTCCTGTCGGCCTGGGTCGTACGCAACGCGTTTCTCGCAAAACGTGAAATTCAGGGCACGAAACATGTGGCGCAGGGTCTGTTCCAGATATGGCGCATCTGAATTGCAGGCATTGACGGTGAAACTCACCGTGGGCGGAGTCTGGGCCATTGTTAAAGTTTTCCTGATGTTCTTGTGACAGTCATGACTTATCCATTTGGGCGTTTCAGCGTGTTTTTGAGGCTGTGCAGCAGATTTCTTGCTGGATTGGGCAGTGAACAGTAAGCCAGTTTGACAAATGAATCCACATCGTCTGGCTTGAGTTTGAGCGCCTTCTTAAAGTAGTGTCGCGCAGTTTTGTAATCTTGGATATTGTAAAAAAAATGATTTGCCGCCCCGCGATTCATGCCGTGCATACGCTGTACATAAGCAGCATGATTGATGTGCTTGACAGCGTCCGGATCGGCTGCGAGAAATGTATCCATAGCCTTGAGGCGTATCAGCAGCATGGTATACCCCTGTTTTGATTGCTGTGCTGCATGCTGGCGCCAGAAGCCGGTAATGGTTTGCAAATGAGCCACGGGATAGCGGCGGGCAATGCGTAGCCAAAGTTCGTAATCATCTACCCCTGGCAGATCCGGGTTGAACCACCCGACGTCGTCTAGTACCCGTTTCGGGATAATCGAGGTTAATGGTTGTATGTCATTGCTTATAAAAATTTCTTCAAACACATTACCGACCACCGTTTCAGAAGCGCTATTGCCGAATGCCTTCTGATCCAGTGAGCGATATTCCGGCAGCAGCGTGCCGTCGGTGTCGATGCGGGCATAGCGAGTATGTAACAGTCCAACATCAGGATGCTGTTGCAATGCACCCATCTGCAATTCAAGTTTGTTGGGTAGCCAGAGATCGTCCTGGTCATGAAAGGTGATGTACGCGCCGGTAGCATGTTGCAGTGCGATATTGCGACTGGCAGCTACGCCGGAATTGGTGGCGTTAACCAGGTAAGTGATACGTGGATCGGAGAGGTAGCGCTGGATGATTTCTGCTGAATTGTCCGTGGCGCAATCATTTACCAATATCAATTGAATCGCTGGCCAAGTTTGTGCGAGTGCGCTTTCAATTGCAGTAGCGAGATATCTGGCTCCGTTATAAACCGGCATGATGATGCTAACGATAGGTTGTGCCATGGTGTTGATCTCAGCCTTCCTGGCGCCTTGCATACCCTGCGATCATGCCCCATGCGTGGGTGGCGTTCATGGCTTGGCGTAAAATTCCGTTTCGTCGCGCGATGACAAGCCAAAGGGTCCGCAGGCAATGATTAAAAAATTGCACAATCAGAAAAGGTGGCACGCCGAATACGGTGTTCTCGAATTTAGGGAGATCGTGCTCGCCTTTTCTCAACCCTGCTTGATAGTGCAATTTGAGAAAGTAACGGCGTTGCAAACGCCAGGACTCAACAAAATGTTTTACTTGCATGTCAGGGCGATAACGTATCTGAATGCCGCGCGATAAGAGTTGATTAAACATGGCAATATCTTCGCCTCCCCCGATTGCGGTGCCGGCCCGATTGTATCGTGGGTCGAACCGCAAACTCGGGTCGTCGCGGAACAGGCGCATATTGTAAGCTACATTGGCGGTCCATACGGGTGTGTCGCTATCCGTTATCCAGAATGCTCGCTCACCATAGTCCACAGCAGCCAGGAAGCCGAGTAACTCATCACCAAGCCAGCGCGGGCGGATATGCGGTGAGAAATTCACGGTTACGCGCCCACCGGCGCAAGCCGCACCTTCATTGAGTAACGCATTGCAGGCGGCTTGCAGCAGCCCGGGGCAGGGCAATTCATCATCATCGATGAATACAAGAATGTCGCTGTCGATGCTTTCCATTAATGCACGATTGCGCGCTGGTACGATACCTTGCATAGTTTCAGTGACAAAACGCAGTCTTGCTCCAGGGTGTTGCGCCAGCCTTTCCAGAACGGTGATGGTGTTGTCATTGCTATTATTGTTAACTGCCAGGATTTCATAGGGGATGGAGCAGGTCTGCGCGCGCATGGCAGCGACCAAGTTTTCAAGACGGTCCGCACGATTGTAAGTACAGAAAGCAAAAGTCAGCATCATTGATCTTTGGTTGATAGAGTTTTTTCTTTCTGCTTGCGATCCAACAGCCTGATCAAGGCCAGATGCCAAGAATACGGTAGCAGAGCAGGCAGCATATACTTCCAGTCGTGTAATGTACCGTAGCCATGCCGCATGACGATTTTGAAAATATCGCGCGCCGTTGACAAGTCACGTGCCCAATATCGCACATAGCCACGCTGTAATAATTCACCATGAGTGATGCGTTTGATTTTATCCCGCCCAAGTTGACTGGTGTGAACAGGGTGAGTGGCTAGATACTCCCTCTGCGCCTGCCATAATTGCAAGGCAGCCTGGGTATGGTTGGCTGAAGCCTGCATCGTCCCGTGAAAATGATAGTACGCCATTACTTCGGGTACGCGAACTATTGGTGAAAGTGTGGCGATTTTCACCCACAATGCAAAGTCTTCGGCATTGACATAGCGATGATCAAATCCGCCAGCATCGATAACCGCTGTGCGTCGGGTCAAAGCGGCATGTATTGGCCAGCGACAGTTAATAAGCAGCATTTCCAGTTTGGAGGGTATTTCATAGTCGGGAGGAATAAATGGCTCGCCCCGCCCTCCGGGTAAACCAACATTTTGCCAGCCACAATAGGCAAGGATGGCATCAGGTCGGGCATCCAGTGCTGCTACCATGCGCGTCAAAAAATGGGGCTTCCAGGTGTCATCGGCATCAAGAAAGGCGATCAATTCACCTTCGGCTACCGTGAGTGCACGATTGCGGGCTGCAGAGACACCAGCGTTGGCTTGACGCAACAGTTGAATGCGCGAATCGTTTATGGCGGAAATAATCTCAGCGCTTTCATCGGTGGAACCATCATCAACGATGATCAGTTTCCAGCTTTTGAAATCCTGCGCCAATACGCTTGCGATGCTGCTTTCGACATGCTTTGCGCAGTTATAACAGGGCATGATAATCGAGATGCGGGCATCCTTCATCATGTGGGTCCGATTACTTTACTGATACGCTCGATAACGCGGTGGCGAGCGTATCGCAATAAATTGCGCCACGTGCCCTCGTTATCTGCAAAGGTCAGTTTCCGTGCAAAGTCACCCAGCTTATCTTGCGCGTATATACTCAATCGTCGAATTTGCAACGCATCCTGTCCGGCCAGCGCCCATCCTGTACGCGTTGTACAGGCAGCCAGATATCCTGCCGCCCGGGTTGCGGTTATCACGCGTTCATCATATGCCCCATAAGGATAAGCCATGCTATTGATGGGTGTAGCCAAGAGCTCCTCAAGGGTGGATTTGGACACGGATAGCTCAGTTGCTAACGTTTCATCATCGCATTCCGGTAAACGCAAATGGCGATGGCTGTGTGCTCCAATTTCTATGCCCGCAGCATGCATATCCCGTAATTGCGAGGCATTCAATAAGCGAGCTTGTGTTGTGCCCGGATCCCTCCACCGGGTTTGTTCTCCGATGTCGCGACTCACGATAAACCAGCTTGCAGTCATATTGCGCCGTATTAATTCTTCAAAAGCAACGAAATTATCCTGATAACCATCGTCGAAGGTGATTACTACACTGCGAGGAGGAAGTGGTTGCTGTATCAGTTGGTCAAGTCGATAGGTTTGCCAGCCTTCGCTTTTCAGCAAATCGAGTTGCGCGCAGAAATTTTTTCTGGAAACGGCATAACGCCAACTCGGCGTGGCAGTTCCTGGCGTCATGGAGTGATACATCAAAACGATACTTCCTTGATGACCGCTGTTGCGCAACAGGCGAGCAGTAATGGGATCAAGCATGACGAATATCGTTGCTATACATTCAAGGGGCGCAATACATCCGCTGTCGCTTGCAAATAAGCATGGCCATTTTGCAAATCAGGTTCCAGATGATTGCCCTCTGCCCATTCGTTCCATGCATTAATGAAGATAAGGCGTTCATCCCCCTGTTGTTTCTGTAACGTTTGGCGAGCGATTTCGCGTAACCAGCCCGCATATTTTTCCGGTTTGGATTCCACCAGAATGGCCGCGCCTTCTGCACGGCGCGCGCTGTTATCGAATCCAGGCGTGACTCCCCTGAAGCGCACGTGATTCGGCACCGGTTTTGAAAGCATTCCTTGAATCATTCCTTCATATGTGGCGACCGTTTGTTTCAGATATACATCCGGCAGTACGCCCAATTTGATCAGCCAGCGTGAAAATCTGTCCCGGTGTAGCGGGCTGCCAAGTCGCCGCCAATTGGGAGCGAATTCGATGTCGGCATCAAACCCGATAGTCTCCGGATTGAGATCTTCACCGAAGCTCTCGACGCGTGCCAGATATAACTCTCCGATACCAGCTTTCAATGCGGCTTCACGCCAGATTTCTGCGGTGCGGGCCGGATTGGGCATGAGCTGGGTACGATAAACGATAAACAGCGGTTTACCGTTAATCCGGATATAGCGCGCGTCTTCAAAAGCTGGGAACAGGCTGTTGATGTGAGTTAGGTCGTCCGCGTGATTATATTGTTGCCCCAAAAGAATGTCTTTTTCCCCTCCATTCCAGGCGCGTGTCCAGTTTTCGTTTGCCCAACAAAGACAGAAAGGAAAATTCGGTTTTCCCGATGCCAATACTTCATTAAATGGGCGCTCCAGAATCCGTCGCCCGTTGAACCAGTAGTGGTAGTAGCAGAAGCCATGAAGGCCATGGTCGCGAGCTAAGGTCGCTTGGGCTTCGCGTATTTCAGGCAGGCGCAAGTCATAAAATCCCAAATCTGCAGGTAAATGCGGTTGATAGTGCCCAGCAAATAGAGGACGTGCCCTTGCGACATTGCGCCATTCAGTAAACCCGGTTCCCCACCATTCATCGTTTTCACGAACTGGGTGAAACTGTGGTAAATAAAATGCGATGGCACGAAGATCGGTGCTCATAATTATTATCCTGCGGCTTGGTCGCTTATTATGGTTGAAGTTGGGGCATTAGCCCGATTTTGCGTTTCCAGGCAGCCTGTTCTGAAAGAAGGCCCTGCAGCGGCATGAACAAAAATAACACCAGATAGAAAATGGCGCCAAATCCAATCATGCCAAGCAAGTAAACAATAGGGCGGCTTTGTTCCAGTGAATAGATGAAATAATTCAGCGTAGCCAAAGCCGCAAATAGCATAGTGTTGAGCACAAGGGCCGGTTGCAACGCTGCAACCAGCATGGAAAAGTGTGCGTCCAAGCTACGCTGTGCCAACCAGCTCATGGCGGCGGCATTGTAGGCAGATACCATTAATATACCCCAGGCTACACCACTCAAGCCAAAGCGTAGGCCTATATATATCGCAAGAGCCATTAATGCCCAGCTGACAAGTTGAATGCGCAGCTCGATACCTAATTTGTTTTGCGCTGCCGCCACGGCACCAGACTGATTTTCAATGGCGAAAAATAATCCACCCAATGCCAATATCGACAGAGGCTGGGCAGAGGCTTGCCACTTGGCTCCATATACAACGAGTATGAAAGGATGCGCCAGCCACCATAAGCCCACGTAAAATGGTAGCGCGTAAACACTGACCAGCATAAGCGCACGAAAATACAAATAACGTGACTTGTCGAGATTATCTTGCTCCTGCGATAGGGCGCGAAATATCGGATGATAAACAGCGCCGCTGACCATGCCGTTTGGCATTTGGCTCAAACTGTCGGCCTTATTGAAAATACCAACTACGGCGGGGCCCGCCTGGTGGCTAAGAATGAAATTGCTGGTCTGGCCACGCAAGTAAACCACCAGATCGTTGGCAGAAACCTTGAAACCATAAGTGGCTAATTCACGGGCACGAATAAAATCCAGGCGCAGCCCTGGTTTCCAGCCAGAGACTGGTGTAACGACGAAAATTCCCAGAAATGCGCTAACCAGGCCTCCCCATACCAGGCTCCATACGCCGTAACCATGATAAGCCATGGTAATGCTGGTAGATGAAGACACTAACAAAGAGAATATCTGGATAAAGGTGTTTTCCTTGAAGCGCATTTCACGGAACATTTTCGAGCTGGGTACATTCACAAACGGTCGCAAGATGAATGACAATGCAGAAAGCTTCAGCAAGCTACTATATAAGGGATTGCCAAACCAGACGGCGATAAATGGTGAAAGCAGAAAAAACCCTGCGTATATGACGATGCCGATGATCAATTGCAGGGTGAATACCATTTGGTAATCTTCATTGCTGGCCTGGCGTGATTGCACCAGTGCCTGTCCCATACCACCGCCTGCGATGTAGCCCACCAGACCGGTAAAAACCTGTATCGTAACCAGTGCGCCAAAATCAGCGGGCACCAAAAGCCGAGCCAGGATGACGCCAAAAACAAAGCTCAGTGCCTGTAGGCCGATGCCGCCAGCGAATACCCATTTGGTACCGCTTCGAATAGATTGCGCCCGGCTCACGAAGTGATGATCCTGATGGTGCGCATGGCGGTTGTGCTATCCATTAGCTGACGGCTCATTGCGCTGGGCGTGCAACAACTGCATATTGTTTGAATCGTGTATCGGCAAGCCTACCAAATGACAACAACGTGGCAAGCTTTTGCCCGTGGGAGTGATATGGATTAATGCCTTCGATCGTGATGGCCTGATAGCCGCATTTATTCAAAGTGTTACCGATGCTACGTCGAGTAAAAAAACGCAGATGAGTACGATCAAGTACTCCATCATCACGGTAGTTCCAGTTGCCTCGCCAAGTGTAATCTACAAATTCTGGCCAGTGGCGGATGTTGGGAATGGAAGCAACAATGACACCGTCTTGGGTAAGTAATGATTGTACTTCGACTAGCGTGGTGTAGGGATCCACCAAGTGTTCAAGCACGTCGTTGAAAATAATGCAGTCAAAAAAGCTGGGTGGTAGGGTCGGCAGAATTTCTTCGACGGGGCCAGTTAGTACGTGATCAAGTTTTTGCGCTGCCAGACCAGCAGCTTCCGGCTGAAATTCAACACCCCAAGTTTCAGCGCCAATGTCATGTTTGATTTGAGCACTGAAACTACCAGCGCCACAGCCGATTTCCAGCGTGCGCGCTACGCTAGTTGGGATGTACGTAAACATTTCATCGCGTTGCTGCTGATAATACGGTTTGATCACATCCATGATGTCTCCGAATCTTTAATATAACTTTGTTATGCAGGGTGATTCTACACCAGCAATTTGACAGTGATGTGCGGTCAGTGCGGTGGCATGGGTATAATCTCGTTACAAGAATATAATTTGATTGAGAACTGATCCTAAATGCAAACACTCACTGTGGACTTAAGCGAGCGCAGCTATCCCATCCATATTGGCGCCAAGCTGCTGCACCAGCCCGCTTTGATCCTGCCGCATCTGGCGCAAAAACGCGTGGCCATCGTCACCAATACCACGGTGGCGCCGTTGTATCTGCAAACACTCACCAATGGTTTGGTACTGAATGAGGTGGATGTGGTGCCCATTGTGCTGCCGGATGGCGAGCAATACAAAACCTGGGAAACGCTGAACACCATTTTCGATGCGTTGCTGACCCATCGTTGCGAGCGCAAGACGACGCTGATTGCATTGGGCGGCGGCGTGATCGGCGATCTGACCGGCTTTGCAGCGGCGAGCTATTTACGTGGCGTGCCGTTTATCCAGATTCCCACCACGCTGCTGGCGCAGGTGGATTCGTCGGTGGGCGGCAAGACCGGCATCAACCACCCGCTGGGCAAGAACATGGTCGGTGCGTTCTACCAGCCGCAGCTGGTGCTGGCCGATACCGATACGTTGAAGACGCTGCCGCCGCGTGAGCTGTCGGCCGGGCTGGCGGAAGTGATCAAATACGGGTTGATCTATGACGCGGCATTTTTTGACTGGCTTGAAGCCAATGTTGAAAATCTGCGCGCGCTGGATGAGGGGGCCATTGCCTATGCAGTGCGCCGCTCGTGTGAAGTGAAAGCCGAAGTGGTCGCCAAGGACGAACGCGAATCCGGCCTGCGCGCGTTGCTGAATCTCGGCCATACCTTCGGTCACGCCATCGAATCCGGCATGGGCTACGGTAACTGGCTGCATGGCGAAGGGGTGGCTGCCGGTACCGTGCTGGCGGCGGATGTGTCACGCCGCATGGGGCTGATGAGCGAGGCGGAAGTGGAGCGCGTGCGCAGCCTGTACCGTCGTGCCGGGCTGCCTGACACCGCTCCCGATCTGAGTGTGGAAGCCTACATGCAGCACATGGGGCTGGATAAAAAAGTCGAAGGCGGGCGTATCCGCTTTGTGTTGTTACGTGGCATCGGGGCGGCATTTGTGACCGCCGAGGTGTCGCAAGCTGACCTGGAGGCGGCGCTTACCCACTATGTCCAACCGGCCTGAACTCGCCCTGTATGCTTCCCGCAGCGCCGATACGCGCGGGCGGCGTCATCCCGAACCCTCTGCCGCGCCACGCAGCGAATTCCAGCGCGACCGTGATCGCATCATCCATTCCAGCGCTTTCCGGCGTCTGGAATACAAGACCCAGGTGTTCGTGAACCACGAGGGCGACCTGTTCCGCACGCGCTTGACGCACAGCCTGGAAGTCGCGCAGATCGGCCGTACCATTGCCCGCATCATGGGTCTGGACGAAGACCTGGTGGAAGCGGTATCGCTGGCGCACGATTTGGGCCATACGCCGTTCGGCCACGCCGGGCAGGATGCGCTCAACGCCTGCATGAAGGAATACGGCGGCTTTGAGCACAACCTGCAAAGCCTGCGCGTGGTGGACAAGCTGGAAGAGCGCTACGCCGAATTCGACGGCCTCAATTTATGTTTCGAGACGCGCGAAGGCATCCTCAAGCATTGCTCGCTGCATCATGCACGCATGCTGGGCGACGTGGGCGAGCGCTTCATCATGAAGCAGCAGCCCAGCCTCGAGGCGCAAGTTGCCAACCTTGCCGATGAAATCGCCTACAATAATCATGATGTCGATGATGGCCTGCGTTCGGGACTTATCACGGTGGAGCAACTGGAGCAGATCAGCTTGTTTGCACGCCATCTTGAACAGGCCAAAGCCAAATATCCGCAGCTCAATGGGCGGCGCATGATCAATGAAACCGTACGGCGCATGATCAACACCCTGGTGCTCGACCTGGTTGAACATAGTCAGGCCGCCATCCAGGCAGCCGGGGTGAAAAGTGTGGGTGAGGTGCGTGCTGCACCTATGCTTGTCGGCTTCAGCCCGGCCATTGCCGCTGAAAATCGTGAGCTGAAACAGTTTTTACGCAAGTACCTGTACCGTCATTTTCGCGTTGCGCGCATGACCAGCAAGGCGACCCGCATCGTGACGGAGCTGTTTGGCGTGTTTCTGGCCGACCCCGGTCTGCTGCCCAATGAGCATCAGGAAAAAGCCCACGCCGACGCGCCACGCGCCATCGCTGACTACATCGCTGGAATGACTGACCGCTACGCCATGCGCGAGTATCGGCGGCTGTTTACGATTGAGGAAGTGAGTTTGTAGGCTTGCCGGTGTTGGGTTGCTCCTAACATTTTGAGACAAAAAATGAGTAATAAGGCTTGTACTGGACTGTTCGGTCCGATATAGTTCTATAACTTTCAACGCAAACAAATTATGCCTCGCTGTCGCGAATTTGATATCGATCATGCTCTGGACCAGGCGCTTAACGCGTTCTGGCTCAAGGGCTATGAGGCCACGTCGATGATGGATCTGATGGCCGCAATGGGGTTGAGCAAAAGCAGCTTTTACGAATGTTTCGGGAGCAAGCGCGAGGCCTTGCTGGCCGCATTGCGCCGCTACAGTGAACGCGAGATGGCCGAAACACGTCGTCATTTCAGTGCTGATGTGCCGGTTGCCGAGCTGCTTGCAGCGTGGGTCAGGCACAGTATCGATCCGGCGGCATGCCGTCCCAGCCAGCGCTGCGGTTGCCTGATCGTGAATATTGCGGTGGAACTGGCACCACATGATCGCGAAATTGAAGACGCGGTGCGCCATCATCTCGACATGCTCGCGGCATTTTTGGCCGAAACCATTCAACGCGGAAACGCAGAGGGCTCGATACCCGTTGGACTCGACCCTACGCATGGCGCCGACCTGCTGCTCAATTTGGTTGCCGGCATCCAGGTGCTGGCCAAGGGGGGTGTGGAACCGCACAGACTGGCGGCCATAATTGATGTGCAATTGAAATGCTTGTTTGTAACTTCGGATTAAGTAATCCGTTTTTTTTAATTATTTTGGACTGTTCAGTCCATAACTACAGGAGCTAGCAATGACTACCCAGCACCAGAGTAATCCCGATGTATCGACAATGACTGATCTGTTTCAACCCTACCAGCTGGGTTCATTGACTCTGGCCAACCGAATTGTCATGGCCCCGCTGACCCGCAGCCGTGCGCTGGCCGGTGATGTGCCCGGCCCGTTGGCAGTGACGTACTACACGCAGCGTGCCAGCGCCGGATTGATTATCAGCGAAGCGACCCAGATTTCGCAGCAGGGCAAAGGTTATGTCCAGACGCCAGGCATCTATAGCCCGGAACAGATCGCAGGATGGCGCAAGGTGACGGATGCTGTGCATGGTGCAGGCGGGAAAATATTCCTTCAGCTGTGGCATGTCGGGCGCATTTCGCACCCCGATTTTCAGCCTGACGGCGGGCTGCCAGTTGCGCCTTCGGCGATCAAACCCGAAGGCACGGTGTATACCAGCAAAGGCAAGGAAGATATGGTCATGCCGCGTGCCCTGGAAACAGCCGAGATTGCCGGGATTGTGGCGGACTACCGTAACGGCGCACAGAATGCGCGCGACGCCGGTTTTGACGGCGTGGAGATACATGGCGCCAATGGTTACCTGCTCGACCAGTTCATGCGCGACAAGACCAACCAGCGCACTGATATTTACGGCGGCAGCATCGAAAACCGCGCGCGTCTGTTGCTGGAAGTAACGGATGCCGTGCTAACGGTTTGGGATGCCGAGCGGGTCGGCGTGCGCCTGTCGCCCCTGAGTACGTTTAATGACATTGAAGACAGCAATCCAGCAGCGCTGTATGGCTATGTCGTCGACCAGCTGGCAGCCCGAAAACTGGGTTTTCTGCACATGATCGAGGGCAATACCGGCGGCCCGCGCGACACCGGCCGCGATTTCGATTTCAATGCCTTGCGCAAGCGCTTCCACAACACTTATATGGCCAATAATTGTTACACGCGCGAAATGGCATTTGCGGCCCGAGCTGACAATGCGGTTGATCTCGTCGCGTTCGGCCGGCCGTTCATTTCCAATCCCGATCTGGTCGAGCGCCTGCGTCGCAACGCATCCCAGAACGAACTGGACCCTGGCACGCTGTATGGTGGGGATGAGCACGGCTACACGGATTATCCTTTTCTGGATCAATAATCAGGTCGCAGCCCGGAGGCAACACGGTCAAAATCCGTGTTGCAATGCCCGCGCAACAACCCAGCATTGCACTTCCGCTGCGCCACCCTTGAGTAATGTTTCCGCCAGTGCGTCGAGGGTGCTGCCGCTGGTCATCACGTCATCCACAATCGCGATGCGCTTACCACGTATACGGCTGTCGCAGGCAAAGGCACCGCGCAGGTTTTTACGCCGTTCCTTGAGCGGCAGACTGGCCTGCGGCGGTGTGTCAAGGATGCGTGTAGCAGCGTGTGGCCATACCGGCAGATGCAAGTTGCCGCCAATATGCCGGGCAATTTCGTTAGCCTGATTAAAACCGCGCTGCCTGAGCCGGTTGGGGTGCAGTGGCATGGGGATGAGCGCATCGGGCAAAGGCAGCCTGGTAGCGCGCGCCGCCAGCGCGTCTGCCAGCACCGAGACGATGGCGAAATTGTGGCTGTATTTGAGCGACTGAACCAGACGATCCAGCGGAAAAGCATAAGTAAAGGCGGTGCAGGTGCCGGCAAATTGCGGCGGCCGTTGAAGACAATGCCCGCATACTTGGGCATCCAGAGTAGGCAGTGCGCAAACCGGGCAACAAGACTGCGGGTGCCAGGGCAGGTCGTCCGCACATTTTAAGCAAAGCTTGCGGTGACCAGAGAATGCCCCGCATAACAGGCAATCCTGAGGCAATAAACGCTGTATAAATTTTGTACAGATGTTCAATATAACTTTGGCTGAAATTGACTATCGAGCCGGAATAAAAGACAATCCATCCATTCTAACGCGCCCACACGTGCATGAAAGTCAAAAAGCTTATTCCCGCTGAGCAATCCAGATTCGCCGCTCAAGTATTCAATATCGCAAGTGTGGCTGCAACTTTGATTGCCCCTTTACTGATGCTCTGGATTGCGATATCGATTTTCGTGTATGCCTCGGTCGCCCATCATCCCAACCCGCAAACGGCCGAATACAACCGCTTTGCCGGCTATCGGTTTTATGGGGCCACCGGAACCATGGTTGTATTTGGGCAGCCGATTCACGCCTTGTTCGGCAACTGGCACGGCCTGGTGGCGGTGTGGGGAATACTGGCCATCGTTGTGGTGCCGTGGGGTCTGTGGAGCATTTATAAGGCGGGCCATGAAGAATGGCAGGATATGATAATAGAGGTGGATACCAATGAATGACATGACACAACCCGTAGCCATGAGCGCTGCCGCAGATGAAAAATGGCGTGTGGCCGATGTGGAGGCATTATTTGCGCTGCCATTCAGCGATTTGATGTTTCGCGCGCAAAGCGTGCATCGCGAGCATTTCGATCCCAATACCGTACAGTTATCGACTCTGCTGTCCATCAAGACCGGCGGCTGTTCAGAGGATTGCGGCTATTGCCCTCAGGCAGCCCGCTACGATACCGGGGTGGAAAATCAGGGCTTGCTGGAAATGAACGCAGTGCTGGATGCAGCGCGGGCAGCCAAAGCCGCCGGTGCGACACGCTTTTGCATGGGTGCCGCCTGGCGCGGACCCAAACAGCGTGACCTGGACCCGGTGCTGGACATGGTGCGCGAGGTCAAGGCGCTCGGTCTGGAGACCTGTGCCACTTTGGGCATGCTGAAAGATGGCCAGGCCGAGCAGCTTAAAGACGCCGGACTGGATTATTACAACCACAATCTCGATACCGCGCCAGAATTCTACGGTGAGGTCATCACTACACGCGCCTATCAGGACCGGCTCGACACCCTTGATCGGGTGCGTGGCGCTGACCTGAATGTATGCTGCGGCGGCATTGTCGGCATGGGCGAATCGCGCACCCAGCGCGCCGGGTTGATTGCGCAGCTTGCCAATCTCGACCCGCAACCGGAATCGGTGCCAATCAATATGCTGGTACAGGTTGAAGGCACGCCATTACAGGATACCGTGGCGCTCGACCCGCTCGAATTTGTGCGCACCATCGCGGTGGCACGCATCACCTTGTCGAAAAGCTATGTGCGCCTGTCAGCGGGACGCCAGGAGATGTCGGAAGCCATCCAGGCGCTGTGTTTCCTCGCGGGCGCCAATTCCATTTTTTACGGCGAAAAACTGCTGACCACCGGCAACCCGGATGTGACGCGCGACCGTAATTTGCTGACCAAGCTGGGCATACGGCCGCAGGGCGAAGCGCATTGATACAGGCAGGGTGAAGGCCGTATGCGGCTGGATGTTCTTACGCCTGTTACCCCGGCAGTTTCATGGATCAAGCGATGACAACGCCTTCCTCCTTCAATGCGCTGAAGCGCATTCGTACCGAACTGGCGCAGCTCGAGGCGCAAGGCCTGCAGCGTAGCCGGCGTTTGCTCGAATCGCCGCAAGGCGCGCATGTGCATGTTGACGGACGCGATTTGCTGTCCTTTTGCAGTAATGATTATCTCGGGTTGGCCAACCACCCTGCGTTGATTGCGGCAGCCAGCCTGGCTGCGCATACCAATGGCGTAGGCACAGGTGCCTCGCATCTCATCACCGGTCACCATGTTGCTCATCTTGCACTCGAAACACGGATAGCAGAATTTATCGGCTTGCCGGGTGCATTGCTGTTTTCAACCGGTTACATGGCCAATATTGGCGTGGTAACGGCGCTGGTCGGACGGGATGGTGAAGTGTTTGCCGATCGGCTCAACCATGCCTCGCTCAACGATGCCGCGTTGTTGTCGCGTGCAAAATTTACGCGCTACCCGCACAACGATCTGCTTGCGCTGGAACGCCAGCTGGCGGCCAGCCAAGCAGCGCAAAAGCTGGTGCTGGTGGATGCCGTGTACAGTATGGACGGCGATCTGGCGCCGCTCCCCGATCTGCTGGCGTTGTGCGAGCGTTACGACGCCTGGTTGCTGGTGGATGATGCGCACGGCTTTGGTGTGCTGGGCGAAGGAGGGCGCGGGGTGTTGTCGCACTTCAAGCTGGCTTCGCCGCGCATCGTTTATATGGCCACGCTGGGCAAAGCCGCGGGTGTATTCGGAGCGGTGGTGGCGGGTGAGGTGGAGGTGATTGAATACCTGCTGCAAAAGGCGCGAACCTACATCTACACCACGGCAACTCCACCGCTGCTATCTGCGAGCTTGCTTGCCAGTATTGACCTGATCGAAGCGGGTGACGAACGACGTATTTATTTGCAAAAATTGATCATGCAACTGCGTAGCGGTTTGCGTACCCAGAATTGGCAACTCATGGATTCTCACACACCCATCCAGCCGCTGCTGATCGGTGGTAATGAAGCTGCGTTGGCAGCCAGCCGGCGCTTGCTTGAATGCGGCATTCTGGTACCGGCGATCCGTCCGCCTACCGTCCCTGTCAATCGTGCGCGTCTGCGCATTTCGCTGAGTGCCGCACACACAGAATCCGATGTGGCGCAGTTGGTGGATGCGCTGAACAGTATTCATGCACAGGACTGAATTGCATATCGAGGTGCACGGTCAAGGCGCACCGTTGGTGCTGCTGCATGGCTGGGGCATGCACGGAGGTGTCTGGACAGGCGTGGCCGACGAGTTGGCCCGGCATTATCAATTGCATGTTGTGGATTTGCCCGGCTATGGTGGCAGTGCGGCCCTCACGCCTTATACACTGGAGACCCTGGTAACGCGTTTGAGTGAGGCATTGCCGACGCGCTTCAATGTGTGCGGCTGGTCATTGGGTGGCCAGGCGGCACTCAGCTTGGCGCAGTTATACCCGGCGCAAGTGGACAAGTTGATTATGGTGGGCACCAATCCCTGTTTTGTGATGCGCGCCGACTGGCCACATGGTATTCAACGTGAGGTATTGCAGCTTTTTGCGGAAAGTTTGGTTGTTGATTATGAAGGTACGCTGAAGCGCTTTCTGGCATTGCAGGCGCGCGGGGACGAGTCGGCACGTGCCGTATTAACCCGACTGCGCGATTTGTTATTTGTTCGTGGTCGGCCAGATCAATCTGTACTTGAGGCGGGGCTGGATATTTTACTCAATAGCGATCTGCGTACGGCGGTGCCAGGCATTGCTCAACGCGCATTGGTGATCCATGGTACGCACGATGCGCTGGCCCCGGTTGCTGCTGGCGAATGGCTGGCACAGCACTTGCCGAATGGTCATTTGCGCCGCATTGCCAGTGCTTCACACGCCCCTTTTCTCTCGCATAGCGCCGAGTTTGTAACGGCTCTGACGGAATTTTTGCATGACTGACACAATTTACGATCTTGACAAGCAGCGCGTGCGTAGCGCCTTCGACCGCGCTGCAGTGAGCTATGACGCCCATGCGGTATTACAGCGCGAAATAGCCGACCGCATGCTGGAACGACTGGACTATGTGAAGCACATGCCGGGTATTTTGCTGGATGCGGGCGCTGGTACGGGTTACGGCGCGACGGCTTTGCGCAGCCGGTATCCGGAGGCGCATCTGGTTGCGCTGGATCTGGCTGAATCCATGTTGCAGATCGCCCGGCCAAAACCGAGTTTGTGGCAGCGCATCAGTCGTAGCGCTACGTTTAATGCGGTGTGCGCTGACATCGATCGATTGCCATTGAAAACCTCCAGTGTCGACATGGTGTGGTCGAATCTTGCGCTGCAATGGTGTAATGATCTGAATGTGAGCTTTGCGGAAATATACCGGGTGCTGGCGCCCAACGGTTTGCTGATGTTTTCAACTTTCGGTCCGGATACGCTCAAGGAATTACGTCAGGCATTCAATTCGGTGGATGGTTATACCCACGTCAACCGTTTCGTGGATATGCATGACATCGGTGACGTGCTGGTGCATGCCGGGTTCAGCACACCGGTGATGGATATGGAATACATCACGCTGACTTATGGCGATCTCAAATCACTGATGCAGGAGCTCAAGGCGATCGGCGCGCACAATGTCACGGCGGGGCGCAACCCGGGGCTGATGGGACGCATGCGCTGGCAGGCACTGGAAAGCACCTATGAAAAATTTCGTATTGCGGGGCGCTTGCCGGCCACGTACGAGGTGATATACGGCCACGCCTGGGTCAACCAGAAAACCCGTACCGCAGACGGTCAGCAAATTATCCAGATGAACATTCAGCGTCGTCGCGCCGGGCAGGGTTTGCCATGAGCTCACGTGCTTATTTTATTTCCGGCACTGACACGGGAGTTGGCAAGACGCTGGTATCGGCTGCCTTGCTGCATGCTTTTGGCGCGCGAGGCTTGCGCACGGTAGGAATGAAACCGGTTGCAGCAGGGTGCGAGTGGCGTGATGGCGTGGCCTATTGGGATGATGTGGAACAATTGCGTGCCGCAGCGAATGTGGATGCGGAGCCGGCCTTGGTGAATCCCTATCGGTTCGAAGCGCCGATTGCGCCGCTTATTGCGGCGGCACAATCGGGGGTGTCAATCCGGCTGGAGGTGATGGCAACGGCATTTGCTGCGTTGCAGGTGCAAGCGGATGTTGTCATCGTGGAGGGGGCTGGCGGTTTTCTCATGCCGCTGAATGATCATCAGGGAATTGCCGATCTGGTGTGCGAGCTTTCCCTGCCAGTAATTTTGGTGGTGGGGATGCGCTTGGGGTGCATCAATCATTCTTTGTTGAGTGCGCAGGCGATTCAACAGGCAGGGTTGCATCTGGCTGGTTGGGTCGCGAACCGGGTGGACCCGGCCATGGCGCAATTTGATGCCACGCTGGAGGCATTGCAGCAACGCCTCAATGCGCCACTGCTGGGCGTGATTCCATGGCTTGAAAAGCCGGATTTTTTTGCAACTTCTGCCCATATTGCACTGGATGATCTGCTCTAACAGAACATTAGAATAGTGTTATTTAATTAATAAATATATAAGAATTTCAAAAGCTTGCATTACATATTTTGATTGTTGTTGAAGCCGTGCTGTGCTAATTTAGCCGACGTGGCAGATGGTCGCAGGGAATCCGACTAAAAAAGACAACAACAGGATATGCACGTAATGTACGGTGGCATACAAATCACACAGGCAGGTGCAGTGGATTGCTGTATTACTGCACGCCCTAATTGTTCCCTGTCACGACCGGGAAAGATTCTTGTTTTAGTCTCTTTCTTCCTGATACTGTCGATTCCTGCCGGTGTATTTACCGTGATGGGCGCTTGGCCGATTCTGCCCTTTGCCGGGCTGGAAATGCTGGTTGTATTGCTGGCGTTTTATCAAATTTCATGTCACGAGCAAGACTACGAGCGCATCACGATAGCCGGCAACAGGCTAGTGCTGGAGCGCCGCGATAATGTGCGCGTTGAACGTTCCGAGTACAACCGCTGCTGGGCGCAGGTTGTATTGCAGTGTCAATCCGTGGGTCAGCAGTGCCGCGTGGCGCTGCGTTCGCATGGTGCAGAACAGGAATTAGGACGTCATCTGAACGATGAGTTACGTACCGAACTGGCGCATCAGCTGGAACGTCGGCTGGGATGTCAATAATAAGCAGCATCATGAGGATGGGAGAAGGCATGAAAATAAAACGAATGTTGGGATCGGCCGCAGGTATGGCGCTGGGTTTGACGACAAATTTGGCGCATGCGGCTTATGAATTGAATCTGCAGGCACCGGAATCACCCATTGCAGACCAGATTTATCATCTGCACACGTTGATAATGTATGTTGTGCTGGCGATATTTGTTGTCGTGTTCGGCGTCATGTTCTATTCGATATATGCGCATCGAAAATCCAAAGGCCATCAGGCTGCCCACTTTCATGAAAATACAACAGTCGAAGTCATCTGGACCATTATTCCTTTTTTTATTCTGATCGGTATGGCGTTCCCTGCGAGCAAGACCATCCTGGCCATGAAGGATACATCCAGTCCGGATATGACGATCAAGGTAACCGGCTTTCAATGGAAATGGGAATACGATTATCTGCAGGAGGGCATACATTTTTTCAGTACGCTCTCTACGCCCCGCGATCAGATCGATAATAAGGCTACCAAGGACGCGCACTATCTGCTGGAGGTGGATCATCCACTGGTTGTACCCACCGGTAAAAAAATTCGCATGCTGGTTACTGCGGATGACGTCATTCACTCCTGGTCAGTCCCGGCCTTTGGGGTAAAGCAGGATGCGATCCCGGGATTTATCAGGGATACCTGGTTCAAGGTGGAAAAACCCGGTATTTACAGGGGGCAGTGTTCCGAATTATGCGGTAAAGATCACGGATTTATGCCGGTAGTGGTCGATGCTAAAACGCCGGAAGATTATGCCAAGTGGCTGGCCGCCGAGAAAGCGAAATTGGCGGCAGTGGTAGAGGATCCCAACAAGGTCTATACCCTGGATGAAATGAAGAGCAAGGGTGAAAAGGTATTCACAGCGCATTGCGCGGCCTGCCATCAGGCATCCGGCATGGGCATCCCGGGTGCATTTCCGGCACTCAATGGTTCCAAAATTGCAACGGGTGACAAGGCTGCGCATATCCATATTGTGATGAACGGAAAGCCGGGTACGGCAATGGCCGCGTTTGCAGCACAATTGACCGATACAGAAATTGCTGCGGTGATCACGTATGAACGCAATGCCTGGAGCAATCATACTGGCGATGTGATTCAGCCGTCTGAAATCAAGGCACTGCGTAAATAATCAAGCGAGCAAGAAGAGGAGACTCGATATGGATGCGACACACGCTCACGACCACGGTCATGATCATCACCCCAGGGGTTTGATGCGCTGGGTAAAAACAACCAATCATAAGGACATCGGTACGCTGTATCTGTGGTTTGCACTGATCATGTTCTTCTTTGCCGGCAGTCTGGCAATGATGATCCGTGCTGAACTGTTTGAACCCGGCATGCAGTTCGTGCATCCTGAGTTCTTCAATCAACTCACCACCATGCATGGCCTGATCATGATTTTTGGCGTGATCATGCCGGCCTTTACCGGCTTCGCCAACTGGCAGATACCCTTGATGATCGGCGCACCGGACATGGCATTCCCGCGCATGAACAACTGGAGTTTCTGGTTACTTCCGGTGGCTGCGATCTTTCTGGTTGGCGAGTTCTTCCTTCCGGGCGGCGCGGTTGCAGGTGGCTGGACCATGTACCCGCCATTATTCATTCAGGGTGGCGTGTCTTACGACCTGAACATCTTTGCGATACACATCATGGGCGCCTCGTCCATCATGGGTTCAATCAATATCATTACGACCATCCTGAACATGCGCGCGCCCGGCATGACCATGATGAAAATGCCGATGTTCGTATGGACTTGGCTGATTACGGCCTACCTGCTGATCGCCACCATGCCCGTGTTGGCAGGGGCGGTGACCATGCTCCTTACCGACCGTCATTTCGGTACGCATTTCTTTAATGCGGCCGGCGGCGGCGATCCAGTCATGTTCCAGCATATTTTCTGGTTCTTCGGACACCCCGAGGTGTACATCCTGATTTTGCCAGCGTTTGGCATCATCTCCCAGATCATTCCTACCTTCGCGCGTAAACCGCTGTTTGGTTATGCCTCCATGGTTTACGCCACGGGTTCCATCGCCATTCTGTCGTTCATTGTATGGGGGCATCACATGTTCACCGTGGGCATGCCGGCCGCCGGGCAGTTGTTCTTCATGTATTCAACCATGTTGATTGCGGTCCCCACCGGTGTGAAAGTATTCAACTGGGTCGCCACGATGTGGAAAGGTTCGATGACGTTCGAGACGCCGATGCTATTTGCAGTGGCCTTTGTGTGCCTGTTTACGATGGGAGGCTTCTCCGGATTGGTGCTGGCGATTACACCCGTCGATATCCAGTTGCAGGATACTTACTATGTAGTCGCTCACTTCCACTATGTGCTGGTATCGGGTGCCCTGTTCTCGATTTTTGCGGGCGCGTACTACTGGCTGCCCAAATGGACTGGGCACATGTATGACGAAAAGCTCGCCAAGTTCCATTTCTGGCTCTCCGTTATCTCGATGAATATCCTGTTCTTCCCGATGCACTTCCTTGGGCTGGCAGGTATGCCTCGACGTGTTCCTGATTATGCATTGCAGTTTACCCAGTTCAATCAGATTGCATCCATAGGCGGATTCATCTTTGGTGCGAGCCAATTGATATTCCTTATTGTGGTATTGAAAGCAGTGCGGGGTGGTACCAAGGCGACCGACAAGGTCTGGGAAGGTGCTGAGGGGCTGGAATGGACGGTACCCTCACCGGCTCCGTACCACACGTTTGAAACTGCGCCGATGGTGAAATAATTGTTGGAGGGCAGGGCGGCCGCCCTGCTCAAACCGGAATGGGTGAAGACGTTGAACAATGAAGTTAAAAAATATTTCACGGCGATTGCACTTGCTTTGATAGCAGTCGGCTTGTTTCTTTACACTATTTTTGATCATTGGCAATGACCACGGAGAATGCCAACCGGGTAATGCTGAAAAAACTGGGCATTGTTGCTGTGGCAATGTTCGGATTCGGTTTTCTGCTGATACCGTTCTATAACAAGATCTGTGAAGTCAGCGGTTTAAACAAGGGTGGAGAGCAGGAGCTGGTCAGAAATACCCAGATAGATAAAAGCCGGAAAATACGGCTCGAACTGGATGCCAATATCAACGAAAACATGCCGTGGAGATTTACCTCAACGCAGCCCATCGTCGAAGTGCATCCGGGCCAATTGATGCAGGTAGACTACAAGGTGGTCAATAACAGCGATTTGCCGGTTACCGGACAGGCTGTGCCGAGTTATGCGCCTGCGCTGGCTGTACAGTATTTCAAGAAAATCGAGTGTTTTTGTTTTACGAAGCAAGTGCTTAAGCCGCATGAAACCAGGATCATGCCAGTGCTTTTTGTGATTGATCCAAAGTTGCCGAAGGATGTGAAGACCATTACCTTGTCGTATACGTTTTTTAATTTGAATCCGAACGTCGAGGCTGTTGTGGCAAATAACAAGGAATTACGTGGTTGAGGGCAAGCAGCGCAAAACGCTCACTGGTTGGCGGGCAGCCAAGACGGTGTTCTGGAGTTTTCTGGGTATCCGGCGCAAATCGGATTACCAGTCAGATGTAAACCATCTGAAGCCTGCGCAGGTGATCGTCGCAGGGTTGATTGGTGCCGCGTTATTGGTAGGTGCGATTTTATTATTGGTCTATTTGGTGACCAGGTAAAATAAATTTAGGCGTGTGAAAAAATAAAATAGTGAAGGAGGAGCACAGTCATGGAAACGCATCAGGATAGGTATTACCTCGCACCACCATCGCATTGGCCGATTGTTGGGTCAATTGCACTGATGCTGCTGGCATTCGGGTTTGTCATGGTACTTAACCACATGGGTAACGGTAAGCTTGTCATGCTTGCCGGGACAGGTGTGTTGCTGGTGATGCTGTTTGGCTGGTTCGGGACCGTGATTCGTGAAAGTGAAGGCGGGAAATATAACGATCAGGTGGATTTGTCATTTCGATGGAGCATGAGCTGGTTCATTTTCTCCGAAGTGATGTTTTTTGCCGCCTTTTTTGGTGCGCTGTTCTATACCCGTGCGATTTCGGTTCCTGATCTGGGTTCGGGCGAGACACTGCTGCAATTGTGGCCGCATTACACGGCAACATGGCCGACAGCCGGTCCGGGATTGGCAGCAAAATTTACCCCGATGGAGGCTTGGGGTATCCCGGCAATCAACACCTTGCTATTGCTGACTTCGGGTCTGACAGTGACTTGGGCGCACTGGGGGTTGAAGAAAAACAATCGCACCCAGTTAGTACTTGGTCTGATCATGACTGTGGCGCTGGGTATATGCTTCCTGAGTTTGCAAGCGTACGAATATCATGAAGCCTATACCAAACTTGGATTGACCTTAGGAGCCGGCGTATACGGCGCAACTTTCTTCATGCTCACCGGCTTTCACGGCTTTCATGTCACTGTCGGTACTATCATGCTGATTGTGATTTTGTTCCGATCCATGGCAGGGCATTTCAAACCTAGTCATCATTTTGCGTTTGAGGCGGTGTCCTGGTATTGGCACTTTGTGGACGTGGTCTGGCTACTGCTGTTTGTGGTGGTGTATTGGTTATAAGAGCAGGACAGGGATAAAGGGGACTGCGCCGCACGCGTAAGTGTGCGGCGCTTTTATTCTGACTTATACACTGCGCTGAGGCAGCCAGCCGAAATGGAAGCCCAGCATCAATAGAGCGAACAGGGAAAGGGACAATACAATTCTCACTGTGAGGGCTTTGACAGTGCGGTCGGATTGGCCTTTGTCCTTGATGAGGTAATAGAGTGCGCTGAACAGGCTGGTGAGAATCAGAAAAATAAAAATCAACACAATGATACGCATGACGGGTCTCCCCAATACAATGTTTTTAGTCTATCCCAGCCCACCGAGACACGCCAGTGAGACATTAGCAAGATGAGATTTGGAGTATATCAATTCAGGCCGACACTGGTGCCGACATTGGCGATGATCGTGATGATCGCATTGACCTTGTTTTTAGCCAACTGGCAGTTGAATCGAGCAGATCAGAAACGAGCTTTGCAGGCGCGCTACGACCTCATGCAGAAAGACCCTGCGGTGACGCTGCCAGATAAAACGACGGAAGCGTCGCGTCTGCTATATCAGAAAGTGTCGTTACATGGTCGTTTTGACTTTAGTCACCAGATTTATATCGATAACAAGCTATATAGGGGGCGGCCTGGTTACTACGTCATTACGCCATTTCATGATGACAATAGTGGAAGCTATATATTGGTCAATCGTGGATGGCTTGCAGCAGGCAATCGCGCCATTCCGCCGCAGGCTGAGCAGGTTCCCGGGCAAGTGACTATTGAAGGTATCGTAACTAACCCATACAGCCGTTTCCTGGAATTGTCGAAAGCAACGATACAGGGGCGAGTGTGGGAGAACCTGCATTTCCAACGCTACGCTGCAACTTTACCTTACGCCGTACAGTCGGTGCTGATACAGCAGCTTAACGACACCCGGGATGGTTTGGTGAGAGTATGGGATCGCCCTGATGCTGGCGCAGCAATGCATATGGGTTATGCCGTACAGTGGTTCGCAATCGCAACGGCAATTTTAATTATTTATCTGGTGCTCAATGTCAAACGTATCCCCGCCTGAGAACAAAATTTCCCGTATCAAGCTGCTATTGTTGTTTGCGCTTTTCGTATTGCCCGTCATGGCTTCATATGTGGCGTATTATTTCTGGACACCCAGCGGAAAAACATCCAACTATGGCGAGTTATTACCAGTGAAAATGTTGACGGGGGTGACTGGCATACAGGCAGGTGGAGCACCCTTTGCCCTCGATCAATTAAAGGGCAAGTGGGTAATGGTGGCATTCGATAGCGGAAAGTGTGATGAGTATTGCCGCAAAAAACTTTATACCATGCGTCAGGTGCGCACAGCGCAGGGGGCTGAACGCGACCGGGTGCAGCGACTTTGGCTGGTCACGGATAATGTCGCACCGACAGCGGAATTGATGACGGATTATGCGGGTACGGTAATGGCTACTACAGGTCAGAGTGTCCGCGAAAAATTTCCTGCGAATGGGCATATAGAGGATTATATTTATCTGGTCGACCCATTGGGTAATCTGATGATGCGCTTCCCTAAAAATCCGAATCCGAGCGGCATGATCAAGGACATCAAGCATTTGCTCAAGACATCACAAATTGGCTAAATAAAACTGGCGGTGCGATTTGGCACCTAATGGATGGAGGTAAAGGATGACAAGCAGCCTGATTTTGCAAGTAAGTGTTTGTCGCTGTCAGCAATTTTTGCGGTTATGCAAGCTGCGCGTGGTATCGCTGATTGTATTTACTGCAGTAATTGGTATGTTTCTCGCAGTCCCAGGATGGCCACCACTACTACCGATGCTGGCCGCCACGCTGGGAATCGCCTTGGTTGCTGGTGCTGCTGCCGCATTCAACTGTCTGGTTGAGCAGAAGATCGACGCTAAAATGGCGCGTACACGTGCCCGTCCGCTCCCTACTGGTGAGGTGAATAGTTCACAAACCCTGATATTCGCCGGTTTGGTTGGGGGGGCGGGTATGTATCTGCTGTACGCCTACGTTAATCCGCTGACAGCCTGGTTAACCTTAGCCACATTTGTAGGCTATGCAGTGGTGTATACAATATTTCTAAAGCCGGCCACACCACAGAATATTGTGATTGGCGGTGCATCGGGCGCAATGCCGCCCGTACTGGGTTGGGCCGCAGTAACAGGTGAGGTGAGCAGTGATGCGCTGCTGTTATTTCTGATTATTTTTGTCTGGACGCCCCCCCATTTCTGGGCGCTGGCCTTGTATCGTCGCAAGGAATATGAAAAAGCCGGATTACCCATGCTGCCGATAACGCATGGAGAAGAATATACGCGCCTGCAAGTGTTGCTCTATACCGTGGCACTGACTGCGGTCACGCTACTGCCGTTTGTAACCGGTATGAGTGGTCTGATTTATCTGGTTGGTGCGTTAATGCTGGATGGTATTTTCCTTTATTATGCAGTGTCCATTTATCGGCATTACAGTGATGCCCTGGCCCAGAAGACCTTCCGCTATTCCATCCTCTACCTGAGCCTGTTGTTTGCAGTGTTGTTGATAGACCACTACTGGGTTATCAGGTTTATGCGGCCCGTTGTCTGAAGCACCTCGGATTTCCCTCATTCGGATAGGGGGATTACAATTCGGATATGCTGGGAATAATCTCGGTAAACTTTCCTAAGTTCGATGAGACAATATGGTTAACAGGCGTCTAGCATATTTCCTATTCTTGTTTGTGGTGCTTGTTCTGAGCGGCTGCGAGACGAAACAGGCGCCACAATATCATGCTACGGATATCACAGGTGTCGATTACGGGCGTGATTTTCGCCTGACTGACCAAACCGGAAAGGTGAGGACGCTGGCTGATTTTCGTGGCAAGGTCGTCGCTATTTTCTTTGGCTATACGCACTGCCCGGATGTGTGTCCGACAACGCTGTCGGATTTTGCCATGGCGATGAAACTGCTCGGCAAGGATGCGGCGAAGGTACAAGTCATTTTTGTGACTGTGGATCCCGAGCGGGATACCCGCGCTGTGCTTGCACGGTATGTGCCAGCTTTCAATCCCAGTTTTCTGGGGATGTATACTAGTCCCGCAGATACCGCCGCATTGGCCAAATCATTCAATATCTTCTATCAAAAACAGCCGCCTGACGGACACGGGGACTATACGGTAGACCATAGCGCCGGGACTTATATCTATGATCCACAAGGCCGTCTGCGACTCTATATGGCCTATGGGCAAGGGCCGCAGTCAATTGCGCACGACCTCGACTTATTGCTCAAAAACTGAACATATCTTGCGCCTGACAACGGGTCGCTGGTAAAATCCGAAAATTCGTAATATTCCAATTTACTAACACTAGTTGTTTAGACTAGGCGCGCAGGAGAGTACTCATGGCGGTTACGGCACTAAGCAGTACCGAACAATACAATTTCGATATTGTGAAAAAGTTCTCCATCATGACCATGGTGTGGGGCGTGATTGCGATGGCGGCGGGCGTATATATCGCGTCCGAACTGGCATGGCCGTTCCTGAATTTTGATATTCCATATATCACCTTCGGACGCCTGCGCCCGGTGCATACCACCAGCGCGATTTTCGGTTTCGGCGGTAGCGCACTGTTTGCAACTTCCTACTACATTGTGCAGCGTACCTGTCAGTCGCGTTTGATTAGTGACGGGATGGCCAGTTTCACTTTCTGGGGCTGGCAAGCGATTATCGTGCTGGCTGATATCAGCTATATGCTGGGCCACACGCAATCTCGCGAATATGCCGAAATGGAATGGCCGATTGATATTCTGATCGAAATCGTATGGCTGACCTACATGGCGGTGTTTATTGGTACCATCATGCGCCGTAAGCAACCGCATATTTATGTGGCCAACTGGTTCTTTCTGGCTTTTATTCTTGCCACGGCTTTGCTGCACACCTTCAATAATCTGGCGGTCCCAGTCAGCCTGTTTTCGATGAAGTCTTACAGCCTGTTTTCTGGTGTGCAGGATGCGATGACAGAATGGTGGTATGGTCATAACTCGGTTGGGTTCTTCCTGACCGCAGCGTTTTTGGGCATGATGTATTACTTTGTGCCTAAGCAGGCTGGCCGGCCGATCTACTCTTATCGCCTGTCGATTGTTCATTTCTGGGCGCTCTCTTTCCTGTATATGTGGGTCGGAGCACATCACCTGCACTGGACCGCGTTGCCTGATTGGACTTCCACACTGGCGGCCACATTCTCAATCATGCTGTTGCTGCCTTCCTGGGGCGGTATGATTAACGGCATCATGACTTTGTCTGGTGCCTGGGATAAATTGCGCACTGACCCGATCATGCGTTTCCTGATCGTCGCTCTCTCGTTCTATGGCATGGCAACCTTTGAAGGGCCGTTGCTGGCGCTGAAAGATGTGAATGCGCTGTCGCATTACACTGACTGGACCATCGGCCACGTACACTCGGGTACTTTGGGTTGGGTATCAATGATCACGTTTGGTTCCATGTATCACATGATTCCAAAACTGTGGGATACCAAAATCTGGAGCCATAAGATGATGAGCGTGCATTTCTGGTTTGCCAGTATCGGCGTCCTTCTGTATATCACCGCAATGTGGATATCCGGAATCCTGCAGGGTCTGATGTGGCGTGCCTTCGATCAATATGGAAATCTTCAGTATTCCTTCGTCGAGTCCGTGGCTGCCGTACATCCGTTCTATGTGATGCGCGCCGTGGGGGGTATGTTCTTCCTGACGGGTATGTTGATGATGTTCGTGAACGTCGCCATGACTATTCGTCGCGCTAAAGGCGAAGCTGCAGCATTGGAAGCAAAAATGTCCGCCAAAATGGTGAAATCCGGCATGGCCGGCGCTTAAAAGTTCAAGGAAACAGTTATGTTCAATTTCAAGCACGAATGGATTGAAACCAATGTGGGCCTTCTGCTGGTACTCACCATGCTGGCCATCAGCGTTGGTGGTCTGGTCGAGATCGCGCCGTTGTTCCTTATCAAGAGCACCGTAGAAAAGGTGGATGGGGTACGTCCTTATACGCCACTGGAATTACGCGGCCGCGATATATATCAGCGTGAAGGTTGCTATCTGTGTCATTCACAGATGATTCGTCCGTTCCGGGATGAAGCGTTGCGTTACGGCCATTATTCATTAGCCGCCGAGTCGGAATACGATCATCCATTCCAGTGGGGTTCCAAACGTACCGGTCCGGACTTGGCTCGGGTGGGGAAAAAATATTCTAATGAATGGCTTGTCGCGCACTTCATTAGCCCGCGCTCCATGGTGCCTGAATCTGTTATGCCAAATTTTCCATGGCTTGAAACTAACGAATTGAATATTTCTGATATCAAGGAGCGCATGGAGGCCTTGCGGAAAGTGGGCGTCCCTTACTCGCTCACCAAGTCCGAATATCAGGCTAATGTTAAACAATTCGGGCCGGAAACAGCGGAGATGTTAAGTATTCCTGATGCAAGGAAAAACCTGATCGCTCAAGCAGAGTCAGGCAATTATGATGGTAATCGCAGTAAAATCACTGAAATGGATGCACTGGTTGCGTACATACAGGTGCTGGGTACGATGGTGGACTTCAGTAAATATGACGATGATGCGTTTGTGAAGTACCGTTAATTATAGGCCGACCCATGGACATGAACTGGTTGAACTGGTTTGCTTCATATGAGCATACCAAGCCCTTGGCGCTAGTGATTCTGTTCGTCACTTTTGTATTGATAGTGCTGTATGTATATGGCAGCAAAAAACGCGGGGAGCGTTTGGAGACCTATAAATACATGCCATTCATGGACGATGAATCTGAAAGCAAGGAAGACAAGAAATGAGTCAGGAAAAATTACAGTCGCATACCGTGCAGACTACCGGTCATGCGTGGGACGGTGACCTGCAGGAATACAATAATCCTATTCCGACCTGGTGGCAGTATGCATTCTATATCTCGGTGCTGGCAGCGGTAGTGTATTGGTTCATATATCCGGCCTGGCCTGTAGGTACAGGTTTTACAACCGGTTTTGATACGATTACCTACGTTAATGATAAAGGGGTGAAAAAGACCACTCACTGGAATACGCGTGCCTTGTTTATCAAGGAAAATAACGAAGCCATCGCGGCCCAGAAGCCTTATTTTGACAAGGTTGCGTCCCTGCCGTTTGACCAGATTGCCAAGAATCCCGAACTTAACAGCTTTGTGCTGTCAGCAGGTAAGCAGCTGTTTTCCGACAACTGTGCAGCCTGCCATCAGCAGGGCGGCGCCGGTAAGATGGGCTTTGCGCCAAACCTGACCGACGATGATTGGCTCTATGGCGGGCATTACGCGAACATCCAGCAGACCATTACCAATGGACGACATGGATATATGCCACCATTTGCCCAAGTATTGACGGATACGCAAATGACCCAGTTGGCTGATTATGTGCTGAGTCTTTCACATAATGCAGTCAACCCGGAAAGCGCCAAAGCAGGTGACGTATTATTTCATTCCGAAACAGCAGCCTGTTATTACTGTCATGGCGTTGATGCGAAAGGGCGGCAGGTACTGGGTTCCGCAAACTTGACCGATAGTATCTGGTTGTGGGCAGATGTGCCCGATGCTAAAACGATTCCTCTGAAAGAGGCGGCAGTAAAGAATGTGATTCGTACGGGCTTGAACAAAGGTGTCATGCCCACGTGGAAAGATCGTCTTTCACCTGAACAAATCAAGTTGTTGACGGTCTACGTTCACGAATTGGGTGGTGGTAAGTAAGAAGTCTTTGACCCCTGATCCGGTTTCGGCCGGTCTCGCGGCCACAATAAAACCCCCGCCACACTGCGGGGGTTTTTTTCATGGAGAGCATGTTTGAACGTCGGTATTGAAGAACCACGGGCGCTATACCAGAAGCGCATCCCAATTGTCACTCGTTCCGTCAAGGGACGTTTCCGCAATTTCAAATGGGGCGTAATGGTACTGGCCTATGCGGTGTATTTCGGACTGCCGTGGTTACCATGGACGCGAGAAGGAGTAGCTTCGCAGGCGATCATGTTCGACCTGGGACAACGCCGGTTCTTTATCTTCGACCTGGTCATGTATCCGCAGAATGTTTTCTGGCTGGCGCTACTGCTATTTATCGCGGCAATTGTACTTTTTTTTGCCACCACCCTGATTGGCCGGGCATTTTGCGGCTACTTCTGTTTTCAGACTTTGTGGACGGATATATTTGTCTGGATAGAAAAACTTGTTCAGGGTGAACGTCCGGCACGCATTCGCCTGCAGCGCCAACCCTGGAATAAGGAAAAAATCCTGAAGCTGGGTGCGACGCATACCCTATGGGTATTATTGTCGTTCTGGACAGGTATGACCTTTGTGCTTTATTACGGCTATGCCCCAGATCTATTAGCGCGATTCTTTACAGGTCATGCCGCTTATGCGGCCTACGTTACAGTATTTTCGCTGACTGTAAGCACCTATGCTGCCGCAGGGCTGATGCGTGAGCAAATCTGCGCTTACGTGTGTCCGTATGGGCGCTTCCAGAGTGTGATGTATGACCCTGAAACGATGGCTGTTGCCTATGATGCAAAACGCGGAGACGCGACGCAGGGCAGAGCAGCCCCGAAAGGCGAACTGAAAATTCGCGAAGTTCGTCAGAATAAAGGCTATGGCGACTGCATTGATTGTGGGTTTTGTGTACAGGTCTGTCCCGCAGGGATCGATATTCGTGACGGTTTGCAATATGCATGCATTTCTTGCGGGCTATGTATTGATGCGTGCAACACCATTATGGATTCAGTGGGCTATCCGCGTGGCCTGATTCGTTACGACTCAGAAGCCAATCTGGCCAAACCAGTACCTGCCAAGCCACGTATTGACTGGATGCGCCCCAAAGTTCTGGGTTATTCCATTCTTCTCAGCGTAATGACAGGTGCGCTGATATACAGTATTGCCTCACGAACCACCTTTGAACATGATGTGCAGCAAATCCGCCAGCCGCTCTATGTAGTGCTATCCAATGGCGACATCCGTAATCGTTATCAGATTCGGCTAACCAACAAGAGTAACAAAGATATGCGCTATCGAATTACGACGCAGGGCTTGCCGCATGGGGCCTTGGATCTGGATGAAGGACAGGCGGTCACTGTCCACAGTGGCAATAGTGTCGTAGTACAGGCCAGTATCAAGCTCACGCCGCAGCAGGTGGGCAAATACCCGCGCTTTGATTTCGTGATCACGCCATTGTCGCAGCCAAAAGACAAGGCGATTGAGCAGGTAAACTTTTATTCAAGGAAGAACGAACAATGAGCATGCTGGAAACCCTGTTTGGGGGTGCCGTAATCGTGGTGATAGTGCATTTGCTGCTGGGTCGTTTGGGTTTGGCGAATTACTGGCGCGGGGTGATTTCAGGGGCGATTCCTACCATTGCGTATGCATTTTATGCGGTAATGAATGGGGATGAACTGGATGTGATTGCCATCCACGTCGCAATTTTCCTGGCAACGGCGACCGTACTCAGCTTGCTCGCAAGCGATAAACGCAATTCAGGCAAGCGCATGCATTGGGGGCCGAAAGCGTTAGTGTCTTTTTTTGCGATCCTTGCCATCACCGATGGCACCTTTGTGGCGATTTCCACGCAGGGGGTGCCACCCTGGGTGGCCAGCCTGATTATGCCGCGCGCCAAGAATCACACGGTTTATTCGGGCTTCTCGGGGGTGACCGAACATACTGACCAAGCGTCGAAAGCGATCAACTCCCATCTTAAAATGCTCTCGGATGAGCAAAAGTTGGGTTGGGATGTGGAAATAGCGGGTCTGGACACGCTGAAGTCAGGTAGCGTAACCAATAAGCTTGTGATGAACCTGCATGACAGCCGGAAACAGCCTATACAAAATGCCGCCATTACCTTGCATTTTTTCCGTCCAGGTTATGTACAAACGCTACCTCTGATGCATCTGCAACAGCGTAATCCGGGTGAATATACGGGTGACATCAGTATTGCGGGTGCAGGTTCATGGGTGGTCAAGCTGGAAATAGAGGCGGATGGTCAACGAATCGAACGTGAGCATGATGTGACCGTGTCTGCTTCCTGAGCAACGGATGGCATCGTCAGAATCCTGCTACCACTGTGGTCAGGTTGTTCCTGATGGCATAGAACTGAGGGTCAATATCGCTCAACAATCCCGGACTATGTGCTGCCGCGGCTGTCAGGCAGTCGCCCAGGCTATTGTCGATAATGGGCTAGGCGAGTATTACTCCAATCGCACCGCATTGCCGGGTCAGGGGCACGAAGTGTTTCCGGATGAGTTGAAAAAGCTGGCGCTTTACGATCATCCGGATATTCAGCGCAGCTTTGTAATCGACAGCGGTGAGGATCAGCGTGAAGCGGTGCTGATACTGGAGGGCATTACTTGTGCCGCCTGCGTGTGGCTCAACGAACGCCATCTCAAGCAGTTGCCCGGAATACGTACGGTGCAGGTCAATTATGCCAATCATCGCGCCCGGGTTGCCTGGAACAGCAATGAAATCTCATTGTCACGCATACTCCAGGAAATTCAGCTGCTCGGTTATAACGCCCATCCCTATAGCGCCTTGCAAGCGGATTCCCTGCGCCAAAAAAAACGCAAGAAGGATTTGCAGCGTCTTGCCATTGCCGGTATCGGTTCGGCACAGGCAATGATGCTGTCTGTGGGGCTCTATGCAGGCAAGTGGGACGGTATTGATCCGAGTACGGTCTTGTTATTGCGCTGGTTCGGATTGTTGCTGACACTGCCGGTTGTGACCTTTTCCGCTATGCCATTTTATCGCGCCGCTTGGAGTGGTCTCAAGTCCGGTCATCTGAATATGGACGTGCCGGTGGCTTTGGCATTGATTACCGCATTTATCGGCAGCGTGTGGGTCACCGTGTTTGGGGGAACTCACGTTTACTATGACTCGATTGGCATGTTTGTCCTGTTCCTGCTGGGCACGCGGCTGCTGGAAGCAGGTGCACGCGGAAAGTCAGTAGAAGCCGCAGAAAATCTGCTCAAGCTGCAACCGACCATGGCAGTTCGGCTCCGTGCCGGCCAGCAGGAATACGTTCCGGTGCTGGATTTGCTGAGTGGTGACAGTATTCTGTCCAAACCGGGTGAAAGCGTAGCCGCTGACGGCATTGTGGCGGAAGGCGTGTCTACGGTGGACGAGGCGCTATTAACCGGCGAGCCACGCCCTGTAGTCAAGCAGCCGGGAGATAGCGTCATCGCCGGTAGCATTAATCTGGAAAGTCCGCTTACGCTAACAGTGACTGGCGTGGGAGAAAACACGGTCCTGGCCGGTATTGTACGTATGGTGGATAAAGCGCAGTCGGAAAAACCGCGCATTGCCACACTTGCTGACCGCGCTGCCTCCTGGTTTACCATTGCGTTGCTGATTTTTACTGCGGTGGTCGGTGTGGTCTGGTTATACATTGATCGCTCACAGGTTCTGGACATCGTACTTGCCGTACTGGTGGTCACCTGCCCGTGTGCATTGTCGCTGGCAGTACCTGCGGCTTTGGCTGCGGCTGGTTCCCACCTTATTAAGCGTGGCATTTTAGTGACGCGTGGCCATGCACTGGAAACGCTGGCAAGAGTGAGTCATGTGGTATTTGACAAAACCGGCACGCTGACTCAAGGGAAACCCGTTATTGTGGATGTGATTGCATTGTCGGATTTACCGGTTATGCAGTGCGATGTATTGGCCGCCAGCCTGGAGCAAGCGTCGGAACATCCTCTGGCGCTTGCATTTAAGGGGCGCGTGTCGGCAACCGATTTGCAGACGGTGCAAAACGCTCGTAACCATCCTGGCCAGGGGGTGTCGGGTGAAGTGAACGGGCAAACTTATTACTTGGGCAATCAGAACTTTTCTCCTGCCAGCCGGACCATGGCGGAAGAACATGCTCTTAGCCACCCCAGTGCGACATTGGTGTGGTTGTGTGATGCAAAGCGAGCATTGGCCGTGTTCGTATTGGAGGACCCGCTGCGTGAGGACGCTGTTCAAGCCATGGCGAGGCTCAAGGCACGCGGTATCGAGATCAGTATTTTGAGCGGGGACAATGAAACCACTGTGCGCCATGTCGGGAAGGCGCTCGGCGTGGACAATCTCCACTGGCAGCAAAAACCGCAAGACAAACTGGCTGCCTTGCAGGCTCTGCAGCGGGATGGTGCCGTCGTGGCAATGGTGGGGGACGGTATCAATGACGCGCCGGTACTGGCCGGGGCACAGGTATCTTTTGCCATGGCAGCAGGTACCGATGTGGCCAACCAGAGCAGTGATATTGTACTGCTCTCCAATCGCCTCGATGATGTATCGCAGGCGCTGGAAACGGGGCGCGACACGCTGGCTGTGATGCGACAGAATCTGTTTTGGGCAGTGGCGTATAATGTAATTGCATTGCCATTTGCCGCACTGGGTTATGTTTCGCCGTGGCTGGCTGCGCTGGGGATGTCCATCAGCTCCATGGTGGTGGTGTTAAATGCTTTGAGGCTCAAATGACTTCTACGTTGGTGTTTTTGCTAGGTTTGACGGTCATATTTATTTTATTGGTCGGGTTTGGTATTTTCTGGGCGATTAAAAACGGTCAGTTCGAAGATATGGAAGGCCCTGCACAACGTATTTTGATGGACGAGGATGATCCGATGCTGCCCTCTAATCAATTGAGCGACAAAACGAAATAGTTTAAAATGAAACCACTACCAATATTGTCGCGTAAGGATGCATCATGAATCAGCTTTTCAACAAAACAAATATGCCGATGACCATAGTGGTAAGCCTCATTGTGCTGGCTTGGCTCAGCTTTTTCTCGGTGCTTATCTTTGCCTGATACATCAGCGCAACTCATAAAAAACCCCGCTCAAGCGGGGTTTTTTATGAGTTGTACCCTAGAGTGAAATCACGCTAACGCAGCTTTCATTTTCTGGAAAGCTTTTTGTTCAATCTGGCGTACGCGCTCTGCGGAAATATTATATTCAGCGGCCAGATCATGCAGGGTTGCATTATCATCTTCACGCAACCAGCGCGCTTCGACGATGTGGCGGCTACGTGCATCCAGTGCATCCAAGGCAGACATCAGACCTGTGCTGGTCCGCTGCTCGTTTTCGTCGCGCGCCAGTATCGTGGACGGCTCATCGTCAGCGTTGCTCAGATAAGCCAGGGGCCCGTAACCCTCCTCACCATCATCGCCCAAAGGCTCCAGGTTAATGTCCTGGCCGGAGAAGCGCGCTTCCATTTCCAGTACTTCCTCGCGTTTCACACCCAGTTCTTTAGCCATGGCACTGGCTTCATCAGGGCTCAAGCTATTGGAACCGGTCTTATGGCTGCGCAGGTTAAAAAACAGTTTGCGCTGGCCTTTAGTGGTGGCGATTTTGACCATGCGCCAGTTGCGCAGGATGTATTCGTGCATTTCAGCCTTGATCCAGTGCATGGCAAATGAAACCAGCCGCACACCGCGTTCCGGGTCAAAGCGTTTGACCGCTTTCATCAGGCCGATGTTGCCTTCCTGAATCAGGTCCGCCTGGGGCAGACCGTAGCCGACGTATTTGCGCGCGATACTCACCACGACGCGCAGGTGCGACATCACCAGGTGACCAGCTGCCTCCAGATCATTATTGTCACGCAGGCGACGTCCCAGAGAAATCTCTTCTTCCAGGCTCAACATCGGATAGCTATTGATGGTGTGGATATAGCTGTCCAGACTGCTGGCACTGTTGCTTAATGCGGGCAATGCAAAAGTGGGTGACATAGCATGTTCCTCCTTAGAACTCATTTTAGCACTCTGTATAAGAGAGTGCTAATCGTGTAAAGTTCACCGAAAATAGGGATTACCTGGATTCTATCAGGCGCAGGCTACGGTTTACCGCCAGGAAGGCGCCTAGCCAACCGAGAGCTGCGGCGATTGCCAGGAGTATTCCAGCCTCCGCCCAGCCAAGACCGGTCAAATGCGATGGGGAATTGTAAAGCGCGGCCAGCTTGCTTGCTTGCTGGTCTAGCAACCGTACAGAGACCAAGACAATCAGCCAAGCTGTAAAACCCCCAAATAGCCCCTGAATCACGCCAAAATACAGAAATGGGCGGCGGATATAGCGATCGGTAGCGCCGATCAAACGGCTGACCTCGATTTCTTCGCGACGGGTGAGGATTTGTAACCGTATCGTATTTCCGGACACGGCTACCAGCGCTGCCCCCAGCAAACTTGCCAGTACCCATACCAGATTCCGCCCCATTCCAAGCAGTGCAGTGAGGCGCTGAGCCCACTGGCTGTCGTCCTGAACTTCCGCGACTTGCGGCCAACCGCGGATATCCGTGGCGATACGCGTCAGATTTTGGGCATCCGACTGCGCTGGAATAATGATCCATGAGTCGGGCAGAGGATTGTCGCTTAAACCCGCAGTCAGGTCACTGATGCCGGCCTGTTTTGACAAGGCGGCAAGCGCGTCCGCGCGAGGCACAAAACGTACCTTGCTAAGATCGGTGCGCGCTTGCAGGCGTTGTCGTAAGGCACTGATATCGCTCTGGCTCGCATTTTGTTGCATGAAGACGCTGATTTCCGGCTGGGCGGGCAAGCCTGCCGCAAGGCGGGTAACATTCTGCAGCAATACAAACAAGCCGGCAGGCAAACTCAGTGCGACGCCAATGGCGATAATGGCAAACAGGGTGGCATAAGGGGTTTTCCCCATGCGCATCAAGGTTGCCATGAATGCTTGGCGATGGTGGGAGAGCCAGGTCATCATGGCAGTATCGCCCCTTGTTCCAGATGGATTACCCGGCTGCCGTAACTCCGGATGGCATTTTCATCATGCGAAGCGATGACCAGGGTGACACCCACTTGGTTGAATGCCTTGAACATGTCCATGATGTCACGCGCATACTCAGCATCCAGGTTACCGGTGGGCTCATCGGCCAATACCAGGCTGGGACGCGATACGATGGCGCGGGCGATGCACAGGCGCTGTTGCTCTCCGCCAGAAAGAGTGATGGGATTGACTTTCTCGCGTTTCAGCAGCCCCACCTTGTCCAATGCAGCACGCGCGCGCCCGGCCGCTTCCTGGCGTGGAAATCCGGCGATCAGCAACGGTAGCAGGACATTGTTGATAACGCTGCGGTCAAATAGCAATTTATGATCCTGGAATATCAGGCCAATATTACGACGCAGGTAGGGCACGGCGGCACGCCGCATTTTGCCGACATTCTGGCTATTGACTGTTACCGTGCCGGATGTGGGACGCTCGATCGCGGCGATCAGCTTGAGCAGCGTGGATTTGCCTGCTCCCGAGGGTCCGGAGAGAAAAACCATTTCGCCGCTGGTAATTTCAAAGCTCGCTTTGGACAGTGCCTCATAGCCGCCCGGGTAGCGTTTAGTCACCGCTTCAAAACGAATCATGGTGTGGGTGCCTCGAATAGTGCATCAACAAAATCCTGCGCCACGAAGGGACGCAAATCATCCAGGCTTTCTCCTACACCAATAAAGCGAATCGGGTGCGGGCGGGTTTTGGCGATGGCCGCAATTACGCCGCCTTTGGCGGTGCCGTCGAGTTTGGTAAGTACCAGGCCGGTCACACCCAGCGCATCGTCAAACGCCTTGACCTGGGTGACTGCGTTCTGCCCGGTGTTGGCGTCCAGCACCAGCAAGACCTCATGCGGGGCCGAAGGTTCGGCTTTCTGGATGACGCGTTTGACCTTGCGGATTTCCTCCATCAGGTTGAGCTGGGTGGGCAGTCGTCCGGCTGTATCGGCCAGCACGATATCAATACCGCGCGCGCGCGCTGCGGCAACCGCGTCGAAAATGACGGCTGCGGAATCGCCACCGTCCTGGGCAATCACCGCCACATTGTTGCGTTCGCCCCATACCATGAGTTGTTCGCGAGCGGCGGCACGGAACGTATCGCCTGCCGCCAGCAATACCGATTTACCTTGGGCTTGGTAATATTTGGCCAATTTGCCTATTGTCGTGGTCTTGCCGGCGCCGTTTACGCCCGCCATCATGATGACAAAAGGTTTGTGGGTGCTGATATCCAAAGCCTGTTCGAGTGGCGCGAGCAGGGTACACAATACGTCATGCAATGCGGACTGTAATTGAGCGGCATCGGTGAGATGATCTTTTTTGACGCGTTGGCGTAGACTGTCGAGCAGATACTGGCTGGCATCCACGCCCACATCGGCAGTGAGCAAAATGGTTTCCAGTTCGTCGTAAAGATCGGCATCGATTTTCCCGCCACGTGAAAACAGACTGGTCAATTGTTTACCGAGCTGTTCGCGGGTACGGCTCAAACCCTGTTTCAGGCGTTGTGCCCAGGATGCTTTGGGCACAGGTTCGGTGACGGCGTCTGGCGCAGCAACGACTACCGGCGTAGTTGGCTCTGGCGTGGTTTCAGCTGGAATGGGCTTATTGCCGGATTTCTTGAAGAAGCTAAACACGATTTTGGCAGTCTTTAAACGGTGTGCGGAAACTCAGCATAATTGCGACGCTTATTTTATCATGCGTCCTGCCCTAACTTATTCCGGGATTGAAATGAACTTTATAAAATACATTCTCGTCATCAGCATTGTGAGTCTGGCTACGCCCGCTTTGGCCGCAGTGCAGGAGTTTTATCTCGCCAATGGTTTGCGCGTCCTGGTTAAGGAAGACCATCGCGCGCCCATTGTCGTTTCGCAAGTATGGTATCGCGCCGGTAGTCTGGATGAGTTCAACGGTACCACGGGCGTTGCCCATGTGCTTGAACATATGATGTTCAAAGGGACCAAAGAAGTTCCCGACGGCCAGTTTTCCAAGTTGATTGCGGCAGCCGGCGGTCGTGAAAATGCGTTTACCAGCCGGGATCACACGGCTTACTTCGAACAATTGCAAAAAGACCGGCTTGGACTGGCGCTCAAGCTGGAGGCGGATCGCATGCATAATCTCATTTTGTCAGAGGCCGGTTTTACCAAGGAAATCCAGGTGGTGATGGAAGAGCGCCGTATGCGTACCGACGATAAACCCCAGGCACTGGTGTATGAACAATTGATGGCCACTGCGTTTCAGGAGAGCCCCTATCGGCGCCCGGTGATTGGCTGGATGAATGATTTGCAACACATGACAGTGGATGATGCGCGCGAGTGGTATCAGCGCTGGTACGCGCCTAATAATGCCACACTGGTGGTGGTGGGCGATGTTCAGGCAGCCGAGGTAAAACAGCAAGCCGAACATTATTTCGGAGCAATCCCTGCGAAGACCCTGCCGCTACGCAAACCCCAGCCGGAACCTGCGCAAACCGGCATCAAACGGGTGACTGTCAAAGCGCCCGCCAAGCTACCCTATCTCATCATGGCGTACCATGCGCCGGTGTTGCGTGACGTGGACAAGAATTGGCAGCCTTATGCGCTGCAAGTACTGGCTGCTGTACTGGACGGTGGCGATGCGGCACGCCTGACCCGCAATTTGGTACGCGGGCAGCGTATAGCCAGTGAGGCAGGCGCTGATTATGGGGCCGTGGCGCGGGGGCCGGGTCTGTTCCTGCTGGACGGCACGCCTTCCGCAGGCAAGACCGCAGCTGACCTTGAGGCGGCCTTGCGCGCGCAGATCGAACTCATCAAGCGTGACGGGATAAGTACGGATGAACTGACGCGGGTCAAGGCTCAGGTTGTCGCAAGCGATGTGTACCAGCGTGATTCCACGTTTTATCAGGCGATGCAACTGGGTATGTATGCAACAGCGGGTTTACCCATATCCGAAATTGAGGCGCGGGTAAAAAAACTGCAGGCAGTCACGGCAGAGCAGGTACGCGATGTGGCACGCCAATACCTGGTGGATAATGAGCTGACCGTGGCGACACTGGATCCGCAGCCGTTCGATGACAAGCCTGAGCGCCCAGGTATACCAGGGATGCGCCATACCGGTGGAGAACTTCGATAATGCGTGCCTTGTTTGTACTATTTGCTGTTTTCACCTCGTTTAGCGTGCACGCGGCGCTGCCTATCCAGCACTGGGTTCTGGATAATGGTGCCAAGGTATATTTCGTGGAAAGCCATGATCTGCCCATGCTGGATGTCGGTGTCGATTTCCCTGCCGGTACTGCACTTGAACCAGCCGGTCAGGGAGGTGTGGCCAATCTCACACGTCATTTGCTGAGCCTGGGCGCGGGCGGGATGGATGATAATCAGATTGCACGCGGGATGGCCGATGTGGGCGCCGAGTTGGGGGGGCGTTTCGATGCGGATCGCGCCGGATTGACACTGCGTACCCTGAGCAATCCGGAACAACGTCATGCCGCCCTGGGAATATTGGCCAAAGTGCTGCAGGAACCGAGCTTTCCCAAGCCGGTGCTGGCGCGCGAAAAAGCACGCGTCATCGCTGCGCTGCAAGAAGCTGAAGCGCAGCCTGCAAGTATCGCTTCCAAGGCATTCCAGACCGCCGTATTTGGCAGCCATCCCTATGCCCGGCGGGATAGCGGCGAGATCGGTAGTGTGAGCAAGCTCAGTGTGGCCGATTTGCAGGGTTTTTATCGTAGCCACTATGCGGCCAAGGGTGCCGTTGTAGCAATAATGGGCGACATCAATCGGGCTGAGGCGGACCGCATTGCTCATCAACTCACCGACAAGCTGCCAGCCGCCAGCGGTGAGTCCAGCCTCGTTATAGCGCCGGTGCCTGCATTGCAGCAGGCGGTGACGCGCAGTGTTCCTTTCCCCGCCAAGCAGAGCCAGGTCCTTATCGGGCAGCCTGGTGTAAAACGCGGCGATCCAGATTATTTCGCTTTATATGTAGGAAACTATATTCTGGGCGGTGGAGGCTTCGATTCACGCCTGTTGAATGAAGTGCGGCAAAAACGTGGTTTGGCGTACAGTGCATACAGCTATTTCATGCCCATGCGTGAGGCAGGTGCATTTCAGATCGGGCTGCAAACCCGTACCGACCAGACCAAAGAGGCTTTGCAGGTAGTGCGCCAGGCGCTGGAAAATTTTGTCACCAACGGGGTGACCGAGGCGGAACTAACCCAAGCTAAGAACAATATTGTCGGTGGTTTTCCATTGCGTATAGACAGCAATAAAAAAATTCTCGAATACCTTGCAGTGATTGGTTTTTATGACCTTCCACTGAATTATCTGGACGAATTTCCGCAGCAGGTAGATGCGGTGACTGCAGAACAAATTCAGGCTGCTTTCAAACGCCATATCCATCCTGACAAACTGGTTACCGTGGTAGTGGGTGGCAACGGACAATGAATCAGGGCAATGCCGCACGTAATCGGGTGCGCATTATCGGCGGCCATTGGCGCAGGCGTTTAATCAGTTTCCCAGAGGCGGATGGTTTGCGTCCCACCCCGGATGCTGTGCGTGAAAAACTGTTCAACTGGCTGGGTCAGGAACTGCATGGCCTGGATTGTCTCGATTTGTTCGCCGGAAGCGGTGCACTTGGTTTTGAGGCGGCTTCACGAGGTGCTCGCCGCGTGGTGATGGTGGAAAAAAACCGTATGGTTGTGGACGCGTTGCAGCGCAGTGCGACTATGTTGGCAGCTAACAATGTCATTGTGATGCAGGGGGATGGAGTAAAATTCCTTGCCGGGCAAGCCGATGGTTTTGATGTGGTATTCCTCGACCCTCCCTATGCTGCAGGTATGCAGGCTCAGATACTGTCTGTGCTGCCACCGTATCTGAATGCGGGTGCCAGTGTGTATGTGGAGCATGATGGCAGCCTGGTTGAACCGTCTGGTTGGACAGTGTGGCGCGAAGGCCGCGCTGGTAAAGCACATTTTTGTCTGCTTAAACAGAACACGCAACAGGATGACGCCCATGTATAAGATCGCAGTATATCCAGGCACCTTTGATCCGGTGACGCGTGGGCACGAAGACTTGGTTCGCCGTGCACTGCGTATTTTCGACGAGGTCGTGGTGGCGGTCGCCGCGGGCAGTCATAAGCGCCCGTTTTTTGACTTAAACGAGCGCGTTGAGATGGCGCAGCAGGTGTTCGCCGATGCGTCCCAGGTTCGCGTTGTCGGCTTTTCTGGATTGCTCATGCAACTGGTTGCTGAACAGAAAGCCCACATTATTTTGCGTGGCTTGCGTGCGGTGTCGGATTTTGAATATGAATTTCAGCTCGCCGGCATGAACCGCCACCTCAATCCCGAGGTCGAAACTGTGTTCATGACGCCCGCCGAGCAGCTGATGTTTATTTCCGCCAGCATGGTGCGTGAAATCGCTCTGCTAGGCGGGGATGTAAGCCAGTTTGTACCCCCCTTGGTTGTACAACGACTTCAGGCTAAAATCGTATCAACCAAGTAAAGGATAGTGAAATGTCTCTGTTAATTACCGACGAATGCATCAATTGTGACGTATGCGAGCCCGAATGCCCCAACGAGGCAATCTATCAGGGTGATAGTATTTATGAAATTGATCCGAACAAATGCACAGAATGCGTAGGTCATTATGACGCACCGCAATGTGTGGAGGTATGTCCGGTGGACTGCATTCCATTGGGGATCGAGGAAACGCAGGAGCAGTTGATGGATCGTTATCTATTGCTGACCGGACAGCAGGCATCTGCCTGAAGTCGTTTGCCGCATTAAAAAGCCCCGCCTAGGCGGGGCTTTTTAATGCGGCAAGCTTGATCTATATCAGGCTACAGCAGCGTTGACTTCATCCAGGCTGGGGTTGAGTACTGTGGTGACATGCGTTTGCATACGGTCCAGTTCATCCAGTTGTCTACGCAGGGTAACTTGCATCTGCTGAAGTTCGGCGATACGGTCTTCCAGCGTATCGGTAGCCTTGTGGATGCGTTTGATACTCTCCAAGCGCCGACGCAACTGCATCTGGTGTTCACGGACTTGCGTTTCCATGGGCGCCATCACTGCTTTGAGCCAGTTGTCGGCCTCGCGATTGGCCACTTCATAAATATTGACTACGCGGCTTGCCAGCGTTTCGAAGAATTTGGTGGTCAAGGTGTATTGTTCGTTGGTAAGCATGTTGATCAACGTGTTGAAATGCTCGTTGTAGCTTTTTTCCAGCCGTTCCATTTCCTTTTTGTATTTGAAAGTGGAGTAGTTGGGCGGTGTGATCTCGATCAAACCGTGTTCCTCATTGAATTTCTTGTACATCGCCGTCATCATGGATTTGATCTCTTCGATCTGTTCCGCTGAGTGGGTAATATTAGCGTCCACATGGATGAAAAAAGCGCTCATTGCCTCACGCAGCCCCTTGGTGAAGCGGCTGTTTTCCATGGCAATGCGGGTTTCACGAACCTCGCTCTTGATGCGATCCATGCCCAGATAATCGAACAGGGCGTTGGACTGCTGCGAGAACACGCTGCGCAGCGCCTGGAACTGCTGCAGGCCTTTTTCAAAGTGAGTTTTTTCTTCTTCCACCTTGGTCATCATATGCTGCACGACCTCTTCGTTCTTGCCGCGCAGGCCGGTCAGTTCGCCCAATTGTTCGTTTATATTGGTCATTCGCGCAGTGAGTAAGGCACGCGTGCCGGACATCAGGTCCTGCATTTCGTTTTCGGTATTGTCGCGCACGATTTCCCGCTTGGAGGGGATCAATTCATCACTTAACGCACGTTCAAACTCATTCAGACGGCTTTTTGCAAGTAGCGCAGCATCGCCATTGACCTTGGCGAGCAGACCTTTCTGAGCCGATATCGGATAAATCTGTACAGCGTCCAAGCCTAGCAGATTGGCACAATTGCTGATTTGCTTGGCCAGTTCCTGCTCGATCGCGTCGGTCTGTTTGAGATCGTCCCATAACCCGTCAATTTTATTGAGCACCACCAGCCGGCCTTTATTGCGGCTTTGCAAGGTGGCGATATGGTCGCGCCACACTTCAATATCAGATTTTGTTACGCCGGTATCTGCAGCAAGAATGAAAACAATGGCGTGGGCATTGGGCAGCAGATTCAGGGTAAGTTCCGGTTCGGTGCCGATCGCGTTCAGCCCTGGTGTGTCGAGAATGACCAAGCCTTTTTCCAGCAGTGGATGCGGGAAGTTGATGATAGCGTGGCGCCAGCGCGGAATTTCCACCCGGCCGTCTTCATCCAGAGTGAGTAGCGCATCCGCATCTCCTTCGAGATAAAGTCCATATTTTGCGGCTTCGTCCTTGGACACTTTGCGCGTTTCACCGACTTGCAACATGGCCGCGGTCATTGCTTCAGCGGAATCAATATTCAGCGGTGTGGTGATCCATTCTTCCGGATAGCGTTTGTACTCGGCGGTGGTGACGCTGCTGCCACGCGTCTCGATAGGCAGCAACTGAATGGAAGGTGGCCGTTCCGGGTCGTAGAGCAGTTCGGTTGGACACATGGTGGTGCGTCCGGCAGTAGAAGGCAGCAGACGCTGTTTATAATTGGCAAAGAAGATCGCATTGATCAGTTCCGACTTGCCGCGCGAAAACTCAGCCACAAAGGCCACATTGAGCTTGTCCTCTGCCAGCCGGTCGAGCAGATGTTGCAAGCGCAGGTCAATCTGACCATCGTTGATTTCCTGTTCGCTGAGCCAGTCGCGGTAACCTGCGATGCTATGGGCCAGACGTTCACGCCAGGCGCTGTAATGCCCGAACTGTTCGACCAGGGTGTTATTGGACATGATGCGCTCTCCTGAGTGGGCGTTTTTATATTTGCTGGGCTATTATCAGTCAAATATTTAGCCGCTTCAATGGTTTGTCAATTTTTTGGGTGAATAAGTCCTAGCAAAGCTCATGCCTGCTCAAGTCTGGCAATGCGGACAGAAAAACGTGGAACGTTGGCCCTGACGAATTTGCCGGATGGAGTCTGTGCATTGCCGGCATTTTTCGCCGGTGCGCCCGTACACCATATACTGCTGCTGAAAATAACCGGTTTCACCCGAACTGTTGACGAAATCACGCAGCGTGCTGCCGCCCGCTTCGATTGCGCGCTCCAGGGTGGTACGGATAGCCACCGTCAGTTTGGCGTAGCGCGCCAGCGAAACTCGTCCGGCAGGTGTGGCAGGACGGATACCCGCGTGGAACAAGGCTTCATTGGCATAAATATTTCCTACTCCCACCACGACATGGCTGTCCATCAGAAAGGTTTTGATGGGGACTTTGCGCCCGCGCGAATGCTCATGTAGATAATGTCCGTCAAAGAATTCAGATAAAGGCTCCGGCCCCAGGTTTTCCAGCAGGGGGTGACGCAGAACGTCGTTTTCTGTCCACAACACGGCACCAAAGCGGCGCGGGTCGCGCAGGCGGATACAGGTGTCATTGTCGAGTACCAGATCAACATGGTCATGAACGCCTGCGGGTGAATGGCTGCCCATGATACGCAGGCTGCCCGACATGCCCAGATGCAGGATGATGGAACCATGAGGAAGCGCCATGATCAGATATTTGGCGCGTCGTGTCAGGCCAAGGATGGGTTGACCAGCCACTTGTTGAGCCAGATTTGCAGGTATCGGCCAGCGTAATTTTGAGTTACGCACAACCGCAGTAACGATGCTGCGCCCGGTACAATGCGGGGCCAGTCCGCGACAGGTGGTTTCAACTTCGGGAAGCTCGGGCATGAATAATATTGGGCGTTATTATGAAAAGACAGTCCAGGACAAGGTGATTGGCAGTGCCGATCAATTCTAACGCGAAATTCCGGTTCGTGACGCCTCCATGCCTGGGGCGCTGCGTTCTCGATAGAAACCATGAAAGGAAACGTCATGCGCATGTTGCACACCATGCTCCGCGTCGGGGAACTGGAGCGCTCGATTCAGTTTTACACTGAAGTATTGGGCATGAAGTTACTGCGCCGCAAGGATTATCCTGAAGGCCGGTTTACGCTGGCCTTTGTCGGCTATGGCGATGAATCAGACCACACCGTGCTGGAACTTACCCACAACTGGGATACGCCTAACTACGATTTGGGTAATGGTTTTGGTCATCTTGCCGTGGAGGTGGACGATGCCTATCTGGCCTGTGCCGAAGTCAAACGCCTGGGCGGCACGGTCAGCCGCGAAGCCGGACCGATGAAGCATGGCACGACAGTGATCGCTTTTGTGGAAGACCCGGACGGTTACAAGATCGAGTTCATTCAGAAAAAATCCTGATTCTGTCGGAGACTGTGCAATTCCGAATGGTGATCATGAAGGTGCGCGCAGCACCACATCACAATCACTTTGCAGGTGCTGACCGCCGTCCACCGTGATGAGCTGACCGGTAATCCAGCGCTGTTGCAGCAGAAACAGTACAGCGTTGGCAATATCGGTCGGCGCGAGTCCCGCACCGAGCGGAAATGCGGATTGTGCTGTGTGGAAGTCAGCCTCGGTCTGCTCGCCGCTCGGCAAGGTTAGCCCCGGCGCCACGCCATTCACGCGCAGTTGCGGCGCTAATGCTTGCGCCAGAAAAGGGATGCTGGCAGCCAGGTTGAGTTTGCTCAACGTATAGGCGTAATGATCCGGATTGAGACGCTGCACTTTTTGATCTACCAGCGCCACGAAGGCACCGCGTTGCATGGTATCCGCACATTGCATCCAGGCACTTGCGGCGGCCACAAAACTGTCATAGTTAATGCGGCGGTGTGCTTCGATGGCTGCCCATGAGCTGGTATAGGCAGTGTCATGTTCGAACAGGGAGGCAGCATGTACCAGTGCTTCCGGTAGCCGCCCGCAGCGCTCACGCAAACGCGGCCAGAGATCGAACCATACAGCGGGATCGCCAATGTCTTGCTCGATAATGTGTACAGGCTGACCGGATGCGGCCAAGGCGTCGAGCGCAGTACTGGGTTGGCGTACCAATGCAAGAATTTCCCAGTTGTTTTCCAGCAGTGTCCGGGTAATGGCCAGGCCGAGACGCTTGCCGGCGCCGGTGACTACAGTCAGAGGGCGCTGGGTGTTCATGCTACGTCCCGGCTGGCGCGTAGTTGCTGGTAATCCGCGCGCGTTACGCGCATCCCCACACCTACTGCGTTGGCTTGTGCGATGACCGTGGGTTTGAGAATTTCCACGTCGACCCGGGTCACGCGGGCATCGGCAAAGCAGAATTCCACCACATCGAATAGCAGGGTTTCCACCAGTTCCGTGTGCGGGCGATCTTTCCAGGCGTGGACGAAATCACACATGCGGGAGTAGTCAAGGCACTCGCCAATTTCACGTGGGCGATAAGGCAGCATCGCTTCGGCCTCGACGTTCACAATGACGGTCTGCGGTGTCTGATATTCGAAATCGCAAATGCCGACATACATTTCTACCGCAATGCCACGGGCAATCATGCGCAACGACATTTCTTCAGTTGCCTATTTGATGACAACCTTGGTGGGGCCGTCTATGGCTTCCAGCGCGGCCTTGGCATCGCTACCATCGATTACCGCGCGGATGCCGGGCAGGTAGCGATTGGCACATTCCATGGAGAATACCAGCAACGTCTTCACCATGGTTTCAGTTAACTCGCCACCGCTCACATCGATACTGTTTTTGAAGTTCATCTCGCCATCGTTCATGTCGATTTCCCAGTTGCCCAATGGCAAACCATAGTTGGCTCGGGTGAGAAATTCGGATACAGCGGGAATGCGTTCGATTGGTACCAGCATGTCTTGTGGACGGACGTAAACAAAGACACGCGCGGCATCTTCATGCGCATGAACAAAAATATTCAGTTTGCCGTTCTCGATTTCCACCGGCAGGTTGACGACCGGCAGGTTGGGTACGCGGGTAGCAGGTAGTTGCATGTGTTCCAGGCATGTCTGGACTGTATCAATTAGATTCATTGCGATTCCTTACCGTGTAAATAATTGGCGATATCTATGAAATCTTCCACCGCCAGGGTTTCGGCACGACGGCCAGGATCAATGCCCAGTCGTTCAAATTCAGTTGCAGACAGCATGCCGCCCAGTGTGTTGCGCAAAGTTTTTCTGCGCTGGCTGAAGGCGCGCGCTACCACCTTTTCCAGTTGCCCAAGATCCATTGCGGACATTTCATCCGCTTTGCGCGGCATCATGCGCACGATGGCGGAATTAACCTTGGGTGGTGGATCGAACGCATCGGGCGGTACGTCGAACAAGGTCTCCATATTAAAGCGATATTGCAGCATGACAGTGAGACGGCCAAAGTCCCTGCTGTCAGGGAGGGCTGTCATGCGCTCGACTACTTCCTTTTGCAGCATGAAATGCATGTCCACAATATTCGGCGAAAATTCGGCCAGATGAAACAAGAGTGGGGTAGAAATATTGTAAGGCAGGTTGCCGACGATACGTAGATTTTCGCCCAGACTGGTGAAATTAAACGCCAATGCGTCGCCCGCATGAATTGTCACGCGTTCCGGGCTATGCTCGCGCGTCAGACGGGTAATGATGTCACGATCAAGTTCGACGACATGCAGGTGATCCAGATGCGCCAGCAGGGGGCGTGTCAGCGCACCGAGACCGGGGCCGATTTCGACCATGTTATCGGTATGTTGCGGGCGAATGGCGTGAACAATCGCGGCGATGATATCCGCGTCACATAGAAAGTGCTGACCGAAGCGTTTACGCGGAATGTGTCGGGACATGCAGGTAGGCCTGGTCAAGTCTGACTGTGTGCAACCAGTTGCATCGCCATATCGAGTGCGGCCTGCAAACTGCCGGTATGGGCACGGCCTGTGCCTGCCAGTTCGAGTGCGGTGCCATGGTCTACTGAGGTGCGAATAATGGGCAGGCCCAGGGTGATGTTCACACCGCCACCGAAGCTGGCATATTTGAGTACTGGCAAACCCTGATCGTGATACATCGCCAGTACGCAATCGGCCTCCGCCAGTCGTGCCGGATTAAATAGGGTGTCGGCTGGTAGGGGGCCCGTCAGGTGCATTCCTTGCGCGCGCAATTCATTGAGTACCGGACTGATAATATTGATTTCTTCCTGGCCGAGATGACCTGATTCACCTGCATGCGGATTCAGTCCGGCCACCAGAATATGGGGTTTCTGGATAGCGAAGCGTTGTACCAGATCATGATGCAGAATGCGCAAGGTGGTGGTGAGTGATTCGCGGGTGATGGCAACCGCGACATGGGCAAGCGGCAGATGTATGGTGGCCAGTGCCACGCGCAAACCAGCTCCTGCCAACATCATCACCACATGCGAAGTATTGGTTTCTTCGGCAAGAAATTCGGTATGGCCGGTGAAAGGGATGCCGGCGTCATTGATGACTGCCTTATTGATGGGTGCGGTGACCATAGCGGCGAATTCGCCGTCCATACAGCCCTGCACCGCAAGTTTCAGGGTTTGCAATACATAATGTCCATTGGCCGGGTTAAGCAGACCGGGGGTGGTATGTGCATGCAATGGCTCATGCAGGACGGTCAGCGTAGCGGCCGCACGGCTAACCGGTGTTTTGCCATACGCCTGAAGTGTCAGCGGTAGGCCAAGTAGGCCAGCACGCTGGGCCAGCAGGTCATGATCGGCGATAACGATCCAGGCTTGATCCCGTGACTGCTGCGCAAGCTGTATGCACAGATCGGGACCGATCCCGGCGGGTTCGCCGGCAGTGATGGCAATAACGGGTGCAGTCACAGACGGATTTATTCCGCGTTACGGTATTCAACGTAGGCGCTGTCGCGCAACTGACGCAACCATTCTTCCTTGGCTTCTTCAATCTTGCGCTCGCGCAACGCTTGGCGTGCAAGCAGGCGTTGACGTTCCTTGGTGACGTCCTGATCGCGCCGCGCCAGTACCTCAATCAGATGGAAACCAAAGGGGGTTTGCACGGGTTGGCTGATCTGGCCCGGTTGCAGCGCATTCATGGCATGCTCGAATTCAGGCACAGTCTCGCCGGGCGAGACCCAGCCCAGATCACCGCCTTTGGAAGCCGAGCTATCGTCTGAGTACTGCCGCGCCATGTCCGCAAAGCTGGCACCATTCAGCAGGCGTTCTCGTATTTGCAGTAAACGATTTTTGGCGTCGGTCGCTGATACCAGTTCGTTGGTCTTGATCAGAATGTGCCGTACATGTGTTTGCTGGACGACCATTTTGGAATTCTGTCCGCGTTTGTCGACCAGCTTGATGATATGAAAACCATTGCTGCTACGGATGATGTCGGATACTTGGCCAGGTTGCAGCTTGGCCAGAACGTCGATAAATGGTTGCGGTAGTTGCGAAGCGCGGCGCCAGCCAACATTGCCGCCATCAAGTGCATTGGATGCATCGGAATAGCTGGCGGACAATTGGGCAAAGTCTGCACCTTTCCTGAGTTCATCCAGGATCATCTGTGCGCGAGCATGTTGTTGCTGGATTTGTTCAGTGGTAGCTGCCTCGGGAATGCGAATAAGGATGTGGTCAAAATTGTATTCGTCTTCCTGGCCTTGTTTGGCCTGGTTTTCCAGATAGGTATCCACTTCGGCTTCCGTGACGTTGACCTTGCTGTCGACTTCACGCTCCTGCAGCCGCTGCAAAATGATTTCATTGCGGATGTCGCCGCGGAATTTATCGAAAGGAATGCCTTCTTTTGCCAAAGCACTTCTAAACTGCTTCAGATTCATGTTGTTCTGGGCTGCGATGCGATCCAGCGCCTTGTCCAGCGTAGGTCCATCCACGCGGATGCCGGTCTGATTGGCGAATTGCAGCTGGATGCGGTCGTTGATCATGCGATCCAGTAATTGTTTCTCTAACACCGGGCGAGCTGGTAACGGAATATTGCGCGCTTTTAATTGCTGTACGGCGCGATCGTAGTGCTCATCGAGGTCGTAACGGGTGATGACATCGTCATTGACTACTGCGACGATGCTGTCGAGTGGTTTGATGGGTAATGCAGTACGTTTGGCTGTTTCACCGTGAGAGGTATCGGATGGCGTTTGGGCTGTGCCGTTAGGTGCCGCTTGTGCTGCCCCCGCCAATAAGGCAGCAAGCAGGCTGAATAAATACAGGGTGCGATTAAGGGTTTTGGAGTTCATTGGTATTCACGTAGCCAGAAATACTTTGTTTGAGAACATCGAGCGGGTTAGAGCCGAGTCGGCCAATACCGTTCAATTCGAGCTGGATGAAGAATGAATTGCTGGTTGTGCTTGTGGCTGTGGCGATGCGTTGTAAAACGCCCCGGATCGCCCAGCAGCCGGCATTGTATTCCAGCCCCGCCAAACCTTCCACCAGACGGCCATCCACAAAAGAATAATTGTAACGCATCAGGCCATACCAGCGCGGCGCCAGAGGCCATTGGGCAGAGATGTCCACCTGGCGGATGGCGTCATTGTTGGAGGCGCCCAAGCTGTTATAGGTACCGCGAATACTGCGATAGCTCAGATTCAGCGCTTTGCCTGGCTCCGGATGATAATTTGCGGAGATGCTATTGCGGATACTTGCGCCCTGACTGGTATTGAATTGCACCGCCGCTTCGGCGCGCCACGCCTGGCTGATCTGGCCACCGATGCTGGCGAGCACGTCGGAAGAGGTGCTATTGGTAGGTGTGCCGCCAGGCAAAACCACTTTCTGGGGAGCGAAATAAAAACGCTGCCCCAGCGAGACGCGCAGGCGCTCAAGGCCACTGTCCGGCTCGATCAGGCGTGAAGTCACAGCTGTAGTGATCTGGTTGGCATCGTTGATGCGATCCCCCCCGGCAAACCGGTTCTCAGTGAACATCTGGGCAAAATTGAAGTCGATTTCACCGCTATCAAAGTTGGGAATCTGGCTCTGGTCGCGATACGGGATATATACGTAAAAAATTCGTGGTTCCAGCGTTTGATGGTAGGTGTGGCCAAACAGCTGGGTCGTGCGGTCCATATAAAAGCCGCTGTCCACGCTGGTGATCGGCACGGTACGCACGCTATTCGGCAAGGTGCTCGAATCCAGATAGTAATTTGTCTGACTCACACCGAACTTGGGCGTGATGTAGGCGAAATTATTGGCCATCGGCATGCTGACGCTCGGGTAGGCTGATACCCGTGTGCCGTTGACCAGCGTTGGGTGCTGGAAGTGCACGGCCTCACCTGCAAAGCTGAAATCCAGCCCGTGCCAATCGTAGGTATTGGCATTAAGAGTAAGCTGCGGCAGGATATTGTAGGGTGGCACTATGGGTGCCAGCGGATCCTGCAGAGTCTGGAAATTTTGCGCGCGAATGCCGGCATTCCACCAACCCGCGGAGTAGTTGACGCTGCCGTCCTGTGACAGAGTGGTCAGCGAAGTGGAGTTGATCTGGTTGGATAGATCGCGGAAGTAGTTGTTGTCCGATACACGTTCGTAATGCAGGTGACCGCTCCATCCCGGCGCGAAAGTCTGGTCGTGGTTGACGAACACACTCCAGCGATTGGTATGGGTGGATTGGTCGGGGAGGAATTCGCCATTGAGTATGCCGTGATAATTTTCAGACAAATAACGGAACTCACCACCCAATTGGAGCCCGCGTTTGGTCATGATGCGGGGACTGATGGTGGCATCGTAATTCGGCGCAATGTTCCAGTAATACGGCAGGCGAAATTCCACCCCACTACTGCCTGTGGTGCCGAAAGTGGGTGCAAGCAGTCCGGATTTGCGCTGGTTGTTCAGCGGGAAATCGATATAGGGCGTATACAGAATGGGCACGCCCTTGAATTCAAGATAGGCATTGTATGCAGTGCCGACTTCGCGCCCGCGATCAAGGTTCAGATCCTTCACATGCAGGTACCAGTCATCATTATTGACCGGGCAGGTCGTATAGGTCGCGTCTTTGAGGCGATACTGGTTTTTGCCTTCAAAATCGAGTACGCGTGCCGCGCCACGCGCTTTGCGAGCGGATTCTGTTGCCTTGGTATCGGAGATCAGCTCACTCAGGCTATATACCGGCTGCTGCATCTCACCCACCTGATCGGTCAGCCGCAAACTCAGTTCCGGGCCGCGCACCCTTAATCCAGGCTGTACCAAGGTGACATCACCTGTGGCGAAGGCTTGGTCGATATCGAATGTGTATTGCAGGTAGTCACTGGTCAGGACGGCGTCATTACGCTGCAATTCAACGTTGCCTTTGGCTTTCACTTGCTGGTTTGCAACCCCTTCAATCTGGTCTGCATGCAGGTAAAGCGGGGCATCTTCCGATTTTTGTGCAGGCAACAGGACCGAACTGGTTTGGGTTGCAGGCGGGTCTTGTGCCAGCGCAACGCCGCAAAACAGCATCAGGCAAGGGGTGAGGCAACATTTGAAATGAGATGGCGGCATGGGGTCTGGTCAGCGAATAATGCTAGAATTGTGGCTCAATATATATCATCGTCCGGAGATCGTTTGGAACGTCAACATCGCATTCAGGCTTGGCTCAAGAGTCTGTTTCCAGAACAGGCCATCAGTCTGGCACCCGCTTCCGCGGATGCCAGTTTTCGGCGCTATTTTCGCGCCGTATTGTCGAATGGCGACCATTATATCGTTATGGACGCTCCACCGCAGTACGAAGATTGTCATTCTTTTATTGCCGTTGCCGAACTGTTTGGCGCAGCGGGCGCCAATACGCCCAAGGTGCTGGCTCAGGACCTGGTCCAAGGCTTTCTGTTATTGACCGATTTGGGTGATGTTACCTACTTGTCGATACTCAATGCAGAGAATGCAGGTGCGCTTTATAACGATGCGCTGGATGCCCTGATCACTATTCAGCGCAGCAGCCGCCCCGGTATATTGCCTGAATATGATCGCGTTTTGCTGGAGCGTGAGTTGCGACTGCTTCCGGAATGGTACATCACACGGCATCTGGGGGTGGAATTGAATGCGCAACAGGTGCGCACACTGGACGACGTATTTGAAGCGATTCTCGCCAATAATCTGGCGCAGGCAAAAGTGTTCGTGCATCGCGATTATCATAGCCGTAATCTGATGTTGACCGTACCGAATCCCGGTGTGCTGGATTTTCAGGATGCGGTCTATGGACCCATTACTTATGATCTTGCGTCGCTATTCAAGGATGCCTACATCTGCTGGGATGAAGAAATCATGCTGGATTGGGTGATTCGTTATTGGGAAAAAGCGCGCCAAGCCGGATTGCCTGTCAATACCGATTTCGGTGCGTTTTATCGCGATTTCGAATGGATGGGCGTGCAACGGCATATCAAGGTGTTGGGCATTTTTGCGCGTTTGCATCACCGTGACGGAAAAACCGGTTATCTCAAGGATATGCCATTGGTGATGTCCTATCTGCGCAATACCTGCGCACGCTATCGTGAACTGGAGCCCTTGTCACGGTTACTCGATACATTACAGGGGCAAGCTCCTGAATCTGTCGGATATACTTTTTGAGTTGCGCAATGATTCTGGCTGCCGGCCGTGGTGAACGCATGCGCCCGCTTACCGATTACACACCCAAGCCATTGCTGATGGCGGGCGGCAAGCCGCTTATTGTGTGGCACCTGGAAAAACTGGCGCAAGCAGGATTTGCCAACGTGGTCATCAATCATGCGTATCTGGGCGAGCAGATCGAGGCCATGCTGGGCACGGGTGGAAACTTTGGATTGAGTATCCGCTATTCGCACGAAGAACAGGCTCTGGAGACCGCGGGTGGGATAGTCAAGGCATTGCCGTTGCTCAACAATGCGCCGTTTTTGGTCATCAATGCAGACATCTGGACCGACTACGATTTTCGACAAATCCTGCCGCGCCTTGATGCCATGAAGGCTCATCGAGCGACCGATTGTCTGGCGCATCTGGTAATGGTTGATAATCCGCCCCAGCACAGTCGTGGTGATTTTGCGCTGTCCGCCAACACGGTTCATAGTGACGGCAGCAGCCTGCTGACCTTCAGTGGTATAGGTATTTATCGCCCGGCATTATTTGCCGGAATGGTTCCCGGTAAACCGGCTAAACTCGCGCCGCTGCTGCGCTGGGCGATGCAACGTGAACAAGTCAGTGGAGAGCATTATGCCGGACGCTGGCGCGATATCGGTACGCCGGAGCGATTGACGGCATTGAATAGTGAGCTGTCGGGATAATATGGATAAAGCGGCAGTGCGCCAGGCGGTCACGCTGGACCCGGCATGGGTCGCGGAACTTCGTGTCCAATGGACGGCTCTGATGGAAATGGCGGTGTGGGGTGAGGTCAAGTCTTCGCGTATGGGTGCGGCCACGCGGATGCGCAAACGCTTGCTGGATGTCGGCGAAAAATTGCGATCGCTGGCTGCCGACCGGGACTGGATTCCACACCCGCGCGAACAGGTGAAAAATGCGCTGGGCTCCGCTTTCAGCCTGAAAGATGCCCTATTGCAGTTTGAACGTGCCGCACAGGACATGGATGGCGGCAACGATTGTGCCGCGTTCGGCGCGCGCGCGGTGCAACTGCACCAATCGTTGCTGACGCGGCTGCCCGAACTGGAAAACACCTGGGCAGCCTTGCTCGATTCACAATACCTAGACGAAGACACCGATGACTGACACCACACCTTTCAGCATGCGCCGTACCCGACTGATGCAACAAATGGGTAGCGGTGTAGCTGTGCTTGCCACTGCCCCGGAGCAGGTGCGCAACCGCGATAGCCACTACCCGTATCGCTTCGACAGTCATTTTTACTACCTGACCGGTTTTGCCGAGCCGGAAGCGGTGGTGGTGCTATTGGCCAGCACGCACCGCGTTGTGCTGTTCTGCCGCGACAAGGATATGGAACGCGAAATATGGGATGGTTTTCGTTATGGACCGGAGGCAGCAAGTGCCACTTTTCATTTTGACGAAGCCTATTCCATCAGTGAACTCGACACCCGATTGCCGGGACTGCTGGCCGATCAGCCCACACTGCATTACGCGTTAGGGCAGGATTCAGGCTGGGATGCACGTGTCTTGGGCTGGCTCAACAGCGTGCGCGAGCAGGCGCGCAGCGGCGTGACTGCCCCTACCAGTTTGCGTGATGTGCGTGAGTTGGTGGATGAAATGCGTCTGTTTAAAGACGAAGCGGAGCAAGCCACCATGCGTAATGCGGCCGCGATTGCCTGTGCGGCTCACAGCCGTGCCATGCAGGCCACCGCACCGGGGCGTTTCGAGTACGAAATCGAAGCCGAATTGCTGCACCATTTCCGCGTCAATGGCAGCCAGGCACCGGCCTACACATCGATCGTCGCGGGCGGCGCCAATGCCTGCGTGTTGCACTATGTAGAAAATAATGCACAGCTGCATGCCGGTGACTTGCTGCTGATTGATGCTGGCTGCGAACTGGATGGTTATGCATCCGACATCACTCGCACCTTCCCGGTAAGCGGCAGCTTCAGCGCCGCACAAAAGGACGTGTATGAAATGGTACTGGCCGCACAATCCGCTGCGCTGGACGCAGTGAAGCCCGGTAATCACTGGAACCAGCCGCATGAAGCTGCGTTAAGTGTTCTGGTGCAGGGCATGATCGATCTGAAGCTATGCACCGGCAGTGTGGATGGTGTGCTTGAATCCGGCGATTACCGGCGTTTCTACATGCATCGTACCGGTCACTGGCTTGGTCTGGATGTGCATGATGCAGGCAGCTACAAGACCGATGGCCACTGGCGTGCATTGCAGCCCGGCATGGCGCTTACCGTCGAGCCGGGATGCTATATCCGTCCTGCAGACAATGTGCCGGAGGCTTTGTGGAATATCGGTATCCGTATTGAAGACGACGTCCTGGTGACGGCCGGCGGCTGTGAGGTCATCACCGCCGCTGCGCCCAAAACCGTGGCAGAAATCGAGGCAGCAATGCGTCATGCGTGAGCATAGCGACATTGTCATCGTCGGCGGAGGGCCGGTGGGCACAACGCTGGCATTGCTGTTGGCGGATAGTGATTTTTCCATTCAGGTACTCGAGGCGCGAGAGGATCTCAGTCGTCCTGCGCATCGCCGCACCCTGGCGCTCTCCTACGGTAGTCGTCTGATACTGGAACGGCTTGGTGTCTGGTCCGGTCTCAGTGAAGTGACCCCCATCACGACCATACATCTTTCTCAGCGCGGCGGTCTGGGTATGGCGTGGTTGCGCGCAGCGGAAGAAAAGTTGCCGGCATTGGGCTACGTGCTGGATTACGCCGAGCTTGATGCGGCATTGCATGCACGTCTGCGCGACAGCAATGTGAGCATCGTTACTGGCGCACGTGTGGATGAGGTAGGTGGCGCTAGCGGGTATGCCACGATGAAAGTCAATCATGGCAGCGACATTACGCCAGTAACTGCCCGTCTGGCGGTGGTGGCCGACGGGGGTGCCGGCGCTGCGCAACGGCTAAGTCGCGACTATGATCAACATGCGTTGATTGCCACAGTGACTACCGAGTTGGCGCACAACGGGTGTGCCTATGAGCGTTTTACCCCCGATGGCCCGGCAGCCTTACTGCCACAAGGCGCCGGGTTTGCGCTGGTGTGGACAGCCAGCCCGGCACAAGTAGAGGCATTACTGGCGTTGCCGGATACTGAATTCCTGGCGGTTCTGCACCAGCATTTTGGCGACCGTGTCGGTCACTTTTTGAGCGTTTCACGGCGTGCGAGTTTCCCGCTAGGATTACGCTATGCAGCTCAGTCAACGCGCCCGCATACCGTGATGATAGGTAATGCTGCGCAAATGTTGCATCCTGTGGCGGGCCAGGGTTTCAATCTGGGTCTGCGCGATGCATGGGAACTGGCGGCACGGGTCCGGACCAGTACGCGCGCAGCGCTGGGCGATGCCGCCATGCTGGCGGACTACAGCAGCGCACGGCGATTGGATACCCGCGGCGGAATTTTCTTTACGGATTTGCTGGTGCGAGTGTTTTCCAATGACAATTCCTTGTTGCATCATGGCCGCAGCATAGGCCTTGCGGCGCTGCAAATGTTGCCGCCAGTGAAACGTTTCGTGGCGCGGCGCATGATTTTCGGGGCGCGGGGATGACCGTCGCAACCTATGATGTGATTGTGGTCGGTGCCGGTATTGTCGGCGCCGCATTTTGTGCAGCTCTCAAAGGCAGCGGGCTCGAGGTTGCGCTGGTGGAGGCTCATCCGCCTGTTGTGCCTACCACGCAATGGGATACACGTATTTACGCGATCAGTCCGGGAAGTGCGCGTTTCCTTGAAACGCTGGGCGTATGGCAAGACTTGGATGCGGAGCGCATCGCGCCGGTATATGGCATGGAAATCAGTGGCGACGCCGGCGCGCAGTTGATGTTTGACGCTTACGCAGCGGGCTTGCCGCAACTTGCCTGGATCATGGAAAGCAATCGTATCCAGCATGGTTTATGGGCTGCATTGCAGACGCAATCCAATCTGACGCTGTTTGCCGGCGCCAAGTGTGTTGAATTGGACAGGTCGGCTGAAGGCGCGCGACTGACGCTCGCAAATGGCACGGTTGTGCACGGCAAGCTCATTGTGGCGGCGGATGGGGGTAATTCCTGGGTGCGTCAGCAGACAGATATGGTGGTGGAGCGCCGGGATTACGGTCAACTGGGTGTCGTCGCCAATTTCGAATGTACCCGCCCCCATGCGCATATTGCGCGTCAATGGTTCCGTGACGGCGGCGCCTTGGCTTGGCTGCCTTTCACTGGACGGCGTATTTCAATGGTGTGGTCAACGGATGAGGCGCATGCCCAGACACTATTATCATTGCCGGCCGCAGAACTGGCCGAACGTGTGGCCCAGGCCGGTGGTCATGCATTGGGTCCCCTAAATTTGCTGGGCACTGCGGCAGCTTTTCCGCTGGCGTTGATGCGTGTGGATACCCTGGTTAGGCCTGGTCTGGCGCTGATCGGCGATGCTGCGCATGGCGTGCATCCGCTGGCCGGGCAGGGCGTCAATCTGGGTTTGCGCGATGCGCGCGAACTAGCGAAAGTGTTGCGTGAGCGCAAAATGGCTGGCTGCGGCGAGTTGCCGCTACTGCGTAAATATGAGCGTGCGCGCAAGGAAGATATTCTTGCCATGCAAGGCGTGACCGATGGTTTGCATGTGCTGTTTTCCAGCACCCGGCCAGGACTGGCCCGGTTACGCAATGCGGGTCTGGACTTCACCAATCGCCTGAGCCTGGTCAAAAACCTGCTGATACAACATGCATTGGCCTGAGCCATTTTTGTTAATAATTCTGGGGTAAACATGTTTAAACGAATTCTGGTATCTACCGTACTGTTGACCAGTGTGTTGGCGTGTACAGCCAACGCGGATGAAGCCACCATTAAGAAAACGCTGCTGGAAAAATTTCCCGGTGCCGCCATTGCCAGCATTGCCAAGACACCCTATTCCGGACTTTACGAAGTGCTGATCGATGGACAAATTGTCTATGTGGATGACAATGCCAAATATCTGTTTGTGGGGAGTGTGGTGGATCTCAAAACCCGTCAGAACCTGACCAACGAGCGCCTGGAGAAGCTCAATGCCGTGAAATTCGACAGCCTGCCTTTCGCGGATGCGATCAAGACGGTGAAGGGTGACGGTACCCGCAAGCTGGCGATTTTTTCGGACCCGGATTGCCCGTACTGCAGAAAGCTGGAACAGGAGCTGACCAAGGTCAACAACGTCACCATTTATACCTTTCTCTACCCCATTGTCAGCCTGCATCCGGAGGCCAATGCCAATGCCAAAGCGATCTGGTGTGCGCCGGATCGCAACAAGGCATGGGATGATGCAATGCTGCGCGGCGTGATGCCGAAGAACAATGGCAGCTGTAAAAATCCGGTTGAATCGAATATTGCACTGGGTAATAAATACCGCGTTACGGGTACCCCCACCATTATTTTTGAAAATGGTCAGCGTGTTCCTGGGATGGTGCCGGCCGATAAGCTGAATGAGTTACTTAATACAGTAGGTAAGGGTAAATAATATGCCAACATTATGGGATGAGCGTTACGCAGGCGAAGCTTATATTTTCGGCACAGCGCCGAACGTTTTTCTGGAGTCACAGGTTGCACGCCTGCAGTCCGGACAATCTGCATTAGCTGTTGCCGATGGCGAAGGCCGCAATGGCGTGTGGCTGGCGCAACAAGGTTTGCAGGTGTTGTCAGTTGATAGTTCCAGCGTGGCGCAGGCCAAGGCAAAAAAACTGGCTGTGGAACGTGGCGTGACGTTGCAGTTTGAAATTACCGATCTGCTTGCATGGGATTGGGGCGATGCGCGCTTTGACATCATTGCCGCCATATTCATCCAGTTTGCGGATCCGGCGGGCCGCGCGCTCCAGTTCGAAGGCATCCGCCGTGCGCTCAAGCCGGGCGGTATGCTGCTGTTGCAGGGCTATACGCCGCGGCAGCTTGAATATAAAACAGGTGGACCGCCCTCAGTGGAAAACCTCTACACCGAATCCATGCTGCGCGAATGGTTTGGCGACTGGGATATTCAGCATCTGCGCGAACACGACGACGTGATCAACGAAGGCAGCCATCATGCCGGGATGTCGGCGTTGATCGACCTGGTAGCATATAAACCCGAAAAATAAGTCAGGTATTGAACAGCCGGGCCAGTTCTGTCCCCGGGTCGCTGGCACGCATGAAGGCTTCGCCCACCAGAAACGCATTGACGCCATGCTCGCGCATCAGCGCCACATCGTCACGACTATGGATGCCGCTCTCGGTAATGGCAATGTGCTGATCGCCAAGCATTGCCAGCAGGTCGAGCGTGGTTTGCAATGAGGTGGCAAAAGTGCGCAGGTTGCGATTGTTGATGCCCTGCAATGGGGTGGCAAGCTGTAGCGCCTGTTGCAGTTCCATAGCGTCATGCGATTCCACCAGCACTGCCATGCCAAGTTCATTCGCGATGCCTTCCATCTCCTGCATTTCGGCCAGATTTAACGCTGCGACAATGAGCAGGATGCAATCCGCCCCCATCGCGCGGGCTTCGTACACCTGATACGGCGTGATCATGAAATCCTTGCGCAATACCGGCAGCTTGCAGGCGTTGCGCGCTTCGATCAGATACTCTGCGCTACCCTGAAAATATTGTTTGTCGGTGAGTACCGATAAACACGCTGCGCCGTGTTCAGCATAGCTGCCCGCAATGCTGGCAGGTTGAAAATCGGCACGTAGCAGACCTTTGGAAGGGCTTGCTTTTTTGATCTCGGCGATGACTGCAGCGCGCCCTGCCGCTATCTTGCTTTGCATTGCGCCAACGAAATCGCGGGCGGGCGTTGCATTGCGGGCTACCGCCTGAATTTCTGCCAGGCTGGTGCGGGTGAGTGCTGCACTGATTTCGTCACGTTTGGTAGAGAGGATGCGATTGAGAATGTCTGACATGTCAGGCGGACTGTTGGGTAAACGTAATGAGTTGGTCGAGTTTGGTGCGTGCCGTCCCCGACGTGATTTGCTGGCGAGCCAGGGAAATACCGTCTGCCAGCGTGGCCGTCAACCCGGCAACGTAAATCGCTGCGCCGGCGTTAAGCGTCACAATGTCGGCAGCCGCCACGTGCTGATTTTCCAGTGCTGCCAGCAACATGGCGGTGGCCTCGGTCACGCTGTGCACTGCCAGGTCTGCGGCATCGCAACTTGCGCAGCCGAATTCTTCAGGCGTGACGGTATATTCGCGTATCGCACCATCCTTTAATTCCGCGATAAAGGTCGCGCTGCCCAGGCTGATTTCGTCCATCCCGTCGGCGGCGTGCACTACCATCACATGTCGACTGCCAAGTGTTTTCAGAACCTCGGCGAGTTTGGCGGTAAGATCACGATCAAACACGCCCATCACCTGATTCGGCGCGCCGGCGGGATTAGTCAATGGTCCGAGCAGATTGAACAGAGTGCGAACGCCCAGTTCGCGCCGCACTGGGGCAGCATGTTTCATCGCGCTGTGATGGTTGGGTGCAAACATGAAACCCACGCCGATTTCCCGTACTGACTGCGCAACCTTGTCAGGCGTGAGATTGACGTTTACCCCCAGGGCCTCCAGCACGTCTGCGCTGCCTGAAGTGGACGATACTGACCGCCCGCCGTGTTTGGCAACCTTGGCCCCGGCAGCAGCGGCTACCAGCGCCGAAGCGGTGGAGATATTAAAAGTGTGCACCCCGTCACCACCGGTGCCGCAGGTATCCACCAGATGCGCCACGTCTGCAAGCGGCACCTTGGTGGAAAGTTCGCGCATGACTTCAGCTGCAGCAGCAATTTCGGCCACGCTCTCGCCTTTGCAGCGCAAGGCCACCAGTAACCCGGCGATCTGTACGGAGGAGAGTTCACCACGCATGATGGCGCGCATGATGGCGAGCATGTCCTGGTGTTCAAGATCGCGTTTTTCCAGCAGATGATTCAGCGCGTCGCGCGGGTTCATCATGCGGCTTTTTCCCTGGCTGCGCGGGGTGGAGAATGCGCCAGAAAATTCGCCAGCATTTCATGCCCGTATTCAGTGAGAATGGACTCCGGATGAAATTGCACACCCTCGATGGGCAGGGTTTTGTGGCGTATGCCCATGATTTCGCCATCTTCGGTCCAGGCGGTAATTTCCAGACAGTCCGGAAGACTGCTGCGCTCGATTACCAGTGAGTGGTAACGGGTCGCCCGAAACGGATTGGACAGTCCCTGAAATACACCTACATTATGGTGATGAATCATCGAGGTTTTGCCATGCATCAATTGTTGGGCGTGAACAATTTTTCCGCCAAATGCCTGGCCAATACTCTGATGGCCAAGGCATACGCCGAGGAGCGGTATTTTCCCGGCAAATGCCTTGATCAACGGCACGGAGATACCCGCCTCGTTAGGTGTGCACGGACCAGGCGAAATCACGATATGGTCGGGTTGCAACGCTGCAATCGCGGCCAGATCGATTTCATCGTTGCGGTAGACGCGCACGTCTTCACCCAGCTCACCGAAATACTGCACCAGGTTATAGGTGAAGGAGTCATAGTTATCGATCATCAATAGCATGTCGTCACCACTTATTGAAGTTCATGAATTCTGTTTGTGAGTGCTGGAGGTTGATACCAGTCAGTGTTGCACGGGTATTTGTCGCTACGAACGGCAGCAGTATGCTTCACATTATCGCTTGCTCAACGGGCCTAGACAAGAGCAATGAGGGAAATTGAGTTGGCGGCACGGGGACCATAACTGCCGCGAATGATCCTGTTGCCGCAAATGATGTAACGCTGTGTTAATCGGGATGACCGGTTTTCGATGTGGGGGTGATACCCGCACATCAATGGTCAGGCCATTGATTTTTTGCGAATGAAGTGATCGATCGACAATTTCCCTGGTCCATGCATCAGGAATATCAACAGGAACATCCCCCAGTAAACATGAAGTTCGCGACCCGCGTCGGAGAGGTCTGGATAGGATGTCGCGGCCACCACATTCAAAATGAACAAGGCTGCCGTCCCGAACCGGGAAGCCAAACCCAGTGCCAGCATGACTGCGCCACCGAGTTCAACCATGGTGGCCGAATAAGCGGCAATTTCCGGCGATAGTACCGGGACATGATAAAGATTGGTAAACAGATAGACCGTAGTATCCCAGTTCGCGATTTTTGTTAATCCTGATTTCCAGAAAATATTCGCGATATACAGACGGATACCCAAATCAATTACCGGGCTTATATCATCCAGTCGCAATATCGTGAATTTTGCCATTTGCGACAGCTTGCGCATCACGCTCATGAGTCTCTCCTTATTTTTTTGAAATGTCGGAGTCCGCCAATATGGCGCCCTTCATCCATTGTCTTGAGATCGCGCCAAAACCAGTTTGAGCGTTTGGTAGTTGGTGCGAGGGATGGGTCCCGCTGTTTTATTGGGGCTTATGGGTGGCTTGTCGTGCCGCCTACGATTTTGGCGCAAGTCCCTTTTGGCAACAGCACAAAGGAATCTTTCTGACCATCTTTTTTGGCTGTACCTGCACAGGTGTTCGCACTGCCTTTACCCCCTGCACAGTCGTTTTTCCCTGCCTTGGCAATGCCATAGCACTGTTCCATTTTTGCAGCGTCCGCTGCTACAGCCGGTGCGGCAATGGCCATGGAACCAAAAGCCAGAAGACTGGCGACCGCGGATTGAATCAGGATATCGTGCTTGTTCATAAGTGTGTCTCCTTACTGAATTTATAAAAGTCGAGACGGAAATTTACTTGATACGCAGTATCCCGTACTCTTCGAGCGACTTAATGATTCGCTTACTGATTTAGTCTGCCCAAGCTGTGCTTTCTTACATAAATTAAGCGTGAGGTATAAATGGAATTGCATCCGGCATGTCTGGTCCATGCATGGGTGGAATTTTTATCGGACGTTCGCATGTAAGAATTGGTTTATGGAATACGACCCAGTAAAAATAGGCTTGATAACGGGTTTCATACTCAAAGGGGTCAAAAGTTTATGGTGTACGGAGAGGGGTTGGAATCATGAAGCATGAATCCGATCCCCTTGAAATCGGTGACTACGCCATTATCGGCGATTGTCGATCCGCCGCGCTGATCTCAAGTACCGGTTCCATCGATTGGTTATGCTGGCCGCGATTCGATAGTCCTTCCCTGTTCGGGGCTTTACTCGATCGTGCTCAAGGGGGACGTTTTGCAGTATGCCCGACCGCGCAATTCAGTACCACGCGGCGTTACCTCGGCGATACCAATGTGCTGGAAACCACGTTTCGAACCGCCACCGGGGTGGCACGGTTGATTGATCTTATGCCGGTGGATTCCGAAGAGAACAAACGCCACACGTTATGGGCCGAGCATCAAATCCTGCGCATTATTGAATGTGTAGAAGGCGAGGTCGAAATCGAAGTTGTCTGCGCGCCGCGCCCCGACTATGGACGTACGGTGCCGCGGCTGCGATTGCGGGGCGCGCTGGGTTTCTATTTTGAAGACCACGGTCACGCGTTTATCCTGCGCAGTGAAATTCCCCTGAAACTATCCGACGATCATGCTGAGGTACATGGAAAGTATGTGCTGCGTCATGGCGAACGACTGCGTTTTTCTGCCGTTTATAGCGAAGGTGAACCCGCGTTTATTCCGCCATTGGGTGAGCTGGCTGAACAGAGGCTGCAGGCGACCTTGCGCTGGTGGGAAGAGTGGGCGGGACGCTGCACCTATGAAGGTCCCTATCGGGATGCTGTGATGCGTAGTGCGCTCTGTCTCAAACTGATGTCCTACTCGCCTTCCGGAGCCATGGTCGCTGCACCCACGACATCATTGCCTGAAAAACTGGGCGGTGTGCGTAATTGGGATTACCGCTATTGCTGGGTGCGGGATTCCTCGCTTACTTTGCAATGTCTGTTCGATCTTGGTTACCGTCACGAAGCCGAGGCGTTTCTTTCCTGGCTGCTGCACACGACACAGATGTCTCAACCCGAGTTGAAAATACTGTATGACGTATATGGAGAAACACGTTTGCCGGAGCAGGAACTGGATCATCTTGTTGGTTTTGCCGGTTCACGGCCGGTACGTATCGGTAACGATGCGCGCTCGCAATTGCAACTGGATATCTATGGCGAAGTTCTGGACGCTGTATATGCTTTTATTTGCCGCGGCGGCCGGCTTGATCGCGCCACCACGCGCATGCTCAGAGGATTCGGCGAAACTGTCTGCAGGCGCTGGCAGGAACCCGACGAGGGTATCTGGGAGATTCGTGGCGGGCGTCTGCAGCATACCTATTCCAAGGTCATGTGTTGGGTGGCGCTGGATCGCTTGATCAAGTTGAGCGAACAAGGTCATTTACGCATTCCATTGGAACGTTTTATCCGCACGCGCGATGCTATCCGCGAAGCAATCGAGCGGCATGGATACAATGAAGAAATACAAAGCTATGTCAGCGTGTTCGGTGGCAGCGATGTGGATGCGAGCTTGCTGCTGTTGGCGCGTTATGGTTATGCCGATCCAGCCGACATACGCATACGCCAGACCTGCGCACTTGTGCACCGGCGATTGGGACGAGACGGGTTACTGTATCGCTACCTGGCAGACAATGATGGATTACCGCCGGGAGAAGGTGCTTTCGGAATCTGCAGCTTCTGGGCGGTGGATTGCAAGGCGCTGCAGGGTGATGTGGATGGGGCAAGCCAAATCTTCGAGAGCGTATTGTCGTACGCCAATGATGTGGGCCTGTTCGCGGAAGAAATTGATCCTGATCGCGGCACGCTGCTGGGTAACTTTCCACAGGCCTTCACACACGTCGGGCTGATTGATGCAGCGTTGACGCTGGCACAAGCCAGCATGGGTAAACAACGCGAACCGGATGCAACGCAACCAAAAATAACAGGAACCAAATTATGAGCGTGGATCTGCCAAGTATCTTGCTATGGGGCTTTATCGCGACAGCGTTTCTGACTACCTTGATGGCGGCAGGCCAGGGGCTGGGTTTTTCGCGGATGAGTCTGCCGTTCATGCTGGGTACCATGTTCACGGCCGATCGGAATCGCGCGATGGTTATCGGCTTTGCCGTGCATTTTTTCAATGGTTGGCTGTTCGCGTTGTTTTACGCGCTGGTTTTTGAAAACTTGCATATGACCGGCTGGTGGCTGGGTGCAGGCATGGGTCTGGCACAAGGATTGGTGGTGCTGGTGACATTGATGCCGATTCTGCCGGCACTGCATCCGCGCATGGCGAGCGAGCATCACGGGCCAGAACCGACGCGCCAGCTGGAGCCACCGGGTTTTATGGCATTGAATTATGGCCGCGAGACGCCGTTAATCAGCTTGTTTGCGCACGTGGTTTACGGCGCGATATTGGGTGCTTTTTATCATCTTGCGGCAGGATGAAGAAGCCGGATTGAGCGCATGACGCAACAAGTCAGGTTTTGAGCTGAACGCTACGAATCATGCCGCTTTCTACCCAGCCTTTGAGTAATCCTGCCGCATGCTGGGCAGCATGAATTTCATCTACCCATACACACAGGCCAGTACATATTTCCGCAAAACAGGCACCCTGCTGCAGGTTGTCGATGGCCCAAGCTTCATCTACGGTCAATGACCTGAAAAAAACTTTCAGATCGTGTCGCCAGATAATCCAGGCCAAGGGCTCGTCCGTATGGGTGGGTTGCGGCGGCTCCTGTTCGGCAGCCACGGCTTTCCATATCTGCGGCGCATTGGAAAACAAATCCAGCCGTTGTACCGAAGTGTGGGTCTGGAATGCCATGTCCGGCCAGTTTTCGCCCGGTATGCTGGCGATTTCCTGGATGCTCAGAAAGATGTCGTCCGGGGCATCAAATGCAAGTCCCTTGGCCCATTCGAAGCGGGCAAGTTCGGCCAGTACCGGGATATCCGCATAAGGCGGCGTGGTTTCGAGATAGGCATCCAAATTGGCGCCGAACCAGCGCAGATTCGGATAGGTTGAGGGGAAGGCATCGATAAAGGCGAAACACAGTTGCTCGAACCCTTCATCCCCCAGCGCAGCATGCAATGCCGTGTAATCCGTTTGCAAGGCTTCCAGCAGGCGCAACCGATAGGCGGTGGAGTAAATGCCCAGGCGCTCCGCCGCGGGTGCCTGCGGTGTGTCGGTCACTTCCTGCTGGATGGTATTGTCCGCATTCAATATGAATGTCTGAAATGCGCGCTGCAGCGTGGCTAAATGATTCATGCATCTGCCACCTGAACGAGGGCTCGCCGGGTGATGCTGCGAGCCCGTTCAAGCTCGGCCAATAATTCGTCCAGGGGTGGAATATTATCGTCGCGTTCGATCATGGTGGAAACCGGGCCGAAGTGGCGCACTGCATGTTCGTAGAGCTCCCAGACCCGGTCGATGACCGGCTCGTCATGCGTATCGATAATGTAACCACTCTGATTGCGATGACCGGCGAGATGAAACTGCTGTACCCGATTCACCGGGATGGCGTCAATATATTCAAGCGGGTCGAAACCGTGATTGTAGCTGCTGACATAGATGTTATTGATATCGAGAAGGAGTAGACTGTCGGCCCGCTGTGCGACTTCGCGCAAAAACTCCCATTCGCTCATTTCACTGTTTTTATAGGTGATATAGCTCGACACGTTTTCCAGTAGCAGGCGCCGCCCCAAAATATCCTGCACCGTGCTGACGCGTTCCACAACATGCTGCAAAGCCTCTTCCGTATAGGGTAGCGGCATCAGGTCGTGCAGATTGGTGTTATCTACCCCCGTCCAGCACAGGTGATCGGATATCCAGCGTGGCTCGATTTGATCGGCCAGTGTTTTCAACTGCCTCAGATAATCCAGATTCAGCGGATCGCTGCTGCCGATTGACAGTGAAACCCCGTGCATCACGATCGGGTAATGCGCCCGGATGCGATCAAGGTAATGACGTGGCTTGCCGCCCGGTACCATGTAGTTTTCGGAAAGTACTTCGAACCAGTCGACAGCAGGTCGCGATTCGAGAATGGTTTCGTAGTGGGGAATGCGCAGACCCAGTCCAAAACCCAGGGATGCCTGGAGAAGTTGCTTTGTATGAGGCATGGAAAATGCCTTGTGAATAAGATGAGAAAACATTCGAAGCCGGCGAGCCGGGCTTCGAATGTGCTGCAGCGCAGGATTCGGTGTGAAGAATCCGGTTACTTCATCATCTGCGCTTTGGTTTTATCGCACTCGGATTGTGTCATGTTAAGAAATCCTTTGCCCTTGCATGAGTTCATGCCTTTGCAAGCGTTGTTGGCTGTCTGGCAGTCAGCCTTGCCCTTGCATGAATTCACGCCCTGGCAGTGAATCGTGGCTTCGGCAGCGGCTGCCGTAGTGGCAACACCTACCGTCATGAACATGCTGGCTGCCGCAGCAGCAAGAGCCATTCCAGTCATTTTTTTTACAGCGCTCATTGTAAAACCTCCTCGTGATTAAAAAATATTTCGACTCGCCGCGCACAATTCGTTCCCGGTGAGTCAAAGTAAAGTGCGGATTCGGATATCCGCGGACTCCACCCACAAAAATCATGGGTTACTGCTTTGTCGCAGTCAATTGCCAATCCTTACACAACAGATGTAAATAATAGGTGCATTCTACGTAAAACCCTCATTTCACCGCTGATGCTTCTTTCAAGATTGATTGTGTTCGGGGGACTATTCGGTCACTGCTTTGGCGATCGCCGCTTGTAATCCATCCAGCTTGGTAGCCAATGCATCTTCACCTTTGATGTGGTGCCGGGCAATGACCCAAGTCAAAGTGTTATAGCTCAAGAATACCTTTCCAGCGCTGTTCTCCCACACCAGGGCTTTGAGCGGGAAATCAATCGCCGCTTCCGGCGCCGCCACCATGAAAGGCGTGCCACCCTTGGGATTGCCGAAAATGGTGACGGTGGCAGGCAGCATTTTCAAACCCGCTTTCTCGGCACCTTCAGCATGATCGATTTTGGCGAATATGGTCAGGCCTTTTTCTTTTAGTACGGCTTCCAGCCTGGTCTGGGTATCCTGGAACTCATGCTTGCTTGCCAGCGTTTTCATGCCGTTGTCAGCATGCGCGGTGACAGAAATCAATAACAGGCTGAAAGCGATCCAAATATATTTCATTGTGGTCTCCTGATAGTTGGTTAACGAAAAGAATGCATAACAACAAATGCCGGGTACAGCCCCCATAATCGTTTCATTGGCAGCATTGGATTGCATAAGTTGATCTGCCCAGTATTGCATAGCAGGACAGCCATGTAATTAGTCGTAATGGTTTCCCACTTCTTACAGAATCAAGCATGCCCGTTTGCCTCTCCACCTCATACTGCATCCGCAGATTAAACGTTGGGTTCGTTATTCGTATTTTTTGATAAAGAGAACGACAGATTTTACGTGCGATAGCGAACAGACGTCTCTGTGTTCAACGACTACCTTTCAAAAGAGATCTTCTCCTGCGCGGCGGATACATTCTCTTCGTCAGAAATGTCGGCATATACAGTATGAACACTGACTTAAGGTCATTTTCTATATAGCCCAACTGGATGCATGGAGTGTTGCCACAAAAAAATTGACGGTGCTGCCAAATTGAAAAAAAGTAATAACGCTTACTCCAGCGGTTCGCCCGAAAAAACAAAACATGCTAGCAACCATAGCATATCCAGTAATTACCCGGACGAAGAACCCCCTCTACGTTCTGAATTGTTTAGCGCAGATCAGCTTGAACAGCATGGAAAAGTTCTTGCCGCTACCCATGTGCTGACTTCAGCCCGAGCGCAAAATCCATTATTGGCTAGGCTGGCAGAGAACGAAACGGTGTTAATAAGTGTATGCAGTCTTCTTACGGAAACTGTTGCCGATAAGCGTCGTATAACGCCTGCGGAAGAATGGTTGCTCGATAATTTCTATTTGATCGAAGAGCAGATTCGAACAGCTAAACGCCATTTACCAAAAGCATATAGCCGGGAATTGCCACGTCTGATTCATGGTGTGGCGAGTGGGTTGCCGCGAGTATATGCAATTGCGCTCGAGGCAATTTCGCACGGGGATGGGCGGATAGACAGTGGCGGGTTTAGCCGATTTGTAGCTGCTTACCAAACAGTTTCTCCACTGAATCTAGGCGAGTTGTGGGCTATTCCGATCATGCTCAGGTTGGCATTGATCGAAAATTTACGGCGTGTAGCCGTACGTATCGCAACGGGCAGGCTGGAACGAAATCTTGCCGACACTTGGGTGGACAGGATGATCGAGGTGGCGGTGACGGCGCCCAATAGCCTGATTCTGCTGACAGCCGATATGGCGCGCTCAGATCCGCCTATGACCGCATCCTTTATATCTGAATTTACGTGCCGCTTACAGGGGCAGGGTGCTGCACTGGTGTTGCCGCTTACCTGGGTTGAGCAACAACTGGATGAATCCAATCTGACGATAGAGCAACTTGTTCAGTCGGGAAACCAGCAACAAGCTGCTGATCAGCTATCGATCGGTAATAGCATCGGTAGTCTGCGATTCCTCGGCGCAGCTGATTGGCGCCAATTTGTCGAGTCGATGAGCGTGGTGGAACAAATCTTGCGCACTGACCCGGGTGCGGCGTATGCCGAAATGGATTTCACTACCCGGGATTATTACCGGCATCAGATTGAGAAAATCGCTCGTCGGTGTGAGCTATCTGAAAACGAGGTCGCCACGCAGGCAATAGAATTGGCAACAATTGCGGCGGCAAGTAAAGGTCAGAATGATCGTGCGGCGCATGTTGGCTTTTATCTGATTGATCAAGGGTGTGCTGAACTCGAGAAAAAGGTGAAATATCGCGTTTCTGTATTCGATCCGGTGTTCAGGATGGGACGGCGATATTCGCTGGGATGGTATCTTGGAGCCATCGGGTTCATCACGCTCTTGTTTACAGAGAGCCTGACACTAACGGCCTACACGAATGCCATCCCGACAGAGGTGTGGGTTCTGGTCAGTATCGTCTCGTTGATTGCTTCCAGTCAGCTTGCAGTTGCATTGGTTAACTGGCTGGCTACGTTGCTCGCATCCCCCTCCCCCTTGCCGAAAATGGATTTTTCCACGGGCGTGCCGCCTGCATTCCGGACGTTGGTGATTGTTCCCACCTTGCTGACGAATGCGGACAACGTCGAGGCATTAATCGAAGCGCTTGAGGTTCGTTTCCTGGCCAATCGTGATGATTGTCTGCAGTTTGGATTGTTAACCGATTTTCCGGATGCGAAACAGGAAGTATTACCAGAAGACGCGCCGTTGTTACATTTGGTCCAGGAGCGGATTATCGAGCTGAATCATAAATATGGTGATTTGGAAGATGCATCCAATGGAGATAAGTTTTTCCTGTTTCATCGTGCACGCCAGTGGAATCCACACGAAAAATTATGGATGAGCTATGAGCGTAAGCGCGGCAAACTCGGTGATCTGAATTCATTATTACGTGGCGGGTCTGCGGATCGCTTTGCTGTGGTGGTCGGTCGGTTAGCATCACTCACGAATGTGCGTTATGTCATAACTCTGGATACTGATACCGATTTACCGCGCGATGCTGGCCGCCAGATGGTAGGTGCCATGGCGCATCCATTGAATCGGCCCATTTACGACGAAGTGAAACAACGCATCACGACCGGTTACGGCATCATGCAGCCGCGCGTGAGCATCAATCTGGCGGGTGCCAACCGTTCACGCTACGCTCGTTTACATAGCGAGGAGGCAGGTATTGATCCTTATACGCGTGCGGTCTCGGATGTTTATCAGGATGTGTTTCACGAAGGTTCCTTCATCGGTAAAGGCATCTATGATATCGATGCCTTTGAACGTTCGCTTAACGGTCGATTTCCGGAAAACAAGATTCTGAGCCATGACCTTCTGGAAGGGTGTTATGCGCGCTCCGGACTTTTGAGCGATGTGCAGCTGTATGAAGATTACCCCGCGCGATATGGCGTCGACATGGATCGACGCCATCGTTGGATTCGTGGTGACTGGCAGCTATTTGAATGGTTATTGCCGAGCGTGCCGGGGTTGGGAAAAAGTCGTTATAAAAATCCGTTGTCGTGGCTATCGCAATGGAAATTATTCGATAATCTGAGGCGAAGCCTCGTCGCTCCGGCGATGGTCCTTCTCTTGCTTTTCGGCTGGACGCTCAAGGCATCGGCGTTGTGGTGGACGTTCGCAGTAATGGGTATATACATTTTGCCCCCTCTGTGCGCAGCCCTGGTCGATGTGTTTCGCAAACCAGAAGACGTACTGATTCGACAGCACCTCAAAGCGATCAAGCATTCCTTGGAAGGACATCTGGTCCAGGTGCTGTTCATCATTGTATGGCTGCCGTATGAAGCATTTGTGAGTGTGGATGCGATTGCCCGCACATTTTGGCGCATGCTGATCACGCGTCAACGGCGGCTCGAATGGAAACCCTTCAGCGATTCCCTGTACGTTAATGGCAATGACCTGGCAGCGCATTACCGCAGGATGTGGGCCGCACCACTCATCGCTTCTGTGGCTGCACTTTATCTGCTTCAACAATCGCCGGAAATGTTAATCATTGCAAGCCCTGTTCTGTTGCTATGGCTTGCCTCACCCGCCATCGCCTGGTGGATGAGCATACCCATTACGAGTCATTTGGCAAGACTGTCCGCTGGGCAAACGCGATTCCTTACTAAAATATCGCGCAAGACCTGGGCTTTTTTTGAAACGTTTGTCGGACCAGAAGACCATTGGCTGCCGCCCGATAATTACCAGGAGTATCGCGGAGCCGCCGTGGCGCACCGCACGTCGCCCACGAATATGGGGCTCGCGCTTTTAGCTAACCTGACTGCATATGACTTTGGTTATATCCCGGCTGGCGTGCTGATTGAACGGACTGCCAATACATTGCACACCATGCAAGGTATGGAGCGGCACCGCGGGCACTTTTATAACTGGTATGACACGCTCTCGCTACGGCCATTGCATCCTATTTATATCTCGACCGTGGACAGTGGCAACCTTGCCGGTCATCTCATGACACTTGCCCCTGGGCTGCTGGAGCTTTCAGACGACAAAATAGTCAGTCAACGCTGGCTGGATGGGATACATATTACGGTCGAGATTCTGATTGAGGCCATGCACGACATCAGTTCGCGGGAAATTTCCCAATTTCAGGCGGATATAGAGTCCTTATGCGAGTCTTCTCCAGTGACATTGACCGCCACCCTGGCTTGTTTTCAACGCTTGGCAACGGCAGCTCAGATAATTGTGGCCAAACTTGAAGCCGATATGTCCCGAAGCGAGATTCAGGGAGGTAGAGACCCGTTAAATATTGACACAACAACCGGCTTGTACACCGAAGCGCAGCGAAATTCCACACACAATGCCGACAGGGATCATGCCAGTGCCGTTAATTCAGAGTTGGTATCGGAAGACGAAGCCTGTTGGTGGGCACGCCTGCTGGCCCGGCAATGCAGCAGCATTCGTGATGAGTTGATATTTCTCGCGCCTTGGCTGTTACTCCCCCCAGCGCCGGGCACACTTAACTTGATGCCGGTTCTTGATGGCATACCCAGCCTGCGTGAATTAAGGGAACGAGGCAAGCAATTAGATCCGGAAATTGAAACGCAGATAAATGCAGCTTCGGACGAGGAACGTGAATGGCTGGAGGCTCTGCGGAATACTTTGGCTAAAGCCAGTTTGCGTGCATCAGAACGGATTGCAGTCGCCGAACAACTGGTGTGGCAAGCCCGTCAATTTGCATGGATGGAGTATGACTTCCTGTACGACAAAACGCGTCGCTTGCTGGCCATTGGCTACAATGTTGATGAGATGCGGCGTGATGCCAGTTATTACGATCTGCTGGCTTCGGAAGCGCGTTTGTGTAATTTCATTGCCATTGCCCAAGGGCAGCTACCGCAGGAAAGCTGGTTTGCTCTGGGCCGTTTACTCACCATTTCGGACGGTGAGTCGATGCTGCTCTCATGGAGCGGATCAATGTTTGAATATCTGATGCCTCTTTTGGTCATGCCCACTTTCGACAACACGCTTATTGATCAAACTTATAAAAGCGTAGTGCAAAAACAGATCGACTATGGCAAACAACGCGGCGTGCCGTGGGGAATGTCGGAGTCGGGTTACAACACTGTCGATGCGAATTTCAATTACCAGTATCGTGTCTTCGGCGTACCCGGTTTGGGACTCAAGCGCGGACTTGCTCAGGATCTTGTGGTGGCCCCTTATGCCTCGGTCCTTGCATTGATGGTGATGCCGGAAGCGGCATGTATTAACTTGCAACGGCTCTCAGCCGCAGGAATGGAAGGAAAATTCGGATTTTATGAAGCGATTGACTACACGGCCTCACGTCAAAGGAGGGGTGAAACCAGCGCACGAGTGAGATCGTTTATGGCGCATCACCAAGGCATGAGTTTGTTGTCTTTGGCCTATCTTCTCCTTAATCAACCGATGCAGCGTCGATTCGAATCCGACCCGCTATTCCAGGCGACCATGCTGTTACTCCAGGAGCGTATACCAAAAGAGACCGCGTTTGTTTCTCAAACGAGTCAACTTTCTGACGTTTCCCTGGCCGTTAAAGAATCCGAGCTACCAATGCGTGTTCTGGATACCCCGGATACGCCCGTGCCAGAAGTGCAACTGCTATCCAATGGCCGTTACCATGTCATGGTCACCCATACAGGTGCAGGATATAGCCGCTGGAAAGATTTGGCAGTGACACGCTGGCGCGAGGACAGTACGCGAGATAACTGGGGAAGTTTCTGCTATATCCGTATTGTGGAAAGCAGCCATGTGTGGTCGGCAGCCTATCAACCCACGCTGACTACCGGGCAAAAATATGAAGCGATTTTTTCCGAGGGGCGCGCCGAATTTCGTCGTCATGATCACGGCATCGACACGCATACAGAAATAGTTGTCTCTCCGGAAGATGATATCGAGTTGCGCCGGGTTAGCATGACCAATCGTTCTGGCAACAGCCTTGTTATCGAGGTAACCAGTTATGCGGAAGTGGTGCTGGCTGCGCCCGCTGCGGATACAGCCCATCCAGCTTTCAGCAATTTGTTTGTGCAAACTGAAATACTGCCCGAGCATCACGCGATTCTATGCACACGCAGAGCACGTTCTCAGGATGAGCAAGTCCCATGGATGCTTCATTTGATGAAAGTGCATGGCGCGGTCAGCGGCATCATGTCTTATGAAACCGACCGTATGCGTTTCATCGGCCGCTGTAATACGACAGCCAACCCTCAGGCGCTAAATAGCGAGAATAGTGTAAATAATTCCGAGTCAGCTGACCTATCGGGTAACAGCGGCTCAGTGTTGGACCCTGTCGCTGCCATACGCTGCCGCATTACCGTGGAGCCCGGGCAAACGGCGATCATTGATATTGTCTCAGGGATAGGCGAAACCCGTGGTCAGGCAATGGCCTTGATCGAGAAATATCAGGATCGACGGCTCGCAGATCGCGCGTTTGATCTGGCTTGGACCCATAGTCAAGTGGTGCTGCGACAGATCAATGCCAGCGAAGCTGATGCCCAGATTTACGGCCGACTGGCCGGCTCGGTGATTTACGCCAATGCGGGGCTACGTGCTGATGCGAACGTGTTATTGAGAAACCGCCGGGGACAATCCGGGCTATGGGGATATGCCATATCCGGGGATTTCCCCATTGTCCTTTTGCAGATTGGCGATATAGCCAATATTGAATTGGTTCGGCAACTGGTGCAGGCGCATGCATATTGGCGGATGAAAGGCCTGGTAGTGGATTTGGTGATCTGGAATGAAGACCGCGCCGGTTACCGACAATTGCTGCAAGAGCAAATCATGGGTCTGGTGGCGGCGGGGATCGAAGCGCATGTTATCGATCGGCCCGGTGGCATTTTTGTACGTTCTACCGATCAGATATCGGACGAAGATCGGGTTCTATTCCAATCAGTTGCCCGTGCGATTATTAGCGACACACGCGGTACGCTTGAGGACCAGCTTAATCGGCCGCCTGCCAAAGAAACCAATGCGGCCAATCTGGTCACTACCAAAATTTATCATGCCCGCCCATCGGCCGTGGCATTGCCACAGCGCGACTTGATTTTGTTTAATGGACTGGGCGGCTTTACTCCGGATGGCAAGGAATATGTTATTACCACCACGCCTGAGAAAATCACACCCGCGCCGTGGGTTAATGTGCTGGCGAATCCGGGTTTCGGCACGGTCATTTCTGAAAGCGGCATGGCTTATACCTGGAGTGAGAATGCCCACGAGTTTCGCCTCACTCCTTGGCAGAATGATCCGGTGAGTGACGCCAGTGGCGAAGCCTTCTATCTGCGCGATGAAGAAAGTGGTCATTTCTGGTCGCCGACTCCACTTCCCGTGCGTGGTCAGGGTAGCTATGTGAGCCGGCATGGATTCGGTTACAGTGTATTCGAATGTATTGAGGATGGTATCTATTCGGAACTCACGGTATTTGTGGCACTCGATGCCTCGGTGAAATTTTCAGTATTGAAATTGCACAATCAATCCGGACGGTCACGCCAACTGTCTGCCACGGGATATGCTGAATGGGTTCTGGGCGATTTGCGTACCAAAAGCGTCATGCACATCGCAACTGAGATCGATCACAATGCGCTGTATGCCACAAATCCGTACAACACGGAATTCCCTGATCGCGTGGCATTTTTCGATATGGATGCGATAGGGGCGCAGCGTAGTCACAGTGGTAGTCGAGCAGAATTTATCGGACGTAATGGCACGTTTGCAAATCCAGCCGCAATGAGGCGCACGAACTTGTCCGGCAAGGTCGGCACTGCGCTGGATCCATGCGCCGCGCTCCAAGCCCAATTCGAATTGGCTGATGGTCAGACCCGTGAAATTGTATTCAAGCTGGGAGTGGGGCGGGACCGTGTTGATGCGCAAGCGCTGGTGGCCAGTCTGCGCGGTACCCATGTATCAAGTCAGGCGCTTAAAGCCGTGAACGATCATTGGCATCACACTCTGGGCGCAGTACAGATCGAGACGCCGGATAAATCTCTAGACGTCCTGACAAATGGCTGGCTGGTATATCAAACGATCGCCTGTCGCCTTTGGGCACGCACCGGTTATTACCAATCGGGTGGTGCATTCGGATTCCGCGATCAGTTACAGGACGTCATGGCATTGATACATACCCAGCCGAAGCTCATCAGGGAGCAGTTACTGCGTTGCGGATCACGCCAGTTTCCGGAAGGAGATGTACAACACTGGTGGCACCCGCCAATAGGACGAGGCGTGCGTACGCATTGTTCGGATGATTATCTATGGTTGCCTTTGGTTGCCTGCCGCTACGTGTTTGGCACAGGAGATATCGCAGTGATGGACGAACCGCTGCCTTTCCTGGAAGGCCGTTTGGTGCCGGCGGGCGAGGATTCATATTATGACCTTCCCGGTCGGTCAGCCGACGTCGCCACTCTGTATCAGCATTGCGTGAGCGCCATACAGCACGGTCTCCGATTCGGCGATCTTGGCCTGCCATTAATGGGCTCGGGGGACTGGAACGACGGCATGAACCTGGTAGGGTTGCAAGGGAAAGGGCAAAGCGTCTGGCTGGGATTTTTTCTGTGCGATGTACTGAAGCAGTTTGCCAAACTTGCGCGCATGTATGGCGATCCCGCCTTCGCCGAACTATGCGACGCCGAATTCAATAAACTCAGCCACAACATCGAGGAAAACGCTTGGGATGGTAACTGGTACCGGCGCGCCTATTTCGATGACGGCACCCCATTAGGTTCGAACGGCAATACCGAGTGCCAGATCGATTCCATCTCGCAAAGCTGGGCTGTCTTGTCCGGTGCCGGCGATGCGCAGCGTTCACGCAGCGCAATGGATAGGGTATACCAGCGCCTGGTGCGCCGCGACTCGGGCTTGATCCAGTTGCTGGACCCGCCCTTTGATCATTCCGAACTGGATCCAGGATATATCAAGGGTTATGTCCCCGGTGTGCGCGAAAATGGCGGCCAGTACACGCATAGCGCAATCTGGACTGCGATGGCCTTCGCGGCATTGGGGGATCACGAACGGGCGTGGGAATTGACATCCATGATCAATCCTCTGAATCACGCCCTGGATCCGGCAGGGGTAGCCACCTACAAGGTTGAACCCTATGTGATTTCTGCTGATGTGTATTCGGTATCGCCTCACGTCGGACGAGGCGGCTGGAGCTGGTATACAGGGTCGGCAGGATGGATGTATCGACTGATCGTAGAATCGTTGCTCGGCCTCAAGCTAGAGGGGGACAAGTTACATTTCAGCCCCTGTCTGCCTGCGGCTTGGCAGTCTTTCAAGATGCAGTATCGTTATGGTCAAACCTTATATCGTATTCATGTTTTATCTTCACATGGTGAACATGAGGTTCCCGGCTTGAAAGTGGATGGGGTAGTGCAATTGCACAACCATGTCTCTTTAATTGACGACCAAAAAGAACACTTGATCGAGATGCAAGTACTGGGGACTCAACATCCAGACGCCGCACTTCCTGCCTCAGGATAACAAGCGATAACTGAAATTAACGAAAAACCAAGCCGGTATTGAGTAAATCATTCCGGTTGGATTTCAACTGTTTTTCACTTGATTTTTAATTTTACTTTTCGTCATCCATCCCGGCCTTTTTTTTCTGCTCATGGACGCCTTGGGTAAATGCTCTAGATGCTATCCGCAGCGACGCGATATTTTTCTCGTAATTGCGGCAGCCCGAACACATCAATAGGTGCGTGCGCAGCGACAGCTTTTCGCCCAGGCTGAGAGGGCGATCCTGTGCTTCGGAAACGAGGCGGGTGATTTCCTGGCAGTTCAACATGATCGTTCCTCTCCGTTCGCATACCATTTGTTTCCAAGGCAGACCTGCAGGCGCAAGCGGGCGCGGTGTAGCAGTACAAAGAGGTTGCTGGCCGTGATGCCGGTCGCGACGCAAATTTCGTCGGTTTCCAGTTCGATGAATTCGCGCATCATGAAGACGCGCGCCTGTTTGTCAGGCAAACCTTCAAGACAGGCCTCAAATACGATCCAGAATTGTTGCTGCCGGTACGAAGCCTCCGGGTCACCCCAGAATGTGGGGCGTTCATCCAGCTGCCAATGCCGGCGCTGATCAAACAGGTGTTCCGCGAAATCCTCATTTTCATCATCGTCATTGATCAAGCTGCTGGCATTGACCAGGCGTTTCTTGTGTCGTAATACATCGGCGATCTTGTTTTTCAGAATGGCGAATACCCATGTTTTCAGTGCCGAGCGTCCGCCAAAATGCTCGGCGTTGGTCAGCGCCCCGGCAAGCGCTTCCTGGACGGCATCTTCGGCAAGATGCACGTCGCCGAGCTGCATGCTGGCAAATCTGACCATCTGACTGCGCAAGTCTTCCACGAAAATGCCGTCATTGAGTGAAGTTTCCGGTGACGCTACGGCTTGTTTTTTCATGGTATCCCCTCATCCAGTTATGGTCGGAATAGTTGATCGTTTCTTACATCTGCAGCGTCATATTTTTCAATGGGTATGTTCTGAAGAGCGGGATGAAAAATTTACGATCAGCCCAGTTTGTTATCGGCCACATGATAATGCGGGTCTTCCAGCATATTGACCTCGACCATGTCTCCGGCCTTTTCCAGTAATTCCAGACAATCTGGGCTCAGGTGACGCAGATGCAGCCGCTTGCCCGCCTGGCGGTAGCGCTCGGCCAGACTATCGATAGCGACAATGGCCGAGTGATCCTTGACGCGTGCATCGCGGAATTCGATCACCACATCCTGCGGATCTTGTTTGGGTGTGAACAGGTCTTGAAATGCCGCAATAGAGGCAAAGAACAAGGTGCCTTCCAGTTCGTAAATTTTCCAGCCTTGCGGGTCAGTATAAGTTTTCACCCCAATGCGCTTGGCATGCTGCCAGGCAAACACCAGCGCTGCGATAACCACGCCTGCCACGACTGCAATGGCCAGATCGGTGAGCACGGTAATGACAGTCACGGCCACCACAATGAATGCATCGTTGCGGGGTATTTTACGCAGAGCCTGCAGGCTGCCCCACTCAAAGGTTTTCTCCGCCACGACGAACATCACGCCAATGAGTGCCGCCAGCGGGATGCGTTCAATCCAGCTGGAGGCGAACAGGATGAATGACAGCAAAAACAGCGCCGTAGCGATCCCGGAAAGGCGCTTGAGTGCACCGTTGTTCACATTGATCATGCTTTGACCGATCATGGCGCAGCCACCCATGCCGCCGAAAAACCCGGTCACCACGTTGGCGACGCCCTGTGCCAGGGATTCGCGATTGGGTTTGCCGCGCGTATCCGTCATTTCGTCAATCAGGTTGAGTGTCAGCAACGTTTCAATCAGGCCAATCGCCGCCAGGATCAACGCATACGGAAATACGATGCGCAGTGTTTCCCAGTTCAACGGCACCTGCGGCAGGTGGAAGATAGGCAGGCCGCCAGCGATGGAGCCCAGATCACCGACAGTTTTAGTTGTGATGCCGAACACCGGCACGAGTATCGCCACCACCAGAATCCCCGCCAGGGTGGCGGGGATGGCTTGAGTGAATTTTGGCAGCAGATAAATAATCGCCATGGTCAGTGCGATCAGGCCAAACATGATGTAGAGCTGTGAACTGGCCATCCAGTGCTGGCTGCCATCTGCGCCCATGGTCTTGAAATGCCCGAACTGCGCCAGAAAAATCACGATGGCCAGGCCATTTACAAACCCCAGCATGACTGGATGCGGAACCATGCGAATCAGTTTGCCGAGTTTGGCGACAGCGAAGAGTATTTGCAGCATCCCCATCAGCACGACCGTGGCAAACAGATACTCGGCGCCGTGGGAGACCACCAGCGCCACCATCACCACTGCGAGCGAACCGGTCGCTCCCGAGATCATGCCCGGGCGGCCCCCGAAAGCAGAAGTGATCAGTGCGACAATAAAGGCGGCATACAAGCCGGTCAGGGGCGAGACATGTGCGACCAATGCAAATGCAATGGCTTCGGGTACCATTGCCAGCGCCACGGTAAGACCGCTGAGCAGGTTGGTTTTGATTTCTTGCGGGCTGGGGACGGCCAATTATATTCTCCGGATTGTTGATACGCTGGTTGTCCGAATCCGTTCAGGGTGAACAGACTCAACGCGGGGACTGTGAATGTTGCTGATCAGCCTGCAGACGCCTTTAAATGTTGGCGCAAGAGAGGTAAATCATGGATTCGTGTGTCGGCGGCAATGACTTCGGTTTGCACCGACTGCCGTTAGTCTATGACTGCAAGGCCGTTTCCAGTTTGGGTCGTTGATCCTGGAAAGTGCCATAAAAGAAGGCATCACCAATGACGGTGATGGGTGCGACACGAACGCCATAACGCGTTTTAGCTTCCTGCGCCACTTCCGGGCGGCTAATGTCGCGTTCCTCAAAGGTTTTGCCAAGTTCGCGCAGATATTGTTTGACTGCTGCGCAATCCGGACAGCCCGGCGTGGTGTAAACGATCACGGTTTGCTGCATGTCGTTCTCCTCAAGGATTGTTGGTCATGGTGTTATCTGAGGATGGGCCGGGTGAAGTAGCGTTGTGCAGCGTGGTGATACTTCTACCCGGCCAAGCCATCCTTGCGAACAGCCTGGCCGCGAGGCTATTCTTGCAGACCATCCAGGCCGGCTTGCGCTAATTCTGCGGCGCGGATCACGGCTCGCGCTTTGTTCTGGGTTTCTGTCCATTCATTCTCGGGTATCGAATCGGCAACGATGCCCGCGCCTGCCTGTACATACAGCATGCCATCCTTGACCACGGCCGTGCGGATGGCAATGGCCAGATCCATGCCGCCGCCAAAACCGAGATAACCCACTGCGCCGGCATACACCCCGCGCTTGCTGGGTTCTAGTTCGTCGATGATTTCCATTGCACGTACCTTGGGCGCACCCGAAACGGTGCCGGCGGGGAAAGTGGCGCGCAGCACGTCCATTGCCGACAGGCCCGGCTTGAGTCTGCCTTCTACATTCGAGACGATATGCATGACATGCGAATAACGTTCGATCAGCATGTTCTCGGTCACCTGAATACTGCCGGTGACGGCCACGCGCCCCGCATCGTTGCGACCCAGATCCAGCAATTGCAGATGTTCGGCGCATTCCTTTGGATCGGCCAGCAACTCTTCGGCAAGTTGTGCATCGTGTTCGCGAGTAGCGCCGCGCGGGCGTGTGCCTGCGATGGGGCGCACGGTGACGGTGTCGTCCTCCAGTCGCACCAGAATTTCCGGCGACGCACCAACCACATGGAAACTGCCCATGTCGTAATAGAACATGTAAGGCGATGGGTTGAGGCTGCGCAACGCGCGGTACAGGGTGAGCGGGCTGGCGTCGAAAGGGCGCGACATGCGCTGGCTCAATACCACCTGCATGATGTCACCCTCCACGATATATTGCTTGGCACGCAATACCGCCTGCTTGAACGCGGCTTCGCCAAACTCGGAGGTGGCTTCGGCGCTGTTGACCTTTTGTGGCATGGGGGCGGTGTAAGGCGCCCTGATCTGCGCGCATAACTCATCCAGGCGGCGGTAACCTTGGGCATAGGCATCCGTCTGCATCGGATCAGCATAGACGATGAGTGTCAGTTTGCTGGTGAGATTGTCCACCACCGCCAGCTCGTCGGTGAGCAGCAGGAGGATGTCGGGGGTATGCAGCACATCCGGCTGGTGCGTAGCTTGCAGACGTTTCTCAATGTAACGCACCGTGTCATAGCCGAAATAACCTGCCAGCCCGCCGGCAAAACGGGGCAGACCCGGCAAGACAGCGGCCTTGAAACGGCCCAGGAACTGCTCGACAAAATCCAGCGGATCGGCGGCTTCTTCTTGCTCAAGCTTGACCCCGTCGGTTTCCACGCTAACCAGATGGCCGTATACGCGCAGCACGGTATGGGCGGGCAGGCCGATAAACGAGTAGCGCCCGAAGCGTTCTCCTCCCACCACTGATTCTAGCAGGTAGGAATAGGGCGCGTCGGCGAGTTTTAGATAGACCGATAGCGGGGTGTCAAGGTCAGCCGGTAATTCCCGGGTGAGCGGGATACGGTTATAGCCCTCGCGGGCGAGTTGATTGAATTCCTGTTCAGTCATGATTTCACCATTAAGTCATGGAAGCATAGTGAGGTACGGCACTGAAGTATCGCACCACCAGAAAAGCCGGCGTATCAGCGCCATCGCCATGACAGGCGCTTTTCTCTATGCATTTCCATGTTGATGGGATTCATGCGTCAGCCCTTGGTGATCAGTTTCGCGGCTTCCAGCAGGCTGGGTACCACTGCATCCTGATCCAGTTCGTCTACCGGGCGGCCACGATTGTAACCGTAGGGCACACAGAACACCCGGCTGCCGGCAGCCCGCGCGGCCTGGGTATCATTGAGCGAATCGCCGATTAGCAGCAGTTCGCCGGGTTCTACGCCAAAATGCTTGCAGGCGTGCAGTAACGGCAGCGGGTCGGGTTTGCGCTTGGGCAGTGTGTCACCGGATAGCACCAATTCGAAATAATCCAGCAGGCCGGTATCGCGTAACAGCGGGATGGTAAACGCTTCGGCTTTGTTGGTAATGCAGGCCACATGCACACCCATTTCGCGCAACGCTTGCAAGCCTTCGACGACACCAGGGAAAGGGCGCGAATGCAAGGAAACATGGGCGCCGTAGTGTTTCTGATAAATCGGATAGGCGCGCTCGAATAACGCAGTATCCGGTTCGGCATCCATGCTGCCGGTCAGTACGCGTTTCACCAGTCGGGACACGCCGTTGCCGATGTAAGTCTTGATCGTAGCCAAGGCGACCGGCGGCATATTGAGCTCGGCCATCATTAATTCAGCGGCGTGGGCGAGGTCAGGTGCAGTGTCCAGCAAGGTGCCATCAAGGTCGATAACCACAGCCTTGATTTTGATAGGGAAATTCATTGGATATCTGGTCTCAAATTTGGGTCTGGCCGGAGTATATCCGGCATCAAGTGGGAGAGTCGTCCGGGTTGACCGGTCAGGCCTTCGCCAACTCCGCACGCATTGCTGCCACCACGCTGTTATAACGGTTCGCGTCGCTGTCCTTGGCGGCGCCAAAAATAGCGGAGCCAGCCACGAACACGTCTGCACCTGCGCGGGCGACTTCCGCAATGTTGTCGACCTTCACGCCGCCGTCCACTTCGAGCCAGATATCACGGCCGGAAGCATCAATGCGCTGCCGCACGGCGCGCGTCTTGTTCAGTGTTTCCGGAATGAATTTCTGTCCGCCGAAGCCGGGGTTGACCGACATCAGCAGGATCATGTCGACCTTGTCCATCACGTAATCCAGGTAGCTCAACGAGGTGGCCGGGTTAAACACCAGGCCGGCCTTGCATCCGCATTCCCTGATCAGACCCAGGGTACGGTCTATGTGTTCGGATGCTTCAGGGTGGAAAGTAATGATGTTCGCCCCGGCCTTGGCGAAATCAGGGATAATACGGTCTACCGGCTTGACCATCAGGTGGACGTCGATGATCGCATCCGTCACCGGACGCAGGGATTCACATACCAGCGGACCGATGGTCAGATTGGGCACGTAATGGTTATCCATCACATCAAAGTGAATGATGTCCGCACCGGACGCGATCACATCGGTGACTTCCTGTCCCAGCTTGGCGAAGTTTGCGGATAAAATACTTGGTGCGATACGGAATTGCCTGGACATGGTGACCCTTTCAACAAGCCTTTGGATAAAGTAATCAATTTTACCCGGAATCGTGCCAAGGTAACAGCGCGACCGGATCAAGGACACAGATCAAATGGGCGACAGCAGAAAAAATCACGTAACCGTCAGTGTTGATACGGCATTCATCCCCGATCAATCCAATCCGCACCAGGATCGCTATGTATTCGCTTACACGGTGACCATTACCAATACCGGCACTATGCCGGCTCAACTCGTTTCGCGTCACTGGGTGATTACCGACGCAGAAAACAAGGTGCAGGAAGTGCGTGGTATGGGGGTGGTGGGCGAGCAGCCTTTGCTCAAACCGGGTGAGCGCTTTGAATACACCAGCGGCACGGCAATCAATACGCCGGTGGGCACCATGCACGGTAGCTATCAGATGGTGGCGGAAAACGGCGAGCATTTCGACGCAGAGATTCCGGTGTTTACGCTTGCCATGCCACGCGTATTGCATTGATGCTCGGGCATGCCACGCCCAGCCGAACTCCAGGAACCTGAACTCAGCCCGGCCATGCAACGCGTGGTGGCCGCCATGTCCATCTCCATTGCGGTGCATCTCGCGCTGATCGGGCTGGTGCGGGTGAATGCTGTGACCACACCAGCTTCGGCCGAGATCCCGGTAATTCAGGCGCGTTTGCAACCCGCAACGCCGCCCGTCATTGCACCCCCTGCGACTACGCCTGTTGTCGAGCCTGAAAAACCGCCACTAGAACCGACGCGAGCAGCGCCGCCCAAGCCGGTTCCACCCGCGCCTGCGCCGAATGCTTCCGCGGCCGTGCAGGCCGAAACGGCTTCACCACCTGCGCTTTCCACCGGCATATCCGCCGCAGCCAATCCGGTGCCGCAGCCCAATAGCGTATTACCTGCTGTCAATGTACCGTTATTGGTTGATCCCACCTACTACACGGCCAAGCAGCTGGATGTTCAGCCGCGCGCCTTGGCAGCCATCAATCCGGTATACCCGCAGGGCGCAGTCGCTCGCGGCACAGCCGGTTGGGTAACGCTTAAATTGAAGCTGGATGAGTATGGCAAGGTCGAGGATGTCGAAGTCAGTGACGCCAGTCCGCCCGGCATTTTCGACCAGAGCGCGCTTGATGCCTTTCGCAATGCGCATTTCGCGCCTGCCCAGAAAGATGGGCGCGCCGTGAAGTCACTCGTGCAGATCAAGGTTCGCTACGAACTGGATCAGTAAGCTACTGATTCAGTTCGTAGCGGCAATGCCGCTATTTTTTAACCACTTTTGCTTTCGAAGCCGAGGGACCCGGCAACTCACCCGGCACGGTCATGTCTTTGGGCAGCAATACCCACATACGTCCGGTTTGTTTCATCCTGCCGGCAATGTTGCCTGCTTCATTGCCGAAACCCCAGAAAAAATCCGCCCGCACATTGCCGCGAATCGCCCCGCCGGTATCCTGTGCCATGACCAGACGATCCAGTGGCTCGTCGGATGAGGGTATGGTGGTATCCAGCCATACGGGTGCGCCCAGTGGAATGGCACGCGCATCCACGGCAATGCTGCGTTCACCGGTGATCGGTACGCCCAGCGCACCTAGCGGGCCGCTGCTGTCGCTCGGCAGTTCACGGAAAAACACATAGCTGGGATTTTGCGCCAGTAATTCCGGCAGCTTGTCGGGATGACGCTGCCCCCATTTCTTGATGTTCTGCATTGAGGTTTGCGCCAGTGGCAATTCGCCACGTTGCGCGAGTACCCTGCCGATGGAGCGGTATGGATAACCGTTCTGGTCGGCATAACCCACCCGCATCATGCTGCCGTCCGGCAGCTCGATACGTCCCGATCCCTGGATTTGCAGGAAGAACGCTTCCACCGGGTTATCCACCCAGACCAGTTCATCGCCTTTCAACGGATTGCTGCCGTCATCGATGTCGGCACGATCCAGATACGGCACGACCTTGTTGCCTTGCAGGCGTCCGCGCAGACGCATGTTTTTCAGTTGCGGATAGACGCTGCTGAGGTCGATGGTCAGCAAATTGGCAGGCGGCCTATATAAAGGTATCGGGTATTTCGAACTGGGGGTCAGGCTGCCGTGCAAGAGCGGTTCGTAGTAGCCGGTAACCAAACCGTCCTCGCTGCCGTCAGCCTGGCGTGATTGATAGAGTGCGAAATTGTTTTCAAAAAAAGTTCGCACCGTCGCGGAGTCGGCGGGTTTTAACGCATCAGATGCCGCACACACGGCCTGCCATTCCGGTTTGTTTTTCAATGCCGCACACGATTCCAGCCACGCAGGCCAGGCTTGCAACAGATCGTCATTCTGCCAGCCCGGCAGACTCGACCAGTCAGCGGGGCTCAGGTTAGGCGTCACTGCAGGCGTTGGCGGCGGTGTTTCAGGTGTAGGCGGCGGGCATACCACGGCAGGTGCCGGTTTGGGCGGTGGCGGGCTAGGCGGTTTGGGTTTGGGTGCAGGCTTGGGTACAGGGGGCGGCACGACGGGCGCTTTGGGCTGGGTGGCACAACCTCCGCTCAGTAGTGCGGTCAGGATCAAAGCTGTGCGAACGAGTTGTCTCATGCGAAAATCACGGTTAAACAAACAGCTATCAGTATAACAAAGCCATGCACCCACCTTATCAGCCTGTGCCACGTTTTTACATCGAGCGCATTACCATTGCTGCAATGTGTAACGAATCGATGGACTTGCACTGGCACGACCCTGCAAGCCAGCAATCGTACATGGCGCGCGTATGGCCGCAGGATGTAACGCAAGAAAATGGCGCAGAATGGCTGGTGGCACGCAGTGAAACGGGCGAGATCGTTAAAATTCGTCTGGACCTGATACGTAATTTCCCTACTCCGATGAAATAAATAAGTTGTCTACAATATGGAAGGCCGAAAATTATGGATGAGACCGAAATGCTCAGCCTCGCCTGGCTGGTATTTGAAGCGGGCATCGCGTTGGCGTTATTGCTGGGGATAGTCTGGTGGACAATGCGCAAATAAGCGCGTGCGGCAAAATGCCCCGTGTTTCTGCAGGGATGATTGTTGTAAAAATACAACACAATGGACTATTAATTTGCCGTAATGCTTGCAGGGTATAAAAACCCTTGTGCATAATGCGTTCAGCTTCTCGCAAGAGGGGTTCGCATGTGGGGATGAAACCAGATTGCGATACACACTTCAATTCAAGGAGATTTGCATGGATAAGAAACTCATCGCGCTGGCAGTTGCCGGTCTTTTCGTAGCACCAATGGCCATGGCCGATAATAGCAGCGTAGTTATTTCCGGTCAGATCCATATGTCGGTGGATAGCCTGGATGGCAAAAACGCAGCAGGTACAGGTATGGACCGTCAGACCAACGTGTCCAGCAACGCTTCTTACATCGATTTTTCGGGTAAAGAAGACATGGGCAATGGTCTGGACGCAATCTGGAAATTGAAGACCTTCGTTTCCATGGGCGGCACCGGAAACTCCGGCGACCCTTACAACACCAATGCTTCTGACGGCTTCACCAACGGCCCTGCTTACCTGGGTCTGGCTGGCAAGAGCTGGGGTGCAATCAAGCTGGGTAAAGATGAAGCGCCAATGAAAGTATTGGGTCGTAAGCTCGACTTGTTCGGCAATCAGATCGGCGATTCGCGTAACCTGTCCATGGGTTTCGACAACCGTCCTAACAATGCCATCGAATACAACTCCGCTAACTGGGGTGGTTTCAGCGCTAACGTGATGTACTCCACCAACCTGACCAACCCTGCTGGCGCAGCTGGTTATGTTCCTACATATACTACTAACAACAGCATCGACCTGACCTCTGCAACCGCTTACTACGATGCGGGTCCTTTCTTCGTCGGTCTGGGTTACGAGAAAATCGGCACCAGCAAGCTCGGTGGCGGCAAGGTTGATACGAAAGACTGGCGCTTAGGTGCTGGTGGCAACATTGGTGATTTCAAACTGGTTGCTGTGTACGAAAAAGCTAGTGATAAAGCCGGTACTTCGGGTGCTGATCAAAAAGTATGGGGTGTGGGCGGTGCTTACAAAATGGGTAGCAACACCATCAAGGCTCAGTACTACAAAGCCGGCGATGTGGGTAACACCGCTAATTCCGGTGCCAAGATGTATGCCATCGGCTTTGACCACAGCTTGTCCAAGCGCACCACAGCTTACCTGGCTTATGCCCGTACCAACAACGACGCTGCTGCATCTTACAGCGCCTTCGGTGGTGGTCATGGCGATAACCCAGGCACAGTCGTAGGTGGCAACCCAAGCGGTTTCTCCGTGGGTATGATCCACAACTTCTAATCACTTGCCGGCATTTGCCGGTGGTGTGAAGAAGATTAGAAACGGGTCACTTCGGTGGCCCGTTTTTTTATGTGCTTGATGTGATGATGTGAATATCCTATCTTTTGGTAATGCGGTATTACGCATTACGGAGAGTGAGATGCAGACAAGTAAGGTGACGAGCAAATATCAGGCAACGATTCCTGCTGAAATACGCAAGAAGCTTGGCATCCATGGTGGCGACACCCTGGCATTCGAAGTGATCAACGATGAGGTCAGGTTGCGCCGCGCTACGCCGCTGGATATCCAGTATGCGCAAGCACTGGCGGGCACGTTGAGCGAATGGAGCTCGGATAATGACGCTGAGGCCTACCGTGAGCTATGAACGTTTCGACGTGGTCAAAGTGCCTTTTCCATTGACTGATAAAGCGCAGATCAAGAAACGCCCGGCGCTGATCCTGTACACTAACGCAGCGTTTAATGCACCTGCTGGACATAGCGTGCTGGCGATGATTACCAGCGCGAAAAATCCGGCTTGGCCGCTTGATGTAGGGGTAACCCACTTGACCGCGGCCGGTTTGCCGGCACCGTCTGTGGTGCGAATGAAATTGTTTACTCTCGATCATCGCTTTGTGCTTGGTAAAATAGGTCGCCTGGATGCGTCAGATGAAGCAGCAGTGACGCAGGTGCTGAAAAAATTATGTGGGTGAACCCAGTCGGTGAGGTGGCAAATGACGTTGGACAAGCTGATTATTGAATTCGACAAGGGCTTGCGTACCTTGTTTGCACCTGCGCAGAGCGCACGTCCGTTACCGGGGCGCGATCTGGGCGAGGCGGAACTGGCAGCAGCAGACAAAAAGCACGCGGCCGGACTGATGCGTGTCAACCATGTCGGTGAAGTGTGCGCCCAGGCGCTCTACCAGGGGCAGGCTCTGACCGCGCGTGATCCGGCAGCCAAGACGGCATTGGAGGAAGCCGCACGCGAGGAGACCGAGCATCTGGCCTGGTGCGAATCGCGCATCCACGCGCTGGGTGGCCGTCAGAGCCTGTTAAATCCGGTATGGTATGCCAGTTCGCTCGCGCTGGGTATGGCTGCGGGCGCGCTGGGCGACAAATGGAGCCTTGGTTTTCTGGCCGAAACCGAGCGCCAGGTCGAAGCGCATTTGGGCGGCCATCTGGAGACGTTGCCAGAAGCGGATGCCAAAAGCCGCGCAGTGGTCGCGCAAATGCAGGTAGACGAAGCGCGCCATGCCGAAACGGCCATGGCGCATGGGGCGCACGCATTGCCCGCGCCAGCCAGGATGGCGATGCAGTTGGCGTCGAAAGTCATGACGAAAACCGCTTACTGGGTATAATTCACTCCTTTGCGTTTGGGATTAAGCAATGACGAATTTTGCCGAAAATCTGGAAAAGCTGGAAAATGTAGACGCCTTCGCGTTGATGAAACTGTTTGGTGAAGACGGCGACGTCGAGGCAGTCATTGAAAACAAGCCGGGTAGTAGCGGCTCGTTCCGCGTGTATTACCATGTCGCGCTGAAGTGGGGCGGGATAGGCCCGAAAGCCGCTGAAGAGGCACTGGGGCTATTTGCCGAGCACACGGAAGATGCGCGTGCACATCCCGGCAAACATCCCAATATCGACCGCCTGCTGCAATCCATAGAGCAGGATATCTATTACTCGGTGCGCTGCTACCCGGTGTAATCGCCAAAAATAGAAGGCAGGTGTCAAGTGCGAGCGCGCGACGCGGGCCTTGTTCGATCAGGTTTCCCGTATTTCGAAATCGTGGGTGATCGTGGCGGTTTTGGCGAGCATGATTGAGGGTGAGCAGCGACTCGGTGGGTGCGTAGCACCGGGTGCGGGAGCGCGAAGCGGGCCTCGTTTGATCAGGTTTCCCGTATTTCGAAATCGTGGGTGATCGTGGCAGTTTTGCCGAGCATGATCGAGGCCGAGCAATACTTCTCCGCCGATAGGTTGATTGCGCGTTCGACCAGTTCCGGCTTGAGGCTTTTGCCGGTGACGACAAAATGAAAGTGAATTTTCGTGAACACCTTGGGGTCTTCGTCTGCACGCTCTGCCTGAATTTCCGCCACACAATCACTAATCTCGGCACGCGATTTTTTCAGGATGTGCACCACATCGTAAGCGGTGCAGCCGCCGGTGCCGATAAGCACCAATTCCATTGGACGCGGCCCCAAATTGCGGCCGCCGCCTTCTTGGGCGCCATCCATTAATACAGCGTGTCCGCTGCCGGTTTCACCCAGAAACGCAACGTTTTCGATCCATTTGATGCGTGCTTGCATGTGTAACTCCTGTGCTGGCGAGATGTGATTTTAGCCTTTTAGCCGATACCAGATAAGGCCGATGGCTTCATGTGTTGCAAAATAGCTATCCAGCAGCCCGCGCGGCTGAGGAACAAAATCCATTACGCGAATTTTTTGGCTTGACGTAAAGCCGGTTCCTACTGGAATGACACTGAAACCGGCTTTTTCGAAAGAGTAAACCGCACGTGGTAAATGCCAGGCATGGGTCACCAGTAATATGCGCCGTACCTTCGTGGGTGCAAGCAGCGCATAACTGTTGCGCGCATTTTCCCAAGTGGTGTTGGAATGCGTTTCCTCCCAACGCACAGGCACGTGAAAATCCTGTTCCAGCACAGCCTTCATCATTACCGCCTGGGCTTTGCCGCCAGTAGGCCGCCCACCCGTCACCAGGATAGGCAGACCCGTCTTGCGCGCCAAGCGTGCGCCATAACGTAGCCGTTCCAGCTCCATGGAATCGACGGTATCGCCCCCGTATTCCGGCGCATCAAAATAGGTGCCTGCACCCAGGATGACGATGGCGTCAGCTTGTGGAAGATGTGCGGGATTCAATGCAGGATAGGGTTCCAGTTGCCCAAGTAAACGATTTCCCACGGCGGGCATGGATAGAATGGCTAGAAATGCCAGTGACATCAATATCAGGGTACGTGCCAGCGTGGGTTGGCGACGTAATAGTATGAAGCCCGCAAAGCCCAGTAAAATAAAGTTCAGTGGGGGGAGGAGTACCGCGCTAATCAGGTTTGTGGCCAGCCAGTTCATGAAATTTGATACAAACTTAAACGTCGAATTCTAACAGCGGTTTGACAGCTGCAGTAGATGGCCGTAAAATGCGCGGCTTTCCTCATCCAGATTCTCAGGGGTTTCGAATGAAAACCTTTTCCGCTAAAGCGCATGAAGTTGTGCGTGATTGGTTCGTGGTTGATGCCACGGACAAAGTGCTCGGCCATGTGGCGGCCGAAGTTGCGTATCGTCTACGTGGCAAGCACAAGCCCATATTTACTCCCCACGTGGATACCGGCGATTTTATCGTGGTCGTGAACGTGGACAAACTGAAAGTAACCGGCAATAAGGCGGAAGACAAAAAGTACTATCGCCATACCGGCTACCCTGGCGGTATTCGTGAGACCACTTTTGCCAAGATGCAGGAACGTTTTCCTGGTCGTGCGCTGGAAAAGGCGGTTAAGGGCATGTTGCCTAAAGGCCCGTTGGGCTATGCCATGATCAAGAAGCTCAAGTGCTATGCGGGTGGTGAGCATCCCCACGCTGCGCAGCAACCCAAAGCGATGGAAATCAGAGGATAAGCGATGATCGGAAATTATTATTACGGCACCGGCCGCCGCAAGAGTTCTGTGGCACGCGTGTTCATCAAGCCGGGCAAAGGCAATATCGTTGTCAACGAAAAGCCTGTTGACGAGTATTTTTCGCGTGAAACCGGTCGCATGGTGGTACGTCAACCTTTGGAGTTGACCAACAACTCGGCCACCTTTGACATCATGGTGAATGTGCATGGTGGTGGTGAATCTGGCCAGGCTGGAGCAGTTCGGCATGGTATTACGCGTGCTTTGATCGAGTTTGATGCGGAACTCAAGCCTGCCCTCAAGAAGGCTGGTTTGGTAACGCGTGATGCACGTGAAGTTGAACGTAAGAAAGTTGGTTTGCGTAAAGCACGTAGGGCCAAGCAGTTCTCCAAGCGATAAGCGCTCGGAGCACAGAAAAAGCCGCCCTGTATATCGGGCGGCTTTTTTCATTGTGGGTTCGCGGTATCATGAGAGGGTCACAGCAGAGGGGAATACAGATGATCAAGGTAGGTATCGTTGGCGGCACGGGCTACACGGGTGTGGAGTTGTTGCGTTTGCTGGCGCGGCATCCGCAGGCTCAGCTTGTGGCCATTACGTCGCGCAAAGAAGCCGGCATGCCGGTTGCGGATATGTTCCCCAATTTGCGCGGCCATGTTGATTTGAAATTTTGCGATCCGCAGGATGCCGGCTTGGACCAATGCGATGTCGTGTTTTTTGCCACGCCGAATGGCATTGCCATGCAACAGGCGCGCGAATTATTGACGGCCGGCGTGCGTGTCATTGACCTTGCAGCGGATTTCCGTATTCAGGATCTGGGTGTATGGCAAAAATGGTACGGCATGGAGCACGCTTGTCCTGATCTGGTGGCGCAGGCCGTGTACGGTCTGCCGGAAGTGAACCGGGAACAGATCAAGACGGCGCAGTTGATAGCAAATCCAGGTTGTTATCCAACGGCAGTTCAGTTGGGCTTTTTGCCATTGCTAGAAGCAGGGCTGGTAGATGAAAGCTACCTGATAGCCGATGCCAAATCAGGCGTCAGTGGCGCAGGCCGCAAAGCCGAGGTCGGGGCGTTGTTTGCGGAAGCGGGTGATAATTTCAAGGCTTATGCTGCTTCGGGTCATCGCCATCTGCCGGAAATAAGTCAAGGATTGGCGCGCTATGCGGGTAAACCGGTTGGCCTGACATTTGTGCCGCATCTCACGCCACTGATTCGTGGCATCCATGCGACGCTGTATGCGCGTGTGACCAGGGAATCCGATCTGCAGGCGCTGTTCGAGCAGCGTTATCAGCATGAGCCATTCGTGGATGTGCTACCCTTTGGGTCGCATCCTGAAACCCGTTCAGTACGCGGTGCCAACACCTGTCGTATTGCGTTGCACCGTCCACAGGGGGGCAATACGCTGGTCATTTTATCGGCGATTGATAACTTGGTGAAAGGCGCATCCGGTCAGGCAGTGCAAAATATGAATATCATGTTTGGTTTGCCTGAAACCATGGGTCTGGAACTAATCGGTCTGTTGCCTTGACTAATCGGTAATGATTGACGTAAGCGTGGGTACTGCCCATAATGAAAGACAAAATTTGAGTTTTAAGGAGTAGCTATGAATGACATGACAGAAATGCCCAGCGTACTTGTTTTTACCGACAATGCGGCCAATAAAGTAAAGCAGTTGATCGAAGAGGAGGGTAATCCTGACCTGAAGCTGCGTGTATTCGTCACTGGCGGCGGTTGCTCCGGTTTCCAGTACGGTTTTACTTTTGATGAAGTAACCAATGAAGATGATACGCCGATGGTCAAAAACGGCGTGACGCTGTTGATTGACCCCATGAGCTACCAATATCTCGCTGGTGCCGAGATTGACTACCAGGAAGGTCTGGAGGGTGCTCAATTCGTGATCAAGAATCCGAATGCCACGTCTACCTGTGGTTGCGGCTCCTCGTTTTCTGCCTGAAATAGCGGTTTCTCCAAAAAAACAGGCGGCCATATGGCCGCCTGTTTTTTTGCTTGTAGCAAAGGGATTATGCTGGATAGATCGCGCCTAATACGCAAGGGTGGCGTGCGCCGGTCACCTCCGTCAGATTGCCCGGCAAGCCCAACAGGGTCTGCCGAGCGAGCCATGCAAAAGCGTGTGCCTCAAGCCAGTCCGGATCAACACCCAGCATTTCCGTCGAAGCCAGCAATTTCCCTGGAAGAGCTGTCCGCAAAGAATCCATAAGGGCAGTATTGCGTGCACCACCTCCACAGATGTATACCTCGTTGGCATTGGGGCAATGCGTTTTGATGGCGTGTGTTATACCGTACGTGGTCAGACCCCGTAGCGTTGCCTGGACGTTTTGTGCTGCCTCGGCGCCCGTCAAATGGCTATCCAGCCAACCCAGATTGAATTCTTCGCGGCCAGCGCTTTTGGGTGGCGGTGCGGCAAAAAAAGCATGTGCAACAAGTTGATTGAATAAATCTGGAAGCTGCGTTCCGGCTGCGCCCCAAGCACCTGCCTGATCAATCTGCTGACCGGTATGGCGTTGACACCAGGCGTCCATCAGCACATTACCGGGACCGCAATCGAAACCGATTATTCTGCCTTTAGGGGGTAAATCGGTCAGGTTCGAGATACCGCCAATATTGACAATAACGCGATGTTTAGTTGGGTGGCGTAACGCAGCTGCATGAAAGGCAGGTACGAGGGGGGCACCTTGGCCGCCGGCGGCGATGTCACGATTGCGGAAATCGGCGATCACGCTTATGCCGGTGAGCTCGGCAAGCATGCTGGGGTTAGCCAGCTGTATCGTGTAGCCTGCGTCGGGGCGATGCCTGACGGTTTGTCCATGGCAGCCAATAGCCTCGATCGTTTCCGCTGAAATCACACTTTCGGCCAGTAATACCGATATGGCGCGGCTGTATAGTTCGGATAATTGATTGGCGAGCAGGGCGGCACGGTGGAGTTCATCGCAGCCTGGGAGATGGATTGCCAGTAGCTGTTCACGTAGTGACTCAGGATAGGGAAGGTACGCAGTGTGTACAAGCTCCCCAGTGAGTGGGTCCGTGCTCCCAAAACTAACCAACGCTGCGTCTACACCATCCAGGCTGGTGCCGGACATGAGTCCGATGAAATGTGTTTTTCCAACCAATTTGGTCGGTAATTATTCCAGGGCAGCCAGATTGGTGCCATTAAGCAGGTCGAGCTTGGCGAGCAATGGCTGGGCAGCGTTGCGGAACATCGGTCGATATTGAGCCGAAATCGGTAATGTGTAAGGAATTTTTGCGGTTAAGGGATTTACCGCTACACCTGCAATGCGGAATTCAAAGTGCAAATGCGGACCGGTAGCCCAGCCGGTACTACCCACATATCCAATCACGTCGCCCTGATGAATTTTTTCGCCTTTATGCAGGCCCTTGGCAAAGGCAGACAAATGACCATAGGCAGTGCTGTAGTTGCTGCTATGTTGTAATAGGATAAAGTTGCCGTAGCCCCGCTCTTGGCCTACGAAAGCCACCGTTGCATCGGCCACGGCCTTGATTTTGGTTCCTGCGGGTGCCGCGTAATCAACACCTTTATGTTCACGCCATTGTTTCAGGATGGGATGGTAGCGCATGCCAAAACCTGAAGAGATGCGGGAGAATTCGATTGGCGAACGCAGGAAAGCTTTTTTCAATGACTTGCCGTCTGGCGTGTAATACTCGCCTTTCCCGTTGGGTTGCTGGAAATAGACGGCTTTGTATGTCTGACCATCGTTGGTAAACTCGGCTGCCAATATACGTCCGGTCATCACCAGTTCGCCATTGTTGTACATTGCCTCGTAAACAACCTTGAATTTGTCGCCTCGGCGCAGATCCTTGTGGAAGTCGATGTCGGTGGAAAATAGATCAGCCAGTTGAGTGGTAATGCTGTCAGGTATGCCGGCTGCGTCAGTGGCACCAAACAGCGAACTGCGAATTTCGCCGGATTTCATCACTGTCCGGGTTTTCAGTGCGGCTTGTTGCTGTGTAACGGTGAAATTTTCACCCTGCTTGGAAATTTGCAGCAACGTCCCGGCTGTATTGATATGGCGTAACCAGAGTAATTCTCCGGTGTCAGTAGTTTGGGCCTGGATGCGTTTGCCTGGTCTGATTTGTGCAAGCGCACGCGTGGCTTCAGGGTTACGCAGGAAATGTGTGATTTCCTCACTGGACACACCTAGACGATCAAGCACGCTGGCAACGGTGTCACCTGATTCAATGCGTTCGTCGCGCCAATAAGCAGTTGTTGGGTTGGAATTATCGGCCTCGATTACGCTGGCCGGCACAGTCAGATTCTCTACCACAGTACTGACAGGAATGTTGTTGGTGTCGGTTTGTGGGGCGATACCAAAGGCAGCTATGATTCCGAAGAGGGGCAAGGTTGATGCGGCGACCAGCCAGCGCAAGCGTACTTTACGTGCGTGTAATTTGTCCGCTTGCGTTAAACTTACTGCCTTTTGGTTCGCCATGGTGCCAGCCTTTCCGTACGGATTCAACGCGAGAGCTTAACAGATTAGGATCGGAGCGGAAAGCACGGCGACCATCTTATTAAAATACAAAATATATGATGTATAGCGGCCAATAAATAAATTTCTTTAGATTGTTGAATACATACCTGAGGTGCTAATGCTTGATTCTGAAATACAAGAAACCCTGCGTATTATCAGGCGCGGTTGCGATGAATTGATTGTGGAGCAGGAACTTGTGGAAAAGTTGCGCGCAGGTAAAACGCTGCGTGTGAAAGCTGGCTTTGACCCCACGGCTCCCGATCTGCATTTGGGGCATACGGTACTGCTCAATAAAATGCGCCAGTTGCAGGATTTGGGGCATCATGCCTTGTTTCTGATAGGGGATTTCACCGGCATGATCGGCGACCCTACGGGCAAAAATGCCACGCGCCCGGCCTTAACTCGAGAGCAGGTGCTGGAAAACGCCAGATCTTATACCGATCAGGTATTCAAGATACTCAAGCCCGAGCAAACCGAAGTGGTATTCAATTCTGCCTGGATGGATAAACTGGGAGCGGCGGGTATGGTCAAGCTGGCTGCCAGCCATACCGTGGCGCGCATGCTGGAACGCGATGATTTTCACAAGCGTTATAAGAGTAATCAGCCTATCGCGATACATGAATTTCTCTACCCTTTAGTACAAGGCTATGACTCTGTGGCACTCCATGCGGATTTGGAATTGGGCGGGACAGATCAGAAATTCAATCTGTTGATGGGGCGTGAATTGCAGAAACAGCATGGGCAGGTACCGCAATGTATTCTCACTATGCCATTACTGGAAGGACTGGATGGCATTAACAAGATGTCCAAATCACTGGGTAACTATATCGGTATCACAGAAGCCCCTGCGGAAATTTTTGGCAAAATCATGTCGGTTTCGGATGAGTTGATGTGGCGCTATATAGAACTGCTTTCGTTCGAGTCTTTGGAAACGACCGCCGAATGGCGCGAGCAGATTAGTGCAGGTGCCAACCCGCGCGACATCAAAGTCCGCTTTGCCCAGGAAATCGTAGCGCGTTTTCACGGTCCAGTGGCGGCGGGCCAGGCGCTCAGTGATTTCGAGGCGCGCTTCAGACAGGGTGCTATCCCCGATGCGATACCGGAAATATCTCTGCAGGCCGGCAATGGTGGCCTGCCGATTACTCAAGTGCTTAAACAGACTGGACTGACGGCCAGCACCTCTGAGGCCATGCGCATGATCGAGCAAGGTGGCGTCAAGATGGATGGTGAAAAGCTTGGCGATAAAACTCAAACACTAGCGGTGGGAACGTGTGTAATTTTGCAGGTAGGCAAGCGGAAATTTTGCCGGGTCACCATTACCTAACATATTGAATTTAAGACTTCTCGTTTGGTGTGATGTACTTTTTATGAAAAAACGATTGACGGCGGGTTTCAGGGCTGTATAATTCGCATCTCGTTGTTGATCTGCATGTATAAAAAACAGATTAAAATCATTTGGTTAGTAGTGTTTTATGAAAACTTTATGAGTTCTGTGATTGAAAAATGTGATTGACAGGCGGATTGAAGTAAGTATAATTCGCACCTCGCTGATTGAAGCGAGTAAGTAAAGCATTACCGTTCTTTAACAACAAGACAACCGATAAGTGTGGGTATTTGCGATG
>JAZKBM010000013.1:0-94197 GCA_040388645.1 Pseudomonadota bacterium
GCGCGACGGTGATTTCACGTGAAAAATCACCTTCTGAAATCGCACGCGCCACTTCCACTGCATAAACAGGTTCGCCACCCAGTTGTTTCATGATGTGACGGATTAACCAGAATACAATGGCAGACGCAGCAATTACGGCTAACGCGAGCAAGACCAGCGTGATCGTCAGCATGCGATGGCTATAGGCAATCATTTCACTTTTGGTCACATCGACCGCAGCACGTTTGGCCTTGGTAAAATCCATCAGGCGTAAGCGAATACCACGCCAGATGGGCGTTTCTTCCTGGCTGATGGCGGCAATAGCTGCCGCTTGATTCGTGTGCGCAAGGGAAGCGATCTTGTCATGAATGGGAATTTGTTGTTCGCGCAATGCCACCACCTCATTCAGAACCTTGAGATCTGCGGGACTATCTGCGGCGAGTGTCAAAGCTTCCTGGCTAATTCTCTTGAACTCGTTTGATGATTGTGCAAGTGCCTTCGCAATATTGGGATTATTTGGATCCATGACCAAATTACGGATAGCCTGGCCCATTTGCAAGCCTTGCGCATAGAGTCCACTCGCTGCCTGGGCGAGCGCCAAATCCTGCTGGAGAAAATTCTCAAACCGGCTTCTGTTACTTTGCATGCCGGTCAGTGCGACACTGATCGCAACTGTAAAAAGGAGAAATACGCCTCCCATGCTTAATATGATCTTGGTCCGTAATTTCATATTCACTTTGCAAATTCCTTTAATCTAAATTCAATCCGGTATTGCCAGGATTGATGCTCCACACACGCGACCAGATTTTTTTAATGTATTGCCTTGCTTACAATTCAGTCAGAGTTTGTTTTTTTATCGACACTTCAGAAAAGAAACTTGAGCGCCAGACAAAAATATTGTGTTGCTAACCGGTCCAGAACGGCCCGGGTTGATGCCCGTAGGCCACTAATCCGCGTGTAAACGCGCGGGTTAGTAACCAACTGGAGTAAAAATAGATGCGCAAGTTGACGCAATAGAACCTTAATTCTGCCGGTTACATGCGCCCTCTTGGCTGACAAACCTATTTGGATATAACACTATTACCCGCTCAAAACTCTTCCCAGTCTCCCCCACTACCGCCCGCAATCATTTTTTTTGGTCTAGCTGCATTGACTAATGCGGATTTAGGCTCAACTTGATCGTGCAGTACAGGAATATCCATTTGCTGATCAAGTACCTGCTGATTTCCATTCATCTGGAAAATACTTACTGCCTGGGCCAGCTTGGCTGCTTGATCCTGCAGACTCTCGGCTGCCGCGGCGGCTTGCTCCACCAGTGCTGCATTCTGTTGAGTGGCTTCGTCCATTTGCCCGACTGCCTGGTTAACCTGCTCGATACCCGAGCTCTGCTCCTGGCTGGCTGTTGCAATACCGCTGATAATATCGACAACCAATTCCACGGAAGTCACGATATCATCCATCGCTTCACCGGCCTCATCCACCAGTTTGCTACCCACATCGACCTGTTCTACGGAATCGCTGATCAGCGTCTTGATTTCCTTGGCCGCACCGGCACTGCGCTGAGCCAGGTTGCGTACTTCGGCCGCCACGACGGCAAAGCCACGTCCTTGTTCACCCGCGCGGGCGGCCTCAACGGCGGCGTTCAGAGCGAGGATGTTGGTCTGGAAAGCAATCCCGTCGATCACACCGATGATGTCGGCTATCTTGCGTGAACTGGACTTGATGGACGCCATAGTAGTGACCACTTGGCCGACCAGTTGACCACCATTCGCGGCGATTCCCGCGGTCGAACCCACCAGCTGGTTGGCATGACGTGCATGTTCCGCATTTTGTTTAACCGTGCTGGTCAACTCCTCCATCGAGCTGGCAGTCTCTTCCAGCGAACTTGCCTGTGATTCAGTACGCGCTGACAAATCAGCATTGCCTGAGGCAATCTGGCGCGAAGCCACAGCGATGGTTTCAGTGCCGTTTCGCACCTGACCAACAATGCGCACCAGACTGTCATTCATGTCTTTCATGGCCTGCATCAACTGACCCGTTTCATCTTTGGAGCGCACCTCGATAGTCTGGGTTAAATCACCGGCTGCAACGCTCCTGGCAACACGAATAGCCTCATTCAATGGCCCTGAAATTGCGCGAACAAGCCAAACTCCGAAGAATGCAGCCAATAACAAACCTGCCAGAATGGCCGCAATTGCAATATTCCGGACCGTGGCATACATACTTTGCGTATTCTCAAAATCATGCTTGGCTTCATCCATCTGGTACTGGATCAGGGCATCGATATTCTTGCGCACATCCTTATAGCCCTCTTTCATCGGACCCTGAACGATCTCACCAGCCTGCTGTATATCCGCAGCGCGCAATGCTGCCATTGCCGGACGCAATCCACCACGTCCATATTTAATGCGGCTGGCAATAAAGGTATCGGCAAGTTTTTTCTCTTCGGGATTCAGCGGGGTCTTCATGTATGCCTGCCAAACCGTATCGATCTCCTTGATGACTTTTTCCGCTTCATCCATTTGCTTGCCGATAACCGACGGCCCTTCCGAAAAGGCACCCATCTGACCGACGATGGTCTCAGCAACGATCAACTGGTTTTTATTGATCAGTCTGACCAACTCATCCAGGTGCCCGACAGTCACCATCCGGTCTTCATATACATTCTTCAATGCATTATTGGCGGAATTCAGGCTCACCAGTCCCATGATGCCGATTCCCAGCAGCAACATGGAAAGAAATCCGATGACGAAAACCATTCTCGATTTGATACTTAGATTGTTCAACATTTCTCTCTTCTCCTCATTCTTGTATCAGCCTGAAATTTGCCAGAATCTGCACTTCTCAGGTCTGATTTGACTGCTATTTCCTGCGTTATGCCGCAGCCTCCTCGATCAGCCCCATTTCGGCACTCGACATCAGCTTGTCGATATCCACCAGAATCAGCATGCGCTCTCCGAGCGTACCCAGTCCGATCAGATAATCCGTATCGAAAGTCGTGCCCATCTCCGGTGCTGCCTTGATTTGCTCGGGCGACAGCGTGGTCACATCGGATACGCTGTCTACGACCATACCCATTACTCTGCCTGCGATATTCAGGATGATCACGACGGTAAACTGGTCATACACCGGCTCGCCGAGATCGAATTTGATGCGCATGTCCACGACCGGCACTATGATTCCGCGCAGATTCACTACCCCCTTGATGAAATCGGGCGCATTCGCAATGCGCGTAACCGGTTCGTAACCACGAATCTCCTGCACTTTGAGAATATCGATGCCGTATTCTTCATTGCCTAAAGTAAAAGCAAGAAACTCGTTCCCGGCGGCCTCTCCGGTGTGCGCCTCATGCAAGGCTGCGTTGGTTTGTGTATGTGCATTTTGTGACATGATCTTTGCCCTTATCAGGAGAAAATGGGAGCAGCGTTCAGTTGACGGCTTGAACGCAATAGCGCGGCGACATCGAGAATCAGGGAAACCCCGCCATCACCCAATATCGTGGCGCCCGATATACCGGCGACCTTGCGGAAATTCGATTCGAGATTCTTCACCACCACCTGCTGCTGCCCGACCAGGTTATCAACCAGCAAGGCCGCTTTTTTGCCATCGCTTTCCAGGATCACGACGATGCCCTGCGAAGGTTCGGTGAAGCGCGGTTCAATTGCAAAAATCTTGTGTAGTGGAATCAGGGGCAAATACTCGTCGCGTACTTTGACCACTTGCCCCTGACCGGCAATTTCCTTGACATCTGCGGACGTGGGCTGCAGTGACTCGATCACATAACCCAGTGGCAGAATATAAATTTCCTCGCCAACCTTGACTGACATGCCATCCAGGATCGCCAGCGTAAGCGGCAAGGAAATGGCGATGGTGGTTCCATAGCCCTTGGCAGAACGGATTTCCACCGTGCCACCCATGGCCATAATGTTGCGCTTGACCACGTCCATGCCCACCCCGCGCCCGGAAACGTCTGTCACTGCTTCGGCTGTAGAAAAACCCGGTGCGAAAATAAGCTGCCATACCTCCGAATCCGGCATGGTGTCCGAAACCGGCAACCCTTGCTGTTTGGCTTTGGCAAGGATGCGGTCCCGATTCAGGCCGCCGCCATCATCACTCACCTCAATCACAATGTTGCCACCCTGATGGGCAGCGGCCAGTACCAATTTTCCGGCCTCATCCTTACCGTTAGCCCGACGCGCATCAGGCATTTCGATGCCATGGTCAACGCTGTTACGCACCAGATGCGTAAGTGGGTCGACAATGCGCTCGATCAAACCTTTATCAAGCTCGGTGGCGGCGCCACGTGTAACGAATTCAACTTTCTTGCCGAGCTTGGCTGCCAGATCACGCACCATGCGCGGGAAGCGTGAGAACACATAATCCATAGGCATCATGCGAATGGACATCACCGCTTCCTGCAAATCACGTGTATTCCGGGTCAACTGGCCCACGCTATTCAACAGCCGTTCATGCAGAATCGGGTCGAGAGAACCTGTACGCTGCTCAATCATCGCCTGAGTAATGACCAGTTCACCCACCAGATTGATGAGTTGATCTACCTTTTCAATACCGACTCGAATCGATGACGATTCCTGCGTTACAGGTTGCTTATCTGCGGCACGCCGGCCAAATGGCTTGCCCTCAACAGAAACAGGCGCATCAGTGCCCTGTTGTTCAGCCGGAGCTGCTGCAGCCAGCTCAGCCGCTGAGGTCTCTTTCTTGTCGACGGCGGATTTCAGTGGCTCGAAAAAACCATAACCAGGATCCGGTTCCTGTATCGCTGCCGACGGGCCTTCCTCGCTGATTTTAAGGTCGTCCGGATCCAGCACGAATGAGCAAATGGCGATAATATCGTCCAGCTTCTCACTGGTCACCAGAGAAAAAACGCTACGCTTATTATCGAGCACCGTCTGATTGATCACTCCTAACAAACCCAGCTCAGCGGCAAGTGCATCCACATCTCGCTGAGGCACTTCTGGCAATTCAATACGGAAACTGCGGCCCGCCGCAGTAGCAGGAGCTTGTATGGGTGCTGCCACAGCAGCATGCTGTTCCACTGAGCTAGTTTGTGGTGTGGCATTCGCGGTTGAGTCCTGCGACAACGCTTGCAAGCGCTGACATACGCTGTTCACCGCATCCTGATCGACGCTCGTACCATGCCTGCGTCCATCCATTTGCATTTTCAGGATATCCTTGGCTGCGAGGAAGGCATCCACATGCTCAACTGTCAGCGCCATCTCACCTTTACGAATTCTGTCGAGCAGTGACTCAAGCATGTGCGTCACTTCGGTAATGTCTGTGAAACCGAATGTTGCTGCTCCACCCTTGATCGAATGTGCTGCGCGAAATATCGCATTCAAGTCTTCGGAATCAGGTGCTGAAACATCAACAGCCAGCAATAGTTTTTCTTTCTCGGCGAGCAGCTCCTCAGCCTCGTCAAAGAACACTTGGTAAAACTGGCTCATTTCAACTGTCATGTTCGGCCTCCATCATTTTTGCATTGCATAATTTTTGTAATTTCATCAGCCGATTACTTTTTTCACGACTTCGGTCAGCCGTTGCGGATCAAACGGCTTGACCAGCCATCCATTGGCGCCTGCGGCCTTGCCCTGAGCTTTCATGTCGTCGCCCGATTCTGTGGTCAGCATCAAAATCGGCACACGCTGGTAACTTGTCATGCCGCGTAATGCCTTGATCAAACTGATACCGTCCATACGCGGCATGTTCTGGTCCGTCAGCACCAGATCAACGGTCTGTTTCTTCGCTTTGTCCAGGCCGTCCTGCCCGTCTACAGCTTCGATTACCTGGTATCCAGCCGCCTTCAGGCTGAATGCCACCATCTGGCGTAGTGAACCGGAGTCATCTACTGCTAATATTGTCTTGGCCATTTCTATTCCTAACTGTTCACATTTCGGGCTGACTACCCATTCGTATCATTTCTCGCTGCTGGTTAGAACAGCTCGATGTCTCCGCTTTCCATATGCCGCTGATTAACTGCTCTGCGCAATGCACCTTCAAGGGCGACGCCACGTTCTGCGAGCATCTGATTGAGGCTGTTCAGCAAAGCAATAATGTCGTCGTGATTACTCTCTGGCAACACATTGGTGCTGCCTGTATCGAGCGCGCCAAACACATCGCGCAACCCGGAAAGATGCGTCACCATTCTGCCAATCAACTGACTGGTCATATCCTGAAATTGCAAGCCGGTCACGGCCGCATTGACATGCTCACCTATCTCACCCTGAATGGCCTCCAGCCGGGCGATACATTCAGGCGCTGGGGTTCCGCCGGACAGCAACAGATTGACGGTCTCCTGCTGGATGCTGAGCGCGCTATGGATCGCCATGAAACTCGAACCCAGCTTTTTAATCGCTTCTCCCAGCAAAATATTCATTTGCACCAAATCTGTTTCGACTTCGGCCAAATGTCTGTCCCCGTGATCTGACACCCCGGAGAGCAGGCTCTTGACTTGTGAGCCCATTATTTTGTTAGGGACCATCACGCAGCTCACAGATAGTTGAACAACGACAAGCCGGCAATCTTCACGAATGACTGTTGCGCAGCTTGTAGCGTCGTTTGTTGTTGGGTAAGTTGACTGATCGCCTTGGCGTAATCAACATCCTGAAGTTGTGACAGTGTCTGGCTATACTGGATATCTTTGCTGGAGCCGATACTGTTCAAAGAATCCAGTTCCTTTAGTCGCGAGCCAACAGAAGCCCGTACCGTCAGTACATTATTGAGTGATTGATCAATATTACCGTTGGCTGACGTCAACCCGGCGGACAAAGCGGCGCTCCCCGCCGGTGTGGTGACGGGTGTTTGCAGAAGAGAAATCAAGTCAGTCAGCGTTTTGAATACATCCTGATTATTTCCCTGAAAGATGGCCTGGCCTGAAGCGCTGACCGACATCTGGCGAGTAGAATCCACCTGGATTTGCCGTTGTCCCTGGTCACCATTGTATTGTGCACCACTTGCCGTTTTGACAAATGGCTGGGTACCGGTCTGATACCCGGAAAAAAGATAATTACCAATACCATCGGTTGCATTGGCCTGAGCCAGCAATTGATCCAGATCTCCGCTCAACTGCGTTGCCAAATTGCTGCGGTCCGAGTTCGACAAAGTGCCATTACCCGCGTATACAATCTGGGTTTTTACATCCTGTAAAATCGAGGTCACGCCGGCCAACGAACTATCTACTGCAGTGAGGGAACTCACTGCGGTCTGGCGATTCGTGGCGTACTGCGTATTGACCGATTGCGACTGAGTAACATCCAATGCGCGCGCAGCGGCAATCGGATCGTCTGCAGGCGTCAGGATTCGACGGCCAGTCGACAACTGCTGCTGCGTTTTTACTAAACTGGATTGCAGATCGCTGATCTGATTGGCGCCCTGCTGAAAAATCATACTGGTACTGATACGCATCATGTATCCCCTTAAGCGCCTAGCGAGAGCAGCGTATTAAACAGCTGACTGGCTATCTGCATGACTTTTCCGGCAGCCTGGTAGGCCTGCTGGTAGCGCAGCAGATTACTTGCTTCTTCATCCAGATTAACGCCGGATTCCGATTGTTGTGCCTGCACCAAACCATTCAATAAATTTCCAGATGCCGTACTCGATACATTCAATTCGTTGGTTTTATTTCCCACGCTACTGATCAGTTGCGAATATGCACCCTGATAGTTTGTCGTCCCGCCTGCCATGGTATTGCTGGTCTGCAAGGCACTCAGCAGCATGGCATTGCGGCTATCGCCTACACCACCGGTATTGGATGAAACGGAAAAAGTGTCACCACTTGCCGGCGCACCGGTTATTTGTGCTGTCCAGCCGTTGTAACTGATATTCGCACCGGGGGTATAGGTCAAACCGGTTGGATTACCTGTGCCGGTACCACTCACATCGTAAGTCGTCGGCGAAGTGAAAGTAATCGTTACAGGCTGCTGTAAATTCACATTCGCAGGTGGAGGTGCATTCACTACCGGGGCACTGATGGTTCCCGATCCCGCGTTGGGCGAAACTGCAAAACTGTCACCGCTCGCTGGCGCACCAGCAATCTGCACCGTCCAGCCGTTATAACTGATATTTGAGCCGGGCGTATAAGTCACACCGGTTGGATTGCCTGTGCCGGTTCCGCTCACATCGTAAGTCGTTGGCGAAGTGAAAGTAATTGTCACAGGCTGCTGCAAATTAGCGTCCACCGGAGGCGGATTCACACTCGCGGTGCCGATGGTGCCGGTACCTGTATTCGCGGCTGCCGCCGAGGAACGAATCGGTGGAGACGTAGCCGAAGATCGAATCGGAGCAGCCGCAGCAATCAAAGCCGGATCACTAATGGCCACATTGATCGCCTTGGCACCATCTACAGTGGGGCGAATCAGAAAACTGTCTCCAGCTGCAGGCGTACCTGAAATATTCAGACTCACCCCATCCACAGTCTGCGGAAATGAGCTGAATGTCGACACAGCACCATCTGTCAAACGGGTAAGCTGGTAATTGGTGCCGTCGTAATTCAGGCGATAATCGCTTGCAGTCAATGCATTCGTATTGCTGATGGTAGCGGTAAGGTTACCGGTACCCGTATTGGCGTTGCTAGCCGTGACGCGAGGTGTAGCTACCGTAAAGAAATCACCACCCATATTGCCATTGAGGTCTTGGCCCAAACGGTGCTGTGCATTGAAATCGGAGGCAAGGCTGATCGCCACTCGACCGAGCGCGTTTTGTGCAGGATCAAGCGATTGGCTGCGAAACGCGATCAAGCCGCCCAAATTGCCGCCGCTCAGGCTATTTTCGCCCATGATGACGCTCGTACCATTTGTCGCATAAGCAACTTCCAGGCGACTTGGATCGGTTGGCGAAATTGTTGTTGATAACGCATAGGTCTGGTTGCCAACCACCAGCGGCTGTCCATTCCCGATAAACACATTGTATTTACCGTCGTCCTGCTTGACCACGGTGGTTTGAATTTGCTTGCTCAGATCCGCCATCAGCTGATCGCGCTGATCGAGCAAATCATTTGGGGGCTGGCCGTTATTAGCACCTTGCGCCAGGGTAATCGCATTATTCAATTGAGCGATTTTCTGGGCATCCGTATTGATGAGACTGACACTGGAGGTAATCTGGCTGTTTACCCCCTGATTCATCTGGGTCAGTTGATCATTCAGGCTCTGAAAACGTGAGACCAGCGATTGAGCAGTCGACAATGCTGCCTGACGCGAAGGTATGGATGAGGGATTGGCAGACAGATCCTGTACACCACTGAAGAAGTCCTGCAGTGCAGGCGACAATCCCGCGGAGGGATCGGCGATCATATTGTTGATTTGTTGTATCTGAGTTGCGTATGTGCTTTGGCTGCTATTTGTAGATTGGGCAGAACGAACCTGAGTGGCTTGAAAATCGTTATATATACGTTTGATCGTCTGAATTTCAGTTCCCTGACCCAGGAATCCGTATCCGAAATTTTGCGCGAGTGCCGGCCCCTGCACCACCACCTGCCGACTATAGCCTGGCGTTGCCGCGTTCGCTATATTATTCCCGGTCGTGCTAATCCCCGCCTGAGCTGCAGCGAGTGCGCTTTGTCCGATGCTGAGGATATTAGAAGCCATGGTGTCTTTAATCTACTTGTATGAGGAGGTTTTCGGCACGCCACTCAAAAACTTTAATGACTGGCGTTGCTTATTATGCGGACAGGGACTGCGTGATGATGCGTGTCAGTTTTTCAGCATAATTCGGGTCGGTTGCATAACCGGCGCGCTGTAAGCCCTGGGCGAATCCGGCCGCGTCCTGGGCGTTGGCCAGTACTTTCTGATAACGCGGATTACTGCTTAATAGATGGGCGTAATCGCGGAAAGAATCTGCATAGCTGTCATAGGCACGAAATTTTTGTACTACTTTCTGCGCTACACCATGTACATATTCTGTGGTGACATGCTCAACCACCTTGCCCTGCCAACCACCAGTCGCCTTGATTCCAAACAGATTATGACTGGGCGTGCCATCCGCCGCGACAATCTCGCGCCGTCCCCAGCCGCTTTCCAGCGCTGCCTGGCCCAGCATGAACTTGGCCGGGATGCCGGTCGTACGGCTGGCCTCTTCGGCGTGTGATTCCAGACGTGCCTGGAATGCCTGCACGTGCGCGGGCTGATTCGAATCGGCACGGTCAACAGTGGCGGAAGGAACGATGCTAGACGGGCTTGGCGGTACGTTGGCGGGTATGCCCGGCCTATCTGGCAATGTGGGCATGGGTTGGCCGGTCTGATTTGAACCGGGTGGAGCCGCAACGGTATTAGAAAGCTGACGGATCAAAACATCCGCCAGTCCGATGCCACGAGAGGCGAGATTCTGGCTCAACTTCTGATCCAGCATAGAGGTATACATCCTGCTCTGTGCATTATCAAAGGTGCCGTCCTGCGGGCTGGCCTCACGCATGCTCTTGAGCATCATGTTCATGAACAAGGCTTCAAACTGCTTGGCAACAGTTTTCAAGCCTTCCGGCGTATTCTGCTTGGCCGACTGACGCAGCGCATCCACGCTCTGGGTGTCCAGAGCAATGCTGCCGGTGATCTCAGTCGGATTGATCATGATGGGGCCGTTAAATAATTTCAAGTTCGGCGCGGAGCGAACCCGCCGCCTTCATCGCCTGCAAGATGGCCAGTAAATCCTGGGGGGTAGCCCCGATGGCATTCAGCGCTCTGACCACCTCGGCCAAAGAAGCGCCGTTTTTCAACATCAACACCTGACCCGGTTCTTTCTTGATTTCCACCTGTGAGCGTTGTGCAACGACGGTCTGGCCCTGGGAAAGCGGCGCTGGTTGGCTGATAACCGGCTGAGTATCGATCATGACCGAAAGGTTTCCATGCGAGACCGCGCAACTGTCAAGCGTGACAGACTGATTCATCACCACGGAACCGGTGCGCGCATTCAAAATCACCTTGGCAGCGGTTTGTGCCGGTGTCACATTGAGGCTTTCCAACACACCCAGAAAAGCCACCCGTTCATCACTATTGAGAGGTGCCTGCACCTGGATCACACGGCCGTTCATGGCTGCGGCTGTGTTGTTACCAAACTGCTTGTTGATTGCCTCGACCACCCTGCTAGCTGTCGAAAAATCGGTGTCGTTGAGTTCCAGTTGCACCACATTGCCCTGAGTCAGTGAACTGGGTACGGCGCGTTCTACCGTTGCCCCGGCTGAAATACGCCCTACGCTGAGATGATTCACCTGAACCTTGCTGCCTCCGGCCGCCGCCCCAACCCCCCCCACCAGCAAGTTACCTTGTGCCATAGCGTAGATCTGGTTATCGGCGCCTTTTAATGGCGTCATCAGCAAGGTTCCACCGCGCAAGCTCTTGGCGTTACCCATGGAGGACACCGTGACATCCAGTGTTTGACCAGGCTGGGCGAAAGCCGGTAACGATGCCGTCACCATCACCGCTGCCACATTCTTAAGTTGCAAAGTCGTACCAGGCGGCAAATTCACGCCCATTTGTTGCAACATGCTGGCGACACTTTGCACGGTGAATGGTGTTTGTGTGGTCTGGTCGCCACTCCCATCAAGACCGACCACCAGGCCGTAACCAATCAGCTGGTTCTGCCGCACGCCCTGGATGCTGGCCAGATCCTTGAGGCGTTCGGCATGGGATACGCTCGGGATCAGCATAGCGAACGTGACGAATAACATCACTAAAATACTGACCGGGTTTTTCATATCAAGATTTGCGGCTTTCATAATGGCAACACGCTCAGGAAAAATCTTGTCAGTGAAGTCATCACCTGCGCCGCATCGACGCGGCTATTGGAACGATATTCAACCCGTGCGTCGGCAACCTGGGTCGATGACACGACATTACCCGCGGCAATGGTGTCCGGGCTGACTACGCCGGAAAATCGCACATACTCGACCCCCGTATCCAGCGAGATCTGTTTTTCGCCAGTCACCACCAGATTGCCATTGGGAAGGACTTCGGCAACGGTGACAGTGAGTGTGCCGGTGAAAATATTGCTGGAATTTTCTGCGCCCTTGGTGTCGTATTTGTTTGCAGATTGTGCGGATACCGATGTTCCCTGCAGCATTTTCAGAGGCAAGCCCAGGATGGTCGGGATACTGGCCGCCACACTCCCACTCTTGCTGCCCGAGCTTCCGGTCTGCTTGCCGGCATTGGTTTTTTCATTGATAGCGATAGTAAGCACATCCCCTACTAGACGCGCACGCCTATCCTCAAACAGCGGCCGGTACGATGCCGTTTGAAAAATACCACCATTGGCCGGCGCAGCCGGTGCAACGTGCGGCGGCTTGATATCGGTTGGCTGACGCACAATGGTATCGGGTACCACGGCGCAACCGCCAAGTATCCCTATCGAAGCAATCAGCATGGCAATGACACGATTATTCATTTCTGCTCCATTTACACGAGTAAAGGAAACATTCAAAGTTGAGTCAGCTTCTGCAACATCTGATCAGAAGTCGTAATGGCCTTGCTGTTAATCTCATAAGCACGCTGGGTTTGGATCATGTTGACCAGCTCCTCGGCCACATTCACGTTCGAGGTTTCCACGTAGCCCTGATTAAGCAGTCCAGCACCATTGCTGCCCGGGGTATTGGTATTGGCGGTACCCGAAGCGGCGGTTTCCACATACAGATTCTCGCCTTTGGATTCAAGGCCAGCCGGATTGATAAAGGTCGCCAGTTGCAACGAACCTACCTGCACCGGCGCCGGAGTTCCCGGCTGAGTCACTGACACGGTGCCATCACGGCCGATGGTTATGCTCTGTGCGTTGGCTGGAATGGTAATGGCCGGCTGGATGACATAGCCGCTGGAAGTGACCAGCTGACCCTGGCTATCACTCTGGAAAGAACCATCGCGGGTATACGCTGTGGTACCATCAGGCAGCAAAACCTGGAAAAATCCCGAACCCTGAATCGCCACATCCTTATCATTGCCGGTCTGCTGCAGATTTCCCTGAGTGAAGATACGCTCGGTAGCGACCGGACGCACACCTGTACCCAGCTGCAGACCGGATGGCAATTGGGTTTGTTGCGACGATTGCGCACCCGGTTGACGCATGGTTTGGTAGAGCAGGTCTTCAAATACGGCACGTGAACGTTTGAAACCACTGGTACTGACGTTGGCCAGGTTATTGGCGATGACGTCCATCTGTGTCTGCTGTGCATCCAGACCGGTCTTGGCTATCCAAAGTGAGCGGATCATTTTTTTCTCCAAAGAATCATTTCATCGCCGATGCTGGAAACGCTCCACCGGCAGTCAAGTAACATTTTGCGCTATACACCACTAGCTCATACTGAGAAGCTGACTTGCTTTATTGGCGTTATTCTCGGCGTTCTGCAACATCTTCATTTGCATCTCGAACTGTCGACCCAGGCTGATCATGTTGACCATGGCCTCCACTACACTGACGTTGCTGCCCTCCAACGCACCACCAATTACCGTTACGTTCGGATCTGACTCTGCGGGGCTGCCATCCTTGGTGCGGAAGTTTCCGTCATCCCCCCGCACCAAGGATGCGTCCGGTGGATTAACCAGCTTGATACGCCCCAGCACATTCACTGCTGTAGGCGAGCCGGCCTTGGGGATAGCCGACACCGTACCGTCCTTGGCGATGGCAACGGTCACGTCGGGCGGAATACTGATCGGACCGCCATCGCCCAAGACATTGAGTCCGCTTTGGGTTTGCAACACTCCGTTTTCACTGAGTTTCAGACTGCCATTGCGCGTGTAGGCTTCAGCACCATTCGCCGACTCCACTGCAATCCACCCTTTGCCCTGCACCGCCAGGTCAAGTTCGCGTCCGGTTTGCTGAATGGCGCCGGGGGTAAAATCGCTACCTACCGTTGCATCCACCACAAACGCGCGTGTCGGCAAGCCTTCACTGCTGATCACCGGTACGGCCCGGAACGAATCCAGCTGGGCGCGAAAGCCGGTGGTGGTGGCATTGGCCAGATTGTGCGTCGTCGTGGCTTGCTGTTCCAGAATGTGCTTCGCGCCGGTCATGGCGGTATAGATCAAACGATCCATGCGAGTCTCCCAGTAGCTGGATTAATGCGTATTACCGCAGATTCACCAGGGTTTGCATTACCTGATCCTGTGTCTTGATGGTCTGTGCATTCGCCTGATAATTACGCTGGGCAGTAATCATGTTCACCAGCTCGGCCGTCAGATCGACGTTCGAATCTTCAACTGCAGACGACTGCAAGACCCCTAGACTACCGGTATTGGGAGTACCCACCAGGGCCGGACCCGACGCCGCAGTATCAGTCCATAAATTATTGCCGAGCGCCTGCAATCCATTCGGATTGGTAAAATTTGCCAGAACCACTTGACCCAGCGTGGCGGATTGTCCATTGGTATAACGCCCCACAATGGTCCCGTCACCGCTGATGTTGAATCCCGCCAGCCGACCGGAGGTATAGCCATCCTGTTTCAGGGCATTAACGCTGAAAGGCGAACCGTATTGAGAGGTACCTTTGTAATCAACATTGACGGTAAAAGGCGAGGTTGCACCGGTACCCACTGTTATCGGCACAGCAAAGGGCGCCGCAGGAACCAGTGAACCATCGGTGGCAAACGCCAAAGAACCTACCTTCACAGGCGCAGCTGGCGGTACATAACCTATCGGCACACCGTCATTGGAAGCGTATACATCCCAAGCATTCGGCGCTGTCTTGACGTAAAAAGTTTGCAAGGTATGTGCATTGCCCAAGCTGTCATAAACGGAAACCGCCGTGGAACTGTTGTAGCTAGTGGGATCCGCCATATTAAAAGGCGTGGTCGCCGGTATCGTACTACCCGAATCCAGGTTCAATACAGCGTCAACTGTCGTAGAGGTTTTGGGTGTGAGATCCGCCGTATTGATATTCAAATCAGCCGGTGCGCCAGTTGACAGAACACCATTGGCATTGGCTGTGTAACCGGTCAGACGTGCGCCAGTGGCATTGACAATATAACCCGATTTATCAAGTTGAAATTGGCCATTGCGTGCATAGGTAACCGTACCATTGTTGCTCATGCGAAAGAAACCGCCGCCATTAATCGCCACATCCAGAGGATTATTTGAAGCCGTGATATTGCCTTGGGTGAATTGCTGAGCAACTTGCGCAAGCTTGGTACCAATACCGATTTGGGAAGCACCCGCGCCAGTCAAAGAATTTGCATAAACGTCAGCAAACTGTGCTTGAGACTCCTTGAAACCGACTGTATTGGCATTGGAAACGTTATTCCCAATCACATCCAGACTCTTTGATGCTGCATTCAAACCGCTTAAGCCTTGTTGAAAACCCATTTCGTTCTCCTAAATAATGTGATTGATGCACATTCAAAGAATCTGCCGAACATCGGCGAGATTAACCGCACCCAGACTCGGCACATTCAGAACGACACCCTGTCCGCCACTGGATACGCTGGAAACCTGACCAAACGCCAAAGTCTCTGCACTTACGTTTTGACTGCCTTGTGTCGCATTCACCGTAAAACTGTATTGTCCGTTGGCCGCCGCCGCCCCGCTATCGGTTGTGCCATCCCATTGAAGCGCTAGCATTCCCGCCTGCTGTGCACCCAAATCCATGCTATGCACAGTTCGTCCGCTGCCGTCCTGAATCGAGATTTTCACATCGCTCGCTGACGAGGAAAGATTAATGCCAAAAGGCGCCTGCCCATTGTTCAAATTCAGGCTTGATCCGGACACCAGAACACCATGTCCGATCATGCCAGCCGCTTGCAACGTCTGGCTGGACTGATAACTACCAATCAGCGACTGTAAGGTTGCATTCATTTGATTGATACCCGAGACCGTCGACAATTGCGCCAGCTGACTGGTCACTTGCGCGTTATCCATCGGATTAAGCGGATCCTGATTTTGCATCTGCGTAACCAGCAATTTCATGAAGGTGTCTTGCGCCGACGCTGCTGTACTCTGCGCGGTTGCAGCAACCGGATTCATGGATGCCAGCAAGCTGGGAGAAACGGTGTTGTTTTGCACAGTACTCATTTAATTCTCCTTGGCTACTGGCCGATGGTGAGTGTTTTCAGCAGCATGGTTTTGGCTGCATTCATAGTGTCCACGTTGGTCTGATAGGAGCGTGACGCTGAAATCATGTTGACCATCTCTTCCACCACATTGACATTCGGCATGGCCACATAGCCTTTCTCGTCGGCAACGGGGTTCTGCGGGTCGTAGACCATTTTGGGTGGCGCGGTATCCTCGACCACGCCCAGCACTTTCACTCCGCTCGCCTGCGAACCCGCGACCGGCACTGCGCTGAATACCACTTGCTTGGCACGATAAGGCTGGCCGGTAGAACTGGTGGTGCTATCGGCATTGGCAAGATTGCTGGCTGTAGTATTCAGACGCTGCGCCTGCGCACTCATGGCGGAGCCTGCAACATTGAAAACATCAAATAACGACATGATTGATTACCCCTGTATTGCAGCAAGCAGACTTTTAATCTGCCCGCTGATCATGGTAAGGCTCGCTTCATAACGAATACCGTTGTCAGCAAACTGATTGCGCTCGGTATCCATATCTACTGTATTACCGTCTACACTGCCCTGCTGGACACTGCGATACAGCAACGGCGTACCACTGGAATTGAGCGTGCCGGGCGCACTCATATGCACTGCTGAAGTTTTATCCAGCGAAGGCGCCTGGCTTGAGGCGGGCCCCAGCGCATTCTGCATTGCAGTGCGAAAATCAATGTCGCGCGCTTTGAAATTGGGCGTATCCGCATTGGCAATATTGGATGCCAGCAATTGCTGGCGCTGCGCACGCAGGTTTAGCGCAGTTTCCTGGAAGCGCAGGTACTCGTCTAATTTTCCGATCATGGCAATCTCCGAAAATACATAGCTGGAGAAACGTGTAGTCATCAGGCTTATACAGTTTCACAGCTACGATCTTACGACGACATGATCTTCTGCAATTGCCAGATAAGCACCCATATCCATGAGCTATTCCCTGCTTTGATTAAGCGCTTACCGACTAAGATAGCCGTGTGATCAATCTGCCGGCCTTTCCATCATGAAAACCTTGCTCGCTTTACTCCTGTTCTCGCTCGTGCAAATTGCCGCTGCGCAAAACGATGGCGGGCGTCAGGATCCGGCGGCGGTTCGCCAGGTTGCCGAACAATTTTTACAGGCACAAACACGCGGCCTGCCAGGTCATGTCAGCATCAGCGTCAACAAACTTGATTCGCGTCTGGATCTGGCTGCCTGCGCCGCGCCCCAGGCATTTATGCCTACCGGCAGTAAGGTATGGGGGAAAACCACCGTCGGCATCCGTTGCACCGTACCAACACCCTGGACTGTCTATATTCAAGCCAAGGTCAGCGTAGTCGCCGCCTATGTTGTGACCGCTGCGCCACTGGCTCAGGGTCAGCTTGTAAGTGCGACCGATCTCGCCACCATGCAAGGCGACTTGACTACACTACCTGTCGGCATTATTACCGATGCAACCCAAGCCATTGGCCGCACGGTTACCATGTCCCTGCAGGCAGGAACCGCCTTACGTCAGGATAGCTTGCGCAGCGTGCCTGCCGTGCAGCAGGGACAAACTGTACGCCTGGTATCCATCGGGCCGGGATTTCAGGTTTCATCTGAAGGCCAGGCGCTGACCAGTGCTGGCGAAGGCCAGTTGGTACAGGCCAGAACGCAGGCTGGGCAAATGATCAGAGGGATTGCCAAGGCAGGCGGCGTAGTTGAGGTAAGCTATTAACAGGATGGCGAATAGATTCTGATTAGGCATTAAAGTTTGCACTGGCCTCGCCGATATAGTGAACACAGGCTCCGGCTTGATTGAGCCTCTAATCAGATAGAGATAACACAATGAAAATTAATGACTCGAAAAAGTCTATCAGCTTGCCACTCGGACAAACGCCTGCCAACAAAGCCGATAAGGCCGGGGCTGCACCTGCGCCTGCTGTGGGTTCACCCAAATCTTCCTCTACGTCTCCGCAATTGCAGTCATTGCAGGGCGCCATTGCCACCAGCGAAGTATTTGATGCAGGTAAAGTCGAGGCTATCAAATCGGCTATTGCAGATGGCAAATTCAAGGTGAATGCAGAGAAAGTGGCTGATGGACTCCTGACAACAGTGAAAAACCTGTTGCAAGCCCGCAAAAACTAAACCCGAACTAATGGATACCCGCCTGATGGATATAATTGAGCACGAAAGCAATGCAATGCAGCATTTGCTTGGACTTATCCAGCAGGAACAGGCTTTGTTGGTCGAAGCCAATGTCGATGGGATGCATGCAATCACTGTGGAAAAAGCCAGTGCCGTGGCGCGCATGACCGAGCTGGTCAATACCCGCTTGCAGGCACTCACCGCAGCGGGCCATCCGCAAAACAACGCTGGTATGCAGGCATGGTTATCCAGCCAACAGAATGATCACGCCTCAGCAACCTGGTCGAAACTGCTTACATTGACCAACGATGTGAAAGAAGCCAACCGTATCAATGGCCTGCTGATTAATACTCACTTGACACGTAATCAAGTGGCGCTGAATGTTTTGCATGGCGCTGACCAACGCAGCGGGTTCTATGGCCCGGATGGACAGTCAAAGGTTTCGATAGCGGCTCGTAATCGGGTGATCGGCTAGTTTAATCGGGCCAGATTAATACCTGGCGAATTGCATCCAACGTTTCCTACGCAGCACAACTAAATGTGGCCTGGTGATATCCGGCTACCAATACGTTTCTCACCATCAAATTCATGCGTGCCGATTCAACTTCCCTGTCATTGTCAGCCAGTCCTGCCACAAAGCGCGCTGCGCTGTTACAAAAATTCAGCGATGACGCCAATCTGCCTGCCTTGGGCAGTGCTGTTTCCAGAGTTGTACAGCTCACCTCATCCGACGACGAAGCCTTGCAGGAATTGACCAACTTTGTCTTATCCGATGTTGCACTGACCCAAAAAATACTGCGCCTATCCAATACGGTATCGTATCGGACCGCCTCAGGCCGAACGATCAGCACCATCACCAGCGCAATTTTCCTGCTTGGTTTTGATACGGTGAAAACGTGTGCTTTGGCCATGCTGCTGGTTGATAGACTGCCGGATACCAACCATGCACAGAGCGTACGCTTTGAACTGGCTCAAGCGTTGCGGGCCAGCGTAATGGGGCGTCAACTGGCGCGGCGCGGCCACTTTCCGGATGCCGAGGAAGCGGCGATTACTGCCCTGTTCAAAAACCTGGGCCAGTTATTGGTCGCTTCTCATGATCATGATGTGTACAACGAAATCAACGTCCTGACTCAGGGTGCCAGTCTCACTCCCGCAAAAGCCTCAATGCAGGTGTTAGGCTGCAGTTTTGACCAGCTTGCAGTCACTGTGCTGCAGGATTGGAAAATTTCCGACACACTCATTCATGCCCTCACCCCGCTCTCCAACCGCGTCGTGAAATCCCCTGCGAACCGCCAGGAGTGGATGTCGCTGGTGGCGTCATTCAGCTCTGATGCCGCGCGGCTGATGCCGCATGCGAATGACGCGAAACAACTTGCAGATAATCAAACTCTGCTAACCCGCTTTGGCTCAGCACTCAATCTGGACAAGGAACAAATCGACCAGCTATTTGCCGTGACGATCAATGAAACTCACGTCCTTCTGGATAGCCTGGGTTTACTTCCCCAGCTGGATAAACCTGCTGAATCGCCAGCCGAATCGGACCCGGAGGCGCAAAACCTGCTCACAGATTTCATGCTGGTTACCCCAGAATCCGACACACCGCCCATCCTGACCTGCCACCCCAGCGGAAAACCCATGAATGCCCATGCCTTATTGCTGGCGGGCGTACAGGATGTGACGCAGATGATGGGTTCCGGACATGGAAAACTGAACGAATTGATCATGCAAGTGCTGGAAACCCTGTATCAAGGCATGGGCTTTCGTTTCGCCACGCTTTGCATGAAGGACCTCAAAACCGAACAATACCGCGCTCGCGTTGCAATCGGAGAAAAGCACTCCGTACGCCAGGCCGGTTTCCGGTTTTCCTCCACAATGACTCACGATATATTTCATCTGGCGATTAAAAATAATGCCGATTTGATGATTGCTGACGCTACCGCAGCCAAAATTCATCCCCTTATCCCACCGTGGCATCATCAATTACTTCCAGATACGCAAAGCTTTATTATCTTGCCGCTGGTGATCCAGGAAAAAAATCTTGGTTTACTCTATGCAGATCGATCCCTGCTTGCACCTGAAGGCGTTTCGGCAGATGAGACCGCGCTGATTAAAACGTTGAAAGGCTTATTATTGGCCGCTCTCAACGCACATTAAATCATCCAAAAAATCCGATTTGGCGGAGGGGGTGTATTTGAGTAATCGCAGATTACCCGGGATTTATGCCCTGATTACAGGTATGGGTGGGCATGAAGGGGAAATCAAACCCGGACTATCCAGACACTTGAGGATGTTTATTTGGTGGGCGGTGCAAGGTTTGAACTTGCGACCCCTGCCGTGTGAAGGCAGTGCTCTACCACTGAGCTAACCGCCCAATAAGGCGCGCATTTAATCACAGCGGGCTTTTTCAGTCAAACAAATTGCGCGCAACCGACCCTGTGTCGCGTAAAATTCAGGCTTTAACACCGGCCTGCATTGTGGAAACAATTCGACTCTCCAAACTCATGTCTTTACGTGGCCTGTGCTCGCGGCGCGAGGCGGATGTTTATATCGAACGCGGCTGGGTGAAGGTAGACGGTCTGCTGGTCAGCGAGCTGGGTAGTAAGGTGTCGCCGGATTGCCGCATAGAGCTGGCACGGCAAGCACAGCACGAACAGGGAAGCCGGGTAACGATACTGCTGAACAAGCCGGTGGGATTTGTGTCGGCCCAGGCTGAAGACGGCTACAAACCGGCGGCAACGCTGGTGACTGCACCCAATCATTATGCTGATGATCGCTCAGGAATACGGTTTTCCAACGAACACGTGCGCGGGCTGGCTCCTGCCGGACGGCTGGACATTGATTCCACCGGTTTGCTGGTGTTGACCCAGGATGGACGAATTGCCAAACAGTTGATCGGCGAAGATTCCAGTGTCGACAAGGAATATCTGGTACGAGTGCACGGAAAACTCAACACGGAAGGCCTTAAATTACTCAATCACGGCTTGAAACTGGACGATGTGGCATTACGGCCGGCCCGGGTAAGCTGGCAGAATCAGGATCAACTAAGTTTTATCCTGCGCGAAGGCAAAAAGCGCCAAATTCGCCGTATGTGCGAATTGGTGGGACTCAAGGTCGTGGGCCTGAAACGTGTGCGTATCGGGGCGGTAAAACTCGGTGAGTTGCCCGTCGGTCAATGGCGTTATCTTGCGGCGGATGAGAAATTCTGAGGATGAGAATAGCAAAGACTCGCGCTCACATATGACCCAGCGGTTTGAGGGTTAGTTCGGAACCACGCTGAGTGAATTCCATCTGCTTGAGAAAGCTCATCCCCAGCAGTACCGTGTCATCATCCAGGCCCGTGGTAATCAATGCAGCGACATCATGGACCTCGATTGAACCCAGGCGGACAGTTTTCAAACTGGTCTGATAAGCGTTTGTGGGACCATTGGCGGTTTGAACGGTCGCCACAACGCCACGAGCCAGCGTCAACTTTTGCGCAAGGCCGGGAGACAGGGCAACACGGGTAGCGCCTGTATCCACCAGGAATGTGACACGCTGCCCGTTGATCTCCCCTTGCGCCAGATAGTGCCCTTGCGGGTTACGCTGCAGGCGTACTTCACCATGCTGTAGCGCCAGCACTTCGGCACGGTTGGGGTTGGCAATGTGAGTCAGGCGCGCCTCAAAATACCAGTATGCGCCGGCAAACAATATGATCCAGGCGATCGCCAGCATGATGAGGCCACCGCGACGGTGGGGATTATCTCCCATGCTTCACGCCAGGTTAATGAAATTGTCGCGGTAAAATTTGAGTTCGACGATGGAATCGTAAATATCGGCCAGCGCCTCGTGTTTGCTTTCTTTGAGGAAACCTTTTGCCACAGAAGGTTTCCAGCGCTTGACCAGTTCCTTCAGTGTACTGACGTCCAGATTACGGTAATGGAAATAGGCTTCCAGTTGGGGCATATAACGCGCCAGGAACCGGCGATCCTGGCAAATCGAATTCCCGCACATGGGGGAAATGCCTTTACCCACATATTGTGCCAGGAACTCGATCATTTGATTTTCCACGGCAGCCTCATCCATGGCGGATGTCTTGACCTTGTCGATCAAACCGGAGCGTCCGTGCGTACCCTTGTTCCAGTTATCCATGCCGTCCAGCACAGCATCGGACTGATGCACGACCAGCACCGGCGCTTCAGCCACAGTATTAAGCTGGGCATCCGTCACCACCAGCGCCACTTCCAGAATACGGTCACTATCGGGGAGCAAACCGGACATTTCCATGTCTATCCAGATCAGGTTGTTGTTATCTTGAGCCATCATGTCCATTCAAAAGTAAAAGGCCAATTGTGTCATAATCGCACCATGAATACATTCACTCTTATCTTCATTGCCGCCCTGGCAATCAGCATATCGGTGCGAATGTGGCTGGCACAACGTCATTTGCGTTTTGTTGCCAGTCATCGAAATGCCGTACCTGCCGCATTTACGGATGCAATCACGCTGACCCAGCACCACAAAGCGGCAGACTATACGCTCGCCAAAACCCGGCTGTCATTCCTGCAAATCATAGTCGAAGCGGCGGTATTACTGGCCTTTACGCTGGGTGGCGGACTGCAATGGGTGGATACAGCCTTGTCGGGTGCATTTGCTTCGGAAATGCTGCGCAATATCCTGCTCATCGCCAGCGTAATGGTCATCGGCGCAATCATCGAACTACCTCTGGATTTATACCGAAAATTTGTCATCGATAACCGCTTCGGCTTTAACACCATGACATTCAAGCGCTTTTTGATCGATTCGTTCATGCAGGCCACCATTGGCGCGTTGCTGGGTTTACCCCTGCTATTCGTCGTGCTTTGGCTGATGCAAGCCTCGGGCAGCCTCTGGTGGTTGTATGCCTGGCTGGTGTGGGTGGGGTTCAATCTGACCCTGCTCGCCATTTACCCAACCTTCATTGCACCCTTGTTTAACCGTTTTGAGCCCATGGAAAATGGCACACTCAAATCACGCATCGAACAATTGCTGCAAAAATGCGGTTTTACTGCACAAGGCCTGTTCGTCATGGACGGTTCCAAGCGCAGCAGCCATGGCAATGCCTATTTCACCGGTTTTGGCAAAACCAAACGTATTGTACTGTTTGATACCTTGCTCAAACACCTTGAAGCAGACGAGGTGGAAGCCGTGCTCGCACACGAACTGGGCCATTTCAAGCGCCGCCATGTGATCAAGCGCATGGCCTGGATTTTTACAGCCAGTTTGGCGTTTTTGTGGATACTCAACTGGCTGATGGCTCAAACCTGGTTTTTTAGCGGCCTGAATGTGACCAGCCACACCACAGGCATGGCGCTGGTGCTGTTTTTTCTGGTGCTGCCGGTATTCACCTTTCTGCTGCAACCACTGAGTAGCCTTTATTCACGCAAACACGAGTTCGAGGCAGATCAGTATGCCGCCGTACAAACCCGGGCGCACAGCCTGATCAGTGCGCTGACCAAGCTATATCGGGACAATGCGTCTACACTGACTCCGGATCCTCTCTACGCCATGTTCTATAATTCGCATCCGGATGCGCAGCAGCGCATCGCGCGCCTGCAAACAGCGGCGCATAATTAATATGCCATCTCTATTACAAAGGACCTACGCATGAAATCTTTGCTTACAGTTGCATTGTTACTTGCCGCCGCCCCACTCTATGCCGCCCCCTTCGGCAAAGGCGACCCGAAGGTCGGCAAAATGCTGGTGGATAAATCCTGCGTAAGCTGCCACGCCTCTATGGTCGGTGGTGATGGCTCCAAAATTTATACTCGCGCCGATCACAAGGTCAAAAATCCGCAGCAACTCGCTGCGCGCGTCGCGGCATGTAATGCGAATACTGGCGCCAACTGGTTTCCAGAAGATGAAATGCATGTGGATGCCTATCTGAACCAGCAATACTACAAGTTCAAGTAAAGTCACGATGGCAGACATTTGTGATCTTGCCGCCAAATCCTGCCGGCCTTGCGAGGGTGGTAGCGCTGCATTGACCCCGTCTGCCATTGCAGCGTTTCTGGTGCAACTGGATGGCTGGGAACAGAACGGCACACGCATCACAAAAACCTACAGCTTTAAAGACCATTACCAGGCCATGGCATTCGTGAATGCGGTCGCCTGGATATCCCACCGCGAAAATCATCATCCCGATCTCCATTCAGGCTACAACCAGTGTCGTGTGGAATACACTACTCATGCACTGGCCGGCTTATCTGAAAACGATTTCATCTGTGCCGCCAAGGTGGATGCCCTGTTCCATCTTTAGCATGGTCTTGCGTACTGTCATTCCGGATAATTAAGTACGTCGATTTCGCTACGGCAAGCCCAAGTGAAATAGAATAGCGGCATGATCCGCCATACCTGTCTCCAGAACCCATGACCGCGCCTTTACCCCTGCAGGGGCTGGTTACCGCCACTTTCGGAAGACACTATCAGGTTGAAACCGGCGACACGCAAATCGAATGCGTATCGCGTGGCAAGCGTAGCGGCATTGCCTGCGGAGATCACGTGGTTTTTCTGCCCACATCTTCAGGGCAAGGTGTCATCGAATCCATACTCCCGCGTCAAAATCTGCTGCATCGCTCAGTCGCGCACCGCAGTAAACTGATCGCCGCCAATGTGTCACGCATCGTCATTGTGGTCGCACCCGTCCCCAGTTTTTATGATTTGCTGATCAACCGTTGTCTCGTTGCCGCCGAAGCGGCGGCCATCCCGGCGCTCATCTGTCTGAACAAGTATGATCTGGGAGAGCCCGCCTACGCTGCGCAGCATCGCCTTGAGCCTTACATCAAGCTGGGCTATCCACTGCTGGCGCTCTCGGCACATCAGGATATCAGCGCGTTACGACCCTATCTGTCAGGACAGATCAGTGTCTTTGTGGGTCAATCGGGCATGGGGAAATCCAGCTTGATCAACGCGCTGGCGCCCGAGGCCCGCACGACAGTGGGAGAAGTATCCGAGGCACTCGACTCAGGACGCCACACCACCACTGGTGCCCGCATGTACAAACTGGATGATTCGAGCAGATTGATCGATTCGCCAGGCATGCAGGAGTTCGGCCTGAATCACATCGAGCCCGCCCAGCTTGACCGCTACTTTATCGAGTTTCGCCCTTACATTGGCCATTGCAGATTCAGCAATTGCCGCCATCTGCACGAACCTGACTGTGCCGTCACGCAAGCTGCGGCCGCGGGGGAAATCACGCCAGGCCGCCTGACCGCCTATCGGCAAATACTCGCTGGTTTGAAATCGTAAACAGGAAAAGGTCTATAAACAGATTATTCACTGCGGGGGGATAATCATGAAAAGACGCATGTTTATGGTTTCGCTATTGGCCTGGCCGACATCCGCCCTGGCCGAAGCGACGATTGTCAAAACACCTTACCAGCCAGCCAAGGTCGTATTTGATTTTTATCTGGACGACCCGCAGAAAATCGGTAGCGCCCTGTACTGGATACGCTCCCTGATGAATCCCTTACTGGAAGAGCCCTATGGTTATTCTCCGGAACAACTGGATATCAAGGTAGTGATACACGGTACGGAAATCGTCACCGTCGCGAAGAAAAACGAAGCAAAATACAAGGATGCCGTGGACCGGATGCGTTACTACGCGGATTTTGGAGTAAGTTTCAAGGTATGTGGCTATGCCGCTGAAGAATACGGCTACAGTGCGCGCGATTTTCAGGACTTTATCCAGATCGTGCCGAATGCCATCACCGAACTGGCCTACTGGCAAATGCAGGGTTATGCGCTGATCACCCCGAACGTGCAGTTCAAGAAATTTTCGATTGAGGCGATCCGCTGAAGGGTCAAGCGTTTATTCCGGCCAGTGTTTGATGTAGCGCTTGAGCAAACGGTTTTCGAAATCTGCCGCATTCAGGCAGGCGCGTGCCACATCGTGGAAAGAAATCACACCCAGCAATGTTTCACCGTCCATGACCGGCAGGTGACTGATGCGATTTTCGGTCATCACGCCGCGCACGTAATCCACGGTGTCATCAGGATTGCCGATAATGGGTTCAGTCGCCATCATGTCACTGACCTTAACCGCAATCAGCGCACAGCCACGCACATTCAACCCGCGCAGCACGTCACGCTCGGTAAGCAAGCCGACCATGGTACCGTTCTGACGTACGATTAATGAGCCGACATCGTGCTTCACCATCACCTCAACCGCTTCTGAGACCGGTTGATCCGGGTCGATGGAGAAAATATCGCCGCCCTTGATAGTCAGAATTTCACGAATAATCATTTGATCACTGCTCCCGGCAAACCTGCTTGAAAATACACCTACAGAATATCAGATGCCATGCGCCCGTGAAAGCCGTATGTTCCTGTGCAGATCAATCCCTGAAATTCTGGAATTGCAACGGAAAATCGCTGATGTTCTTGCGCACCAGCGCAATCGTCTCCTGTAACAGATCACGCTTGGCGCCGGTAACGCGCACTGCTTCACCCTGAATGCTGGCCTGCACCTTGAGCTTGCTGTCCTTGATGATGCGGACGATCTGCTTGGCAAGATCACTTTCCACGCCGGTTTTTACCGTCGCACTCCGCTTGACCTTGTTCCCGCTCACTTTTTCCGACTTTCCAACTTCCAGGCATTTGATATCAATACCCCGTTTAATAAGCTTGTTATTGAGGATTTCCTGCACCTGATCAAGCTTGAAATCATCGTCTGCATAAACTGTAAGCACGTATTCCGCTTGCTCAATACGCGCATCCGATCCCTTGAAGTCAAAGCGTGTCGAGACTTCCTTGTTAACCTGTTCGACCGCATTCTTGACTTCCTGCTTGTCTACTTCTGAGACAATATCAAATGAGGGCATATCAAACTCCCGATCAGTATTTGCTGAACATATCAGCCAAAATGGCAAACGTAATCCAGCGTTTCCATGGTTTCTATATCGAATTTGCTATTGCCGGGCACTGAAAACTGCTCGCCAGCTTTGTAGGTTTTCCAGTCGGTTTCGCCAGCCAGCTTCACTTTGCACACACCACCGTTGATTTCCATGATTTCCGGCGCGCCGGTGTTGAACACCAACTGGCTGGGGAAAATCACGCCCACGCTTTTTTTGCTGCCATCGGCAAATACCACGGTATGCGATACGCATTTGCCATCGAAATAGACGTTGGCCTGTTTAACCACGCTGACATTGTCGAATTGAGACATGACCTGTTCCCGAATTAGTGACTACGGTTTTTAAGTTTGGCGGCGATACGCAAACGCAACGCATTCAGCTTGATGAAACCTGCGGCATCCGCCTGGTTATAGGCACCCGCGTCGTCTTCAAATGTGGCGATGGTGGCATCGAACAGTGAATCGGTTTTGGAATCGCGCCCCACGACAATCACGTTGCCCTTGTAGAGCTTGATTCTCACCCAGCCATTCACCGTAGCCTGCGACGCGTCGATCATGGTTTGCAGCATGACCCGCTCCGGACTCCACCAGTATCCGTTGTAAATCAGGCTGGCGTAACGCGGCATCAGATCGTCCTTGAGATGCGCCACCTCGCGGTCCAGCGTGATGGATTCAATGGCGCGATGTGCCTTGAGCATGATGGCTCCACCCGGCGTTTCATAACAACCGCGCGACTTCATCCCCACATAACGGTTTTCCACCAGATCCTGGCGGCCTATCCCATGCTTGCCACCCAGCCGATTCAATTCCGCCAGCACGGTTGCCGCGCTCATCGCCTGGCCGTTGATACCCACGATATCGCCACGGCTAAATTCCAGATCGACATATTCGGCCGCATCGGGCGCCTTTTCCGGTGATACTGTCCAGCGCCACATATCCTCTTCTGGCTCGTCTGCCGGATTTTCCAGCGCACGCCCCTCATAGGAAATATGCAGCAGGTTGGCATCCATGCTGTAAGGGCTGCCGCCCGCCTTGTGCTTCATCTCCACAGGGATGCCGTGGGTCTCCGCGTAGGCCAGCAATTTTTCACGCGACAACAAATCCCACTCGCGCCACGGCGCAATGATTTTGATATCTGGATTGAGCGCATAAGCACCCAGTTCGAAGCGTACCTGGTCGTTGCCCTTGCCGGTGGCACCGTGCGAGATGGCATCGGCTCCGGTGAGATTGGCGATTTCGATCAGGCGCTTGGCAATCAGTGGTCGCGCGATGGATGTTCCCAGCAGGTATTCACCTTCGTATACCGTATTGGCACGGAACATGGGAAACACGAAATCGCGCACGAACTCTTCACGCAAATCATCAATGAAGATTTCCTTGACGCCGAATTTTGTGGCTTTCTCACGGGCCGGTTCCAGCTCTTCGCCTTGACCGATATCCGCAGTAAACGTCACCACTTCACACTGATAACTGTCCTGCAACCACTTCAGGATCACCGAAGTGTCCAGGCCGCCTGAATAGGCCAGCACAACTTTTTTCACGTCACTCATTTATTTTTCCCAACAATAAATATTCCATCAACGCTTTTTGGGTATGCAAGCGATTTTCAGCTTCGTCCCACACCACACTTTGCGGACCGTCAATAACCTCCGCCGCCACTTCCTCGCCCCGATGCGCGGGCAGACAATGCATGAATAACGCATCCTTGACTGCAACGCGCATCATGTCTGCATCCACCTGCCAGTCCTGAAAATTGCGCAGACGTTCCTCATTTTCAGCCTCGAAGCCCATGCTGGTCCACACATCGGTAGTGACCAGATCAGCATCGCGGCAGGCTTCCATGGGATCAGTGAAGCTCTCGTAGTGGGTCGTGTCATATAGACCCGCACGTTCCGGCTCGACTTCATATCCGGGCGGGGTCGATACGTGCACATTGAAATCCAGCACCACGGCAGCCTGCAGCCAGGTATTGCACATATTGTTGGAATCGCCGATCCACGCCACCGTCTTGCCCTTGATGCAGCCGTGACGTTCTATGAATGTGAAGATGTCTGCCATGATCTGGCATGGATGGTATTCGTTGGTGAGGCCGTTGATCACCGGCACGCGGGAGTGTGCAGCGAAGCGTTCGATAATACCCTGCTCGAAGGTGCGGATCATCACGATATCCACCATGCGCGAAATCACCTGTGCCGCATCCTCGACCGGCTCGCCGCGCCCCAACTGGGTATCACGGGTATTGAGGTAAATCGCCGAGCCGCCCAGTTGATGCATGCCGGCTTCAAATGACAACCGGGTGCGAGTGGACTGCTTCTCGAATATCATGGCCAGCGTACGATCCACCAGCGGGTGATGAGGTTCATAATTCTTGAACCGCGCCTTGATAAAATTGGCACGCTTGAATATATGTTCAAATTCGCTGCGATTTAAGTCCTGGAACTGCAGAAAGTGTTTGATCGGTGCCATCTCAAGTCCCACCCAGAAATGCGCGGATAAGAGGTCCCAGTCCGGCCACCAGCAGCGCGGCCTCTTCCGAAGTCATCACCAGCGGCGGCACCAGCCGCACCACATTGTCGGCAGTCACGTTAATCAACAAGTGTTGTTCCCGTGCCAGCTTGACCAATTCGCCACAAGGGCGATCCAGTTCAATCCCGATCATCATACCCAGGCTGCGTATCTGCCTGATGCCCGTCACACCATCCAGCTCACGTTTGAGACCGGCCTCAATTTCGCCACCGGTACGGGACGCGTTAGCCAGCAGGCCGTCCTCTTCGATGATCCGCAAAGTCGCCAGTCCTGCTGCACAGGCCAGCGGATTGCCGCCAAATGTTGAGCCGTGGTTACCGGGCTGGAATACTTCCGCTGCAGCCCCGCGTGCGAGGCAGGCACCAATCGGCATGCCCGAGCCCAAGCCTTTGGCGGATGCAATCACATCCGGCAGCAGTGTGGTGTGCTGGAAACCAAACCAGGTACCGGTGCGGCCGATGCCGGTCTGCACTTCATCCAGCATCAACAGCCAGCCCTTATCGTCACAAATCCTGCGCAACGCGCCCAGGTATTCTTCATCCGGGATATTGACGCCGCCTTCACCCTGTATCGGCTCTACCAGGATGGCAACCACCTCCTGATTATGCTCGGCAACCTGACGCACCGCCTCGACATCGTTATAGGGCACCCGCGCAAAACCCGTCAATAATGGTTCGAAACCGGCCTGTACCTTGCGGTTGCCAGTCGCCGTCAGCGTTGCCATGGTGCGCCCATGAAAAGATTTTTCCATGACAATAATCGTGGGGGTGGTGATGCCTTTCTGGTGACCATACAGCCGCGCCAGCTTGATCGCTGCTTCGTTGGCCTCACATCCCGAGTTGCAGAAAAACACCTTGTCCATACCGGATAACCGGCATAAACGCTCAGCGAGTTCTTCCTGCAGCGGAATTTCGTAGTGATTCGACGTATGGATCAGCGTGCGCGCCTGTTCGCAGAGTGCGGCAGCCAGCTTGGGATGGGCATGCCCCAGCCCATTGACGGCGACGCCTGCCAATGCATCCATATATTTGTCACCGGCCTCGTCCCACAGCCACACGCCTTCACCGCGAACAAACGCCACGGGCTGACGCGCATAAGTATTCATCAAATAAGACATAGCCATTGACTTATAGAGAGGGTTAAAAAGCACACGGCGGCTTACGCCGCCGTGAGGTCATACCAATTGCTAACTTCAGGCCGCGTAATTTTGCGACACGAAATCCCAGTTTACCAGATTCCAGAACGCCTCTACATATTTGGGACGGGCGTTACGATAGTCCACATAGTAGGCATGTTCCCACACATCGCAGGTCATCAGCGCTTTTTGGCCGCTGGTCATCGGTGTCGCTGCATTACTGGTCGAGACAATATCAATCTGGCCATCAGCCATTTTGACCAGCCACGCCCAGCCTGATCCGAAAGTGCCTACAGCAGCCTTGCCGAAAGCTTCTTTGAACGCATCAAATGAACCCCACTTGGCCTTGATGGCATCGCCCAGCGCGCCACTTGGCTCACCACCACCGTTAGGGCTGAGACAGTTCCAGTAAAAAGTATGATTCCACACCTGGGCTGCGTTATTGAATACCCCGCCGGAAGATTTCTTGATGATTTCTTCCAGGGTCATGCTTTCAAATTCGTTGCCCTTGATCAGGTTATTCAGGTTGGTCACATAGGCCTGATGGTGCTTGCCATAGTGATACTCGAGAGTTTCCGCAGAAATATGCGGTTGCAAAGCATCTTTTGCGTAGGGTAAGACCGGTAATTCATGGATCATCGTTTTCTCCTTTAACAGATCATTGATAAACAAACTTAAAAGCCATATACGCCGCTATGCGCCCCCGCTGCCATAAAAAACAGCATGGGAATGGATAGCATGGTATTGGTACGCGACGCCAGGAAAGCCACCCTGCGTGCAGTATTCTTCTGGGCATCGGTGGCCTTGGCCAAACCCAGGATTTTCCGTTGATTGGGCCATATCAATACCCATACATTGAACAACATTATCGTACCCAGCCAAGCCCCTATCCCGATCACGGCATGGGATGGCTGCAGGCTGAATGCCGTTTTGAAATAAGGCCCCAGCAATGCGGCCCCGGCCAGCCAGGTCACCAACGCCGACCAGCGGAAAAACAGCAATGCGCGCGGCGCGACATGCTTGCTGATACCGGCGGCACTACCGTCGGCGGTTGCCGCTTTCATGGCATCGACCTGCACGAAATTAAAATAATACAGGAGCCCGATCCACATTACACCTGCCATCAGGTGCAGCCATCTGGCCAGCGCCGGTACAAGTTCCATCATACCCCCGGCAACAAAAAGTTTTTAAGAAACACATACAGCACCACGGTCAGTATCAGACCGGAAATAATCGTCCCCCACAATGAATCCAATGGATTTTTCACAATTTTATTTTCCTCAGGAGTTTTCTGGCAGCGGCGGGCAACAAATGCATCAGCCGTATATTGAGCCGAAACCATGCCAGGCGGCAAGGGCTGTTTTTAAGTAAAGTATCGGTTAGGCGTTTTTGGATTCTGTTCTACGTTGAATTCGAATGACATGAATTTCAACAGCCTGCTATAACGTCTGGCAACTAAACTGAAAAAAGCCGGTCTGGGTTAAATATCCCCCAAATCGCCGCTTCCGAAACGAATGAGCATGCACATTAGCGTACCAGTACATTAACCGATGCGCCATACTCTGTTAAAATACCAACAGGCATACAGCTAAAAACACCATAATGTCCGAGCCTTCCAATACTGAACTTATCATCCAGGGGTTGACCTCATCGGGGCGAACATTCCGCCCCAGCGATTGGGCCGAACGCCTGTCCAGCGTGTTGTCCACTTTTGGTGAAGACCACCGCATGACCTATTCGCCCTTCGTACGTCCCACGACGGTAGCTGGCGTGAAATGCGTTGTCGTCGATAAACAACTGCAGGTGGAACAGCCTGCCGCTTTCTCTTTCCTGATGAACTTCGCGCGTGAAAATGACCTGAAAGTGCTGGATCCGGCACAACCCGACGATCAGCAATAACCCGTTCTGCGGCACACATGGGGTTAGGCTGACGGCTGGCCCTTTACCCTACCCGGTTGTTCAATGCGAACTCGAACCTGCCGCCTCGAGCTTGGGCAGATCGGCAATCACCTGTTCGGAGTTACGGCCTGCGTCGGCGCCAGCATAGACCTTGGCAATCCTGCCCTGCGGGTCGATGACGAAAGTATTGCGCTTGGCCAGTTTCATCACAAACAGATTCATTACCGATCCATAACGCGCGGCCACCACGCCGTCTTTATCCGCGAGTAGCGGGAACGGCAAGCCGTGTTTTTTGGCGAATTCGGCGTGGCGGCTGGCGTCGTCTATGCTCACGCCCACCACCTCTGCATTGAGCTTGCGAATTTTCAGAATATCGTCGCGGAAGGCACACGCTTCCGTGGTGCACGCCGGTGTTTCATCTTTCGGGTAAAAATACAGCACCAGCCATTTGCCGCGATAGTCCACCAGATTCTGCAGTTTACCGTTCTGGTCGATCAGACTGAAATCCGGCGCCGGCTGCCCGACTTGCGGCATGGTTGCGGCCTGGCTGGAACGCATCCAGACCAGCGCCAGTGCGGCGGCCATGGCAACAAACAGAATAATGTATTTCATGCTTTACCTCTCGAATGTGCGGGCCACGCCCAGAAATGCATCAATAATGCAGCAGTCATTGCCAGCGCGCCAGCATACCGGAACGCCCACTCAGCCGACTGCAACTGCCAGATCACCCCGAACGCCAAGCCCGCGGGAATCGCCGACAAGCCAGTCATCAGGTGATACCAGCCGAATGCGGTGCCGCGCGTTTCCGCGTCAGCGAAGTCACTGATCAGCGCGCGTTCCGGGCCTTCAGCAAAACCGGTGGTCAGGCCGTAGAGGATGGCCACCACCCACAGCCAGCCACTATGCGCCACCCAACCCAGCAGCATAAAGGTCACGCCAAACGCTGCCCAACCGAACAATATCAGCGGCTCTTTACCAATCTTGTCTGCCAGCACACCGCCGCGCGTGGAAGTCAGCGCCTTGGCCAGATTCATGGCTGCCCACAACAACAGCAGTTCGACCACACTCATCCCCAACTCGTGCCCGCGCAGCACAATAAAGGTCTCGGAAGCACGTGCGAACGTGAATAACATCAGTACCAGCAGATAACGCCGTAGCGGCAATGCCAGTGTCGCCCAGGGCAACGACGATATCTGAACGGCAGGCGCCGGTGTGGCCGGCCGGGGTTTTTCGCCAATGCCAAATGCAATCAGCAACACCCCCACCACCCCCGGCACCGCCGACCACAGAATGACATGCGAGAGCGGCATGCCCGACCAGGCCAACACACCCGCTGCAATCAGGCTGCCACCGACCGCACCCGCATTATCCAGCGCCCGGTGAAAACCAAACGCCAAACCGCGGATTTCAGGCGGCGTCGCATCCGCCACCAGCGCATCACGCGGTGCGCTGCGCAAACCTTTTCCTACTCGATCCAGGCTGCGCAAGGCGAGCAACAGCGGCCAACTGCCTGCGATACCCAACAAGGGCCGAACACCATTGGATAAGGTATAACCGGCGAGCGCCAACCCTTTGCGACGCCCGCCCAGCAAATCGGAGCGCCGCCCCGACCACAGCTTGAGCAAGGATGCGACGGCATCCGCCACACCTTCAACCAATCCCAACGCGACAGGTCCGGCCGCCAACACTGTAGCCAGCAAAATGGGGATCAGCGGCACCACCATTTCCGAGGCCAGATCATTGAAAAAACTCACCAAACTAAGGACGATGACGGTACGAGGCAGACGCGGAAGGGGCATGGAAGTCTCTATGGCAGCTTATTTGAAACGACATAATAAGCTAGAATGCGAGGCTTGCCCCCGTAGCTCAGTGGATAGAGCATTCCCCTCCTAAGGGAAGGGCCACACGTTCGATTCGTGTCGGGGGCACCACACATCAGAAAGGCCGACTTCATCAAGGAGTCGGCCTTTGTGCATTTCAAACATGGGCGATGAATCTGTGCATCAAATGGCTAGTGTCAATGACGTAAATCGACCCGGAACATATCTTCCCTGTTTAATTCTTACCGTCTGAAATCCAGCGCTTAATAAACCATTCGATGCTTGTTCGCCTATTCCCAACTACGCGATCCAAAACGTCCATTCAGATGTGTCGACTCTGTTCGCATTAATGAGGGTTATTATAGCGGCGCAGGAAATTTAAATTTCTTGCGAATCAGATGATTACATGAGCATAATGAGCACCATAAATAACAATTGTTGTACAGCCATCGGCATCCATAATATTAACTGCTAAGGTACTTATGCAAATTGTTATTCGCACTAATCATCCGATGGTTCTCCTCAGCTTGTCAGAGGGGCTTCCTACCGGTGTCAGAGTAAATATTCCGCCCGTTATTGAGCGGCGAGATATAAGCATTCCTGATATTTTGGATGTCATAGTGCATGTTGCTCGTGATGTTGATATTGGGTTACTCACCGTCTGGCTTTCCGAAAAAATAAAACCAAGCAAGAACAGCGCAAAGTTGTATATAAATCGAATCGAGGTAACTTTGGAACAAGGTGAAATTCGCAGGCTCATTGTAGAGCAAATACGTCAAGAGACTGACAATTGAGTAGCAAGCGCTCATATATAGAAAAATGCTCTACGAATCTTTGATTTACCAGCCATACCCTAACTCTGACATCAAGGTGCCCTCTTTTGGTCGTTGGGACGCCACTGAAGCGGAGCCTTTTGTATCTTATCTAACACGTTATCCAGCTTACATCCTGTCCACTTTGGAGGTTTAGCCCATGGGCTTTTATCTGAGGAAGAGCATTAGCGTTGGCCCGTTGCGGTTCAATCTATCGAAGTCCGGGGTCGGGGTTTCTGCAGGCGTGACTGGCCTTCGCTTTGGTGTCGGTCCACGAGGCAACTACGTTCACATGGGTCGGGGTGGTCTGTATTATCGCGCCACACTTCCGTCATCCTCCTCTGCTCGTAGCTCACCATTCAAACCACCCACACCGATTTCCTCTGAAATACCATCGGGGACTCATGCTCCGCTTGAAGAAATCGAATCTGCAGACGTTTCAAAAATCGTCGACTCATCTTCCCGTGAGTTGCTAGATGAACTGAATCGAAAGAGGGCCAAGGTGCGTTTGTGGCCCATCGTGGCAATTGCCTCGGTCATAGTTCTTGGCGTTGGCATCTCGTCAAACTGGCCCGCTTGGCTATTTGCACTACTTGTATTGGCTAGTGCTTCCGGAACGTACGCCGCCTATACTCGGGACGTCTTGGAAAAAACCGTTGTCTTATTCTATGACTTTGACGCTGATATGGAAGCCGCCTACGCTCAACTTCACGCGGCGGCTAGCCAGCTCGCTGGCTGTGCGGCAGTCTGGCATATTGAGGCATCGGGAAAAGTTCATGACCGGAAATATCATGCCGGAGCAAGTGATCTTGTTCGCCGAAAGAACACTTCTATTCGCAAAGCCGAGCCACCTTACGTCAAGACAAACATCGAAACCGTTGCAGTTGGCGTTGGCCGTCAAACACTTCACTTCTTCCCAGATCGAGTTCTTGTTTACGATCAAAACGGCGTGGGTGCCGTTAGCTATCAGGAGTTACGCATTGATATAGGCGCAACTCGATTTATCGAAAGCGAGTCCGTTCCCAGAGATACAGAAGTCATTGATCGAACATGGAAGTATGTCAATAAGTCTGGCGGCCCCGATAAGAGATTTAAGGACAACAAAGAATTTCCGGTCTGCCGCTATGAGGAAATCACGCTATCCAGCCAGTCAGGATTAAACGAAGTTTTGCAATTATCCCGGTGTGGGTTCGGGACTGGCCTTGCCGAAGCTATCTCTCTGCTGGGCAAGAAAATACCGAAGGAGGGTATCAGTATCACGCCAGTTGCATAACCCCGCAGTCGACCGGATGCTGCGCGATAATGCCACGCACGCCTGTTGGTTTTACGTCGGGGACATTCCGGGAATATCTCGGACTGATTATTCCTGACACAACTCGGGTCATCGTCAAGAGATTCATCTCCCAGAACACCTTATTTATTATTTCTAAAGCCTTGGACTACCCGAAAACCGGGCATTGTGGACAATTTTATTTGCCACAACAAATGCCAGACACACACCATGATTGTGGTGGGTGACCTGCCTTCATTACAGCGCCGTTATTTTGACTTTGCACCTTTAACGGTGGAGGGATAACCCGCCTGCGTCGTGGCATTGATAATCTGTTTGATATTGGTTTTTGCGTCATCGTAGACCACGACTTCTTCTTTGGTCTCGGGTGTAGCGGTGGCACTGATCACACCGGGCACTTTTTTCAGCGCGACTCTGACGGTAATCGGGCATATCTCGCAATCCATGCCGGGAATATCCAGCGTCACCGTCTTCTGCGCGGCAAATGCGGGCGTGATAGACATGCCTGAAACAGCGAAAATAGCGGCAAACATTAAATGACGTGTGTTCATAATCAGACTCCTTGGTAGTGAATTAATAAAAGAACGGTGCGATGTAGGGGAAGACCAGGGCGAGGGCCATGACCGCCGCCACCACCCAGAACAGTACTTTGTAGACACGGTTGGTTTGCGGCAGCGCGCACAACGAACCGGGAGCACAATCCTGCGCAGCGGGGGCGCCATAAATTTTCCGGTAGGCAAGTACCATGAATACAATGCCGACGCCGAGGAATAGCGGCCGATACGGCTCGAACACGGCCAGATTTGCGATCCATGCACCGCCGATACCCATCAACACCAGCACCAGTGGCGCGACACAACAAAGGGAAGCCGCAATCGCCGCTGCGATGCCGCCAATGAGTGGCCAGCTACCCGCCTGTTTACCTTGAGACATGACTTCTCCTTCATTTTTTATCGAGGGAACGAATGATCCCGTTGCGTTACCCAAGCACCGTATGCGTGGCGATTTTTGCTGCCCGATACGGTTGGAAAATTCAGAATAAATTCCGTACTATGGTACGGAGTCAACGAGATTTTAGAGGAGCTGATCAACATGCATCACCGGGACATGACCATCGGCATGCTGGCTCGCCAAGCCGGCGTCAATCTGGAAACCATTCGCTACTACCAACGCCGCGGTTTACTCACAGCGCCTGCCAAACCGCTCGGTGGCATCCGGCGCTACACCGATATTGACATGACCCGCATCAAATTCATCAAGCGCGCGCAGCATCTGGGCTTTACCCTGGAGGAAGTCGGCGCGCTACTGAAACTGGAAGATGGCACTCACTGCACCGAAGCGCGCAGCATCGCAGTCGAAAAGCTGGCCGATGTGAAAAAGCGCCTGGAAGGCCTGCGCGGGATCGAGCTATCCCTGCAAAAACTGGTCAGCGAATGTGCGACCCAGAAAGGCGACGTGAACTGCCCTTTGATTGCCTCATTGCTGGAAAGCTGACATGCCGGGTTAAAATGCCCGCATGTATACCCTCCTCCGCCCGCTGCTGTTCCGGTTTGATGCTGAAACCGCCCATCACCTCACGCTGACTTCGTTGCAACTGGCCTACCGGCTGGGTTTATCACGACTGATTGCGCCGCCTGCGAATGGCACCCCGGTTACTTGCATGGGCATCGATTTCCCCAATGCTGTGGGCCTGGCCGCTGGTCTGGACAAGAACGGTGCCTATATCGACGCGCTCGCCGCACTCGGTTTCGGCTTTATCGAAATCGGCACCGTTACGCCGCGCCCGCAGCCCGGTAACCCCAAACCGCGCCTGTTCCGGCTGCCGCAAGCCCAGGCCATCATCAACCGCATGGGCTTTAATAATGACGGCGTGGATGCACTCATCGCCAATGTGCGCGCCGCCAAATTTAGCGGCGTGCTCGGCATCAACATCGGCAAGAATTTCGACACGCCGATCACCCGCGCAGCCGACGATTATTTGGCCTGTTTGCAGGCGGTCTATCCGCATGCCAGCTATGTCACGGTGAATATTTCCTCGCCCAACACCAAAAATCTGCGTGACCTGCAATCCGGCGCAGCCTTGTCCGATCTGCTGGGCAAGCTGAAAGCCGGGCAGACCCAACTAGCGCAGCAACATGGCCGCTATGTGCCACTGGCGGTAAAAATCGCCCCCGATCTGGACGATGAACAGATTGCCGAAATCGCTCAGCTACTGTGCATGCACCAGCTCGACGGCGTCATCGCTACCAATACCACGCTGGCTCGCGGTGGTGTGGAGAAACTGCCCCACGGTAACGAAACCGGCGGCTTGTCGGGGGCGCCCGTGCGCGATGCGGCCACCCGGGTCATCGGCAAGCTGGCGACTGCCCTGGCCGGAGAAGTACCCATCATCGGCGTAGGCGGCATCCTCTCCGCCCACGATGCACGCGAAAAAATTCGTGCCGGCGCAAGCATGGTCCAGCTCTACAGCGGTCTCATTTATCGCGGCCCGGCGCTGGTGGCTGAATGTGTAGAAGCGCTTCGCAACGAAATGCATATTAAAAATAGCGCCGGATAATTCCATACAGCCGTGAACAACCAACACCGGGCAAGGTCAGAGTGACTTGGCGATTAGGACATGCTCACATGAGCGGCAAGGCGTTTGCACATCTTTTTCTCTGGCTATTACTTGCGTGGAGCAGCGCAGGCAATGCATTTTCCGATGTTCTCCCCAGCTTCCACCAGGTTGAAGCCGCACATCGCCCATCCGAAGCCTGGCTGGTGGATCGCAATGGTGCACCGCTCGACATACTGAATATCGATCCCAACATACGTCGTCTGCCCTGGGTGCCGCTGCGTGAACTATCCCCGGCAATGCGGCACGCGCTGATTGTGTCGGAGGACAAACGTTTTTATCAGCATTCCGGCGTGGACTGGCGCGCCTTTATCGGTGCCGCCTGGGAAAATCTGGTGTACGACACGCATCGCGGCGCTTCCACACTAACCATGCAACTGGTGGGCATGCTCGAGCCGGCTCTGTACCGCCATGCCGGCGGCCGGACTTACACGCAGAAATGGGATCAAATCAAGGCTGCGCGCAGTATGGAAAAAACCTGGAGCAAGGCGCAGATACTTGATGCCTATCTGAACACCGTGACATTTCGCGGCAACCTGTCCGGCATCAATGCCGCCGCCCAGGGCCTGTTTGGTCAGGAGCCATCCAAACTGAACAAGGCCGAGTCCAGCATACTTGCAGCACTGCTGCGCGGACCCAATGTTAAAGCTGCAATCGTGGCAGAACGCGCCTGCGGTGTGGCACGGCAACTTTCCATACCGCGCCCCTCATGCGCAACCGTCACTGCGCTGGCCTACAAAAGTCTGGACATCCCCCCCCATATCGATTTTGGCGAACAACTGGCACCCAGCGTCGCACGCATGTTTCTGCACACGCCCGGCGAACGGATGCAGGTCAGTCTGGATGCCGATCTGCAACGATTTGCCATGCAAACGCTGCAAAACAAACTGATGTCACTTAGAAGCAACAAGGTTGACGCAGGGGCGGTGGTCATACTCAACAACCAGACCGGGGAAGTGCTCGCCTACGCGAATTCTGCTCCCGGCTCATCCGATAAGCATCCCGTCGACTATGCCGCCCTCCCGCAACCCGCAGCGGAAACGCTCCAGCCGTTCCTGTATGGCCTGGCGATCGAGAACCGCCAGTTGACCGCCGCCTCTTTTCTGGATAATTCATCATTGGCGCTGCAACCTCCGGCCGGTGAAGATGTGTGGCAAAACGACAGCAAGGAACTCGATAACTGGGTCACCCTGCGCACGGCGCTGGCTTCTTCTTTACGCACTCCTGCAGTACGAACCCTGGATCTGGTTACCCCGGCCGTTTTTTATAATCGCCTGCGCGCACTCGGGTTGTTTCCAGCAAATAACCCCATACCGCCGCGCGATGCTTACACGTCAGGCGATGCGGCCGTTTCGTTGATTGATCTGGCCAATGCATATCGGGTACTGGCCAATGGCGGCATACTCAAACCCTTGAGCTTCCGTGTCGGTGGCCTGACGGGCAGCAAGCAAATCATGCCCGCACCGGTCGCCGCCATTGTCACCAACATTCTGGCGGACAGCAGCGCCCGCACGATGAAGCCCGGGCTGGACAGCGCCCTGACGACATCCGGCTTTGCGGCCGTGAAAACCGGCATCAGCCAGGATAAGCGCAGCAACTGGAGCGTGGGATTTTCAGAAAAATACACGGTGGCCGTCTGGGCGGGCAATGTTTCGGGCGGAACCATGCTGAATGTTTCCGACATCAACGGCTCAGCCCGTATATGGCAGACAATAATCAACAAACTGAATACCGTCCAGCCGAGCCATACGCCGGTGCTGCCCGGTGGGGTCGTCGTGCAGACAGTGCGTTTCGAGCCGCCACTGGAATCACCGCGACGCGAATTGTTTCTGCCCGGTACCGAGCAAAGCGTGGTTACCCTTACTGGTAGTATAGGGGCGCCGCAGATTATCGGCCCTGTATCGCTGACCCTGAATACCGATCTGCCTGCAGCATGGCAGAAAGTGAGATTCTATAGCCGGCCTATGCATTGGCAGTGGAACTGGCTGGTAGACGGTGAACCAGCACCGCTGGAATGGCTCCAACCGGATGGCAGCCTGCTCTATACACCCCTGCCGGGGACGCATCAGATCAGGCTTGTTGATGGACAGGATCAAATACTGGATACGCTATCTTTCACGGTACAGGCACACTCTGCCCCATAAGGGCCTATGCTGACCTCATCATCGTTGCGAGGACTTTCACATGCTGATCGGCATCCCCAAGGAAACCAAGGATCACGAATATCGCGTCGCCCTCACCCCGGATAGTGTCACTGCACTACTGGCGGCAGGCCATCAAGTCCGTGTGCAAAGCGGCGCCGCTGCGCGCATCGGCTTTTCCGACGACCATTACCGCGCGGCAGGTGCACAGGTTGTGAATGACGCTGCGGCCGTGTACGAGGCGGAACTCATCGTTAAAGTCAAAGAGCCGCAAGCCGCGGAAATCCCGCTGCTGCGCGCTGGACAAATGCTATTCAGTTATCTGCATCTGGCGGCCGCACCCGAACTGACTGCGCAACTGCTGGACAAAAAAATAATCGGTATCGGTTTTGAAACTGTCACCAGTGCCAGCGGCACACCGCTCCTTGCGCCCATGTCTGCGGTAGCCGGGCGCATCGCCGTACAAGCGGGTGCACAGGCACTGACCATGGCAAGCGGCGGCAACGGCACGCTGCTGCCGGGGGTAGCCGGGGTGGCGCCCGGCAAAGTCACCATCGTCGGTGCCGGCATGGTCGGTGCCAACGCCGCGCGTGTCGCCGCCGGGATGGGTGCCGAGGTCACCGTGCTTGACCGCAGCATGGACAAGCTGCGCTATTTCGATGACCTCTATCAGGGGCGGCTCAAGACGCGTTATTCCGACACTGCTGCGCTGGTCGAGTTGATAGCCGGGGCTGATCTGGTCATTGGTGCCGTGTTGTTGCCGGGACGCAAGGCACCCAAGCTGATTACCCGTAAAATACTGGCCGCGATGCGTCCGGGATCGGTACTGGTGGATGTCTCGATCGACCAGGGCGGCTGCGCAGAAACCTCACGCCCCACCAGTCATTCCCATCCGACTTACATTGAGGAAGGCGTAGTGCATTACTGCGTCACTAACATGCCGGCCGCCTGCGCTCGCACTGCAACCCAGGCTTTGGCCAGCGTGGTGCTGCCGTATGCGCTGCGCCTGGCAAATCAGGGCATGGCAGCCTTGCTTGCCGATAAGGGATTCCTCGACGGTTTGAATGTCTATCTGGGGGCAGTCACCCACCCCGCTGTCGCCGAAGATACCGGGCATACCTACGTGGTGCCCAACATCCAGTAGAACGCTGTCAGAACCCTGTCAGGCAAAATCCGTAGACTATTTGCCGTCTATCCGGCCGGATAAGACTCGTTTTCCCCTACATAAACCTTACGCATGCTTGAATACAGCAGCCATGGGAAGGATAATGGCGGACAAATTGCATCTGAACGAATAATGGATATCCAGAACTACATTCTGATTTTGATCGGCACGGTTTTCGTCAACAACATTGTCATGGCGAAAATTCTGGGCCTGTGCCCGTTCATGGGCGTCTCCAAAAGTCTGGAAACCGCCATCGGCATGGGCGCGGCCACAACTTTTGTACTGACCCTGGCATCCGGTTCCAGTTATCTGATCAACCAGTACCTGCTGGGTACTGATCTGACTTATCTGCGCACGCTGTCGTTCATCGTGGTGATTGCAGGCATCGTCGGTTTCACCGAAATGTTCGTACGCAAGACCAGCCCGGTGCTGTTTCGTGTGCTGGGCATTTATCTGCCGCTGATCACGACCAATTGCGCAGTATTGGGGATTCCGCTGCTGAATGTGCAGGCGCAGCATAACTTTATCCAGTCGCTGTTTTTCGGCTTTGGCGGTGCGGTGGGTTTCTCCATGGTGCTGGTGCTGTTCGCAGGCATGCGCGAACGTCTGGATGGCGCAGACTTACCCGCCGCATTCCGCGGCACCAGCATTGCGATGGTGACCGCCGGCCTGATGAGTCTCGCATTTATGGGCTTTGCCGGCTTGGTGAAATAAGGTGCTGTCTGCGATATTGGTGATGTCCGGTCTGGCTGTATTCCTTGGCGCTGCGCTGGGGTTTGCGGCTGTACGCTTCAAGGTGCATGAAGACCCGATTGTCGAACAAATCGACGCCATTCTGCCGCAGACCCAATGCGGCCAATGCGGATTTCCCGGATGCAAACCCTATGCAACGGCCATCGCCAATGGCGATGCGGAAATCAATCAGTGTCCGCCCGGTGGCGAAGACGGCATTCACAAGCTGGCCGAACTACTGGGGGTAGAATTTAAACCACTCAACGCAGAACATGGCGAACCCAAGCCGAAATCGGTCGCCGTCATCGACGAAACCACCTGTATCGGCTGTACGCTGTGCATCCAGGCGTGCCCAGTGGATGCCATTCTCGGTGCGGCCAAACAGATGCATACCATCATCGCCCCCGAATGTACCGGCTGTGAATTGTGTGTTGCGCCGTGCCCTGTGGATTGCATCAGCATGGCGCCGATTGCAGAGGACGTTGCCTCCTGGAAATGGAAGTATCCGGTGATCAAACTGAAAGTCGCTTGATGACCCGTCAACTCTACGAATTCAATGGTGGCGTACACCCCGAAGGACACAAACACGCCTCCACCAGCCGCCCGATCGGCATCGCGCCGTTACCCAGTGTATTGATCGTGCCGTTGCGCCAGCATATCGGCCAGCCTGCCAAACCGGTGGTGGCGGTAGGCGAGCAGGTATTGAAAGGCCAGATGATCGGCCAGGCTGACGGCTATGTCTCGGTAGCGGTGCATGCGCCGACCTCCGGCACAGTGACCGACATTGCGCATCATGTCGTCGCGCACCCGTCCGGACTCACTGACCTGTGCGTTACCATCACACCCGATGGTGCAGATCGCTGGATCGAGCACAGCGCGCTGGATTACCGCAATATGGACGCGAGCCATCTGCGCAACCTGCTGCGCGAACTCGGTATCGCCGGCCTGGGCGGCGCGGTGTTTCCCAGCTTTATCAAGCTCAATCCGGGCGCGACGCAAAAGGTGCCGACCCTGATTCTCAATGGCGGCGAATGCGAGCCCTGGATCACTTGCGACGACATGCTGATGCGCGAACGCGCCACTGACATCCTCGCGGGTGCAGCCGTCATGCGCCACATGCTGAACAGCGACGAGGTATTGGTCGGCATTGAGGACAACAAACCCGAAGCCATCGCCGCAATGCAAGCCGCCGCCAGCCAATGCGATTTCGCAGTGGAAGTGGTCGCCGTACCCACCCTATACCCCGGCGGCGGGGCCAAGCAACTCATCAAAACCCTGACCGGCAAGGAAGTGCCCTCGGGTGGACGCTCTACTGACATTGGCGTCGCTACTTTCAACATCGGCACCGCCTATTCCTTGCATCGTGCCGTCAACCACGGCGAACCGCTGATTTCACGCATTGTCACCATCACCGGCAATGTGCACCGCCCGCAAAATTTTGAAGTGCTGGTCGGTACCCCGCTCACTGAGTTGGTGCGGCTGACCGGTGCCACCCGCGACGATACCAGTGGCTACGTGATGGGTGGTCCAATGATGGGCTTCGACCTGACCAGCACCGAGGTGCCGATGGTCAAGGCGACCAACTGCATTCTGGTCAAATCGCCCGCGTTGTTCCCACCTGCACCGCCAGCCATGCCGTGCATCCGCTGCGGACGATGCGCGCAAGCCTGTCCGGCGGATCTGCAACCCCAGGAGCTATACTGGTTCGCGCGGGCCAAAAATTTCGGCAAAACGCAGGAATACAATCTGTTCGACTGCATCGAATGCGGCTGTTGCAGTTATGTCTGCCCCAGCCATATCCCGCTGGTTCAATACTATCGCTATGCCAAGAGCGAAATCTGGGCCAAGGAAAAAGACAAAAAAGCCGCCGATCTGGCACGCGACCGGCATGAGTTTCGTCAACTGCGTATCGAGCGCGAGCAGCAGGAACGCGCCGCCAAACTGGCGCTGAAAGCCAGTGCCAAACTCGCAGAAGCGACTACGGACAAGCCGGCTGATGCCGATGCCGCAAAAAAAGCCGCAATCCAGGCCGCAATTGCGCGCGCCAAGGAAAAAAAGGACGATGTGGCCCCACGCAATGTCGACAATTTACCTCCGGAAAAACTGCAGGAAATCGCCGACATCGAAGCGCGTCGCGCCAAAATCCGCGCAATGGCACAGGATACGGTAGAGAAATGAATCCGCCAGCAGCACACTTCCTCACCCTGACAGCCCAATAAGCCCATGCTCTCCTCACCATACATCGCGGAACAAACCAGCGTCTCCATCATCATGCTCAAGGTGCTGGCCGCGTTGGTACCGGGCATAGCGATTTACGTCCTGCTATTCGGTCCCGCGATTCTGATTACCCTGACCATCGCCAGCGTCACCGCATTGGTGCTGGAAACCATTGCGGTACGGCTACGTGGCTGGCCGGCCAAACCATTCCTGATGGATGGCAGTGCGATGGTCACCGCGTGGCTGCTGGCACTGTCGTTACCACCGATCGCACCGTGGTGGCTGATCGTAGTGGGGACGTTTTTCGCGATCGTCGTGGCCAAGCATTTGTACGGCGGCTTGGGTAACAACCTGTTCAATCCCGCTATGGTGGGCTATGCCGTCCTGATTATTTCGTTCCCGGTGCAGATGACGCAGTGGTCGGCACCGCTTTCGCTGGCAGGCGCCCACCTGAGCCTGCTGGATTCGGCGCATTACATTTTTACCGGTGTATTGCCGGATGGCCTGACACTCGATGCGATCAGTTCCGCCACGCCACTGGATACGCTGCGCACGCAATTGCAACTGGAACACACGGTTCGCGAAATCACCCATTTGCCCATTTTCGGCAGTATCGGCGGCACCGGCAGTGAAGCCGTGGTGTTGATGTTCCTGCTCGGTGGACTCTACCTGTGGGTGGCGCGCATCATTACCTGGCATATACCGGTCGCCTTTATCGCCGGGCTGTGGCTTACCGGTGGCCTGTTCCATATTTCCGACCCCGATCGCTATATTTCACCCTGGTTTCATCTCGCTACTGGCGGGGCCATGCTGGGCGCATTTTTCATCGCGACAGACCCGGTATCCGGCGCGACAACACCACGTGGCAAACTGATTTTCGGCGCCGGTATCGGCATGCTCACCTATCTGATCCGTACCTTGGGCGGTTATCCGGATGGCGTGGCATTTGCAGTCCTGCTGATGAATATCACGGTGCCACTGATTGACGCGTACACGCAACCCAAAGTGTACGGGCACAAAAAACAGAAAGAACCTGACGAATGACCCCGTTATTGCGTTCTGCAACCCGTGCCGCGCTGGTCCTGCTGGGGTTCGCCGTTGTCGGCACCACCGTACTGGCATTCACCTACAACATTACGCACGCGGTCATCAAGCATAACGAGGATGCGGCACGTCTGAAACTCATCAGCGAGACACTGGTTCCTGGCAGCTATGACAACAACCCTCTGCATGATGCGCTATTGCTCCCACCGCATAAGCTGCTGGGCACCACGTTTCCCAGCCATGTCTGGCGCGCACGCAAAGCCGGTGTGGCGGTAGCCCTGGTACTGGAGGTGGTAGCCCCGGATGGCTACAGCGGCGATATCAACATGCTGGTAGGTGTCGATACCCATGGGCGGATTATCGGCGTACGGGTAGTCAGCGACAAGGAAACGCCAGGATTAGGTGATTACATCGATGTCGCCAAGAGCGCCTGGATCCACATCTTCGACGGCAAGACACTCGACAATCCCGACAGAGACGGCTGGAAGGTCAAAAAAGACGGTGGCCAATTTGACTACATGGCCGGTGCCACAATCTCCCCGCGCGCGGTAGTCAAGGCCGTGCACCATGCCCTACAATACGAAGCGGCGCACCGCAAAGCCCTGTATGCGCCAGTACCGCACCTGAACACACCCCCGGAGTAAACCATGAGCCAATATCGCGACATCATTGTCAACGGTCTGTGGAAACAGAACCCCGGCGTGGTCCAGCTACTGGGCCTGTGCCCGCTGCTCGGCATCAGCAATTCGGTGGTCAACGCCGTCGGACTGGGGCTCGCCACCACGATGGTGATGACTTTCAGCAATGGTGCAATTTCCGCCATTCGCAACCTGGTCTCCCATGAAATCCGCATCCCGGTTTTCATCCTGGTTATTGCAGCACTGGTGACCATCATCGACATGGCAATGAACGCCTTTGTACACCCGCTGTACCTGGTGCTGGGCATTTTTGTACCGCTGATTGTGACCAATTGCATCGTGCTGGCACGTACCGACAGTTTTGCTTCCAAAAATCCGGTACTACCATCCATGCTCGACGGCATGATGATGGGTATCGGTCTCACCATGGTCATCACTCTGCTCGGCGCAATGCGTGAAGTAATCGGCAAGGGCACGCTGTTTGCCGGTCTTGATCTGGCTTTCGGTCCGGATGCAAAAATGTTTGTTATCCACATCATTCCCGATTACAAAGGCTTTTTGCTGGCCATTCTGCCCCCCGGCGCATTCTTTGGGTTGGGCCTGTTGATCGCTTTACGCAACTGGTGGGACCTGCGCAGCCAAAGACAAACCGCACAACCGCTGCCCGCAGGACTTGTCCAGGGCGCCAACTGATATGCCTCGCCTGGTGAATTCATTACACGCCTGGGGAACAGCAGACTTTAACCACACGTTCAAAAACGAAATCAAACAGATTGATGCCAGCCAGTTTCCCTTGCAAAAAGGTTTGACCACAGGCAGCTATGCGCTGGACAACATACTCGATGTGATTGTCATCAGCACGACTGAAACCGAAGGCCATCTACGCGCCAAAGTCGGCATTTTTTATACCAGCATTATTGCCGGTTGCAGTTGTGCAGACGATCCCACACCCATCGATGAAAATAACGAGTACTGTGTCGTGCAGATTGATATTGATACATCGACGGCTGAAGCGGCGCTCACGCTACTGACAGACTGATCTTCTCTTCATTAGCCATCCTCCGCTTCCCCTGCTCGTTCAGCAATCATTCGTTCGATACGACGGTCGGGCACCAGCCACATCAAGGCGACCAACGCATACACCATACCGGCAATCCATTGATGAAAAAACGCGACGGGAATTGCGACTGCGTAGAGCAGTGGCGAGAGCTTGCCCTTGAGGTCGCTCTCTATCGCCACCGCCAGCAGCGAGTCACGGCCCTGCGCCGCCATGATCGATCGTTGCAATATCCAGTAGGCAATGGCTGCCATCAATAATACGACACCATATAAAGCGGTAGGCGCCGAGGCAAAATGGTTCTCGCCCATCCAGCCCGTCACGAATGGAATAAGTGACAACCAGAATAACAGGTGCAAATTGGCCCACAGAATGGCTCCACTCACCCGTTGCGTTGTGTGCAACAAATGATGATGGTTATTCCAGTAGATGCCCAAGTATACGAAGCTCAGAATATAGCTAAGGAACACCGGCCATAATAACCACAATGCGGCCAGGCTGGCATCGTGTGGCACCTTCATCTCCAGCACCATGATGGTAATAATGATAGCAAGCACGCCATCGCTAAACGCTTCCAACCTGCCTGTACCCATTGTCGTTTCCTGCCGAGTGAGTGAACTCGCTAATTTACAAAATTCACAAATTCGTGAAGGAATTTTTGCAATTGTGCTTTCATTTTCTCGTCAATTATTTCACCAGCTTCATTAAAAACATTCCCGGCTCGAGACACTAACAGACGTCCACCAAACCAGGGCTGCATGCCCAAAGTCCGTAACACAGGCAGCCAGGAGTCTTGTGCCAGGATCGTTCCGAACCCACCGGGTGAGGCACCAATGACTGCTACCGGGCGATTGCCGAATATACGTAGAATGTCCGCTGGAGGCCGCGACAACCAGTCAATTGCATTCTTGAATACGCCCGGCATCGCGTTGTTGTACTCAGGCGTAACCAATAGCAATCCATCCCCTGCGGCAATCTGGTCTTTCAGCGCCACCACTGTTTGAGGGATACCTTCGCTCGCTTCGACGTCGCCGTCGTAGAGCGGGATACCTTTGATGTTTGCGATTTCCAGACTGGAACCGGAAGGCATTAAATCTGCCGCTGCGCGCAATAGCGCGGCATTGATCGATCTGACGCGCAGGCTGCCTGCAATGCCAACGATCTTGGTCATCATGTTCTCCTGGTAGGAAAAGTTGGAATAAACATTACCGTAAACTCACGTCAATCCGACCGTTAATCGAAATGGCGCAATTCATTCTGACCGCAGAGTCTCCGGTGTTTCAGTATTTCACTCGCACCCGGTAAGTCAGCACCGTTGTGCCCTCAGCCGCCACCGGCACTTGCCACAATGCCGTTCCCGCCGCTTCTTTGGTATGTGGCAGGGACTCCGATAATACCTGCCAGTCGCCTGGCATGGGTTCGAATACCTTGACGGTCACTGGCTGGCTTTTGGCATTTTTAAGGATGATCTGGTAGGCCGATTCAAACACGTTGTTATTGCGTCCACCCGCGCCAATTTTCTGAAAATCGGTCTGCTTTCTGTCGGCGGTCACATCGAAGGCATCACCCATTTTCAGACGCACGCGTTCGTTTTTCGGGGTGTGATCAATGCGATCTTCACCGATGAATTGGGCATTGCCTGCGCTGTCCTTTTTGTACAGGCGAATCACGCCTTTGGGCAAGGGCACGCCCAGACCGCCGCCCTTATTTTCAAACTCAAGAAACACACCCACCTTCAGTTTTTGTCCAAGTTCACCATAGCTGCCCTGATAGTAATATTCTGCGCCATGCAGTTCCAGCGATTTGCGTACCGGGATATCCGTAGCAGACAGCAGCGCAACCTGTTTGGTTTGCTGCTCGGCCAGTGTGGTGGGGCGATTGAGGGTATAGAGGTGATATTCAAACAGATTTTCCTGTGCCAGCGGTGCGGTTTCGGCTGCCTGGATTTGCATCTTGCCGCGCAACATATTGGCTGGCATGGCTGCTTGCACGCGATTGACGTCCCCTGCGACCAATTGCAGCCGGGCATTGTGATAACTGGCGCCGCTCTGGTTGGTGAGCGTGACCCAGCCGTTCAAGTCCATAGTGTCATCCTGACCGGATAACTCTGCGACGTAATCGGCACGCCATGACAAGCCGCCGGTCAGATAAGACAATTCCAGATTCTGCACACCCGAACGCGGATTCATCATGCTCATCACCAGCGTGGGCCGATCTCGCAGATTATCCGGTACTCCGGGGAATGCCAGACGCCCCGGCACGCCGGTTTCGATGCGGTCACCGAACTTGAGCACCGTACCGCCATTAGTAGCCAGCACCGTCACCGGTTCACGCGTTTCTGCACCGGTGGCAGGATTGGTGCTGATTACAGTGACCTGTTTGCCGACGTATTTTTCCAGCAGGGTTTGCGGGGTCAGTAAGTCAAAGTCGAAATTCTGCTCCAGCAAGTGGAAGCCTTTTGCATCGGACAAGTTACGCAGCAGCGCAGTTTCCGGCTGCATGCGTGCCGCCACATCACGCCATGCGAGCTTGTTGAACCCTGCGCCCAGATTGACCTGCCGCTGATCTTTAACCAGCGCCAGATCATTGTTGTAGATGGTAACTGCGACGGATTTCTGATCATCCTGGGTAGCGAGTTTTTCGTCCAACGGCGCTGCCTGAATGCTACCGGTAAACAGGACCAAGGGTACGATCAGGTACTTGAACGGATTCATGCATCCTCCTCATTTTGCCGAATACAAATCCGTTCCGCCAGCACATCGACGCCTGCCGCAGGCCGAACCGATGCCGCCGGTATCGGCTCATTGCGTCGCCAGGCTGCGACAGCATCGCATTTACTCGCACCACTCACCAGAAACAGCAAAGCCCGTGTACGGCTGAGACGGCGCGCACTCAGGCTGACGCGTTCTGGAGGCGGCTTGGGTGCGTCCTGGACCCCTAGCACATCCGGGCTATCCGGGCAGGTGCCCCAATCGTGGCCCGGAAAAAGGCTGGCTGTATGCCCATCCTCCCCCAACCCAAGCAATACCAGGTCGAATTCGCCCACGTCGTGGAGACTGCTGGCATAGGCTGCAGCCGCAGCGGATGCGCCCAATTCGGCCGGTATCGGATGAATTTGTGCGGCTGGAATCGCGCCATCTGCCAGCCAGGTATCGCGCGCCATTCGGCTGTTGCGCTCGGTGTGGTCGGCAGGCAGGCAGCGTTCGTCGCCAAACCATATATGCCAGCCACGCCAGTCGGTATCCAGCTCGTTCATGCGCGCATACAGCACACGCGGCGTGGTTCCTCCCGCCAGTACCAGATGGAAGGCACCGCGCAGACGTAGCGCCTCATTGGCAGCGGCGTGGACACGAATCAGCGCCGCTTCGACCAGTTGTTCGACAGCGTTGACGAAATGCCAACGGGTAGCAGCTTCAAGGGGCTCGGATTTCATGGTTTCAGTTTAGCCTAGTCATGGCGTCAATCCTAGCTTGCAGGCATTTTCCCCTTGCCAATAAACGGGGTTTTAGGGGTGGCACAATTGCTGCTTCTCTCTAGGCGTAAACAAGTGCCGGAGATCATCATGAGAAACGACGTCATCCAAAGTTCCTGCGACAAAACCCGTATCGTCAACACAGTTGCCGGGGATTGGCATGGTATATCCACCCATGTGCTGGCCGTCGAAACGGAAGGTCTCCCGTCGCGTCAAGATGAAATCCGCGAGCGCCTGCTGTCCCAACAGACAATATATGACCGTGACGGGCAAATTCATGCCACCGAACTGACGTTGCGCGTCAAGCTCGCTTACAGCCACGGCCAGGCATCCATGCCGAAATTACGCAATGCCGAAGACGAAACCCTGCTTGCAGGATTGTATTCGCTGGTTGAAGAAGGCGCGCTAAGGAAAAACATCCTGCTGGCCAGCGTGACAACCGACACCCTGATGTCGGCTGATATCGAATATTTGCCGCCACAAAATGTTATCTTCGCTGTACATGCCGAAGTAGCCGACATCCCCACCCTGTTACCCAGAATCCAGCGTCTGAGCGAACGCGGCTATCGTATTATCCTGGATCAAATCAACGACGTCACTGCCTGGCAGCCCCTGATTGCCGCGACTCAGGCAGTACGTATCGATGTCAGCCGCTATGATGCCATTCATCTTGACCATCTGGTGCGCAACCTCCGCAGCATGGGCGCAGGCCAGCTAATCGCCACAGACATCTGCAACGCCGAAACCATGGAAGTAGCGCGCCAACTCGGATTTGACCTGTTTCAAGGCACTTTCGTCACCACGACCAGCGTGAAATCAGGTACAGATGTACCGGTAAATCGTCTGCGTGTACTTGAACTCATCGACCGTGTCATGGCCCATTCCGATATGGATGAAGTGGAATCGCTGCTGAAAATGGATGCGGTACTCAGTTATCGCCTGATTCGTTTTGCCAATAGCACAGGCAGCGGCGTGGTTCGCGAAATCACTTCAATCGGCCAGATCCTGCAGCGCATGGGACATGCCGGACTGTATCGCTGGCTCACCCTGCTGCTGCATAGCAGCGGCAAATCGGCAAGCATCAGCTCGACATTATTGAAGCGTGCCCTGACCCGTGCCAGCTTCATGAAGGCCCTGGCAGGTAAAAGCATGCAGCCGGTGAATGGCGACGAACTTTATCTGACCGGCCTGTTCTCGGTACTGGGTGAAATGCTCGGCATGCCGATCCAGGACGCCATTGCCGACCTCAACCTCGGAAGCGATATTCAGCAGGCTCTGGTAGATGGCAGCGGTGTCCATGCCGGATTCCTGGAACTGGCCCTGGCATGCGAAGCCAACAACGACGCACGCATCGAGAGCGGCTCGGCACAATGCATGGTGGCCTACATTGATGTGAATATTGCGCTAATCAATGCCTTGATCAGCGCGGAAGAAGCCGCACTGTAAACGCTGTTTCCACAGGCGTCATCCGAACGCGCCGTGTAATCGGGTAAAATAGCCTCTCCCGATTCACGGCGCGTTGTCATGCCCCCCATTCCAGTTTTTAATATTGAAATCGCAGCTCCTCACAATCGCCGCATTTGCGAGCCGTTACCTCCTCGCTCAGCCGCAGGAACAAACCCGGACACAATTGCCACGGCCGCCGCTCTGTCGAGCATATCTTTGCACTTTATAAAACACCTCTCAACAGCCGGAAAGGATAGGAGCGAGTTGCGTTCTTGTTATGGGTAGTAACCTGTTTTTGATTTTGGTCGCGCTACTATTGGTGGCGCTGAACGGTTTTTTTGTGGCCGCCGAATTCGGCATGGTCAAACTACGCCAAACCCGCGTGAAGGCGATCGCCAAGGTCTATGGGTTGCGTGGCCGCATCCTCTCCAAGGTTCACGCCCAGCTTGATGCCTACCTGTCTGCCTGCCAGCTTGGCATAACTCTGGCTTCACTGGGTTTAGGCTGGATCGGCGAACCGGCTTTTGCCGAGTTGCTGAGGCCATTGCTGACCTGGATAGGGGTCGGCTCACCCAAACTGGTTCACGCCATCGCTTTTTTCTTCGCGTTTTTCACCATTTCATTCCTGCATATCGTGGTCGGCGAATTGGTCCCCAAGTCCATGGCAATCCGGCTCACCGAAAAAGTAGCGCTGTGGACGGCCATCCCCCTGTATGGCTTTTACTGGCTGATGTATCCGCCGATCTGGGTGCTCAACGCCAGTGCCAACTGGGTACTCAAGATTACCGGGCTGGATCGCTCCCATGGCCACGATGCGCATTATTCCTCCGATGAATTAAAGCTCATCCTGAAAAGCAGCCGGGCTTCCGAGAAATTGACCCGTGACGAATGGAACGTGCTCGCCCATACCCTGGACTTCAGCGATCTGGAGGTCACCGAGTTGATGCGGCCTTTTAATGAGGCCATCGCGTTATCCGCCACGCATACCCTGGCGGAAAATCTCGAACTCATTACCCACCATCGTTTCAGCCGTTATCCGTATCTGGATGAAAATGACGAGGTCAAAGGTGTCATTCATCTGAAAAACCTGTTCCTGGCCGAGCTCAAGGAAGGCGATGTAAAAGACCTGGAAAGATTTATCCGTCCGGTTCTGCATGTCACGCCGGAAACATCAGCCATGGAGCTATTTCGCCGCTTTCGGAATGGCGCGCCGCACTTCGCCGTCATCGGCCACAAAGGCAGTCCGCCACAGGGGTTTATCACGCTGGATAACATGCTGAGCGCATTGGTTGGCGAAATTCGTGACGAATTCGGCCATAGCCAGAACGACTGGACAAAACTCGATGATGGCACCCTGATCGGTAAGGGCAGCCTGCCGATATTCAGCCTGGAACGTGCGCTGGGCATTGAACTGGACAATGAAGAGGTGGACTCAATCGGCGGGCTGATCATGTGGAAACTCGGCAATCTCCCCAAGGAAGGTGACAAGATTGAATTCGAGCATTTCGACGTGGTGGTCAAAAAAATGAGCGGCCCGCGCATCGTACTGGTCCGTGTCCATCAAAAGCCCATGGCGTAATCGTAATTCCGCAAAGCATATTTTTATTCACGCATTCAGTTAGTACTTTCCATCCAGATGAACCCCACTGCACTTACTCTCGATATCGAATCCCTCAACCATGAAGGCCGCGGCGTCGCGCACCGCGACGGCAAAGCCATTTTTGTGGATGGCGCGCTCACCGGCGAAACCGTCACCTACTCGATATACCGCAAAAAAGAATCGTTCGAGATGGCGCAGATCACCCGCATCCTGCGCGAGAGCCCGGCCCGTGTGAAGCCGCGCTGCAAACACTTCGGCGTATGCGGCGGCTGCAGCCTGCAGCACATGGAACCGTCGGCACAGATCGCCGCCAAGCAACGCGTACTGGAAGACAATCTGGCGCACATCGGCAAGGTCAGCCCGGAAACCATGCTCTCCCCCATACACGGCCCGGCCTGGGGCTATCGCAGCCGCGCGCGGCTGTCGGTGCGGCTGGTTGAAAAAAAAGGCGGGGTATTGGTTGGCTTTCACGAAAGAAAAAGCAGCTTTGTGGCCGAGATGACCAGTTGCGAAGTGCTGCCGCCGCGCATTTCGGCACTCATTCCGCATCTGCGCGAAATGATCATGCAACTGTCCATTCGCGACCAGCTGCCGCAGCTCGAACTCGCCGCGACCGATGCGGTGGATGTACTGGTAATTCGCCACATGGTGCCGCTGGCAGAAGCCGACGAAGTCCTGTTACGCAGCTTCGCCGACACCCACCGTATTCAATGGTGGCTGCAATCCAAGGGACCCGACACCATCGTGCCGTTTTATCCGCTGGATGCACCGGAACTGGCCTATACGTTGCCTGAATTCAATCTGGTGATGCCGTTCCGTCCCAGTGAGTTCACCCAGGTCAATACCGCGGTGAATCCGGTGCTGATGCGGCGTGCTATGCAACTACTCGACCCGCAACCCACTGAGCGCATTGTCGACATGTTTTGCGGATTAGGAAACTTCACGCTGCCCATCGCGCGGCGCGCAAAACAGGTGATAGGCATCGAAGGCAGCAAAGAACTGGTCGCCCGCGCCCGCCAGAACGCCGAACGTAATGGTATTCACAACACCGAATTCAGGGTGGAAAATCTGTTCGAGATCAGTGCAGAGAAACTGGCCGCGCTCGGCCACTTCGACAAAATGCTGATTGATCCGCCACGCGACGGCGCATCCAAATTGGTGGAGTCACTCGGCACCGATGCCCCAGGCCGTATTGTCTATGTATCCTGCAATCCATCCACACTGGCCCGCGATGCCGCGGTGCTGGTGCATGAAAAAGGCTACCGTCTGCGCGCCGCAGGCATCGCCAACATGTTCCCGCATACTGCCCATGTGGAATCCATTGCGGTGTTTGAGCGTTAATTCACTTTCCAGCTGCACTGCATTCGGCAGCGCGTGATAACAGCAGTGCGCGCTCACGGGCATTGTTTGTCAGCGCTGCGGCGCGCTTGAATTCCGCACATGCTTCTTCCAGCCGGCCTAATTTCGCCAGCAGATCACCGCGCACACTGGGCAACAGGTGGTAGTGCATCAGCACTGGTTCATCGTCCAGTTCATCCACCTGTTCCAGACCCGCTGCCGGACCAAACGCCATGGCAAGCGCCACCGCGCGATTGAGCCTGACCACGGGTGAAGGCACGACCTGAACCAATGCATCATAGAGTGCGGCAATCCGCAGCCAGTCGGTTTGTTCCGGGGTGTGGGTGCGCGCGTGACAGGCTGCGATCGCCGCCTGCAAGGTATAGCTGCCGTACGCCCTGCCTTGCGCCTCGGCTCGCGCCAAGGCGCTCAGCCCGCGCTGAATCAGCAATTGATCCCAGTGCGCACGGTTTTGATCCAGCAACAGGATGGGGGCGCCGTTTTCATCGACCCGGGCACGCAGACGTGAAGCCTGTATTTCCATCAGGGCCACGAGACCATGAACCTCGGGTTCCTGCGCAACAAGTTCAGCCAGGATGCGCCCCAGCCGCAGCGCCTCCTCGCACAACGCAGGCCGCATCCAGTGTTCTCCTGCGGTGGCTGAATAGCCTTCATTGAAAATTAGGTAAATCACTTCAAGCACAGATTCCAGGCGTGCGGAAAGCTCGTCAGCGCGCGGCACTTCAAACGGTACGTGTGCCTCAGTCAGGGTTCGTTTGGCGCGCACGATGCGCTGGGCAATGGTCGGCTCGGGGACCAGAAAGGCACGGGCAATCTCGCCGCTCGTCAATCCGCCCAGCAAACGTAGCGTCAGCGCCGCGCGCGCCTCGGTCGACAGCAGCGGATGACAGGCAATGAACATCAGGCGCAGCATGTCATCGCCCACATCATCATCCATTGCGGCGTCGACCGCTTCGCTGAACTCTGCCGCCGCCATGGCATGCCGGGCATCCAGTTCATGGCTGATTGCTTCACGCTTGTGGGACAACAGGGTTTGTCTGCGCAAGTAGTCGAACGCACGATGTCTGGCGGCGGTCATTAGCCATGCCGCGGGATTGTCCGGCACGCTTGACCTGGGCCATTGCTCCAGCGCGGTCACCAGCGCGTCCTGGGCAAACTCTTCTGCCAGCCCGACATCATGCAGCATGCGTGCCAGTGCGCCGATGATCTTGGCGGACTCCATGCGCCAGACGGCGTCGATTACGGCGTATGTATCAGTCGACATGGATGACGGAGGGTTTGAATTTAGCGATTCAAGCCAGCACCATTTCGTCACTCAATTGACATAACATGGCGCAATTTCGCGCACCTCCACCGTTGCCCACGCTGCAGCCGGACATTGACCGGCAATGGTGACTGCTTCTTCATGCGTCACCCCGTCGAGCAGATAAAACCCGCCCACCATTTCCTTGGCTTCGGTAAACGGGCCGTCACGCAGTGCGAGTTTTCCATCGCGCAGTTGCACACGCACACCGTGCTGGTCGGCACGCAAGGATTGACTGGCAAGGAGCAGGCCGCGCGCTGCCAATCCCTCGCCAAACTGCACCATGTCGGCATACAGCTGCTTGCCTTCGTCCTCGGTACGCGTATCACGCTGGCCGCGTGGTTCAATGATCAAAAGCAAAAAGGACATGGCGCCTCCTGTCAGTAACAAAATAGGGTGAATGCGGAACTAGTCCAGCACCGGCCGATTGAGCTCGGTACGCCAGTTGGCCGGATCTGTGCTGGTATGCGGTCCCGCAACATACCATTCCCACAAATCGGCACCGGATTGATGGCCATTGGCTTCGATCCAGGCCATGAATTCACCCCAGGCAGCAGGCAGTCCTTCATAGGCACCATGGTAGACCGTGCGCGCCACTTTGGCAGCGCGCAATTCACCGGGCCGCACTCGCCCTGCCGCGGTTGGCAAGGTGTCGACAAAGAAGCCCAGTTCGAAATCAAATCGATCCGGACTCATGGTCAGGTGGTGGGCAAACGCTGATCCATTGGGAGTAATGTTCTGTGCGGACAGCACCGTCAACAGCTCATCGACCGCCGGACCGAAGGCCTGCATCATTTCTGTACGTGGAATATTGAGGTGAATCACCGCAGCAAGCCGGGCCGGGCTATGGGTGATGCTTGGGGTGTCAATCATAGGGTGGCTCCTTCAGCGACAGGTTGGGCAATATTAACTTACAGTCAGCTTGGTCACGGGTGTGTCTTCTCGTGCCGTTCACGCATTTGTACAAACCGGGTAATTCGCCGGATGTGGTTCATGGCAAATATTCGGGGGATTCCGGTTTGATACGCTGTCAGCCCATCATCGCCTTCATGGCCTGCTGCATCTCGTCTGGCTTGACGTCGCGGGTATGCGCGGCGATCGACCACTGGTGGCCGAACGGATCGATCAACACCCCGTAACGGTCGCCCCAGAACATGTCGGCAAGCGGCATTTTAACCGTGGCACCGGCAGCAACGGCTTGCGCGAACGTTGCATCGGCATCTTCAACGTACATATGCAGCGTGACCGGCGTGCCCTTGAGCGAGGCCGGTCCGCGCGCATCACACTCCGGCATTTCATCAACCAGCATGATATTGGAATCCCCGATACGGATCTGGGCGTGCATGAGTTTGCCGGCATTGCCTGGCAGACGCATTATTTCCACCGCATTGAATGCGCGCTTGTAAAAATCAATGGCCTCAGCCGCGCCTGCGCATACCAGGTGTGGCGTAACGCGGTGAAAACCTTCAGGGATGGGTTGGATGGTGGACATGATCAGTACTCCTTGTTGTAAATGTTAAGGATGTTGCGATGCGATTTCAGCACGCAATTTTTCTTCCTGAGCGCGCAGCTCCGGTGTAAATTCTGCACCAAAATCATCGGCCTCGAATACCTGACGGATTTCGATTTCGGATTCGCCATCAAACGGGTTGGGGCAGCGTTTCACCCATTCGATGGCTTCAGCCAGCGATTTCACCTGCCATAGCCAGAAGCCGGCAATCAGCTCCTTGGATTCCGTGAATGGGCCGTCGATAACGCGGCGCTGGCTGCCGGAAAACTTAACACGCGCACCTTTACTGCTCGGGTGCAGCCCTTCCCCCGCCAGCATCACCCCGGCTTTCACCAGTTCTTCGTTGAATTTACCCATCTCGGATAATAATTGTTCGCTCGGCATGACACCGGCTTCACTCTCGGCGTTGGCTTTAATCATGATCATGAAACGCATGGCGGCTCTCCTGTCGTGGTTGAGATCGGCGTGCTGCCTATCAGCATAGACTGTCGGCAAGACGCTCTGACAATACGACGAACGGCGGCCAGCCAAATCGACATGCCGGGAATATTTTTTCAATATATTTTTATATGCGGCCGGTAGCGCCATCCACGGTGTCCATTGCTGCAGGATGGGAATCGCTTCAAACCAGCCCGGTGCAGTCGACCATGGCACGCCTTTCGACATTTGGCAGCAACCCAATGCAAGCTCTCTGTCGGAAGCTTCATTAATGATATTCCACCCATTACGCCATCAGCTTCGTCATCACTGTTGAATGAATATACGGACAGAAAATTAAAAATTATATTGCATATCAAATAATTGGGATGGCATTATGGGCGTCCGTATTATTAAAAAACGTCCGGACGGGTACGTCCGGTTAATAACTATTAGCCCCAACAAATACGAGCGATCACAATGAGCAAGCCTAAATTTTTCATCACTGATGTGTTTACAAGCAGGAAATATGGAGGGAACCCACTGGCGACCTTTATCGACTGTGAGTCTTTGTCAGATCAAGAGATGCAGCAGATCGCCAAGGAAATAAACTTTTCGGAAACAACGTTCATCACATCGCGACAACCGAAAGATGGTGGGTATGATGTCCGCATTTTTACGCCTAATGCAGAAGTGGAGTTCGCTGGTCATCCAACGCTTGGAACAGCTTACATCATCCGCGAGAAATTGCGGCTGACGGCAGCAAACGAAGTTACGCTTAATCTCCGCATCGGAAAAATACCAGTCACGTTTTCGGAAGCCTCAACACAGGAAACCCAATTATGGATGCAGCAAATGCCTCCCAAATTCGGAAAAACGTTAGAAGCCGACATCGTGGCGCGCGTATTGGGTATTGCTGCGACCGACATCGACACGCAATCTCCGATCGAAGAGGTCTCAACAGGCTTCCCAACACTCATTGTGCCGTTAGTAAGTTTGGCTGCTATCAAACAAGCCAAAATCAACAAGGACGAATATTTCGCTTTGGTCAAAGATGCATGGGCCAAAGTCATATTGGTATACAGCCGAGAAAGTTATGAAACAAGCCAAAACCTGAGTGTTCGAGTGTTTGCCGATTTCTACGGAATCATAGAAGATGCGGCCACTGGGAGCAGTAACGGTTCTCTTGCGGCGTATCTCTTTCGCCATCGGACGTTTGGCGCCTCGAATCTAGAGGTTATGGTTGGTCAGGGTTACGAAATGGGAAGACCTTCTACTTTGGCACTACGAGCAAGAAATTCGGATAGCGAGATGGAGGTTTTCGTTGGCGGAAGGGTTGTTCATGTGGCAGAGGGTGTATGGGGCTAACCCTGCATTCAAGAGGGACGCGCTAAAGCGCGCCCCTTAATTTTACGTTGGGCCTAAACCCATGGCGCACGATCAAGAGTACATCTACTCTCAGCTCTCGGCTGAATCAGTTGGTTATCTGGTTGCCGCAAATTACGAACTGCGCGCCCCCGTACATTGCAAATTCTATGTACTCGGTTTGCACGACAATTACCTTATTGAATGTGGGGGCAGAAAATACATTCTCCGGATATACAGGAACGACTGGCGATCTCCAGAAGAAGCGCTATTTGAGCTTGAATTGTTATCCTACCTAAACGACAGAAGCGCCCCGGTGGCGGGCCCAGTGCAAACGATTACACGTGAACTAGCGCTCCGAATCGAGAGCCCGGAAGGCGAACGGATGGCGGCTTTGTTTTACTACGCGGAGGGACACGCACCAGCAGACGCGATTACTATCGACGAATGCACAAAGCTTGGTCGAGCCGTGGCCAATGTTCATGGCCTCGCGGAAACGTTCGAAACAACTCACACTCGGGACGCACTCGATGTTCCGTATCTTCTTGATGAATCGATAGCGGCTATAGAACCGTTTATAGATCCTGATGGTTTAGCATTTCTTGGCGAACGTCAAAACGAACTTCATGCGCTTTTGCCTGGGCTTCAAAAGGAAGCCGGCGTTTACGGCATCTGCACAGGAGACATTAATCCTAGAAATTTCCATATTAGTCACGACAAACAAATCACCCTATTTGATTTCGACCAGTGCGGATATGGATTCAGAGCATTTGAGATCGGAAAATTCTCCTCCTCCATACATTCCTATAAGTTGAAACATGCCCTTGTGGGCGCATTCATGGACGGATACCAGCAAGTGCGACCGATCAGTGAGGCAGAGTACAACGTCATTCCCTATTTCGAGATAGTATCTGTCATTTGGGTAATGGCAATTAATGCTAAGAACGCCAATAGGATAGGACACAAGTTTTTAGATAAGCCGTTTTGGGACAGGAAACTAGCTGTTCTAAAGGAACTCCATGCCCAACAAAACGTTCAACACGGACGCGCATAAGCGGCGTGCAGGCTGAACGTTAAGCGTATAAAGAATATGGAGCGATTCGCACAAAATGAACTCGAAAAACGCGTAGACGAGGTGCTGTACTACGTATGGGATCCAATTGGCGTCAAAGGCGAACCTTACGCACGTGCTGAATATCGTTCTTATATAACAAGCGTACTTGGACATGTTGAAAACAATAAACCAGCAGCAGCAATAGCAGAGTTTCTCTGTAATATTGAGTCAGAATCTATGGGGCTTACGCCAAATAAAGACAATGCTTTAGTGGCAGCCAATTTATTGCTTCAGCACAAGGAGGCAATTGATGAGGGTCGCGCCTAACAATGCGCTCGCTCGGACGCAAACTACGCTGCGTTTCGTTTGCACCGCACAGCTTAGAAACGTTGGAGGGTGAACCCGGTGGTTGAGTTCACATCCCCTCAAGAAGGTGCCTTTAAGGAGGGCTGCCGCCCAAATACAGAACATGCGGCTCTTGAACTTCACCGCCTGCTCGCCAACTTTCTGGCGAGTCCCTCATTCGCAAAACTGCGTAAGGGAAACGGCGAGCGCTGGGAGGCGATCGACCACCTTCAACAATTTGAAGATGACGAGATCACCCGTATTTTGCTATCGGCAGCGGTGACCGCTCGCGTTGTGGATGATCGCGAAAGTGGAGTCTTTGAACTAGTTGCGGGTCCCTGCGGAATCCTTGCTGAAACAAAAGACGGCGAAACCACAGAAATACCGCTTATGCTTCGTGAAGCGTGCAACAAGATTATCCACGCCAAGAAGATTCGCTTTGATGTGGGCGAGACTGATGAGCGTCAGCCATACATAAATCCAACAATATATCTGTACGGGGCTCGCTCCAACGGATTGGAATGGAAGGCGACCCTCGACGTGATCAAGTTCGCAGAAGAGTATGTGTCTGTTGTCTGTAGGATTTAGCGAATGACTTGGCTGCCCTCTAATAACCTGCCGCTCCAGAGGGAAGTCGGCCGCCAAGCCGGCGGCGACCCCGAATTGCCACGTTAGAGCGCAACCTAAGATGCTTGAAGTCGTTTTTTATTTTCTATCCGAAGTCGTGGCCTTTCATCTTGGGAGGTTTTATATCGCAATCATTACGTTCGGGCGTTGCAAGCCAAAGATTGACGATACCAGCCAGCCCCTAGTGAGTTTATTTGGTGCAACCTTAACGATCGTTCTCATAGTCGGATTCTTCGCATGGATAAACCATTCCTAAACCCACTAGCCGCATTGCGCTCTAACCCGGTGCTCAACTTCGCTCCCTCAGGTTGCTGGACGGCGCTAAAACGCCGTCAGTTAGCTCTTGCCTCTTGAGCCGTGTCCCTATGCCCAGGAAAGATCTCGTGCTGATAACTATCGTGTTCGTGCTAGCCGGTATAATCCTTTACGCATTGGTCCGACAATCATCACAACAAGAAATTGTGAACTGCGAAGAACGCTGTCGTGCCGCTGGGAAAGTAGCCATCGCCGCCCCGACTGGTACCACCGGAAGGTCCATTGATGGTGGCACCAGTCGGGGTGAACCTCCGAATTTCTGTAACTGCGTCAACCCCGGCACGAAATCCAATATCTCGGTCTCGCCAAGATGATGTTAGTCTCAAATAACAATATTTCCTTTTGCGCTTTATTGGATTGCTGTCCTTTTGTTGGTATGTGCAGCCATTTCTTAGTAACCGCGATGAGGCCGTGCATCGCCGGTTAGTTCTACGTTGTCGACCAAGTCAAAACGCTAGTAACGAGATAATCAATGAATATCAATAATGGGCGTGTTGCCCTAATCACAGGATCTACAGACGGTATTGGCGCAGCAATAGCTAAGCGCCTTTCCGAGGATGGGTACACTGTTGCCCTACATTCACGATCCTCACAGGAAAAAGGCCTGGAGCTTGCTAAGGCGCTTGGTAATGCCAGTTACACAAAAGCTGATCTTGCCAAAGAAAAGGAAGCTCGTCGTTTAATCCAATCTGTTCTGTCTCAGCATGGGCGGCTTGATGTCATAGTGAATAATGCTGCAATGAGCGAGGTTATTCCTCATGGCGAGCTAAATAGAGCAACGCCAGAAATCTGGCGCAAGCTATATGACGTAAATGTAATTGCCCCATGGGTTCTTGTTGCAGAAGCTGAATCAGCTTTAAGAAATAGCTCAAGACCAGAAATACCGAGTTGTATTCTAAATATCACATCACATGCGGGCGTAAGGCCGAAAGGGGCTTCTATTCCGTATGCAGTGAGTAAGGCGGCTTTAAATCATATGACAAAACTGCTTGCTCTTAATCTGGGGCCAGCAATTAGAGTCAATGCCATTGCGCCAGGACTCGTTGACACACCGATGACAGCAGAATGGGATTGGGCACGTGATATTTGGCGCGAGCAAGCACCTATGCAACGAGGCGCAAAACCGGAAGATATTGCAGATATTGCCAAAATGCTTATTGATTCCAGCTACCTTACTGGTGAAATATTATTAGCAGATGGCGGCCTGAATTTAACATGATAATGGGTGTATCCAAGTTGTAGTGTTTCCAGCCCCGAAATAGCTACCCATAAAAAAAGGCGCACCGAAGTGCGCCTTTTTTGCTGATCCAGGCCGGTCAGTTGCGGTTGCCGGAAAATGCCATCAGCAAGTTCAGCAGGTTGACGAAGATGTTGTAAATATCCAGGTAAAGCGCCAATGACGCCATCACGTAGTTGGTCTCGCCGCCATTCACGATCCGGCTCACGTCATACAGGATATAACCGGAAAAAATCATGATGGCGATGGCCGAAATCGCCAGCGATGCGGCCGGTATGTGAAAGAAAACATTCGCCAGTGAGGCGATTACCAGCATCACCAGGCCCACGAACAAAAACTTGCCCATGAAGCTGAAGTCTTTCTTGGTCACCGTGGCAATACCGGCAAGGGTGAAGAAAATCACGCCCGTGCCGCCCGCCGCCATGCCGATCAGCTGCGCGCCATTACTTAGGTGCAGTGCCGCCTGCAGGATCGGGCCCAGCATCAAGCCGAACAGGAAGGTCACCCCGAGCAGCAGAATCACGCCCAGGCTATTGTTGCGATTTTTCTGGATACCGTAGAACATGCCGAACATGACGGCCAGCATGCCAACCATGGACAGCACAGGATGCACTGCCATAAAGGAAAAATTCAGGCTCATGCCCATCCACGCGCCGATCACCGTCGGGATCATGGTCAGGCTCAACATCATGTAGGTATTGCGCAGGACTTTGTTTTGCGCCAGTGCCAGTTGAGCGGACTGGCTGTTCATTTGCAGATCAGGTTGCATGGTTACCTCCATTTATCAGTACACACTGATACAGACTAGCCGACGTGGCATTAAGTTGCAAACACTATTAGGAACATGCCGCCGGCACGGTAAAATATAACCATGAATGCACCCGCCGCCCACACCCCGATGATGCAGCAATACCTGCGCATCAAGGCCGAACACCCCGATATGTTGCTGTTTTACCGCATGGGTGACTTTTACGAGCTGTTTTATGAAGATGCCGCGCGCGCTTCGCAATTGCTGGGGATTACCCTGACCTCGCGCGGCGCATCGGCGGGTACACCGATCAAAATGGCCGGGGTGCCCTACCACGCAGCCGAGCAATACTTGGCGCGTCTGGTGAAACTGGGGCTATCGGTCGCCATTTGCGAGCAAGTGGGCGACCCGGCGACCAGCAAAGGCCCGGTGGAACGCCGCGTGGCGCGCATTGTCACCCCCGGCACGCTGACTGACGCCGCACTGCTCGACGACCATCGCGACAGCCTGTTGCTATCCATATGCGCCGGGCAGGATACCCTGGGACTGGCCTGGCTGAATTTATCCAGCGGCAGCCTGCGCGTGACTGAAATCCCCGCTGCGCAACTTGCCGCCGAGCTGGAACGCATCCGTCCCGCCGAACTGCTGGTGGCGGAAGGGTTTTCCCATGCTGCATTGACGGCTTACCCGGCGTTGCGCGCCCTGCCCGCCTGGCAGTTTGATCATGAACGCGCGGCCGAATTGCTCACCCGGCAATTCGGTACGCATGACCTGCAGGCCTTCGGGTGCACGCAGATGCCCGCAGCGATTGCCGCCGCTGGCGCCTTGCTGCAATACGCACAGGCCACCCAGCGCGGCCTGTTACCGCATATCAACGGGTTGGCAGTGGAACGCCTGAGCGAATTTGTGCTGATGGATGCCGCTACCCGCCGCAATCTGGAAATCTCCGAAACCCTGCGCGGCGAAGCCAGCCCCACGCTGCTCTCCTTACTCAATACATGCGTGACCAGCATGGGTACGCGGCGGCTGCGCCACTGGCTGCATCATCCGCTGCGTGATCGTGACGTGCTGCGCCAGCGCCAGGATGCGATCAGCAGCTTGCTGGTACAATCCGGCGCGCGCGACAAGCTGCACCGCGTGCTGCAAGGCTGTGTGGATATCGAGCGCATCGGCGGGCGCATCGCGCTGGCCAGCGCGCGGCCGCGCGATTTGTCCGGCCTGCGCGATACGCTCGCCCTGCTGCCGGAAATCGGTACCCAATTGGCGCAATGGGACAGCCCATTGCTGGCCGCCGCCGCGAGTGCCTGTACGCCTCAACACGCAATGCACGAACTTCTCGCCCGCGCCATCCGTCCGGAACCAGCCAGCATCATCCGTGAAGGCGGCGTGATTGCCGACGGCTACGATGCCGATCTGGACGAACTGCGCGGCCTGCAAACCCACAGCGGCGAGTTTCTGATCGCCCTGGAAGCGCGCGAACGTGAACGCAGCGGTATCGCCAATCTCAAGGTCGAGTACAACAAGGTGCACGGTTTCTATATCGAGGTGAGCCGCGCACAAAGCGATAAGGTGCCAGACGATTACCGTCGCCGCCAGACCCTGAAAAATGCCGAACGCTATATCACGCCGGAACTGAAAGCTTTCGAGGACAAGGCGCTGTCGGCCTCCGAACGTGCGCTGGCGCGGGAAAAGCTGCTCTACGAAGCCTTGCTGCAGGCGCTGCTTCCCGGCCTGTCAGCACTGCAAATTCTGGCGACCGCGCTGGCCGATCTGGATGTGTTGTGCACGCTGGCGGAACGCGCCCAGACGCTGGGCTACTGCGTACCGCAATTCACCGACGAGGCGGTGGTCGAAATTTGCGGCGGGCGTCACCCGGTGGTGGAGTCGCGCATCGACGATTTCATCCCCAACGACACGCTGCTGTCGCGCACACGCCAGATGCTGCTGATTACCGGCCCCAATATGGGCGGCAAATCCACTTACATGCGCCAGACAGCGTTGATCGTGCTACTGGCCTGTTGCGGCAGTTTGGTGCCGGCAGAAAGCGCGCGCATCGGCCCGATCGACCAGATTTTTACCCGTATCGGCAGTTCCGATGATCTGGCCGGGGGGCGTTCCACCTTCATGGTGGAAATGACCGAGACCGCGCATATCCTGCACAACGCGACCGACAACAGCCTGGTGCTGCTCGATGAAATTGGGCGTGGCACCTCTACCTTTGACGGCCTCGCACTGGCCTGGGCAGTGGCACGCCAGTTGGCGGAAAAAACCCGTGCGCATACGCTGTTCGCCACGCATTATTTCGAGCTTACCCGCCTGCCGCTGGAATGGCGCCAGATCGCCAACGTGCATGTCGAAGCCGTGGAACACAAGGACCGCATTGTGTTTCTGCATAGTGTGAAAGACGGCCCGGCCAGCCAGAGCTATGGCCTGCAGGTGGCCGCGCTGGCCGGTGTGCCTAATAGTGTGATCCAGGCTGCGCGCAGGCACCTGGTGACGCTGGAACAAGGCGCCACACGTAACGACCTGCAGCCCGATCTGTTTGCTGTGCCGACGACGGAAGCCGCACCCCACCCGGTGCTAGCACAGCTGGCAACGCTGGAACCGGACAGCCTCAGCCCGAAGGCCGCGCTGGAAACGCTGTATCAATTAAAAAACCTGCTGGCTGAATAGTCACCATCAGTGCTGCGCCGGCGTGGCGTTATCCGCATCGGCATCGATGGGCCACAAAGTGTGCGTATCAAGCAATAACCGGTAACGGGCTTCAGCCGCATCCAGACGCGCGGTAATCTCGGCAAGTTGCGCTTCCTGCATCAGGCGGCGCGCTGTCAGCACATCCGACAAACCGCTTTCACCCAGACTATAGGCACGGGCGATCAAATTGGCGTTTTTGCGCATGGCCGCTGCCGCCTGCTGCGCGGACTGCCAGGCCTGATAGGCTGATTGGGTTGTGAGCCAGCTACTGGTGGTCTCTGTCCTGATTTTGGTCAGCACCCCGGCTTCGCGCTCTGCCGCGACTTCGCTGCTGGCCAGCGCCTTTGCCTGGCTTGCGGTGCGTCCCGCTCCCGGCAAGGGAATTACCAGATTCACGCCGATCAGCCGCTCTTCGCCCCCGCGTTCGGAACCATACCGAATGCCGATGGCAGGATCAGGTATGCGATCTGCCTCACTGCGTGACAGCAGCAGGCGGCTATGTTCGGTCTCGCCGCGCGCCAGCGACAATTCATGATTGTCCGCCAGCACAAGCTGCATCCAGTAATCCAGCCCCTGGCTAACCGGTACGGGTTCCGGCAATTCGGGCGCGGCAGGTAGCGGAATGGAGGGATAACGCTGTGTCAGTTCATTGGCAGCGATGGTGACCCGCATATGCGACTGCGCCAGCTGTGCCTCGGCTTGCGATAATGCGGCCTGGGCCTGCAATTGCTCCAGCCGCGCCGCATCGCCCGCCTTGATGCGTTTTTTCACCACGCCAAGCTGGTCGCTCAGCAAGCCCACCTCGGTCTGCCACTGTTTTTCCTGATTGAATTCACGCAACCAGACAAACCATGATTTGAGCAACATGCGCCCGGATTCATGCAGCGCATCGCCATAAATAACATGCGCCTGCGTCATACCCTGATCGCCCAGTTCGCCGTCTATGCGGGATTTTCCCGGCAGGCGCAGGCTGCGTTCCAGCCCCACGCTCCACTCGAAAAACTGCCCGGTAGGTGCAGCATTCACACGGCGTTGTGCAGTATCGACGCGCACATTGGTTTCATAACTGCCATCGCGCAGATAATCGCGTTCGGCCGATGCTACACCGATGCTGGTACGTGCGGCACGAACCATGGGCGTGTTTTCCAGTGCCTTTCTGACTTCGGCTATGGGCGGCAGATCAGGAAAATTCTGATACGTCTGCGCCACTGCAGGCATGGACAGCATTGCGATCAGTGCCGCCAGTAAAGATGATTTCATACGAATCTCCCGAACGCTGGCACATCGACCATCCAGTACACCACTTCCGGATGCGGCCAGTTGGTTTTCAATAATTCCAGCAGCTGCGTCGCTTCGTCACGCGCCATCACGGCATCAACGCGAACACGCCGGGCGCGCCCGCGTACCGCTTCAGCCGCGGTCGTCATCATTTGCGATTGGCCGTGGCCGCTGACTTCCATGCTGGTAAAACCGCTGACCCACTCGGGGTGTTCCAGCAGGGTATCGAGCACGGCTTCTTCCAGGGCGACGGGCAAAATCAGGGTGAGTTGAATATGGGTATTATTCATGCGAGTTTCTCCGTGCGCGCCACACCAAAGCGCCGATAAAGGATGGGCAGCAGCACCAGGGTCAGCAGTGTGGAAGTGACCAGGCCGCCGATGACGACAATGGCGAGTGGCTTCTGGATTTCCGATCCCGGCCCGCTGGCAAACAGCAAGGGAACCAGGCCGAAAGCGGCAATCATCGCCGTCATCAGTACCGGACGCAGACGCCGCCGCGCGCCCTCCACCACCACATCATTCAGCGCCATACCCTCATCGAGCAGTTGATTGAAATAAGTCACCAGCACCACGCCGTTCAACACGGCAATCCCCAGCAGGGCGATAAAACCCACCGACGCCGGGACCGACATGTATTGCCCGGAAATCCACAACGCGAACACGCCGCCAATCAGCGCGAACGGCACGTTGGTCAACACCAGCAATGCCTGCCGCACCGATCGGAAGGTGGCGAACAGCAACAGGAAAATCGCCCCCAGCGCGACCGGCACGACGATGCCCAGCCGTTTGGCAGCGCGCTGCTGGTTCTCGAACTGGCCGCCCCACATCGTGGTGTAACCGCTTGGCAGCTTGACCTTGGCAGCCACTGCCTGTCTGGCATCATCCACAAACCCCACCAGATCACGGCCGCGCACGTTGGCCTGTACGACCACGAAACGTGCGCCGTTTTCACGATCCACCTTGACCGGCCCGTCGGTATGACGAAGCTGTGCCACGTCACTCAACGGAATGCTGCTGCCATTCGGCAAGGTCAACCGCAACGACTCGAACAGTGCCGGCGAGGCGCGCACATTTTCTGCTCCACGCAATATCAACGGCGTACGACGTATACCCTCCAGCACAATACCCAGCTCTTTGCCTTCGAGCTGGATGCGCAGATCATTTTGAATATCGTCGGCATTGAGACCGAAACGTCCCGCTGCCAGGCGATCCACCTTGATTTGCAGGAATTGCACGCCTTCATTCTTGGTGGTGACAACATCTTGCGCACCGGGGATGGTTTTCAATACACCCTCAACCTCCCCAGCCAGGTGATTCAGCGTGGTGAGATCCGGACCAAAGATTTTCACGGCAAGGTCACCCCGCACGCCGGTCAGCATCTCAGAAACGCGCATCTCGATCGGCTGGGTAAACGCGATGTTGATGCCGGGGAAATCCTGCATGACCTTGCGTATCTGATCAGTGAGCCACTCCTTGTCCGGCTTGCGCCATTGATTGCGTGGTTTCAGAACCAGGAATGTATCGGTCTCGTTAAGCCCCATCGGATCCAGACCCAGTTCATCCGAACCGGAGCGCGCCACAATCCCTGTCACCTCCGGCACGCGCGCCATGATCGCCCGTTCCACACGCAGGTCGGTGTCCACGGTCTGCTCCAGGCTGATGGAAGGGAGTTTCTGCATCTGCAGAATAAGGTCGCCCTCGTCCATCACCGGCATGAAAGTCTTGCCGATCAGTGTGTAGACGCCCACCGTTGCCAGCAGTGCCACCAGTGCCACGCCAATGACGATTCTGGAATGCGCCAGTGACCAGTCCAGACTCGGCCGGTATATCGCCATGGCTTTACGCACCAGCCAGGGATCCTGGTGAGCGCCCTGCTTGAGTAGCCAGGATGCCAGTACCGGAATCACGGTAAGTGACAGTAGCAGCGATGCGGACAGCGCAAACACGATGGTCAGGGCCACCGGTACAAACAGTTTTCCTTCCAGGCCCTGCAGAGTAAGCAGCGGGAAAAACACAATAATGATGATGAAAATTCCCGAGGCCACCGGCGTTACCACTTCACGCACGGCGCGATAGATCACATGCAGCTTGGGTAGCCTTGACGCGCCCTTGTCATGGGCCAGATGCGTGACGATGTTTTCCACCACCACCACGGCAGCATCCACCAGCATGCCGATGGCGATGGACAACCCCCCCAGACTCATCAGATTGGCTGACATGCCGAACTGGCGCATGAGGATGAAGGTAGCCAGTGCCGCCAACGGCAGCACCATGGCCACAACCACGGCGGCCCTGAGGTTGCCGAGGAACAGTACCAGCAGTATCACCACCAGGATAATGGCTTCGCCAAGCGCATCGGATACCGTGGAGATGGCACGCTCAACCAGACTACCGCGATCATAAAATACCTGTACCTTGACACCGGCAGGCAGGGTTTTTTCGATCTCGGCCAGCTTCGCCCGTACTCCCTGCACGACCTGTTGTGCATTAGCGCCACGCAGACCCAGCACCAGACCTTCCGCTGCTTCGCCCTTGCCGTCCTTGGTTACCGCGCCATAACGGGTCAGGCTGCCGATGTGCACACTAGCCACATCACCGACACGTACCGGAATCCCGTCGCGGTTCGTGACAACGATATTTCGTACATCATCCAGCGTCTTGATGGCGCCTTCCACTCTGACCACCAGTACTTCTTCACCCGCCCTCAAGCGTCCGGCGCCATCGTTTCGGTTGTTCATCTCCAGCGCCTGTTGCAGATCGGACAAACGCACGCCACGCGCGGCGAGTTGGGCGTTGTCCGGCGCCACCTCAAAAGTACGTACCAGGCCGCCCAGGGTATTCACATCGGCCACACCGGGCAGGGTGCGCAGTTGCGGACGTATCACCCAATCCAGCAACGAGCGTCGCTCGGCGAGCGAGAGATTGCCGCCTTCCACGGTGAACATGTACATCTCGCCCAACGGTGTGGTGATCGGTGCCAGACCGCCCGTCGTCCCGACCGGCAAGCTGGCCTGGACATTGCCAAGACGCTCCGCCACCTGCTGGCGCGCCCAGTAAATGTCAGTGCCATCCTCGAAATCGATGGTGATATCCGCCAGCGCGTACTTGGAAATGGAACGCAACATGTGCTGCTTTGGTATCCCCAGCATTTCCGTTTCGATGGGTGCAACAATGCGTGCTTCCACCTCTTCCGGCGTCATGCCGGGTGCCTTCATGATCAGCTTCACCTGGGTGGTGGAGACATCGGGAAAAGCGTCGATCGGCAGGTTCTTGAACGCCACGGCGCCTGCCCCGATCAACAGCAACGTGAGTACTGCCACCAGCAGACGCTGGGTCAGCGAAAATTCGACGAGTTTATTCAGCATCTCATTCTCCGCCTTCCCCGCCTATACCCATCCACACCGCCTTGATTTGTGCGACACCCTGCACCGCCACTTGCGCGCCGTGCTTGAGTGCGCCATCCACACGTGCAGTATCGCTGCTTTGCCCAAGCACCCTGACTGCCACCGGCGTGAAACCCTGGGTGCTGCGCACGAACACATAGGATTTGCCTTGCTGCATGGCCAGCGCGGCTGCAGGGACCTGCCAGCCACTTGCTGCGGCCTGCGCAATACGTGCCTCCACGGCCTGACCCGCTATCAGCCCATTCAGATCGCCGTGCACTTCGGCGCGTACGCTTACCGTCTGGCCCGGCGATGCGGCACGTGCCACCGACAGCACTCGTCCCGTGGCATTTCTGCCGCTGAGTGTGACAACCTCACCCGGCCGAATGACTGCGGCATCTCTGGCTGGAACACTGATTTCCAGCCATAACGGGTCGAGTTTCGCCACCTTGAATAGCGCTGTTGCCGCATCTACACGTTGACCGGGGGTGGCGGATACTTCCAGTACCACACCCGAAATCGGCGCCACCAAAGTGATTTCTGCGCTGGTCGCGCGTCCGGCTTCCATCTGTTGAACCAGGCTTTCCGGCACCCCCAGCATCCGCAGCGACTGGCGTTGTTCGAGCAGCATGGCATTGGCGCCCCGATAGGCTGCCTGCGTTGCTTGCTGGCGTGCAGCGGAAATAATGCCGTCAGCCAGCAATTGATCGTCGCGTTTCAGATTTTGCCGCGCCAGTTGCGCTTGAACAGATGCCTGCACCAGATTGCGCTGGGCTTCAGCCAGACCCGGACTGGCAAGCTGCGCCAAGGGTTGTCCGGCCTTGACGGTATCGTTGCTGGCAACCAGCACACGGCTGACCAGCCCCATCATGGGCGCAGCCACCACGCGCATTTGGCCAGCGGGTACACTCACCGTGGCAGGATAAGATGCGCCTTGCGTATTGGTTGCGGTATCGACAGACACAGTGCGAACGCCCAGGGTTTGCAGTTGTGCTGCGCTCATGACGATATCGTTTGCAGCATGCGCCGTCAGCGCAGATGCCAGACACAGGCTGGCCGCCAAATATTGGAATTTCATGTTTGTCCTTTGATGAAGCAATACGACGCGCGCAGGCGCACCGAATCAATTACGAATACAAGCATGCAGGGCGAAAAATGCCCTGAATCGGATCAGCTGAGATGGACGCCGGGCGGCGCGTGAGGCGGGGGAAGGAAATGAAAACCGGAAGGGTGCGGTGCGATGGCTGCCAGATATGCGAATAAAGGTGGGGCTGTAGCAAGGGGCAGCGTAAATGCAGTGGAGGTCATGGCAGGTACAAAGGCGTTAATCACCAAATCCCGCTTATCGTTCTTGTAGGCACTCTCCATGCCAATGGCTGTTGACTCGTCCACATGCAACTTGAGTTGGTGTACGCCATCTTCCTGCTGGTGATGCGAGACATCTACTTCCATACCATCAATGTGGATCTTGTTAGGCATGGAAAATTCAAGCACATGGGCGTGCAGCAACGGCGCAATGCCTTGCAGCATTGCAAGCAGCAATAACAACGTAAATTTATTCCATGAGCGAGACATAGTCTAAATAATAAGATACTTGTTTACGGATCACAAGCAATAAATCAACCAGCCAGGTTTACAACCGGAAGACGGCACCCTCTTCCAACATACCCGGCTGTTGATGAGGCGTGGAGCACTTGGCAATTTCTCCCATGATGACCTGTTCGCGCCCCGGTTTGAGATGTGTAATGTAAATGTTTGCGTGCCGCTTGAGTTGCGCTAACTCTACTGCAAGCAAGTCTGGAGAAAGATGCTTGGAGGCGACAGCAACGCCATGCTCATCCTGCGGAAAGGCAGTTTCGATAATGACAGTTCGCAGATTTTCAATGCGGTTCACCCAATCCCATAGCGCAGGATTAGGTCCGGTATCGCCACTGAATACCAGGCTGGCCCTGCCACTGTCGAGTTGATAGCCCACTGCAGGAACAGTATGACTGGCCGGCAACGGGGTAATGCTACGCTTACCTAAACGGGTTGCCTCATAGACATCGACAGCTTCGTAACGCAAATACGGCCGCTCCTCCGGCACTTCGGTAAAGTCCGGCCAGATGCGCCAGTTGAAAATATCCTGGCGCAGGATTTCGATCACACTATCGAGCGCATATACCGTCACTGGCCGGTCCCGCATCGCTCCCACCGAATCGAGCATCAGCGGCAGGGCCAGAATATGATCCAGATGCGTATGCGTGATAAAAACATGATCGATGGCGGCAAGCTGCTGTAGTGACAATTTCGTCACGCCGCTGCCGGCATCGATCAGGATGTCGTCATCCACCAGCAGGGAAGTGGTATGCCGTCCCCCGCCGATGCCGCCACTGCAACCGAGTATGGTGACTTTCAAAGCACCCTGCCCTTCATTTCGACTCGTAAATCCATACGCCATCCCAGTCCGGGCCGGGTGGATTGTCACGTAGATGGCCGATGCGTTCCAGATACAGCGCGTACAGTTTGGAGGGCGAGAGCGATGCCGCCTGCAGCGCATTCAGCATGGTTTCAGCCTCATCCCAGCGTTGGGCACGATAGACGGCAAGCGCACTGGCGAAAGCTTGCGCGGCAGCGAGACTGGCAGCATCGACCTGGTCCTGCGGCCCCAGTGGCTGGAAAATGGCGACCGGCTGCTCCTTGCCTTTTACGCGCACCAGATCGAGCTCGATGAACACCATGTCGGGCAGGGCTGCGCGCGTGCTTTCCCCCACCGCTACCGGCGCCGCATAGAATTTGGTAATCCCTTCAAGTCGCGATGCGAGATTAACCACATCACCCATGACGGTATACGCGATACGAAATTTGGAGCCCATATTACCCACACTGACCCGGCCGGTATTGATACCGACCCCCACGTGCAGTTCCGGCCAGCCTTTGGCGGCAAAGGTTTTATTCAGCTCGGTCAATGCAGCCTGCATTTCCATTCCCGCCAATACTGCATCGCGGGCATGATTGGGGTTATCCATGGGCGCGCCCCAGAATGCCATGATGCAGTCACCCATGTATTTATCGATGGTCCCCATACGCTGATGAATCACCTGGGTCATGGCGCCCAGGAACTCGTTCAGTAAATCAGATAGCTGTTGCGGCGCAAGCGTCTCGGAAATGGTGGTAAAACCGCGTACATCCGAGAACAGGATGGAAAGTTCCTTGCTTTCGGAATGCATATTGAAGCGCGACGGATCCTGGCTCATTTCTTCCACCAGGTCGGGGGGCACGTATTGGCCAAACAGGCCGGTAATCTGGCGTCTGGCACGGGTTTCGGAGAAAAACCCCCACGCCATATTGAGCAGCATCAGGCCCAGTATCAGTACCAGCGGTGCAGCCAGCGGCAATACCAGCCTGTGCTGCCATGCCCAGTAATTACCGGCCACCATCAGTCCGGCCAGTATCAGCGACAAGATCGCGCCGCGTAACGGGGTCAGACGCGGCAATATCAACGCCAGCAATACACCCAGCACACTCAGTATCGCCATGGTCAGATCCCGCGCATAGCCCGGCGTATAACGGATGGTGTCATCCAGAATGCCGGAAATGAGGTTGGCATGGATTTCCACACCGGGGTAACTGCGTGCCACCGGCGTGACGCGCAGATCGAGCAGGCCGGGCGCGGTGGTGCCCACCAGCACAATGGCATTTTCCAGCTCACCGGCCGGGATGCGCTGCGCCAATATGTCAGCCGCGGAATAATAACGATAGCCTGGGTAAGCACGATACGGCACATATACTGCCGCCTGACTGTCCACCGGCACACGCAAGCCATCGGCAACCAATGCCAGATGGGTGTAGTGCGAACCGGCATCGGCGACGCGCTCATAACTCAGCGGTGAGCCAAACGCGGTCAGCAGGGTTGCCAGCGATAGCGCTGCATAATCCGCACCCTGGTATTTCTGCAACATCAGCATGCGTCGAGTGACGCCATCGAAATCCGCCAGCATGTTGAAAAAGCCGGCGCCCGCCGCGTTTGCCTGCAAGGCAGACAGATTACCGCCATACCCCTGATTATTGATGAAGCTCTTGTCCTGCCCTGCCATTGCGCCCGGCGCAAATGCCGGTTTTGGCAGTACGCCCGACGTCCCCGGATACGGTGTGAAATAGTAGCCAAGCACGGTCGGGCCGGAATGCAGCGATGCTGCAAAGCGGCCATCATAATCCAGCAGGGGGCGGGCATTTTCGAGCGCATGAGCAAAACTCTGGTCATGCTTGAATCGTGTCGCGGAAAGTTTTTCCAGCGCGGGCAAACCCGAACTGGTATCCGGTTCGGCGAACACCACGTCGTACCCCACCGCAGCGACACTATAGTGCTCGAACAAACGTGTCGTCAGCTCAGCCAGTTTGTCGCGTCCCCACGGCCAGCGTCCGATCTGTTTCAGGCTTTTCTCATCGATGTTCACAATCACCACACGCGGATCAACCGTGTGCGGCATGGTGAGCAGGAGACGGGTATCGTAGGCCCAGGCTTCAAGACGATCGAGAAAGCCGAGCCGCACGCTACCCTGGATGGCGAGCACCAGCAACAAGGTAATCAGCAGGCTAACTACGATGCGCGGAAAGGCTCGTTTAAGCTTGGCGAACTGCATCCAGACTAGTTAACGAATCCGGTAGAACCGGTCTTTGAGTTCCTTGCCAGCGGCGAGGCCATCAAAATGAGTGCCGATTGCATTACCGAGCCTGGATAAGCGCTCAGCAGGCGCAGGATGGGTTTTGAACAGTAATGCAACGCGATTATCGTTCGGTGAGCTATGCCCGATCTCTTCGAGTACGGCAGGCAAGCCGTAGGGATCATACCCAGCACGGGCAGCCAGCACGACGCCCATACGGTCAGCTGCAAACTCGGCATTTTTATCCAGTCCGCGCGCCACGATTTCGGCACCGCTACCAATCAGTTTCTGCACAGACGCCTGGTCCTTGGTCTGTTTGCCGAGATATTCCGCGCCAAGGTTGAGCAACTGGGTTTTTTGCAGAATTTTAAGGTGGTCACGGTGCACCACGTGACTGATTTCGTGCGCAAGCACACCGGCCAGCTCAGCTTCGCTGTTGAGCTTTTGATACAGGCCTTTGGTGACGAACACATACCCGCCAGGAGCGGCAAAAGCATTGATGTCGGCTGTATCGATCACCCCGAAATGCCAGGGCAGATCCGGGCGATCGCTTTGCAACGCAACCCAGCGCCCCACCTCATTGACATAACGCTGCAGCTTGGGATCCGGCACCAGCGGTGCGGCCCCCAGCAAATCGCCGGCAATCTGACGGCCGATACGAATTTCGTCCTCGGTGGAGGTTTTCGAGAATGCGCCCAGGACTGTCGTGACCGTGTTGTCTTGTGCACCAGCATCTGCCGGGCTTGTTTGTTTGGTCTCAGATTGTTTGGGTTCGGCCTGTTGGGGCGCAACCTGCTTGATCAGTTCATCTTTCAACATATCCTGCCAATTGGCGGCCTGCACAACACTGCTGGCGAACAGGGCACCAACCGCAATAATCAAAATGGATTTTTTCATTACTGCACCTCCCAGGAATTTTTACTGCTGGTGTCGTTAGATGCGGAGGGATCCGGCAACAATGTGACGTGTTGACTCACAAGGCCGGCCTTGCCAGCAAATTGACGCGCTGTCCCCGCAGAAACCGCGTAGGAAGCGAGTTCCTGAATGCCTCGCGCACTGTATCTGGCCGTCTTGAGGTCTTCTTCGTTGAGTCCTCGCACACCTGCTGTCGCGACAATATTGCCGGGGCGGCGCTGTCCGGCCTGTGCCAGACCGGCCAGTTCAGATGCTGCATTACTGCCCCCACCGGCGCTGCTACGTACCGAGAACATGCGCACCCAGCCGCGTGTGCGTCCGCTGGTCACTTCCACCCAGCCACCCTGGCGCGTTACTACGGTCACAGGTGTCCCGCGCATCACCTTGCCAACCGCTGCGCTACGCACTGCGGGTTTCGCATAGAGTGTTTCGTTCTTGATCAGTACACCGCTGGATGCCGCAAATGCCAGCGAGGTAAATAGCGTGCTGACCAGCAATAGCCATTTTGCCTGTCTGATTTTCATCTTCATGCTCTCCTGTTTAGAACATTCTAACCTCATCCCGGTGTACTTGCGCATGGTAACCTTGCACCACATACTTTCTCTGCTCAATAATCATTCTAGACAATGAACATGCTGGTCACCTGGATCGAAGCCATCGGCAATGCCGCAATCACCCGCCTGTATTCCGCTGCCGGGCTGGCTGTTTTTGCCTGGAAATTGCTGGTGGTGACACTCAATCCGCGGACTTACGATAGCGCCACGCGCTGGATTATTGTCAAACAGATTTACTTTACGGCTGTTCAGGCACTGCCCATATACATTGCCTATTCGCTGGTCATCAGCAGCGTGATTATCCAGATCATGGTGACAGTCGCCAGAAATTTCGGATTATCGGAGTATGTGCCCGGCCTGATTGTCGGTTTTCTGGTGATGGAATTGCTACCCTTTCTATCGGTGTTGTTTGTTGCCCTGCGTTCCGGAGCGGCAATCAATACCGAGATCGCGCTGATGCATGTCAACAATGAACTTGCATCATTCGAGCATGCGCATATTGATCCGGTCCGTTATGAATTCATGCCACGTGTGGTGGGCGGCGTGCTGTCGGTACTTGCACTCACCGGTCTGTCGGTGCTGACCGCATTCGGCGTCGCCTTTTTCGTGATGTATGGTCTGGAACCGGCTAATTTTCCTGCCTATGCGCGGGCCATCGGCCAGTTATTGACCTTACCGTTGCTGGGCTGGCTGGTACTCAAGACCATGCTGTTCGGATTAAGCGTGACGCTGATTCCGATCAAAACCGGACTGGAAATTCCCAAGCGCCTGTTTCTGGTTCCGGTAGCCGTACTCAAGGGCATGATGCGGGTATTCTTTGCCATCGTTCTGATCGAGGTTGCATCATTAGCTTTCAAATACATGTAAATTGGTGCGCCAACGAGGCCGCACGCGCCACCCAACTGGCAACACTGCTGGGTGAGCAGGGCAATGCTTGTGCGCTGGTGTCACCGGATTTGCCATTGCGGGTGAATTTGACCGCGCTGGAAAACATTGCGCTGATCAAGCAATTTCACCTCAACCATACATGGGCGCAAGCCAGCGCTGAAGCTCAGCAACTCCTGGATCAATGCGGCCATGCTGATATCGCCCTGAAACGCGATGAAGACCTGACCTCCACGCAGCGCTTTGCTGTCAAAACAGTGCGTGCCATCATGCTTGCACGGCCCTTGTTGGTCATAGACAGGCCTGCCGAACTGCTGCCGGATGCGCCCTACCCGCACTTAATGTCCGCCATGCTGGACAAGTTGGCTGATAGACTTCCCGACTATCAGATACTCGATTACGATTGGAATAAACCCTTGTATCCGGGCTCGATATGAATACATCCATACAATTCAAAACCGGCCTGTTCCTGGTCATTTTTTCCATTGTGAGCGCGGCTGCGTTGCTCTATCTCCTGTATTCGCGTGGCACCTTTGAACGCGAAGCCAATTTCACCCTCATCTCCGCCGATGCGACCGGCATCGCGCCAGGCACACCCATCGTCTATCGCGGCATTGCAGTGGGCAGGGTAACCGAAGTGTCGCTCAGCGATCGCGGTCTGGCGATGGTGGCGATCACCGTACCCGAACGCGAGCACCGCTGGATACGTAACACCAGTCAATTCACACTGGATAAGCCACTGGTGGGTGCCGCTGTGATACGGCTTGATACCTCAAGCCTGGACGACCCTCAGCTCGTTAGCAACGCAAGTGTGCCGCTCTTACTCAACCCGCCACTGGATGTACCGGCACTCGTTGCCAAAGTCAATGGCATCCTTGATCAACTCGGCGGCGTCAGTAAAAATCTGGCTTACATCACCCGCAAGAATGGCGAAATTGATACGGCGCTGGTCAACGTCAAAACCATTACCACGCAGATGTCTGGAAAATACGGCATTGCCCAGGGTTTACTGGGTAGCGAAAAAAATGCCCAGGTGCTGATGGACTCACTCGCCAATGTTCAAAGGCTAACGGCCAAGCTGGATACCATATCGAGCAAACTGGACACCTGGGCATTCTCCCAGGGGGGCATGGCCGATAAAGCTGACCAGTCGCTGGCGCAGATCAAGGCCATGCTGGACGACCTGCACACGAGCGTGACCAAACTGGACGCCATTCTGGTCAACGTCAACGGCCTGACTGCCAATCTTAAAGACGGCACCAATGATCTGGTGCAGCTACGCGGACAAGTGGATGAGGCGGTGAGTAAAGCCAATCAGCTCATCACCAAAATCAACCGCATCCTGCCCTCCTCCAAACCCGGCACGGTGAAACTGCCATGAAAATCATTTTTATCCTGATTTTGAGCGGCTTGCTCAGTGCCTGTGCCGGCCAGTCTGCGCCCGACTGGCAATATGATGCGCAATCTGCGGCCGAACGATATACGCAACACTACCTCGCAGGTGACGTCAGACTGGCCGAGACCAGCTTCCATCAAGCGCGTAGCGCGGTTGCCGCAACCGGTGAGGTGGCGGCCGTCGGGCATATCGAACTGCTGCGCTGCGGCCTGCATGTAGCCGCCCTGGATTTTTCGCCATGCACTGGCTATACCGAACTCGCAGCGATCAACACCACCCCGGCTGACCATGCTTATGCACGTTTTATCAGCGGTGACTGGAAAGGCATTGATGCCCACTTGCTGCCTGCGCAGTATGTCTCGCTGATCGCGAGTGAAGGCCAGTCGCAGGTCAGCATCAATCGCAGCATCGCCGCTATTGAGGATCCCGTTTCCCGCCTTGTCGCCAGCGGAATCATGATCAGGCGCGGGCAATTCGACACAACCACTTTGCAGGCAGCCATTGATACCGCTTCGAAGCAAGGCTGGCGGCGTCCACTCCTGACCTATCTGGGTTTACAGGCAAAACAAGGCGGTGACCCGACCACACTGGCGGCCATAGCAGCGCGCATCCGGCTGGTGGAGGAATCCATGCAACCTGCTGCCCAACCTGCAGTCACACCAAAGTAAATACCACAGGCTATATTGAGTCGAAGAGCATTCCAATTCTTTGGAGAATCAGGCCATGAACCCACTGCACAAACTCAATCAATCAGGTCAGTCTATCTGGCTGGACAATCTCTCGCGCACCTTGCTGCGTGAAGGCGGATTGCAACAACTCATCGACAATGACGGCATTTCCGGTGTGACCTCCAACCCCAGCATATTCCAGAAAGCACTGGCCGACAGCCCCTACTATCATGATGATCTATCGCGTCTTAAAAGCAGTGAAGCGGATGCAGAAAAACGCTATGAGGCGCTGGTCATTCCCGACATCCAGGCGGCCTGCGATCTGCTTTTTCCCACGTTTCAACGTACCCAGGGTGACGACGGCTATGTCAGCCTGGAAGTCTCCCCGCAACTGGCACACGACAGCGCTGCCACGATTGCTGCCGCTCAACGACTGCGCGCCGCAGTAAACCGCCCCAACCTGTTGATCAAGATACCTGGCACAGCAGCTGGCCTGATCGCGTTTGAACAACTGATTAGCGCAGGTGTCAGCATTAATATCACGCTACTGTTTTCGTTACGCCAGACGGTGCGTGTGTTTGAGGCATACATTCGCGGCCTCAAACAACGCCTGGCACAGGGTAATGATGTGCGTAGCGTGAAAGCGGTTGCCAGCCTGTTTTTATCACGCGTGGATACGCTGGTGGATCAACGCCTTGCCTCGATTGACAGCGATGCAGCGCAAGCCCTGAGCGGGCGTGCTGCAGTGGTGACCGCCAAACTCGCATATCAACGTTACCTGGATATTTTTCATGGTGCCATGTTTGCGGAACTGGCACAGGCGGGTGCCCGACCCCAGTATCTGTTGTGGGCAAGCACCGGTACCAAAAACCCGGCCTATTCCGACGTAAAATATCTGGAAGCCCTGATCGGTACCGAAACCATCAACACCGTCCCTGATGCCACCCTTGCGGCGTTTCGCGATCACGGCCGTGTCGAGCCGACGCTGAATGATGACATAACTGCCGCCGAGGCCGAGTATATCGCGCTGGAAAAAATTGGCATTGATCTGAATGTCGTGGGTGACGCCTTGCAGACCGATGGATTGAAACTGTTTTCTGACGCCTTTGACAAGGTGCTCGCCTCCAGCTGAGGCAGGATATGACCATACCAATGGAACATCGCCGTATGGTTTTTTGCACACAGTCATTTGAACCCGACCGGTACAATATCGGTCTAACTAGTCAAGGTAACCGTGACTTGCAAAATACCGTAATTGTCGGCCAGATATGGCGGCCCGGATCAAATTGACAGCCGGGATTGAAGCAGGTAAATTTTTGCCTTCGGTGCCTGTCTGACACGATGGATTCAAATGATTTTAAACTTCGGGGAATGACACATGCATGCTGGATTCAAGCGCCTCGTTACCCTAACCGGTTTCGGTTTGTCCATGCTTGCAGGCCAAGTATATGCAGCACAGGTATTGATGTCAGCAGAATGGGCGGCACAAACTTGTGAAGCATGGAACAAGGACGCCAGCCTGACCACCGGCCTAGCCGGAAAATGGATCAAAAATGATCATGACCAGGGCTACAAAGTCATCCAGATGTATCGCACCGACTGTGAAAGCAGTCCCCCAGTGGAAATACGCATTGCCGACAAGGATGGCAAGGCCAAATGCATTTACGGCGGCAAACTGGAAACCGCAAAACCCGACTCTTCGGTAGACTATCTGATGCACGCAACAACCCGGCGCTGGGTTGAAATGGGTGCGGGTGACTACGGCCCGATGAAAGCCATGTTATTCGGCCGCCTCAAATTCTCTGGCCCGCGCATGGAGGCCATGGGCGTACTCGGCCCGTTGGGCAGCTTTCTGAAACTCATCGGCAAAGTCCCTTCAGTAACTTCCGACTGTCCGGAATAATATTCATATTCGAAGCTATCATCCCGCGGATGGGCATTTTGTAGTCACGATGAGTTGAACGAACCCATTTCACTGTGGCTCAATAATCACTGTGCACCTACTTTGTCCTTAATGCAGTCGGGGGGCGCTGGCGTCTTCCGGCCGGCCATTGGCAATTTCATCCGCCGTTGCATCGCGTATATCCACAATATTGACAATGAAACGCACGGTTTGCCCGGCCAGTGGATGGTTTCCATCCACGGTGAGTTTGCCGTCCTCTATTTTGGTCACGCGGAATTCCTTGCTCTCGCCGCTATCATTTTCAAAACTGACGGCAGCGCCAACGTGGCGGAACTGAGGAGGAACGTTATCAATACTATCCGTATAAGTCAGCTCCGGCTGATGCCGTCCGAAACCATCGGCAGGCGGCAGTATGACTTCCACGCGCTCGCCAACCTCATGCCCTCCCAATGTCACTTCGATTTTCTCAAACAATCCGCTATTTGCGCCATGCACATAACCGATGGGTACATCGTACTGTTCAAACACCGCCCCATTCTGGTCAACAATACTGTAGGTCAGGTACACCACCTTGTTTTTTTCAATTGTTTTTTTAAGCATTCACGACTCCGGTTATAGGGTAATCAAACAGGCTTGATGATCAGATTTAGCTTCAGCTGATTTTCACCTGTCGGAAGTTGCCAGTCCAGTTGCAGCGTCACTGCCTGCATGATTTTCTCAAATCCGGCTTCGGATTGCGATACCGTAAACAGAGGATGCGAAGCCAATCTGACAGGCTGGTTCGCATTCAGTGCAATACTGCCTCCCAACACTTCATCTTCCAGTCTGATGTGATCCATCGCCTCTATGACCTGGGGCTGGCCGAATCCACCGACAATCTGATCTCCGAATACAAAGCGACCTGCCGGTCCATCACAACTGGGCATCGCCAGATTGATTTCCGTAATGAACTGCCCCTGCAAACCCTGCGGAAACGTGTAAATCACTTCAAGTTGTTCCTTCAGCAAGGCAATACGTTTGTGTAGTGCACCTGCGCTGGTCTCAGCGACAAACTCAAGTATATCGCCTGTGCCTTGCTGCAGCACGTAATCCAGTCCAACTACGCCCCCATCGGCCTGTAACGTATCCCGGAACAGACTACGACCGGTCTGATCGTAGGTCAGGTCGTCCTGTGTCACGATGTGTTTGAAACTGACGCGGTCGTGTGGCGAGCTGATACCCTCACCCTGATGCACGGCTCCCTCATCATTGACCAGGGTTTTATGGTGGTAATGTTCTGGCTGACGACGCAGCGTATCGCCAAAATTGTGATGCAGATGGTAAGCATCCAGTTCAATCACACTGGCACTGCCATCCAGTCGCACGACTGCCTGCAGGCCGGCATTGTGAAGGAATAACTCGTCGTTCCCATCCATATCCACATCCAAGCGCACCACTGACGGACGCGGAGCGGCAATATCCAGCAACTGTTCGAGTTCGACGATGGCGTTGTAGACGGCACGACGCAAATGCGGCAGGTACAGACCGCCAAACAGACCGTGCCAGTAGGCATCGTTGGCCTGGGCTTCATGCAACAATTCCTGCATGCGTGCGTTTGCCTGATCGACTGGCAATGATTGCAGACGTTGCGACAGGCTGAGCATGCGCTTGTGCATCCAGTTTGATTCAGGATACACGGAGAAAAAGTTTTTCCAGATGCCGCCGCGCAGAAATGCCTTTTCCTGTTCAAAACGCCCGCTCTCCTTGCTCGCAGCAATCATCTCCCCATAGCGGGCAGACACCTGCGCGGGTAGCGTCCATTCATTCATTTCAATATACGAAGTAGTCGGCAAATACACGACGCCGCGTGTCCTGGCCTGTGCATGATGTTCACTGAAAGTTTCGGTGCGGATAATCGGCGAAGCCAGCACACCTTCGATAAATTGCGTGAGCCAGCCTTGCTCAAATACCCAGGCATAGGTTTCCGGCCAGATGCCGAATTTTTCAATGTCATCAAAATAAATCGCCGCTGTTTCATGGGTCTTGGCCAGCGATTCAACATAGGCAACAGCTTCATGCGCAGGCGAGAATGGCAATCGATACCGCAACGCTTCTGAAATAGGGTACAGATCCAGGCGACGTCCATCTTCTTCGGTTGAAAAAAAACCGTCGAGCTTATCTGCATCCTGTCCGGCACACAGAAAGTGGTAATCATCCACCGTGACATATCCAATCCCCGCATCCGCCAATGCAGGCACCACAGTTGCCTCCCACACTCTCTCGGTGAGCCAGGCACCGTGTGGACGCTGACCGAAAGCTGCATGGATCCGCTTTGACAAAGCATGCAGCTGGCTGATTCGGTCTCGATAAGGAATAACCGCCAGCACCGGCTCAGTATCGCCAGCGCCCACCATTTCCAGTTGGCCACGCGTCACCATATGCTTGAGCAACGCCATATCCTCGGGGTAAGCACGCAGCATATAGTCGAGCAGCCAGCCGGAAAAATGTGCGGCGAAGCGGAATCTTGGATAGCGATACAGTGTGCGGATAAACGGTCCGTAACAGCGGCGATGGGCGTCATCGAGAACTTCAGTAAAATTACCCACCGGCTGGTGTGCATGGACTCCAAAAAGCAGTGATATGGTGGGATTCATGGATTCGCGTGTCCGCTGTCTTGAATAAATTGTCGTATCGTCTGGATCAGGTTACCCTGCGCATGGTTCCGCCCGCCTCCGCTTCACCGCCGCCGTGGCTGATAGGTATGTCCAATGCTTCCGGTGCAGGCAGCTTGAGCAAGTGGTAAAGCTGAACCAGATTGGCGCGATACAGACGATCAAAACTCTCTACGCTGTGCCGCGGGTTATAGCCGCCAAACCACCAGAACCAGTCGGAACTCTCGCAGTCGCATAGCTGTGCTTCCGCAGCCTGTTTTTCCTCATCATTCAGCGTATCGCTGGCCATGACCAGGTCATATTGCTGCTTGGCGCGCGCCAGCAGATCCCATGCGTGATTTTTTTCCGGTTCGCCTATCCAGGTCGAAAAGGTGCCGTATACCCAACTGCCCGCTACCAGGCCCGGCAACTCGCCCAGTTGCGCGGGGTGGGGATGGGTGGCGCGCTCGTCCAGATAGCTGGAAAAGCTGTGAGGATGAATGTCGGGATGATTTTCCAGTGCTGTGTAAAGTTCATCCAGGAAAAAATAACCGTTATAGGGATAATATTCCCAAGCATTTTCTCCATCCAGAATAACGCTGACGACTGGGGTCTCATGTTCAGGCGTCTGCTGCAAAATGGTTTCCAACTCTGCGACAAAATGGCTGACAGCATCATTGGCATGCCACTTGGAAAATTCAAAGCCGATCTTGTCGGACAATTTGTCGTCGCGAAAGAAACACAGGGTCTTGTGCGTAGCCACGCGGTAGGGGCGATAACGCAGCTGGCGCAGCTCAGCATCGGGGATTGAAGCCGCATGCAGACTATTGGCCAGCACGGCTTCACCGCTCGCGCTCCACATCATCCCGGCTTCATCGAACACCCCAAGCAATGCCGTGGAAATACCCCCCTCCGCTGGCCAGATTCCCCGGGGTGGCGCACCGAAGCGCGTCTTGTGACTGGCCAGTGCTGAATCCAGATGGCGCCGTACACGCTCCTCGCCACCCGGATAAATCGGTTCAATCGGCAATTCACATTTCGGCCAGGCCTCGCGCGCCGTGGCAAAATCCATCAGTACCGGCGCAATCGGGTGGTAATGAGGTGTACTGGATATTTCCACCTGGCCTGATGAAGCGAGCTTGCGGTAACGTGGAATCAAACCGGAAATCACCTCACCAACCAGTTGATACACTTTGCTGCGGTCTGCCAGGGTAAATCCACGACCCTTTTTCAACATATCCAGTAACCATGGGTAGTTGCGTCGTACCGTCTCACCCATCCAGACCAAGTGATACCAGGTCACCAGATCGGCAAGATATTGTCCTGAAAGATAGTTCAGTGCATTGTTCCCCTGTCGCTCTGCCAGCTGGAACAATTCGGACAGCTGTTGATAAGCCGGGTAAGGGCGCACCATGGTTAAATGATTGCAGCGAAAACAATACTCCAGAATCAGATCACGCTGCGCCTGCGTAATGTGTTCCAGATCGGGTTCGATCAGTAATGCCAGCAACGGATCGCGCGGCGTGTTTTCCATGAACTGACTGGCGTAGTCCTCCAGCTGGTCAAGCAAAACTGGCACAAAGTTACATGCCACGCGCATTTTCGGGTGCGCCTCGAGATGCCCTGCCATATCGCTATAATCCTTAATGGCGTGCAGATAGGTCCATGGCAGGCGGTACTCTCCGGTAGCATAATCGCGGTAATCCGGCTGGTGAAAATGCCAGCACAGGATAAGATCAAGACAACGTGTGGCCATCAGTTAACCCTGAAAAAATTATCACTCAAAAAATAAATACCCTTAGCGGATTTGATGCGGATACTGGCCAAGCATGTCTGGTGTAATCAGGGTAATGCCATTTTCAGTCACATAAAAACGCCGTTCGTCTTCCGCCCGATCTACACCCACTACCATCCGCTCGGGAATTTTGCAGCCCTTGTCTATTACGCAGCGCCGTAAATAGGCATGTCGGCCAATATCCACGTCAGGCAAAATAACCGCGTCCTCTACCACTGCGAAGCTATTGATTTGCACATTGGAAAACAACACTGAGCGCCGTACCGTCGCACCGCTGATAATGCAGCCTCCCGAGACCGTGCTATCCATGGCAATGCCGCGCCTTTCCTGTTCATCAAATACAAACTTGGCTGGCGGCAGCTGTTCCTGATAAGTCCAGATAGGCCAGTGCGTGTCATATAAATCCAGTTCCGGCGTGATTTTTGCCAGATCCAGATTGGCCGACCAATAAGCTTCTACAGTCCCTACGTCACGCCAATAGGGTTCCTTACCTGGCAGACTGCCAACGCAGCTGTCCTTGAAACTGTGCGCATAGACACGATAGCGTGCTATTAAATAGGGAATGATATTGTGGCCGAAGTCATGGTCCGAATTGGGATCATCCGCATCACGAATCAACTGTTCGTAAAGGAAGCTGGCGTTGAATACGTATACGCCCATCGACGCCAATACCCGTTTTGGATTGCCCGGAACGGTAGCCGGGTTTTCCGTCGGCTTTTCAGTGAAATCTACCACGCGCGCGTCGTCGTCCACCGTCATCACACCAAATGCATGCGCCTCTTCGATAGGCACTTCGATACAGGCCATCGTCATATCGGCTGCATGGCTGACATGGCAAGCCAGCATTTCCCCATAGTCCATTTTATAGATGTGATCACCAGCCAGAATCAGCACATAATCGGGTTCGTGATTCCGTACAATATCCATATTCTGAAATACCGCATCGGCTGTACCCTTGTACCAGTTCAGTTCCGATATCCGTTGTTGGGCAGGAAGCAGTTCAATGAACTCGTTGAATTCACCGCGCAAAAAACCCCAACCTCGCTGGATGTGTTTGATCATCGAGTGTGCTTTGTATTGGGTCAGTACACCGATACGACGAATACCGGAATTGAGGCAATTGGATAGCGGGAAGTCGATGATGCGAAACTTGCCGCCAAATGGTACGGCGGGCTTGGCGCGCCAGTCGGTTAATTGTTTCAGGCGGGAACCACGACCGCCTGCAAGGATCAGCGCCACAGTATTTTTAGTAAGGCGACTAACGAAGCGCGGAAAATCTTTTTGCAAGACAGGCTCCTTTTTTGCTTTGTTTATTAATTGAATTAATTACGACACCCTCATGCCTATAATAGCTCACACTCATACACGCCGATACAAACCGGTCCATAACTTCCAACCCACGCATGATTAAACCCCATATTACCGCCCATACCAGGCCCGAATTTGATGCACTCACCAGCGGATATGCCCTCAATCCGTGCAATCTGCTCGGATTGCACCAATTTGATACGGGCTGGCTGATCCGCATTTTCAATCCTTATGCCGTATCCCTGACCTTGCTCGATAATGGTGCCGAAGTCGACCTGCAACGCGTCGATAGCCGCGGTGTATTTGAATGGCATGGCACAGTCCATCCTGTTCATCCTTATCATATCCGTCACACATATCCGGACGCAGAAGTAGTCGAATACGACCCTTACGCATTTCCCCTTCAACTCACTGAGCACGATCTATACCTGTTCAATGAAGGCCGCCTCTACCAGGCCTACCAAATGCTGGGAAGCCAGTCTTGTCGGGTCGACGACGTAGCTGGCGTACGCTTTGCTGTGTGGGCCCCCAATGCTGATCGCGTCTCGATAGTTGGGGATTTCAACCACTGGGACGGCCGTACACACCCGATGCGTGCGCACGGTGACTCCGGAGTATGGGAATTATTCATACCCGGCATCATCGCAGGATCTCATTACAAATATGAGATACACAACCGCCACAATGACCAGTTGCTATTGAAAAGCGACCCTTATGCGCAATCCGCAGAATTGCGTCCGGCTACCGCCTCGCGTGTCACACCGGCCACTAGCCATATCTGGAATGACGCCGCATGGTTGGCTACCCGGGCCGCACGCAATTGGCTGCATGCGCCAATGAATGTATACGAAATTCATGCCGGTTCTTGGCGTCGCCACCCGGACGGGCGCTTTTATACTTACCGCGAACTGGCCGAGCACCTCCTCTCCTACGTACTCGATATGGAATACACCCATATCGAGTTGATGCCGATCAGCGAACATCCACTGGATGAATCCTGGGGTTATCAAACCACTGGCTACTTTGCCCCGACCTGCCGTTACGGCAGTGCGGATGACCTGCGCTATTTCATCGACGCCTGCCATCAAGCCGGCCTCGGCGTATTGCTGGATTGGGTACCGGCGCATTTTCCGCAGGATGCTTTTGCCCTGGCACGTTTTGACGGTACCGCCCTGTATGAACATGAAGACCCGCGGCTGGGTTTTCATCAGGATTGGGGCACCTATATTTTCAATTACGGACGCAACGAAGTAAAAAGCTTCCTGCTTTCCAGCGCCCACTACTGGCTGGCCGAATTCCATTTCGACGGCTTGCGTGTGGATGCCGTTGCCTCCATGCTGTATCTTGATTATTCGCGTAAAGCGGGAGAATGGCTGCCCAACAAATTTGGCGGACGCGAAAACCTGGAGGCCATCGAATTTTTGCGCGAATTGAATATCATGGTGCACGACGCCTTTCCCGGTGCATTGACACTAGCGGAAGAATCCACCTCCTGGCCGATGGTGTCACGCCCCGTGTATCTGGGTGGCCTGGGTTTCTCGATGAAATGGGATATGGGCTGGATGAACGATACGCTGGCTTATATGCGTCATGATCCGGTGCATCGCAAACATCATCACGAAAAACTTACTTTTGGTCAGCTATATGCCTATACCGAGAACTTCATGCTGCCGTTCTCGCACGATGAAGTAGTGCATGGCAAGGGCTCGTTGATCAATAAAATGCCGGGCGACACCTGGCAAAAATTTGCCAGCCTACGCCTGCTATACACCTACCAGATGACCACGCCCGGCAAAAAACTCAACTTCATGGGCAACGAGTTTGCGCAGGAACGCGAGTGGAATTCTGGCCGTGAACTGGATTGGGGGCTATTTCAAAGTCACTGGCACGATGGTGTCCAGAAGCTGGTGCAAGACATCAACCGGCTGTATCGTGACATCCCGGCATTGCATCAGCTGGATTTCTCGGCAGCCGGATTCGCCTGGATCGATTGCCACGATGCAGAACAATCCGTATTGAGCTATGTACGCTATGCCAGCGACGGATCCTACGTCATTATTGTGTTGAACTTTACCCCTGTACCACACACCAATTATCAGATTGGCGTACCTCATGCAGGCTCATATTCGGAAATATTCAACAGTGATTCAAGCTACTACAGCGGCAGCAATACAGGCAACGGCGGAGGTCTGCGGGCAGACGCGACGCCATGGATGGGATACCCGGCATCCATGCCCCTGACCGTACCGCCATTGGCTGGCATTATCCTGGTGTATAACGAACCCTAATTCAACTGGCTGGAGCGACTACATGGTGAAGTCTGACCCTACCCTCAACCCTGCTTGGCAGGCGCTGAAAACTCAGCGCAAAGTATTGGCCAAAACATCCATGCGCGAACTGTTCGCCAAGGATAAAAAACGCTTTGAACGGTTTTCGGTGAATGCAGCCGGCATCCTGCTGGATTATTCGAAAAACCGCATCACGCCGGATACCATGACACAGTTGATCAAACTGGCGCGAAACAGTCCGCTGCAAACAGCCATTGAGGCCATGTTCGACGGCGTTGAAATCAATCTGACCGAACATCGCGCGGTACTTCATACCGCACTTCGCAACCGCGCGGAGCAGCCAGTATTTACGGCTGGCGAAGATGTCATGCCGGATGTGCGCAAAGTGTTGGCGCGCATGAAAAAATTCACCCAGGCAGTACGCAGCGGAAAATGGCGTGGCCACACCGGAAAACGCATTACCGACATCGTGAATATCGGCATCGGTGGCTCCGACCTGGGTCCGGTGATGGTCACTCAGGCGCTGACACCCTACTGGCAAAAAGGCCTCACACCGCATTTCGTTTCCAATGTGGACCCCACGCATATTAGCGAAACCCTGCGCCACCTTGACCCGGAAACCACGCTGTTTATTGTCGCCTCGAAATCTTTTGGGACACCGGAAACGCTGCTCAATGCACACGCTGCGCGAAGCTGGCTGCTCGCTGCATTGAAAGATGAGGCCGCTGTCGCCCAACACTTCGTCGCCGTGTCGACGCATACCGAAAAGGTTCGTGAATTTGGTATTGATACCGCCCACATGTTCGGTTTCTGGGACTGGGTGGGAGGACGCTATTCGGTATGGTCGGCAGTCGGATTGTCGGTTGCATTAATGATCGGAATGGATAACTTCACCAAACTGCTTGATGGTGCATTCGCCATGGATCAGCATTTCCGTACTGCGCCGCTGGCGCAAAACATGCCGGTCATCATGGCGCTGCTGGGTATCTGGTACAACAATTTCTGGGATGCGCAAAGCCACGCAGTCCTGCCTTACGATCAATACCTTGCGCGCTTTCCCGCCTATCTCCAGCAACTTGATATGGAGAGCAATGGGAAAAGCGTCACCCGCAGCGGCAAACCCGTACGCTATGCCACAGGTGCCATCGTCTGGGGCGAGCCCGGCACCAACGGCCAGCATGCGTTCTACCAGCTCATTCATCAGGGTACCCGCTTGATTCCGGCAGATTTCCTGGCGGCGGCCGAATCACATAATCCGATCGGCCAGCAACACCAGGTATTGCTATCCAACTGTTTCGCCCAGAGCAAAGCGTTGATGCTGGGGAAAACGCGCGCCGAAGTACGTGCCGAACTCACCGCAGCGGGTCTGGACAGTGCCGAAATCAAAGCGCTGCTGCCGCACAAGGTATTTCCCGGCAACCGTCCCAGCAATACCCTGCTTTACCGCAAACTCGACCCGCATACGCTGGGCGCGCTGATTGCACTGTATGAGCACAAGGTATTCGTACAAGGCATGATCTGGGATGTGAATTCGTTCGATCAGTGGGGCGTGGAATTGGGTAAACAGCTGGCAGGTGCCATTGAGAAGGATCTGGTCAACCCCGGTTTAGCCAGTGAACATGACAGCTCGACCAATGCGCTGATTAATTTTTGCAACGCGTTACGCCAAAAACATTCCACCAACTAAATTGCTTTACATACGTCAACGTAGAAATGAATAAGGAGCCCTATTCGGGCTCCTTGTATTTTTCCATACTCTAATCGTTATTTAGACGTGGCGCCCGATTTTTTGGTGTGAGTTGATTTGTTACCTGAATCTGCAGATTTTTTTATTTCCAGTTTAAGTGCATCTTTGCGCTTTCTTATCTCGGTCCCTAATTTCGTCATATCCAATTTGGATTTTTTGATCAACGGAAACATTTCACCTTCCTCTTCCTTGACATGATGATCAATATACTCAGACAGCACAGTCACTTTGGCATCATATAGATCTTCTTCAGGCGTCATTTTTTCGAGTTGAGAAATCAACTGCTTGGCTCCCGCGTGTTCGACCTCTGCTTCATCCATCATATCTTGATCTTCAATAGCATCCCTCACCGCCGGGTAGAAAATTTCTTCTTCCACTTGCGCATGGATAGTAAGCTCCTCGCATATTTCCTTTACGAGAGTACTTTTTTTATTTTTGCTAGCCGGATTTTTTTCCAGTTTTTCAAATTCCTTAAATAATTCTTTTACCTTTTTATGATCCTCTTTAAGTAGCGTGATTGCATCGTCTTTTTTGCTCTGAGTGGCATCCATATCTTTATCCGATCGTATAAATAATTTAACCTGAAACACGCCTGTGAATACCGCATCTTTTTATCAAACAGGTGAGACAGTGAAAAAATATTAACTGGATAAGGTCAGGCGTTCTGTACGGACACGTACCCTTGTAATTACTCCACTGGTAAATAAAGCAGACGATAAAAAACCGCAGCCCCCATGAAGGCACTGCGGTTTTTATGGTTGGCGGAGTGGACGGGACTCGAACCCGCGACCCCCGGCGTGACAGGCCGGTATTCTAACCAACTGAACTACCACTCCAATTTTCCGATACCGAAGTAGCGGAAAACAAACGGGCTGCATCACTGCAGCCCGTCAAGACTGGCGTCCCCAACGAGATTCGAACTCGTGTTATCGCCGTGAAAGGGCGGTGTCCTAGGCCTCTAGACGATGGGGACCTGTGTACAACTCAAACGAGCAATTTTCTATTTTTTTGAAAACTGCGTTACTGCCGTACCCAACAGCAACAAAGCAAAACCTGCGGGTACCATGGCTATCCAGATACTGGCTTCACCGTATTTCACCAGATCCATGGCGCCAAAAATCAAACCGAGCACGCTCATCAAGAGACCTGCCCAGACCGTCGCTATACCAACTTTGTGCATTCGGCTCCACTTTTCTGGTGGAGGTAAGCGGGATCGAACCGCTGACCTCTTGCATGCCATGCAAGCGCT
>JAZKBM010000014.1:0-114429 GCA_040388645.1 Pseudomonadota bacterium
CACTTGCCAGCTACGGCTACGTCGTCGACAACCCCAAATTCGTTACGTTTTACCCCTCTTGCTTGGGGTGGTCGCCATGAACAATTCTTTATCAAAAGGTTAAAACAAGCATGTCAAAAACCAATTTCTTTGCGAGTCAAAAACCAGCATGTCGTTGTCTGCCATTGGCCTTGGCGCTAGCCGGTATTTTTTCGGCATCGGCACAGGCGGATGATCCAGCTTATACCCTGCTAGGTCCCAATACTTATGGTGGAATGGTCTCCAGCGACGGTAGCGCTGGAATTGTGGGTGCGAATGCATTTCGCGTCTTCCGTTGGAGCAGTACCGGCACTATCGATTTGGGTACGCTCGGCGGAAATGCTGCTTTTGCAGGCGGCATTTCCAGTGATGGCAGTGTGGTGGTAGGCAGCGCCGGTGTGATTCCCGATTTGGTTGTGCCTAACACCGACCTGGTTTATCACGGGTTTCGCTGGACCAGTGCGGGCATGGTTGATTTAGGCACGCTCGGTGGCAAGAATAGTGCGGCCAACGGTGTCTCCAGTGACGGAAATACGGTAGTTGGAAATTCTGATATTGCGGACGACCTGGCTTCTCATGCATTTCGATGGACCAGTGCCGGGATGATTGATCTCGGCACTTTGGTGAAGGATGGCGGTGGAAATAGCCAAGCCGTGGCTACTTCTGATGATGGAAGCGTAGTGATCGGGTCTTCGTCAGTTACCAAGGCTGGCAACGGTGGTTCGCACGCATTCCGCTGGACCAGTGCCGGTATGGTCGACCTGGGTACGCTAGGCGGTGCAAATAGTCATGCCTACGCCATATCGAGGGACGGCAGTACGGTGGCCGGCGTGGCGGACACGTCAGCATCGGCTGTTGCCAATAGCCCTACAGCAATCGTTGCCGGCGCCAGCGTGGGAGGCGTGGCCGCCATTACGGCGACTTTTCGTGCTGTTCGCTGGACCAGCGGGGGTATTGCTGATCTGGGTACACTCGGCGGTTCCAATAGCTTTACGACAGCCATGTCCAATGACGGTAGCGTGGTGGTAGGAAATGCTGATACCGCCAACAATGCCGCTTCACATGCATTCCGCTGGACCGGTGCGGGCATGGTGGATCTTGGGACGTTAGGCACCAATGCAAATAGCAACAGCTATGCGATGGCGGTCTCGGGAAATGGCAGCATAGTGGTCGGATATTCCGATGCCACGAATGTTTACGGGAGAACAGCCTTCCGCTGGTCCCAATCCACGGGCATGCAGTCAGTAGCCGACTGGATGGCAGCGGCCAAGGTTACTTTACCTATTGGCCTTACGCTGGTACAAGCGACCGGATCGAATCTGGATGGTAGCGTAATCGTCGGTAACGGTGCTGCAAATGGACATGCGGAGGCCTGGATCGCACGTATTCCAACAGCTGTTGTTTCTTCCGGATTTATACCCACACCCACACCGGGTACAGCCCCCGTACCCAACACCGGCGGATTCATTGTCGTCCGGCAGTTCAACCAAAGCGTGTCGAATACCAGTAATGCGATTGCACAGATTGGGGCGAGCTTGCCGGGATTGTCGCTAAACGGCGCACATCACCGTACATTGCTGGATTCAGGTCTTGCTCGCTCTGAAAATGGTTCTTGCGCCTGGGCCACAGCGGATGCTGCCCACCTAGATAGTAGTCGAAGTGACATGCAACTGGCGGAGGCCGGTGTATGTAAGGACTTTGCTGCAACACGAGTGGGTTTTGGAGTGGGGCAGGCATGGACTCAACAAAGCCTGGATCAGGATGGGCGTGCCAAATATGATGGGCAGTATCTGATTGCCGAAATCGATCACATTTTTAATCACGGTATTGAGGCCAGCCTTACCGGCTACTATGGCCGTTTTGATGCCAATATCAAGCGCAACTATCAGAACGGCGCAACGATAGACACCTCCATCGGCAATACCACAGCCACCAGTACAGCAGTGAGGCTACGCCTGGATTGGCTGGACATGGCCCGATTGGGCAGGTTCACGCTCTCACCCTACACTGCTTATGCCTGGTCGCAGATCAAAATGGGTGCTTATGCCGAAACGGGTGGCAGCTTTCCTGTGGCATACAGCAGTGACCCATCAAGCAGTAACGATTTGCGTGTCGGCCTGACAGGCAAGGCGCCATTATCAGCTACCACCGATCTCAGGCTTTCAGCTGAGGCGATACATCGTTTTGAATCCAGTACAGGTGCCAATGTCGAGGTTACCGGCCTCTACAGCTTTTCAGTAGCGGGGCAGTCCGTGCGCCAGAATTGGGCGCGGGTGAACGCGGATATCGATCATCGACTGACGAACAGCAGTCTGCTGACAGTGGGCGTGAATGCCGGCACAACGGGGGGTGATCCTAGTTGGGGTGTGACAGCGGGCTGCCGAATGAGTTTTTGATCAACAAGGAAATAGACAGGGTCGAAACAGCAGTGATCGATCGCGATTTATTAACGGGATTTAATGTATGGAAAGGAAAATGCAATGCGAGTATGGATGAATTTATCGTGTGGACTATTACTGTTTTTCGCGATTACCCAGGCTTGGGCTGACAAGGCTGATGATGCAGAAAGGGAGCGGATGCAAAGTCAGTTAAACAAAGAGGTGATGGAAAAACCATTCTTTGCCGAAGAGCCGGCGAAAGTGGATGCCTATATAAAAGAAGCATCCAAGAATCACATCAAGCCGCTCGAATATACCGGTGACCATTGGCGTGCGGGCTATACCTGCCACGACATGTTGCGCTATTCATGGGTCGAGTATCGCGATTGCAGTTACTACCATCATTACTACGGGCGGTACTACCCATATCCCAGTATTTACTACAGATATTAACCCCAACTTTTTAATCAATTTTTTTGTGAAGGAATTTATAGTGATAGTCGATATGCGATGGACACGTGTTGCGATTGCAGCAGGGATTATTTTAACGCTGGGTGGTTGTGCAGCAGTGGGTACGTCCGTTGCCAAGCGCAACCTTGATGTGCAGACCAAGATCAGTTCAGCTGTGTTTGTAGATGCGGTCAAACGCAATCACCGCACGCTGTATGTCAACATCCGCAGCGGGGTGCTGGAGTTTGACCGCAATGCAATGTCACGTGCTGTGCGGGAATCTTTTGCTGGTAACGCTAATGGCTATACCCTGACCGATGATCCGGATGAAGCACAATTCCAGATGAATATTTTTGTGGTGACCTTGGAAAAAGCCAGCCCGACGGCTGCTGAAGTGGCACTTAAGCAGGGTTATCGTGGCGATGTCGGTGCGGGTGCAACTGCCGGTATGGCCGTCGGGGCGTATCAAAGCCACACTTGGGCCGGTGGTGCCGTGGGGGGCGTTCTGGGTGCGCTCGGCACGACGGCTGCCAATGCTTTTGTACAGGACGTTACTTATATGCTGGTCGCGGACGTACAAATAAAGGAAAAAGCAGGGAAGGGTGTCATTGTGCGCAAGGACTCAAGGATGAGTTCCAGAATATCGGATGCAGGTACAAGCACTCAAAGTGTATCGGAAGCATCGGATAAAAAAGAATACCGTACGCGTATTGTCACGACGGCGAACAAGGCTAATCTGGAATTGCCCGAAGCGCAGGATTTGATGTTCAAGAAAACGTCCTATGCACTTTCCAGTTTTTTTTAAATGATTACCACGAATAGGTAAATGACAAAAATGGGGGCATACAGCCCCCAACTCGATCAGGAAGCAGCGCTATTTATAGTATCTGAACGCGCTGCATCCATTGTTCACTATTTCTTGGAATGAGTGATATCGCCACAGGCAACGTAGACCTGGATTTCCTCAGGGCTCTTGTGCACGTTGATTGCTGTTTTGTCCTTCACGATGGTTTCCAGAGAGGCCGGTACCATGGTGGTGGATTTTCCGTCTTTGACTGGCTCCAATTTCCATTTCGGCTTTTTATCGAGTTTGGCGCAGGTACCTTCATGGATATGCGCAGGCTGGGCAACGCCGGCAGGGGCATTCGACAGCTCGATCACAACTTTGGTTTTGTGACCTTCAGGGGTCAGTGTCGCTGTGCCCGTTTCTCCGGAATCGTTTTGCGCGCCGAGGTTGATGGTGAGCGGCATTTCCTTGGCGGCAAAAGCCGGTACGGCAAAAAAACCTGCAAGCACAATGGCCAGAGCAGTATGACGGATCATGATTCATCCTTAAAATAGAATTGAGGGATTACTTGTATAGCATTTAGAAAAAATAACACAAGAATTTTGTAACGAAAGATTGCGGCCTCATGTCTGAGGGAGGTGTTGGCTTGGTTAGCCATGCTATATTCCCTGTTTGGATTTCTCGAGCTGTATCCATAAATTGTTGTTTAATTACAATGGATTGTATTTATGCCTGTCAGATTATTTTCCTTGAATGGTGTGCCCGAGGACGAGGCGGATGAAGTACGTACACTGTTGATGTCCAGTGGTGTTGATTTTTACGAAACACCGGCAGGTAACTGGGGGATCTCTTCTCCAGCGATATGGCTGAACGATGAAAGTGAATTGAATCGAGCACGGTCTTTGATTGATGTTTACGAGTGCGAACGTCAGGTTAAAGTAAGGGAACAATATGCACAGCTGGAAAAAACCGGTAAGCAGCGTACTGTGATTGACGTGATCAAGGATAATCCAGTGCGGTTCATCATCTATTTGGCAGCCATCGTCGTTATTGTTTATTTATCCACCAAGCCATTTATGGATTTCGGAAAATAACGACGATTTGTGTTGCGTTTAGCAAGCAGTGTGATTGGATGCCGATTGCGATGAATAGGTATCCAGGCAAACGCTTTGGTGTACCCTGCGTATGGATCAAGTGTTCGCGCTTGGGCCGATTGGTTATGGAAAAAGGCATTATGCTGTGAGTAGATCGGCACCTAGAGCATTCGCCAGACCAAGCCATTTTTTTGTGTGTAATTATATAAAGGATATCCCATGAATCTGCATTTGGCCCTTACCCCTCTTGTGTCGTTGGTCGCTGGTATCCTGATCCTGGTGATGCCACGTTTGTTGAACTACATCGTTGCCATCTATCTGATTGTTATCGGGTTGATAGGGTTATTTGGAACCGGCAATATGTTTCGCTGAAAAGAGGCACGCACGACAATAAGATTGGCGCTGTCCAAGTGATTGTGAAAATGCTTGCTTTCAAGCATGCCGAAGAACTTAATTACTTGAATCAAGCCGATTACACATCACCTTGTTGCCGAGTGCCTATGTAATGAAATAGATGTAATATCCCATCCCTTCAAATCAGTTGAACTGGGCAAAGGAAGGCGATGGGGATAGAGATATGCGGGCTAGAAATGGCCGCTATGGAAATGGCTCGACGCCATTTCCAGTTTCAACTCGAAATGCTGGGGCTTGCACGCTATGTAGAATGCGTTGACTCAAAAAGCATGGCATCTACCTGCATCAGATTTCAGTTACGTGCGGAATTGGCCAAAGAATGGGCGCCGGATCAAGATACAATGCGGTTGTGTCAGGCACTGGATCTGGATAGTGAACACAATGCCGACGATCTGGAACGGGAAATCCTGCTGACCATGTTGTTGAGTCCTGTGCCGTTCTCGTATCCGAATTATGCCGAACTGGCTTCAGCAGTTCGTATCAGAAAAAACATTGTTGTAGCAGCGCGCAAGACCACGCTGGCTTTTGACACCAATGAAGCAGAACGCCCAGCCGATTGCTGGATCTATTCCGAGGATCGCGGCTTCACATTGCGACCCGGTAGCCACCTGGTGACAGCGCTGCAGAAAGCGACGCAGCCTGACGAGTCCGGAAAATGCTATTCTTTTTCATGCTATCGAGCCACCGAGTATGTGATTCTGCTCGGCATCGCCCAGGAGGTGATGAGTTGCAACCCCGAATTATTCAGGCGCCTGCAACAGCAAGCTGAGCGCAGAGCGATCAAGTCCGGCGAATTCCATGAGGTCTTCCTGTGCGAGTATGGTTCCATGAGCGAGCCTTTACCGCTGAAATATTTTGTGCCCGGAGACCGCACCTGGTTTCGTAACCCGGATGATCATTCCTCGGATGTGGCAGGTTATGAGGGATCCTGGGTGTTGTATCTCGGCGCAGGGCAGTTTACCAATTTCTGGAAACGGGCCGAGCCCTACACGCTGACGACGAAGTGTCTGGAGTTGTTTCATTGGCGCAATGCGATCTATCGCGATCAGACGGGCGAATTGCAGATCGACGAGGCAGTTGTTGAGCAGCGCGTTCATGCTTCTTTGCAAAATCCGGCGGAAGTGGCGCGTATACTCAAGGTAATGCTGCGGCTACGCGAGCCATCCGGGGTGTATGTCGATGGCGGTTGCATCGATACGTCGCGTGAATATCCGCGCCGGGTTTGCCCGGGCACGTCGGACCTGTTTCTACCGGATCATTGAACTTGCCTGCTTGGGCTTTATTCTGTTCAAGTTGTCACGGGCCGCAATCATCGGACTATTCTGCTGAACAGCTTGCGCCGGCGTACTGATATTGACCTTTTTCCTGATGAGATGGCTATATACGCAGCGGCACAAAGTGCGTTGTTTGCAGATCAGGCAAGTCGCGTAATGTCTAAGCTGAGGCGAATCTCGATAGACTGAATTCCCGGTAGGCACAAATTTTCTATGCAGACATTCATGACAGATAAGCATTTCTCCCCCTTAGTTGGCATGAATGGGGAAAGCTTATGTTTGTATCATGTCAGGATGATGAAACGGTTATAGATCACCACACAAAATTTTCGGATTGCTTTTTGGAGTCTTGCTTTATTTACAGGATTGGCAAGTAGAGCACAAATGCAGGGTGGCAGTTTGAGGAGAAAATGATATGGCAATCAGCGTACTGACGGCATTCAAGATTATTCCATGGAGTGACGTGCTGACTGCGGCACCCTATATCGTTCAGGGTGCGGAGAAACTCTGGAGCGTCATTGTGCGGAAACCGGCACCACAAGCCGACAATGAACGTGTCGAGAAAGAGGCCTCGCAAGCTCAGGTTTTGGCGGCGCTTGATGCCCGGCTTCACGCGCTGGAATTGCAGAATGCAGAACTGCACAAAGCGGTCTTGCAGTCTTCGGAACTGATCAAGTCGCTTGCCCAGCAAAATATTCAGCTGGTTCGGGTGGTGGATATCCTGCGTGTTCGCACCCGTATTTTATTTGGTTTCTGTGGCGTGATTGGCGTTGTCGCTGTAACGTGTCTGTACTGGGTGTATTTCAATCACGGCTTTTGAGTAGGAACTGAACCGTATAGATGAAATGCGGCGTTTCTGGCAATGTTGTCACATACGGAGCAGTCGATGGATGAAACCATAGAATTTGTAACCGTTGCACGCTCCCACGACACTTCCGAGATGTTCATATTAAGCGCTCGTCTGGAGGCGGAAGGTATCCCGTCATTCGTGGCGGATGCCAATATCAATCAGACCTATTCATTACTGTCCATTGCATCAGGTGGCGTCAGGTTGCAGGTGCCGGGCGAATTTGCCGCCGCTGCACGAAAAATCATTGCGGATGTGAATTCGGGTTTGTTGGCAATTGATGACCAAGACATATTGGAGTGATCCAGCGCCTGTGCGGGCTTGATTTCTGGATATCTTCTGTTGATCACTGTCTTGGTCGAGTATGCACATCGGACAGAAACAAATCTCAGGTCTCGTTATGCAGAGCCACCAGGTGGCCAAGTACGGAGCGAACCCGCCCCATCGCTTGCGCCAGCGTGGCCTGTACTTCAGCACCACTGATGGCGATTTTGCTGTTGCCACGCCCCGCAGCATGATTGGCAACCACACCGATGGCGGCGTAGCTCAGTTCCAGTTCGCGTGCCAGGGAAGCTTCGGGCATGCCGGTCATGCCGACCATGGTGGCGCCATCCCGTTCCAGACGATTAATTTCAGCGGCGGTTTCGAGGCGTGGGCCCTGTACCGTGGCATAAACGCCATGCTCAATCGCACTCTCACCCGCATCGGCGATGGCGGCCATGATTTTGATCCGCATATCCTGACTATACGGTTCGGTAAAGTCGATATGGACAACGGCTTTATCGCCACCGTTATAAAAACTGTGCTTGCGTCCGTGGGTATAGTCGATGATCTGGTCGGGGACAACCAGCGTGCCCGGCGTCAGGTCCGGATGTATGCCGCCCACGCTTGCTACGGACACAATATGAGTGACATTTTGGTCCCGCAATGCCCAAAGGTTGGCGCGGTAATTCACCTCATGCGGCGGTATGGTGTGGCCATAGCCGTGGCGCGCCAGGAAAATCACGTGATGTCCGTTGATGTTCCCGAAAGTCAGCGCCCCGGAAGGTTCGCCGTAGGGGGTGCGGGCAACCTGCCGATGGGTAATTTCAAGATTGTCGAGCTGGGTGAGGCCAGTGCCTCCGATGATGGCGAGCATGGTTGTATCAGGCCTGTTGGATGCCAGCTACAAACCACGCTGCATTGCGGTCTGTGGCGGTTTTCTGGATATGCCAGATTTCGTCGAATGGTGCAGCAGGTGCGTTGGCTTCTTCGCGGATCAGGCCATGGAAACGCACGCTGGCAATTACCTGATTGTTTTCGGTAACCACTTCCAGCACATCAGCATTGAGTAGAGTAACGTCGGTTTTTTGTGTGTTGGCGCCGCGTTCCTGGATTTGCAGGCTGATCTCGGCAAACACTTCCGGTGTGGTGTATTCACGGATGTCGTCGAGATTGGCCGTGTCATAAGCGGCTTGCAGACGAATAAAGTGGGCTTTGGCATCACGCACAAAGGCAGCATCGTCAAACCAGTCCGGACGACTGTTGGGCGTGGAAAAAATTGCCTGACTCCCCATCGGCAGGTCGGCATTGCTGACCGGCATGGGCACTTGAATACTTTGGCCGTGTGCAGTGTAAGCCGTGGTCTGCGATTCGGATTTACGTCGCATGGCACGCATGATGAAGAATACTCCTGCAGCCAATGCCAGCATCAGCAGAATGTCCATGCCCTTGATGCCTTCGAAGCCGTGGCCCATAAACAGTGAAGCCAGTAAGCCGCCTGCTGCCAAACCGGCGAGAGGACCAAGCCATCTATTACCCCCGGCAGCCGGCGCCGCTGGAGCAGGTGCGGCAGGCGCACGCGGCGTGGCTTGCTGAGTGATACTTTGACGTTGTTTGCCGAAGCTTTTGCCACCTCCGAAACGCTTGGCATAGGCATCGCTGCTGATCATGCTCATGCTGAGTAACAGGGTCAAGAACAGGATTAAGAATTTACGCATTTGGAACTCCAGAATATAAAGCCATGAACTGCGATTCTATCAAGCTAAACGTACAAGTTTGACAGAATAATATTGCATGAGCATCAGAAAAAATCGATGTAATCAGGTCGGTTCATCTTGCATGGCATAGATTGCGGGCAAATTGCGCCAGGCACCGTCTACATCCATGCCACAGCCGAATACATAGCGGTTTGGCAATACCAATCCGACAAAATCAGCACGGATCGGTTTGTCCTGTCCGGTGTGTTTTTCAGTCAGCACGGCGCAGCTCACTTCGGCAGCGCCCATTTCCAGCAGGCGGCTGCGGATGGAAGCCAGCGTGTGACCCTCGTCGAGGATATCATCAAGCAGTAGCACCTTCCGGCCGGCCACCGGCTCACGCGGCTCGACCAGCCATTCCAGCTCACCGCCACGCCTGTTTTTTCCATAGCGGGTCGCGTGTATGTAATCGAAATCCAGCGGGAAATGCAGCCGGGGCAGGATTTGTCCGCTAAACACAACCGCGCCGCCCATCACCGAGAGCACCAGCGGAGACGTATCCTTAAAGCGTGCGCTGATGTCATGGGCCAGCGAAGTAATGGCAGCCTGTACTTCGGCTGCCGTATAAATCAGATCCGCCTCATCCAGGATGCGCCAGGCGTCAGCGTTATTGATCATGGCTGTCAGTCGTGACGCGCTGGCGCCGGGTTTCGTACAGGCAGATTCCTGCGGATACGGACACATTCAGGCTTTCTACTGTGCCGTACATAGGAATTTTCACCAGCAAATCGCAGTGCTCGCGGGTAAGACGGCGCAGGCCACCACCTTCGGCACCCAGCACCCAGGCCACGGAGCCGCCCACATTGGCGGCTGGCAGTTCGGTCTGCGCTTCACCATCGGCGCCGATGATGGTCACCCCATACTCCTTGATGTCGCGCAGTGCCCGGGCGAGGTTGGTGACGGTGAGGTAGGGAACGGTATCCGCCGCGCCGCAGGCTACTTTGGCAACGGTAGGTGTCAGTCCCACCGCCCGATCCTTGGGAGCGATTACGGCATTGGCGCCCATTGCATCGGCGACACGCAGACAGGCACCAAGATTGTGTGGATCCTGCACGCCGTCGAGTACCAGCAAGAGCAGGTCGCCTTGCAGTCCTTCGAGGACTTCATCTACGTGGCGCGGCTGCTGGACCATGGTCACGCGTGCCGCAATGCCCTGGTGGCGCGGGCCGCCGGCAATGCCGTCGAGACGCTTGCTATCCACTTGCAAAATACGAACACCCAAAGTTTTGGCATGTTCCAGTAATTCGCGTGCGCGTCCATCCTGACGCGCGGCATCCACGAAGATCTCCTCAACGCTGGCCGGGTTCTGGCGCAGCCGGGAAGTCACGGCGTGGAAGCCGTAGATTAATATGCCCGCCATTTAGTGCGCTCCTTTGCCGGATTTACGGCGTCGGCGTGATTTCTTCTGCGTAGCTTCTGGATCGGCTGCCGCAACCGGTTTTTCTTTGGGCTGTCTGTCTGCGCCGGATTTTTTGGATTGTTTTCTGCCCTGCGGTTGTTCTTGGCCCGATGTCTGGGCTGGCAGGCTGTCGCCAGCCAGAGTGAAATCAATGCGCGCCGTATCCAGGCTTACGCGCACGATTTTAACTTGCACGCGGTCGCCCATGCGATAACGTGTGCCGGTGCGTTCGCCCACAATCTGGTGGCGCGCCTTGTCGAAGTGGAAGTAATCGCTGCCCAGTTCGGAGATATGTACCAGACCTTCCACGTAAATGTCATCCAGCGCTACAAAAATGCCGAAACCGGTCACGCTGGCAATGGTACCGGGAAATTCTTCACCGACCCGATCCTGCATATAGAAGCACTTCAGCCAGGCTTCGACATCGCGCGTGGCATCATCGGCACGACGTTCAGTTTTCGAGCAATGTCCGCCCAGTTCAACCCAGTTGCCGGGCTGGTATTTTTCGCCATTCAATGCGGCCTTGATCGCACGGTGGATGAGCAGGTCCGGATAGCGCCGGATCGGCGAGGTGAAGTGGGTGTAATGTTCGTAAGCCAGGCCGAAATGACCGACGCTGTCCGGGCTGTATACAGCCTGTTGCAGAGAACGCAGCATGACAGTTTGTAGCAGGGCGGCATCCGGGCGGCCTTTGATCTTTTCCAGCAGCGTGGCGTAGTCCTTGGCTTGTGGGTCATCGCCACCGCCCAGCGCAAAGCCGAATTCAGTCATAAATTCGCGCAAGGCGGCCAGTTTTTCCGTCGTGGGTCCTTCATGAATCCGGTACAAGGCGGCCTGTTTTTTCTTTTGCAGGAAATCCGATGCGCACACGTTGGCGGCCAGCATGCATTCTTCGATCAGGCGATGGGCATCGTTACGCGTGACCGGAATAATGCGCTCGATTTTTTTCTCATCATTGAAAACCATTTGCGTTTCCAGCGTTTCAAAATCAATTGCGCCGCGCCGCCCACGTGCTTTCAGGAGCACCTTGAACAAGGTGTAGAGATTGTTGAGCTGTGGCAATAAGTCACCATGGCCGCCGGCATTTTGCGGATGCTCCAGCCAATCCCACACCTGATTGTAGGTAAGACGTGCGTGCGAATACATGACCGCAGGGTAAAAGCGGTATTCCTTGACTGCACCGAGTGCGCCGATTTGCATGTCGCAAACCATGCACAGCCGCTCTACTTGCGGGTTGAGCGAACATAAGCCGTTGGAAAGTTCTTCCGGCAGCATGGGAATGACGCGCCGCGGAAAATACACTGAGTTGCCGCGATTGTAAGCTTCGAGGTCGAGTGGATCACCCGGCTGGACATAATGTGACACGTCGGCAATCGCGACCAGCAGGCGGAAGCCTTTGCCTTGTGGCTCACAATATACGGCATCGTCGAAATCACGTGCGGTTTCACCGTCGATGGTGACCAGGGGCAGGTGGCGGATGTCTTCACGCTTGGCGTGATCTTTTTTGAGTACCTTCTTGGGCAGTTTTTTGGCGATTTTTTCCACATCTTCAGGGAAAATGTAGGGCAATGAATGCTTGCGCAAGGCGATTTCGATTTCCATGCCCGGGTCGGCATAACTCCCCAGTACTTCCACAATACGCCCCATGGGTTTGGCGTATTTTGCAGGCTGTTCGAGGATTTCTACCGAGACCACCTGGCCGGGCTGAGCGCTGCCTTCATTGCCGGCAGGAATAAGAATGTCCTGGGTGATGCGTTTGTTTTCGGGTGCGACCAGCATGATGCCATGTTCCACCAGCAGGCGGCCGACAATATGCGTGTTGGCGCGTTCAAGCACCTCGACGATTTTGCCTTCCCGGCGGCCGCGCCGATCCAGACCAATTTCACGCGCCATGACACGATCGCCGTGCATGGCTTTCTGCATCTCGCGCGGTGACAGAAACAGGTCGTCGCTGCCATCCTCGGGAGAAAGGAAACCGAATCCTTCCGGATGACCCTCCACGCGGCCTGTGATCAGGTCGAGTTTTTCCACCACGCAAAGGTCACCGCGCCGGTTCTGCATCAATTCCCCATCGCGCTCCATGGCACGTAAACGACGGGCAAACAGATCAATTTCTTCAGGTGTGATATCGAGTAATTCAGCCAGTGTTTCCGGCTGGAGAGGGGCTCCCTGCTGGCGCAATACATCCATGATGAACTCGCGGCTGGGTAGCGGATGCTCATAGCGCTCGCGCTCGCGTTCCAGATTCGGGTCGGTCGCGCGAAGGCCGGAAAGGCGCGTGGTTTCGGCTTGAGCCGTGGGTTTTTTCATTGACAAGTATCCTTGTTCATTTATAATGCGCGTCTTTCCAGCCCAGATGGCGGAATTGGTAGACGCACATGGTTCAGGTCCATGCGGTGGCAACACTGTGGAGGTTCGAGTCCTCTTCTGGGCACCAGATTAGCAGTACATCAAACATAAAAGGGCAGCGCCAGCTGCCCTTTTTGTTTTTCTGAACTGCCAGCCTGAATTCCGTCATTCGTATTGCCTTGAATGCCGTATCCGTAGGGGTACGAATACGGCTTTGTTTTTAGTTGAACGGGTGACGCAACACTATTGTTTCTTCACGGTCTGGACCGGTAGAAATCATGTCGATCGGCACTTCGCACAGGTCTTGCATGCGTTTGAGGTAGGCACGCGCATTTTCCGGTAAATCCTCATAACGCTTGATGCCCACGGTACTTTCTTTCCAGGCAGGCATTTCCTCGTATACCGGCTCGCATTTGGCCAGCGTTTCTGCGCCTACCGGCAGAATATCGGAGAAGCCGCCATCCAGATTGTAGCCTACGCATACGCGCAGCGTTTCCATGCCGTCGAGTACGTCCAGTTTGGTGACGCACAGTCCGGATACGCCATTGATCTGGATTGAGCGTTTTAATGCTGCGGCATCAAACCAGCCGCAGCGTCGCGCGCGTCCGGTGGTTGAACCGAATTCGTGACCGCGCTCGGCCAGATATCGGCCATTGTCATCGAACAACTCGGTCGGGAAGGGGCCGGATCCGACTCTTGTGGTATAGGCCTTGGTAATACCCAGCACATAGTGCAAGGTATGTGGTCCGACACCGGCACCGGTAGCAGCACCACCTGACGTACAGTTGCTCGAAGTGACGAAAGGATAGGTGCCGTGATCAATGTCAAGCAAAGTGCCCTGAGCACCCTCAAACAGCAAATTGTTACCGGCGCGGTTAGCTTCATACAGCAGTCGTGGCACATCGGCCACCATCGGTTTGATGCGCTCGGCCAGCAGCAGCGTTTCTTCCAGAGACTGATTGAAGTCAACCGGCTCGGCGTGAAAATAGTTTTTCAAAACAAAGTTGTGGTAGTCCAGCACTTCGCCGAGTTTGGCAGCGAAACGCTCGCGGTGGAATACGTCCTGCAGCCGAATGGCTCGGCGTGCAACCTTGTCTTCGTAAGCCGGTCCGATGCCGCGTCCTGTGGTACCGATTTTACCTGCGCCCTTGGCGAGTTCACGTGCCTGATCCAGGGCAATGTGGTACGGCAGGATCAGTGGGCACGCCTCGGAAATTTTCAGGCGTGATGTTACGTTAATGCCGGCAGCTTCCAGCATGTCGACTTCTTCCAGCAGAGCTTGCGGGGAGACCACCACACCGTTGCCGATGTAACACGTTACTTTATCGCGCAGGATGCCTGACGGGATCAGATGCAGTACGGTTTTCTTGCCAGCCACGACCAGAGTGTGTCCTGCATTGTGGCCCCCCTGGAAACGGACTACGCCTTGAGCGTGATCGGTGAGCCAGTCGACAATCTTGCCCTTGCCTTCATCTCCCCACTGCGTGCCAATGACGACGACATTCTTGGTCATGTTGATATCCAAACAGTTTATCGAAAATTATTTTGTCAGGGAGGCGATTTCCCATTCGCCCTTGTTGTCGAGCAAAATGCGATCACAGTTAAGTTCGATGCGATCGGCTTCGTGGCCGGGTAGTTCGACGACTACGATTTCACCACTGCTGCGCAATTGTTGAATTTTCTGTGCCAGCTTGGCATTTTTTAGGTAGGGCGCGAGTATGCCTTTGGATCCGGGAGCGCGCCAGAATTGCGTCGCAATTTCACGTAAATCAAGGCTAAATCCAGTTGCTGGGCGAGCGCGACCAAACGATTTGCCGACTTCATCGTAGCGGCCACCCTGTGCCAGGACACTGCTATGTGTACCTGCATAAGCGGAAAACACAACACCGCTGTGATAGTGATAACCGCGCAGTTCTGCAAGATCAAAGTTGATTTTGGCGCTGCCTTTGAGCTCGTTTTCAATGGCTCGTAGCTGTTCCAGGGCTTGGGTAATTTCCAGGCTGCTGGGAAGAATGCGGAACGCTTCGTCGAGCACTTCCACACCACCATAAAGGGTGGGTAACGCGATAAATGCAGCCCGTGTCGCTTCATCCATGCCATGCGTCAAATCCCGAATGGCCGGGGTATCCTTGGCTTGTAACGCCTGAAATAGTGCGGCTTCCTTGTCCGCAGCAATGTGCCCATAGGCCATCAGACCGCCGAATACACCGACATGGCCAATATCCAGATACAGGTCGTTGACGCCCGCAAGTGTGAGTGCATCCAGCATCAGTCGCTGAATTTCCACATCGGCTTCGTAGTTGCTGTGGCCATAGATTTCGGCACCCACCTGCAGCAATTCACGCGATCGATTCATTCCCTGAGGCAGGGTATGTACAACAACGCCCGCATAGCACAGGCGTGTCACTCCCTGATGATTGAGCAGATGAGCATCGATACGTGCCACCTGAGGCGTAATGTCGGCGCGTAAACCCATCATGCGCCCTGATAATTGGTCCACCAGTTTGAAGGTGCGTGTGTCGAGATCGCTGCCGGTGCCGGTGAGCAGCGACTCCAGGTACTCCATCATGGGTGGCGTCACCAGTTCGTAGCCATGGGTACGGAACAGGTTGAGCGTACTCAGACGCAGATACTCCAGACGCCAGGCAACCGGCGGCAGGAGGTCTTCGATATATTCGGGTAGGAGCCAGTTATGCATGAGAGTGGGAAGCAAGCAGAATTAACAAACCGGTGAGCATAGACGCGAGACCGATTATGCGCAACTGCCCATCATTGAGTGTGATCATTTTGCGAAAAGTCTCACGCCATAAATTTGGTGCCAGTAGCGGCAACATGCCTTCCAGCACCAACATGAGTGCAATTGCTGCCAGAAAGTTGTCACCGTTCACCGCCTACTTGCCCGAATTCGGGGATTTCATGTATTTAAAGAAGGCGCTGTTCGGCTCCAGTACCATTACGTCGCTCTTGCTCTTGAAGCTGTGGCGATACGCATCCATGCTGCGGTAGAAGGCGTAAAACTCCGGATTCTTGGAGTAAGCGGCAGCATAAATGGCACTCGCCTTGGCATCGCCTTCACCCTTGATGGCCTGCGCGTCGCGATAGGCATTGGCAATGATCACCTGGCGCTGACGATCGGCGTCGGCCTTGATTTTTTCGGCCTCCGCAGAGCCAGTGGAACGCAGTTCGTTAGCTACGCGTTTGCGCTCAGCTTCCATACGCCGATACACCGAATCACTGACTTCCTGTGGCAGGTTCACGTGCTTGAGACGCACATCCAATACTTGCACACCGATTTTACGGGCATCCTGGTCGGCTTTTTGGCGCAGTGTGGCCATGATTTTGTCACGTTCACCCGATACCACATCATGCACGGTGCTTTTTCCGAGCTCGGCACGCAGGCCGTCATTGATGGTCTGCCTCAGGCGAGTCTGAGCACGGGTTTCGTCCCCGCCGACACTGACATAATATTGCTGGGTGTCGATGATGCGCCATTTGGCAAAGTAATCTACCAGCAGGTTTTTCTTTTCCGAGGTGATGAAACGGTCCGGTTCTGTCGGATCCAGAGTCAGTACACGGGTATCAAAATAGCGCACATTCTGTATCAAGGGCAGTTTGAAATATAGCCCGGGTTTCTTATGGATAGCCACAATTTCACCCAGCTGAAAGACCATTGCATTCTGGCGTTGATCCACTGTGTACATGGAGAGGCTGGCGAGTATCAGTAAAGCCAGCACGGCTACAATAATGATATTCAAGTGTTTCATGGCCGATCCTCCCGATCACGACTGCGGAAGGTATCGCGCGAGCGATCATCCTGGGGGGGAGAAGTCGCCGTGCTCGGCTTGGGGGGACTGGAATCCAGCATTACCGGCGGGGGAGGGGTGGCTCCCTGGCCTGACATATTCATCAGCTTGTCGAGTGGCAGGTAGAGCAGATTGTTACTGCCTTTACTGCTGTCCATCAATACCTTAGTGGTATTTGACAATATCTGCTGCATCATGTCCTGATACATGCGCTCGCGGGTTACCGATGGTGCCTTGTTATATTCCACCAGTATTTGTTTAAAGCGGCTGGCATCGCCCTCCGCATTGGCAATTACCGACTGCTCGTAGCCTGCGGCCTCTTCTGCCAGGCGCGAAGCCATGCCGCGAGCTCTTGGAATGACGTCATTGGCATAGGCCTGGCCTTCGCTTTTCAGGCGTTCACGATCCTGTCCGGCTTTGACCGCATCATCGAATGCACCCTGCACTTGCTGGGGTGGCTGAGCATTTTGCATAGTGACCTGGCTGATACTGATACCGGTCTTGTAGCGATCCAGCGCGATCTGTATCTGTTTCGCAGCGCGTGCGGCGACATCGGCGCGGCCTTCATAGAGGACGTAATCCATTTTACTCTTACCCACGATTTCGCTCATGACGCTCTCAGCAACTTGCCGAACGGCATCATCCGGAGAGCGGTTATAGAACAGGTAATCTTCCGGATTTTTTAACGTGTATTGCACCGCAAACTGGATGTCGACGATGTTTTCATCATCAGTGAGCATGAGCGATTCTTTCAGCATCTTGCTTTTGACATTGTTGCGATAGCCGATTTCCACCGTGCGTACTTGCTCGATATTGACGACTTGTACACTTTCAATTGGCCACGGCAAATGCCAATTCGGACCGGGCATGGTGGTTTCGATGAACTTACCGAATCGCAGAACCACGCCGCGTTCGCCTGCATCCACAATGTAAAATCCACTGGCCAGCCAGACTGCAAGAATGATTGCCGCGATAACACCCAGACCAGCGGCGCCAACGCCATTCCCATTCTGACCTGTGCCACCGCCCGGTGAGTTTTTGCCGCCCAGTAAACTTTTGAGTTTGCTGGTAAATCTGCGCCAAAGTTCATCTAAATCCGGCGGTCCCTCGTTTTTTTTGCCCCACTGCGGGTCGTTCCAAGCCATGGTTTTAGTCCAGTTCTGGATGATATTCGTTGTTAATGATGGCGGTGCTCAATTGCGGGGCAGCAGGCTCATGGTGATGCTGCGACATTTGCGTCAGCACATCACGCAATGTAGTAATGCCCGCGCCGGTTTTGGCGCTCACTCTAATTCTTGTAATCTTACCATACTCATCCAACTCGACACCGGGTTCTATGGCCCCCAGATCAATCTTGTTCATGACCAGGATTTGGGGTACATGCAAAGCGCCAATTTCCGCCAAAACCTTGTTGACCTCGGCTATCTGCTTGTCGCGATTCGGATTGCAGGCATCGACCACATGCAGAAGCAGATCCGCCTGAATGGTTTCTTCCAGCGTTGCCCGAAAACTTTCCACCAGCGTATGGGGTAGGCGGGTGATGAACCCGACTGTGTCGGAGATGACCATTTCACCTGCATCAGGTAGATACAGTTGACGTGTGGTGGTATCCAGGGTGGCAAACAATTGGTCGGCCGCATAGCTACCGGCGTGCGTCAATGTGTTGAATAGTGTGGATTTTCCGGTATTGGTATAACCCACCAAAGATACCGACATGACCCGGCCACGGCTGCGCGCTCGGCGCTGCACGGTGCGCTGGCGATGTTGCTTGACCAGCCTGTCCTTTAATAGCCGGACGCGTTTGCCGATCAGACGACGGTCGGTTTCCAGCTGTGTCTCACCCGGGCCGCGCAACCCGACACCACCTTTTTGACGTTCGAGGTGAGTCCAGCCACGCACCAGGCGCGTAGAGATGTGTCCGAGCTGAGCGAGTTCGATTTGCAACTGGCCTTCGGCGCTTTTTGCCCGGCGCGCAAAAATATCCAGTATCAAACTGGTGCGGTCCACTACGCGGCACTGCAGTATTTTTTCCAGATTGCGTTCCTGAGCTGGGGATAATGCGTGGTTGAAGATCACCACACCCGCCTCGGTACCTTGCACTAGGGCCGCAATTTCTTCCACTTTTCCGCTGCCGGCGAATAAGGCGGCATCAGGTCGGGCACGGCGTCCTTCGATCAACCCTACTACATCAAGCTGGGCGCTTTCCGCCAGGCGATGCAGTTCTTCCACGCTATCCGCGTAATCGGGTTCGCCAAAATCCAGGCTGGCCAGCACAACACGTTCACTACCAGCGTGACGATCAAACATGAAAAAGTCCCACGATGCTTATGCGCGACCGGTGTGCTGGCAGGCGTACCGGGACATCGCCTGATAGGACGAAATTATTCAGCGCCTTGATCCGGGCGAAGATTGACCGCGCGTGCAGGTACAACGGTGGAAATAGCATGTTTGTATACCATCTGGGTGACTGCATTTTTGAGCAACACAACGTATTGATCAAACGATTCAACGTGACCCTGTAATTTAATGCCGTTGACCAGATAGATGGAAACCGGTACGTGTTCCTTGCGTAGCACGTTAAGAAAGGGATCCTGCAATAGTTGACCCTTGGACACGCTCATTTTTATGTACTCCCAAGCTTGTTGGATATTGGTTGATTATGCGGTCAAGCTGCATATCGGGCAAATAAGGGAAAATGCTGATATGCAGGTCATGCCGTTAGTGTATCGAATTGCGGACGCCCAAAGTGGTAACCCTGCCCCCAATTGACGCCCATTTCACGCAGGAGTTCCGCCGTTTCCGCATCCTCAATATTTTCTGCAATGGTTGTAATGCCCTGCTTGCAGGACAGGTCGACAATACTTTGTACCATATCGCGAATTTTCAAGTTGTGGCGCAAATTGGCCACCATCCAGCCCTCGATTTTGAGAAAACTCACGGGCAGCTTGGCCAAATACAGAAATGAAGAATATCCACTGCCGAAATCATCCAGGGCCAAGCGAAATCCCGAATCCAGCAATGGCTGTATTTCGCGCATCAGCAGATCGAAATTGGCGATGTATTGGCGTTCGGTAATTTCGAATACCAGCGGTTTGATCGAATCCACCGAGACTGCGCAGCTGCTACAAATTTGCTGGGTGTGTTCAAGCAGTTGTTTGACCAGATCGCCGCGCGCCAGGAATTGCGGTGACAAATTCACAAAATGGGCGAAATCCGGTGTGGCGCCAGCGTCCAGACGCGCTGCGCATCGCATGATGGCCTGGCGGGTAACGCTTTGATCCACAAGATGGATCAGGTGCAAACCTTCAGCGGCTTCGATGAATTCAGCGGCAGGTGCGGCTCGTCCGGCTTTTCCGTTCAGGCGTGCCAGGGCTTCATCGGCGACTGATTCACCGGTCGAGAGATTGACCATGATCTGATAGGCGGTAACAATGCGTTCGTCCTGCAATGCGGATTGCAGTTCTCCGGCATGCCAAAGCAGACCCCGCTGCGCCGCCTGGTGCAAAGCGACACGATCGCGTCCTGCGTTCTTGGCTTCATACAGGGCGCTATCCGCTTCGGCCAGAAGGCGGGTAATGGTTTTATCGCCACCGCTGAAAACGCTGATGCCAGCACTCAAAGTGAGATTTAAACTGCCATGTATAGTTGTAATCGGCTGTAGCGCATAGGTCTGGCGTAGCCTGTCCATAGCCGAAAATGCCTGAGCTCCGTCCACTTTATGCAAGTAGATGAAAAATTCTTCACCACCCCAGCGGGCAATCCAGTCACCGTCTCGCATCTGCCGGTGCAAGATACCTGCTGCCTGCTGCAGGACAATATCGCCAGTTTCATGCCCATAATGATCATTGATCAGTTTGAACCGATCCAGGTCACAAATCGCAATGGCGAAATCTTCGTTGCTGCGTCTGGCGCGGGCGAATTCCTCGGCCAATCGGATTTCTGCGGCGCGGCGGTTAGGCAAAGCCGTGAGCGGATCGGATAGCGCCAGCGCCTTAAGCTCTTCGCGCTGTTGTTTTTGAAGTAAAAATTGTCCGAACCAGGCGGCAAGAAGCTCAATGTATGCGATATCGTCTTGCGAACATGCATTTTCCTTTGGATTGCGATGCAAAAAGGATAAGGTACCAAAGAGGTGGTCTCCTACCCATATCGGCGTCCCCACGTACACATGAAAACCAAACTGGGTATGCAGTATATGTTCGCGGTAGTGAATATCCAGGCTCAGATCAGGAAGGCACAGGCTGCTCCTGGTCATTGCAACGGCATGAGAAATCGAGTCATGCAACGGAATTTGCCACGGGATATGGCATATTCCCGTGGAATCATATAAGTAATGAAGGGTGTAATGCTCATCGACTTCCCCAACCAGCGCGGTTTCCATATTCATGGCCTGTGCCGCTGCTTCGAGCATAGCGTCGATTTTTTGCATCTCATCCAGACTACGATCTGTGGCCAAACGCCACAGGGCGCGCAACCTATCCTGTGAACTGGAGTCGACGTGGTATGTATCTGATGTTTCTGGTAATTGTTTATTCATCAGGGCGTATTTTCAGGAAATGCATTTGTGTGGCCATGATGAGCAGAGGATAGGACGATTCATTTTTGGTCCGGTCAATATGGCAAAAACACAGCAGACATTATTCCGGCGCAATTTGCGCGTTGCGCAAGCGTGCTGCGGCAGCTTCCGGACTGATAGTGTTGACAAATAATCCGGAACCCAGTTCAAAACCAGTAGGGATCGAGGTGCGTGGACAGATTTCCAGATGCCAGTGATAACTGGCAGCGTGTTCAGCGGTATGACCATCATGCGGGACTGCGTGCAGGAAATAGTTGTACTGAGCGCCGCCGATCACAGCGTCGAGACGCGCCATAGTGCGTTTGACCACGGTGGCCAGGTCGGCCAGATCCTCTGTGCTGACAGCCAGAAAATCCGATTGGTGGGCCAATGGCAGGATGTGTACTTCCCATTCGAAACGGCTGGCGAATGGCTTGATGGCGATGAATTTTTCGCCGCGCTCCACCACGTATTGCCCCACATCGATTTTGCGCCGGATTTCACCTGAGTTACGGTCGTAAATGGTGGCTTCAAAGGTTAGCGCTTCGTCAATGAGCGCGCAGAAAATACAGTGATGGTGCTTGCGGAAATACTCACGGCTATTGTCCACTTCGGCCTGTACGTTCTCGGGCACCACCGGCATGGCAATGACCTGGCTATGGGTGTGCGGGATGGATGCGCCTGCCGCGGGGCCGAAATTCTTGAATACCAGGACATACTTGAGGCGGTCGTCCGAGGCATAAATTTGTTCCATGCGGTCTCGATAGGCGCCAAATAGCATGGCCAGGTGAGCGCTGCTCATGTCATGCAGGGCGGTGCCATGCTCGAAATGATCGATAATGACTTCGTGCCGACCGTAGCCATCAATAGTTTGTTGCAGCCCAAAACTGAAATTGCTCTGGGTGCGGTCATCACCCAATACCGGGTAGAGGTTTTCCACGATGCGGATGTCCCAGTCGCCACTGGATGGGTAAGTGAGGATTTGCGGGGGTGTCTTGTCCTCATTGCCACGACAAAACGGGCAGGTTTCCACGTGCTTGCGGGTGTCACGTGGCGCCAGATCTTCGGCTTTTTTCGGGCGCATGCTACGCGCTGTGGCAACCAGCACCGATTCGCTGGGTACAATCGGGTTGATGCGAATTTCACGGGTTTCGTTAGCTTCACTCATATTGTCTCCTTCTTTTTTTTAACAGCTCAATCTTTTTTACGCCGCTTGCCATAGAGTTTCCGACCCACCATGCGCTTGCGGTGCGCCTGACGCTCTTCGTTCTCGGTTAGTGGCGCGGGTTTTCTGCCGGCGAACGGGTTTGCGCCGACGTTGAACTGCACCCGCAATGGCGTGCCTTCGAGCTTGAATGCCTGGCGGAAGGTTTTTTCCAGGTAGCGTTTATAACTGGCGCTGATTTTATCCAGTGCACTGCCATGCACCACGATGAGGGGTGGATTCATTCCGCCCTGGTGTGCGTAGCGTGGCTTGGGGCGGAACGGGCCGGACTTGGGCGGCTGATGGGCAATCACGGCATCCATCAGGATACGGGTGAGCTGGGGGGTGGGCATTTTGGCCATGGCAGCGGCATAAGCCAGATCCACCGAACCGATCAGTCCACCCACGCCATTGCCCTTGAGTGCAGAAATGTAATGGAATTTGGCAAATTCCAGGAACTGCAGTTTGCGCGAAATCTCGCGTTTGACGGTATCGCGCTTGTAATCGTCGAGGTCATCCCACTTGTTCACTGCCACCACCAGCGCGCGTCCGGTTTCCAGGATGAAGCCGGCCATATGTGCATCCTGCTCGGAGATATCGGTCTGTGCATCCAGCACCAGCACCACCACATTCGCGTCTTCGATGGCCTGCAGGGTTTTGACCACAGAGAATTTCTCGATGGCTTCAAAAATCTTGCCGCGGCGACGTACGCCAGCGGTATCGATCAGGGTGTATTTCTTGCCGGCACGTTCAAAATCGATGTAGATACTATCGCGTGTGGTGCCGGGCTGGTCGAAAGCGATGACCCGCTCTTCACCCAGGAGCGTATTGACCAGCGTCGATTTGCCCACGTTGGGGCGGCCGACGATGGCAATTTTCGGGTGCTTGTCAGATTCGTCTTCAGTGGCATCCGGGAAGGTCTCCAACGCCAACTCCACCAGTTCCTGTACTCCTTCGCCGTGGCTCGCGGAAATTGCCAGCGGATCGCCCAGTGCCAGTTCGTGGAATTCGGCTGTCACCACTTCACGGCGCATGCCTTCAGCTTTGTTTACCACCAGATACACCGGGCGCCCGCTCTGGCGCAGGCGGTCGGCAATGATCTTGTCCTGTGCGGTACAGCCGGTACGCACGTCTACCATGAACAGGATGACATCGGCTTCGTCGACAGCCTGCAGGGTCTGGCGTGCCATTTCGTGCATGATGCCGTCTTTTACCACGGGTTCAAAGCCCCCCGTGTCAACCACCAGATAAGGCTTGTCACCGACCTTGCCATGACCATAATGGCGGTCGCGGGTCAGGCCGGGAATATCTGCAACAATGGCGTCGCGCGTCTTGGTCAGACGGTTAAACAGGGTGGATTTGCCCACATTGGGGCGGCCGACCAGTACGAGAGTGGGTTTCATGGTGTATGCATCGCCGTGTATTGAGCGGCGGTTGGTTCCGGTTTTATATTACAACGCGAGTGCGTAGACATTGCCATTGGCCGTTTGCACGACAACTCCGCCGCTACGGGGCAACGGACGGCTGATAATGGCGGAGCCATCTGTGGCGCTACGCCCAGCAAAATGACCGTCATCCAGCGCTAGCAGATGGACATAGCCTTGAGCATCGCCTACCGCCAGATAAGCGCCGACCCGGTGGGGTGCGGTGGTGCCGCGTGCACGTAATTTGTCCTGTACCCACAGGCTCGCGCCGCGGGTTTTTTCCAGTGCAACGACTTCGCCTTTGTCATTAGTGACATAAAGATTGCTGTCATCCATCGTAATGCCGGCTACGCTGGACATCTCGCGTGCCCAGTTGAGATTGCCGGAACGCAGGTCGAAGCATGCCACGCGTCCCTGGTAAGCTGCGGCACACACTTGCTTGTCATCGGCGACCGGCGTGCTGGTGACATCTGCAATACGTTCGATTTCGGAAGCGCCCTTGGGAATGGCTACACTGGCCTCCCAACCCACCGCGCCGGTATCCAGCGCCAGGGCAACCAGTTTGCCCCCAGCGTAACCGGCAAATACTGCGCCTCGGGTAATCAGAACGCCAGGCTGGCTGCGCAGTGTCAACGCTGGCAAGGTGTGTTCGTACATCCATTTACGTTTACCGTCCTTGGCATCCAATGCGTAAATATGTCCGTCCGCAGTGCGCGCCACGACAACGCCTTCGGCCACTTGCGGCACACCCAGAACTTCGCTGGACAGTTGCGCCTGCCAGCGCGGTTTGCCGTTGCTATCGAATGCCAAGAGCTTGCCTTTTGGTGTGCCCACCAGTTCCAGGTCATCACCTATGCCAACACCGGCGGACAATTTGTCACCTGTTGCAATTTGCCACACGGTGGCACCATTGCCGGCATCGAGTCTAGCCAGTTGTCCATCGTATCCAGCAACATAAATCGCATCGGCACTCAGGCCGGGTGCAAAGGCGTAGCCATGCGCTTTTCCGATCTTGGCCTGCCAGCCAGCCTTGAGATTGACGGTAGGTTTGAATTCCACCAGCGGCGTGGGTTTTTCCACAGGGGCGCTGCTGAACCAGTTCATTGGATTCATGCTAGAGCAGCCGGCAAGTGCCGCGACGAGTGCGAATACGCTAATACGCGGCAGTATTTGGATGAGTTTGTTCATTTGGGTTCCCCGCCGAGTGCGTCGAGTTTGACTTCAATATATTTGCGGAATGTGTTCTGGGCGTCGAGCTTTTCGAGTGCAATTTTGTAACTTGCGCGCGCTTCAGCAATCTTGTTTTGCTGTACCAATGCGTCGCCCTTGAGATCATTGAAACGTGCTGTGAAGGCCTCATTGTACGGGGCGTCCAGCAATTTAAGCGCGGCAGCCGGATCTTTCTGTTGCAATAGTATGGCGGCCAGGCGCAGCACTGCCAATTGCTTGATTCCGTCTTCGCTGGTGTGATCGATGACCCACCGCAACTGTGTTTCGGCTGTTTTCGTATCGTCCGTCTGCATACTCTTGCTTGCAGAAATCAGTGCTGCACGCGTGGCATAGGGAGTGCCTGGATATTTGTCGATAAGGGTTGCGGTATCATCCTTGATGGCGTTGGGTTGATTTGCCTGCAAGCCGAGTTGTAACTCGCCGTAGATTACGGCAGCCTGGACAGCTTTTTCGTGTTGATGATATCGCCACCATTGCGCGCCCGCAGCGCCCATGGCCAGTATGACCAAGGCGCCTGTTAGCCACGTGCCATAGCGTTTCCACCAGTCTTTGAGCGCGTCGAGTTTTTCCTGTTCTTCCAGATCGAAAGTCATGTTCAGTTCCTTGATTGCAAAATGGCTGTCACCTCAGCGAGGCTGCAACGTGCCTGTTCAGCGGTTTCTCTTAATGATTTCAGGGTAACGCTGGCATCTGCCGCTTCGTCGTCGCCGATAATCAGCGCAAAACGTGCGCCGCTGGCATCGGCTTTTTTCATTTGAGCTTTGAAGCTGCCGCCGCCGCAGTGTAACACCACGTTCAATCCGGTCTGGCGCAAGCTGTTGGCGACCTGCCAGGCAAACACGGTGGCAGCTTCACCCTGATGAACAAGGTAGGCATCAATAGCACTCGGCAGCACAGTTACACTGGATTCGTCCATCAGTGCGAGCAAACGCTCCACCCCCATTGCGTAACCACATGCAGGTGCAGGTTTACCGCCGATCTGCTCGATCAGGCTGTCGTAGCGGCCGCCAGCGCAGACGGTGCCCTGCGCACCGAGCTTGTCGGTAACCCACTCGAATACGGTGTAATTATAGTAATCCAGCCCGCGTACCAGACGTGGGTTGATACGGTATTCGATGCCATTGTTGCGCAGCAGGTTCTGTACCTCCTCGAAGTGCTTGAGGGCTGCTTCGTCAAGGTCATCCATTAATCGTGGCGCAGATTCAACCAGTGCCTGCATGGCGGGATTCTTGGTGTCGAGAATACGCAGCGGATTGCTATGCAGGCGGCGTTGGGCATCTGCGTCGAGCTGATCCTGATGGGCTTCGAAATGGGTGATCAGGCGCGCACGGTGGCGCGCACGGCTGGCCGCATTGCCGAGCGTGTTGAGCTCCAGCGTGATGTCGCTGAGCCCAAGACGTCGCCACAGGTCGGCGGTCATTACCATATGCTCGGCGTCAATATCGGGTCCAGCGTAACCAAGCGCTTCGATACCGACCTGGTGAAATTGCCGGTAGCGACCCTTTTGCGGGCGTTCATGGCGGAACATGGGGCCGGCATACCACAATCGCTGCGGTGCGTTATAGAGCAGGTTATGCTGGATCACGGCACGTACGCAGGCGGCCGTGCCTTCCGGGCGTAATGCGAGATGTTCACCGTTCAGGACATCCTCGAATGCGTACATTTCTTTTTCGACTATGTCCGTGACCTCACCGATGGCGCGTTTGAACAAGGCGCTCTGCTCGACGATGGGTGTGCGGATTTCCCGGTAGCCGTACGCAGCAAGCCAGTCGTGTATGACAGACTCGAAATGCTGCCAGCGCGGGCTGTGCTCGGGCAGGATGTCGTTCATCCCGCGGATGGCCTGGATAGTGTCACTCATGTTTAAAATCGTTTCTTTTGCTACACAGGGCAGGGTACATCAATTGATATCCCATATTCTGCGGTAAATGTTTTCAGGCAACGGCAATCGGAATGGTCTTGGGTTTATTGGCAGGTTGTCCGTCAGCATAGTGGGTCTGTACATAGTCTTCGACAATCTGCTGAAACTCCTCGGCGATGCGCTCACCCTTTAATGTCACGGTTTTTTTTCCATCCACATACACGGGTGCAACGGGCACTTCACCGGTGCCGGGCAGAGAAATACCGATGTTGGCGTGTTTGGATTCACCCGGCCCGTTCACCACGCAGCCCATCACTGCAACGCGCATGTCCTCGACGCCGGGATAATGGTTGCGCCATACCGGCATCTGATCGCGCAGATAACGCTGGATATCCTGCGCCAGATGCTGAAATACGGTGCTGGTGGTCCGGCCACAGCCTGGACAGGCGATGACCATAGGGGTGAACGACCGCAAACCCATGGTTTGCAGGATTTCTTGCGCCACCACGACTTCCTGAGTGCGTTCGCCGCCGGGTTGCGGCGTCAGGGAGATACGCAGGGTGTCACCAATGCCTTCCTGCAGCAATACCGCTAGCGCGGCGGTCGACGCGACAATGCCCTTGGAACCCATGCCCGCCTCGGTCAGACCCAAATGGAGCGGATACGCACTGCGTGTGGACAGTTCGCGGTAGGTACTGATCAGATCCTGAACGCCTGACAGTTTGCACGACAGGATGATGCGATCGCCCGGCAGGCCCAGTTCTTCGGCTTTATGGGCGGAATCCAGTGCCGAGACAATGAGCGCTTCGCGCATCACCCATTCGGCTTCGCGAGGCTCGCCCAGCTTGGCATTGTCATCCATCATTCTTGCCAGCAGTGCCTGGTCCAGGCTACCCCAGTTGACCCCGATGCGTACTGGTTTGTCATAGCGGCAGGCAGTTTCGATCATGGCTGCGAACTGCTCATCGCGCTTGCTGCCTTTGCCGACATTGCCGGGGTTGATGCGATATTTCCCGAGTGCTTCAGCGCAGGCCGGCACACTGGTCAGCAGCTTGTGGCCATTGAAATGAAAATCGCCGATCAACGGAACATCACAGCCGCGCTGATCCAGCAGGTCACGGATGCGTGGCACAGCCTCGGCCGCTTCCAGGGTATTTACAGTGATACGAACCAATTCGGATCCGGCGCGCCATAATGCATAAACCTGCTCGGCGGTTGCAGCGATATCGGCCGTGTCTGTGTTGGTCATCGATTGCACCACAATCGGCGCGTCGCCACCGACAGCGATATTGCCGATACGGACTTTGCGGGTGAAGTGGCGAGGAATGTGGAAATCAAACATGGTTTACTCGATTGTCAGACGGGCGACGTTTGTGCCAGGGCGTGGTGTGAGGGTAACCGGTTTGCCGTTGTAGGTGATTGTGACCGCCGACGCATTGCCGACAATGGCATTAAAAGGCGCCTTTCCCGTCAGCTCAGCGGTTTCTCCTGCACGATAGATACGCGAGGTCAAACGTTGTTTGGTGGCATCGGAAATTTGTACCCAGGCATCCTGTGTAAAGCTCAGCTGGATGTGATCGCCGCCCTGCGGTTGGGTGAGCGACTCGGTAGATGCACCTCCCGGAACTGCTGATGGCGCAGGCGCGGCAGGCAGTGCAGACTCGGCCTGAGGTATCTCGTGCGGCGGCACTATCTTTGCCGTATCCGGTAGCGGGGCAATTTTTGGTGCGGGAATAGATGGTCGTGGAACCGCTATAGGTGCCGCAGGGAGCATCGCCTGAGGGATGTGATCGATACGTAGCCATTGATACACAGCTAGCGGCAGCGCAATTACGATGACCAGCGCCAGCAGGACGAATTTGAGCCAATGCTGGGAGAGGCTGCTGGTAAGTGCAATGTGTTCATCGTGGATGGTGAGTGTTTCTGAAGTGCCGATGGGTGGCGCTTGCATGCTATCCAGCAGCGGTTGCGCATCAATTTGTAGCAGCCGCGCATAGTTGCGTACGAAACCCCGGCTGTATATCGGGCCCAGGCTGGCAAAATCATCCTGTTCGATCGCTTCAATCTGGGAAGGCGTTAGCTTGAGGCGATAAGCGACATCATTCACACTCATTCCTTGTGCCTGGCGGAGAGCAGCCAGCTGTGCCCCTACGGATTGAGCGGTATCATGACTGAATTGTTCATCTGCGCTCATTCGTATTGTCCACTCAGCAGCAAATGTGTTTCCGGTGCGTCGGGAAAATTCTTGCGCAACTGGAAGCCGTAGTTTGCCTCGGCATTGCGTTCACCCATTTTGCGCATCAGGCGCACCCCGAGCCAGAGCGCTTCGGCACTCGGTCTGCTGACATCAAAATAGTGTAAAAGCAATGTACGTGATTCGGCATAACGACCTTGGCGAAAGTATATCTCGGCAAGCTGTGACAACGCCTGTGGCTGGTTGGGCTGGAATTTCAGTGCTCGGTTGAAGTAGGCGATGGCGGCTTCTTGATCACCCGCCTTCAGTGAACATACTCCGGCATTGGTGAGTGCGCGTTCAGGTGAGGGGTAGAGCGGATTGCGCAATGCCATGTTGAATTGCGCGACAGCAGGATCATAGCGGCCGCGTGTACACAGGAACCAGCCGTAATTATTATGTGTTTCGGAGTCGTTGGGTGCGAGTTGGACAGCATGCAGAAAGTTGCTCTCGGCCGTTTTGTCTTCATGCAGTTGCATGTAAACCAAACCAAACATGTTGTAGGCGGGCGCGTAGGTACTGTCGGCACTGATCGCATCGCGCAATTCTTGCAGCGCAATCGCATATTGGGTGCGGGTATAGTAATCGGCAGCGAGCTCGGTGTGTATGCGCGCGCGATTTTGCGCTTCACTGTTGGCGGCTGAAGTCTGCTGCGATCCCGCCAAATCAGCTCCCGGCGGTTGTGCACAGCCGCCCAGCAGCAGGCCAACGAGCAGAACAGCAAATTTGTTCAATGTGATACCTCCATGCGGCGCATGACTCGCCGGGTTTTGTCCTGAACTTGACCGGCCAACTGGCCGCAAGCCGCATCGATATCATCACCACGGGTCTTGCGCGTGGTCACGATATGACCTGCCTGCATCAGCATATCGCGGAACCGGCGTATCGCATCACCGCGCGAACAACGGTAACCGGAATCCGGGAACGGATTGAACGGGATCAGGTTGAATTTACAGGGTACGTCGCGTACCAGATCAATTAACTGGCGGGCGTGTTCCGGTTGGTCATTGATGCCGTCCAGCATGACATACTCGAAAGTGACAAAATCACGCGGCGCTTTTTCCAGATAACGCAGACAGGCTGCCATGAGTTCCGCCAACGGGTATTTCTGGTTGATCGGCACCAGTTCGTCGCGCAACTTGTCATTAGGGGCATGCAATGAAACAGCGAGGGCCACGGGACAATCCTCGCGCAACCGGTCCATGGCGGGTACCAGGCCGGAAGTGCTGACTGTTACGCGGCGTCGCGACAGACCATAGGCATGGTCGTCAAGCATGATATTGAGCGCAGTGACCACGTTGGAATAATTTGCCAACGGTTCACCCATGCCCATCATGACTACGTTAGTGACGATGCGCTCTCCTTTCGGATCGCGTCCCATGGCGTGGTTGGCCCACCACAACTGGCCGATGATTTCAGCCACTGACAGATTTCGGTTGAAGCCTTGGCGGCCGGTAGAGCAGAACGTGCATTCCAGCGCACAGCCAACCTGTGACGATACACACAGGGTACCGCGCGTGCCATCCGGAATGAACACGGTTTCCACACCGTTCATACTACCCACATCCAGCAACCATTTGCGCGTGCCATCGGTGGATGCCTGCTCCGCCATCATGCTAGGCGGCGTTATTGTAGTCAGCTGCCCGAGTTTTTCGCGCAGTGACTTGGCCAGATCGCTCATTTCAGCGAAATCTGCAGCGCCGCAATGATGCATCCAGCGCATCACCTGCTTGGCACGAAACGGCTTCTCGCCAAGTTCGGCGAAATAGGCGGCTAGGCCAGGCAAGTCATAGTCGAGCAGGTTGACGGGCATGAGTTGAACGGTTTAAGTATATCGAAGCGACTAGGATGTTTAACGCGAGTAAACGTTCAGTGCCGGGAAATAGTAGGCGATTTCGACGGCAGCTGTTTCTGCTGCGTCCGAACCGTGGACGGCATTGGCATCAATACTGGCTGCAAAATCGGCGCGGATGGTCCCGGGGGCCGCTTTTTTCGGGTCGGTTGCGCCCATCAGATCACGGTTTTTAAGAATTGCGCCTTCACCTTCGAGAACTTGTACCATGACCGGGCCGGAAATCATGAACTCCACCAGATCCTTGAAGAATGGGCGCTCGCGGTGGACGGCATAAAAGCCTTCAGCTTCAGCGCGGGACAAATGCATCATGCGCGCGGCGATTATTTTCAAGCCAGCATCTTCAAAACGCTGATATATTTTACCGATTACATTTTTGGCAACTGCATCGGGTTTGATGATGGATAGGGTGCGTTCGACAGCCATTGCGGTACTCCGTGGATTTATAAAGGTTTTAGGGATGAAAATCTCGATCAAAATACCACGAAATGCCCATAAAATAAAGGCTTAGCAGGCGCTTTGAGTCCATTCGGGCAGTATCCCTGCCGCGTCAGCCTGGGTCTGCCAGGCACAATCTGCACCGATTCCGGCCACCCACACCAGCGTGTCGCCACAATATAACAAAGGCAGGTGATCGCGTTGCCACGGTGGAATAGCGTATTCCTGCAACAAATTTTTCAGACTGCGACGTGGTCGACGGCAATCAGGCTGGAAATGTTCGCCTCCCTGACGCAGACGAATGGTGACTGAAGGCGACTGATCGAGTTTGGCACAATCCAGACCTTGGCCAGTCGTCGAGGTAAAGCCCAGTATGCCACCGAGTTCCTTGAGTATTAGTTGCGCTTCACCTTGCCAGCGCCAGCTCAGTGAGGGCTGGATAGGGGGTGACATGCTTACCAGGTGTATCCACCCCTGATACCGATGAAGCGCCCAATGGGCATGACAAATACACGGCTGACTATCTGCACTGGCTAGGGTGAGTTGTGTCAGCATGGTGGCGAGTCGCGCCTGGCTGGGCATAGGGATGTGATTGAGCGACAGAAAATGACGTAGCAGATTGCGCGCGCGCGCCGGCGCCAGGGCAGTCAGCTTGGCGCAGTTCAAACGTTGATCCTGAATGCAATCGGTTGCGTCAAGCGTGGCAAGCTGCTCGAGCAAATCTGCGGCTTCCGCAAGGTTTTGCGCGCTTCTTGAGAGCGTGGCCCGCCACGCGGGAAATCGCTCACTCAGGTGCGGCAGAACGGTGCGACGCAAAAAATTGCGATTGAAATGGGTATCCTGATTGCTTTCGTCTTCTACCCATTGCAGCCCATGTTGGCGCGACCAGGCTTCGATATCACTGCGATCAATATCCAGTAATGGACGTAGATAGTGGGGGCGGTCGGCGGTTACGCGTAACACCGGCATGGCTGCCAGCCCCCTGGCGCCTGCACCGCGCAGTAATTGGAGTAGTAGCGTTTCAGCTTGGTCGTCGCGATGATGGGCCAACGCAATGAAATCGGTATCGAGTTGCGCGTAGGCGGCATAGCGGGCTTGGCGTGCAGCTGCCTCCAGCCCAAGCATGGGCGCATCCTCGATGCGGATGGCCTGTATATGTAGCGGAATGTTATGGGTCTCACATAGGATGCGGCAAGCATCAGCCCAGTCGAGTGCGTGCGGACTGATCTGATGGTTGACGTGAATGGCGCTGAGTTGAAAAGGGAAGCTGGTTGCCAGCCGTCCCAGCAAGTCAAGCAAAACTACCGAATCCACACCGCCGCTCAAACCCACGGTGACGCGTGCACCCGGCTGAACATATCGAGCCAATTGCGCCTGTACTGCTGCCAGCAAGTTATTTGGCGGGTGTGTCCTTGAATCGACCATAGCTCATGAGGCGCTCGTAACGGGTCTTGAGCAGGGCGTCGAGGGGTCGGTTGGTGAGGCCGTCCAGTGCATCCTGCAAAGCGGTCTTCATGGATTGCATCATTAGTGCGGGGTCGCGATGCGCGCCGCCCAGCGGTTCGTCCACGATACGATCAATCAGGTCAAAAGATTTCAACCGGGTGGCGGTGATGCCCAGCGTTTCGGCTGCGACTGGTGCCTTGTCTGCGCTTTTCCATAAAATCGATGCGCAACCCTCCGGAGAAATCACTGAATAGGTCGAGTACTGCAGCATCATGGTTTGATCGCCGACACCGATCGCTAATGCACCGCCGGATCCGCCTTCGCCGATGATGGTGCAAAGAATCGGCGTTTTCAGCTCTGCCATGACGAACAGGTTGCGTGCGATGGCCTCGGACTGTCCACGCTCTTCAGCGCCGATACCCGGATAGGCACCTGGCGTATCGATGAAAGTCATCACCGGAACGCCGAATTTTTCAGCCAGCCGCATCAGGCGGAGTGCCTTGCGATATCCTTCCGGACGCGGCATGCCGAAATTGCGGTAGATCTTTTCCTTGGTGTCACGGCCTTTCTGGTGACCAATCAGCATCACGCTCTGGTCATTGAAGCGCGCCAGCCCTCCGACGATAGCCGGATCGTCACCATAGGCCCGATCTCCATGCAGCTCTTCAAAGCCACTGAAAAGCGCGCCCACATAATCCAGCGTGTAGGGACGTTGCGGGTGGCGGGCCACCTGGGAAATTTGCCAGGGTGTGAGTTTTGCGTAAATGTCCTTGGTGAGCTTTTCGCTCTTTTTTTGCAGGCGGCCGATTTCTTCAGAGATGTCCAGCGCAGAATCGTCCTGCACATAGCGCAGTTCTTCGATCTTGGCTTCCAGCTCGGCAATCGGCTGCTCGAAATCCAGAAAAGTTGTTTTCATAGGCAGTCAGGGCCGTGAAAAAAGCGGCATTGTAGCCGATTCAGGCTCCAGGCTGCTGAATCGCATTGCAGCCTGTACCGCACACAGATAATTGTTGGATTAATGATGATGGCCGTGTTCGCCGTGGGCATGGCCGTGGGTGATTTCTTCAGCGCTGGCGGCCCGCACATTATCAACGTGGCAGGAAAATTTGAGTGTTTGACCTGCCAGCGGATGATTGCCATCCACCATTACGGTGTCTTCTGTCAGTTCGGTGACTGTATAGAGCATGAATTCATCGGTACCCTCAGCCGCGCCTTCGAATTGCATACCAACTGCGATTTCCGCCGGGAACAGATGACGCGGCTCGGCGCGCACCAATTCGGCTTCATATTCGCCGAAAGCGTATTCCGGTTCCAGCGTGACATCGACCTTGTCGCCTTCCTGCTTGCCTTGCAGTGCTTCTTCCACGGTTGGGAAAATCCCGTCATAGCCGCCGTGAAGGTAGCTAACTGGTTCGCTGCTTTTTTCCAGGATATCGCCTGCCAGATTGGTTAATTGGTAGGAAATGGTGACAATGGTGTCTTTGGCTATTTGCATAATGTCCTCAGTGGGCCGGTGGTTGATCGATGGAGGTGATAAGGCATGAATGTCGTGCCGCGAATCAGAGTTGCTTGATTAACCCCAGCACTTGTTGAGCGTGCCCTTTGCTTGCGACTTCATACAGTGCGTGACGCACCACGCCTTGCTTATCTATGATGAAGGTGGAGCGCAGCGCGCTTTTACGGCTTACACCATCTACTATTCTATCATGTAACACGTGATATTTCTGGCATACCACGGCATCCTTGTCTGCCAGCAGGCGCGGACCGATGCCGTGCTGGTCGCGCAATATTGCATGACTGTGACAATCATCCCGTGATATGCCCAACAGTACAGTGTCATGCAGGCTGAATTCGTTGGCAAGATCGCTGAATTCAATATTTTCCTGCAGACAGCTGGGTGCACTGTCGCGTTTGTAGAAATACAACACCACGTTTGCAAGACCTTTGTAATCAGCCAGCTTGATGAGTTCCATGTCGGCATCAATACAACTGAAATTTGGCGCGACTTGACCTGGCTGCAACATGCTGACCTCTATGTGCGATGGTTTCGCAATAGACGGATTTTAACCCATTTAAAAACTTGACTGTGGCTAATCTCGTTAGCTGTGGCGTTATAATCCGCACATGGACAAACACTTGCTTGGTGGCATGAGCGCCACCCGTTTTTTACGTGAATACTGGCAAAAAAAGCCCTTGCTGATCCGCAATGCCATTCCTGAGTTTACTGGTCTGATTAATCCCGTTGCGCTGATCGAATTGTCATGCGAAGACGATGTTCAAGCCCGCTTGATAAGCCAAAAGAAGCAATCTGATTGGCAGCTGCAACACGGGCCTTTTAGCAAAACGGATTTCAAACGTATAGGCAAGCAGCCCTGGACATTACTGGTGCAGGAACTCAACCACCATCTGGATGCTGCCGAAACCTTGCTTGCGCGCTTCAATTTTATCCCGCATGCGCGGCTGGATGATCTGATGGTGAGCTATGCGGTGGATGGGGGAGGGGTGGGTCCTCATTTTGACTCTTATGATGTGTTCTTGTTGCAAGGTGAAGGGCAGCGACGCTGGCAAATCAGCGCGCAAGACAATCTTGAACTCGTGCCCAACGCACCATTAAAAATTTTGCGTCATTTCAGGTCGGAACAGGAGTGGCTGCTCAACCCCGGGGATATGCTTTATTTACCGCCACGATATGCACACAATGGCGTGGCAGTTGGAGAATGCATGACTTATTCGATCGGATTCCGTTCACCGAGTGTGCAAGAGATTGCTACCCAGTTTCTGGTTTATATGCAAGATAGGATTGAGTTGGCCGGGATGTACCAGGATCCAAACCTGAGCTTGCAAAAGCACCCGGCACAAATCGGCGATGCAATGTTGGCACAGGTTGACGCGATGATTGAACGTATTCGCTGGAGTTCAAAAGATGTCGCGGATTTTCTCGGATGCTATCTCACTGAGCCTAAATCCCATCAATTTTTTGAACCGCCTGACCAGCCTTTGAGTAAAGCGAGTTTTAATCGACGGGCGCGACAATCAGGCGTCCATTTGACAGCGCAGTCACAGATGCTGTTTCGTAAAGGAAATTTCTTTCTTAATGGGGAGTGTATTGGCTTTAAGGAGGGAAACGAACGTGCAGTTTTGCAAGCGTTGGCAGATAAAAGACGCTTAATGCCCGAAGAGATGGATACGGATTTACTACCTTTGCTGTATGGATTTTATCTCGATGGTTTTCTGAGGCTGGGTAGCTAACAGGACAGCCGAAGCCCTAGGGTATGTGAAATGCAAGCAAAAACAGGGAATTTTGCATGAAGCCAGATGTAAAATATAATTGCGTCAAATACCATATACCACTAGTATATTTCTTGGATTTTGCTAGAATTTTGCCCGTCGGTCATCATAAATGACTTTAGGCCGATCTATTGTTGCTTGTCATCATTCTTAACGAGGGAACATAAATGAAATATTCCATCCTGCTCGCCGCGCTTTTAGCTGTTTCTTTGTCTGCTTGTGGTAAAAAAGAAGAAGCTGCTGCTCCTGCACCAGCGCCTGAGGCTACTGCACCAGCTCCTGAGGCCGCTCCTGCTGCCCCAGCTCCTGATGCTGCTGCCCCAGCCGCACCCGCTCCAGACGCAGCTGCTCCAGCTCCTGCTGCTCCTGACGCAGCTGCTCCTGCTCCTGACGCAGCTGCTCCTGCTGCCAAGTAATAACCCGGCAAATCAGTTTGCTGTTAAAAAACCGACCTTAGGGTCGGTTTTTTTTCGCCCTGGATTTTTCATTATTTTGGCAAAGATGGAAGTTTTTTGATTTTTATGGCGTGAGATAGATACGCAGCCGCCGAACCGCTTCCTGTAAATCAGGCAATGAAGTTGTGTAGGCAAAGCGTACGAAGCGCTGGGCCTGATAAGTGCCAAAATCCACCCCAGGTGTGATGGCAACGCCGGTTTGTTCCAGAAGTTGTGCTGCGAAAGCGAAACTGTCCTGGCTGAATCGTTCACAGCCGGCATAGAGATAAAACGCACCCTGCGGAATAACGGCAATATCAAAACCCAGATCGATTAATGCGGCAGCGAGATAATCGCGACGTACTTTCAATTCAGCCTTGCGCGCTTCCAGAATGGCTAATGTTGCCGGCGTAAAAGCAGCAAGCGCGGCATATTGTGCAGGCGTGGAAGCGGCCAGATAGAGATTTTGAACCAGTCGATCCAATGCCTCGATTGCCCACTCAGGAGCGATTAACCAGCCCAGCCGCCAGCCGGTCATTTGAAAATACTTGGAAAAACTGTTCACCACGAATATGTCGTTTGATTGTGCCAGCGCTGTTTGGTAGCTGCCTTCGTAAATCAATCCATGATAAATCTCGTCCACAATCAGCGTGGCGCCGCGTTCTGCACAGATGGCAGCAATGGCACGCACATCGGCATCCGGTACGGCCGTGCCTGTGGGGTTAGAGGGGGAAGCCAGTAACACAACCTTGATCCCGGAAGTCCAGTAATGCTCAACCAGATCAGGTGTGAGTTGATAGCCGGTACCGGCATCTACAGGCACGGACAGGGTACGCGCTTCGATAAAGCGGGCAAAATGACGATTGCATGGATAACCCGGATCGGCCAGCATAACCGTCTCCCCGGCATTGACCAGCACGCCCATGGCGAGGAGCAGGGCGCCGGATGCACCCGGCGTGACCACCACGCGCTGCGGCGTTATCGGCACGCCATAGTGCCCGGCGTAAAAATCGGCAATGGCGCTACGTAGTTGTGGCAGTCCGAGCGGAGGGGTGTAATGCAGGTTGCCTTGCTGCAGCACTGCGATACCTGCCTCGATAATCGGCTGTGGCGTGGGGAAGTCCGGCTCACCGATTTCCAGATGGATAATGGTGCGGCCTTGCGCCTCCATCTGGCGCGCGCGTGCCAGAATGTCCATTACATGAAATGGCGCAATCTCTGCCATGCGCGCAGCGATGCGCGGGTCCGGGGTGATCATGTTTCGGCATCCGGTAACAGGGGGGGCGCGGGTTGCAAATGTTCCAGATCCACCGATTCAATCTGGCTGAAGCGTTTGCTGATTTTCTGGCTGCTGATGTGGACTTCCGTGGCATCTTCATTGGCCATGCGGATGTGGTCGGCGAGTTTTTTCATGCGTACGTCGAAACGGGAGAAATCCTTGCCTAGCTTGCCGAGTTCGTCCTTGATGATGTGGACCTGGCGGCGGGTTTCGACGTCCTTGATGACGGCGCGTGCGGTATTGAGCACTGCCATCAGTGTGGTGGGCGAGACGATCCACACGCGCCGGCTCATGGCGTATTCGACCAGATCGGAATGGTAGGCGTGAATTTCTGCGAACACCGCTTCGGCGGGCACGAACATCACTGCACCGTCGGAAGTCTCGCCTTCGATAATGTATTTTGAGGCGATATCGTCGACGTGTTTTTTCACGTCGGACTTGAAGGAGCGTGTTGCCAGGTTGCGATCGGTATCGGTGACGTCGCGGGCAAACATGCGGTTGTAATTCTCCAGCGGAAATTTTGAATCCACGGCAACCCGGCCGGTTGGTTCCGGGAGCACCAGCAGGCAATCCACCCGGCTACCGTTGGATAGCGTGGTCTGAAAGCTGTATCCATCCGGCGGCATGATATTACGTACCAGTCCCTCTAGCTGTACCTCGCCGAATGCGCCACGTGAACGCTTGTCGCCAAGCAGTTCCTGCAAGGTCAGGACATTGCTGGACAGACCGTCGATTTTCTTTTGCGCCTCGTCAATAGTGGCCAGTCGTGCCATGACATTGGCAAAAGTTTCGTTGGTTTTTTTGAAGCCTTCGTCGAGACGCTCGCTTACTTTGCCGGAGATTTCGGCCAAACGCGCATCGACGTTTTTAGCCAGCGTTTCCACAGAGGCCGACAGCTGAGTGGTGACGTTCTGCATGGTGGTCTGGATCAGTGCCTGTTCTTCGCGACCTTGCTTGGCCAGGGTTTGCAGTGTCTGGGCGAGTGTGTGCGCCTGCGCAGCCTGGATTTTGGCGGAGAAATCGGCGAGTTGCGCATTTTGCGCGGTACGGCTGTCGGCAAGCTCCCGCGTTTGGGCATGTTGCAGCGCCAGCACCGAATCCCGTGTTGCTGTCAATTCGCCGGCCACCGTCTGACGCAATCGTTCTGATACCTCGGTCAATGCACTCTGAGTGCGGTCAGACTGGTTTGCAAGGCCGTTGTGCAAGTCGGTGAGTATGGCGCGGTGGCGTGCTTCCAGGCCTTCCTGCAATGTATCGGGTAGACCCGCCTGCGTTTGTGCGAGTCGGTTGATCATGTACCCGAGCCACAGCAGTGCGGCAAGAATAATCAGCGTTGCAACGGCGATAACGGTTTCCAGCATCATTCCTCCAGTCGGAGAATTATAACCGCCCGCACTGGCAAACCAGTATGGCAAATTCCGCTTTTAGTGATGAACGAGGCTGGTATAACAAAACGAATAACGTTATGTTTAATGCCTTTAAACACAGGAGGTGATCATGACCCGACCAGCACGTCTGCTTTTTTGCTTGTTGATCGGCTGCCTGTCGGCAGCTGCGCCGTTTACCACTGTGGCAGCGCGGGCGCAGGAAACCGATATTGTCGGCGTACAGAAACGTACTGACATCAAGGTTGTATATGATGAGAAGGACGATGTCTGGGAGGCCGGAATCGGCAAGGGATTGTATTATCTGCGTGGCTTGCTGGAGTCATATAAATCATTGGGTGTTCCTCAGGATCAGTTGCATATCAGTATTGTGCTGCATGGCCCAACTGCCTACTGGTTGCTCAACGACAAAGCCTATCAGCGCGATCAGAAGGACCCGTTTACCTACAATCCGAATAGCCAAGTCGTGGCTGAGCTGATACAACATGGCGTGAGCGTGGAAATCTGCAATGTCACCATGCGTGCGAAGGGGTTTACTGCCGAGGACCTGCTGCCGGGTGTGGTCATCGTCCATGATGCCTACACGCGCCTGATCGATTTGCAGCAGCGTGGTTATGCGTATATCCGCTTCTGATGGCCGTTAGCTGCCCTTGTATAAACTTGGAAACTGCTGGCGCAATGCGGTCAGCTTGGGCAGATCGTAGATCATGATGTAAGGATCATGTGGATGGCGCATGGCGTAGTCCTGATGATAAGCCTCTGCGGGATAAAACTTCTGTAACCGAGTGGTCGTGGTGACGATAGGGCGAGAAAATAGCTTGGCTGTCTGGAGTTGCTGGATATAGGCTTGAGCAATGTGCTGTTGTTCAGGATTGGCGGTAAAGATCGTGGAGCGATACTGGGTGCCGTGGTCAGGGCCCTGGTAGTTGAGCTCGGTGGGATTATGGGCGACCGAGAAATACACTTTGAGTAATTGGCCGTAAGTGATTTTGGCGGGATCATAAGTGATTTTTACGGATTCGGCGTGTCCGGTATTGCCATCGCTGACCATTTCGTAATGAGCCGTATCCGCAGCGCCCCCCGAATAACCTGCCACCACGGCGGTTACGCCTTTGACATGCTGGAATACTTCTTCCATCCCCCAAAAGCAGCCGCCTGCCAATACTGCCGTTTGTAGCGCGGCGTGAGGCGACGGTGCCTCGTTCACTGCCGGATCGGGTAGTGTGGGCTTGGCACCGGCCGAATCGCAGGCCTGCAGCGTGAACAAGGCGAGGCCACCCAGCAATATCGTTAAACTGCGTCTAAAAAAGGAGGACATGATATGCGACTCCGGTAAACTTGTGATTGAGTTAAGTAAGAGCCCCCCGGATTCAAAGCGTTCACCGAGTTAAAAAACAGGCCGAAATCATGATCATCAATGCCGACCACAGCCAGCGCGCACTGGTTGACCCGTCTCAACTACCCTGGATAGATTCACCCCTGCCCGGTGTGGCGCGCCGAATGCTGGAACGCAACGGCGCAGAAGCCGCACGCGCGACGTCGATTGTGCGCTACCAGCCGGGCGCCGGGTTTGACGCACACACACATCCACAGGGGGAGGAAATCCTGGTTCTGGATGGTATTTTCGAGGATGAGAACGGCGCCTATCCTGCCGGCACCTATCTGAAAAATCCGCCCGGCTCGTCGCACCGGCCGTTCAGCCGCGACGGGTGCACTATTTTTGTGAAACTACGTTATATGCAGCCGGACGACACGCAGCAAGTGGTCATCCATACCCGTGAAGCGCAATGGCTGCCTGGATTGGTAGAAGGGCTGCAAGTGCTACCCTTGTCTGAATACGGCGGCGAACATACTGCGCTGGTACGCTGGCAGCCCGGCACGCGTTTCCAGCCGCATCGGCATTACGGCGGCGAAGAAATTTTGGTGCTGGACGGCGTGTTTCAGGATGAGTTCGGCGACTATGGTCAGGGCATGTGGTTGCGCAGCCCGCATCTGAGTGTGCATCAGCCATTCAGCGAACCCGGTTGCACCATACTGGTCAAGGTCGGGCATCTGGACGTGGCCACTTGAAATACTGTTATTTCAGTGCTTGCGCGAATTCACGCTGAGCGCATTGATTTCCGCCAGCTGATCCGGCGTTGCCTCGCGCTGGATCGCTGCCATGCCTTGCTTTGCTCGTTCATCGCCGTGTGCGGCAGCCAGACAGAACAGTTCGTAGGCATGCACCAAATTTTTCGGCAGGCCGATGCCGTGATAAAACATCAAGCCCAAGTTGAATTGGGCCTGGCGATCACCCTGATCAGCCGCCGCGCCATACCATTTGGCGGCCTCAAGATAATTCTGAGGCGCGTCCTTGCCCTCGAAATACATGACGCCAAGGTTGTATTGCGCATCCGCGTCGCCGCGTTGCGCGGCTTCAAGCAGTTTTTTCATGGGGCCGTAACCGGCGAGTTCGATAATGTCCATCAATATTCCCTTGTGTTGGGCGAATTTTACCCGGCGCAGCGCGAATCTGCGCGAATCAGCTAAACTGTCGCGCTCACATACCCCCGATACTCCTAGCCCATGGCCCTCAAAGCAACCATCTTCAAAGCCGATCTGCAAATTGCCGATATGGACCGGCACTATTATGCCAGCCACGCACTGACCCTGGCGCGCCATCCGTCGGAGACCGACGAGCGCATGATGGTACGGCTGCTGGCATTTGCCCGCCACGCGCATGAATACCTGGTGTTCGCCAAAGGCATCTCGGAAGCAGATGAACCCGATGCCTGGCAAAAAGATTTAACCGGTGCGATTGAATTATGGATAGACGTGGGCTTGCCTGATGAAAAACGCATCCTCAAAGCCAGCGGTCGTGCAACTCAGGTGGTGATTTATACTTATGGTGGCCATGGTGCCAATTTATGGTGGGCAGCCATCAGCGCCAAGCTCGCCCGGCTGAAGAATCTGACGGTGATCAACCTGCCGCTGTCCGTGACTCAGGGTTTGGGAAAACTGGCACAACGCAATATGCAACTCAGCTGCACCATAGAGGATGGCGCAATCTGGCTGTCCAGCGACGCCGAAACGGTGGCGGTGGAATTTATGGTGTTGCAGGCACCGCTCTAAGAATATGACTGTTATTGCTGGAATGTTGTCATGCACATTTGGGTAGATGCCGACGCCTGCCCGGGCGTTATCAAGGAGATTCTGTTTCGCGCTGCCGACCGTGCGCAGATACCCATGACTCTGGTGGCCAACCAGTTAATACGCACGCCGCCTTCTTCCTATATTCGCGCTTTACAGGTGCCTAAGGGTTTCGATGTGGCGGATAACGAGATCGTGCGGCGCTTGCAAGCAGGTGATCTGGTCATTACTGCGGATATTCCGTTGGCGGCGGATGTTCTCGAAAAAGGCGGCCACGCGCTCAATCCCAGGGGCGAGTTTTACAGCCGGGAAACCATCCAGGCATTGCTCACCATGCGAAACTTCATGGATGAATTGCGCGGTAGCGGGGTGCAGACCGGGGGTCCGGCGGCCTTTTCAACCAGCGATCGACGCGCGTTTGCCAATCAGCTGGATCGGTTTTTGACCCGATTGGTGTAACGCTATCAGGTGGTTTTACCCATTAGAACGGCATGGCCAGCTTGTCGTTAAGACGCAACCAGCCGCGTACCACGCGGTACAACACCCACAGTCCCACAATGGAGACCAGCACGATCGCCAGCGGAATGCCGATTAGCGTAAACACCAATAACCACGCCACGATGACCCACAACAGGGCAAACCAGAAAGTGCGGATCTGCCAGCGAAAATGCGATTCCAGATAAGTGCCGCGTGCTTCACCGCGTTTGATGTAGTTGAGTATCACCGCCAGAATCGATGGCCAGCCGGTAAGGAAGGCGGTCACAATCAGCATGGGGCTGAGCAAGCCCGTGACGACAGTGAATGCATGCAGGCCGTAGATGACGTGGGTGATCGTTACCAGGCCATCCGCAGGTAATTTTCCGACTTCCATATTGATTTCGGTCACATGAGCCTCCTGCTACTGAACTGATCGGGATGGGTTAGTATAGCGCCCTTGATGGTATTGGCGTTTACTGGTTGCTTGCGGCGATGCCAAACGTCCCGCTAAAACGGCCTGTCAATATACTTTCCATCGCCTTAATCAAATAAAGGAATTCCAATGAGCAGCATGAATGCATTGCTACTCTACTGCCGTGCCGGATTTGAAAAGGAATGCGCCGGCGAAATCATGGGTTGGGTCACCGAACTAGGTGTGCATGGCTACGTGAAAGCAGGTGATCAAACGGGTTGGGTATTATTCCAGGGGCAAACTCAGGATGAGATCACGCTGGTTACCACAGAGTTATCCTTCGCACGGCTCATTTTTGCACGCCAGTGGGTGCAAGTCGCGCCGCTGATCCAGGGCATGCCTGAAGGGGACCGCCTTACTGCTGTGAAAGCAGTCGTGACGCAACTCGCACCGCGCTACTCTGAAGTATGGGTGGAAACACCTGACACTGATGCTGCAAAAACCCGCCTGGGTTTTTGCGGGCGGTTTACGCGACCGCTGATCGCCGCTCTGGAAAAATCGCGTCAGTTTTTTGCTGGTGGAAGCGCACCGCGGCTGCATGTGTGTTTTGTAGCCGATGATGCCGCTTATGCGGGGATCTCCGACCCCGACAATTCAGCGCCGTGGTTCATGGGTATCCCGCGCGTACGTGTCGGAAAGGATGCACCGAGTCGTTCCGCAGGCAAGCTGGCCGAAGCTTTGATGGTCTTTCTCGACGACAGCAATGCTCATGAACTCAAGGCCGGGATGCGCGCGGTCGATCTGGGTGCTTCGCCCGGTGGCTGGGCGTGGATACTGGCGCAACGCGGCATTCGCGTGACCGCCGTGGACAACGGCCCGATGGCCGCCGCGGCAATGGCAACTGAAATGATCGAACACGTGCGCGCTGATGGGTTTGCCTACCGTCCCCACCATCCGGTGAACTGGCTGGTGTGCGATATGGTGGAAAGTCCTTCGCGTATCGCCCAGTTGGTGGCGGAATGGATCGCGCGTGGTCATGCCCGGCACGCCATTTTCAACCTCAAGTTACCAATGAAAAAACGTCTGGAAGAAGTGCGGCGCTGCGAAGAAATTATTGCCAAACGCCTGGAACGCGAAGACATGGGTTATACCGCGCAAATCAAGCAGTTGTATCACGACCGCGAGGAAGTGACGGTATGTTTGATGCGCGACAAGGCGAATTGATAACAGCCATGTGTAAAAACGACTGGCGGATTTGCCTTTGAATAGTGTCCCAAAGACAAACCACTCGTACCAGGTCAGCCGTTGCGCAAGACATCTTCACCTGGATCAGCTGTATGAACGACCGCGCAAGGTGGTCGCAATGGATGGCCCAAGCTTTATTTGGCTGCGGTATAAGCCTTAAAGCCATAGTGTTCAAATATCCCCAGTGCGGTGGGTGAATGCAGGAATGCGATCCATTTTTTGCCGGCTTCGGGATGCGCTGCGCCCTTGACCAGCGCTGATGCATACACTGCGGTGGTATTCTGATCAGGCGGAATCGCAATGCTGCTGATCGGATGTCCTGCCTGCTCCTGAAAAATGGCCTCTGATTTCCAGGTTACGCCGGCATCAGCCAGACCCTGCATCAGGAACAGCGGTGTTTGGCGGTGATGAATATGGGTCAGAATCGTCTGACCGCTTTTGACCTTGTCTTCATAAACGGTTTTTGCAAGCTCATCGCCGCCCACCTTAATCAGCGAGGCCTTGATTTGCCGCGCCACGCCTTCCCATTTCTGGTTGGGCATGGACAAGCGCACGCCGGGTTTGCCAAGGTCTGCCAAGCCGGTGATATGGGCCGGGTTGCCTTTTGGAATCATGATGGCGAGGTCATTGGTCACATACGGCACGGCAGGGGCATCCAGTACCCCATCGGAAATGGCTGTTTTGACTTTCTTCAGACCGGCTGCATATACATCGGGCTTGATTGTCCAGGTCATATTGCCGACGGTGATCGTGCCGCCGGAATTCATCTGCTTGAGCAGAATGCCGGGGGGGAGTGTTTCAAAAAAGATATGTCCCTTATATTGCGGATATTCTTTCTCAAACGCGGCAACCAGAGGTGCCATAGCGAAGAAGTAATTGCCGCCTACAAAAACCACCAGCTTCGGGTCTTGCAGATTGCCGTGGAAATCCGCCAGTACATTGACTTCGGGGACAGTGAATTCCAGCCCCTTGTCCGTGGCCGGCGCGTTGGCGCCATGCTGCCACGGCGGAAAAATCTCTCCTTTATATTGCGGCACTTCTACTTTGCCATCCCATCCCTGGGTGGTAGCCGCAGCGGAGAAGGAAACTGCTAATGCGGCGGTGAATGCGGCTGACAGAATATAGCGCGTAGTGCGTTTCATAATTATCTCCGGTACATGAATTGAAGAGCGAACTTAAGTTTTGCTGTTTTTTCAGGCACGACGGTAGCGTGACAGTGCTGCCTTGCATAAGAATGACATAGCCGGAAAATGTTCACTGCATGCTGCATATTATTTCTCTGGAGCGCTTGGTTTTTCGGCTTCGTTGCGTTTCTTGGATGGGGTGATGCGCCATATGATATTGCCCACATCATCGGCGACCAGGATCGCACCGGTCGCATCGACAGCCACACCTACGGGACGGCCGAGCGCATCGCCAGCGTGATTGACGAAACCGGTCAATATGTCTTCAGGTTCGCCCGCTGGCTGACCTTGGACGAACGGCACAAAAATTACTTTGTAGCCGCTGCGAGGTCTGCGATTCCATGAGCCGTGCTGACCGATGAACGCACCATCTTTGTAGCGTCTTGGCAGTAAATTGCCCTCATAGAAAGCCAGCCCGAGCGAGGCTGTATGGGCGCCCAGCGCATAATCCGGCGCAATCGCCTGGGCGACAAGGTCAGGTCGAGGTGGTTGTGGTCGAGTGTCGACATGATGACCGTAATAGCTATAAGGCCATCCGTAGAATGCGCCATCCTTTACCGAGGTCATATAGTCAGGCACGAGATCGCTGCCGATTTCATCGCGTTCATTCACCGTGGTCCATAAAGCGCCGGTTTGCGGTTGCCACGCAAGGCCATTGGGATTACGCAGGCCGGATGCAAAAATGCGGCTCTGACCGGTAGCTAAATCCACTTGCCAAATGGCGGCACGGCCGACCTCATTTTTCATGCCATTTTCGCCCGCATTGCTGTTCGAACCCACGGTGACATAAAGACGCACGCCGTCAGGACTGGCAATCACGTTTTTGGTCCAATGATGATTGATTTGCCCCGCCGGCAAATCTACTACTTTAACGCCAACTGCTGTGATGCTGGTTTCGCCGCGATGATAGGGGAAGCGTAGCAAGGCATCTGTATCTGCCACATAGAGATCATTGCCGACCAGCGCCATGCCAAAAGGTGAATTCAGGCCGCGTAGTAAAACCGTGCGAGTGTCCGCGATGCCATCGCCATTTGAATCGCGCAATAACGTGATGCGATTCGCGCTGGGGACGCCGGCACCGGCACGTTTCATTACCAGCTTCATTATCCAGCCTTTGATGCCTTTTCCGTCTTTGGGTTTGGGTGGCGCATTGCTTTCGGCTACCAGAACGTCGCCATTAGGGAGTACATACAACCAGCGCGGATGTGCCAACCCGGTTGCAAAAGCATTTACAACCAAGCCATGGGCTGCCGTGGGCGTGGCGCCGGGCGGCCAGCCTTTGGCAGGGGCAATATGTACCGTAGGGATAAGTGTAGGATGGGGTTGCGGCAATTCAGGGTGAGGACCGACACCTGCTTGCTCTGAAAGGGTGGCCACCTCTCCACAGCCCCCAAGATTGAGTATTAATCCACTTAGTAGCAGGCATGAAGCAAGGGACAGGCGCATTCAGTATCCGATAGGGATTAAATCAAAGTGGCGGAGATTGCTTTAGTCACGCAGTCCCGGAAGCACAAGAACATCAAGTCCAGCGCGGTTTGTTTTGCTGCAGAAATCTTTTTTTCTCGAATGTACGGTTCTTTAACGAACGTGGGCTCATTACTTCCTCACGACTCGATTCCGGTTTGATCTGTTGTGTTGAAATTGAGTCTTTTTGCATACCCTTGGGGCAGCTGTTCGCGTTGGCAATCTCGCATACAGTGAAGAAGGAGAGGGTTAAAGCCAAGGCCAGGAAGGGAGGAAACGGGTTCACGAGGGGCATGGCGTGGATCATGGTATGTGGCCTTTCCGACGATGTTGGGGACGTGACGCACGGTACCCAAGTGACTCCTGGAATATCGATACAAGTCGGATTGTCCGGCATTTAAATGCCGGACAATCCGACCTCAAGCTGCTTGGGGATCAAGCATGTTCACAAAATCAATGTTTATGTTTTTGCGCATCCTTGATATCTTCTTTGGCGTTACCCACATTCTTTTGCATTTTCCCGGCAACTTCTTTTGCCAGGCCTTTGGCCTGCTGCTCCTTACTACCGACTAATTTGCCAGCTCCACGCTGGGTTTTGCCGGCGATTTCCTTGCTCGTACCTTTAATTTGATCTTTGTTCATGACTTGGAACTCCTTAAAAAGTAAATATCAATACAATCATAATCACTGACACGAACATGGTGATTCCCTGCCGTATTTAAGTCTGAAAAAAATCCCTGATAAAGAAAAATATTTCAGAAAAAACAGCAGGTGATGTAAAGATAAAATGAATAACTCCCTATTTCTGTACGTTAGCGTACTTAAATAAGAAATTTATTGGGTTTCACCCGCTCTGAGAATTCACTTTTTTGAAAATTCAGTGTTTTCGTTAGAAGGACATGTCAAACCAAGTTAGGGAAGTCGGTGGGGATAAACGGCCGTGCATTACGCAAAATTTTGAAAAAAATTGAACTGGGATCGATTTTATTAATCTAGGCATGCAGCCAATGCTCGACTTATGCACTTACGGTAGTGAACGAGCGCAAGCGGCTTTCCATTTGGCTAGCGGCTCCATCAGGCTTGGTAAGGAAGGAGTCAGGCTAGTTGTGACAAGATAACGAATTATGTCATCTGCAATGAATTTAAAAGGAATTTGGATATGGCTGGTTTCAGAATTTGGTTTGGCAGCGGCACGGCAGTACACACTCGCCCACGCAGTATTGCGCAATCGATACGCTTGCCTCTTATATTGCTGGCATGCTTTACTTTAGCTGCCTGTGGGCCTGCCAAAGACACGCATGTCGGCCAGCCGGGAACCAAACGCAAACTCGTATTCAAACAGATCCTGCGCAATTTCGAACCGATGGGATTAATGGTGCGTGGGCGCAAACCGTATGAAAAAGATCGCTTTTTGCAGTACGCTGTGGAATTGCAAACCCTGAGTACACAACCCTGGCAATACTTTACGCCAGGCAGTAATTACTCGCCCACCCGTGCCAAGCCTGATATATGGCAGAAGCCTGCACAATTCAAACAGGCACAACAAACTTTCGTAGCAGCATCGGCCCAACTGGTTGATAGTGCCAAAACGGGGGATATGGATGTGATCCGTGCGAGTTATGGGAAAGTTGCTGACAGTTGCAAGGCCTGTCATCGCGATTTCCGCGGCAGCCAGCATTAAGTCCGGATTAGCATGAAGCGCGTATTCAGGCGATGGAGATAGGGACCAGCACGCCCACCATTACCAATCCGAATAACAGAACGGCAAACCAGGTGCTCACAAAACGCAATTTAGGTACTGAAATACCGTCAGGCAGTCTTTTGTATCCCGTAATCATCGGAACAACCAGATTGTCATGCTTGAAAAACCGGTAAAACAGGATGGCACTGATATGCAGGCCGATCAGCGCCAGAAGAAAGTTAAAAAGCTGGTGGTGAATGCCGCTCAGCGTTTCGCTGAGTGTGTCGCTCACCCAAAATGCCAACGGCCCTTGAGTCGACACATCATCATTGGAAAATAGGCCCGTGCCTGCCTGGGCAAATAAAAACCCCAGCATCGCGATGACCATCCAGCCCCCCAGCGGGTTGTGCCCAATTTGGGACCCTGGATGTGGTTCGCGTAAGCTTCCGGCGTATCTCAAGGTGGCGGAAAAATTTCGGATGAAATTTTTGAAGCGTGCCGTCGTGCTGCCAAAGAATCCCCACAGCACCCTGAACAGAATGAGTACCAAGGTGGCATAGCCCGCATACAGATGATATTGCATGGCATTGTCAAAAAGTTCGGCGCTGGCCCATGAGACCAAAAAACAGACGGCCAGACTCCAATGGAAGATGCGTAGAGGGAAATCCCAAACTTTTATTTTTGTACCGGGTGCAGCAAGGTTTTTCGACATGATTTTTACTGAGGAACGATCCGATCATTGGATCGAAATTGATTGAATAGTTCCTTAATTTGCCAGGAAAAACCCGAGGGCGTGAAAGGTGGGGCTATCGGCAAGATAAATTATCAGCCGAAACGACTAGCCAATAAAAAACCCCATATCTTCCAGTGTTTTGCCAGTTGCCAACGCTTCTACCACCCACTTCGGTTTACGGCCTCTCCCACTCCAGCTTTGGCCTTCCTTGTTTCTGTAGCGGGCCGGACTGGTGGAGCCTGGTTGCTTCTTGGTCTTATTTTTAATCACCCCGAGATCCTTGCTGGTGATGCCGTACTCAGCCATTTTTGTCTTGATTTCTGTAATGACTGCGGCCATTTCAGCTTTGCGTAATGCTTCCGCCTCTTGTTCCAGTTTGGCAATTCTGGTCTTAATTTCTTTATAAGTGGTCATGGTTATGCGTTCCTGTGCGATGTGTAGAAAACATTGGTTATTTTATAATAATTATTAATTTAATTAAAGCCTCACTAGTAAGGATAAAGATATATACAAATAAATATAAATTAATTTAAATCTATCAAAAATTAAAATCAAATTTATATCCAGTTATTGCGATATTCAATTCATCACTCCAAAAATATTAATGTAAATAAATTGTGTTGATTTTGACTGGCAATCATCGCGTACTTGATTCTGCCGGAAGCAAACTGCCTTTGCTCATGTTGTCTCCATCTCGCGAACGCAATGTCCAGAACGACAGCGAGGACAGGATTGTCAGACCAGCCAGGGTCATGAATGCGTGATGCAGGGCGCTTGTCACCGCCAGATGATCGGTTTGTGGCAGATTGCCCAGGTACCACCCTGCAATCAGTGAACCGCAGGCCAGCCCAAAGCTCATCGATATCTGCTGTAACGTACTGGCGATGGTGCTTGCCATGCTCGAGTCCGATGTTTCGACATCGGCATAAGCCATTGAGTTCATGCTGGAAAATTGCAGCGAATTGAACAACCCCAATGCCAGTCCCAGCATGACGATCAGCAGGATCGGCGTGCTCGGGACGACCAAGGAAAATAGACCGATGGTAATTCCAATCAGAACAGTATTCACAATGAGTACCTGTCGGTATCCGTAATGTCGTAATAGCGGAGCGGCAATGAGTTTCATCCCCATGGCGGCGATAGCGGTAGGCATCATTAACAGCCCTGATTGCCATGCGGGCATGCCCAGGCCGAGTTGGTACAGTAGCGGTAGCAGAAACGGCAATCCGCCTACCCCCAGTCGCGTAATAAAACCGCCAATTACCGAGATACGAAACGTGCGTACCCGGAACAACGCCAGACGCAATAGGGGATAAGCGGTTTGACGGGCATGCAGGACATAGGCAGCCAGCAGGCTGAGAGAAAGCAGTAATAAAATAGCCGCCGATGTTGCGTCCAGATGATGCTCGCCGAATATTTCCAGTAGCCACGAAAGCAGCGCTGTACCCGACCCAAACAAGACAAGCCCGACTATATCCAATGGCCGACGCGCTTCGCCACGGTAATCCGGCATATGGCGGTGAATAAGCAGTAAAGCAAGCAAACCTACTGGTACATTGACGAAGAATATTTCCCGCCAGGATAGCCAGTGTACGATGAGGCCGCCAACTGTAGGACCGAGCAGCGGGCCGATCAGAGCAGGGATAATCACAAAATTCATCGCGGTCAGTAGTTCCGTTTTGGGAAACGTCCGGATGATCGCGAGCCTGCCCACCGGCATCATCATCGCGGCGCCGATCCCCTGCAGGATACGTGCTGCCACCAGCATCGGGACATTGATCGCCAGGCCGCACAGTATCGATGACAGAATGAATACACTGACCGCACCGCCAAATACACGCCGGGTGCCGAATCGGTCCGCCATCCAGCCGCTCACCGGAATGAATACCGCCAGGCTCAGAATGTAACTGGTCACCACGGCTTTCAGACTCAGCGGCGTCACATGCAAACTCGTTGCCATAGCCGGCACCGCCGTGTTGACGATGGTGGAGTCGAGTTGCTCCATGAATAGCGCCGCAGCGACGACCCACGGCAGATAGCGTTTAACGGTAGGGTTGTGCATCATGGATATAGGTTATTAAGGCTGTTGTTTGTTAAATTTAGAAGAAAGTGAGTGTGAGAAGACAACGTAATACACGGTTCATTCGTCGCCGAACATTTTTATATGTGAAGGCGGCATGGCAGCGCAGCCCGGTTTAATCCTGAAGCGCTAGGTCTATCGTTGCACTGCTCCAAATTGTGTACCATGTGTTCTTCTTCGCGATCAATCAATGGCGAGCCGGCAAATAAATAAAGCAAAAAAACGATGACCTTATTCAATATTATCAGCATCCTTATTTCGCTAACCGCGGCTTTTGCTTATATCAACTACCGTTTCATCCATCTTCCTTCGGCTATCGGATTGACCGTTGTAGCATTGGTAATGTCACTGGCCGTCGCCGTATTCGGACGTTTTCAACCCGAGATGGTGGTATGGGCGCAGCAATTGATAAAACAGATTGACTTTACTGACGTCGTCTTCCATGGAATGTTGTCATTTCTGCTATTTGCAGGCGCTATTCACGTCAACCTCAATGAAATGGCTGAGCAAAAGTGGTTTATCGGGATACTGGCCACGGTGGGTCTCGTTACCTCCATGTTGATCATTGGCATACTTTTATATTATGTCGGCGTGATGCTGGAGATAAAACTGCCCTTCTTGTATTGCCTTATCTTCGGGGCCTTGATTAGTCCGACCGATCCTATCGCAGTACTGGGTATTTTGAAAAAAGCGTGCGTACCAAAAAGTCTCGAAGTAAAAGTGGCGGGTGAAAGCTTGTTTAATGATGGCGTTGGCGTTGTTGTATTTATTACCCTTGTAGGCATAGCCAGCGGGGGCCAGGATGTCACCATCGTGGATGTGAGCAAACTGTTTCTGCAGGAGGCGGTGGGAGGGATCGTAGTGGGTATAATCCTCGGTTATCTTGGTTATTTGATACTGAAAAGTGTTAATGATTATGTAGTGGAAATTACCGTTACCCTGGCAATGGCAACAGGAGGGTATGCGTTATCGGAGGCGCTGCATACTTCAGCGCCCTTAGCCGTCGTGGTAATGGGGCTGATTGTCGGTAATCACGGTAAAGTATTTGCCATGAGCGATACGACCCAAGAACATTTATTCAGTTTCTGGACCCTGATAGACGAGCTTTTGAATGCTTTATTATTTACCCTTATCGGGCTGGAAATGATCGTCATTCTGTTTGTGCCGGAGCATTTCAAACTTGCTATGCTGGCAATAGTCATCGTGCTCTTCGCGCGCTTTGTGAGTGTCGGAATACCGGTGCTGCTGGCGAAGCCATTTCGTCAGTTCACCCCCAATGCCATCAAGATCATGACCTGGGGCGGATTGCGTGGAGGTATCAGCGTGGCGCTGGCATTGTCATTGCCGCTCAGCCCGTATCGGGACCTGATTATTGAAGCGACCTATAGCGTGGTGATTTTCTCCATTATCGTGCAGGGGCTGACAGTGGGAAAGCTGGTAGCGAGGAAATAACCAGAACACGCCCCGGTTTGAGACGCGGGAGGTTATTGGAGGCGTATGCAACAACGCGGTTTCACAGAAGAAGCGATTACATGGACTATAAACGATTCAATACTAAGCATTTAATATCAATAATTAGCCCATGGCATCAACAGAAGATGTGGGTATTTTTTTATCACCTTGCCTCACAACTTTTTTACGGCAGCGAAGTGAAGTGGTCTCACAATATAAAACACCCATTCTTAATGAATGTACGGTAGCGAACAGTAATTTCTGATTATCAAACATAAAGTTTTAAACAATCCATTTCAACCAAAAAACTATTACTGGTCGTGATTTGAATAGCCTGTTTAATGAAACTGCACGAAATGGAAGAAATCCATCCTGCATTTTTTATCGCAGGTATTGTTCCTGAAGTGACTGAACTTTTGCTGTTGATGGAACGGATATCTACCTTTCATTGAGGTAATGAAAGAAGCGGAATAAGGTTCCGGCTCAGTATCTGTAATCACTAGATAGGCAAGGAAGAAAAAATGCTGATACGAAAAATGGCTGTATCCGGTTTGTTGATTTTTGTGTACTCATCTTGCGGGGCGCAGGATTTAAGCCTGTTGGCTGGAGGAATGCGGGCTTCCGGTATCCACGATACTACCTACGCCTGGCAACTGGATTACCGTCAAGGGCTGAACGAAAATCTGGCGTTTACACTCTCCTGGCTAAACGAAGGTCACGTTCTCCATCATCACCGCGATGGTCAGAGTGCCCAAATATGGGCGCGCACCAATCTGCTGGATCGGCGTTTATCGCTTGCCGCAGGTATTGGGCCGTATTTTTTTTACGATACAACAGGTGAAGGAGCGGGATATATGGATAAGCACGGCTGGGGAAGCATATCCAGTCTGTCCGCTACTTATTACACAAAGAGTGGATGGATTTACGAGGCACGGGCTAATCGCGTGATTGCCTCTACCAGCATCAATACCACATCCCTGTTGTTTGGAGTTGGTTATCAACTGGAACATCCATCAACGCCGGGGGTCTCCGCGGGTGATCCGCCTCAAACCGAAAAAACCACCACCAATCAGGTCACTTTTTTTCTTGGCCAGACGATCGTCAACAGTTTTGCCTCACAACATGATACGGCGCGAGCCATTGAGTACAGACACGGTGTAAGCCCCCATTTCGAATGGTCCCTCAGCTGGCTGAATGAAGGTGATGCGCGCTTGATTCGCCGCGATGGTGTAATCGCTCAGGCTTGGCTGGTGCATGGGTTCTTTGATAATCGTTTTGAATTGGGTGCAGGGGTGGGTCCTTACTTCAGTATCGACCGCTATCGTGCACCGCAACCAGGTGAAGCCAGCAACATTACGGTTTCCGCGATTGTGACCGCCACCGCCGCCGTGCAGGTGAGCCCGCACGTCTATTTGCGTACTTCATGGAATCGTATTGCCAGTACCTACAATCGGGATACTGACGTGATCTTGATGGGGTTGGGTTACAGCTTCTGAGCGCAGATCGGCGACGTTTCCGGGCTTGCAATGTATGGATGCGGTCAGTGCGATAGGGATGGCGGAGAGGGTGGGATTTGAACCCACGATGACGGAAACCGCCATACCGGATTTCGAGTCCGGCGCATTCGACCACTCTGCCACCTCTCCAAGAGAGGCGCAATTGTACCTGCAAGCACCATGAATTAGAAGCCGGGATGTGCGTGTCCAGGGAATACGTGTTGCTAGACAAATCCATCATTCTCGGCGAGACTTGCGGCCATGCGTAATCTGCTGGCGTTAAGTTTCAGCCTATTGTTGGTGTCCTGTGATGTGTCATTACCCAAACCGCCGCCACCTGTAGCACCGGTTTCCAAGACCGGAGAGCTGGTCGTGCTCACCCACAATGGCCCCACTACTTATTATGAAAATCCCTACGGTGAAGCCGCCGGGTTTGAGCACGACCTGGTAACGATGTTTGCCAAGGAGGCGGGTTACCGGGTGAAATTCCTGGTTGAAGACAATATGGACAACCTGTTCAAAAAGCTGGCGCAACATCAGGCGCATTTTGCAGCGGCAGGTATTACCCAAACCGACGCACTCAAGGAGCGCATGCGTTTTGGACCGCCTTATTTCAAGGTGACGCAGCAGGTAATCTACAATACCAATTCGATCAAACCACGCAATTTTGCCGATCTGGTGGGCCGGCGCGTGGCCGTGGTTGCTGGCAGCAGCGGTGCCGAAACCATGCTGGACATGCGCCAGCGCATCCCCGGTTTGAAGTGGACCGAGGTTAAGACCGAATGGGGTGACGAGTTGCTGGATAAGCTGGCCAAATCCGAGGTGGATGCGGTCATTGTGAATTCCAACCAGTTCGACATTGCTCAAAATCTGTATACCAATCTGGCCGTGGCGTTTGACATCAAGCATCCTGATCAACTGGCATGGGCTTTCCCGAAGAATGTGGATCCGGCTTTATATGCCAAGGTGCAGGCGTTCTTCAAGCGTATTCAGACCGATGGCACGCTTAAACGTCTGACCGACCGTTACTATGGCCATACCGATCGCCTGGAAAACGCGGATGTGGCAGGTATCCTGGCGCGCATGAATGACACCCTGCCCAAGTACCTGAAATATTTTCATGAGGCGGAAGCAGCGACCGGTATTGATTGGCGGCTGATTGCAGCCGTCGGTTACCAGGAGTCGCACTGGAATCCCTATGCCACTTCACCCACTGGCGTGCGCGGGCTGATGATGATGACCGGTGATACGGCCGACAGGATGGGGGTGACGGATCGTCTCGATCCGCGCCAGAGTATTGTGGCCGGTGCAAAATATCTGGCCTTGCTGATCGATGCCATGCCGGACAGGGTGGAAGAACCCGATAAAACCTGGATGGCGCTGGCGGCTTACAATCAGGGGCAGGGCCACCTGGAAGATGCGCGCGTGTTGGCGCAGCAGCGCAAGCTGAGCCCGCTGTCGTGGACGGATATCAAACAGACCATGCCGTTGCTGTCACGCTCCGAGTACAACAGCAAGGCCAAACATGGTTATTGTCGCGGCGGTGAAGCGGTGATTTTTGTTGAAAATATCCGTACTTACTACGATATTCTGGTCAAGTACCAGCGACCCTATAAACCGCTGTTACTGTCCAGAAATGAAACCGGCATGTAGTTGCCGGTTTGAAGAGCTGATGTGGCTTCCAGAGGTTAAAATTACGCGCGTGGAGCCGGCCCATCACCGCCTTCCAGCACAAATCCTGCACCGCTATCCTGCCCCAGCACTTTGCTCAGATAGGGCATGACATCCTGCAAACCGGACCGCAAAGTCCACGGTGGATTGAGTATGAACATGCCGCTGCCATACATACCGAAACCGTCCACATTGGGAGTATGCACAGTCAGGCTCACGTTCAACCAGGTATTGACCGGAATGTTTTTGAGTGCGGCAGTGAAATGTTGTGCTTCGTGGCGCTGCAACAGGGGGTACCACACAGCGTAAGTACCGGTGGCAAAGCGTTTAAGCGCGTCTTTCAATGCGCTGGGCACGCGCTGGTAGTCCTGTTTTTCTTCATACGAAGGATCAATCAACACCAGGCCACGACGGGGTGCGGGCGGCAAGGCTGCTTTCAGTCCGGCAAAACCGTCGATGTGCTGCACTTTGACGCGCCTGCCTGCATCGGCAAAATTGGCTCCAAGGAGCTGACTATCGGTGGGATGCAGTTCAAACAGTCTTAGTTGATCGTGCTCGCGTAGCAGTTGCTGTGCAATCCAGGGTGAGCCGGGGTAGACACTCAGTGTCTCGGCCTGATTCAACTGCCGCACCAGGCTGATATAGGCGGCGACGGCAACGGGCAGGTCGTCGCGCGCCAGCAGGCGCGAAATGCCACTTTGATATTCGGCATTTTTCTGCGCGTAGCCGGTATCCAGCGCATACAAACCAGCACCGGCGTGGGTATCAATGGCCCAGTAGGGTTTGTCTTTTTGATTGAAATAATCCAGCAACTGCATCAGCACAATATGCTTCAGCACATCGGCGTGATTGCCCGCGTGGAAGGCGTGACGGTAACTCAGCATGGTCTGTAGCGTTAATCAGGCAGGTTGCAGTACTTGCACGCCACCCATATAGGGCCACAACACCGCGGGCAGCGTGACGGAGCCATCCGCCTGCTGATAGTTTTCCAGAATCGCGACCAGCGTACGGCCGACCGCCAGCCCGGAGCCGTTCACACTGTGCAGCAGTTCGGGCTTGCCCTTTTCGCCACGGAAACGCGCCTGCATGCGACGCGTCTGGAAGGCCTCGAAATTGCTGCATGAGGAAATCTCGCGATAAGTCTTTTGCGCAGGCAGCCACACTTCCAGGTCGTAAGTCCTGGCGGCTGAAAAACCCATGTCGCCACTGCATAACGCCATTTTTCGGTAAGGCAAATCAAGCGCCTGCAGGATGGCTTCGGCATGGCCGGTGAGCGCCTCCAGGGTGGCGTAAGACTGCTCCGGTTCAACCAGTTGCACCAGCTCTACCTTGTCGAACTGATGCTGGCGGATCATGCCGCGCGTGTCGCGACCGTAGGAACCGGCCTCGGAGCGGAAGCAGGGGGTATGGGCGACGAATTTCAGTGGCAGTTGTTCGCGCGGTACGATCTCGTCCCGAACTATATTGGTCAGGGGAACTTCGGCGGTGGGGATGAGGTAGAGTTGTTCCGCATCACTGCGTGGGACATGAAACAGATCTTCCTCGAATTTGGGCAACTGTCCGGTACCACGCATGGAATCGGCGTTGACCAGATACGGCACATACATTTCAGTGTAGCCATGCTGCGCGGAATGCGTATCCAGCATGAACTGCGCGAGTGCCCGATGCAGCCGTGCCAAGCCACCGCGCAGCAGCGAAAAACGCGCGCCAGCCAGTTTGCTGGCAGTCTCGAAATCCAGCCCTAGCGCGGTGCCCACATCCACGTGATCCTTCACCTCGAAATCGAATACGCGTGGTGTACCGAAGCGGCTTACTTCCACATTGTCGGTTTCGGATTTTCCGGCGGGTACGGATTCATGCGGCAGGTTGGGAATCGTCATCAATAGGGTATTGAGTGGAATTTGCAGCGCTTCCAATGCGGATTCGGCCGCTTTCAATTCAGTACCGAGATTCGCCACTTCCGCCATGATCGCGGAGACGTCCTCACCTTTGGCCTTGGCCATGCCAATTTGCTTGGAGCTGGCGTTGCGTTTGGCCTGCAACTCCTGGGTGCGGGTCTGTAGTTGTTTGCGCTCGCCTTCCAGGCGCTGAAATTCGACGCTGTCCAGCGTATAGCCACGTGCGGCGAGGCGTTGTGTGATGCCGTCCAGATCGTTGCGAAGCAGTTGAATGTCTAACATTATTTTTGCCCTGTTTTCTTGTTGGCTTGTTCATCCAGCTCGCGCAAATGGGTGAGCCGGTCGGCTATTTTGCCTTCCAGCCCGCGCGGGGTGGGTGTGTAAAAGTGCGCATTCACGCCTTCCGGCAAGTAGTCTTCTCCGGCGGCGTAGGCGTCCGGCTCGTCGTGCGCGTAGCGGTAGGCGTGGCCGTAACCCAGTTGCTTCATCAGTTTGGTTGGCGCGTTGCGCAAATGCACCGGCACCTCGCGCGATTTGTCCGCCGCCACAAAGCTGCGGGCGTTATTGTACGCTACATATACCGCGTTGCTCTTGGGTGCGCAGGCCAGATATATCACCGCTTGCGCCAGCGCCAGTTCGCCTTCCGGACTGCCCAGGCGCTCGTAGGTTTCCACTGCATCCAGGGTCAGGCGCAATGCACGCGGGTCAGCCAGGCCGATGTCCTCGCTGGCCATGCGAATCAGGCGGCGGCTGACGTAGAGCGGATCGGCGCCGCCGTCGAGCATGCGTACCATCCAGTACAAGGCGGCGTCGGGATTGGAGCCGCGCACCGACTTGTGCAGTGCGGAAATCTGGTCGTAGAAATTGTCACCACCCTTGTCGAAACGGCGTGCGCCGCGCGCCAGCGTGGTCTGGATGAATTCTTCATCGATGTCGTGACGGGCGGCATCCAGCGCCGCCGTAGCAGCTTGTTCCAGCAGATTCAGCAGGCGTCGCGCGTCGCCGTCGGCGTAGCCGGTGAGTTGGGCGCGTGCGCCCTGGGTGATGGCAATATCCGGATAGACATTGCCCCGCGCACGTTCCAGCAGAGCAGCAAGATCGACCTCTTCGAGGGGTTTGAGCACATATACCTGGGCGCGCGAGAGCAAGGCACTGTTGACCTCGAATGACGGGTTCTCGGTGGTGGCGCCGATAAAAGTAAGCAGCCCGGCCTCCACGAACGGCAGGAAAGCATCCTGCTGGGATTTGTTGAAACGATGCACTTCGTCCACAAACAGCAGCGTGCGGCGTCCCTGGCCCTGCATCATTTCGGCGCGCGCCACCGCCTCGCGGATTTCCTTGACCCCCGACAGCACCGCAGACAGCGCGATGAATTCCATGTCGAAACCATCGCTCATCAGCCGTGCCAGTGTGGTTTTGCCTACCCCCGGCGGCCCCCACAGAATCATCGAATGCGGTTTGCCGGAATCGAATGCAACACGCAACGGTTTGCCGGGGCCGAGCAAATGCGCCTGCCCGATTACTTCAGCCAGTTGGCGCGGCCGCAACCTCTCGGCCAGCGGTGCGCCGTCTTGTGGATGATCGAACAGGTCGGCGTGGCTCACTTGCCGTCGGTAATAACGTCCACGCCCGGCGGCGGGGTGAAATGAAAGTCGCTGGCAGGCAGTACCGGATTGCGTTCAAAGCCGGTGAATTTCAGCACCGTGGTCTGGCCGAAATTGTCTTTGATCTGCATTGTGACCAGCGTGTTTTTGTTGAACCCCATGCGCACGTTCTCAAACGTGCTGTCCTTCTCCTTGGGGCGTGCATCCAGCCATTCCAGACCGTCACGGCTGCCAGCGTCGGTGATCGTATAAAACTTGTCGATGTCCTTGCTACCAGCTAGTAAGGCTGCCGGACTGCTGCCCAGCGCCTGCCCCAGTTTCTTGATGGTGACTTGCTGCAGGTCGGCGTCATACAGCCAGATTTTTTGGCCGTCGCCCACAATCACTTGTTCGTAGGGTTTCTCGTACACCCAGCGAAATTTACCGGGGCGTGCGAATGCCATGGTGCCAGATGACTGCTGGCGCGTGTGGCCGTTCTTGTCCAGTACGGTCTGGGTGAAGGTGGCGCGTGCGGTTTGGGTATTGGCGACAAAGGCCTTCAGCGCGTCAGTGCTGGACGCGGCGGCGCTGGCGGAAAAGATCAGGAGGGCGGTCAGAAGACTGAGTTTTTTCATTGGGCTTGAGTCGAATGAGCAGGATGAATGAGATGGACAGGTTTTTCGGTAAATGGTTTGCGCCGATATGCAGACTTCAGCGATATTGACGTGCGTACACGGCCTTTACTCCCGATTTTGCGCCAGGATTTCACGGTTGCCATTGCTTTGCATCGGCGTGACCAGACCGGCCTGTTCCATCGCCTCGATCAGGCGCGCGGCGCGGTTGTAGCCGATACGCAAATGGCGCTGCACGGCAGAGATCGACGGGCGCTTGGTTTTCAGCACCAGCGCCACCGCTTCATCGTACAGCGGGTCGCTCTCGGCATCGCCACCGCCCACCGCACTTTCGCCACTGCCTTCATTGTCTTCCGGGGTGTCGAGTATGCCGTCAATGTAATCCGGCTCGCCCAGCCGTTTCAGGTATTCCACCACTTTATGCACTTCTTCGTCAGCCACAAAAGCGCCGTGCACGCGCTGCGGGTAACCGGTGCCGGGGGGCAGGTAGAGCATGTCGCCCTGGCCGAGCAGGGCTTCGGCGCCCATCTGGTCGAGAATGGTGCGCGAGTCGATTTTGCTGGATACCTGGAACGCAACACGGGTGGGAATATTGGCCTTGATCAAGCCGGTAATCACGTCCACCGACGGACGCTGTGTGGCGAGGATCAGATGCACACCGGCGGCACGGGCTTTTTGCGCCAGCCGCGCGATCAATTGTTCGACGGCCTTGCCCACCACCATCATCATGTCGGCCAATTCGTCGATCACCACCACGATCATCGGCTGTTCTTCCAGTGGCTCGGGGTTGTCCGGGGTCAGGCTGAACGGGTGGGTAAGGGGCGTGCCGGATTTTTTTGCGTCGCGTACTTTCTGGTTGTAACCGGCCAAATTGCGCACGCCCAGCGACGACATCAATTTGTAGCGGCGTTCCATTTCGGCTACGCACCAGTTGAGCGCAGCGGCGGCCTGACGCATGTCGGTGACCACCGGGGCGAGCAGGTGCGGAATGCCTTCATATACCGACAACTCGAGCATTTTCGGGTCGACCAGGATAAGCCGTACCTGGCTCGGGTCGGCCTTGTACAGCAGGCTCAGGATCATCGCATTGATCGCCACTGACTTGCCCGAACCGGTGGTACCGGCCACCAGCACGTGCGGCATTTTGGCCAGATCGGCCACCACCGGGTTGCCGGCGATGTCCTTGCCCATTGCCAAAGCCAGCGGGCTGGCCATGTCGTGGTAGACCTTGGCAGAAAGAATCTCGGACAGGCGTACGATCTCGCGCTTGGGATTGGGAATTTCCAGCGCCATGGTGGTCTTGCCGGGGATGGTTTCCACCACGCGGATGCTCACCACCGAAAGTGCGCGCGCCAGATCCTTGGCGAGATTGACGATCTGGCTGCCCTTGACGCCAGAGGCCGGTTCGATCTCGTAGCGAGTGACGACCGGGCCGGGCAGGGCGGCGACCACGCGCGCCTGCACGTTGAATTCGGCCAGCTTGCGTTCGATCAGACGCGAGGTGAACTCCAGTGTTTCGGCCGACAGGCTCTCGACGTGCGCGCTGGCCGCATCAAGCAGATGTAATGGCGGCAGGGGTGAATCCGGCATTTCAGCAAACAGCGGCACCTGTTTTTCCACCTGTACACGCTCGGATTTGATAATGGTGGGCGGCGGGGTTTCGATGATCACTGGCGCGCGGTCTACATTGCGGCGTTTTTCTTCCAGCATCACTTCGTCGCGTTTGTGGGTCGCAGCCTGGCCTACGCGGCGTTCACGCCGTACCGTCCAGGTTTCGATGGCCCATAGCCAGCTGCGTTCGAGGTATTCACCGGTTTTTTCCACCACCGTCAGCCAGGAAATGCCGCTAAACAGGCTCAAGCTCGCGGCAATCAATACCAGCAAGGCCAGTGTGCCGCCGGTAAAGCCCAATATCCGCACCACGGCCTCGCCGGTAATTGCTCCTAAAATACCGCCGGGGTGCTCGGGCAGTGCGATATGCAGGCTATACAGGCGTTGTGATTCCAGACCGGCACTGGACAACAGCAATAATACAAACCCGGCACTACGGATATACAGCGAACGGCGGTCGGACGCCTCGGGCACCTCCAGCTTGCGATACCCCCACCAGGTGGCATACAGCGCCAGCACTACCAGCCACCAGGTGGATAGCCCGAATAACGAGAGCAGGATGTCGGCCAGATAGGCACCCAATGTGCCACCCACATTGTGCACATTGCCTTGCCCGCTATGCGACCAGCCCGGATCGGACTGGGAATAGCTGAACAGGATGACCGCCAAAAAGGCTGCCATGGCGACGCTCAGCAGCCAGCCGATCTCGCGTAGCAGGCCGGTTAGCCGGGGCGGGAGCGGTTTGCGGGCGGATTTGTGTGTATTGCGCCGGGTAATCGACATAGTCAGTTATTCTATTAGGAATGCAAAATTATAACTTGAACCTTGTCCAGTCCGTGACCATCTTCCATACTGTTCCCGTTTTCCATTATTCAAACCCGCTACGGAGTACTGCATGACTACAACAACTCAACATCATCGCCTTATCATCCTCGGCTCCGGTCCGGCAGGCTATTCTGCCGCTGTGTACGCTGCGCGCGCCAATCTGAATCCGGTGGTGATCACCGGTATGGCGCAAGGCGGCCAGCTGATGACCACCACCGATGTGGACAACTGGCCAGCTGACGCCGATGGCGTGCAAGGCCCGGAATTGATGGCGCGTTTCGAGAAGCATGCGCGCCGCTTCAATACTGAAATCATTTTCGACCATATCCACACCGCCAAACTGGCCGACAAGCCCATCACGCTGGTGGGCGATCAGGGCACTTATACCTGTGACGCGCTGATTATCGCCACCGGCGCATCAGCCATGTACCTGGGGCTGGAATCGGAACAGGCTTTCATGGGCAAGGGTGTTTCCGGCTGCGCGACCTGCGACGGCTTCTTTTACCGCAACCAGGAGGTCGCGGTGATCGGCGGCGGCAATACCGCCGTGGAGGAGGCGCTGTATCTGTCCAATATCGCCAGCCATGTCACCGTGGTGCATCGCCGTGACAAGTTCAAGTCGGAAAAGATACTCGCCGACCATCTGATGGAAAAGGTCAAGGAAGGCAAGGTCAGCGTGGAATGGAACAGCGAGCTGGATGAAGTGTTGGGCGATAAAACCGGCGTCACTGGCATGCGTATCAAATCCACAACGGATGGCAGCACCAAGGATATCGCGCTGACCGGCGTGTTCATTGCCATCGGCCACAAGCCCAACACTGATATTTTCACCGGCCAGGTCGAGATGGAAGGCGGCTATATCGTCACCAAAGGCGGCAACAAGGGCAATGCCACTGCCACTAATGTTCCCGGTGTGTTTGCCGCGGGCGACGTGCAGGACCATATCTACCGCCAGGCAGTGACCAGCGCCGGTACCGGCTGTATGGCCGCGCTCGATGCCGACCGCTACCTGGAAAGCCTCACCAAGTAGGCTGCTCATGGCCGGACGTGCGCCTCCAGCGGATGAATCCGCGCTGTTCAAGGCAGCAGTAGGGGACGCTCGGCCACTCCCAGAGCACGGCAAGGTGGAGCATGTCATGCCGCGCGCCGCACCCGTTCCGCGCCAACGTATCCGCGACGAGCAGCAGGCGCTGGCCGATAGTCTGTCTGACCACATCGCCTGGGAAGATGCGATGGAAACCGGCGAAGAACTGGTGTTCCTGCGTACCGGCTTGCGCCGCGATACCCTCAAAAAGCTGCGGCGCGGACACTGGGTGCTGCAAGCCGAGCTGGATTTGCATGGGCTGGTCAGCGTGGAAGCGCGTCAGGCGGTGAACGAATTCATCGCCGGATGCAGCAAGCGCGGCCTGCGCTGCGTACGCATCATTCACGGCAAAGGCCTGCGTTCCAAAAACCGCGAGCCGGTATTGCGTACCAAGGTGAAAAACTGGTTGATGCAAAAAGACGAAGTGCTGGCGTTTTGCCAGGCACGCGCGGTGGACGGCGGCAGTGGCGCGGTGGTAGTGTTACTCAAGTCTTCATGAAAACTGTTTAGGAGGAGCCTCATGGCAACAATTACCGAATTCGAACTTCCTTCCACCGGCAACCGGACCTTCAAACTCACGGATGCGCGCGGCAAGAAACTGATCGTGTATTTTTACCCCAAGGACGACACGCCCGGCTGTACCGTGGAAGGCTCCGATTTCCGCGATTTGTATAGCGAATTCAAGCAGCACGATTGCGAAATTGTGGGCATCTCGCGTGACGATCTGCAATCCCACGAAAAATTCAAGACCAAGCTGAGCCTGCCGTTTGAGCTATTGTCCGACACAGACGAAAAAGTATGCGAACTGTTCGGCGTGATGAAGATGAAGAACATGTATGGCAAGGAAGTCCGCGGTGTTGATCGCAGCACGTTTGTGTTCGATGCCAACGGCAAGCAGATCAAGGAATGGCGTAGCGTGAAATCCGCCGGCCACGCGCAGGAAGTGCTGGATACTGTTAAAACCCTCTAGGAGAAAATCTGAATGCCCCGCAAAGCCTCTGCGCTCACCAAGCTGTTCGTTCTTGATACCAACGTGCTGATGCACGATCCCACCAGCTTGTTCCGTTTTGAAGAGCACGACATTTTCTTGCCGATGGGCACACTGGAAGAGCTTGATCACAACAAGAAGGGCATGACTGAAGTGGCGCGCAATGCGCGTCAGGCCAGCCGTTTCCTGGATGAAATCGTATCCGGTTGTGAAGATTCGATCGAAGCCGGGATTTCACTGAGCAGCAAGAGTCGCAAGGCGGCTACCGGACGGCTGTTCCTGCAGACGAAAATATCGCGTATCGACACGCCGCTCAGCTTGCCCAACAGCAAGGTGGACAACCAGATTCTCGGCGTGATTTTGAGCCTGCGCGAAGAGCAGCCAAAACGCCAGGTCATCCTGGTGTCAAAAGACATCAACATGCGTATCAAGGCGCGCGCGCTGGGATTACCCGCCGAGGACTACTTCAACGACAAGGTACTCGAAGACACCGACCTGCTCTACGCCGGGGTGCGCGAACTCCCCGAGGATTTCTGGGACAAGCACGGCAAAGGAATCGAATCCTGGCAAGCCGACGGCCACACCTGGTATCGCGTCAAAGGGCCGCTGGTGAACCATCTGCTGGTCAACGAATTCGTCTATCAGGAAGGCAGCAATCCCTTGTACGCCATTGTCCGGTCCATTGATGGCAATGTTGCCGAGTTCCAGACCATCAAGGACTACAGCCATCAGAAAAACAATGTGTGGGGCATTACTGCACGCAACCGCGAGCAGAATTTTGCGCTTAACGTGCTGATGGACCCGGAAGTCGATTTTGTGACCTTGCTGGGTCAGGCCGGCACCGGTAAAACCCTGCTCACGCTGGCCGCCGGTCTGATGCAGACGCTGGAGCACAAGCGCTATTCGGAAATCATCATGACCCGCGTGACCGTGCCGGTGGGTGAAGACATCGGTTTCCTGCCCGGTACCGAAGAAGAGAAAATGACACCGTGGATGGGCGCGCTGGAAGACAACCTCGACGTGCTCAACAAGACCGACGACAGCGCCGGCGACTGGGGCCGCGCCGCCACCCAGGACCTGATCCGCAGCCGCATCAAGGTCAAGTCACTCAACTTCATGCGCGGGCGTACCTTCCTCAACAAATACCTGATCATCGACGAGGCGCAAAACCTCACACCCAAGCAGATGAAAACCCTGATCACCCGCGCTGGTCCCGGCACCAAGGTGGTGTGCCTGGGTAACATCTCGCAGATCGATACGCCTTACCTCACCGAAGGCAGTTCCGGCCTGACCTATGTGGTGGATCGCTTCAAGGGCTGGCAGCACGGTGGTCACATCACGCTGGCGCGCGGCGAGCGTTCGCGTCTGGCCGACTGGGCGGGTGAGGTGCTATGACGCGTGCATGGGTGGCCTTGCTTGGGCTGCTGGTGCTCGCACCTGCGGCCGAGGCCGCCAGTTGCCGCGATGTTGTGCATGCATTCAATCAGCAGTCGCGCCCACACATCGACGAGGCCGAGCTGACGCAGGCCCTGCAAACCCTCAATGCCGATCGCAATACGCATCTGCCGGATAAATTCGTCACCAAGCGCGAAGCGCAATCCGCAGGATGGCAACGCGGGCATAGCTTGTGGTCGGCGCCTGCGCTACAAGGAAAAAGCATCGGCGGCGACCATTTTGGCAACCGTGAACGTCAACTGCCTTACGGTCAGTGGCGCGAAGCCGACCTCGACTATCACGGCGGCCATCGCGGCGCCAAACGCCTGGTCTTTTCCCGCGAAGGGCGTCGCTTCGTCACTGTTGATCACTACCGTACCTTTACCGAGATTCCTGCTTGCCAATGAAAACCTGCCACCTGCAAAGCATCACCAGCATGAAAAACTTCTACGACCAGATTGGCAAGGATTTTGCCTTTCCCGAGCATTTCGGACGCAATCTCGACGCGCTGTGGGACGTGCTGACCGACGACGTGGAAGGCCCGTTTGAGCTGATCTGGGAAAAACCGGGGGTTACCCGCGATGCGCTGGGGGAGGATTACTGGCGGCTGCTGGAGATACTGGCGGATGTGGTGGCAGAGCGGGGGGATTTTAGGTTGGAGTTGCGGGGTTGATACGCTTGGAGCCAGAAATCGTATTTGACATAGGTTTATATCGTGTCTGAGACTTTCGCTTTATTCCGGTTGCCCTGGATAAAGTTGGCTTCCATATTCATCATGAAGGCAGCACTTATTTATCTCTTGCTGCCATTATTGTGGGTGGATATAACCTTATTTGGTATCGGCATACCGAGATATATTTTTGAGAAAGATCCATTTCTCATGGCTGTAGTTTTCGTTGCCGCTATTGGGACAACAATCTCTGTTGTCCTAAAATCAAAAGTGCCGGTTATGTGGGCGATCTTTATTACGGCTTATTCAGTAATCTTTTTCATCTCCATTTTTACTTCGCTTGCGTTTATAGCAATTTGCATGGGCATCGGTGCAGTTAGCTTCCTGTACAGGAGTAGATTCACAGAACCATTTCTTGTTCTTCTTCCAATTGTTGTCGGTTCATGGTTGTTTTTGCAGTTTGTTTACGGATTTTCCCTTGTCGCTTGGGTAAATTACTCAGTCGGTCACGGAAATTTGAGCGAGTCCTTATTACAAGGAGCTCTGGCACTGAAAGGCCAAGCCATTCAGATTGTAGTTATTACCCCGCTTCTTATGATGTATTTTCTTGGCAAGCATGGCTACGTAAGGCTCTATTCATTTTTCGGGTTTCATCGAAAAAGAAATCTTACCTAACTAAAGCACATATCAATTAAGGGAATTGATGCGTCTATGTGACGTGCATCGCTTGAATATGCTTTGCCGGGGGTAGCCCGGCAGCTAGTCACCTTTTCTTGTGTGGCTAAGAAAAGGTAACCCAAAAGAAGGCCACCCCACTGCGTCGTCCCTTCGGGATACCTTCGTCTGAACTGCTCAGACGGGGGCTGCGCAACTCGCCCTGACAGCTTGCACAACCCGCAAGCTGCTGCGGAGCTCAAACAGTGCTCGCCTAAAGCTCCCGCCTGTTCGGCTCAGACGAAGCGGCGCAGAAGGGGAAGTTCAAAAAACCTGGAGTCGCGCGCGTTGCGCGTGGTGGTTTTTTTGTTCCCCTTTTCCGCCGCCGAGTAGCGGAGTCGAGCCGGGGGAAGTCGGCGAGGACTGTCTGAGGCCATCGGCCGAGTTCCGCAGCCGCCCGGCTTGACGAGCAACGCAGGGAACCCCGCCGGGGCGGCGGAATGGGGTGCCGTTTTCTTTGGTACCTTTCTTTTTGGGCAAGCAAAAGAAAGATACCAGCCGCCGGGCTGCCCCCGGCAAGTAAACATTGGCACGAAGGGATAAAAGGCACTGGCAGCTTGTACAAACCGTAAGCTGCTGCGGAGCTCGAGCAGTGCTCGCCTAAAGCTCCCGCCTGATCGGTTCAGACGAAGCGGCGTAGAAGGGGAAGTTCAAAGAACCTGGAGTTACGCGCGTAGCGTGTGGTGTTTTATCGCAGCAGGATTGTTATCGACAATCACTATATGTGTCATAGCGCACAGATAAACTTTGGCCACCGGGACAAACTACGCCTGCGAATCACTCGCAACGTAAGTCATGTGTACGACAAAAAGGAGAACTGATATGAATATGACCCTGATTTGTAAAAACGCATTTTGCAAAACCTTGATGGCCGCGAGTATTGCGGGCATGGTTGGTGCCGGTACAGTAAATGCAATCGCCAGCGATAAGCCGATGCCGCAAGCGCACAGTGACGGCATGGGCGCAGCCATATCCGATACGGTGATTACCGCGAAGGTGAAGGCCAAGTTGATGGGCGAGGACGGTCTGAAAAAGTCCGATATTGATGTCACTACTACGAATGGCGTGGTGACCCTGAAAGGATCGGCAACGAATTCGGATGCCAAGGCTTTGGCTGAAGAAAAGGCCAAGACAGTGGAAGGCGTGAAAAGTGTCGACAACGCCCTGAGAACACCTGACAGCAGCAATACCGTGCGCAAGACAAAGCGCGTCGTTTCGGACAGCTGGATTACCACCAAGGTGAAATCCGAGATTCTAGCCGACAGCTTGACCAAAGGCTTTGATGTGAGCGTGAAAACGTCTCACGGCGTGGTGGTGCTGAAGGGCAAGCTGGCAAACGAGGCAGCCGTCGAGCACGTCAAGTCGATTGCTGAAAAAGTGGATGGCGTGAAGAGTGTGGATACTTCGAGTCTGAAAGTCACGGCCCAGTAATTGCACTCAAATGATTTGCTTCGGCAAATGAAATCTTGCCGGGCGATATTTTTGCCCTGATCGCCCGGCATGACTTGATCCATTTCGGGTTACTCGATTTTTAGAGCGGAGTCTGGATTCTGGATAGGCGCAGTCCAAGCTTTTTTATCCAGACCGCTGAAGCATTCTGATTTACAAAAAAGCTGTCCCGTTTCATCGCCGTTGTGCAACGAGTAAAGCACGCATTACTGCGTCAATAATATGGCAATGATAATCGCCAGTATGAATGAAACACTTTTCCAGAAAGCTGCGGGATTGCGTTCCATCAAGGGTGGTCGTTTTTTATTCAGAAATGCCTGATTCGGATGGCGCAGGTCAAACAGGAACTCGGATAATTCTTCATATCGCTTGTAAGGATTCGGGTGTACTGCCTTCCTGAGTACGTCATCAATCCAGGCCGGTATTTCGCGATCTTCATCCAGTACCGAGTCATATTTCAATTTGTTCTGGGCGGATTTTGTTCTGGCTTTTGCGACTTGTGTTCCATAAGGCAGCTTGCCTGTCAGCATCTGATACGCAATCACACCTAGCGAAAACATATCAGAGCGCGGTGTGCCGCTTTCACCCAGAAAATATTCCGGGGCGGTGTATTGGGGTGTGCCTAACAGATCGTTTCGCTCGATAGGGCTGGTGATTTCCATGATGCCGGCCACGCGCGTCGAACCAAAATCAATGATCTTCACTGTGCCTATCTTATCGATCATGATGTTATTCGGTCTCAGGTCCTGATGAAGCATTTCCTGACGATGGAAAGCATACAACCCCCTGGCGATTTGTTCGACTATCCCGCGTACTGTTTCAAGAGCAGGCTTCGGGTTGTCGGTCATCCATTGGGCCAATGTCTGCCCATCAATGAATTCCGTAGCGATATATAAATAGTTGCGTTTCCGTGTCTGCAAGCAGGGCTTGAGTACATGTGGGTTATTGATACGCCGCGCGATCCATTCTTCCATCAGAAAGCGTTCCAGGTAAGCCGGGTCGCCGCGAAGGTCGGTTGATGGCGTTTTTATAATGACCTGCGTGTTGGTTTCATTATCCACTGCCAGGTAAACGTGACTGCGACTGCTGGCATGAACTTCTCTGACAATCGTGTAGCCATCAAAAGACATCCTCGCGTCCAATGCGGGTGGAAATGGCAGTTCGGTTAACTGCTGATAAATTTCGTTGGCATCCTGACCGGGTAATTCATCAATACTGACAATCTGGGCAGTGAGGTTATCCGTACTGCCTCGTTTGTATGCCTCGTCTATGATTGCCTTTGCAGCTTTATCCAGATCGTTTCCATGCGCCTGGATGACATTGATTAAGAAATTGGCATCGGCAAATTCATAGACACCATCAGACATGAATAAAAAAATATCGCCCTGTTCAAGCTGCAAGGTTTGATAGTCAATTTCCAGTTGCGGGTTAATGCCCAAAGCACGGCTAAGATAGCTTTTATCCTGTGATACCCAAAAGCGATGGTCCTCGGTCAATTGCTCCAGCGTGTTGCCACGCAACCGATAGATCCGCGTATCGCCCACATGCAGGATATGCGCCGTCGTGGATTTGATCACCATGGCACTGAATGTGCACACATAGCCTTTGTCTTTATCGTAACTGTGCTGACTCTGACGGCTTTGCGAATGCAGCCATGAATTGGTTGCCATCAATACGTGTTGTGCTGATTTTTTTACTGACCAGGTTTCCGGGGTGCAGTAATAATCGTCTAAAAATCCTGTGACAGCAGCTTCGCTGGCAATCTGGCTTACATCACTACTGCTGATGCCGTCCGCCAGGGCAATCGCAATACCCTTGGAAGTTAAAAGCGGTTCTTTCGGTATATATACACCGTGAAAATCCTGATTGATTGCCTTACGGCCTTTGTCGGAATGTTGTCCTGCAGATATTTTTAATTGACTGGACATTCTTTGTTTGGAGAACCTCAAGGAGCCTCAGCATTTGAGATAGCCGAGGCTCCTGTTTTGCCGAAGATTATTGAAACGAGCGTTTGGGCGCAGTCCTTACATGCGTGGTATACAAAGTCAGACCGGTTAAGGAAATGCCACCAACCAGATTGCCCAGGACGGTGGGGATTTCATTCCAGATGATGTAATCCATGATCGAGAAATTGCCGCCCATCATCAGGGCTGACGGGAACAGGAACATGTTTACTACTGAGTGCTCAAAAGCCATTCCAAAAAACAGCATGATTGGCATCCACATCGCAATCACTTTGCCGCTCACCGAGGTGGAAATCATCGCGCCAACCACACCTAACGAGACCATCCAGTTACAAAGGATACCCCTGATGAAAAGCGTCAGCATGCCCGCTGCACCATATTCCTTGTATCCCAGGGTGCGTGCTTCCCCGATACCGGCAATGACTTTACCCACTTTGCTGGGTTCGGTAGAGAAACCATAGGTAAACACAATCGCCATCAAAAAAGCGACTGTTAGCGCGCCCAGGAAGTTACCTAAGAAAACCAATCCCCAATTTCTCAATACACCCCCAACCGTGACCCCAGGGCGCTTGTCGAACAGCGCAAGTGGCGTCAAAACAAAAACACCCGTCAGCAGATCGAAGCCCATCAAATACAGAATGGAAAAACCGACGGGGAACAATATTGCACCGATAATCGGATAACCCGTTTGGACAGAGACAGTGACAGCAAATACCGCAGCTATGGCAAGAATGGCGCCGGCCATGAAAGCCCTGATCAAGGTATCCCTGGTTGCCATGTATATTTTGGATTCACCGGCATCCACCATTTTTGTTACAAATTCCGCAGGGGCTAAATAAGACATGTTGTTTTCTCTCCAAATTTAAATAAATACAGGCAGATCGTTCAGGGCATATTCCTGTTCGTGGGTATTGCCTTCACGCAAACGCAATAATCATTCCAGATGATTAATTGTTCCGTATCAACTTGTTATATTTGATTTATTTTCAGGTTTTGATGATTTTAAATATGCGAATACGGCGGCGTTTGCCTCTTTTTAGTGCGGTGTTTTATTGTATTTGTGCGTAATAACAGGATGGTGCAGATGGGGTGTGGAAGCGCAGGCTGGGGGATTTTGAAATCGACGTTGATGGATGATGCCGGGTATTTGCCGGTTCACCTGTGACGTTGGCAACGGGATACATCATAATTCTGTATTAAAGATACGACGGCCGATGGATGCATACTTACAATGAATAGAAACGCCATTCTGGCAGCTGGAGTGACTTCGCTAATGTGGGGGCTGACAGGTGTTTTAGTGAGATTGCTGCCGTCTTTTCCCGCATTGACTGTTACCGCAGGGCGCTTACTGATTGCCCTGGTCCTGGTCTTGCCAGTGCTGGGTTTGCTGCGAGGCGGCCGTCCGCGCTTCAGATCCATTCTCGGGTGTCCAATGGCCTATGTTTTTGCGTTGTTGTTGACAGGGTATTACCTGTTGGCCACGGCAGCATTCCAAATGGCTCCTGTTGCCGAGGTTGCTTTACTGTTGAGCACGTCGCCACTTTTTGTACTGCTTGTTCGCCGTATGCGCGGGGACATTCCGGCGCGTGCCCAAATCATCGGAGCCAGCCTGTCAGTAGCCGGAATTGGTTTGCTCCTGGTGCCGAAGATATCTTTTGCAGGCGCGGCACCCATACAGCATCTTTTGGGCAGTGTACTTGCATTGAGCGCAGCAGGATTGACGGCGTTGTATGCCTATTTATACCGAATCCTTGCAGAGCGTGACAGCGCGCCGGATACGGTTGGCGTGTCTGTGCTGACGTTTGCAATGGGGAGTGCCATTCTGATATTGATGGTTAGCCTGGCGTCGGCACCTACCGGATTGGAAACGCTGAATAGTCGATCTGTTTTGATATTTCTCAGCCTTGGCTTGCTCTGCACAGCTGTGCCGAGCATAGGATATGCATTTGCATCAAAGCGTTTGCCCGCGGTAGTCACGGCAACGATTTCACTGTTTATTCCGCTCTTTGCAGGGATATTCGCCTTTGTGATACTGGGTGAGAGACTATCGCCTCTTTTTTTTCCGGGCGGTGCATTGGTGCTCGGTGGGATTGCCTTGATTCTTCGCAAACCTCGGGTAGTTGATTGTGTAATCAAGCGCTAAGCGAAAGCCTGTCAAAAAATGCTACCCTTCATACTTGCTGGCGTTGTATGAAAATCTTCAACGTCCGGAAGTGTTCTGTCATTCTTGATAATCGCACTCAATTTGAGCTATTTCTATGCAAACCGCCACTAGCATTACGACCGTCGCCCATGTGATTCAACTGTCAGTCGGGCCGGTTTTTCTGTTGACAGGGATTGGCGCAATGCTGTCTGTGCTTACCAATCGCCTGGCGCGCGTCGTGGACCGTTTCCGTGCGTTAAACAATACGCAGGACAATGAACGGATAGGGCATGAACGAGAGATGGCACAGTTATTGAGCCGGGCACGCTGGATTCATTGGGCAATCAGTCTGTGTACCGTATCGGCATTGCTGATTTGCATCGTGATCGCTGCGCTGTTTGTTGGGTCGGAGATGAATATCGATCCATCCAATGCGATCTCAATCCTGTTCATATTGGCGATGCTGGCGTTAATCTCAGGGTTGCTGTGTTTTCTGCGCGAGATTTTCCTGGCGACTGGGCTCATAGAGAAATACGGAAAATAAGTGCTTTGATGTAATGAGCACATTGCTGAAGCTGTATTAGATATTGGGTAACTGCTCCAGTGTTTCATGCAGTTCCAACCAGCGCTCTTCACCTGACCCAATGGTTTGTACTAATTCACCCTGACGTTTGAGCAGGTCTTGCAGCAACGTGCGTTGGCTGGCCTCATATATTTCGGTATCGGCCAGACGCTCATCCAGCAGCGCTTTTTCGCTTTGCCAGCCGGCCAGTTTCTGTTCCAGTTGTTCAAGTTCCTTCACCAGCGGGCGACGTTTGGCCAGCACTGCCTGGCGGTCGGCCTGCGTGGCGGCACGCTGCTCGCGGCGCACGGCTTTTTCCGGGCTGGCACTGGCGGCGGATTGCTGGATGCGCTGCCGGTTGAGCCAGTCACGGTAGTCGTCGAGGTCGCCGTCAAAGGCCGGTGCGCCGCCGTCCGCCACCAGCAGGAAACGGTCGCAGGTGGCGCGCAGCAGGGAGCGGTCGTGCGATACCAGCACCACGCCGCCATCAAATTCCTGCAAGGCGAGATTGAGCGCATGGCGCATTTCCATGTCGAGGTGGTTGGTAGGTTCATCCAGTAACAGCAGATTAGGTCTTTGCCAGATCAGCAGGGCCAATGCCAGGCGTGATTTCTCGCCACCGGAAAAAGGCCCGCATGGCACTTGCGCCATATCACCACGAAAATCAAAGCCGCCGAGAAAATCGCGTAGCTCCTGCTCACGGGTTTGTGGCGCCAGGCGCAGCATATGTTGAATCGGTGATTCGTCCGGGCGTAACTGCTCCAGTTGGTGCTGAGCGAAGTAGCCGATGGCCAGCCCTTTGCCCTCGCTACGCGTGCCGGCCAGCGGTTTGATCTCTCCCGCCAGCAGCTTGATGAGGGTGGATTTGCCCGCGCCGTTGCGTCCCAGCAGGCCGATGCGTTCGCCCGGGCGCAGAGTGAGTTCGATGTTGGACAAAATCGGCTGATTGCCATAACCCACGCCTGCTTCACGCAAATCCAGCAGCGGATCGGGCGCACTGGCCGGGTCGCGGAAACGGAAGGTGAAGGGCGAATCGACATGCGCGGCGCTCACGTCCTCCATGCGCGCCAACGCCTTGATACGGCTTTGTGCCTGACGCGCCTTGGTGGCCTTAGCGCGGAAACGTTCGACGAAACTCTCCAGATGCGCGCGTTCGCGCTGCTGTTTTTCAAACATGGATTGCTGCACTGCCAGCTGGGCGGCGCGCTGGCGTTCGAAATCCGAATACCCACCAGTGTAGAGCTTGAGTACACGATTTTCGATATGAACAATATGCGTGGCGACCGCATCAAGAAAATCACGGTCATGCGAAATCAGCAGCAACGTGCCCGGATAACTTTTTAGCCATCCCTCCAACCAGATCACCGCATCCAGATCCAGGTGGTTGGTGGGTTCGTCCAGCAACAGCAGATCGGAACGGCTCATCAGCGCTTGTGCCAGATTCAGGCGTACGCGCCAGCCGCCCGAAAACGCCGCTACTGGTTTGGCAAAATCGGCGTCGCTAAAGCCGAGACCATGCAACAACTCGGCGGCACGGGCGCGTGCACCATATCCGTCGATTTCGCCCAACCGGCCATGCAATTCGCCGACTAGATGGCCGTCATCTGCAGCACTGGCAGCAGCAAGATCGCGCTCCACCTGACGCAACACGGTATCGCCGTCCAGTGCAAATTCCAGTGCTGGCTGATCCAGTGCCGGTGTTTCCTGCGCCACATGCGCGATCACCCAGCCCGGCGGCATGAACAAGTCACCCGCTTCGGGATGCAGTTCACCCAGCAACAGTGCAAACAGGCTGGACTTGCCCGAGCCATTGGCCCCGGTCAGGCCGATTTTCTGGCCCGGGTGGATTTGCACTGTGGCGTCCTCTATGAGAACTTTGGCAGCGCGGGCGAGGGTGAGTTGTTGCAGGTTGATCACAGGCTATTCCGGTAATAAGGCAAAAGCAGCATTGTACGGGGTGGAAGGGAGAGCGTCATTTTGGATCTGGCCCGGACGGGGGAATCGATCTGGTGCACAATTGCAGGATGATTGATTTTTTGAAAACAATGCGTGATCCGCAAGTGCGCGACCTGATTTGGGTGATGGCCGCACCGGGCCTGATGCGTGAATCCTGCGCACTGAATTTTGCTGTACCTGATACGTTTGGTCAGGCGGCAGTGCAGCACTCCATGCCCGTTTTACAGGCACTCGATCGCGATCCCAGTCCACTGCATGAGTGGATCGCTGTGCGCAAGTCACAGCGCTTGGGGCGATATTTTGAATCACTGCTGGAATACTGGATCACCCATCTTCTGGGTGGGGAAATTATTGCCGCCAATTTGGCTGTAAAACTCGGCGATATTGTCACGGGCGAATACGATTTTCTGTGGCGTGATGCTACCGGCGTACTCAATCACTGGGAAGCATCGGTGAAGCTATATCTGCAAGTGGATGCAGCAGCAGGGCTGGCGGGTTATATCGGCACGCTTACCCGCGACCGGCTCGATCTGAAATTTGCGCATTTGCGCGACAAGCAACTCAAACTTTCCGGTACGGTAGCGGGGCAGGCAGCACTACCCCGCGCCGGAGAGATCGTTCACGCGCGTGCATTGCTCAAGGGTTGGCTATTCTATCCATATGGGCAGGTGGCTATTGCTCCAGCGGAAGTATCGCCTCAGCATTTATCCGGCTGGTGGATGCGCTGGGGCACGTCCGGGTTTAACCCGCAACCGGGATTGTTCTGGAAGATATTGCCGCGCCTGGAATGGTTCACCCCGGCCATGAGACCGAACACAGAGGGCTTGCAAGCTGAAGCGGATTTCAGGGACGCTCTGGAGGTGCATTTTGCAACTGATGGCGCGCCGCTGCTAGTGGCGGGTCTCCTCGCAACCGGAAATGACTGGCAGGAAGTGACGAGAGGTTTCATGGTGCCTGCGTACTGGAATTTACGCAATCCAGAATAAGGAAGAGGCACGTAACTTCCTGCCCTGGTGTAGCAGCCAATCAGCCCCCCATACCACCGCCCGGGAAGTACCCGATTTTTTCACGATCCTCTTCTGTGCATGCCTCATCCAGACACAAAATAGTGGTTCCGTCATCTTCTGCGATGCTGGCCAGATTCAGATCAGGTTCTACAAAGTCGGATGCTTCCATGAAGATGAAGTGAAACGCGTCAGCCACATTCAGTTCCAATGTTCCTTCATGACGATCAGCGTATTTGTGCCAGCGTTCGTCGGAGCCACCGGGAATTTCGGGTCCGTATTCGCTGGTTTGGTCATTCTTCCAGGCGATAATCACGGGATCATTCAGCATGTCATAGGCCTGGTTCACTGCTTGCCGTCGCGCTTCTGTAAAATCGATTGACGACTTCTTGCCCGGTATTGCAATCGTTTCCATATTTCGCTCCTTTCAAAGTTTGAATTTCGTCACTGTATCGATGCTCCGGTACATACATAAAAAAACTGGGGCGTTCCCGAACATATGCCTACCTGACTTGGATAAACATTAATCGAGAATTGGCGAGTGCAAAGTTACGTTGGCACCGAGAGTGGAATCAATTTAGCGAGGGCGTCCAAGCCTGTCTGTGTGGCGGCGCACACAGTCCGTGGAGGATGAGAAGAAAGTTTTGTACGAAAGCGAACAGAAACGTATGAATGTTTAGTCTAGTCTGCTTACTTAGGGCGGTTCAAACAATTCATATCCATTACAGGAGTACGACCATGTTGAAACTGGCGATCATATTTTTCATCATCTCTCTGATTGCCGGCTTTTTCGGCTTTACCAATATTGCTGCGGGCGCAAAGGGCATAGCTAAAATTCTGTTCTATGTTGCGCTGGTAATTTTCCTGGTGGTTTTGGTCTTTGGTGTTCTGCTTGGTGTAATGGTGTTTTAGCATCGTTGTGGCTGATCTGCCAATTGATTGGCGGATCAACCACACCCAAACCATACGTTGTTGAAACAGGGAGCCTGCGCTGGGTGTGCTAGGGCGCAGGATTAGGATAGCGGGTATGAATTGCCTGGATCTTAGCCAGCAACTCTGCACCCACCTCAACTTCGACGCTGTCCAGGTTTTGCTGAAGCTGCTCCATCGTCGTGGCACCGATAATGGTGCTGGTCACAAACCAGCGGCTGCGCACAAAAGCCAGCGCCAGTGTAGTCGGGTGCATATGTACTTGCTTGGCCAGTTCGACATAAGCCGCTACAGCTTCCGGCACCATGGGTTTGTTGTAGCGTTGCCCGAAACCGGGGAAGCGGGTCATGCGACCGGCATCGGTGCCACCCGCATATTTCCCCGTCAACGTCCCGAAACCCAGCGGGCTATAGGCCAGTAAACCTATTTGTTCGCGTTGACAGGCTTCAGCCAGACCAAACTCGAATGTTCGATTAAGCAGGTTATAGGCGTTCTGGATTGACGCCACGCGTGGTAGCCCGGCAGTTTCCGCCGCGCGGGTGAATTGGCATACGCCCCACGGCGTTTCATTGCTGAGGCCAACATGACGTATCTTGCCTGCCTGGATCAAATCTGCGAATGCGCCGAGTTGTTCGATAATAGGGGTGGTTTCGCGCTCGGCTGCGGGATCGTATTCACTCTGGCCGAACGTCGGCACATTGCGGTCTGGCCAATGAATTTGGTATAAATCAATATAGTCGGTTTTCAGTCGTGCCAGGCTGGTATCAATGGCGGCCTTGATCTGTTTCGGGGTGATTCGCGGTCCGCCGCGCACCCATTCAAAGCCACGGCCCGGACCGGTGATCTTGGTGGCAATAATGAGTTTGTCGCGAGACTGTTTGCTGAGCCAGCGTCCGACATAGTCTTCAGTGCGCCCCTGAGTTTCGGCTCGCGGTGGCACCGGGTACATTTCTGCCACGTCGATAAAATTCACCCCCTGTGCAATCGCATAATCCAGCTGCCGGGCGGCATCTTCCGGACTATTCTGCTCGCCGAATGTCATGGTGCCGAGGGTAATCTCGGACACGTTCAGATCACTGCTGCCAAGTTGTTTGTATTTCATGTTTGATTGTCCTGATTTGCTTTGCGTAAAAGATCTACCCGTATTGGTTGTCCAAAATCGAAGCCATGGGGTGTCATGTGGCGCATGAATGCCTCATGTACTTCTGCATGTAAAGCAGGAGAGAGGTGATGCTGGGTATGCGTCACCTTGAGAATTTGTTCTTCGAATTGTGCAAAATCATCGAAGTGACCGGGCGTGCTGAAAAATGTCTGGCTGACGAGTTCCAGCGTGCCGTTGTCGACAGCACGTTGAATGGCTGCAAAGGCGGCTTCCCGTACTGATTTTTCATCATGGAACAGGCGCAGGATATCGTTGAATTCGCCTTCATAGACCGGCTCTGACAGGTAAGCCAGGCCCCCTGGCTTCAATACACGACGGATTTCTGCCAGCGCCTGATCCATCTTGTCCAGCGGTACGTGGTGCAGTGATTTGAACATGAGGACGATATCCATACTCGAATCCGCTGCCGGGATTGCCTGCGCGCCGCCCAGGCTAAAGCGCACATTGGGTAGATCCTTGATTAACAGGTTCTTGGCATGCTGGGTTTCATCCACCTCGAGTGCAGTGATCGAGACAGCCTGACTTTTTTGGGCGATTGCCCGCGTTTTCTCAGCCTTGCCGCAGCCAAGCTCCAGTATGTGTGCACCATTGAGCGGTAGCAGATTTTTGATGATCTCGAATTCATCGCAAACCACGTCAGCCGCAGAATCCGAAATATTCATTTCGGAAGATGTCTGATGCGCTAATACAGCATTCATTAGAATTTCCTCTGATTGTTTGGATGATGGTAAAACAGCTTTCATATTGGCGCTATTTCAGCTCGGACGGCTTACTCGTCTATGGTCTCCGACACGTCTGATCGCAGAATGTTCAGCCACAGGTGGATTGTTTGTCAGAATGTGATTTATTGGCGTTACGCAACTTTCCGATACTTGTATAAATAAGTCATCCATGTAATCCGGCCGAGGAATAAAAATGCCAGCATGCCGGTTGCCAAAGCGATGGGGGACCATGACAGCATGGGTGAGAATAATCCCGCCACAAAGGCATTCAGCATGGTTTGAACAAATCCTTGCAATGAAGCTACCAGGCCGCGGTTAAGCGGAAATAAATCGAGTGCCAACAAGGTGATGCTGGGCATCGCCAGCGACATCCCCGTGCTGTATAGCATGATTGGCAATACAGCCCAGGGTAACGACGGGGCAGACGTCAGGTTATAGACAAGGTTGATGCCTGCGGCGGAGAACAGCAATATATAGGCGTATTTTACTGTGGTATGGGGTGAGATTCGGCCAGCCAGCTTGCCTGACAGAAATGCGCCCATGATGACGCCCGAGATAGCCGGAATAAACAGCCAGGCAAACTGAGTCTCATCCAGTTTCAGGTGTTGCAACACAAATACCGGTGCAGACGCGATGTACAGGAAAAAACCGGCAAAGTGCAGTGCGACGGTACCCGATAACAGTAAAAATGTCGGATTGGTAAACACCATCCGATAATTACGCATCAGTGGCAGGGGTGAAAACGACTGTCGGCCAACCGCAGGCAATGTCTCCGGTAGATAACGCCAGCTCAATACAAACAGCAACAGTCCCAGCACGGCCATGAAAACAAAGACAGAATGCCAGCCGAAACCGGTTTGCAGCCAGCCGCCGATCACCGGGGCCACAGCAGGTGAAATGCCGAAAATCATGGTGACATGCGACATGAGTCGCTGCGCGTCGTGGCCTGCATAGAGATCGCGAATAATCGCCCGCCCCACCACCATGCCCGCGCCGGCGGATAAGCCCTGCATTCCCCTAAAAACCAGCAGGTGATTGATATCATAAGAAAATGTGCAGCCAATAGAGGCCAGTACAAACGCGACCAGTGACACCAGAATCACCGGCCGGCGTCCGAATGCATCCGAGAGCGCGCCATGCAGCAGCATCATCATTGCAAACGCCAGCAAATATACACTCAAGGTTTGCTGGAGCTGGATCGGCGTGGCATGCAGGCTGGCACCCATGTCCGGAAATGACGGCATGTAGGTGTCAATCGAGAACGGTCCCAGGGTCGCCAGACCGGCGAGCAGCACCGTCAGTGCGAAACGATGATGTTTGACGGGTGTCGTCACGTGAGTTGGATTAGTGTGCCCGTTCCTGCACTAGTATCCATGGCGCGACCACGACAGCCCACAATACGGGATTGCGTTGCTGCCAATCGGCGGCAGTCTGGTCGCTCAGTTTGGCAACTTTCCCCGCAGCCATCCATTCCTGCACCGCAACCGTATCATCGCAGGCGATGTGGGCAGCGACATCCACCAGATCAAGATCACTGCCGACCTGGACGAGCGCGCCCTTGGCGAAAAAACGTTGTAATTCAGTCCATTCCGTTTGCGCGGTTTCGGTGTTGAGTAGGGAGCGCATTTGTTCGAGTGGGTGAGGCATGTCATTCATCGTTGTAAATTAGAGTCGGGTTCGGCCATATCCGGCACGGCAGTCTGATCATGGAACGCTATGTTAAAGCGCTTTCCGATGCGGGCGCCAGCACGGATTTTGTTTTGCCGGTTCAAGGCTTATCGGGATAGGCAGCACAGGGGCCTGATTTTTGCTATTTAAGGTTCAGGAAAGAGGTTCTAATTTCAAAATTGCGGGCAAATAAGCCAGGCTTTGGCAATAAACAGGATGTGCAGCAATTTTGCACTTCAATACTCGACAAAAATGACGAAATATCAATATGACTAAGCATAGTGACCCAGACTAACCAGACAATTTAATATACAAAAATGCGTACATTCCGTCCTTCACTTAAAACTATGTTGATTCTGGCGTTTATCGTTGTTTCGATTATGCCTGTAGCCGTCATGACAGTTTGGCTGAATTCCGGCATTCACAATGGCGTGATGAAAGAGGCGCATGACAAAAATCAATTGCTGTCGGAAAACCTGGCAAGTCCGGTTTACCTATACCTCAAGGCTGCGCAGACAAATATTAACCTGCTTGCAAATCTTCTGGGAAAAATCAAGGACCAAGCGGCCATAGATGAGACAGTTGCATCGCAAACCTACTTCGATAATCTGGTACTGATCGCCCCAGACGGATCGACACATGGTTTCGATGGCCATAAAGCCACGCCCGAATATGTGCAATTATTACAGAATAATCCGGCCATTCAATCCATCTTGTCCAGACATGTAGCGGGTAATTCCGGCATGGTGATGAATACGCTGACAGGTAAGCCAGCGCTGTTTTTCCTGCACCCAGTCGGCAAGGATATGCTGGTGGGGTCATTGAGGCTCGCACCCATCGAAAAACTGGCTGCGGCAATCCATTTTGGGAAACTGGGACATTGTGCGATTACCGATCAGTTTGGCAATATTGTGCATCACCCCAACCCGGCGTGGATGAGTAGCGTCAAGAACATATCGGGTTGGCCTGTCGTACAGAGCGGCCTACATGGAAAACAGGGTGTCATGACTTTCTATTCGCCTTTCATCAAGGCAGATATGATTGCCGGCTACGCTGCCGTGCCCGAATTCAACTGGGTGATTTTGACACCTCAACCTCTATCCGAATTGACTGCCGAGGCAAAGACCCTGCTCAATGGCAGCCTGTATTTTGGCACATTGGGTATCGTCGTCTCCGTATTGCTTGCTCTCATTATGGCGAACTGGATTGTCATGCCGATTAACGTACTGGCCGAAGGCATCGAACGGATACGAAAAAATGATTATTCAGGGATATTCAGCCCACTAGGAAGAACCGCCCCGCAGGAAATCGAAACGCTGCGTAACCATAGTATCCATATGATAGGCAGTATCAGAGAGGCGGTGGCGGGGCGGGATGAACTGAATCACCAACTGGAAACGAGGGTGAGACAAGCAACGCAGGAACTGACAGAGGCTAATCAAAAATTGAGTATTCACGCTCATATTGATGAGCTGACCCACCTGAAAAACAGACGCGCCTTGTGGGAACGCCTGTCTGACATCAACCAGTCGGATCCGGAATCCTATTTGCCGATGCAGGCCATGTTGTTTGATGTGGATCAATTCAAACAGATTAATGACGGTTACGGACACGATGTAGGTGATTACGTGTTGACGAAAGTCGCGCGCGAAATCGAAAAGCACACCCGGGATAAAGACCTGGTGGTGCGCTATGGTGGCGACGAATTCCTCGTTGTCATGCCCAACTGTACTCCTGAAAATGCGCAGCGCCGCGCGGAGGCAATCAGGAAATCAATTATGGCGTCACCCCTTCATATAGGCGATCATGATATCCAGGTTACGTTGAGCATAGGCATTGCAGATCAGGTATCTACAGATGTCGATACTGATTTCTCGGAGATGCTTCAGGCAGCCGATAAAGCGATGTATCAATCCAAAGAAAGCGGGCGGAACAGAGTGACTTATACAAAACATGAGCCTAAGGTGGAGGATACCTCTCGCTCAGAAGTGTAGCATTCCGAGAGAATCATGATAAAAAACCTGCTTGGTCTGAGAACAAAACTGATACTGGTGGTCGTCATCGGGCTGCTGCTCGGGGTCAGCATTCTTGGCTTTTTCAAGTTGCAGCAGGATCGTGAGAACCTTTACCGTGCAGCAGATAGCTCGGGTAAGGAACGTATTGCATTGATAGCAAAAGCGCTTTCGAATTTACTGGCCGGTTACGACTATACCAATATGGAATCGTTTGCCGGCAGTATTGTCGCGGCGCCGGATGTGCAGATACTCAGGATCATTAACCGTAAAGGCGTGGTCGTGGTTGAACGCACGAATAAAAATCTGGATCAGGACGGACGCAGCATGACCTTCAAAGCGCCGATTGTTTTCGGTGCGGACCCCATTGGCAGTGTAGAAATGCTGGTTTCCACCCGTGGTCTCGAGATGGCTATTCGTGAATCTTTCCAGGGTATCGTGCTGTGGATAGGGTCGGTAATTCTGTTTCTGAGTGTGCTTATTTATGTCGCAGTCTCGCTTGTTATCCTTACGCCCATCGCCAGAATCAGGAATATGATGCAGGAGATCGTGGCAAATCCCGACAGTGAGTTACAAATAATGGGGGTTACGGGAAAGGATGAACTGGCCGATCTGACCAATATTTTTAACCGAATGCAAACATCACTGTATGTGCACCAGCAAAAACTGAAGGCGCGCGTGCAGATTTCAGACGAAAATCTGACCAGGGCAAACCAGGAACTTACCCAGCGCTCCAGGGAATTGGAGCAAATGGTGACGCTGTCACAACAACTGGCCACCACCGACAGTTTGACCGGATTGAATAACAGGCGTTTCCTGGACGAAAATCTGGGATCGGTTTTTGCACAGGCCAAACGCTATGGGGATCCGCTTTGTCTGGTATTGGTCGATGTGGATCATTTTAAAAACATCAATGATGAATATGGGCATTCATCCGGTGATGCAGTGTTAAAACTGTTGGGAAATCTGATTCGATGGAATACGCGAGATAGCGATATCAGCGCCCGCATAGGTGGTGATGAATTCGCTTTTGTATTGCCCCGAACTTCGGTTATGCAGGGCAAGGTGTTCGCGGAGAGTTTGCTGGAAAAAACCCGTAACCATGTGTTTGCGATTCCAGGCGAAAAAATTATCAAGGTAACGCTGAGTATTGGTATCGCAGAGTTGTCGGACGATGTGCTGAGCGTAGAAATGCTGTATGGTGCGGCTGATAAGGCTTTGTATGAAAGCAAGCATCGGGGCCGAAATCAGGTAACCGGCATCGATAAAAACAAGTTTCTCTGAGATTAGAAATGGGGGTTCCATGATGCGCCAAACCAGGTTGTTTCTGATACTGCCGTTTTTTCTGTGGTTATCGCTCGCGCACGCGCAGGACATTACCATCGGTGCGGTTGCAATGGATGCGCCTGTGGAAATGATCAAGCGAATGACGCCATTGACCGAATATCTGGCGCAAAAGACCGGCTATACGGTGAAGTTCCGGCCTGCGCCGACCCTTAATTCTGCGGTTGAGGATTTGGGTAAGGACACCGTGCAAATAGCCTATATGACGCCAGCAGCCTATATTACGGCGCATGAAAAATATCAGTCCGTGCCTTTGGTGTCTCCACTCACACACGGGAAATCCACCTTCAACCTGGTGGTGGTCGTACAAAAAGACAGTCCGGTTAAAAAATTAGAGGAGTTGAAAGGCAAGCGTTTCGCGTTTGGTGACCCGAAAGCTTTGCTGCAACCCGCTGTGCTGCTCGAAGCCGGAATGAAAGTACAGGATTTTTCAGATGTGGCTTATCTGAAACATTATGACAACATTGCCAAGGCAATTCTGCACGGTGATTTTGACGGCGGCATCATGAAAGATACCGTGTATGAAAAATTCGCTTCACAAGGCCTGCGGGTGGTGTATACCTCACCCCCGCTGGCATCCTATGTTTTTGTAGTGAGCAACAAGCTGAATGCAGTGACGCAGGAAAAATTGAAAGAGGCATTCATGGCGCTCAACCAATCTTCTCCTGAATCGCTCTCCGTACTGAAATCACTGGATCAAGGTTATAGTGGCTTTCAGCTGTCATCTGATCAGGACTATGATCAAGAGCGGAAATTGATCAACAGCGTCAAAAAATAACGCATGACAACCCGCTCGGGGTAATTGTCTGGGTGCGATCAAAAAAGGGCCAGGAATTTACCTGGCTCTTTTTTATTGATACACCCGATATGAATCAGTCATTTGACACTTCGTGCGCGATGAACATGCTATGACACCATAGCCCATCTGTAGCCTTAGATGCTGGCGCCCAAGCTCTGCTTGCCGAGTCAGGTTGCAAGGCTGAAATCCACCAGTATTGTGTCGTTGACCCATCGGTGCAGAGTCGAAATCAGATCAAATTCCGGATCAAGCTGCAGCGCAACATCACAGGCCGTTGCAAACGTGAGTCCGCTAGACAACGCCTGCAGTGCGCACCACTCGCTACTCACTATCGTGCTTACGCTAACGCGGTACATTGTTCGCGTTACCAGAGCGATGGCACTTCCACTGGACAGGTCTACGCTCTGCTCGCCGGTGTAATGATCCTGATTGATTTGCCATATCCGGTCGACAGGAAAGGCTGATTCGAACAAGGTGCAGGCCGGGTTGAGCTTGAATTGCAGATCCACGTAGCATGCCGGAGGCACCTGCATCAATCTGCCCAGGGCGAGCGGCGTGTGATCAGCGGCAAAGTAAGCCTTGTGGCACGCCCATTCCAGCCGGGCGACATCGGGGAGATAAGGGAGCTGCTCTACCGGTGGAAAGCTTGCCAGAAACGCGCCAAATGCTTCGCCGAAAAGATGCAGGTCGCCGCTGACAGAAGGATATTGCAAGATATATTGCTGGGCAGCATGACGGAAAAACTCCATGCCCACCAGTTTGACGATGACGGGGTAGGTTGATTCAAGCGTGCCGCGTAGATTGCTGAATGTGTTGTTACGATAAATATCGGCACGCCAGGCGCGTTCGGATTCCGGGCCGACCAGGTGTTGCGCCAGGGCGTTTTGTTCTTCGCTGAAGACGGTGGCCAAGAAATCCTGTTGCAAGTCACGCAAAGTGTGCATGGTCGTCACTCCTTTGCAGCAGGCTATCGGCTTTTCCGGCTTCTTCCAGCAGAACGGACAGCGCCGGAATATCGGTGTCCCACTCGATCAGTGTCGGTACATTGCCGACAAGTGCCAGTGCCTGGGCATACAGCGTCCATACATCATCGCAGACGGCTTTTCCGTGCGTGTCGATGAGGCATTCGCCGCTGCTATCGAATCCCGCGAGATGGATTTCCTGCACGGCCTCGGCGGGCATGGCACGCAGATATTCCAGCGAGTCGAATTGGTGATTCACTGCGCTGACATAGATGTTGTTGACGTCGAGCAAAATGCCGCAACCAGACCGTGTTGAAATCTCTGCCAGAAACGCCCATTCGGGAATCGTGGATTGCTTGAACTGAAGATAGCTTGATACGTTTTCAACCAGTATCTGTCGACCCAGAAAATCCTGTACCTGCATGATGCGGCTAGCGACATGCGCGAGTGCCTCCTCCGTATAAGGCAACGGTAGTAAATCATTAAAGTAGCGCCCCGATAAAGAGCCCCAGGATAAATGCTCGGATACCAGACCGGGTTCGAAGCGATCGATCAATGACTTTAATTTGCGTAAATGTTCCGTATTTAATGGGTCGGTCGAGCCCAGGGACAGGCCAACACCATGCAGGCTCAAGGGGTAGCGGGAACGAATCTGCTCAAGGTAGTAAAGCGGCAGTCCACCCTCTGCGAAATAGTTTTCGCTATGCGCCTCGAACCAGCCGATTGCAGGTGGCGCAGACAAAATGTCCAGGTAGTGCGGGGCACGCAGGCCAATCCCGGCACAGGGCGGGATGGGCGTTGCTGTGTGATCAGGTGTCTTTTTTGCAATCATCGTGGCTTATGTTCGGTGGGTTGTATCACCAAACATGTCATTTGAATGTAGCCTTTAGTCGATCAATACGGAGATTCATTACAAACAGTAGATGCTCCATCATTATCATGCATCGAATTTCTGATTTTCCTCATGATTCACCTTCACCCATGCAAACAAAATTTGCTTGACCATGTACCTTGGTACGGTTGTTAGGATGGTTTCATCCTTCAATGAGCTGTGAGGAAAGAATGATGAGGCATGATTTACATATTACAGGCATGACCTGCGAACACTGTGCCAGGTCCATTGAAAAAGCCTTGTCGACGGTGACAGGGGTCACCCGGGTCCAAATCTCCTACGCCAATAGTAGCGCACGGATCGAAACCACGGCCGATGTAAACGTTTCGATGCTGATCCATACCATCGTGGAGGCAGGCTACAATGCGGAAGCGGCTGACGATGCTGCTGCAACGCCTGCAATCAATATGTCCGGCCTCAGCGTGGCGATTATCGGCAGCGGCTCGAGTGCCTTCGCCGCCGCCATTCGGGCGGTTGAAGAAGGGGCCGTGGTGACGGTTATCGAAGCGGGTGAAATTGGTGGTACCTGCGTCAATATCGGCTGCGTACCTTCAAAAATCATGATCCGGGCTGCGCAGATTGCTCACCTGCAAGCAAGCCATCCGTTCGCGGGGCTGAAAAAACAACTGGCGGTTGTGGACCGCAAGGCGCTGGCAGCACAACAGCAAGCTAGGGTAGATGAGCTGCGTCATGCCAAATACGAAAACATTCTTGAATCCAATCCTGGTATCACGCTGGAACAAGGCTTCGCGAGCTTCAAGGATGCCCATACCCTGATGGTGAAAAGGCCGGACGGCAGTGAGAAGGAATTGAGCGTGGATCGCATCCTGATTGCCACGGGTCGCTCGCCCGCTATTCCGGATACGCCGGGCCTGGGCGATACACCTTACTGGACCTCGACGGCGGCGCTGGTTGCAGAAGAATTGCCAAAACACCTGATTGTTCATGGTGGATCGGTGGTTGCGCTGGAACTGGCGCAAGCTTTTCTGCGTCTGGGTTCCAGGGTTACCCTGATTGCACGCAGCCAGTTATTATCGAAGGAAGATCTCGCACTCGGTACAGAGTTGAAGGCCATACTGGAAGGCGAGGGTATGCGCATCCTGACCCAGACCGAGGTGAAAAATGTGCGATATGACGGCAAACTTTTCCAGGTGAATATAGGCTCAGAAATGCTGCATGGTGACCGCTTGCTTGTCGCCACTGGCCGCAAACCCAATACCGATGGTCTGAACCTGGATCGCGCCGGGGTGAAAACCGGCGTGCGTGGTGCGATCATTATCGACGACCACATGCGCACTTCGGTGCCGCATATCTATGCGGCGGGGGATTGCACCAATCAGCCGCAATTCGTGTACGTAGCGGCTGCTGCCGGTACGCGCGCTGCAATCAACATGACCGGCGGCGACGCCGCGCTGGATTTGTCTACGATACCGGCGGTTGTATTCACCGACCCGCAAGTAGCTACAGTGGGCTTGAGCGAAGGGCAGGCCACCGCGTTGGGTATCAAAACCCATAGTCGCACACTGAGCCTGGATAACGTGCCGCGTGCCTTGGCCAATTTCGATACGCGCGGCTTCATCAAGCTGGTGGCGGAACAATATTCGGGACGCTTGCTGGGCGCGCAGGTGCTGGCGGCGGAAGGGGGAGAAATCATCCAGACGGCGGTGCTGGCCATCCACAACCGGATGACGGTAGAAGATATGGCGGGGCAACTCTTCCCTTATCTCACCATGGTTGAGGGATTGAAACTTTGTGCCCAGACTTTCCACAAGGAAGTGAAACAGTTATCGTGCTGTGCAGGTTAAAAGGCGAGGAGAGCTTAGATGATCGGCACTAGTACCAAGCATATCAACCATGGTGTAGCGCGCCTGCGCCGCGAGTTTCCGCTGCAAGCCAGAATTGAGGCAACGGATCCCGCCACACGCGCCGCCTATGCGATGGTGCTGCAGGCATGGCTGCACAACGGCACCGCACCCAAGCCGCATGTCATTCCACTACATAGTTTGAACAAGTTGGTGGAACTGGATGCGCTGGTGGAGAGTGAATCCGGCTTGGGGTGCTACCCTTTCAGTGCGATCGAAACCGGAATCCGCGTTGATTATGGTGTACATCAAGTCCATGCCATGTGTGCGATCGATGCGCTGGCCATCCCGTTTCTGGCAAACACTGCTGCTACCATCATCGCAACCTGCAGCGTTTGTGATCTTCCGGTAAGGGTGCAGGCGGATGCCGTCGGACAGATTACCCAGGCCGTACCCGCGGGCGTGCACGTTATCTACCGTAATCTGGCTCAGGAACACGTCGTGTGCTGCAACGACCTGTGTCCCGGCATCGTGTTTGTATGCTCAGCGTGTATAGCAGCTGACGCTGAGGAGAGCATGAGTATTGCCGATGCGGCAGAAGTCGGGCGGCAGTTTTTTGGTTTTCAGCGTATGGGAGGTTGACGCATATTGTTGCAGGGCAAGCTGAAATTTATCCAGGTTATTCGATAATGTTGTTGAAGCGAAACACCATCTGTTCTTCATCGAAATAATGTTCGCCAATTTTCAAGCCGCGTTTCTCAACGGAGAAAACCACAAAACCTTCGGAAGCATACAGATGTCGAGCTTTGGCATTAGTCGCGATCACCGTTAAGTTAATCTGCTGTAGGCCGTCGATCTGTTTTGCGCGGCTGATCACTTCTTGTAGCAGCTTTCTTCCGAAGCCATGCCCGGAGGCTTCAGCTGACACATACATGCGATATACGAGTCCCTTATGTCTGAGTTTGGTTCGTGATTCGCGTTCGAAACTGACTACGCCGACCAATTTCCCCGTTGTTTGAAAAGCGCCCAATGTAAAAGCATCCACATTGTTTGTCGCAAAAGGCACCAGCGGTTCACCCGCATCTTCGGGACTGATCCGGAATAGCCCCGGGTGTACGAGCAGACCATTCAGAATCAATTCTTGATACGGCTCGCTGTCTGCCAGTGTAAGCGCTCTGATAATCGTATTCATTTGTCTGGCTTGTACTGGGGAGAGAAATCTGTGTTTAGGTTATACATCGATTTCATCCTCGATCAATGCGATCAAATCGGTTACGCCAACATCGATGCCGGCCTGCGATAAAAGCGTGGTCGCCTGGCCCCGATGATGGGTTTGATGGTTAAAAAAATGCAGGATAAGTTTTGAAAATGGTTTGTGGGCGGTGACGCCTTTCATGTTGGTGTAATGCAAAACGTGGGACAAATCTTGCTCGGTCAAAGTGGCAGCCCATAGCATGATTGTTTGATCGAGCAATTTGCGCCGGTTAAATAGTGCGCCGATATCCGTGAATAGCGGCTCATCCAGGGATACGGGAGCAGGCAAGTGCCGAATTGGATCAAGCGTTGGAAAACAGGCTGGATGCGCTGCAAAACGCTTTAACCAGAGGGTGTCACCTACTACGACATGATTGAGTGTTCCGATCAAAGACCCGAAAAATGCTTTCCTGTCCATTTCCCGTTCTTGTGGCGATAGCTTCTCCGCTGTTTCATACAACTTGTTATTCATCCATTGATTGTAGGTGGCCATCAGAACAATATGATCGCAAGTAAGCATCTGCTTTTCCAACTCGACATATAGGAAAGGGAATGAGCATGGTATTCCGGTTAAGCGGGCCCCATGCAAACGATATTTTGTGTGATAGAAACGATTATATCAATTGAGCCGGTTGATATTTGAGGGCTTGCTGCTGTACAGAGGGCAAACTGTAGACATAGAGAATGGTAACGCTCACTGCTTCTTATCTGACTGATCATTACTGGACAGAGGCGTACAAGGGTTGAATGCTGTTTGAAGTACTTAGGGTGAGTGAATGCGTTTTTTTTGATTTTGACCAAGGTGCGGTGCGGCAAAATCAATTGCGAGAGGGGACAGCTATTTTGTTTGAAATCCCGCTACGTGCGTAGCGGGATATGCAGGTGCCGGTTAGAGTTGTTGCTCGTGCGGTGCGGTCGGATGGATATAGGCCCAGCCTTGCGCTTCACGGATGGTGATCTCACCCATTCCGGAGGGAACGATACTGATGAATGGGTAAAGATCCTTGCGGTCGATATGCAACTCTTTAAGTGTGTTGGCGCATTGCGCCAGAATCACGCCTTGGGCTTGCAAGTGCTTGAGTTTTTCCTCGAAGCCATTGTTTTTGACGTATACGTCAAAGCCCTTGCTGTTGGCAATCAGTTCCACATGCAGTTTGCCGGCAAGACGCGGGTCATGCAGGATATTTTCGATATTGTTGAGTGTTTTCTTGATCGCCGGGGTGCCGCCGGTATCCAGATGGAAAATGACATTGTACTGGCCTTTTTCTGGGGTTGCGCCGTGAAAATCCCCTGCTGTTCCAGCGGCTGCGCTCAGCGGCAGGCAAGCGGCAAATAACGCCGCGGCTGCGGTCAAACCGATTTTTTGAGTGGTAATGTTGAGATTCTTCATGTCTGCCTCCAATATTTTTTAGGTTTTGAATGGATGGGTGGTGTATTGCACGTCACCAGCCGCCCTGGGCAAGCGGAAGAATTACCTGCACGACTGACATGGATGGGCCGGACGCGCGGGATTATTTTCCGAAGCGGGGGATAGTGTACAACTGAAAGAGAGGGATGTCAGGCGAAGTCCGGCTGAAACCACGCCGGCATATCAATGCGGGTGTGGTTCAGGCAGCCGGTTTTACGCTGAAATAATCAGCGGACATGAGATGCCCGCTTCAGAATTTGGAGCGGACGACGTTCCATAAATGACCAAACCAGCCGGCCTTTTCTACAGGAGCCATTGCGACTAGGGGTACGCGTGCCACTTCCTTGCCGCCGTCACTTAATATCAGGGTGCCGACTTGCTGGCCGCGCTTCAATGGCAAAGGCATTGGTGCTGACAGGTTCACGCTGGGTTTGAGTTGCGCATAGCGTCCGATAGGGACAGTGACCCAGACGTCGCTGGCGGTGCCGATGCTGACTTCCGCAGGATTCGCCTGATTATTGCGGACTGTGCTGATGATTTGACCCGCATGATAAGCGCGTCGCGTGTCGAAAAAATGATACCCGTAATTCAGCAACGCCTCAGCGGCATGCGCGCTGCCCATGCGCGAAGAGGAGCCCAGGACGACTGCAATCAGATGACGCCCCTTGCGGACCGCCGTCGCATCCAGACAATAGCCGGCTTCTTCGGTATGGCCGGTTTTCATACCGGTCACCGTGGGGTCGCTGAAAACCAGGGGGTTCCAGTTGTTCTGTGTGACCTTGTTATAAGTAAAACTCTTTTCAGCGAAATAGTGCAGGAACTGGGGAAACTGGCGAATGATGGTTTCGGTCAATATACCGATGTCGCGGGCGCTTACCTTATGCGTGGGAGTGGGTAGTCCATCCACATTATCGAAATGCGTGTTGGTCATACCCAATTGGCGTGCCGTGGCGTTCATCATCTGTACAAAACTGTCGGTGTTGCCGGCGATGGTTTCAGCCAGTGCGACCGCGGCATCGTTACCGGAAACCACCACCATGCCCTGGATGACTTGTTCAACCGTTGCTGGCAGATTGGGTTGCAGGAACATGGTCGAGCCGCCTGCCTTCCATGAGGCCACGCTGACGGGCACCTGCTGGTCGAGTTTAAGGCTGCCACGCGCCACAGCCTGAAAGGTTAGATAGGTGGTCATCAGCTTGGTCAGACTGGCTGGCGGCACTTTCTGATCGGCCTCACGTTCGGCCAGAACCTGGCCTGAAACCGGATCAATCAGCACGTAATTACGTGCGTCCACATTGGGTGCCCCAGGGATGGCTGGTAGCGGTGCAGCGACGGCGCTCATCTGAAATGCAGCGGCTAGCAATAATGCGCTCAAAGTGCGCGACGAAAAGGATAACGGCATGTACAACTCCTTGAGGGTGGTCAAGCCTGGGGCTTGGAAGGATAAGATTTTATAAAATATGGGCGAGGGCACCGCGGTAAGATGCGGTGCGCCATGAGGAGTTCCCTGCGTATTATGGTACCTGCTTTGCAGTACAGGAGCCATTTCAGTTGAGTGCGGAACCGGGACACTCTGCCGTTGGCTTCTTCCAAGTCGAGAACCTTGCGTATTCATTTCCTCTCAAGTAGCTACAAATTCATGTGCTTGCTCCTTCGTGAATAATGGTGTATATACACATATATGACAGAAGAAAAATCTCCTTTCCATGCCTGTCGCAGTTGTGCCTGTTCGGCACTGCGCCGAGCAAGTCGCGCCGTGACCCAGCACTACGAAGCAAGTTTTCGTGGTACTGGCCTGCGTGCAACCCAGTTCACGCTGCTTGCGACTCTGGCCCAAACCGGTCCTCTGCCACTGAGCGCTCTGGCAACAATGCTGGGGCTTGAGCGCACCACGCTGACCAGAAATTTGGGCCCGCTGGAAAAAAAAGGCTATGTCAGCAGCGTGGCCGATGATGATCAACGCGTCCGGCGCATCGCTATTACGAAAAAAGGGGAGGCCGCCGCCCTGGCGGCTCTGGATGCGTGGAAACAGGCGCAATCCACAGTTGGAGAGGTGCTTGATCGCGCGGGTATCCAAGACTTGAATGTCTTTCGTTGCGGATAATTTTTTGTTCAACAATGTGTATATACACGGAGGTGTGCTATGGAATTCGATCTACTTGCTTCAATTGAACTGACTGCCAGTGCCGCCCTTGCGGTTTCGGTTTTAGCTGTTGGATTCGGCGAAGATATCCGGGGGCGCCTGCGCATCGCCGGCGGACTCACTTTATGGTTCGTGCTGGTAACAATCATGGCGGTCACCGAAGTGCTGAATTACCAGCACGGTGTAGGTGCGACGGGTCTTGGCGTTGCGGTGATACTTCCGATTGTGATTCTCAGCGTTGGCGTGCTTCGCTCGCCGTCCTTGCGCCGGGCGTTGCAAAGCATTCCTCTATACATGCTCATCGGGGTGCACGCCATCCGCGTCCTGGGCGTCACATTCTTGATCCTTTATGCAGCAGGCCGCTTGCCGGCGCCCTTTGCGCCGGTTGCCGGCTGGGGCGATGTCATGGTCGGTCTTGCCGCGGGACCGGTCGCATGGCTGGTGTACAAACATGGTGCAGCCGTGCGCCCGACGGTTCTGGTCTGGAATATTCTAGGACTACTCGATCTGGCCGCGGCTATTGGCCTCGGAGCGGTCTCTTCGCCGGGGCCCTTGCAGCTGATATTTACGGAACCGGGGTCAGCCATCATGACCACGCTTCCCTGGCTGCTGATACCCGGGTTTCTGGTTCCTCTACTGGCATCGACACATCTTGCCGTGTTTTATCGCCTGAACCGGAGCGAATCGTTTGCTGATCAAGGAAAAATGTTATTGAACGCACGGCACCCGATACGAGATAACTGAAAACCAAATAAAAGCCGCTTAGTTACGAGAGGTTTTTACTCGTGACCAGAATGCGGAAGCGGACCGCCCATAAAACAGGGCGGTCGCTGAGAGAACGATTTACCGGGGAGCAAAAAACGCTTGCTCAGCGTTTGGCTGTCCTGCGCAGGCGCGACATCAGGCGCCGTGCCAGCTCGCCAAACAGTTCAGTCTGAGTAGGGTGCGGATGGATTGCCTGGGCGACCTGTTTCAGTGTCATCCCTGCGGATACCATCATCACGGCTTCACCGATCAAGGTATCGGTGTGTTCAGCCAGGAAGTGCACGCCGATGATTTTCTGTGTGGTTTTGTCCGCCACCAGCTTGATCATGCCATGAGTCTCGCCGCTGATCATCGCCTTGGCGTCGATGCTCATCGGCATTTTGGCTTCGACTGCATCAATGCCTTTGGCTTTGGCTTGCGCCACGGAGAGGCCGACAAAACCGGCTTGCGGGCGACTGAAGGTAACGCCGCAATCCAGGTCCTGATTGTACACATGGTCTTCACCCAACAAATTGCTGGCCGCCACGCGACCCTGGGTGGCGGCAGTGTGTGCGAGCATATAGCCGCCCACCACATCGCCGACTGCGTATATGTGTGGCACATTGGTGCGGCCACGCGTGTCAACCTTGATCGCTGCACCATCCAGTTGCACGCCCGCGGATTCCAGGTTGAGCTTGCTGGTATCGGGGCGTTTGCCTGTCGCCATCAATACATAGTCGCACTCGAAACTGGTGCTCTTACCTTCTGCGTCTGCATAATCGAGCTTCATTTTCCCCGGCGTGCCGGCAATGCCCCCAATTCTGGCGCTGGTGACGACGCTGAATTCCTGCTTGAGGAGTTCGGTAAGCTGCTTGGCGATTTCTTCTTCCACCTCAGCAAGAATACGATCCTTGGCTTCCAGCATCAGAATCTCGGTGCCGAAATCGCGGAAAATCTGTGCCATTTCCACGCCGATGACACCCCCACCGACAATAGCCAGTTTCTTCGGTGGCGCAGGCAGGTCCCAGATGGTGTCAGAAGTAATCACGCCGCCACTATCCAGACCTTCGCGCACACCGGGAATCGGCGGCACGAATGGTGGCGCGCCGGGAGCAATCACCGCCGCACCGAAGCGCAGGGTGTAGGCGTCGCCTGCTGGCGGCTGAATCTTGATGGTGTGATCATCGACAAAGGAGGCAAAGCCTTCCCGTACGTCGATCTTGACGCCCTTGTCGGTTTTCAGCGCCAGCTCGCCGCGGGTTTGGAGGATGGCTTTGCGACGTGCTTCCAGCGTGGCCCAGTCGAGCTTGGGAATAGCGGTACCGGTGATGCCTTTTTCCGCATCGTGGGCGCGATCGCGCATCAGGTCGGCATTGTGCCGCCAGGCCTTGGATGGAATACAGCCGCGCCACAAGCATTCACCGCCTGGCAACGGCGCGTTGTTGATCATGGCTGCCTTGACGCCATGCTCGACCAGATCGCGGGCGCAGTCCTCGCCGCCAGGGCCACCGCCGATGATAATGACCGGGAAGTCCCATTCGCCTTCAGGAATCGGGTTGGCGGTAACTGTACTTTCCAGCCAGCTTTCCGGATTTTCAATAATCTGTTTCAAGTCGGCGAGATAAGCGGCGACGTGTGCACCATTTACGACGCGATGATCGCCGGTGATGTTCACCGGCATGCCGTCCGTTCCGGTCGCGGCAATGGCCATGATGGCAGCGATGCCGGGGGTAGGGATGGCCGTGAAATGGGTGACACCGAACATTCCCATATTGGAAATGGTAAAAGTCGGATTGGCGTACTCATTGGGTGACAGTTTGCGGCCGCGCGCGCGCGGCATCAGATCACTCCACTCGGTTTGCAATTGCTCCAGGGATTTTTGCTCGATATTGTGCAGGATTGGCACCACCAGTCCGCCACCGTCGGCTGCAACGGCTACACCGAAATCGTGGTTGCTGCGTTCGACGATCTTGTCCACTGGCTGATAGCAGTTGTTCATCATCGGATGCTTCAGCATGGCCACTGAACAGGCCTTGGCGATAGCCACAGTGACAGAGACCTTGCGCGCCTTGGCAGCAGCGATGAGTTTCTCGGGCTTGATGTTGAAAGTGACGTCGAAAGTAGGCAGCGTCAATGCCGCGGTCATCGCGTGCGACACGGCTTTTTCCATTGAAGACATCGGCCGGCCGGTACCGGGAACTTCGACCTGCGGCAGTGAATGTGCCACTTGTGCCATGCTCGGACGAGCTCGCGCCACATCCTGGGCGACAATGACGCCAGCCGGGCCGGAACCCGCCAGCTGGCTTAAATCCACACCTGTTTCGCCGGCCATTTTACGCGCGTAGGGACTGGCCTGCCGCCCTGCAGGGCGGGCCACAGGTTTGGCGCCAGAGTGAGCAACGCTGCCCGGTTTGGTTGCTGCTGGTGTTGCCGCCACATGGTTTTTCTGGGGATGTGATTCCACCACTTTATGTTCGGCGGACAGCGTGACTTCGGTGTCGTTTACCTGTGCTGCATCACCCACGATGAAAGCCATCGGGTGCGCCACTTCCACGGTACTGCCCACACCGGCCAATGGACCGGACAGGAAGCCTTCCTGGAACACCTCGACGTCCATGATGGCTTTGTCGGTTTCCACCGTTGCCACAATGTCGCCGCGCTTGATGACGGCACCGATGGTTTTTTCCCAGGTGACCACAATGCCCTCTGTCATAGTGTCGGACAATTGCGGCATGACAATCGGTATGCCGGCGTGATGCGGGATCATTTCAGTTGCTGCCTGTTCGGTAACCACTTCGCCGTCGCCGATAGCAAGATCGCCCAGAGTATCCGTGATATAGCCCAATGCGCCACTCACCGCAACGGTGGCGCCGACATCGGCCAAAGGGCCAGCCAGATAACCGGCCTTGAATACTTCCACATCCATGATGGCTTTGTCGGTTTCGACGGTTGCCACGATATCGCCGCGCTCAACTTTATCGCCAACCTGTTTTTCCCAGGTCACCACAACGCCTTCGGTCATGGTGTCGGACAGTTGTGGCATGGTAATGACGTAATGTGATGACATTGTTTTTTCCTCTAGCCTGGTATGTGCAGGCTGCTGTCAAAATTTGTGCGGCCGGGGCCGCACAAAGGTATAACTACAGATCAGCTGCGACCGACGTTTTCATTTGCCGAGCATTTTCAAAACCGCCGCAACCACATCTTCATGATCGGGAATGGCCGCTTTTTCCAGAGTGTGATTATAGGGTTGAGGCACCAGGGCGGAATGCACACGGACCGGTGCGGCATCGAGATCAAAGAAGCATTCTTCGTTGATGATCGCGATGACTTCGGAGCCGACGCCCACCGGCGCTTCGTCTTCCTCAGCGATCACGGCACGATGGGTTTTGCATACCGATTTCTTGATGCCTGCACGGTCCAGCGGAGAGAGCGAATACAGATCCACTACTTCCGCGGAAATGCCATATTGTTTATCCAGGATTTCGGCGGCCTTGAGGCACCAGTGTACCGAAATGTTATAGCCGAACAGTGTGACATCGTTACCGGAGCGGCTGATTTCCGAACCTTCCAGCGGGTGGAAATATTCTTCGTCGGGCACTTCACCCTTCATGTTGTACATGAGTTCGTGTTCATTGATGAACACCGGATCATCGCTGCGCACTGCAGATTTCAACAGGCCGTAAGCCTGCTTGGGATTAGACGGCGTGACCACGCGCAGTCCTGCAATACCCATGAACACTTTTTCCATGCGCGCCGAATGCTGGGCGCCCAGTTGATGTGCAGCGCCACCCGCGGCACGGAACACGCTGGGCGAGGTGAGCTGGCCGCCCGACATATAGCGCACCTTGGCGGCGGAGTTGAACATCTGGTCCATCGCCAGCCAGGCGAAATTCACTGACATGATTTCGATAATGGGGCGGATGCCAAGAAAGGATGCGCCGATCCCCAAGCCGGTATAGCCGCCTTCGGAGATTGGCGTGTCCATTACCCGTAACGGGCCGTATTTTTCATACAGCCCTTTGGTGGCCTTGTAGGTACCACCGGCTACGCCGATGTCTTCGCCCATACAAATGACCAGTGGGTCGCGTGCCATTTCCTCGTCATGAGCGCGTTGCAATGCTTCCCAGTACATTATTTCAGCCATGTTGATCTTTCCTTAATCCTTGATCTTTTGCCACACGGGCAGTGCTCACAGAGGAATTCAGTGACGCGCGGTGCTTTGATACCGCGCTACCGGACTTTCTGTGATGGTGTATTTAAGCGAAAACGTATTTTTCCAGATCTGCAACGTTCGGTTCGGGGGATTCTTCAGCGAACTTGATGACCTCGTTCTCGATATAAGCGTCGGTTTCTTTTTCCATGGCGGTAAATTCATCCATGCTGAGTGAACCGGCTTCAATCAGACGATCGCGCAGAATATTGATGGGGTCGCGCAGCTTCCATTGCTCCTCTTCTTCGCGCGTGCGGTAGCCGCGCGAGTCGGACATGGAATGGCCACGGTATCGGTAGGTCATCAACTCAAGGAAATACGGGCCCTTGCGGCTGCGCACATATTCGACCGCCTTGACGGCATGCTCATGCACGACTTCCACGTCCTGCCCGTCACACTGCGCGGATTCGATTCCGTAGCTGCAGACGCGCTTGTACTGGTCGAGTACCGCGGTGGAGCGATCAATCGAAGTGCCAATACCATACTGGTTGTTTTCGCACACAAACAGCACGGGCAGTTTCCACAACGCAGCCATGTTCAAGGTTTCGTGGAAAACCCCCTGGTTGTTGGCGGCGTCGCCAAGGAAGCAGATCGAGATTTCATCTCCGCCTTTCAGCTGGATGCCTTTTGCGATACCTGCGGCAAGCGGAAACGGGCCCCCTACCAGTGCGTAGCCACCCATGAAACGATGCGCCACATCAAAGATGTGCATGGAGCCACCGCGGCCTTTGGATGAGCCGGTTTCCTTGCCATACAGCTCGGCCATCACGGCTTTGGGATCGGAACCGCATTTGATGGCATGGATGTGATCGCGATAACCGGTAATGACATAATCATGTCCGGGACGAGCCGCCTCCATCACGCCGTTACAGCAGGCTTCCTGGCCTGGATAGAGGTGCAGAAAGCCACCGATTTTGCGCTCGATATAGCCCTGATAACAGCGCTCTTCAAAGCGACGGTGCAACACCATTTCGCGCAGCACGCGCTTTTTGTCTTCCAGTTTCATGTATTTCTTCCTTGCAAGAGCTTGAGGCCGGACTGATTTTAGATAATACAAACTCTGCTATCATCGGTTAAAACACCCTATCCGGTCAAGCCAAAACCCCACGTCAAGGTTGAATATGCTCGCAAAACTGATTGAAAACAAAAAACAAATTCCTCTGGTGCAAATGGATAAAGCCAGTCATATTTTGATGGTTTTACCGAAAACTGCCACTTTGCCACAAGAAGGCGTCCTGCCGGGCATTGCCCAACTCGCCGCTGCATTGCGCAGACGCGACAAAAAACCGGCTGAATTGGCGAAAACACCGATTGCCGTGGAAACGTCTCAAGGTGGCCTGATCGTATGGGTCATGCTGGATACCAAACAGCCCGCATTCAGTCAGCACACTGTGTTGCGCCAAGCCTTGCACAGCCTGCTGGACGAATCACCCAGGGAAATCAGTGTGGCGATCAGTGGCGATGAGAATTTTCGTGCTCATGCTGCCGCAACTGCCGTGTATGTGGCATGGGTCAATGGCGCAGCATTACCCAGCCTGAAAAGCAAGGACAAACCCAAACCATTGCAAACCTTGCGCTTGTTTGGCTATAGCTCGACCGATGGGTTTGCCGCCCAACGCGCAGTGGCGGAAGGCAATACGCTGTGCCGTAGCCTGACGGTCACCCCACCCAACCAGCTTACCCCGACGATCTACCGCAAGCGGGTACGTGAACTGGCCAAAGACAATGGTTGGAAGCACACCGAATATGACATGAAAAAATTGCGCAAAATGGGTGCTGGCGCATTTGTCGCAGTCGGCCAGGGTTCGGATCCGGAAGATGCAGCAATTGTGCATCTGCGACGGTATCATCCCAAGGCCAGGTTTACCGTGGCGATAGTGGGTAAGGGTATCTGTTTCGATACCGGCGGCCACAATCTCAAGCCGGCCAGATACATGCAGGGCATGCATGAGGATATGAATGGTTCGGCAGTCGCGCTGGGGATTCTGGTAGCCGCCACGCGTCTGAATTTTCCTATAAACATTGATTGCTGGCTGGCTATTGCGCAAAACCACATCAGCGCAAAGGCCTACAAGCAAAATGACGTGGTCACCGCGCTCAACGGTACCACCATTGAGGTGGTGCATACGGATGCAGAAGGGCGCATGGTGCTGGCCGATACGCTTGCGCTGGCCGCGCGTGAAAAACCCGACGCCATGGTTGATTTTGCCACCCTGACCGGCAGTATGGGCGCTGCGCTGGGCGAACGTTACAGCGGGGTGCTGTCCAACCGTGATGAATTGCTCACCCAGGCAGTCGCAGCAGGCAAAGTCAGTGGAGAACGCATGTGCGCATTCCCGATGGACGAAGATTACGAACCTGCGCTGGATTCCGATATTGCCGACATCATGCAATGTACGCTGGACGGTGATGCCGACCATATACTGGCGGCGCGCTTCCTTAACCGCTTCGTGGACAAGTGTCCCTGGTTGCATGTGGACTTGTCTTCGAGTAACTGTGACGATGGTCTGGGGGCGGTGGGCACCGAGGTGACCGGTTTCGGCGTCGCATGGGGAATCAGTTTGCTGTCCGGGTTACAGATCAGCAAGTAAGTCTGCCATGTTAAACTCGGCGCTTTGAGATTGAGCGAGCACGACCATGTCCGGCAGCAGCATAGGCAAGTTATTCAGCGTGACGAACTTTGGCGAATCCCATGGCCCGGCCATCGGTTGTGTAGTGGATGGTTGTCCGCCGGGGATGGAATTGTGCGCGGAGGATATCCAGGCGCAACTGGATCGGCGCAAGCCCGGCACTTCCCGCCATGTCACGCAGCGGCGTGAATCGGATACGGTGGAAGTCCTGTCCGGTATCTTCGAAGGCCGCACGACCGGTGCGCCCATCGCCTTATTGATTCGCAATGAAGACCAGCGCAGCAAGGATTACGGCAACATCGCCGAAACATTTCGCCCCGGTCACGCCGACTATACCTACTGGCACAAATATGGCATCCGTGATTATCGGGGAGGCGGGCGCTCCTCCGCACGGCTCACCGCCCCCACGGTCGGTGCTGGCGCCATTGCAAAAAAATGGCTGGCGCAAAAATACGGTATTCAGGTGCGCGGCTATATGTCTGCACTGGGACCGATAGATTTGAGCTTTAAAAGTTGGGAAGCTGTCGGCGAAAATGCTTTTTTCAGTCCCGACCCCGATAGCGTGGCGGCTCTAGAGGCATATATGGATGAACTGCGTAAATCGGGTGACTCGGTTGGCGCAAAAATCTCAGTGGTAGCCGAGAATGTACCGGTTGGTTGGGGCGAGCCGTTGTATGACCGCATTGATGCGGATCTCGCCCATGCCTTGATGGGGCTGAATGCGGTCAAGGGGGTGGAGATCGGCGACGGCTTCGAATCAGCGCGCCAGAAAGGCACTGAACACCGCGATGAATTGACTCCGGAAGGCTTTCTTTCCAATCACGCGGGGGGTGTTCTGGGCGGCATCTCTACCGGGCAGAATATTGTCGCGCACATTGCCATTAAACCGACGTCATCGATTCGTCTGCCCGGTCGCTCCATTGATAAATCAGGGAATCCAATCGAGGTTGTTACGCATGGCCGCCATGATCCTTGTGTTGGTATTCGCGCCACACCAATTGCCGAAGCGCTGATGGCGATAGTGCTGATGGATCATGCGTTAAGACACCGCGCACAGTGCGCTGATGTAGTGATCGAAACACCGCAGATTCCGGGAAGTGTTCAGCCGAAGTAACGTATCAAACTGCTGTATTACCCGGTTAGCCCTTAATGCGAAGCTATCACTTCAGCGTTTCGCGGATATCCTGAAAAAACTGCACATTGTTGCGTCCGACACTTTTGGCATGGAACATGGTGTGATCCGCCATGCTCATCAGTGTTTCCGGGCTGTCTGCGTCATCCGGATAAATTGCCAGACCGATACTGAGTGTAACCTTGGTCTCAATGCCATCCAGATCGATACTTTTAAGGGCTACTTTGCGCATTCGGTCTGCAATTTTGCGGATCGCATCTTCGCTATTGGCATCGGGCAACAACACTACAAATTCATCCCCCCCCCAGCGCGACAGTGTGTCTATTTCCCTGAGCACCGATTGCAGGCGCTTGCTGAGCGTGACGAGGACAATGTCACCGGCTTTGTGTCCGAGGGTATCGTTGATGTGTTTGAAAAAATCAACGTCGATAAATCCCAGCGCGACTTTTTCATTTCCGCGTTGTGCACGGGCAATGGATTGTTGCAGGTGTTCTTCCAGCAAAATTCGATTAGGCAGTTGGGTTAAAGCATCATGTAAAGCCATCTGGGTAATGCGCCGTTCCTGTAAATAACTCGATGTGATGTCGCGGAGGACGCCGCGCAGTGCCGTAATTTGGCCCTGTAGTGAACGGTGTGCGAGCAAATGTGCTTCAATCCAGATGGGTTCTTCGCCATGCAGGAGCCGAAACCGTACTGCTTCGGAATGTTTATTCCCCGAGGCTAATTCCCGAATAGCGGCGGTAAGCGTGGCGCGGTCGTCTGGATAAACGAAATCACTCAGCAACTTTCCGATATGATCGCCGGTAAGTTCGCTCGGCAAATCCAGTAATTTGCTCCACGCGCCACTAAAGTTGAGCAGAAAACCATCCAGTGATAGATCGACGATAGCTTCTTCAAGCAGGTTAAGGGTTTCCAGCATCGACAGGCGTTGGGCTTCTTCCTGCATCAATTCGGTAACGTCGCGGATCAGGGCCACCATATTCCTGTTTTCGCCTGTCTCGGAAGGCAGCATTTGCAATCTACCCAGAAAAAACCGATCTATGCTGTCGATATTCAGCGTGAATTCAAATGTTTCACGATTGCTGCCGGCAAGTAATTTCGGGGTGGCGCGTTTAATGGCTTGGGCCATATCACTGGGAAGTGCCTGTTCCAGAATCAGACCGGTAATGTCCGAGGTCAAGCCGATGGAAAAGGAACCGTTATCGGACCATACATTGATGATATGACCTTTGAGATCATATTCAATGATCATGTCTTCGGTTGCGCCAACCAGCGCTTTCAGTCGCTCGCTGCTTGTTGCCAGATTTTGCTCGGCACGCTTACGAACCAGCGCGAGTGCGAGGCTGTTGGTGATCGCGCACAACACATTCACCTCTATGGGTAACCAGTTGCGCGGCGCATCCCGGCTAAACAGGCCGAGAAATCCTTCCATTTTATCCTGCATCAGCAAGGGTATGCACAGTGCTGTATGTATTTGTTGTGAGCCAAAGAGTGTGGCTTCCTCAAGCGGTAGTTCAGCTATGCTTTTGGAAAATACCATGCCGGCATGCAATGTATCGAACAGCAGTGGATATTTTTGATAATCGATCTCACGGAACTGTGTGAAATCGGATAATTTACTCGCCGCTTCGGTTGATGACCAGGTGCAATAAAGTTTGGCGCTGTGGACGTCTTTTCCGGGTTTGTTCAGGAATAGTGCGCAACAGCCTATCCCGGTGTTCGTGACCAATAGTTGAAGTACTTCGGTCAGATTTTGTTCGCTGGTGCCTTCCAGTAAAACTCCGGCCACGCTGCTAAGTGCCTTGAGATAGCGTTTGTATAAATCAAGTTCGTCGGCAATGGGAATCGGTAGTACCCCAGCCAGAGTGCCTCCCGCATGCATGTATATGTCTCTCTTCGCTCAGTAAATTATTTTTTTCGCCTCGGTTCGTATCATATGTTACTGCTTAATGGGTCAAGTTACACCAGTCCTATGTAACACTGGAATTGACTCATGATATTACGTGTTCGTGTACATCCCCGAAATGTCTGTCACCGCATTCTAGAACCGGGTTCGAGTTTAGGGTATCCCGAGATTGCCCGCATATAAGCGCGTCTCGGTACGTCGAGCGCCGATGTGTCCGGAAATTGACTTGCCAGAAATGCAGAGAATCCTTATAATTCCGCGTTTAGAAAAATCAGACAGGAGTTTCATCCATGGCAAATAGCGCACAGGCTAGGAAGCGCGCCAGACAGAACGACAAACAGCGCGCGCGTAACGCCGCTCTGCGTTCTACTTTGCGCACCGCCATCAAGAAGGTGCAAAAAGCGGTGCTGGCGGGTGATAAAGCTGTTGCTCAATCGATTTTCGGCGAATCGATGAAAGCTATCGACAGCATTGCTGACAAGCGCATCATCCACAAAAACAAAGCGTCACGTCACAAAAGTCGTTTATCATCTGCTGTCAAGGCAATGGCCTGATAGCTTCAAATTGCCTGGAAGTGATATCTTCCGGGCACATCTTTTTTAGTACCACACCGAGATTCTATTAGGGTGCATTCGCGGCTGTCGGGATGTTTTGTTAAACGGCGTATGCGGTGTGCTTCTAATGTATCCAGATTCTTTCATCAGAAGTTCGTGGGTGAACATCCGCAAGTTTATGTAACAACCGGGTAGAATATTCGGTTTTCTCACTGTATGTTCCTCGTCCCATGCCGCTGCTCACCTTAGAAAATGCCTCCCTCGCTTTTGGCCATGTGCCGCTGCTCGATCACGCCGACTGGGTGATTGAGCCTGGTGCCCATATTGGCTTGATTGGCCGCAATGGCGCGGGCAAATCCAGCCTGCTCAAGTTGCTGGCAGGCGATACCAAGCCGGATGATGGTTCAGTATGGCGTCAGCCAGGTCTCAAGCTCGCTTATGTGCCACAGGAACCGCAACTAGAGTCCGACCATACCGTGTATGAAGCGGTGGCAGAGGGGTTGGGTGAGGTAAGCCAGTTGCTGTTGGATTATCACGAAGTCACCCACAAGATGGGCGAGCCGGATGCCGATTTCGAGCCACTGATGGCGCGCATGCAGACGCTGCAAACGGCGCTCGAAGCGCGCGATGGCTGGAGTCTCCAGGCGCGTGTGGAGACCGTACTGACCAAACTCAATCTGCCCGAAGATGTGCTTGTCGGCACGCTTTCCGGCGGTTTGAAAAAACGCGTGGCACTGGCGCGTGCGCTGGTCACCGAACCGGATTTGCTATTGCTGGATGAGCCTACCAACCACCTCGATTTGGCTTCCATCGAATGGCTGGAAGAACTGATACGCGGCTACGCTGGCGGGGTCATCGTGATTACCCACGACCGACGTTTTCTGGACAATGTGTCGCGCCAGATCGTTGAGTTGGATCGTGGCGTACTCCGTACTTACGAGGGTAATTTCACCGAATATCAGCGTATCAAAGCCGAACAACTGGCGATTGAGGCAGTGGAGAGCGCCAAGTTCGATAAGGTGCTGGCGCAGGAAGAGGTGTGGTTGCGCCAAGGTATCAAGGCGCGGCGTACCCGCAACGAGGGGCGCGTGCGCCGTCTGGAACAATTGCGTCGCGAGCGCAGTGAGCGACGCAATCATCTGGGGCAGGTCAACCTCAACGTGGATAGCGGCGAAAAATCCGGCAAGCGCGTGGCGGAACTCGAGCACGTGACCAAAGCCTATGGTGGGCGCACGCTGATCCGCGATTTTTCCGGCGTGATCCAGCGCGGCGACAAGGTCGGCCTGATCGGGCCCAATGGGATCGGCAAGACGACCCTGATCAAGCTCATCCTCGGCGAAATTGAACCGGATTCAGGCACCGTCAAGCTCGGCACCAAGCTCTCGGTCGCCTACTTCGACCAGTTCCGTACCCAGCTCGACGAGGAAATGACCGTCGCCGACACCATTAGCCAGGGTGGCGATTTTGTCGAAATCGGTGGCGAGCGCAAGCACGTCATCAGTTATCTGGAAGACTTCCTGTTTGCCCCGGCGCGTTCGCGCTCGCCGGTGAAGTCATTGTCCGGCGGCGAGCGCAACCGCCTGCTGCTGGCGCGTCTGTTTACCCGCCCGGCCAATGTGCTGGTGCTGGATGAGCCTACCAACGATCTCGATATTGACACGCTGGAATTGCTCGAAGAGTTGTTGCAGGATTACCCCGGCACGGTGTTGCTGGTATCCCACGATCGTACCTTCCTAAACAACGTGGTGACCCAGGTGATTGCCTTCGAGGGTGACGGCGTGCTGCGCGAATACGCGGGCGGCTACGACGACTGGCTGGCACAGCGTCCCAAGCCCGGCTCGGACAAGACAGCCATTAAAGCCGCTGCGCCGAGCAAGTCAGAACCTGCCAAACCGGCGGCCGCCAAGACAAAGCTGAGTTGGAAAGAAGCGCAGGAGCTGGCCACTCTGCCCGAGCAGATTCGCATCCTGGAAGAAGAACAAATCGGGATCACTGCACGTTTGTCAGACGGCATGCTATACAGTAATCAACCTGCTGAAGCTAAACGCTTGCAGGCGCGTGTTGCAGCCATAGATTCTGAACTGGAAATGGTTCTGGCACGCTGGGAGATACTGGAAGCCAAACAAGCCGGCTGATCGGACGCTGGGCAAGTTTGCGAACACGCATGGCCATTACATACAAGACGTGCAAATTGTATCTGCCCAAGCTTATTGAGCAGCGGATCGAAGACGCGCGATCATGGCATATTCTGCACGTGCGGAATTTCGGGTAGACGGCAAACTGCAGGAGTATTCCCCAAGCGCTCCGCCACATTTTTAACGACAGCAACAATTGTGCGTTTGTTTTCGTTTTCACTTGTGCCGGGAGGATATTCGATCAGGGCGTCCAACACGCACACACTACCCGCCCAAGTACGAAAATCCTTTGCACTAAAATCATGCCCGGTTATTTCCTGTAGATATTCGTTGACGTCCTGCGAGTTTATGCAATGGCGTCGGCCATGGTCGTCCAGATACTGGAATAACTCTGCACCCGGCAGCTCCTTGCAACGTTTGACGATGGTGGCAAGGCGGGGATCAAGTAATCCTATTTTATGCAGTTTTCCGCTTTTTCCACGGAACTCGAAAACAAGTTTGCCACCGGAATATTGACGTGCCGATTGCGTAGCGTGGTGAGACCGTAAGAGAGATTCGCCTTGGCGTATTCTTCATTGCCGACCCGGATCAACGTAATTTCCAAGGGCTTTACCACGGTAGCAAGTATTTTTTCGTGCGGTAAGCCTTGCAGGCTCAAGTCTTGATCCACGCGTTTGCGTATTTCCGGGAGTGCCTCACCGAAGGCCAGTATGCGCGCAAATTTTGTTTCCTCACTTAGTGCGCGCCATTTCAGGTGATAGCGGTATTGCTTGCGCCCATGAACATCGCGTCCAGTAGCCTGTAAATGGGTTTTTGCTGAGGCTGCAATCCAGACCTCAGTCCAAGCTGGGGGTATAGCCTGTTTGGCGATACGGGCCAAGGTCGCTTGATCATCGATTTTGTGGTTATCCGCATCCAGATACCAGAACGCGGAAGGGTGTCCGGGCCGCCGTAATCCCGGTGATTGATCTGTAACATATCGCAACCCTGAGGTCCGGACTTCGGCAGTTGGCGTCACAGCAAGCGCATGGAATTCAGGCACTTCTTACTAGTCGTTAGGGTGCCAGTGATTGCCTGACGGGGTGATGATTCAGGCAGTTTTGGCATTGATCACATCGTATGCCAATCCAGGATTGGATTCCACGCCGATGAGGCGCGGTATGTTGGGCGTGTTGTTTTTGACGCTCGCATTGTCTTTTAGATACGCCTCCACAACATCCCAAACCGGTTCGCCTTCGGACTGAATGCTGCCTGCTCCCCAGCGCGCTACTTTATATGATTTGTCGGCATGGATCAGTTTGCCATTTAGGGTCATATCGCTAATACGGGAATTGAGCTTGGCAGCCGGTTCGCATGCATACTCCAAGCCTCCTGTCCGGACCATATCTCCTCCCTGATGCTGGTAGGGATCGTTGTTAAAAATCTTGTCGCAAAGTTTTTCCAGGTGCTGCTTGATTTCGGCACCCGACATTTCCACTACCGAGGTATCAGCATAGGTGATAGCGGTCTGCTCCATCAGATTCTCACGAGTGATCATTTGTCCCGGCAGCAAAGTCGTTCCCCATCGGAAACCGGGAGAAAAGGCAATTTCCGCATCCTTGACCTGCATAAGCGCATTCACGATCAGCTGATCCCAGGAGCCATTAAAATTCCCGCGGCGATAAAGTAATTCCTGGTTTTCGGCAATCGGTTCCTGCAAAAGAGACTCAAATGGAGCCCGCACGCGTTGGATGGTGGCCTGCATGGCAGGGTCAGGTGATAGGAGCTCAGAAAAAACGGGTAATAAATGGTATCGATAATCGGTGACGCGGCCATTTTTTACCTCGAAATCAATGGCAGCCAGAAACTTGCCATGTGATCCGGCATTGGTCACGATCGTTACCCCTTCCGGGTTCTGCACAATACTTGGTACCGGCACGCCATCATGGGTGTGTCCACCCAGTATCATGTCGATGCCCGAAACTCGCGCAGCCAATTTAAGGTCGATGTCCATACCGTTATGGGAAAGCAACACGACCACATGGGCGCCTTTTTTACGTACTTCGTTGACCACGGACTGCAGATGACTTTCATCGATACCGAATTCCCATCCAGGAGTGAATTGCGCACCATTGGCGATAGGGGTGTAGGGAAAAGCCTGGCCGATAATGGCGATGGGAATACCGTTTTGCTCACGCATGACGTAAGCCTCAAAAATCGGGTCTGATTGGCCCTCATATACGATATTTTGAGCAATAAATGCGATCTTATCCTTGAAATCATTGCGAACCACCTGCAACACTCGTTCCGCGCCATGGGTAAATTCCCAATGTCCCGTCATGATATCCACGCCCAATTCCAGTGAGGCATCCACCATGTCCTGCCCTGCCGTCCACAGGGCCGTGGCTGAACCTTGCCAGCTATCGCCACCATCAAGCAGCAGAGCGTTAGGGCGGATCGCTTTCAATCGTTTGATTAAGGTGGAGAGATGGGCGAACCCCCCCACTTTTCCATATGCCTGTGCTGCTGCATAGAAATCAAGATGGGAAAAAGCATAGGCCTGTCGGCTTCCCGGGGGGATGCCAAATCGCTGCAATAGGGAAGTGCCGACGAGGTGCGGCACTTTGCCTTCGCTCCCTGCTATCCCCAGATTAATGCTGGGTTCGCGATAATAAATAGGCAGCAATTGGGCATGACAATCGGTGAAATGCAAAAGGCTGACATTGCCAAAGCTTGGTAAGTCATAGAGCTGGTCTGCGCTATTCGGTAGGCTGGAATCTGTGGGGACATAAATTTCCAAAGTGATTCCTTTATGAGTTCGTGTTTTACTGCCTTTTCACAGGCAAGTATCACGTTCTCCACCTGATCGTGTCGGTGCGCTATCTCACATACATAATCGGCGAGGATAGCGTGCAGAAACACGTCGCTGTGATGGCATTACTTCGCGGCGAACCAAATCAGGCGGCCTATGGCGCCACTCATAATGCAAAAATGCACCCAAGACCATATCCGGTAGCGTGTGGCGAGCTTGTCAGGCGGTTCGTTGGCAACCAGATATAGTCGCCCATCACGAGGCTTGCGTAGCATATGCACGCCGTCTTGCAGGCGGATTTCCTGGTGTTCGGCGGCGATGTGCCGTTTCGCTGCCAGCACAGCGGTTTCCCATTCGTGTGCATCCAGTTCGCCATCCTTGTTCATGTCGAAACGCGACATCAGCATAGTCTTGTCCTGTTTCCATTGCACCAGTAGGTCTGACAGATCCTGTTTCGCGTCCAGTTCAGCGTTGGCTCCTCCCAGCGTGGTGTGTTCACCAATGCCATAAAGCGGCTCATTTGCTTTCAGTAACCATTCAGTCTTGCGATAATCTTGCTCGATCCATTCACGTTTATGGTTGGTACGGATTTCCGCACCGTCCGGATCAATCAATATCAGGCCGCTACCGTCATCCAGCGCGAATGTGTCATCGCTGGCACCAGAACTGATAAATTCCCAGTTGTCTTCGGTGTCTTGGCGTTCGACCCGATAGCGATACCATAAGCAGGGCAGGCCGCTGAGATGGCTGACTAATTGCGCGCCGGGAAGGTGCTTGCCGCGACCGGAAAATTCTGCGTAACCCTGGGGGGCCGAGATGATTTTTGAGGTGGGTGTGTCAGCTACCAGACGATAGCGACGGTGGTTGGCAATCCATGCGAAGAAACTGGTGACACCAACTAGCGATAGAGCCGTTGCCCAGCCTGCGTTACCCCCGATCTCAAAGCCGATTAGCAGAAACAGCAAGTTGAATCCGGTGGTAAGGCCATTGGCGAAACTGTGACGCGCTTCAGCAATGGCCTCCGCAATCCAGCGCATGTTCAGCCAAACAAAGCTTTAACGTTCACATCGGCCGTGTCGGTTGCTTTGAATTTGAGCAGCTCAAAAGCTTTGAAGCCAAATTTTTTGGCAATGATCACATCCGGAAATTGCTCAATGCGCACGTTGTTGATATTTACGCTGTCATTGTAAAATTCGCGCCGGTCAGCAAGCGCATTTTCAAGGCCGACAATGCGTGCCTGCAATGTTTTGAAGCTCTCGTCGGCTTTCAGGTCAGGGTAGGCCTCCACCACTGCGAACAAGCCACCCAAACTGCTGCGCAGCGAACTCTCCGCGTCGGCTAAGGCAGGTACGTTATGGGCTTCCCGAGCCGAAGAAACTGCAGCACGCGCCTGCATCACTTTTTCTAGCGTTTGTTGTTCGAACTGCATGTATTGCTTGCAGGTTTCCACCAGTTTGGGCAGTTCGTCGTGGCGCTGCTTGAGGAGTACGTCTATGTTCGACCACGCACGGCTAACGTTGTGCTTCAGTACGACGAGGCCGTTATAAAGCAATATTGTGTAAAGTGTGACGATGATCAGAATGACCAGCGTAACAATTTGAGCAGTTCCCATGGTTTCCCCCCTTCTTATTGCCTGAGTGTAACGGATAAGCGGGGAAAAAATTAAGTGCCAGGCCAGCTTATGTTGAGGTATTGATTGAGTGTGGGGACAAGCAGCACACCATCTGCTGGCGAATGTGTTATGTTTATTCATGAGCGTTGGCAATATTTGTCACAGTTTTGTCGCAATGCCGCAATGCGGCTTCAGTAAATTAACTATTTTTCAGTCGGAGTCCATATGCTTTATCCGGAAGTTTTTGGCACCTTGGAGAAATTGCGCTGGAATATGGCCAAAGACGTGCCGTGGGATAGCTTCGATCCTGCACTATTAACCGATGAGCAGGCAGTGACGATCAAGATGAATGCCATTACGGAATGGTCTGCTCTGCCTGCAACTGAAATGTTTTTACGCGATAATCGTCATGACAGCGATTTTTCGGCGTTCATGTCGGTATGGTTTTATGAGGAACAAAAACACGCGCTGGTGTTAATGGAATATCTGCGCCGTTTTCGTCCGGACATGGCGCCTACTGAGGAAGAATTGCATCAGGTGCGTTTCGAATTCGATCCGGCACCTCCGCTGGATACGCTGATGCTGCACTTCTGTGGCGAAATGCGATTGACCCAGTGGTACCGTCGTGCCGCCCAATGGCACACGGAGCCCGTCATCAAGCATATATACGGTCTGCTTTCCGGTGATGAGGCGCGCCACGGTGGCGTCTATTTCAAGTACATGCAACAGGCGATTGAACGCCAGGGAGATGAGGCGCGTGCTGCTTTTGCCAAGGTAGGTGTGTTGATGACCAGTTCAGGACGAAGTAGTAAACCTTTGCATCCCACCAATTTGCACGTCAGTGCCGATTTTTTTCCGCAGGACACCATTCAGAGCCGCCTGCCCGATCCGGACTGGCTCGAACACTGGCTGGACAATCAAATCCAGTTTGATCCGGGCTGGGAGGCCAAAGTCGTCAACACCATCCTGATCAAACTATCCAATCTATTCGGTCAATCTTTTGAGAGTATCAAGGATCTGAATCGTTATCGTAAACAAGTCGCTTCAGCAGTCCCTACAGCCGCATTCTAAGTACGGTCTCAATCTCGTCATCGGTCAGCAATATGGGGTTGGTTTTCATACTGCTGCCGCGACTGTTCGCCACGATGCGAGGTAGATCGTTCGCATGGACGCCATAGTGACTAAGCCGTGACAGGCGCATCTCCTCGGTCCATTCATCCAGCATGGTAGTCAACGCTGCGTGTGCCGCCAAATCATTCAGCGTTTCATCGCTGCATAGCAATCTGCCCAACTGTGCGTATTTACGTAAGGCAATGCTGTTTGGGGCGCGTTGCAATAATGCCTGTATGTTGATTTGCGTTGCCGCCGCAACCAGCGTGCCACAAGCCACGCCGTGCGGTATGGGAAAAAACGCGCCCAATGGTGCAGCTAGTCCATGTACCGAGCCCAGCCCTACTTGCGCCAGGGTGATGCCAGATAGCAATGCCGCATAAGCCATGCCCAAGCGTGCATCTGCCGCGACTGCGCCTTGCCGATACCAAACCAGCAAGCTGTCGCGTGTTGTGCGCAGGCCGTCCAATGCAAGCGCATCGGTGAATGGATTGGCTTTGGTGGAGACAAATGACTCCAGTAGTTGAGTGAGTGCATCCATGCCATTGGCGGCGATAATCGGTGCCGGACAGGAGGCAAGCAGATCGGGATCGACCACCGCGTATTCTGCGATCAGGCTTTCGTCACGAAATGATTTTTTGAAACCGTGTTCTCCATGCAGGCTTAATACCGCGTTTTTGGTCGCCTCGGAACCGGTACCTGCGGTAGTCGGCACCGCAATAAATGACGTGATAGGGCCCAGGTAAGGTAGTTCGGACCCGACGCCTTCCAGATGATCCATGACGGAATTTCCACGGCGCAACAAACCCGCTATGGCTTTGGCCGCATCCAGAGCGCTACCACCCCCTATACCGATCACGACATCGATTGAATGATCCTTGAAACGCGCCACGGTGTCGTCCACCAGTTGTGGCGAAGGCTCGGTTTCAACCGTTACAGACACCCATGCCACTCCTAATGTTTCCAGGCCGGATATTAATTCTGACCAGGCATTTGAATCGCGGACAGCATTGCGCCCGGTGACTAGTAGCGCTTGCTTGCCATAGCGTGCAACAAGCTCGGGAAGCTGCTGTATCGTCCCTGGCCCGAATATAATGCGTGGCAGGCGTGAAATATTGAATGCATTCATAATCAAATTTGATCGCTCGGGAAGTTGCTTGAAGACGTGTGGGAGATTTGCCGATTTTACGTAGGTATTTTTTATTTTGCTAAAAATGAAATTCGCTCAAGTATTTAGTCTCATTTCGTCACTCAAATGCATGTCCTGAAAAGGAGGGAGATGCGAATATGTGTTGACGCCAAATGCCTTGCTTTGCTATAGTCTCACTTCTCGACGCAGCACAAACATCGCAGCGAAGAGAAGCAGTAAATCGGACGCGGGGTGGAGCAGTCTGGCAGCTCGTCGGGCTCATAACCCGAAGGTCGTAGGTTCAAATCCTGCCCCCGCAACCAAGCATTACCGTTCTTTAACAACAAGACAACCGATAAGTGTGGGTATTTGCGATG
>JAZKBM010000015.1:0-30128 GCA_040388645.1 Pseudomonadota bacterium
CTGCCAGTGTCCACAAGGAAAGTGTATGCGAAAAACATCTAACCGAACAGTATTGGGTCAGGTCTTGCATTATCACATTCCCCTCTGCCATACTTGTCCCATGGCACGCCCTTTACGACTTGAACTTGCAGGCGCTCTTTACCACGTCACCTCGCGCGGCGATGGCCGGGAGGATATTTACCTGTCGGACGCCGACCGGGAGGTGTGGCTGGCCGTATTGGGGCAGGTCTGCAGGCGCTTCAACTGGGTGTGCCACGCCTGGTGTCAGATGAGCAATCACTACCACCTCTTGATTGAAACGCCGGAAGCCAACTTGGCACAAGGGATGCGCCAGCTCAACGGTGTTTATACGCAACGCTTCAACCGACTGCATGAACGAGTAGGGCACGTATTTCAAGGCCGGTATAAAGCCATCCTGGTAGAACGCGACAGCTACCTGCTGGAACTGGCACGCTACATCGTGCTCAATCCGTTGCGGGCCGGGATGGTGAAGCGGCTTGAAGCCTGGCCGTGGAGCAGCTATCTTGCCAGCTGCGCTCAGGCGCCTGCGCCGGATTGGTTACAAACCGATTGGATCCTGGCGCAATTCGGGCAGCAGCGTGCTCGTGCGATTCGGAAATACGTAGCTTTCGTGCATGAAGGTGCACGCTTGCCGAGCATATGGTCACAGTTGCAGGGACAGATTTATCTGGGTTCAGACGCTTTCGTGACCAAGATGCAAATTCAAATCGAAAAGCAATCGGCGCTGGATGAAATCCCCCGCATACAGCGACGAGGACTGACCCAACCGTTGGCGGACTTTGAGCGGCGCTTCGGTCGCAATGAGGCCATGGCACGCGCGTACCTGTCAGGTCAGCACACGATGGCTGCGATAGCACGGCACTTCGGCGTTCACTACACGACTGTGAGCAGAATAGTGAGCGACTATGAAGATTCAACTAGGTGACGATGTGATAATGAAAGACCTGACCCCGGTGCGTGACCCCGGTGCGCTATGACCCCGGTGCACTATGAACAGGGTTGCAATTCAAGACGGTATCTGACCCCGGTGTTTTCGTGTTTTCGCGGTGTTTTGTGACCCCGGTGTTTTGACCCCGGTGTTTGGTGGATAAGACGAATACGATCAGGCGAACACGCAGCAAGCGATGGCAGCCGTTACGGGAATTCACTTGGATAGGGGAACGGTATGAGCGGCGGATATGGGCTGGTAAAGGCACTCAAAATAATCGGTCTGGTATGGGTCTTGGGGGTGAGCATGAACGCAGAGGCGGGGTTATTCGGGTTCGGCGGCACGAGTTGGAAAGAAGAAGCATTACAGAACGACGGCAGCAAAATTATTGTTGAGCGCTCGATAAGACTTGGTGGTCGACATGAGATCGGACAAGAACCCTCGATCAGGGAACAGAGCCTGGTTTTCATCATGCCTAACACCCATCAGCGCGTATCGTGGAAGGACGAGTACAGTGCAGACCTTGGAACTGCAAACTTCCTGCCGATGCAGTTGGAGGTAGCGAAGAATACAGCCTACTTGGTAGCTTCGCCAATGGGTTGCCTGTCTTACAATAAATGGGGCAGACCGAATCCGCCTTATGTGGTTTTCAAGTACCAAGACAAAGCGTGGAAGCGTATCCCGCTGCAAGAATTACCCATCGAATTTAAGCAGATCAATCTGGCATTTTCTTCGCCTGATCATGCGGCAAAAGAGGCCAACCATGGCTTGCTTTCTGCGGAGCAAATTAAAAAATGGAACAGTGATGCGCAACAGCCTCAATATAAATCCATCCTGAGAGAGCCGTTGCCGCAGGTGCGGATAAATGAAATGTGCGAGGAACGAATTCTTTACAAGGGGAATTGGATCCTTCCAAATGATCCCATAGCACGGAAATTTATTGATCAGCAGAACAAATAAACAGTATAGCTTCCTACAAATTCCGGGGTCAGATACCGTCTTGAACGACATCCTGTTCATCGCGAAATTCGCATCAAACGGTTTCCCTGATTTAACCACTCCGTAGATCAAGTGCGCGAACTGGTACACCGCTGCCCGTTCCGGCTTAATGCGCCGCGATCATCATGTGCCCTTTGAGCATACTTTGAGTGGTGATCGCAAGTTCCTGGGCATAAGTGCGCTAACGCACAGAGCCTGATGTTTCAATAAGCTAAATTGCGCACAGCAGCTAAGAACGGTTTGCGATTTGCATAATACTATTGATATTCAGGAGAACAGTATGTCCCCCATTACCCGCACTTTAGTGGCACTGACTTGCACCGTTGTGGCAAGCCAGGCGCTGGCCGCCGAACTGGATACGCGTTTGTATCTGACTCCGTCAGTCAATTTCACCGTTACCGATGGCGACTGGTACCACAAGCAAGGGATCGACAATGATTTCGGTTTTGGTCTGGGGGTTGGTAAAGCTATCAGCCAGAGCTGGAATCTGGAATTGAACAGCAACTATGCAGCATACAACATCAGGAATTCGTCCGGTACGCTCAAGAACACCGGGCTGGGGCTGGATGCGCTGTACATCTTTAACCGTGACGCCAGCTTCACGCCTTATACCGTGATCGGGGTAGGCGGCGTGCAGACGCGTGCACCGGGCATTTCCGAAACCAACTGGGCGGCGAATGCCGGCGTGGGCGCAATGCAATGGATGAACGGCATTGCGGTGCGGGGCGACGTGCGTTACCGCTATATTCATGATGCAGGCGGCGTGAATCCGGGTGACTGGGTTGCTACCGTGGGACTGGTGATTCCTTTAGGATCGAAACCCATGCCACCTGCACCCAAACCGCAACCAACCCCTGAGCCTATGCCCGCGCCAGTGCAGGAACCTGAACCAATGCCTGCTCCCGCGCCAGTGGAACAGCCTCCTGTAGAGCGTCCTGCACCGCAGACCAAGATTATTCTTGAGGGTACCAATTTTGATTTTGACAAGGCGACCTTGCGCCCCGCTGGTAAGGCCAAACTGGATAAAGATGCGCAAATGCTGAATACCTATCCGGATATCAACGTCGAGATTGCCGGTTACACGGACAGCATCGGTACAGCGAAATACAACATGGGCCTGTCCAAGCGCCGTGCCGCGACGGTTCAAAAATATCTGAAAAGCAAAGGTATCGCAGACAGCCGCATGACTACCAAAGGCTTTGGCGAAACCCACCCGGTTGCCAGCAACAAAACGGCAGCAGGGCGTGCGCAGAATCGCCGTGTGGAAATCCTGATCCTCAACTAATTCGTTGCAGATCAATTGAAGCCGGGTGGCGCAAGCTGTCCGGCTTTTTTATTGGATGATGCAATGCCAAGACCCGAGGCTACAGGGTTGCCGCCCTGCGCCCCCACAACCACACATACTGCGCACCGGACGCCAACGCGGTGAACAGCACCAGATAAAACAGCGGCAATAGCCATGCGGCCAATGGCAGGATAGCGGCGGCATCGGCGATGACCAGGCCGGCCAATGCGAATTCCAGCAAGGTGTGCAACTTGCCCAGCCAGGTGGGTGTGACTTCAAGATGCCCGGCACGGTGCCGGTAGGCCAGCGCGCCGCCAATGATCACGACATCGCGCAATACGATGACGCTGAGTAACCAGCCCGGCAGCAACGCCAGCCAAACCAGTACGGCCAGGGTGGACAGCAGCATGAGCTTGTCGGCGATGGGATCGAGGGCCGCCCCAAGTTCTGTGCGCTGGTCAAGGATACGCGCGAGAAAGCCATCCAGCGCATCACTGAGTGCGGCTGCGATGAACACCCACAGCGCCCAGTCGTAATAACCCACGGTCAGCAGCCATACCACCACCGGCACCAGGATCAGGCGCAGCAGGGTGATACTGTTGGGAATATTCAGCTGTCGGGCAATTGGATGCATTGAACCTCCTCAGTGCAATACATTCTCCCACAATTTTTGCAGGCGTTTAACCGATACCGGCTGCGGGGTTTTCAGTTCCTGCGCGAATAGCGAAATGCGCAGTTCCTCCAGTTGCCAGCGGAATTCGTCCAGCGCCGGGTCGTCAATTGCTGCCTTGCGGTGCTTGTCGAGGCGCGCACGGTATTGGGCAGTGAGTGAAATGAGGGCAGTGGCGTGGCGCTGGTCGTGTTCCAGCCGCGCGGGCAGTTTGGACAGGCGCGCATTGATGCCTTTGAGATAGCGCGGCAGATGTTGCAGACGCGCCCACGGCGTCGCGCTGATGAAGCCCGCATAGACCAGATGTGACAATTGATCCTGAATGTCTTTCACGACATGCGGCCACGGTGACTTGAGTTTGCCCTGAATTTGCGTGTACTCGTCCAGCACCTGTCCCACCGTACGCGAGAGTGCGTCCGCTACGGCTTTGAGTCGTGCCCGTGCTTTGGATAATTGCGTCTCGAACTGCTGTTGCGTACGCGGCAGTTCATCATCGCCCAGACAGGCACGTTCGGCAATGGCACGGATGAGTTCCTCGCGCAAACTGTCGGCATCCCCCAGGCTGCGGTAGGCCAGCGCCAGCCTGGTAAAGTCGGGCAGGTTCTTTTCCAGGAATTTGAATTGCTCTGTCAGGGTGAGGCGGAACAGGCGTGCCAGCCCGGCGCGGTGCGCGCGTTCTGCCGCCTGGCGGGTATCGAACAGGCGCAGCGCAACGCTGTCCTTGTCGTCGGCCAGGGCAGGGTAGCCGGTCACCGCTTGCCCGGCACGATCGAAGCGCAATTCCGCCGGTACGTCACCGAATTCCCATCGCTTGAAACCGGTTTTTTCAAACGTCGTATCTTGCGCACGAAAGGTCAATTGCGCCGCTTCACCAAGCTGTTTGCGCAGTGCGATCAAATCACGGCCGGATGCCAGTTCGCGGCCTTTGCCGTCGATCACGCGGAAATTGGCGCTGAGGTGTGCGGGGGGCGCATCTGACCAGTCCGCCGGAGTTACTTTCAAACTGCTGCGCCGGGTTAATGCGCTGGCAAGGGCTTCGGTCAGTGGGCGGGTCGGAGCCAGTGTTTCCATCAATGCCGTGACGCTGTCCGGTACCGGCACGAATACGCGGCGCAGATGCTTGGGGAGCGCCTTTACATACCAGGTGAGTTTCTCGCGCAACATGCCCGGCACCAGCCAGTCGAAGTGCCAGCCTGGCACCGTATTGAGCAGCGCCAGCGGTATGGTGACTGTCATGCCGTCGAGCGGATGACCGGGCTCGAAGCGATAACTCAGCGGCAACGCGATGGCGTCAATGGTGAGCGTCTGTGGAAACCAGTCCTCGGTCACCGACTCTGCGCCGTGGCGCATCAGGTCGTCGCGGGAAAGATACAGCAGACGCGGATTTTCCCGCTCCGCGTCGCGCCGCCACTGGTCGAAACCGCTGCCGTTGACGATCCCGGCCGGGATGCGCGCGTCGAAAAACGCGAACAGGCGCTCCTCGTCCACCAGCACATCCTGGCGCCGTGCCTTGTGCTCCAGCTCGACGATTTCCTCAATGAGCTGGCCGTTGTGCGCGAAGAACGGCGCACGCGTGTCGTATTCGCCCGCAACCAGCGCGCTGCGAATGAAGATGCGGCGGCTCTCCACCGGGTCAATCGTGCCGTAATGAACGCTGCGTCGAGGCACGATGATCAGACCGAATAGTTGTACCTGCTCGAAGGCCGATACCTGGGCGGTTTTTCTCTGCCAGTGCGGATCGAAATAATTGCGTTTCAGCAAGTGCTCGGCGACGGCTTCCAGCCACTCGGGCTCGATCTTGGCGACGGTGCGGGCATACAGCCGCGTGGTTTCGGTAAGCTCAGCTGCCATCACCCATTTGGGCGATTTTTTCGCCAGTGCGGAGCCGGGATGGATGTGGAACTTGATGCCACGCGCACCTTGGTAGCCACCTTCGTCCATTTTCACGCCGATGTTGCCGAGGAAACCGGCCAGCAGAGCCTGATGAATGGCTTCGTATTTGGCGGCTTCCTCGTTGATGCGCAGCCCCATCTCTCTGGCCATGCTGGCAAGCTGGCCGTGTACTTCGCGCCACTCGCGCAGGCGTTGCGGATTGAGAAAATGTTCGCGGCACTGATCTATCAACTTGCGGTTGGATTTTTTGTGCTTCAGGGCCTCATCGTAAAACTCCCACAGCTTGAGGATACCGATGAAATCCGAATGCTCATTGGCGAACGCCCGATGGCGGTCGTCTGCAGCACCGGATTGTGCCGGCGGCCGCTCACGTGGGTCTTGCACCGACAGCGCGGCGCAGATCACCAGTGCTTCGGCAAGGCAACCGGATTGTTGTGCGGCGAGCAGCACACGGCCGATTTTCGGGTCGAGCGGGAGTTTGGCCAGTTGCTTGCCTATGGGCGTGAGGCGGCGCTGATCAGAAACCGCGTTGAGCTCTTCCAGCAGTTGATAGCCATCGGCAATCAGGCGTGGGGCAGGGGCATCCAGAAACGGAAAATCCGCTGCTGCGCCGAGGCGCAATGCAGACATGCGCAGGATCACCCCGGCCAGCGAAGTACGCAGGATTTCCGGATCGGTATACGCTGGGCGCGCGCTGTATTCGAGCTCCGAATAGAGACGGATGCATACGCCTGCCGCGACGCGTCCGCAGCGCCCGGCACGCTGGTTGGCAGAAGCTTGCGACACCGGTTCGACCTGCAACTGATCCACCTTGGTACGTGGTGAGTAGCGCAGCAGTCGAACCTGGCCGGGGTCGATCACATAGCGGATGCCGGGCACGGTGAGCGAGGTTTCCGCCACGTTGGTGGCAAGCACAATGCGACGCGCGTTGCTGGGGTGAAAAATGCGTTGCTGCTCCTGCACCGACAGACGGGCGAACAGCGGCAGGATTTCAGTATGCGGTGGATGATGCTTGCGCAGTGCTTCGGCGAGATCGCGGATTTCACGTTCGCCGGGCAGGAAGATGAGTATGTCGCCTTCGCCCAGCCGCGCCAGTTCGTCGGTGGCGTCGAGAATGGCCTGGGTCTGGCGTTCCTCATCGGTGTCCCGCGGTTTAGTTCCGTCAGTGGCGCGCTCGGGGGCTTCGATTGGCCGGTAGCGGATTTCCACCGGGTAGGTGCGTCCGGACACCTCGATTACCGGTGCGCCGCCAAAGTGTTTGGAAAAACGCTCGGCATCAATAGTGGCCGAGGTAATGATGACTTTAAGTTCGGGGCGGCGCGACATCAACTGGCGCAGATAGCCGAGCAGGAAATCGATGTTCAGGCTGCGTTCGTGCGCTTCATCGATGATGATGGTGTCGTAGGCGCGCAGGTCGCGATCGCTGCTGGTTTCCGCCAGCAGCATGCCGTCGGTGAGCACCTTGATCACGGTGTCATTGCGCACCTGGTCGGTGAAGCGCACCTTGTAGCCGACGCCTTCACCCAGGTTTGTGCCCAGTTCCTGCGCCAGTCGTGCCGCCACCGTGCGTGCGGCGATGCGGCGCGGCTGGGTACAGGCGATGCGGCCGATTACTCCGCGTCCGGCTTGCAGACAGATTTTAGGTAATTGCGTGGTTTTGCCGGAGCCAGTGGCGCCGCACACAATCACTGCCTGATGGGTACGGATTGCCTCGGCAATTTCAGCGTGGTGCGCTGAAACCGGTAATGCTTCCGGATAGGTGAGCGCGGCGGGTTGCCAGAACCGGGGGAGGGCAATGTCAGGTTGCTTCACTTATTGTCAATGTAGTGTTTGTCGTCGAAGGTGGCGACCCAATGGGGTTTGTATGCCACCAGGACAGTCATGATCATGCCGGTGGTCATCGCTTCCGACCAGGCCATCAACAGATAGTAAGGCAGGTAATTGCCGAGCAGGTAATCGAACGAATAGTCCCCCGCCAAGGCAAGTGTTCCGTTCGCGGCAAAGCTTAGCACTGCAATGGTGATGCCTGCACCAAAAAAAGTATTGAAGAAAATATAGATAAAAAAATGATTGGGCAGTTTGCTGTCTACCAGCCGATAAATCCACCAGCTCACCATGACCGGCAATACCACCATGAGCAGGCCGTTCAGTGCAAAGGCATGCCAGGCGCCATCCCAGGCGGTGGATAGCAACAGCGTCAACGTCAGCGAGAGGATGGCGAACCAGGGGCCGAATAACAAAGTCAGCGCGGTGGCACCCAACAGATGTAGGTTCAGCCCAGGCTGGATGCTTGCCTTGATCTGCCAGAACGCCAGCACGGTTACGCTGGCTCCCAGCATCAGGTTGAATATGCCCGGTTTTTTGAGCACGCCCCAAGGCGCTGCGAGAAAGGCTTTTGCGAGCACGGCTCCAAACAACAGCAGTGAAACGATCATCCAGGATTGCGGAATCAGGGCATTGGTGAAATTCATCGGGGGTGATCAGGCGGAGTGCAGTAAACGAACAATTTTACGCTATACTCGAGCGGGTTAAAATCCCGGAGCATGCTATGAAACTCGTCCTGTTCGATCTCGATAATACTCTGTTGGCCGGAGATTCTGATTTCGAGTGGGCGCAATTTCTGATCGAACAAGGCGTGCTGGATAAAGAGCTGTATGAAGCGCGCAATCAGGCGTTTTACGAGCAATACAAGGCGGGCACGCTGGATATTCACGAATTTCTCGATTTCCAGTTGAAGCCTCTGGCGCGGCACGCTCGCGCGCAACTGGATGCCTGGCATGCTGATTACATGCTGAAAAAAATCTTGCCGATCATGACTTCGGCTGCCAAAGTGCTGGTGGAACGTGAATTGGCCGACGCCGACCTCGTGGCTATCATTACCGCCACCAATAGTTTTGTCACCGCACCGATTGCGAGGGCTTTCGGTATTTCGCATCTGATCGCCACCGAGCCGGAGCAGATCAATGGTGCCTATACCGGGCGTGTGGCGGGTACGCCCAGCTTCCGCGAAGGCAAGATCGTGCGTCTGCACGAATGGCTGGCGAGCCTTGGCAAAACCCTGGACAATTTTGATCAGAGCTGGTTTTACAGTGATTCGCTCAACGACCTGCCGTTGCTTGATCTGGTGACGAACCCGGTGGCGGTGGATCCTGATGCGACCTTGCACGAATACGCCGTTCAACGCGGCTGGCCGATTATCAGTCTGCGCGGTAACTAGACCCTCGGGACGCGTTTTCGTTAAATGATCCTGTCATCGCAATCGATGACAGGGTGACTGATCACATCCTGATTTGTGTCCAGCCTTCATGATCCCGTTTAACAATTTCCGCTATGGCGCCGGGAACGACAGTTGCACCGTCAACCAGGTCCTTTGGTGTCAGGTGTAACGACTTCATGGTGTTGCCGCAGGCATTAAAGGTGATGCCATAAGCTGCCAGACTTTGAATGTGTTCGGCAACCGGCGAGCCCTTGACCAGCATTTTGATACCCGGGCCCCAAGCCAGCACTTCGACCTGCGCTTTATCCATCCCGATGATCTGCATGATCTGGGCTGCATTATTCACAGCCAGATTCCAGGATGCCGGGTTTGCGCTATCCACCTCCAGCAGTACTTTAAACCCGCTTGTTTTTACGTGTCCGGGCATGGTGGTTGCGGGATGTGCGGCGGCGGTTCCGCAAGAAAACGCCAATAATAAAATCAGGGAATGAATAAAATGGCGCACAGTAAACCTCCGTTTTCAAGTTGAAGAAATGCACATATACATGAGCTGAAAGCCCGCTAAATGTTGTTGAACCTAGTCATAATCCTGTCCGGACAGGCCGTAAATATTAAGACCAATGATTGCGGTTATTTATACTCGAGGCAGCATTGCTGCTCCAACGTTTGACAACAATCTCCGTACATTTGCAGCAAGCATGACCGGGGATTTGAGGATTGCATAGCGCTTTGGTTCCCGCTCGAATGCGGGAGCTGTTGAGTTGTGTATGGCAGTTATTAAAGCAGAAAAAGGGGAGAGCGGCTCGAAGACGCGAGCGCTCCCCCTTTCAGATGGTGTTACTTGATTGCGCGTATTTCACGTTCTTCTTTGGTGGCTTCGATAAAACCAAATTTGGCATACGCTTCCTGAGCAGCTGGTGTTCCCAGAAACTTCAGGTATTCCATGGCCGTCTTGGCATGGGGGGCATCGGGAACATTGCCTGCCAGATAATTGACTTCATTTTTCATACTATCTTTTTCAGGAAGATTTACAACGCCGACAGGTAACTGATGTGCCATGGCGTTCTGATACTCGGTTGCCCATACGATACCCACATCGACCTTGCCGGCCTTGATGCCGTCCGGAATTTCACGGTGGTGTACAGCAGTAAAGTAGACATTGGGTGCACCGTAGCAGGACTGACACTCTTTTCCGGCCGAGAGTTTGTCCCACAGACCGTCGTTCTGCAAAACTTTTTTGGCGTAAAACTTCATGATTCCCTCGGTCACCGGATTAGGCAGCATCACTCGCAACTCAGGACGATCCAGATCGGCAATACCCTTGATATTTTTCGGGTTGCCCTTGGCTACCATCAGTACCAGCTGATTATGCATATAGGTCACATAATCCTTGCCTTTACCGGCTTCCTTGAGCTTTTGCATCGATCCCATGTCGACCATGCCGAATGCATCAGGTGTCATGGAATATTCCTTGCCCTTGTAAACCCATCCGCCATGGAGGACGGCGTTCATGACCTTTCCGGGAGGCATGGTGATGACGCCAACCACGTCCTTATGCTGTTTCTGAAATGCATGGATGACTTCTTCCATGGCAAAAAACTGGTTACCTGCCAGCCATATATTGAAACCTGTCTTGCCTTTCTGCATCAGTTCCAGCGCTTCTTCACCCTTGACTACCTTGCCGTCCGGATAAAACACTCGCAGGTCTTCATCCTTGTTGGCTGGAATCTGTTCTAGTTTTTGCGCGGTTGAATTCATATGGGCGGGTGCTTCTGTCTCGGCTGCTGCAGACGCAGCAAAGGCGCCAAAACCGCATACAGGAATCAATAATGTAGCAAGTAATTTGCTCAGATTCATGATTTAACCTCAAAATAGTTTGATTTAAATGTTTAAAATTCCTGAAAGGGAATCCAAAGTCTACTGATGGATATCGACCAGGTCATGACAGGGTCTTGTTTACCCATCGCGGAATAGCCTACCAGAATTTCAAAAAAAAACCCCTTCAGAAAGGAGAATTCCCACCGAAGGGGTTAAAAAATTCTGAACTATCAAGTTCCCGGTCCCTGGCCTTGTCCTTTGGGGTCATTGCTGTCGAAAGGGTCGGTTAATTGTATCGATTGAGTATTGCCCCACGCTTCCAGATCCGCCACTTCTATACCAAGCCAGAAGAACTCGCCTACGGAATCCGAGGCATGACCACCAACCACCGTTTGATCCGGTTCAAGGAGAATGTGATGGGAATATTCGAGCGCATCCTCGGTGTTACGAAACACCTTCCATAACACGACCCGCTCCGCTTTCGGATCCTCCGGAAGAGGACGGGAAGCGTTTAAAATCTGTTTAATCTCGATGTCGTTATTTACTGTCTGCATAATAATCTCCTGATTTCTATTGATGAAGTCTAGCTTTATGAGGACTGAGTTTTTTGGTGGTTCCCGTCCTCTTGTCAGTGTTGATATAACCCGATGAGTTCAGCCTGCATCAGAATGTGCCCTTGCATAGCTTGTTCCAAGGTGGATTTGGTTGGCTGATTGAGATTGGGGAAGATCACATCCAGGGCATAGAGTTTATGAAAATAGCGATGACGCCCGACTGGAGGGCAGGGGCCACCGTAGCCGGTGCGTTTCCAGTCGTTAAGCCCTTCAAGCGTGTTGGCCGGCAACGTGGCCACCTGTTCGGGCAGGCCGGTGCTGGTCGGCGGCAGATTGTAGAGCAGCCAGTGTACCCAGATTCTTTGCGGCGCAGCAGGATCCGGTGCATCAGGGTCGTCAACGATGAGTACCAGGCTTTTCGCATTGGCTGGTACATTGGCCCACGCCAGCGGCGGCGAAATGTTCGCACCATCGCAAGTGAACCTGGAAGGCATGAGACTGTTGTGCGTAAAACCATTGGATGTGATGATCATGCTCATTGCGTGCTCCTTGCAAAGTGAACCGTTCACCAACTCGTTACTGAAAAATCATTCCCGTCGTTTGCAATCCGCCCAGTTGTTGGGTGTTTCATAGATGCGTACCTGTTGCAGACGCAGTTGGTTGCCATAAGTATCCCGGTAAGCAGGATCGAGAATATCGAAAGCAATCTGCGCGAGATTTTCGACTGTGGGCACCACCTCAAGTATGACTGTTTTGTGCCCCGGTAAAGTAGCCAGAAAACCGCTCACGACCTGGTCGCCGCGATATACCAGAAACGCGTGGTCCCAGGCATCCACTAATTCGATTTTGGCGATGCGTTTGACATCGGAAAAATCCATCACCATGCCTTGCTCGGATTGTCCTTCAGCAGTCATGATTTCACCGGACAGCGTGATTTCAATTGCATATCGATGCCCATGCAAATGTTTGCACTGACTGGTGTGGTTCGGGATGCGATGCCCGGCATCGAATTCCAGGCGGCGGGTGATAAGCATGATGGTCGTGATCAAATGAAGATACCCAGATTATATCTTGTCACCTTATGTACCGTTGTATAAAGCGTCAACCTGATGATTAGTCCCAGATGGGTATGCTTTCGATTTTAAGGTTTGCAAAAGTCGTGATTCGCTAAATAAAAATTTACCCGCTGCCAGAATAAAACAAACCCGATTGCTGTTCATCCCTCTGCAAGACCCTGAACTTTCATTTAAAGGAGAGAAAAATGTTACGTATAGCAAAATACTTGATCGCAACCCTGTTCGCCCTGACGTTTGCAGGCTGCGCCAGTTACCAGCCAACCATGATGTCAGGCGGCGTGTTGACGGACAGTGCCGGCATGACGCTGTATACCTTTGACAAGGACGTCGCCAATAGTGGCAAAAGTGCCTGTAATGGACCATGTGCCGCCTTGTGGCCGCCCGTTGCGGCAAGTGGTAGCTTGAGCGGCGACTACTCCGCAGTGACCCGCGACGATGGAACCAAACAGCTGGCTTATAAAGGCAAGCCTGTCTACCTGTTCGCCAAGGATCAGAAACCGGGTGACAAACTGGGTGATAACGTCAAGGATGTCTGGCACGTAATCAAGTAATCGACTATGACGGTTCCACGGCTTATTTGAAAGCCAGGCAATCCCACGAATGCCAATCTTGGGCAATAGGCATTCGGGGGGTTTCGCTTATTCGCCCATACATTTATAGGGGATCGTCGTAATAGGGCTGGGTTCCATAATAGTCATGAATACCGGTTGCCCATGTCGTGTCCGCCATATCCGGCCAGTTATCATTGTCAAAACCGGGCGCATCCTTGAGGCGGTCTTTTTCCACATTTAAAATAAAACGCTTGTTTTCGGTATCGAGAGTCAGGGCGTTCCATGGCACAGCGAACAATTTTTCACCCATGCCGAGAAATCCGCCAAAAGACAAAACTGCGTACGCTATCCTGCCGCTACGCATGTCCAGCATGATTTCCTTGATGTCACCGAGATCTTCATCTCTGTGGTTATAGACGTCTTCACCGATCAACGTATCCGCACCCATCAATGATGGACCAGGCCCATCGATGTGACGTGTTTTGTACATACCCAAGGTATCGCGGTCGAGGTAACTCATAATGATTTCTCCTTTGAACTATGAGTCTCAAAGTTACAGGCCAAATCAATCCAGGTCTGTTCGATCACCCACATAATTGAACTTTCCATTCGATAGGTCGAAAGGTAAGGCGTGTACCAAAAAATAATAGGTAAGGTGGAAAAACCGGGTTGAGGTGAATAAACGAAGGGGGCTTGTTTCAGAAATGCTTTGCAGAAAATGGTGTCTGCATGCCAAATGAGAGCATGTTTGCGAAGAAACTGGATGAAGAAGTCACGTTCTGACAGGTAGCGGGTAACGCTTACAACCCCGATATCACCTGGAAGCGCCCTCGTTTCTCAAGCGAGCACCGGGGGAGACTCGCTGGATCAATTATGCAGCGGTTGTATTTTGAAAGCGATCCATGCCGAAATGCTCCCAGAGTAAAACGAACCGCCGCCACTTGTTACCGGACTGTGCGAGATGTCCCTTGCGAAGTATTCAATGCCCGTGTGCGACGGCCCCGCCTTTGAGGACGTACATGGTGCCGCAATATGGGCATAGCGCTTCGCCTTTGACTTCGATCGGCAGAAACACGCGCGGGTGCGAGTCCCACGCAAACATGGCGGGGGTCGGGCAATGCAGCGGCAGATCGTCGGTGCCGACTTCGATAATGCGCTGAGTATTTTCGTGCTGTATTAAAGCCATGATTTTCCCTTAAATGTAACTAAGCCAGTCGGTATGCTTGGGGTCTTTGCCGGTCACGCAATCGAAGTACATTTTTTGCAAATGCGTGGTGATCGGGCCACGCTCGCCCGCACCAATGGTGCGGTTGTCAAGTTCGCGTATTGGCGTGACTTCAGCAGCCGTGCCGGTGAAGAAGGCCTCGTCGGCACTATACATTTCGTCACGCGTGATGCGTTTTTCCACGACCTGCAGGCCGATTTCGCCGGCCAGCTGTACGATGGTGTCGCGGGTGATGCCTTCCAGCGCGCTGGTCAGGTCAGGCGTGATGAGTTTGCCGTTACGTACGATGAACACGTTCTCACCGGAACCTTCGGCAACAAAGCCGTCCACATCCAGCAGCAAGGCTTCCTGATATCCGTCCTGGGCAGCTTCCTGGTGGGCAAGGATGGAATTCATGTAATTGCCGTTGGCCTTGGCCTTGCACATGGTAACGTTGACATGATGGCGTGCGAACGAGGAGGTTTTGACGCGAATGCCGTGCTCCAGTGCTTCCGCACCCATGTACGCGCCCCATGTCCAGGCAGCGACGATGACGTGAGTGGACAAGGTTTTGGCTGAAATGCCCATGGCCTCAGCGCCATAGAATGCCATCGGGCGCAGGTAGGCGGATTCGAGATTGTTGTCGCGCACGGCGGCGAGCTGGGCTGCAGTAATCGTGGCCTTGTCGAACGGGATTGTCATGCCGAGGATATGCGCCGAACGAAACAGGCGGTCGGTGTGCTCCTGCAAGCGGAAAATGGCGGTGCCCTTGTCGGTCTTGTAAGCGCGCACACCTTCAAATACGCCCATGCCATAGTGCAGGGTGTGGGTGAGGACGTGGGTGGTGGCGTCGCGCCAGGGCACCATCTTGCCGTCATACCAGATAAAACCATCGCGGTCAGCCATTGACATTGCAGCAACTCCAAAGACTTGTAAAAGGGGAAATTGTAACCGATTCGGGGCGCAGCGGTTATGCGAAAAGCATACGCCATAGCTGCTTTACTGCCGCCGCATGATCGGCAACCTGTTTCAGCTCGATGCGCGCGGTCTGCGCACTCTGCAGTCGTAACGCGTGCTGCAACCGGCGAAATTCTCGATAAGCGCTGCGCACCGCTTCAGCGTCGTGGTCAGAAATCAATTTCAGCTCGGCGGCCAGCTTGAGCAAGGCAATGTTGCCGCTATTCCGGGTAAGTTCCGGGTGATGGGCAGCATGGGCAAGCACCAAGTATTGCACCATGAATTCCACATCCACAATACCGCCTGCATCGTGTTTGAGGTCGAACAGCGCGCTGTGATTGGGATGGCCGTCATGCATTTTCTGGCGCATGACAAGCACGTCTTCACGCAGTTTGGCAGTATCGCGCGGCTGCGTGAGGATATCGCAGCGGATGCGCTCGAACCTGGCACCCACGTCGGCGTCGCCCGCCACATGGCGGGCGCGGGTAAGAGCCTGGTGCTCCCAGGTCCAGGCATGGCTGTGCTGGTATTGACTGAATGCTTCGATGCTGCTGACCAGCAGACCCGATGCGCCGTCCGGGCGCAGGCGCAGGTCGGTCTCATACAACACCCCTGCAGCGGTGGTGCTGCCCAGCCAGGTGTTGATGCGCTGGGCGAGGCGCGCATAATGCTCGGCGGCTGCAGGCGCGGGGTCATCATAGAGAAATACCAGATCGAGGTCGGAGGCGTAGCCCATCTCGCGCCCGCCCAGCTTGCCGTAACCGATGATGGCAAAGGTTGGGGTGTCGCGATGGCGATAACGTACACCGGCCCACGCTAACGGCAGCGTGGCTGAAAGAATCAGCGCGGCGAGGTCGGACAGATGGTCGGACAGGGCTTCCAAGGTCAGCACACCGGCCAGATCCTGCGCCAGCAGGTGGAAGGTGACGCGCTGACGGAACTGGCGCATGGCATCCATCTGGCGTTCGGTGTCGCCATTGTGAGTGTCCATCAACGCTTGCAGTTCCTTCCTCAATGCAGCCCAATCCTGAGCAGCATAAAGGACGCGGGTATCGAGCAACTCGTCCAGCAGCATGGGATTGCGTGCCAGGAACTGTGCTGCCCACGGACTGGCAGAACACAGTGTGGCTACGCGCTGCAGGGTGGCAGGATATTCCACCAGCAAGGCCAGATAGGAGTCACGCCGTGCGACCGTTTCCAGCAGGTCGAGGATGCGTGTCAGCGTCGCATCGGGCGGATTGCAACCGGCAGCCACTTCGATCAGCGCCGGCATCAGCGTGTCAAAGCGTGCACGATTGCTGGCGGGCAGCGTGGTATAGCGGGTGCTGCTACGGATCTGGCGCAGGCGGTTGCAGACTTCGGCTGGTGCGCTGTAGCCAAGCTCGGCCAAAGTTGCCAGGGCATCGACGTCTTCCAGCGCGCCTTGCCATAATCCGGCCAGTGGATGGCTACTCTCGTCTGTCTGTGGCGCAGCGAATACCTGATCGAAGTGGCGTGACACATGATGACGATGAGTGTTAAGCGCGTCCAAAAAAGCCGGGTAATCGGCAAATCCCATGCTGGTGGCAATGCGCAGATGATCATCAGGTTGAACAGGCAGGGTCTGGGTTTGCGCGTCGTCCAGGTATTGCAAACGATGTTCCAGGTTGCGCAAAAAAACATAAGCCGCGAGAAGTTGGGTCACGGCCGATTCCGGCAACAGGCCGCGCGCTGCCAATAAAGGCAGTGCGGTCAGCAGTGAGCGGGTTTGCAAATCAGGCACCTGGCCGCCGCGGATGAGCTGGAATACTTGCGCGATGAACTCGATCTCACGGATACCGCCCGGTCCCAGCTTGATGTTGTCAGCGCGGTCGCGGCGCACGACTTCGCGGCGGATCTGCGCATGCAGGTCGCGCATGGCGGCAAAGGCATTGAAGTCGAGGTACTTGCGGAACACGAAGGGGCGGATGATCTGGTCGAGCTCGTCCAGTCGCGTACCGGTCAGGGCGCGACCCTTGATCCACGCATAGCGTTCCCATTCGCGGCCATGCGTAACGAGGTAATCTTCCAGTGCGGCATAACTCATTGCCAGCGGTCCGGCATCTCCCCATGGACGCAGCCGCGTATCCACGCGAAACACGAAGCCGTCAGCGGTGAGATCGGAAATTGCCAGGCCCAGTTTTTTACCCAGCAGGACGAAAAATTCATGGTGCGAAAGCGGTTTGGCACCGCCGGTTTCGCCTTCTTGCGGGTAAAGATAGATGAGGTCGATGTCGGACGACACATTCAGTTCGCGCCCACCCAGCTTGCCCATGCCCACGATCACCAACTGCATGTCGCTGCCGTCCGGATTTTTCGGCATGCCGTGTTTCAGTGCCAGCCAGGCGCTGTGATGGGCGAGAGCACAACGCAGGGTAGTTTCGGCCAGATCGGTGCAAGCACCCATGATTTCGGGCAGGTCTGCCAAACCACCCAGATCACGCACAATCAATCTTGCCAGCACGTCCTGACGCAATTTGCGCAGGGCGGTATTGAGCGCAGCTTCGTCGTCAGGCGCCGCGGCCAGCAACTGCGCTTGCATGGTGTCTGCGTCGAATGGCTGCGCTAGCCCGGCGGCGAGGCGCCCGGCAAATTGGGTATCCGCTGCCAGCAGACGCGCCAGATAACGGGAATGAGAGGCTGCGCGTTCAATCAAGTGATGTGCTGGCATGATGGCTTCAGGTTAAAATGGAATTTTAGTGACACGTGTGTGAATAATTCAGGAGCCCCGCATGGCCAATATCGAATCCATATTGCATGAAACACGCGTTTTCCCGCCTTCTCCGGCATTTCAGACGCAGGCCAATGTATCAGGCATGGCGGCTCGCCAGGCTTTGGTCGCCCGTGCCGAAGCGGATTATGAGGGCTTCTGGGCCGACCTGGCGCGCGCCAACCTTAGCTGGAAAAAGGATTTCAGCCAAATTCTGGATGAATCCAGTGCACCATTCTATAAGTGGTTCCATGATGGCGTTCTGAATGTTTCCTACAACTGTCTCGAGCGGCACTTACCCGAAAAAGCCAACAAGACTGCGCTGATTTTCGAGGCGGATGACGGTGCGGTGACCCGGGTGACTTATCAGGCACTCTACAACCAGGTGTGCGTTTTTGCCAATGGCCTGAAAGCGCGTGGTGTACAAAAAGGTGACCGAGTCATCATCTATATGCCGATGAGTATCGAAGCAGTCGTGGCGATGCAGGCGTGCGCGCGTATCGGCGCGATTCATTCGGTGGTGTTCGGCGGTTTTTCAGCCAAATCCTTGCATGAACGCATACGCGATGCAGGCGCCAAGCTGGTGATCACGGCAGATGGCAGTATCCGCGGCGGCAAGACAGTGCCGCTGAAATCAGCGGTGGATGCGGCCATTGCGCTGGGCGATTGCGAATGCGTGGAGACGGTGGTGGTGTACCGGCGTAGCGGCGATGCGACCCAATGGCACGACAAACGTGACATCTGGTGGGACGACCTGGTGAGCGGCATGGCACAAACCTGCGAGCCCGAATGGGTCAACGCCGAGCACCCGCTGTTCATTCTGTACACTTCTGGCTCCACCGGTCATCCCAAGGGCGTGCAGCATTCTTCTGCTGGTTATCTGCTGGGTGCGATTCTGTCGATGCAGTGGGTGTTCGACGCCAAGCCCGATACCGATGTGTTCTGGTGCACTGCGGATGTGGGCTGGATTACCGGCCACAGTTACGTGGTTTACGGGCCACTGGCATTGGGGATGACCGAGGTGATTTTCGAAGGTGTGCCGACCTATCCCGATGCCGGGCGTTTCTGGAAAATAATCCAGGATCACAAAGTCACCACGTTTTACACCGCACCCACGGCAATTCGTTCATTGATCAAGCTGGGCGCTGATTTGCCTAAAAACTATGATCTTTCCAGTCTGCGCCTGCTGGGCACGGTAGGCGAGCCGATCAATCCAGAAGCATGGATGTGGTATTGCGAAACGGTGGGTCAAAGCCGCTGTCCGGTGGCCGACACCTGGTGGCAAACCGAAACCGGCTCGCACATGATCGCGCCGCTACCGGGCGCAGTGGCAACCAAACCGGGTTCGTGCACCCTGCCATTGCCTGGAATTATTGCCGATGTAGTGGACGAACAAGGTGGCAGTGTGCCGCTGGGGCAGGGTGGTTACCTGGTGATCAAGCGTCCATTTCCGTCACAATTGCGGGGTTTGTGGAACGATCCGGAGCGTTTTCAGAAGACTTACTTTCCCGCCGAGCTGGGCGGGAAAATATACCTGGCAGGGGATTCGGCGCATCGGGATGCCCAGGGTTATTACTGGATCATGGGTCGTATCGACGATGTATTGAATGTATCCGGCCATCGCCTCGGCACCATGGAAATCGAATCGGCGCTGGTGTCCAACCCGCTGGTGGCAGAAGCCGCTGTGGTGGGCAAGCCGCATGACATCAAAGGTGAAGCCGTGGTGGCTTTTGTGGTGCTCAGAGGGGTGCGTGCCACGGGCGAAGAGGCAAAGAAAATCGTGGCCGAACTGCGTGACTGGGTGGGTAAGGAAATCGGGCCTATCGCCAAGCCGGACGAAATCCGCTTTGGCGATAATCTGCCGAAGACCCGCTCCGGAAAAATCATGCGTCGCTTGTTGCGTGCCATCGCCAAAGGTGAGGAAATTACCCAGGATGTTTCTACGCTGGAGAACCCGGCAATACTGGAACAGCTCAAACAGGCCGTAAGCTGAATTTAGAGAAAATCCCCTGGCATGACGGTTTGGAATGATAAATCATGAGGCGGTATTAACCAGGCTTTCCAAAAGGCAGGAAAAACCGGAACCCGCAAAGATTTTTCAGCTTCTCAGGCTACCCTGCAAGCATACTGTTGATTCTGTTTCGATGGCCGTTTTCCGGTGAAGGTTGTGACATGAAGGGATTGGGTATTTCAGCATGATTGCTTTTAGCCGCCGCTGGATCAGACGCAGCGTTGACTATGTGTTACTGCCGCTCACAATATTATCCGTTGTACTGATTTTGCTGCTGCGCTTATGGATATTACCCGACATCGATCGCTGGCGGGATGACATCGCCGCCTCTATCAGCCACAGTGCCGGTCAGCGGGTGACGCTGGGCGAAATCAATGCCAACTGGCAAGGATTGCATCCGCACCTGCGCATCCGCAATATCCGCGTGTTCGGACCGGATGGACGCCCGGCACTGTTTCTGGCCGACGTGCGTGCGGTGCTGTCATGGACCTCGCTGTTGCATGGAGAACTACGTCTGGCTTCGTTGACCATGGACGATGTGGCGCTCACCATCCGGCGCGATATGCAGGGAATTCATGTGGCCGGCATCCTGCTTAATCAGTCCAGTTCACCGGGTGGATTTGGCAATTGGTTGCTCGCACAACGCAATATCCAGGTCAACCATGCCACACTGGCGTGGAACGACGAACGGCGCGGTGCGCCCTATCTGGTGGCACGGGATGTCAATCTGACCATGCAAAACAGGGGCCATCGGCACCGCTTTCGCCTGACTGCAATTCCTCCTCAACAGCTTGCCCAGCCGCTTGATATACGTGGGGATTTTAACGGCCGTAGTCTGGATGATCTGGCCAGTTGGCGTGGACAGATATACGCCCGCGTGGACCGGACCGACCTGGGCCGGTGGCGCAAATGGTTGACCTTGCCTTATAACATCAGCGAAGGTTATGGCGGTTTGCGGGTATGGCTGGAGGTAGCCCGCAGGCAAATCATCGCCGCTACCGTGGATGCTTCCCTGCGCAAGGTATCGGTTCAGTTCGCAACGAATTTGCCGGTTTTGAAACTGGCGGATATATCCGGACGCACCATCTGGAGGCGGCTGGGAACGGCGCAATCGTTTGCCGTCAAACAACTGAGTTTGCGCACAACGGATTTTACGTATGTGGCACCGTTCGATCTTGCGCTACGGCTTGATCCAGCTACTGCGACCCTTCCCGGCGGTGGTCGCATTGAAACGGATAGCGTACATCTCGACCGCCTGGCTGCACTGGCGCCTTATCTTCCGCTGGACGCAATGCAGCGTCAGCGTCTCACTGATTTGCAGCCGCACGGACAACTGGAAAAATTCACCCTGGCGTGGCGCGGTGGTGCCGATCACCCGCTTGATTACCAGATCAAAGGCCGTTTTACCCGGCTCGGCTGGCAGGCGCAGGGTCAATTTCCTGGCGCAGAAGGCTTGTCTGGAAATATTGACGCAACACGCAGCGCCGGCACGCTGTCACTCAACAGTAAAAGTGTGGTGCTGACGCTACCGCGGGAGTTGTCCGATCCGAACCTGGCGCTGACCACCCTGACTGCACAAATGCACTGGCGAGAACAGAAACAGGGCTATCTATTCAAGCTCGGTGAAGCTTCGTTTGCCAATACCGATCTATCCGGTAGCGCATTTGGTGATTACCTGTTGCAGCCGGGACAGGCAGGAAACATTGACCTGACTGCGCGGCTGAGTCGCCTGGATGCACGTCAGGTTTATCGCTATCTACCCGTGACCGTCAATGAACACACCGACCAGTGGCTGCAAGCCGCGCTGCAGGGCGGCCAGGCGAGCGATATGCATATACGTTTGAAAGGAGACTTGGCGCATTTTCCATTTCGGGGCAGTCGCGATGGTTTGTTCGAAGTGGCCGCCAAGGTCGAAAATGGGGTGCTGCAATATGCACCGGACTGGCCCAGAATTGAGGGCATACAGGCCAATTTGCTGTTCCACGGCGAACGTATGGAAATTACTTCCAACCAGGCAAGTATCTTTGATGTGACGCTGGGCAGGGTGAGTGCCGTTGTACCCGATTTGTTTAACGGCAATGCTTTGCTGGAGGTCAAGGGCGAGGCACATGGGCCTGCTGACTCATTGGTGCACTTTGCAAATGCCAGTCCCGTTGTCAAAATGATAGATGGCATCACCACGGATATGAATGCCACCGGCAACGCCCGGTTGCGGCTGGACCTCAAACTGCCGTTGCATTATATGCACAATACAACGGTGGCTGGGGACCTGACGTTTAACGGCAACACTTTGACATTGATGGATATTCCGCCCCTGAAAAACATTCGTGGCAGGCTGCAATTTTCCAACAAAGGTATTGCTGCGCACAACGTGAGTGTCCAACTGATGGGCGGACCAGCCACAATTTCGGCAACGACATTGCCGAAGGGTTTGACCCGTCTGGATGCTCAAGGTCGTATGACCGTGGCTGGATTGCGCCCCTACCTTACTCCGGCTTTGGCAGGTCATCTGAGTGGCTCGACGGACTGGCGCGCGACAATCAATCTGCACCATCTTCAGGCCGAGGCCGATTTCGAATCAAACCTGGTCGGGATGACATCGGATTTGCCGCCACCTTTTGCCAAGACCGCGGCTGAGACCCAATTGCTGCGTGTGAAGAAAACCTTGCGAGAGGGCGGTGAATCGCTGCTGTCCATACATTATGGCAAGCTGGCTTCAGCGTTGTTGCTGCAACAACAGAAAAATGGCGCGACGGTGATTGAACGAGGCGCACTTCGCTTTGGAGGTGAGGCGGAACTGCCTCAGGAGAGCGGGTTATGGATTACCGGTTCGTTGCCGTTGTCGGATATTGACCTGTGGCGTAATCAATTTGCCGCAACTGGAGGGGGTGCAGGTGGGTTACCACCGCTGGCCGGGGTCAATCTCAACTTCAACACGCTGGATCTGTTTGGACACCGTTTTCAGGATATCAACCTCGCAGCACGCAATCAGAGCGGTATTTGGCGTGCCGATGTTTCCGGCAGGGGCGTCAACGGCGAAGTGACATGGCAGCCTGCGGATAAACTGGCAGACCGGCCGCAGGACAAACTTGATGCGCATTTCAAAACCCTGAATATTCCCGCAGCATTGCCGTCAGATGGCGTGAAATCCTCTCAGGACGGCAATCTGCCGGCGTTGGATATCCGCGTGGACAATTTGCTGTTGAAGGATCGGCCGCTCGGAGAATTGCAGGTTACTGCCACACCACAGGGAAATGGGCTTGATTTTGAATCAATCCGTCTTACTCACCCGGATAGCACATTGACCATGCAGGGGGTCTGGAATCCGGATCGTATCCCGCAGACACATGCCAAAATTCACCTGACGGTAAATGACGTGGGCAAATTTCTCGGCCGTTTTGCCCATCCTGGTCTGGTCAAGCGCGGTAAGGCTACGCTGGATGGCGATGGGGAGTGGAACGGTACGCCTGCGGATATCGCCATACCTTCACTGTCAGGCACTTTTACCCTGAAGGCCAGTAACGGCCAGTTCGCCAAGGTGGATCCGGGTATCGGTAAACTGTTGGGCGTCCTCAGTCTGCAGGCTTTGCCACGCCGCATCGGGCTTGATTTCCGTGATGTGTTTAGCGACGGGTTCGCCTTCGATGAGATTTCCGGTACCATGAGGTTGAGTCGTGGCGTGGTTTACAGCGATGATTTCCGCATGCAGGGTCCTTCCGCCAGGGTAAGCATGAGTGGTGTGGTGGATATCAATGCCGAGACGCAGCAGTTGCGCGTGGCGGTATCGCCAAAACTGAGCGAAAGCGTTGCGCTTGCGGGCACCTTGATTGGTGGTCCGGTGGTTGGTCTGGGTGCGCTGGCCGTGCAAAAACTGCTGAAAGACCCCTTCGGAAAGGCGGCCACATTCGAATACAGTGTGACCGGAGCGTGGGCTGATCCGGTAGTGAAACGGATTGCGCGAGGTGCCGCTGAGCCGTAATCCGGGTTGATCAGGCCGCCAGAAAAATGCAGTAGCATGGAGAAAGTCGTGAGCGATAAACATAGTAAACCCTCTTCCAGTTTCGCCAAACCAAAAAGCCGCACAACCGTGGTTAAGCCGGCACGCGCCCACGCACCAGGTGTCATTCGTATGGCTGCTATCCAGATGGCATCGGGACCCAATGTCAGCGCCAATCTGGCCGAGGCCGCACGGCTGGTTGCATTAGCCGCAGCTGGTGGCGCAAAGCTGGTGGCGTTGCCGGAATTTTTTGCCATCATGGGCAACAAGGACACCGATAAAGTAGCCGTGCGGGAAGAAGAGGGCAAGGGTCCAATCCAGAAGTTTCTGGCGGCAACCGCAAAAAAACATAAAATCTGGCTGGTAGGCGGATCGGTACCCATGGCCTGCGACAATCCAAAAAAAGTTCGCAACAGCTGCCTGGTCTATGATGACAAAGGCAAATTGGTGGCCCGTTACGACAAGATTCACCTGTTCGGACTCGATTTGGGCGTCGAACATTATCAGGAAGAAAAAACCATTGAACCCGGCGGCCAGGTGGTGGTGCTGGACTCGCCATTTGGTCGTATCGGCTTGTCTGTTTGCTACGATCTGCGTTTCCCCGAACTGTATCGAGCCATGCAGGATGTGGACATCATCCTGGTGCCGTCGGCATTTACCGCCACCACCGGCAAGGCGCATTTTGAAACACTGGTGCGCGCGCGTGCCATTGAAAATCTGGCCTATGTCATTGCGCCGGCGCAGGGCGGGTATCACTTGTCCGGACGTGAGACGCATGGCGACACGATGATTGTCGATCCATGGGGCGTAGTGCTGGATCGTTTGCCGCGCGGTTCTGGGGTGGTCATGGCGGGCATCAATTCTGCCTATCAGGCGAGCTTGAGAAAAAGCCTCCCCGCATTGAAACATCGCACGCTGGATTGCAGTCATATCCAGATCAAGGGCAAGGCGGTCAAATAGCTTGAACGCCGGCGCTTTGTCACCATCTAACTTGTATTCACTTCACAGGCATATTCCATGACAACCTCCACACTCTCCGGTGTACTGATCCCCAATCCGGAAATGTTGTTTCAGACCGCGCATGAAACGCTACTGATCCCCAACCAGCTCGATGCCAGCCAGCTGGATGGTGTGTTCGGACGGCTCATGGATCATCACGTGGATTACGCCGATCTGTATTTCCAATACACGCGCTCCGAAGGCTGGAGCCTGGAAGAGGGACAGGTCAAATCCGGCAGCTTCAATATCGAGCAAGGCGTAGGCGTTCGAGCTGTGTCCGGCGAGAAAACTGCGTTTGCCTATTCCGATGACATCAGTCAGCCTGCACTGCTCGCTGCTGCCGAAGCCACCCGCGCCATTGCCAAGAGTGGCGCGGTACGCAAGCCGCATGCGGTGGCACGGCCAGGTGGGCACGCTCTGTATCAGCCGATGGATCCGCTCACTACACTGAAAGACGCGGAAAAAGTCGCGCTGCTGGAAAAACTGGAACGCTATGCACGCGCTATTGATAGCCGCGTCACACAAGTCATGGCGAGTCTGGCGTCGGAATATAATGTGGTATTGATTGCGCGTTCCGATGGTCACCAGGCAGCCGATGTACGCCCGCTGGTACGCTTGTCGTTGCAGGTGATCACCGAGCAGGATGGCCGGCGCGAACAGGGATCGGCAGGCGGTGGCGGACGTTTCGGTTATGAGTATTTCAGCGATGCCATGCTGAAAAAATATGCGGAACAGGCGGTACATCAAGCGCTTACCAATCTGGCCGCCAAACCGGCGCCGGCGGGTAGCATGACCGTGGTGCTGGGCGCGGGCTGGCCGGGTATTCTGCTGCATGAAGCAATTGGCCATGGCCTGGAGGGAGATTTCAATCGCAAGGGTAGTTCGGCATTTGCCGGACGCGTGGGTGAACGAGTTGCTGCTACAGGTGTGACCGTGGTGGATGACGGTACCCTGATGAATCGGCGTGGTTCGCTTAACGTTGACGATGAAGGCAATCCCACTCAGTGCACCACGCTGATCGAAAATGGCGTGCTTAAGGGCTATATGCAGGACACGCTCAACGCGCGCTTGATGGGGGTGCCGATTACCGGCAATGCACGGCGCGAATCCTTTGCGCATATCCCCATGCCACGCATGACCAATACCTATATGCTCAATGGGGACAAGGATCCAGCTGAAATCATCGCCTCCGTCAAGCATGGTCTGTATGCGGTGAACTTCGGTGGTGGGCAGGTGGATATTACCAGCGGAAAATTCGTGTTTTCTGCGGCCGAGGCCTACATGATCGAAGATGGGAAAATTACCTATCCGGTGAAAGGTGCTACTTTGATAGGTAATGGCCCGGATGTACTCACGCGTGTCTCCATGATCGGCAACGACATGGCGCTCGACCCCGGTGTGGGTACTTGCGGCAAGGAAGGACAGAGCGTGCCGGTTGGCGTGGGTCAGCCGACCCTGCGCATCGACGGTTTGACGGTGGGTGGTACTGCCTGACGCGCATAAAGTGTGCATGGATGCACAGACGCGGTGCCGTCAGTAGCTTGAAGGGGAGTGATATTAGCGTCTGGCGCACCGGGTACATTATTTGCTGGAATACCCGATGAAAGCCGGGTAGGTTTAATTGGGCTGTCACACCGAGCCCTTAAGCTCTCAAACTGTTTAACTGGAGAATATTCATGGCCGAGTCCAAAGCAAAAAGCAAAGCGTCAGGTAAGCTGGCATCTACTGCTTCCGAAACCAAAGTCAAAACCAAAACTAAAACCGCCAAGTCTGCGACCGAAAAATCCGCAGCCAAGGCGGTAGTAGCCACTAAACCTAAAGTAACCAAGCCTAAAACGGCTGCCCCCGTTGAGAAACCACTTACCGCTAAACGCAGTGTCAAGGTACCGATGTTGCCGATCAGCGCTGAGCAGCGCTATCGCATGATTGCCGAAGCAGCCTACTATATCGCCGAGCGCCGCAGTTTTGCGTCAGGTGATGCCGCTGCAGATTGGGCACAGGCGGAAATGCAGATCGATGCTTTACTGAAAAAATAGCTGACTACCGCATCAGATTGAACAACCCAATCAAGACGGGACGACTCATCCTTTAGCCGGGTTAGGCTACAATCTTGCTTTTACCAGAATGGCGTGTAAAGCATGATCCTCATCCTCACTCCCAATACCCGCTCGGATAGTCCGGTTTATCAGCAGCTTATGGGCTACCTGGACAAGTTGCCAGGTATCCAGTATCGCGTGCATGAAGAGCAGGGCGCGACGCAACTCCTCACCGAAATCTACTTGATCGGCAGCACTGCCGGCCTGGCCATGGACTATATGCAAAGTCTGCCGGGCGTGGAACGCGCAGTGCGGGTATCCGAAGAATATCGCGTCCTCGGACGCCATCAGGCCAACGATCCGCGCCCTAGTCATTTTGAATACAATGGAGTGCGCTTCGGCCAGGACAACCTCAACGTATTTGCCGGGCTGTGTGCGGTGGACAACCGCGAGCATGTCGAGCAAATGATGAAGGTACTGCGTGACAACGGCCAGGTCTGCACGCGTATGGGTGCCTACAAACCGCGCACCAACCCCTATGCTTTTCAGGGGCACGGCAAGAACTGTCTGCCTTACGTGTTTGAGCTGGCCGGAAAATACGACATCAAAGTCATCGCCATGGAAATCACCCATGAATCGCACATGGCAGAGATTTTCGAGGCGCTACACCAGACTGGCGACCCGACCGGCGTGATGCTGCAAATTGGCACACGTAACACACAAAATTTCGAATTACTCAAAATTGTCGGGCGTCAGCAGCGTTTCCCGGTGCTGTTGAAACGCGGGTTTGGCATTACCCTGGATGAATCGTTGAATGCGGCCGAATACCTGGCCAGTGAAGGCAACCGCAAGGTCGTGTTCGGCCTGCGTGGAATGAAAACCAACATGGGTGACCCGCATCGCAACATGGTGGACTTTGCTCATGTGCCAGTGGTCAAACGGCTGACCCGGATGCCGGTATGCATCGACCCGTCACACTCGGTCGGGACCCGCGCTGCCGGACCGGACGGCATGCTCGATATCAGCCATGTCGTTGCGCAAGGCGTCATCGCCGGGGCCAACATGATACTGGTGGATTTTCATCCGAATCCCGCCTCTGCGCTGGTGGATGGGCCGCAGGCATTGACCTTGCCGGAATTGCCGTATTTCCTGGAAGACGTGGCGATTGCTCGTGAAGCTTACGAGAGGCGTCTGGCATTGCGAAAAAGCTATATGGAACAGTCTGAATAACAGCTTCGTCTTTCATGTACGGGCAAATGACGTGAGCATGCTTGCGCCTCCGAATGTGGTGAGCGTCAGATGAAATCGCTGGCTCCTGTTGCAGCTGCCTTCCTGCTCGGTGCCTTGGCCGTATTCGCCTGGGACCCATTTGGCTGGTGGCCGATCGCGCTGATTTGCTACGCAGGCTTATTCTGGCTGATATCAAACAGCAGGACGGTTCGGCAAGCGGGTATAACTGGTTTGGCTTTCGGGATCGGACTCCATCTGTTCGGCAGTGGCTGGGTGTTCGGCGCACTTCATAACAAGGTCGGGATGGGATTGATTCCGGCAATTTTCAGCACCGCAATCTTCGTGGTTTATCTGGCATTATTTACCGCGCTACCTTGTTTGTTGTTGCGTGGAATATGTTGGCGTGCGTTTGGCAGGCCGGGTGTGCATGCCAAGAATTCATTACTTATTACGGTCATGGCTTTTTCATCCTTGCTGACGCTGGGTGAATGGGCAAGAGGTCTATTCTTCAACGGGTTTACTTCACTTGCATTGGGTTATAGCCTGATTGATACATGGCTGTCAGGCTATGTGCCAATATTTGGTCTGTATGGTTTAAGCTGGATTGGGTTATGTATCAGTGGCATGCTGGTTGTCAGCATAGCGGGTAGCCAGAAAGAGAAAATGGTGAGCCTGATTGTCTTTCTGCTACTCAGCGGAACAGGCGTTGCACTCAACCGGATCGTATGGACCCAGCCCTTCGGCACCCCACTACGCTACCGCCTGATTCAATCCAATATTGCGCAGGAACACAAATTCAATCCTTTGTACCTGCGTCAGCAGACACAACAATTGATCGAAATGATCGAACGTCAGCCGGCGGATTTGATTGTGACGCCGGAAACAGCCTTCCCCATGTTCCTGAACGAATTGCCGGACGATGCCTTGTCCAGCCTGCAGCAATTCAGCCAGCGCACAGGTAGCCATGTGTTTTTGGGGATTGCCACGATCGCCGCCAATTCAGACGGCTACAACAGCATGATTCATATTGCGCCTGACCAGAACGGAATGGCGCGGTATAACAAAATCCGTTTGATGCCGTTTGGAGAATATACACCGGTCGGCTTTGGCTGGTTCACGGCTTCACTGAATATTCCGCTTAAGGACATGAGTGCAGGGACAGTCAATCAAGCGCCTTTTGTCCTCGGGACGCAACGTATCGGTACGCTGATTTGCCATGAGGACTTGACCGGTCAGGAAGCGCGTCACTGGTTACCTATCGCTTCGCTACTGCTTAACCCGAGCAATCTGGCCTGGTTTGAAGACAGTCTGGCAATTGATCAGCGTTTGCAGATCGTACGCATGCGTGCGCTGGAATCGGGGCGCCCCATCTTGCGTGTTGCCAATACCGGCATCACGGCTGCGATAGACGCACGCGGTAGTGTCTTGGCCCGGTTACCGGCTGCCAGAGAAGGTGTATTGTCGGGAGTCATTCAGCCCGTTCAGGGACTGACGCCCTACGCGCGCTGGGGTGACTGGCCTGTGGTTATGATGAGCGGATTATGGGTATTTCTCGCAGGCTACATTTTGCGTAGGCGCAAAATAAAAAATCAGCGCGCTGGCGGGGAGACTGTTTGATGGATTCGTATTTTTGATAATTTTTTATTTAAAATTCAGATATCGTCGCAATCAAAGGTAGACGAAAAAAACCCAGCATGATATAAATCGGCCGGACGCTGAACAACAAAGCTGCCCAAGCAGCACCAGCGCCGCAATAAACAACAATCACAACAACAGCACCAACAAAAAACAAAAGCAGGACCAATAATAAAAAAAGTAAGTAAGCAAAAAAGCGGCAGGCTTTTTGGTTTATTTTCAATTAAAGGGGAAAGCATCATGACCACACCTGCCACAGCCACGCCTGCCACAGCCACGCCATCCCGGCACCAAGGCCAGGGGATGACCGAATACATCG
>JAZKBM010000016.1:0-38275 GCA_040388645.1 Pseudomonadota bacterium
CCATAGGTGAATGATCCACCTATCGGAGTGTCTGTGTAAATTAGACCACTACAGTACGTCCCTCCATGGGAAGCGTGGGTGATGCGTATGACAACGCCATGGCGGAGAGCTTCTTTGCCAGTCTGGAATGTGAACTCATTGCCCGGCGTAGCTGGAAGACCAAGACCGAGGCGCGCCTGGCGGTGTTTACCTGGATTGAGAGTTGGTACAACCCGCACAGGCGGCATTCAGGATTGAATTACCAGTCACCCAATAACTTTGAAAGGAAACATCAGCAAAAATCCACCTACACCGAAAACCAGTTAATCCATGAGCTTCAATGAAGAAGCTCAAACTGTCCGTGGAAACGGGTCAAGTCCAACTTCAATATGTTTTTTCTCAACAACCCCATGCACCAAAACAGCGGCATCGGCGACGATTGCTTGAAGTGTATACGTCATGTTTTAGGCCCAACGTAATTTTGAGTCGCATCGTCCCGAAAGGCACGACTCGTCAAAGCTTCGGCTCGAAAAGGTTGTTCGCCACTACTTTGCGGTCTGATAGTGACAGTGGGATATTTCTGGCATTGCATCTGCCCAGCTTACTTGCTGCAGTGACCATTCGAAACACGTACCCACCATGTTCTGCGGTCCACAGCCGCCAGCTGCTCCAGCACCAGAGTAAAACCTAAAGTAGTAAGTATTGTTGGGCTCAACTATTAAAGGTAGTTCCAGATTTTTGAAGCCCATTAAATCAATGGGCCATTTTTGTTTTAAGTTATATGTCCCGGGCTCAAGGTATATCTGTGTATAACCTTGAGCGCTTACATCGGCTATATTTTTATCATTAATATAAAAATAAGCGTCCCGCCCTCCTAACATGAAGCTGCTTGGACGATAGATGTATATCAAAGCTTTACCATGATCCGGAGGCGATGCTTTCTGAAAAAGCGGACCAGTTGCGGCACAACCTGCAAGCGAAAACGCGACGATTAAAAGTATTAAGCTACTTAATTTGCGCATAAGTTCCCTCGTGGCTACGGTTATTAAATGGACCCATTGGAAAGTGCTATTAGAAATAGAGAAGCGGGAAAACTTTTTAAGTATATGATTAATTGTAAAATATCTATTTTTTTGTACGCACATTTATTAATAATTCTGACAGAAGCCCCAACGAAAATCTATCACTAAATTCGATATTTTGGGGCATTAATGAAGGACCGCTTTGGCGCACAGTGACCATTGGATTGTGGTTCCGAAAAGCGGACTTTGGCAATCCAACAAGGCCTTCCACCGACCGTCCGCAAAGGCCGAAATGCGGATTTTCACTGTGGTGGACATGACTGACCGCAATGAGCCAATTCGATCATTCAAGCGGTAACCATCTCCTGTGACTGAACGTTCTTCTCCAGCACCGAATGGGCCACCACGCGATTGCGGCCTGCCTGTTTGGCGTGATAGAGCGCCTGATCTGCGGCAGTGACAAGTGCGCAGAATTCCAGGCCAACATGGTTGGAATCCGCTACGCCGATGCTGATGGTGCTTTGCAGGACTGCACCACCGAATTCCATCGTCAAAGCCGCATAAGCCTCGCGCAGGCGATCGGCTAACACTTGGGCTTTTTTTTCGGTGGTGTCGGGCAGCAGGATACAGAACTCTTCGCCGCCATAGCGTGCAAAGTAATCGTCGCGGCGAATGGATGCCTGCGCGACAGCAGCCAGGCGTTGTAGCACTTGATCACCTACCTGATGGCCGCTGTGATCGTTGATTAATTTGAAGTGGTCCACATCGATCATCATGATCGCCAACGTATCACCGTTGCGGGTACAGCGCGCCTGCAGGCGGATGGCCTCTTCTTCCAGGCTGCGCCGGTTGAGTGCGCCGGTCAAACCATCGCGCAAAGCAATGGCTTGCATATTGGTAATGAGCCGATAGTTCAGCATCAGGATGAAACCGAAGGTCACGCACATCAGGATCAGGCTGAGGAAAAGAAAGCGTGACGGCACCAGGGGAATCTGCGAGTACAGGCCTGCAAAAGTGTCGGCGGTGGCGAGATGGATCGTTGCCGCGCGGGTCAATCCCGCGGCTGCCATGACTACAAAGGATATGCCGGTAAACCAGTAAGCGGTACGCAAGGGTTGTTCGATACGGATGAGCAGGGCCCGCGCACAGAGCAGGTTGATCACGGCGAATGCCAAAGAATTGGCGATGGCACGCGCATCGGCATTGTGGTCAACGATGGTAAACCATATGCTCAAGGCCAGCGCGGCTGTCGCAATCAGCAAGGGCATGCGCCAGCGGATGCGTTCCCCCTTGAATGCCTGGATGCCGCACAATTGCAATCCATTGGCGGTCATTACCAATACAACCCCGAGCACGATCAACCAACCGCTGCTGGCTGATGTCAAATCCGCGAAGCTGATAAAGCTGGCAAGGCTATAGCACAAGCTCCCCAACGCCCACAGCCGCACCCCCCGAATACTGCCAGCATGCAGTCCTGCCAATGCCAGCAGCCCTGCCAGCAGCAGGGTCAGCATGGAGATCATTAACATCATGGTGTGAAGATCAAGGATCATCGTTCAGACTGTTTCCGGTATTTTTATTCGCGTCATTATGCTGCAACTTGGCGTTGTACGGTATTCGATAGTGGTTTTCTCTCTGCGCAAGGCGAGCTATTGACCGGATTTTTGAATGATATTTCAGGTTAAGTACCCGAGGTGGGCTCGTGGCGTTTTGTTCTGTTACTTGCGTCACTTCACCACGCTTGTGCACGATGTGCATCAAGCTGGTGCAGGTAGAGGGAGAAACGTAAATAATCATTTAATAAAGTTCGAATATACAAGCGATTGGAAGCGCAATATTTTATTGGTTCGATATTTGCTTAGGAGTCGAATTGTCGTCATAACAAGTATCGACCATGAAAAACAATTCGCACCACAGCAAACAGGCAATGATCCTGGCCTACTTTGTGCAATTTATGCGCGGTTTGCATGAGAACAAGCGCAAGCTCAATGAAATCAAATCAGCATATGATAATTTTTCATTGCTGGGACAATTATTGTGCGCGGGGACGGATATATCGAGGATGCGCACGGATTCCAAGGAGCCGGCCGCTGTTCTGGATCGAATCAGTGGTTGCATGTTTTCTCATTTATCTTCAGAACGGATATTGCATCGATTTGCGGGGTTGAGCATGCCGGAATTGACCAAGATCAGTAATGATGAATTCGCCATTACAGCCAGATAACAATATTTACAACTCGAATGAGAACATGGCAATGAGTCTTCGTTTTTTACCGAATTCAAACTTCCCGGCGCTATCGCTTGAGGTGATAGAGTCTTCGGTCACTCAAAATGAAGCGGGTATATCCGGGCAATTCGGTGGTCTCAAGCTAGCCAGCGCATTTCAACCCATTTTCAGCATCACCCATCGCAGGCCGGTTGGATACGAAGGGTTACTGAGGGCATTCGAGCCCGACGGTACGGCAGTTTCACCGCAGGATGTGTTTCGCTCCATTCAGACAGAATCCGAGGGCATCCGGTTAGACCGGCTATGCAGAAATCTGCATCTACGCAATTTCCTGAGCATGGCGGATGACACAAGCTGGATATTCATCAATGTCAGTCCGCAGGTTATTGTCAATGGCAAGCAGTATGGAACGTACTTCGCCGATTTGCTGCGGCGCTACGATATCCCGGCCCATCGTGTGGTGGTGGAAATCCTCGAAGGCAAAATTCATGATGAAGCGTTATTGGCTGAAGCAGTAGGGTACTACAAGGATTTGGGCTGTCTGGTCGCCATTGATGACTTTGGTGCGGGCCATTCCAATTTTGAGCGGATCTGGCGAATCGCACCGGATATCGTAAAGCTGGATCGTTCTGTTATTGCTCAGGCTGCCAATAATCGCACCGTCGCGCGCGTTCTGCCCAATCTGGTGAATTTAATCCATGAATCCGGCAGTCTGGCGCTGATAGAGGGCGTTGAAACAGAAAATGAAGCGCTTGTTGCTATGGATTCCGGGGTTGATTTTGTGCAGGGATTCTATTTTGGCAGACCAGCAGACAAGCTATTTCCATTGGATGGCAAGAATGATCGCATCACCGAATTGTGCGAAAAATTCAAGACATATAGTGATGATCTGGAAGCGCAGCAACAGCGTGATCTTGAGTATTACATACAGGCCTTCAAGCGTTCCGCAAACCTCATTCAGGCGGGTGTTTCAATCGAGCGGGCATGTGCGGATTTCCTCGGCAAGGAACGCGCGGAGCGGTGTTTTTTGTTGAACAGGGATGGGATGCAACTGGGCAAGAATATTGTTTCCCAGTCTCGTGCCAACACGAGCGATCTGCGTTTTCTGCCTGTATCGAATGCAGAGGGAGCCAACTGGTCCAGGCGCCATTATTTCCGTCGTGCGGTGAACAACCCTGGAGAAGTGCAAACGACACGCCCCTACCTTTCCGTAGCGCAGGCCAATATGTGCATTACGCTCTCAATCGCGATTCAGGCCAATGAAGACACCAGGGTATTTTGCTGCGATCTGGATTGGTTGGGAACTTGAACGATCGGGAATGATGAGGCACTGGCGTTCCGTAAGGTTTTACTGGGTACTCACAGCTGTGCTGTGCGCATTAATTGTGATGACCGCAGCGATCGATTCCCGAACCCATTGGATCTGGATCAATATTCCGTTTCATTCAGTGATTGAAACAACCGGTGCTTTTGCTGCCTTGATTCTTGCAGCACTCATGTTGTTCCTGCATACCGATAGCACGCCGCCGTACCGTATCAGTATTGCGATGGGTTTGTCAGTCATGGGCTTGCTGGATCTGTTTCATGCATCCACTCCGCCCGGCGAAGCTTTCGTCTGGCTACACGGGATGGCAACAGCATTGGGGGGGATGTTTTTTTTGGGGGTTTATCTTGACGGTGTGCGATTCGGTAACAGAATCCGCTTTGCCCTCCCGATATTGGCAAGTACCGTAGCAGTCTTTGCAGGTTTGCTGATAACCCGGTTTACCAGCTTTTTACCGCCCGCGTTGCTGGATAATCAATTTGCTTCATGGAGCCTGCTTGTCAATATCCTGGGCGGCATAATGTTTCTTGCCGCAGCACAACGGTTTTATTCAATTCAACGCGTAACACCATCTGCCGAGGTGCGGCTTTTTGCATTAATGAGCCTGATGTTCGGGCTCGCAGGTTTCGCTTTTCCGTTTTCGAATTTATGGGATTCCACCTGGTGGATGTGGCATGTGCTGCGACTTGTCGCCTATGCATTGTCATTGGCTTATGTAGCCGCCTTGTTTCTGGAAATATTCAAAAACCTGCGTAGCAGCGAAGCATTGCTCAGGATGGTATTGGCGAGCCTGGATAGCGGAATTGTTACCGTCAATGCCCGTGGAGAAATATTGTCGTGCAATCCTGCCGTGGAGCGGATGTTCGGTTATTTTTCCAGTGATCTGTCCGGGAAAAACATCAAGCTGCTAATGCGTGACGCGACACTTGGGCAGCGTGCCGATGGGTCCACTTTTCCTATGAACATTGAGATCAGTCCGATAATGCAGGACAACAAGCTATTCATTTTGCAGATATCCGATATTACGGAGCACAGAATGAGGGAGCAATATTTAAACCATCAGGCTCACCACGACCCGCTGACCCAATTGCCCAACCGGTTGCTGTTTATGGATCGGTTGTCGCAAAGCATTGCACAAGCCCATCGGCATAAACAGATATTTGCCGTGATGTTTATTGATCTGGATAATTTCAAGCAGGTTAACGATAAACTGGGTCACCATGCGGGTGATCGTTTACTGGAGCAGGTTGCCGGAAGTCTGAATGGGTGTATCCGGGAAGGGGATACGGTGGCCCGTCTGGGGGGTGATGAGTTCGTATTGATCATTCTGGATATTGCCAGTATTGGCGATTGCGAAACCGTTGCAAAGAAAATTCTTAACGCAATATCCGCTGGTTTTGAACTGGCAGGACATATCCACCACGTTACTTGCAGTATCGGCATCAGTTTGTACCCATTTCATGGTGAAGATGTCGACACCCTGATCATCCGTGCAGATACAGCAATGTATCAAGTCAAGCTGGCAGGGAGGCATGATTACCGCCTGTACAGCATCCCGCAGGAAATTGAGCTGGCGGATTTGCCCGGTAGTTGAAATCTAAAATTTGCGTATGGAATTATCAAGATACGCTTTGCATCCAGCCCTTTTCTGCATATCCTGACTGAATTCTTTTTTTACCTCTAATTACCATGCTTACTGGTCGCATGAGATTCCGGTTTTCCCGGCACGTCAGTTAACTGATGCGCAGCAGCATACTTGCTTTTATCGCCGGTGTTTGGCTATTGCAACAGCAACCGGTTTTGCCTGATCTGGCCTGGATGTGGGGTCTGCCACTATTGGCGAGTACCTACTGGTTGCCACGTCGCGGCTGGTTGAGTGCATTGCGTCACGGGTTATTGCTGGGGACGTTGTTTGGGGCAGGATTCCTGTTTGCAGCGGCCGTTGCCGAACACCGCATGCAGGATGCGCTGCCGCAAGCGTGGGAAGGTATGAATGTAGCGTTGATCGGTGTGGTAGCCAGCCTGCCGGTCAAGACCGAACATGGACAACGTTTCGAATTCGATGTCGAGCATGTCAATACACCTGGCGCACATATCCCGCGCCATATTCAGCTCAATACTTACACGACCACTTTTAATGGAAAACCATTACCCGATGCGCCACGCGTGCATGCCGGGGAGCGCTGGTCCTTCACGGTGCGTTTACGGCGTCCGCATGCGAACGCCAATCCCCATGTGTTCGACATGGAGGCCTGGTTCCTGGAGCGCAATTTGCGCGCACTCGGCCATGTGAGAGACAACCCGGATAATCGGCGATTGAGCGATTTTGTATGGCGTCCGGACTATGTTGTAGAGGCAATGCGCGAAACGATAGCCTTGCGCATTGATCGCGTGTTGGCTGGCGAGCCTTATGCAGGCGTGTTGAAAGCGTTGGTGATTGGAGACCAGTCTGCCATCCCGCCCGCACAATGGGTGTTGTATCAACGCACCGGGATTACGCACCTGGTTTCGATTTCAGGCTTGCATGTAACCATGCTGTCCGGGCTGGCATTTGCGTTGATGTACTGGTTGTGGCGGCGTAGCGTGCGGTTGACTTCATGGCTACCGGCGCGGCGCGCGGCGGTTCTGGCCGGGGCGCTCGTGGCGTTTCTCTATGTGCTGCTGGCAGGTTTTGCGGTCCCTGCACAGCGGACATTTTATATGTTGCTGGTGGTGGCATTGGCACTCTGGTCTGGGCGCGTGATTGCGCCGACGCGTGTCCTGTCGTGGGCATTGCTGACGGTTGTTTTGCTCGATCCATGGGCAGTGCTGTCGGCAGGTTTCTGGCTGTCGTTCGGGGCGGTTGCGGCGATGCTGTTTGCCACCACCGCCCGCGTCGGCAAGCCGCACTGGCTGCGTGCGTGGCTGACCACTCAGTGGGCGGTAACGCTGGCGCTCGCGCCGGTTCTGCTATTGCTGTTTGGTCAGCTGTCGCTGGTCTCGCCGCTGGCCAATGCGTTTGCCATTCCACTGGTGAGTTTCGGCGTGACGCCGCTGGCGTTGGCGGGCAGCATACCGGGCATGGACTGGCTACTGTATGCCGCACACTGGCTGATGGCCGCTGGTGTCTGGGCGCTGAACTGGCTGGCACATCTGCCGCTGGCATTGTGGCAACAGCCCGAGCCGTCTACGTTGGCCGTATTGTTGGCATTACTGGGTGCATTGTGGTTATTGCTGCCGCGCGGTTTTCCGGCGCGCTGGTTGGGCGCGGTGCTGATTTTGCCGGCCTTGTTGACACCATCACCGCGACCTGCGCCGGGTGCGCTCTGGGTGAGTGTGCTGGACGTGGGGCAGGGATTGGCGGTACTGGTTCGCACAGCACATCATGCCGTGCTGTTTGATACCGGGCCACGTTATACGGCCGAGTCGGACAGCGGCAGCCGGATCATCGTGCCGTATCTGCGCGGCGAGGGCGTGGCGCGGCTGGATGGCCTGATTGTGTCGCATGACGACAACGACCACAGCGGGGGGGCAGTGTCCGTGTTGCATGAAGTGCCGGTCGACTGGTTTGCCAGCTCACTGCCGGCATCGCATCCAGCACAGGCGGCCGGAGTGCGCAGCCTGCGCTGTGTGGCTGGCCAGCACTGGCAATGGGACGGAGTGAGGTTTGCCATGTTGTACCCAACCGCGGCCAGCTATGATATTCCCCGTCTGAAAGACAATAATCGCAGCTGTGTGCTGAAGATTGATTCGGCAGGCGGCAGCGCATTGTTGTCTGCAGACATCGAAGCGCGCGATGAAGCCTGGTTGTTGAACAAGGACCCCGATCAACTGGCCGCAACCTTGCTGGTGGCGCCGCATCACGGCAGCCGCACCTCATCAACGCCGGATTTTATCGCAGCCGTGCATCCTGCCATTACGGTATTCACCGTCGGTTACCGTAACCGCTATGGCCATCCGCGCGGTGATGTCGTGGCACGCTACGCAAGACAAGGTGGCCAATTGATGCGCTCTGATTACAATGGCGCAGTAGAGATGCGGTTCGCCGCCGATCATTCCCCCGTTCTGATTGGCTGGCGACAAACTCGAATGCGATATTGGCAGGCGGCCGTGCGATAATTCGGTTCATGGTTACTACACATACTTCCATCATCAGCTGCGATGACAATCTTGATTTCGATGCGGCACTGACGCAGCTGGCCACGCGGTTCGACGACAATGGCGCTGCCCTGATTCACGCGGCAGGTGAATTGATCCGGGTGGAGCCGGACCTGCTTACCGGATTTGGTGCCGCGCGCCTCAGTCATGCTTTAGGCAGCGCTGCGCAAGTGGCCGACCTGCACCTGGATGCCGATAGTGTGGCAGCCGCGCTGCTCATCGGACTGGCAGACAATTGGCAGGACGATGTACTGAGTACGCAACTCAACCCGCAGGTGGTCAAACTGGCACGCGGCGTGGTGCGTATGGATGAAATCGGCCAACTGGTCGGTAGCCCTGAAACGCAGCGCCGTGATGGACAGAATCAGGCAGAGGGTTTGCGTCAGATGCTGCTGGCCATGGTGGAAGATATCCGCGTGGTACTGATCAAGCTGGCCGAACGCGCTCATGCCCTGCGTTGTCTGGTGCAGAGCGAAGACGAATCGGCACGTACCCAAGTGGCGCGCGAGGTGCGCGAACTGTTTGCGCCACTGGCCAATCGCCTCGGGGTATGGCAACTGAAATGGGAAATGGAGGATTTGTCATACCGTTTTCTGGAACCGGAAAATTACCAGCGTATTGCACGTTTGCTGGACGAAAAGCGTCTCGACCGCGAGCGTTATATCCAGGAGGTGGTAGGCAAGCTGCAGGCTGAATTGCGTGCTGTCAATGTGGCAGCTGAAGTAACGGGGCGTCCCAAACATATCGTCAGCATCATCAACAAGATGAAGCGCAAGCAGCTGCAATTCGATCAGCTTTATGACATCCGTGCGGTACGCATCCTGGTACCCGAGCTGCGAGATTGCTATACCGCGCTGGGCATCGTTCACAATCTTTGGCAGCCGATTACCGGGGAATTCGATGATTACATCGCCCAGCCCAAGAGCAATGACTATCGCTCGCTGCATACAGGCGTGATCGGTCCGGAAGGCAAAGCGCTTGAGGTGCAGATACGCACTTTCGAGATGCATAAGCATGCCGAGCTGGGCGTTGCCGCACACTGGCGTTACAAGGAGGGAAGTGGAGCGGCAACGGGTGCCGAAGACAAGATCGCCTGGCTGCGCAAGATACTGCAATGGAAGGACGAAGTGGCAGACAGCACGGAGCTGGCTGAAATGTTCAAGAATGAACTGTTTCAGGATCGCGTGTATGTGCTGACCCCGCAGGGCCGGGTGATTGATTTGCCCGCAGGCGCCAGTCCGGTTGATTTTGCCTACCATGTGCACTCTGATCTGGGACATCGCTGCCGGGGCGCCAAACTGGATGGTGTGATGGTGCCGCTCAATACGCCGTTGAAAAACGGCCAGCGTGTTGAAATACTCACCGTGAAGGAGGGTGCGCCGAGCCGTGACTGGCTTAATCCGACGCTGGGTTATCTGGTCACGCAGCGCGCTCGTGCCAAGGTGCGGCATTGGTTCAAGTATCTGCACTTCGAAGAAAACATTACCCAGGGTCGCGCCATACTGGACAAGGAGTCACATCGCCTGGGTGCCACGGATGTCAATCTGGACAAACTGGCGCAAAAGTTTGGCGACTCCCGGGTAGATGAGTTCCTTGCGGCGCTGGGGCGTGGAGACATTACCCCGCATCAGATTGCCGGCGCCATGCAGGAACAAATTGCGCCTGCGCCGGAAGCACCTGTCAAACGACGGGCAAGTAAAGTGTCGGGTGATAAACCCGAAGAAGGAATCCTTATTGAAGGGGTGAGCGACTTGCCGGTCACCCTGGCGCGTTGCTGCAAACCAACGCCCCCCGATGCGATTGCCGGGTATGCCACACAGGGGCGGGGCGTCACGATTCATCGGCGCGATTGTGCCAACATTCAGCGCATATCGGGCGATCGCCAGGCACGGCTCTTGACGGCAACATGGGGCGAGGATAGCGCATTGGAAAGCGAAATTTTCGTGACTGCGTTTGACCGCTACGGCCTGTTGCGCGACATTTCAGACGTACTGGCAAAAGAGCGCCTGGCGGTGGTTCGTGTAAACACCGAATCCAAAAATGATATGGCGATGATGCATTTCCACGTGAATAGCGCCAGTCTGCAGCCGCTTAATCGCGCGCTTGCGCGCATTAAAAATTTGAACAATGTTCTTGAAGCCGTACGCAAGAACTGAGTTTTCCTGTACCTGATCCGACCGCCTTTCATCTTGATGTACAGGTCGTTCAAATTCATTCGAAAGAAAACATGCAAACGCTAGAATTTTTCCTGGAAGGTGATTACGTAGAACTGAATCAATTATTGAAACTGGTTGGCGTTTGCGACAGCGGCGGGGCGGGAAAAATGCTGGTTGCGTCCGGTGAGATTTCGGTGGACGGTCAGATAGAGCTGCGCAAAACCTGCAAGATCCGCGCCGGGCAAGTGGTGAGTCTGAGGGATGTAAGGATTACCGTGGCGGCAGCCACGGCACCGGATCAAGGCTTAGAAACTGAGTAGTTTCTTGGCTGCTTCCAGATAAGGCATTGCTGCCGCTACGCTCATCGCCGGGACATCGGGCACCATGTCTTCAGGTTTGAGGTCATGCAAATCCATGGAGGTGGCGCACAAGACAAACTGCGCGCCATTTTGGCGGGCCAGGTCCATGAACCCAGCCAGCGATTTTCCGCCTTCCTTGGGGAACACTTTTTCTGCCACGCCTTTTTTCAGCAGCAATGTGCCAAGCCCGGTGAAATAAACGACTACGCGACGCTCTTCCGCGGCGGCAGTCGCCGCGAGAAAGAATGGTGATAAACCATGGCACCCATGATGGCGATGTTTTTCATGATTAGGGGGCCGTACTTTTCCAGTGCCATCATGTCAACGCTCGTTGGGTATTTATTGAAGGTCAAACACCAGCACTTCGGCAGCATGAATACCCGTCACGGTGATTTCTGTTTCCGCGCTGATTTCTGCGCCATCGCCTTGCTGCAGGGAATGGCCTTTCAATTCAAGCTTGCCCTGCGCCACTTGTAAATAAGCGCGTCGACCGGGCGCGAGTTCCAGGCGGGCAGTTTCACCTTCATTCAGTTTGGCGGCATAAAGCAGTGTGTCCTGATTAATATGCACCGAACCGTCGCGACCATCGGGCGACGCCACAACGCGAAACCGGCCTTGCAGTTGCGCAGGATCAAAGCGGGTCTGTTCATAGCTGGGGGTCACACCGGTTTTTTGCGGCAGTAGCCAGATTTGCAGCAGGCGTGCCGGCTCGGTTTGCGAAGGATTGAATTCACTGTGACGGATGCCGGTACCCGCGCTCATGCGTTGTACATCGCCCGGCCGGATAACGTCGCCATTACCGAGGCTGTCGCGATGTTCCAGCGCGCCTTCCAGTACATAAGTGACGATTTCCATATCCTGATGCGCATGCATGGGAAATCCGGCGCCGGGCGCGATCACATCGTCATTGATGACGCGCAGCACGCTGAAACCCATATGCGCAGGATCGTGGTAATCGGCGAATGAGAAAGTGTGCCAGCTATCCAGCCAGCCACCGTGTTCGGCGTGTCCGCGTGTATCAGCTTTACGTATCTGGATCATGTTTCCATTCCTTCCCTCATTGGTTCATCGGCATGCAGCTAGTCTATTATGGGGTTGGTATCTGAAAATTAAACGGCTGTAATTTACGATTATAGATATTGTAAGTAACGCAATGCTCTTTGCTTGTTCCGTTAATAATAGGCGAGTTAGGATTTGTGCATTGAAAGCTGTGCTTAACTCCGTTACAATGCGGCCTCCTCAGGCGCGTAGCTCAGCTGGTTAGAGCACCACCTTGACATGGTGGGGGTCGTTGGTTCGAGTCCAATCGCGCCTACCAACGGATTCAATACAGATAATGAATGGGACACGGAAAGGTAGCGTTATGACACCGCGAACTTGCACGATAACAAAGTCACCATCATCGCGTTAATCCCTAAGTAGGTTTTTATCTGTAAAGAAAAGCGCGGCTATCCGCGCTTTTTTGTTTTGTGCCGGAGAAATCAATGTTGAATGTCACTTTGCCGGACGGTTCTGTCCGCAGTTTCCCACAGCCGGTAACGGTAGCGGAAGTCGCCGCCTCGATTGGTGCAGGATTGGCCAAGGCAGCGCTCGCCGGCCGCGTTGATGGTGCGCTGGTGGATACCAGTTTCGTCATTGCGCAGGATGCACAGCTATCTATTGTGACTGACCGCGATGCCGATGGGCTGGACATGATTCGCCATTCCACCGCGCATTTGCTGGCTTACGCTGTGAAAACGCTTTATCCGGATGCGCAAGTGACGATCGGCCCGGTCATCGAGGATGGCTTCTACTACGATTTTTCCTACAAACGGCCGTTCACGCCGGAAGATCTGCTGGCCATCGAGAAAAAAATGGCCGAATTGGCCAAGCGTGATATTCCGGTCAGCCGCCAGGTGTTGCCTCGTGATGAAGCGGTAGCCTATTTCAAAGGGCTGGGCGAGCATTACAAGGCAGAAATCATTGCTTCCATACCTGCCAATGAGGATGTGTCGCTGTACAGTGAAGGCGATTTCACCGATTTATGCCGTGGCCCGCATGTGCCTTCCACCGGCAAACTCAAGCATTTCAAACTGATGAAGCTGGCGGGCGCGTACTGGCGCGGGGATCACCGCAACGAAATGTTGCAGCGTGTATACGGTACCGCCTGGGCGAAAAAGGAAGACCTCGAGGTGTACCTGTTTCGCCTCGAAGAAGCCGAAAAGCGCGATCATCGCAAACTCGCCAAACAACTCAGTCTGTTTCACATGCAGGATGAAGCGCCGGGCATGGTGTTCTGGCATCCCAATGGCTGGGTGATCTGGCAACAGATCGAGCAGTACATGCGCGAAAAATTCCGCGAATATGATTATCAGGAAGTGCGCACGCCGACCATCATGGATCGGCATATGTGGGAAAAATCCGGTCATTGGGAAAATTACCGCGAAAACATGTTTACCACCGCGTCGGAAAACCGTGAATACGCGGTCAAGCCGATGAATTGCCCGGGTCACGTGCAAATATTCAATCGTGGTTTGCACAGTTACCGTGATCTGCCGTTGCGTTTGGCGGAATTCGGATCTTGTCACCGGAATGAACCGTCTGGCGCGTTGCATGGCTTGATGCGGGTGCGCGGTTTTACTCAGGATGACGCGCATATTTTCTGTACGGAAGATCAAGTCCAGTCAGAGGTGTCGGCTTTTATCGTGATGTTACAGGCTGTCTATGCCGATTTTGGCTTTAATGACATGCTGGTCAAGCTATCCACCCGTCCGGAAAAGCGGATTGGATCGGATGCCGATTGGGATAAAGCAGAGGGCGCGTTGGCTGCCGCACTCAAACAGAACAACCTGGATTTTGATTTTCAGCCTGGCGAAGGCGCATTCTACGGACCCAAAATCGAGTTCACGCTAAAGGACAGTTTGGGACGCTTGTGGCAATGCGGCACAATCCAGTTGGATCCCAATCTGCCGGCGCGTCTGGATGCGGAATACGTGGCCGAAGACAATACTCGCAAGATTCCTGTGATGCTGCACAGGGCCATTGTGGGGTCCATGGAGCGTTTCATCGGTATTCTCATTGAGCACCATGCGGGAAACTTCCCGTTATGGCTGGCACCAGTGCAGGTGGTTGTGATGAATATCACCGACAATCAGGCAGAATATGCACAAAAAGTCTGCGATGCAATGCGTCAGGAAGGTCTGCGCGTCACAGCGGACTTGAGAAATGAGAAAATAACCTATAAAATTCGGGAACATAGTTTGCAAAAGCTGCCATATCAGCTGATTGTTGGTGACAAAGAAATGGCTGCAGGCGTCGTTGCAGTGCGCACACGCAGCGGTCAGGATCTTGGTCAGATGCCTTTGGATGCATTCATTGCACGTATCAAGGCAGCCGTGGCGCTACGTAAACCAGGCGAGGAGTGAGGTTTTCTCACTCCTCTTGTCTTTTGATTTTCAGGAGTTGTAACTATCGCTCAGGATAAAGAAACACGGGTCAATGGTGAAATCACCTGGCCAGAGATTCGTTTGGTTGGCCTTGAAGGAGAACCCCTTGGTATCGTTAGCGCCGCAGAGGCGTTAAAGTTGGCTGAGGAAGCCGAGGTGGACTTGGTGGAAATAGCCCCGCAGGCCAAGCCACCGGTATGTCGCCTGATGGACTATGGCAAATTCAAGTATCAGCAAAGCAAGCGCCAGCACGAGGCGAAGGTCAAGCAAAAGCAGATTCAGGTCAAGGAAGTGAAGTTCCGGCCCAATACCGATGAAGGTGATTACCAGATCAAGTTGCGTAACCTGATTCGTTTTCTTGAAGAAGGTGACAAGGCGAAAGTAACACTACGCTTTCGTGGCCGTGAAATGGCGCACCAGGAAATCGGTCTGGCACAGTTAAGGCGCGTAGAAGCCGATTTGGCTGAGCAGGCAGTAGTCGAGCAATTTCCCAAGATGGAAGGCCGGCAAATGGTCATGATGCTGGGGCCGAAAAAGAAGTAAATTGAGATTGTTGACCAGGCTCATGTAGCTTGGTTGATTGATAGTATTTTCGCCGAAATCTGGCGAAAACTATTCGGTGGCGAGAGCTGCCGGATAAGTCGCAGATGTCCGGGTTCCTAAATGTCTCGTGGTGAGACTGCCCGGCGTTATGCACAACAGGAGTATTGCAATGCCGAAGATGAAAACCAAATCAGGTGCAGCCAAGCGTTTCAAAGCGCTTGCGAATGGAGGCGTAAAGCGCGGTCAGGCTTTCAAGCGCCACATTCTCACCAAGAAAACCACCAAGAACAAGCGCCAGTTGCGAGGCACGCTGATGGTCGATGCGACCAACATGCGTTCCGTTCGCGCCATGTTGCCCTACGCATAAAGGAGAGATGATATGCCAAGAGTAAAACGTGGTGTAACGGCGCGTGCGCGTCACAAAAAAGTTCTCGATCTGGCCAAAGGCTATCGTGGTCGTCGTAAAAACGTCTACCGGGTTGCCAAGCAGGCGGTAATGAAAGCAGGGCAGTATGCCTATCGCGATCGTCGTCAACGCAAGCGTCAGTTCCGTTCCTTGTGGATTGCGCGTATCAATGCGGCGGCGCGTGAGTGCGGGATGCGTTACAGCGTATTCATGAACGGCCTGAAAAAAGCTGAAATTGTGCTGGATCGCAAGGTTCTGGCTGATCTCGCTGTGTTCGACAAGCCTGCCTTTGCGCAGCTCGCCGAGCAGGCTAAAGCTAAATTGGCAGCCTAAAGCTGGGTAAAACCTAAAAAAGGAGGCCCGCGGCCTCCTTTTTTATGGGCGCTTCCAAAAATTCAATCCGGTATATCCAATGCAGGTTGAATTTCTAGAAACGCTCTTCAGAGACAAATCACCATGCAAAATCTCGATACTATTGTTGCCGAAGCATTAACGGCATTCTCGTCAGCCAGTCAAGGCGCTGAGCTGGAGCAGGTAAAAGCCCGCTATCTGGGCAAATCTGGTTTGCTTACCGAGCAGCTGAAACAGCTTGGTAAACTGCCGGCCGCGGAACGGCCGACCGCAGGAAATTTGATTAATCAGGCCAAGGAACAGATTCAACAGGCGCTGGAAGCACGTCGTGCAATGCTGGCGCAGGCGCATCTGGATAGCAAGCTGGCGGCGGAAACGCTGGATGTGACACTACCGGGGCGTGGTTTAGGTATGGGTGGACTGCATCCCGTGACACGCACACTTGCCCGTATTCAGGCCTTGTTTGCTTCGATAGGTTTCGAGGTGGCAGAAGGCCCGGAGATAGAAACCGATTTCTATAATTTTACAGCGCTAAATATTCCGGAAAATCATCCTGCGCGCGCCATGCACGATACATTTTATGTGGATGACAAGCACTTGTTGCGCACCCATACCTCGCCGGTGCAGATACATTATTTGCAGACGAATAAACCGCCGGTAAAAATCATCGCGCCTGGGCGCGTGTATCGCTGCGATTCCGATGTGACTCATACGCCCATGTTTCATCAGGTTGAGGGCCTATGGGTGGATGAGGAGGTGAGTTTCGCGGCCTTGAAAGGAGTGTTGGCGGATTTCATGCAGCGGTTTTTTGAGCGCGATGACCTGAGAGTGCGTTTCCGCCCATCGTTTTTTCCGTTCACAGAACCATCCGCAGAAATGGATATTGCTTGTGTGATGTGCGGTGGTGATGGTTGCCGAGTGTGTAGTCACACCGGTTGGCTGGAAGTGCTGGGCTGTGGCATGGTGCACCCCAATGTGTTGAGACATGTACATGTGGATAGCGAAAAATACCTTGGATTCGCGTTTGGCATGGGTGTGGAACGACTGGCCATGTTGCGCTATGGCGTGGACGATTTGCGTCTATTCTTCGCCAATGATTTACGCTTTCTGAAACAATTCAACTGATCCGACAAGATGAAATTCTCTGAACGCTGGTTACGTACGCTTGTGAATCCTGCGCTGCAAAGCGCGGAACTGTCCCATCTTCTGACGATGGCCGGACTCGAAGTCGAGGCGCTGGATGAGGTTGCAGCAGACTTTTCCGGTGTGGTGGTAGGGCAAGTGCTGTCGGTAGCGCCCCATCCTGATGCAGATCGTCTGCGTGTTTGCCAAGTGGAGGCCGGCACCGGCAGTCCACTGCAAATCGTCTGTGGCGCACCCAATGTAAGGGAAGGCGTACGCGTGCCCTGTGCACTGGTTGGTGCGAAGCTGCCAGGTTTTGAAATCAAGAAAGCCAAGCTCAGAGGGGCCGAGTCGCTAGGCATGTTGTGCTCGGCCCGCGAACTGGGGCTGGCAGAAGAAGCTGATGGCCTGCTGTTGTTGCCTGACGATGCGCCCGTAGGAAGTAATATCCGTGATTATCTGCATCTGGATGACAGGCTGTACACACTCAAACTGACCCCCAATCGCAGCGATTGCCTGAGCATGATCGGTGTGGCACGTGAAGTTTCCGCGTTGACCGATAGTCCGCTAAGCCTGCCATTGATTACGCCTGCCACGGTCAGTGGCAGCGTCATCCGCAACGTGAAGGTAACCGACGGCTCGGCCTGCCCACGCTATTGCGGACGGGTGATTAGCCAGCTCAATCATATGGCCGGAACACCGGCATGGATGACTGAACGCCTTTCCCGTAGTGGTCTGCGTAGTATCAGCGCGGTAGTGGACATTACCAATTATGTCTTGCTGGAACAGGGTCAGCCATTACATGCCTTTGATCTGGGCAAACTTTCGGGCGAAGTCCAAGTGCGTTTAGCCAAGCAAGGTGAAGCTTTAACGCTGTTGAATGACCAGCGTGCTGTCCTGGATGCCGACATGCTGGTAATTGCCGATGATCATGGCGCACAGGCACTCGCCGGGATCATGGGCGGAGCAGCCACTGCCGTGGATGAAAATACCTCGGAAATTTTTCTTGAAGCGGCCTATTTCAGTCCGGATGCGATTGTCGGTCGTGCACGCCGATTGGGTTTGTCAACTGATTCATCACATCGTTTCGAGCGTGGGGTGGACTACGCATCCACACGCAATGCACTGGAGCGCGCCACCACATTGATAGTGGAGATTTGCGGTGGCGAAGCCAGTCCCATCACTGAAGTCTGTGGCATATTGCCCGAGCGGGTCCCGGTTAGCTTGCGCACCGCACGGGCCAGTAAAGTGCTGGGCGTGGCACTGGACGATGCGGAAGTGGAAAAAACGCTGGATCGGCTGGGTTTTACTTATCATCGCGATGACGCGATTTATCGGGTGACGCCCCCCAGTTATCGTTTTGATTTGAACATTGAAGAAGATCTGATTGAAGAACTGGCGCGCGTGCATGGTTATGACAATATTCAGGCACAGGCACCTGTTGCTCATCTGAATATGCTGCCTCAGCCAGAGCATCAGCGAGAGATGGATGACTTGCGTTCAGTATTGGTTGCGCGTGATTACCAGGAGGTAATTACCTACAGCTTTGTGGATGCCGCATGGGAAACCGATTTTGCCCCGGGTGTTCAATCGGTTGCCTTAAAAAATCCCATTGCCAGTCAGATGGGTGTAATGCGCTCGACGTTATTGGGTGGGTTGATGGATGTGTTGCGCAGCAACCTGAACCGACGCCAGGAGCGCGTGCGTATTTTCGAAAGTGGACGCTGTTTCCTTGCGACGGAAGATGGCTACAATCAGCCACAACGTCTGGCAGGGCTGGTTTATGGTAATGCAGTTCCAGAGCAGTGGGGAGGTGTAGCACGGAACGTGGATTTTTTTGATGTCAAAGCGGATATCGAAGCACTGTGCTGGCCGAATATTGCACGGTTTGAAAAAGCAGTACACCCGGCCATGCATCCGGGGCAATGTGCCGAAGTGTGGCTGGATGGTGTCCGGGCAGGTTGGCTGGGCACACTACACCCGCAGTTGATGCAAAAATACGATCTGGATACTGCACCGATCCTGTTTGAAGTCTCGCTACCCGCATTGTTGACACGCACCTTGCCCAGTCATGGAGAAGTCTCGCGTTTCCAAAGTGTACGCCGCGATCTTGCCGTGATCATTGATGAGTCTGTTCCGGTACAAGCTTTGATCGAAACAATGTATGCAGCGCATATAGAAGGTGTTGCCGAGATAGCGTTGTTTGACGTATATCGAGGCAAAGGCATTGATTCTGATAAAAAAAGTCTTGCATTCCGGGTGTTGTTGCAAGATACTCAAAAGACATTTACAGACACTGAAGTGGATGCTGTCATGGCGTCATTCACCGATTTGTTAAAACAAAAATTCAACGCACAATTACGTTCCTGAGGTAGTCATGACCCTGACCAAGGCAGAACTGGCAGACATGCTGTTCGAAAAAGTTGGACTGAATAAACGTGAAGCCAAAGATATGGTGGAATCGTTCTTCGAAGAAATACGTATCGCACTTGAATCGGGAGATACCGTAAAGCTTTCCGGATTCGGCAATTTTCAACTGCGCGACAAACCGCAGCGCCCCGGCCGCAATCCAAAAACCGGTGAAGAAATGCCCATTACTGCACGTCGCGTGGTGACATTCCATGCCAGTCAAAAGCTTAAATCGCAGGTAGAAGACGCACATGGCGGAACATCAGCCAACTAATCAGCTACCATTGATTCCGGCCAAGCGCTACTTCACCATCGGTGAAGTCAGCGAATTGTGCGGGGTGAAACCGCACGTGCTGCGCTACTGGGAACAGGAGTTTGGCCAGCTCAAACCGGTGAAGAGACGTGGTAATCGACGCTATTACCAGCATCACGAAGTGCTGCTGATTCGGCGCATCCGGGAACTGCTTTACGAGCAAGGATTCACCATCAATGGCGCACGCCATCGTTTGGATGTGCTGGCTACATCTGCTGCTGCCGAAGATACACCTCCCACAGTTACCTCGGTGATGGATTATTCAGCGCTGCGTCGTGAAATGATGGCGATCATCGAACTGTTGCGTGTGTGATTTTTTAGCCTGAGTCTTTGTCTACGCGTCATAGACTCTGCTATAATCGCGGCCTTCGGGGCGTAGCGCAGCCTGGTAGCGTACTTGCATGGGGTGCAAGTGGTCGGAGGTTCAAATCCTCTCGCCCCGACCAGGACTACACTCAGGTGTCACTCCTTTTTTAGAAAATAATTCACGGGGATTTTTGAGTAGCCGTCCACTATGCGTATTTTGCTAAGCAACGACGACGGTTACTTCGCTCCCGGTCTCGCCATTCTGGCCGAGACTCTCTCACAGATTGCAGAAATTACAGTAGTCGCTCCAGAACGTGATCGCAGTGGTGCCAGCAATTCCCTGACCCTGGACCGTCCGCTGATGTTGCGCCAAGCGAGCTCGGGATTTTATTATGTCAACGGTACCCCGACCGATTGCGTACACCTTGCAGTCACCGGCATGCTGGATCATCTTCCTGACATGGTTATTTCGGGTATCAATCACGGCGCCAATATGGGCGACGACACTATTTATTCCGGCACCATCGCTGCCGCCACCGAAGGTTTTTTACTGGGTGTGCCATCGTTAGCGATCTCGCTGGCGAGTTTTTCGGCAGGTAATTACGTGACCGCAGCACGCGTAGCCAGTGAACTTGCTCAGCGTGTTATGGCTCGTCCTTTTACAACGCCGTTGCTACTCAATGTGAATGTGCCGGATGTGCCATATCAGGATTTGAAAGGTACCGTAATCACCCGGCTTGGGCGTCGCCACAAAGCCGAGCCGGTGGTTAAATCGACTAATCCGCGCGGGCAGACGGTATATTGGGTTGGCGCAGCCGGTGCGGCGCAGGATGCCGGCAAAGGGACGGACTTCCACGCAGTAGCGAAAAAACGTGTATCAATCACGCCGCTACAGATGGATCTGACACAGTTTAATCAATTGGCGCCGCTAGAGGCGTGGTTGCAGACATGAGCGTGACGCGTCACAGTGGTATTGGCATGACTTCCGAGCGTACCCGCGCGCGCATGGTTGAACGTTTGCGTGTGCAAGGGATCAAGGACAATAACGTGCTGACCGCAATGGGCATGGTGCCGCGGCATATCTTTGTCGATGAAGCGCTGTCCATCCGTGCTTATGAAGATAGCGCGTTGCCGATAGGTTTTGGTCAGACTATTTCCAGTCCTTACAGTGTGGCGCGCATGATCGAGGTGTTACGTGCTGGTGCGGATTTGGAGCGCGTGTTGGAAGTGGGCACAGGTTGTGGTTATCAGGCGGCAGTGCTCGCCAAGTTGGCGCGTGAAGTGTACTCGGTCGAACGTATTGCCACCCTGCTGGGACGTGCGCGCCGTACCATACGTGAATTGCGGATTGGCAATATCAAACTTAAGCATGGCGATGGTAGCATTGGGTTAAAAGATATAGCGCCATTTGATGGCATTATCCTCGCCGCCGCTATTCCTGTACCGCCTGCGGCACTACTGGAACAACTGGCAGAAGGAGGGCGTATGGTATTGCCGCGAGGAGTAGGTGAAACGCAGCAAATGGTGCTGATTGAGCGCACCTCAGATGGCTTTCAGGAGAAAGTTCTGGAAATGGTGCATTTTGTTCCACTGTTACCCGGGGTACGTTGACGTGATGGCAATTGGCAAGCTTCCTTTCCCTATTTATCTGCTGGCGATACTTCTCGCATTGGGTGGATGTGCTACACAACACTCTGTGCCAGTTGTAGATGGTACTCGGCCGGCGGTAAAAAATATTCCCAAGTCTTCCACTCCAGCAACGTTGCAGTATGGTCAAGCTGCCACACATACTGTGCAAAAGGGCGATACGCTTTATAGCATTGCGCTGCAATATGGATTGGACTATCGCGATTTGGAGCGCTGGAATAACTTGCCTGACAATTATCTGATTCATATTGGCCAGGTATTAAAATTGACCGCCCCCCAGCAGCAGGGTGATGGACTTCAAACGGCTCCGGCAGAATCAACGGTGCAGACAATACCGCTCAGGATAGAGCCGCTCCCGCAAGGTCAGGCTGCAAGTAACGCGCCTCTGATTACGCAGCCAAAGATCGTTAAACTACCCTATTCTGACGCAGCTTTGGCGCAACTGGCACAAGGTAGTGGCACATCGTCTGGGCCAACGGTACAGAATTCAGTATCAGCCGCAGTGCCCGAAGTTGCGCCTGTCGCTGCATCGCCTCAGGCGCCTTCTGCACCTACAGCAACCAACGATAGTGGTATTGACTGGATCTGGCCGACACAAGGGCGGGTTATTGCAGGGTTTGATGAAGCCAAGAATAGCAAAGGTCTGGATATCGCCGGTAAGGCTGGGCAGGCAATATTTGCTTCCGCAGCGGGTAAGGTTGTTTACAGCGGTGAAGGTTTGCGCGGTTATGGCAAGATGGTTATCATCAAACATAACCCGACTTACTTGAGCGCCTATGCACACAATCAACTGATTCTGGTGAAAGAGGGACAAACGGTTGCGCGCGGACAGAAAATTGCCGAAATGGGCGACAGCGATTCTGATCAAGTTGAGTTGCATTTCGAAATCAGGAAAATGGGCAAGCCAGTTGATCCGATGACGTATCTTCCCGGAGCACAAAAATAGCGATGCACGATGATAATGAGCAGGAAGACTACGCCGGCATCCCGGAGGATAAACCCCAGGCCGAAATAACCGATGTCGAGACTGGATTGACTGAAGATCTGCATACGGACGTAACGCAGATGTATCTCAACGAAATTGGTCATAACGCTTTGCTCACTCCGGCAGAAGAGCGCCGTCTGGCTGAACTTACCCGCGCCGGCGACTTTGACGCCCGGCAAAAAATGATCGAACACAATCTCCGCCTGGTGGTAAATATCGCCAAGCATTATGCCAATCGCGGGTTGGCGCTCCTGGATCTGATCGAAGAAGGTAATCTCGGACTGATCCATGCCCTGGAAAAATTTGAGCCTGAACGTGGTTTTCGTTTTTCGACCTATGCCACATGGTGGATCAGGCAGAATATCGAACGTGCAATCATGAACCAGTCGCGCACGATACGTCTGCCGGTACATGTGATCAAGGAACTCAATATTATTTTGCGGGCGCGCCGTCATCTGGAAAATCATGGCGCCAGTGATCCGAATGATGAGGACATCGCGCATCTGGTCGGTTTGTCTGTCGATGAAGTACGGCGTATGTTGCGCTTGAACGACCGGGTTGCATCGCTTGATGCACCGCTGGATATAGATCCTAGCCTGTCCATCGGCGAGGCTATCGCTGATGACAATAGCGAATTGCCGGAAGACATGCTCGAGCATGCCGAAACGGAAACCTTTGTACGTCTCTGGCTAAATGATCTGAACGACAAGCAACGCTGGGTGATTGAACGACGTTTCGGATTGGGCGGACAGGATGTACATACCCTCGAACAGTTGGCAGAAAGCCTCGATGTCACGCGTGAAAGGGTGCGCCAGATTCAGATGGAAGCCTTGCATCACCTGCGTCGCATGTTGAAACGCAATGGCGTCAATAAGGATGCGTTGTTGTGATCCGGTATGCTTGACTGGCAGGCGATCGATACCGTTCTGCTTGATATGGACGGGACCTTGCTGGATCTCCATTTCGATAATTTTTTCTGGCGCCAACATGTGCCGAAGCGTTATGCCGAGCTGCACAACATATCGCTGGCAGATGCAAATGCCGATTTGTCCGGACGCTATCAGCGTCATCTTGGAACACTTAACTGGTACTGCGTAGATTTCTGGAGTCGTGAACTCCAGCTTGATATTGCCCGGCTAAAAACCGAAGTTCAGCACCTGATTGCCATCCATCCGCAAGTCCCCGAGTTTTTGCGCGCTCTTCGAGCGGCCGGCAAACGAGTCACGTTGGTGACCAATGCACATCATAAAAGCCTGAATCTGAAAATGCAGCGAACGCGGCTCGATATCCACTTTGATGCGATGATCACCTCGCACCAGATTGGATTGCCCAAGGAACACCCGGATTTCTGGCATAAGTTACAAACTACAGAGTCATACAACCCGCTTACAACACTACTGATTGATGACAGCCTGCCGGTACTGCGCTCAGCACAAACTTACGGCATAGCGTACCTGCTTGCGATATATAATCCGGACAGCAAGGAAGGGGTCAAGGACGTGGAAGAGTTTCGTGCGATTGCGAGCTTTAAGGACATCATGCCCTGAGACGCAAATTGATATTGCTCAGGAAGTGGTGTCGAGCAATAAGCCCATCACGACACGTCGTCCTTCAGCTACCAGGATATTGTAAGTGCGACATGCCGCGCCAGTGTCCATGACTTCGAGGCCCACACCTGCGTTGATCAGGCAGGCAGATAAACGTGGGTGAGGAAAGCGCAATGAGGAGCCGGTGCCCAACAAGGCGATTTCCGGTTTGAGAGCCAGGAGCGCCTGAAAGTGATTTTCATTGAGTTGAGCAAAATCGATTACACACCAATCCTCAATAATTTCGTCCGGTGTGACGACCAGGCTGGGCGCATCATAACGTTGACCATTGATTTTGACAAAGTCGCTACCATAGCCAGTGAACAGGTTCAGCCCTTCGGGCTGGGTGAGATGGAACTTCAAGCTGGTTCTCCAATTGCAGCAGGGGCTTGCGCTCGGGTAAGATTATACATTTTGAAACTGATACGGCAATGCGTTGATTTTCTGAACGCGGCTGAAAAACATTATTACGGGCTACCATCTTGAAAATTACAGAGGCACCCATGCTGCGCCCAGTACGCAAATCTTCCAAGCTGGATAATGTCTGCTATGACATTCGCGGACCTGTGCTCGCCCGTTCCAAGCAGATGGAGGAAGAAGGACAACGTATTATCAAGCTGAATATCGGTAATCCTGCGCCATTTGGCTTTGAAGCTCCCGAAGAAATTATCCAGGATGTCATTGTCAATTTGCCCAATGCTTCGGGATATAGCGATTCCAGGGGTTTGTTCGCGGCGCGCAAGGCGATCATGCATTACACTCAGGGCAAAAATATTGCTGGTGTACATATCGATGACATCATCATCGGCAATGGCGCTTCAGAGCTGATTGTACTGGCCATGCAGGCGCTGCTTAATACCGGTGATGAAGTGTTGGTACCGGCTCCAGATTACCCCCTGTGGACTGCGGCTGTGAGCTTGGGCGGGGGCACGCCACGCCATTATATCTGCGACGAAAGCGCCGGCTGGATGCCTGATCTGGCTGATATCCGCGCAAAAATCACGCCCAATACACGTGCGATTGTAGTGATCAATCCGAATAATCCAACCGGCGCACTCTATCCAGCGGAGTTGCTCAAGGAGATTGTGGAAATTGCTCGCCAGCATCAACTCATCATTTATGCAGACGAGATTTACGACAAGGTTCTCTATGACGGACGCAGTCATACATCGATTGCGTCTCTGGCCGACGATGTGCTGTGTATCACGCTCAATGGCCTGTCAAAAAATTATCGTGCCTGCGGTTATCGTGCTGGCTGGATGGTGATATCAGGTGACAAGCGCCATGCACAGGATTATATCGAGGGGCTTGGCATATTGGCCTCCATGCGCCTGTGCTCCAATGTGCCGGGGCAGTATGCCATCCAGACCGCATTGGGTGGATATCAAAGCATCAATGATCTGGTGGCACCTGAAGGCCGTCTTACCCGTCAACGTGATCTGGCATGGGATCTGCTCACAGCCATACCTGGTGTGAGTTGCGTTAAACCACAAGCTGCATTGTATTTATTCCCACGCCTGGATCCCAAGGTTTATCCGATTCAGAACGACCAGGATTTTATTCTTGATCTGCTGGAAAAAGAACGGGTGTTGGTGGTACAGGGTAGCGGTTTCAATTGGCACCAGCCGGATCATTTCCGGGTGGTTTTCCTTCCCCATGAAGATCATCTGCGCGAGGCAATCGAGCGCATAGCGCGATATCTTGAACGCTATCGTAAACAGCATGGTTCAGCCAGCTGACAATAATGGAAAAAATGCAATGAAACCAATGAATGTAGGTCTGCTGGGCTTGGGTACCGTCGGGGGTGGCACGCTCACTGTGTTGCGTCGCAATGCAACAGAAATCACCCGTCGTGCGGGGCGCGAGATACGCGTGATCATGGCTGCGGTGCGCGATCTCGAAAAGGCCAAACCCTACGCATCGGATGGCTTGGTGCTTACCAATAATCCTTTTTCCGTGGTGGATAACCCGGATATCGACATCGTCGTCGAAATGATGGGGGGGATTAGTCCGGCCAAAGATCTGATCCTGATGGCGATCGACAATGGCAAGCATGTCGTCACGGCCAATAAGGCATTGATTGCCAATCACGGTACCGAAATTTTTGCCGCAGCCCAGAAAAAAGGCGTAATGGTCGCTTTCGAGGCGGCAGTAGGCGGCGGCATTCCGATCATTAAAGCAATTCGTGAAGGTCTCACCGCCAATCGTATCGAATGGATCGCCGGGATCATTAACGGTACCACCAATTTTATTCTGACCGAGATGCGCGACAAGGGTGCCGGTTTCGACGAAATGTTGAAAGAAGCGCAACGCCTGGGCTACGCAGAGGCCGATCCCACTTTCGACGTGGAAGGCGTGGACGCTGCGCACAAACTGACTATCATGTCGGCGATTGCATTCGGTATCCCCATGCAATTCGACCAAGCTTATATTGAAGGTATCACCAAGCTTACCGGCGATGACGTGAAATATGCGGAACAACTGGGTTACCGTATCAAGCTATTGGGAATTACAAAACGCACGCCCAAGGGGATCGAGTTGCGTGTACATCCTGCGTTGATTCCTGAACGCCGCCTGATTGCCAACGTAGATGGCGCAATGAACGCTGTGCTGGTCAAGGGTGATGCGGTGGGGGCGACCATGTACTATGGGGCCGGCGCCGGTGCCGAGCCTACCGCATCATCAGTGGTTGCCGATCTGGTGGACGTTACGCGCATGCACACTGCTGATCCGCATAATCGGGTACCGCATTTGGCATTCCAGCCGGACGCATTGTCTGATGAACCCATTCTGCCAATGGATGAAGTACGTACGGCATATTATTTGCGCTTGCGCGCACTGGACAAACCCGGAGTGCTGGCTGATGTCACGCGTATTCTGGCTGATCTGGATATCTCGATTGATGCGATGATGCAAAAAGAACCGCATGAAGGGGAGGAGCAAGTGGATATCATCATGCTCACCCATCAAAGCATTGAAAAGAACATTAATGCAGCCATGGCAAAAATTGAAGCACTGCCGGCGATTTGCGGAAAAATTGCACGGATTCGTGTAGAACAACTGGGCAAATGAATTTTAAGAGACCAGCAAACAGGCTTCTGAGGTAAATAACATGGTCATGCGTTATATCAGCACGCGCGGCAAAGCGCCTGCACAAACTTTCACCGAAATACTGCTTGGTGGTCTTGCGCAGGATGGCGGCTTGTATTTGCCAGAGACTTATCCACGATTCTCCATGGATGATCTAACGCGCATGCGCGATATGAATTACCGTGAACTGGCGTATGAAATATTGTCGCGCTATGCCGATGATATTCCTGCGAATGACCTGCGCGCCATTATTGATAAGACCTACACGGCAGAGGTCTATTGCAACGCACGTCCGGATGAAGACCCGGCAGATATTACACCGCTGCATACCCTGGAACCGGGTGTTCATCTGTTATGCCTGTCCAACGGACCCACACTGGCATTCAAGGACATGGCAATGCAACTGCTGGGTAACTTGTTCGAGTATGTGCTCGACAAAACCGGACAAGAAATCAATATTCTCGGCGCGACTTCGGGGGATACCGGCTCATCCGCTGAATACGCAATGCGCGGCAAGCAAGGCATTCGCGTGTTCATGCTTTCGCCATACGGAAAGATGAGCCGCTTTCAGACCGCGCAGATGTTTTCATTGCAAGACGATAATATTTTCAATATTGCTGTGGAAGGTGTGTTTGATGATTGTCAGGACATTGTCAAAGCCGTGTCCAACGACCATGCCTACAAGGCACAGTACAAAATAGGTGCCGTTAATTCCATCAACTGGGGACGTGTTGCTGCGCAAATTGTGTACTATTTCAAGGGCTACTTTGCCGCGACGCACAGCAACGACCAACTGGTCAATTTTTCAGTTCCATCGGGTAATTTCGGCAATGTCTGCGCTGGCCACATCGCACGTATGATGGGGCTGCCAATCAAACATCTGATCGTTGCAACCAACGAAAATGATGTGCTCGATGAATTTTTCAAAACAGGTATTTATCGTCCTCGTGGTGCAGCCAATACCTATCACACCAGCAGTCCGTCAATGGACATATCAAAAGCATCTAATTTCGAGCGTTTTATTGCCGATCTGAGTGGCCGTGATAGTGAAAAATTACGCAATTGGTGGAGTGCGGTCGAACAGGGTGGGGCATTTGATCTCAATCAGGATGGCTTGTTTGAAAAAATAGCAGATTACGGATTGGTATCCGGCTCCAGTAATCATGCCAATCGCATGGAAACCATTCGTGATACCTGGGAAAAATATGGGGTCATGATTGATACTCACACTGCGGATGGCGTCAAGGTCGCACTGGAATATCATGAGCCGGGGACGCCCATGCTGTGCCTGGAAACCGCCTTGCCTGCCAAATTTGAAGATGCCATTCACGAAGCGCTTGGATGCAGTCCGGAACGCCCGGCCAGTATGCAGGATATGGAACAACTGTCCCAGCGTTTTGAAAAAATGCCTGCAGATACAGAACAAATTAAAAATTTTGTAGCCACGCATTCAAAGAATTAAAAAAAGAAAAATATTGGGGGTGTAAGACAAACCCTTACAAGAAAAAGGCGGTCATTACCTACGTAAAATACCGTGCTGCGCTGATTTCCGATTACAAAAATAAACGCCAATATTCGTACAACCAGTGATACCACTGTTGGACCGAATTAGACAGCCTAGGGAGGGCGTAATGCTCCTGAGCACGGTACGCCTTGCGGCGAGTGCAGCATAATTGCTGCCTGTTCGTGCCAGCCTTTTGCGTCTCCCCGGTTCTGATCTGTTCGGTAAGATTTATGAGGGAGGTTAATCATGCCAGCCATCACACAAACAGCCAGTAAAAATAATCATATAGCGCAACACGCCATCCTGGTGAAGCGCCTGGCCTATCACATGAAAGCAAAATTGCCGCCCAGCGTTGAAATGGACGATCTGGTGCAAGCCGGTATGATGGGCTTGCTGGATGCGGTAAACCGCTATGAAGAAACCAACGGTGCCCAGTTTGAAACATACGCTGTACAGCGCATCCGCGGTGCCATGCTGGATGAACTGCGCAGCAACGACTGGATGCCACGTACTGCCCGTCAGAACATGCGTAAAATCGAGGTGGCCATCAGTGCCTTGCAGCAACGCCTGGGACGTGCACCGCGAGAGACAGAAATTGCCAAACATCTCAAAATGACGCTGGCCGAGTACCAGCTTATGCTGTGCGAAGGCGGTGGGCACCAGTTACTGTATTACGAAGATTTTCACGAGGCTGGCGGGCATTCCAATTTCCTTGACCGGAATCATATGGATACTTCAAGCGATCCTTTGCAGTGCATGATTGATCACGGTTTCAAGGGTGCGGTGATTGATGCGATCAGCCGCTTGCCCAAGCGTGAAAAACAGATGATGGGGCTATATTACGAGCAGGAAATGAACCTCAAGGAAATTGGCGTGGTAATGGGTGTATCCGAGTCACGTGTGTGTCAATTGCACGGACAATCAGTAGCCCGTATTCGTGCCATGCTTCGTACCCAGACCTGGGTGGCGGATTTTTAAGGAAATATTCGGTTAAGTTCATTCCGTTGTCATTACCTCCCCGGTTTCTAACCGGGGAGTAAGCCATTCAGGCACTACTAAGACAGATCATCAGGTGAAGCCGGGTATAGGGCGTGGTAACATGCGCTCTTATCCAAATAGCCATCCATGATGAACGACCTGGCCACCGTATTCAGCGCCGAGGGCGTATTTGCAGCAACTATCCCAGGTTACCGTGCACGTGTGCAACAACTGGAACTGGCCAATGCCATTGGACAGACCATTGAATCCCGCGGCGTACTCATTGCCGAGGCAGGCACAGGGACAGGAAAGACCCTCGCTTATCTAGCCCCTGCTTTATTGCATGGCGGCAAAGTGATTATCTCGACCGGTACCAAAAACCTGCAGGACCAACTCTACCGGCGCGATTTGCCCAGCGTACGCAACGCACTTAAAGTGCCTGCCATGGTGGCGCTGCTCAAAGGACGGGCCAATTATGTCTGCCATTATCATCTGGAACGTGCGCGTGAAGAAGGCCGTTTCATGTCACGTGAAGATGTGGCGAATCTGGAACAAGTAAACCGTTTTGCCGAATCCAGCCGCAGTGGCGACAAGTCTGAACTGCATGGTGTGGCCGAGGACGCCAATATCTGGCGTTACGTCACTTCTAGCCGGGAAAATTGCCTGGGTGGCGATTGTCCCCACCATAAAAAATGTTTTGTGTTGGAAGCACGTAAAAAAGCGCTGGAAGCAGATATTGTCGTGGTCAATCATCATCTGTTCTTTGCGGATGTATGGCTACGCGATGAAGGCGTTGCTGAGCTGCTGCCGGCATGTAATACGGTCATTTTCGATGAAGCACATCAGCTGCCGGAAACTGCGGGACTGTTTTTTGGGGAAACCCTCACTACCGGCCAGTTGGTCGAATTGGCACGCGATACCCGGCTGGAAGGCGTTCAGTCATGCAAAGATTACGCAGCGCTGCCCGAATCAGCACAAAAACTGGATAAGGCGGCACGCGATCTGCGTTTGATATTTAAGGAAGACAGTGGTCGTTGGCCGCTTGAAAAAGTAAGTAGCCGTCATGGATTCGAGGCCGCTTTTATAGCTGCCGGCACGGCACTGGATGAATTGGTCGCACATCTGGAAACACAGGCACAACGAGCACCCGGACTGGAAAGTTGCTGGCAGCGCGGACGTGAACTGGCAAACATGTATGCAAAATGGCAAGGGCCGGCGCCTGCCGAGAGTGTGCGCTGGGTTGAGGCTTTCAGCCACGCATTGGGATTCAACACCACGCCCCTGTCGGTTGCGGAAGTATTCAAAAAACAGATTGATGGGAGTGCCCGAGCCTGGATCTTTACTTCCGCGACCCTGTCAGTCAAAGGTGACTTCTCGCACTACCGCAAACAGCTCGGGCTGATGGAGGCGACCAGTTCATCATGGGATAGCCCTTTTGATTACGATCAGCAGGCCATGCTGTATGTGCCGCCGGACATGCCAGAACCCAACACGCCTGTTTATACCAATGCCGTTGTGGAAGCGGCATTACCCGTCATTGCGGCGAGCAAGGGGAGGGCGTTCATGCTGTTTACATCGCTACGCGCGATGAAAGAAGCGCAGGACCTATTGCGTCAGGCCTTTGAGCTGAAATCGCTTGATTACCCGATCCTCATGCAGGGAGAGCAGTCCCGTACCGAACTGCTTGAGCGTTTCCGTCAATTGGGGAATGCCGTGTTGCTGGGCAGCCAAAGTTTCTGGGAAGGGGTGGATGTGAAGGGGGAGGCTTTGTCTCTGGTGGTGATTGATAAGCTGCCGTTTGCACCACCGGATGATCCTGTCTTGGCGGCGCGTATCAGCCATATCAATCAGTCAGGTGGTAACGCTTTCATGGAGTATCAGCTACCTCATGCGGTCATTACCCTCAAACAGGGTGCGGGGCGATTGATACGTGACGAAGCCGACCGCGGCGTGCTGATGATCTGTGACCCACGCTTGTTGTCAAAACCATACGGACGGCGCATCTGGCAAAGTTTGCCGCCAATGCGTCGTAGCCGGGAACTCAAGGAAGTACTGGATTTCTTTGCGCAGAAAGCCAGCTGACTAAGCTCAGCCGCTATTCGGCAATTTGTCCAAAAACAACACGATATCAACCGTCTTTATTGCTGTTACGCCGCAATAGTATGCCAAGCGCCAAACCGATGAAGATGGCCAGCAAGGTAAATGAGACGCCGTATAGCCAGGGGTTCTGATGGGCAAAATTGGAGACCCATAGCTCTGACTGTACCTGGCGCACTTCCAGCTTGCTTGATTGATGTGCGGTGACCTTTCCGTCACGTACCAGGTAAGTATCCAACGCATATTCGCCCAAGGGCAATTTGGCTGGGAGGGTGAGTTTGGCAAAAAACAGCCGATCACCTACCACGGTGACCGCATTATCGAATTCCTTGTAATACTTTTTGGATTGTTTGAGTCGCAGAAACGCGGTTTGCCAATCCTCCATGCCCTGCGTCGACCCTTCAAGAACGCTGCTGCTCAATCCGCTTTGCAGATTCAAGCCATATTTTGTCAAGGCTTGCGGTGCCACAATCTGGTTAATTGGGTGACTGGATAGCAAGTACATGATCCCCGGCGTGTTTTTGACGGAAATGTGCCCGCTATCCAGCCAGATGGGTCCGCTTCGCACCTTCTGCGACATGGCCACATCCTGGGCAGGTGAAGTCACCTTGATGATGACATCCCCCTTATTGGCGATAGCTCCGAATACCAGGATTTGCTCGCCAGTGAAATGAGCCGTGATGTCGACATGATCCGAGTCGAGTTGGGTGATGAGATTGTCTTCGGCTGCTGAAAAACCAGCCTGCAGTGAGAAGGCGATAAAGGCAAGAAGCAGAGTCACGTATTTCATACTGCGGACCTCGTCATGGAGTAAACCTCATGGGGTGTAATCAATAGCCCGATCAGCATTTTCGCGGCGACGGCCACGACGACCAGCGCCAGAATAAGGCGTAATTTTTCCCCAGGCAGTCTCATGCCCAGTTTGGTGCCCCACTGAGTGCCGAATGCTGAACCGAAAATCAGGATCAGGGCCAGGAAAGGATCTACGGCGTGATTGACGCCAGCCTGCATGACAGCCACCGCCGCCGTCGTGAACAATAGCTGGAACAGCGATGTGCCGACGACGATTTTGGTCGGCATTTTAAGCATGTAAATCATCACCGGCACCATGACGAAGCCGCCACCGACGCCCATCAGTGAGGTCAACACGCCGACCGCGCCGCCTAAAATGAAAATAAGCACAACCGAAGCACGTAATCCGGAGGTGGGGAAATTCATCTGACCAGGCAGGTTTTCCATCCACACGGCAAGTTTGGCGCCCAATCCGCCTTCTTTTTTCTTGACGACAGTGCCGGCATGGCGGATTGCGCTGAGGGATTCAATCAGCATGCTGGAACCAATGAAACCGAGCAGGCCGACATACAGGAACGTCACGATATTGCCGAACTGACCGCTGGCTTGTAACAGCTTGGCAAGATACACGCCCCCGCCACCGCCAAGCCAGCTCCCGCACAGCAACAGAATACCCATTTTGAAATCGATATTGCCCAGTCGCCAGTGGGCATAACTGCCGCCTGCAGACGTGCCGGCAATTTGAGCCGCACCGGTAGCGACCGCGACGATGGGCGGTACCCCTATGAAAATAAGCAGCGGTGTAATCAGAAAACCGCCTCCAACGCCGACCAGCCCTGAAAGAAAGCCGACAATGCCGCCAAAAAACAGGATCAACCAGAGGTTGACATCCATGTGCGCGATGGGAAGAAAAATGTCCATAAACTATATGCCTGTTATTTTATAGGTTGGTGCTGGTTTACTCAGAATCTCCAGCCTCGGGAGCCATGGCTGGGCATATTCTGTTAGGGGCGATATCGGGGGGAACAATGACCACCGGAATGGGCAATAATTCGGAAAGCCTGGTTCCGAGACGGCCCGAAGCCTTGCGCAGGCCGGGGTGCGCTTTTTTCTCGGTGGCAATGCCAGCGCGACCGATCACCACCATCAGAATTTTGTCGTCTTCATTGACGACGCGCAGAATCTCTTCTTCGGGAACGCCATCGATCAGATAGAACTCGGGAATGATATTGCAGGCGGCACTGATTTTTTCGGAGATATTTTTTAGCGTAGCTTCAGCCTGATGGCGGATGTCGTCTTTCATCTGTTCCTGAACGCCCGCCCAAAAAGCGAAGGGAGGAGAATCCAGGACGTGTAGCAGGCCCAGATGGGCACCAAGCATTTTCGCCATTTGGGCAGCAGCGCCGGCTGCAATAATGGAATTCCTGGAACCGTCGATAGCAACGAGAATCGTTCCCGTAGAAGTCATGTCTGGTATCTCTCCTGAGGGATATGTCTTGCCCGGACCAATCAGCCAATTTGGGGCAAGAATGAAGTATTTTGAATACCCACTGGCCTGACCAGCGGGAGCAAACAGCGGGCTATTTTACACGCAAATAAAGTGGAGGTGACGATCGTCGTTTATTTGACTGAAAACGTCGGTTTGTAATGTTTATGTGGTTGAGCCGAGGGGAGTTCGGGTAAATCCGTTCAGAAACAGGTGGGATGGCCTTCATATCTGCGTGCGATCAGCACGGAATTGCTGCCGCCAAACGCGAAGGAATTGGAAAGAACCGTATCGAGGGCTTGCTGGCGCATGCGTTCTGCAACCATATCGATACCCAGGCTGGAATCGGGTATCCGGCAGTGCGCCGTAGGCGGGATCACGCCTTTTTGCATGGCGAGAATTGCAATGGCCAACTCGATTGCGCCACCGGCACCCAGCAAATGGCCGTGCACTGCCTTGGTCGAGCTTACCGGCAGCGCGGACAAATGTTCGCCAAACACAGTGCGCAGTGATTGCGCTTCGACAGCATCGCCGGCAGGCGTGCCAGTGCCATGTGCATTGATATAGTCGATTATGTCCGGCTCAAGTCCGGCATCGGATAATGCCTGGCGAATCGCCTTGACCTGACCGGCTGATGTCGGGTGGGTAATATGTGTCGCATCACAAGACGTGCCGTAGCCAGCCAACTCCGCCAGGATAGTTGCACCGCGACCCTTGGCCGAAGTCAGGCTTTCCAGCACCAGAAATGCAGCACCTTCACCCAGGACCAAACCGTTGCGATCGGACGAAAAAGGGCGGCAGGATGCCTCGACGTGAGCATCAGGCGGCGCCAGGGCGTGTAGCGCATCCCAGGCATGCAGAATACCGTAGGTGAGCAATGCTTCGCTGCCACCAGCCAGGATGCGTTCGCTGTAACCGTGACGAATGGCGCGCAGCGCTTCGCCAATGGCGCTGCTGGATGAGGCGCACGCGATTGAATAGGTATTGTTGACGCCAGTCAGGCCGAAACGGATCGCCAACTCGGATGCCGCTGCGTTATTGATACCGCGTGGCAAGGTCATCGGCGCGAGACGGTCGCGCTTTTCGCCGTAAAGCCGATAAAACGCCTGGTCGGTCGTGGCGCTGGCACCTGAGCCCGTGCCTAGATGAATGCCCATTTCCGTGAGCCATTCGGAGTGATCAAGCAACCCCGCCTCGGCCAGCGCATAACGACTCGCGGCCAGCGCCAATTGTGTGACCCGATCAGGTGGGGCGCCCTTGCTGCCGTCATCGATAGGGGCATCGATCCAGGCTGCAATCTGTACAGGCGCGGCAGGTTCACCTACGGGAAGCCGGCGTATGCCGGAGTTGCCGGCGGCGACATTGTCGAAAAAAGGACCGGGCCAGTTGCCCACCGGGGAGACCACGCCTATCCCGGTAACAACGACACGTTGCAATTCAGTCATGCTCAAGTTTTGCGGTGACCTGATCGAGTACGTCACCCACGGTGATCGGCGGTGCACCGGTTTGATCGAAGCGAATGTCAAAGCTATCCTCGATCTGGAACATGAATTCTATCGTGGCCAAAGAGTCGAGCCCGATTTGTTCCAGCGTCGTATCGCGTGTAATGCCTTCGCGGGGAATCGCAAGCTGCTGCGCCAGCATGTCATATAGGCGGTTTTCGGTGTCGTTCACAGTTGTTTTCCTGTGGTTATCAGCTGGGCCGGAATAGCAGGCGCAAAGGATTGTAATGTATTGCCACTGGATTGGAAAAAATCCACAGTAAGCGAAGCAACATAGTCGCGCTCATTGTCCAGCGTAATCATGTGATAGCTGTCATGCATCTGCACCAGGCGCACATCGGGTGCCCGGACCCGGTGTTGCACCAGATAGGCGCTTTTCAGGCTGGCAATATCATCTTCGCTGGAATGTAATATCAGCGTGGGCGCCACTACCTGTGACAAATGCCGGCGCGTATATCGCATCAGTTTTTCTGCCTCATGCAAAGCAGGCAATGAAAGCGCAGAAGCACCGACTGCCGAAATCGGCCCTGCGGCGACCTGGCGTTCAATCCATTCACGCAAACGTGCATTCTTGATACCGAAGGGCGACGTTTCACGGATCACCATGCGATGCCGGAGTGGTGTGAAATAGCCGAGCGGACTCAAAAAACGATACCAGGGCGTGTTCCAGCCATCGTAATACAAGGTGGTTGATAACGCCCCGACCGAGGCAACGGATTCTTTGCGCTCGGCGGCTACTGCCAATGCCAGCGTAGCACCCATGCTCAACCCGCAGACCGCGACTCGGCTATATTGGGCGGAAAGTATATCGAAGCGGGCAAGCGCCTCGGCTAACCAATCACGCCATGTTCCGTTACAAGGCAGGGAAGAGAATCCATAATCAGATAGATGGGGAGCATCGACAGTAAACCCGGATTTATGCAGGCTTTTGAGTAAGGGTTGCAGTTCCAACGGAGTACTGCGCAGACCGTGGATCGCCAGCACCGCATAATCGCCCCCGGCCAAAAACTGGGCGCGGTCAATGTCATTCGCCATTGAAAGTGTTTTTGGCAAAGTATTTAAAAAAGCCAGATAAGTACACGGGAGGTTACCGAAAAGTAGCGAACATCCGGCAATTGTATCGTTTGAACCTTACGATTCACTTACCCACTGGTCATGCCTGACAGGCAGGGGCTGAATGAGGTTTCGCTACTATCCCGATTAAATCGGCCGCCTCATGTTTATCAGTTATCTTGATTTTGTATGGGGTACTGACCTAATTTGAGCAACAATAAACAGCAGATGATGGTGAATTAAAATAAAAAAGCGCAATTAAGCGCCTTTTTTATTACGTTCTGGTTCACCGGTTCGGACAAATTTTGTAACTAGATTGTCGTGGTTCCTGTTTGAATTCGGCGCGCCCGAACAGATGAATCTGGGGACTGGAAAGCTGTGCCGCTACTGTCTTGATTGGCTGGCCAATTCGGATAAATTTGGGCGCTGGATTATTTATTGTAGTCCAACTTTGAAGTTGGCATCAATGAGGCGTGGAATTATCGGGATGTTCCCTTAAGCACACTTACCGTTTAGAAGACTCAGTCTGACATTCGTCGGGATCAATAGGTCAATCAATTCTTGAGCTTTAAAGTGGGCATTGAGGTACAGAGAGGGTTGCCCAATGAAAGTTACTGTAGCCATTGCACTCATACATTTTTTTGCGAAAGCTAGCCATCCTTGGAAGGCTCGGGTATCAAATGCAGGAAAGTGAGCTAACGCATGAATGCCTGCCATATGCGCCAATGAAGCCGAGTGGCTAAACTTGCAGAGTTCGACATAACTACTGCGCAATCGGTCCAAATAAATTTCGCGGTTACCGTAGAAAGGATCCGTTTTCCTCGCAATATCAAATAATTCGTAAATGCTGGTCGTTGTTATACCGGTTTTATCGAAAGCTCCAGACGAAAAGCGTAAATAGTTTTCTATACTGCTTCGAAGAGCCATGTGGCCTGGCTTGTAGGCTCCATGCAGGCAGCAAAATAGCCCACTTCCAATATCTGAAACTGCCTCACGTAAATGAGAAAATTCCTGTGATTCTGTAAGTACTGGCTGGCTAAAAATAGAGAAATTATTTTTGGCAGTTTCGTCTGAACAAATAGCCCAAAACTGTAAGAATGGTAAGTAGCTTTTGTGCGCAGCTTTTACAATTTTCACCTGTTCGACGTTATGCCCAATTTCTCTAAGAGTGTAACCTTCTAAGAAAGAATTTAATGATTCAAAGTCGCGATCAATCGCCCGTACCATTAACGCTCTGCTTTGAGTAAGTCTTGCAGCGTTTCGTTCCACGAGAAGCTACCAGCCCTCTTCCTAGCGATCATTTGTGCGAGTTTGTCTTTGTCTTCGACGAGTTTTTCCAATGCCTTTACCAACGAAGTAAGCGCGATATCGTCTAGAGAATCGGTTTCGCAAATTACTTTCCCGATAATTTCATACTGAAGTTGAAGTTGACCCCATTTCACGGACACCTTATTGTTCTTGCAGAAGGAGTCCGAA
>JAZKBM010000017.1:0-30782 GCA_040388645.1 Pseudomonadota bacterium
AACTGAAGGTGTATTGCGCGCCGGCAAGGGTATTGATGTTCTGCGCAATGCCGGGGGCCTGGTCTTGACTGTCGACGCCGTGGGTCAGTGCCAGCCATGGCTGGTCTGCGTTGTGGTCGGTAGGGTTCGCGCCTTCCCAATGGGTGCTCATTTTTTTCAGTTTACCTCAGCGGCTCACCTTCAAAAATTACTGAACCCGGAACATTTGGATTACTTATATGAAATGAATTCCAACATTTTACGTGACCGTTGCCTAATAGGGCACACATGTAAGTCTCACTGCTCCCCACAAGTTTTATTACATCACCTAGCTCCATGATTTTGTACATAAATGGCGAATCAAAATTGCCGCACTTAACTGTTTTATTTTGTGCAATATCGCAAATAAATATACTACTCATAGCCAAAGATGTTGCATGAGAAACCCCTTCAATATCGCTAGCAACACTTGCATGGTCAACTGCGTCGCCAAATGACACACCCCAACATTTGATTCCGCCAGTTCGCAACACTCCACAGGTATTTCCTCTATCATTTTGAAGTATCGTTTCTGCATCTTTTAAATAAAGCACGCTGACTGGCAAGATCCTCGAATCTGGAACACCATTACCCAGTTGACCATTTTCATTGTGTCCCCAGCATTTTACGGTCCCATTCTGGAGTAGAGCGCATGCATAATTACCGCCGACAACAACCGATTTTGCATTGCTCACGCCACGAATATCAGAGGGTTTTAAAACCTTGCCGGATAAAAAGTCGCGGCCCCAGCATTTCACATGACCATTATTCAATACCGCGCACGCGCTTTCCCAACCCAATGCAATCGATTTTGCATTATTCAAACCTTTCACAAATACAGGCTTTTGACTGCTTGTGGTTGATCCGTCGCCAAGTTGGCCGTTGCTATTGTCTCCAGCACATTGGACTCGGCCATCGCTGCCCAGGACACAAACGAATTCTGCACTGGGGGAAACAACGGCTACAGGGCCTGAGTGACCAAAATTATCAAAGCTCACATTGCCGAGTGGACGACCATTACAGTTGACCGTCTTGTCGCGAGAGACCGTGCATAAAACATCCCCGGCCGTAGCCATTGCAATGGCATCAACATCGCTACGATGCAGATCATCCAGCGTTAGCTTGTTTTGTGAATCTGCCATTCCCCAACATTTAACATTCCCATCCTTTAATACTGCGCATGCCTTGTGGTTAGAAGCGGCTATATCGCGGACATTTTCCAATCCGGGTATGCCTATGTTGCTTTGCGGAGAAACTTCATTCAGCCCGCTTTTATAGCCACTCGATTCGCAAGGCGCTGAACCGTTCACGTCTGCTGCTTTTTTCAAGCGAATGGGCAATGTGCTTTGTGATGTTGGATTGCGCCAATGGCCTTCAAGTTCGTCGCCGTGCGCCTCCGCCAATGTCCATATGCCGCTGACGACGCCATGGACTGTTTCTTCCCATTCGTTGCCGTGGGGTGATAACGGGATATCAGTCTGATAGCGTTGATAGCGGTAGGCGGATTTGCCCTTTTCGGCAAGGCACACTGTCACTTTCTGCTTGCCTAGTGTGCCTTGCCAAACACCTTGCCAAGGTGGCGCCAATGAATCTGCTGCATTGGCCTGTATCGGAAACAGACCCAATGCAATCAACAACAGCGCGATTGCATGTATCAAGGTGCGCGTGCGGTGGTGCAAGCAACTAGTTGTGTACATAGAACTCTTTTTCCGAGGTGGGTTGATCCGGCACGGTCCAATCTTTATTCATTACGTTCGGCGCGGATGTTTAAGGAAACACGGGTTCAATCTGTTCGTGGTGATGCCTTCGACCAGTTCAGGGCGAACGGAACAGAGGGACTCCGGGCGGTTCTTGGACCATTCAACGGGCATTCCCAACCGCCGGGCAATTCGCCCTCCCCCCGCTTCTTTCACTGTTCACTCGCTCGGCGCTGTCGCACTGTCTTTAGCCAGGATCACCGACAGGTTGCTCAGGCTGGCGGCATGGAGATTTTGTCTGTGCCGATGAAACTGGTCAACCAGCGTGCGCTGGGTCAGGTATCACTCAGGCGCGGAAATCACGATGGATACGGGGTTCGTTATCTAAACGAAAAAAAGCTATAAACCAAATTGACTCAAGGTTTATAGCTTTTTTAGAACTTCTTTGGAGGGAATTCTGGTGCCGGCAAGAGGAGTCGAACCCCTGACCTGATGATTACAAATCAACTGCTCTACCAACTGAGCTATGCCGGCGTAGGCGCGAATTATAGGGGGTATGGGGCCTTAGGTAAACGGTAAATTATCCGGATTTAATGTTTGCCGGAGCGCCAGATCGAAAATATTACCCAAATACTGTTTAAAAAAGCCAGCAGAAAACCCACGATGCCGAGGAAGCGCCACCCCGGTACGGTCATGACGATGGATGAGCCGATGATCAGCGCTGCGGTGAGTATACCCATTGTGATGCGGCTACTGGCGCGGTCGAGCTGATGCCCGAACTGGTCGAGGCGTTTCAGGTCCAGGTCGATACGCAGGCGGCCGTGTCGCGCTTCACGTAACAGTTTCGCCATGTCGCGCGGCAAGCCCGAAACAACCTCCAGGGCTTCTTTGATATTTTTCCGGCCACGCTTGATGAGCGCTGCTGGCTTATACCGCTCGGTGATCACGCCACGCACGAAGGGGGCCAGATGATCCACCATATGGAAATGCGGATCAAGCTGTTGGCCGAGTCCTTCCAGGGTAATCAGCGCCTTGAACAACAAGGCCATATCGGCTGGCAACACCAGACCATTCTCGCGGATGACGGTGGTGATGTCGGTCAGCAAGGGGCCAATCTTGACGTCCTTGAGCCGCAAGTTGTCATAATTGAATACCAGCTCTGACACATCATAGCCAAGCTTGGCCTCATCAACCCTGCCGTCTTCGGTCCAATTTAGCACGACAGCCAGCATCCCCTCTTCGTCCTTGTTGGTAATTGCGTCAAGTAAATTCACGATCTGGTTGCGGCGATATTCGGAAAGCCGCCCTACCATGCCAAAGTCAATCATGCCGACACGATTACCCGGCAAATAGATGACATTGCCGGGATGGGGGTCGGCATGAAAATACCCATGCACCAGGATCATCTTCAGGACCGCATCGGCACCGCGTGCGGCCAGCACGGGCAAATCCAGGCCGGCAGCGGTTGCTTCAACCAGGCGTGTACCAGGCACCCCGACCAGCTCCTCCTGCACATTCATTATTTCGCTGGTGTAATCCCAATATACCTTGGGAATATGCACGGTTTCATCATTTGCAAAATTGGTACGAAAGCGTTCGATGTTGTGGGCTTCCATCAACAGATCAAGCTCGCGCCGCAACGAACGCCGGAACTGTGCCAGCATCATGACCGGCTGGTACCTGTGTGCATCGGGAATTTCCTGTTCTGCGAGACGGGCGATGTGTTGCATGATGCGCAGGTCTGCTTCGATTTTTTTCTCGATGCCGGGGCGCCTGATTTTGAGAATGACCGGGGTCCCATCCTGCAATTTGGCCCGATGCACCTGTGCAATCGAGGCTGCCGCAAAAGCGTCGATATCCAGCTCAAGGAAAATTTCAGTCGCAGGAAAGCCCAGCGCAGCCTCAAGATGTGGTGCCAATTCAGCAAACGGGACGGGGGGGACTTTGGATTGCAGCTTCTCGAACTCTGCAATCCACGCCGGTGGAAAGACATCGACGCGCGTCGCAAATAATTGCCCCAGCTTGATGAAGGTGGGGCCCAACTCCTCCATCGCCAGTCTGATTCGTACGGCAGGTTCTTGCTGATTGTTTTCTGAACCGCTATGCCAGTGAAGAATACGGCCGGCACGCTCCAATACGGTACCAATGCCCAGTGCACGCACCATGTCGCCCCAGCCATAACGAATCATGACCGTAGCGATTTCCTGCAAGCGCGGCAGGTCGCGAACGACGCCGATAGTCTCCCAAAGCATAATTATCGTTATGGATCCTGCGGGTTAATTTATTTTGCCTTGTTGCGTAATGCCTCACCTGCCCCGGTCAAAACGCCACTGGCGACCAAAGCCATGCGGCTGCTTACATCACGGACTGCCAACCCGGCACTGGTTTTAGCCGCATGCGCGGTGGCTCTTAACCGGGTGACAAGCAAGGAAAGTGTCTCTCGTGCCTGACCACCGGCATCCGAACCACTTGCTTTAAGATGGCTGGCTACGCGGTTGGTTTCCACTACCAGCAAGTCTGTACTCGTGGTGGCCGCCTGACGCAGCGCATCCATCAGCATTCGCTCCGTCTCGCGCAATGCCTGCAGGGATTGCTGCAACTCGCCCGTACGAAATTCCCGGCCATTGCCAAGCATCTCCTGGATCATGAGTTGCGTGGATTGTGCAAACTTGACCACTGCCTGATCCATGCCATTTATTGCCTCACGCAAGGATTGGGTAATATCACCTCCACGCTCCGCCAGTCCAAGATTGATACCGGCGCTCACGGATGCCAGCACGGCCTTGATTTCATTCACGCTCAATTTTCTTTGCTCAAGCGCCCGCAGTGTGATTTCATGGATGCGCGCGTGGATATCCAATCCGTCTGCTCCGGCCTGTCTGGCCTCTTGCTTGATGGTTTCCAGCGTCTCTACAGGAATACTATGTGCGTCCATAACACGCTCCCGATGTCCTAAATACGATTTAATATTAGCCGTTAATCTGTCGAAATGATGATTTTTTCTTTACCGGAGCACAGAAATTCATTAGATTTCATATCCATGCGCATTCTTTTATTCATATTGGTCAGTTTAAGTCTGTCTGCGTTCCATCCGGCATACGCGGATGAAGCCGACAACGAAGCAGCACCCGCCCACGCTTCCATCAGTGGGGAGCGTGCCGATTTGCTTTTTTACGCGGTAAGCCTGATCGGCACTGCATATAAATACGGCGGCAACTCACCCCAAACCGGTATGGATTGCAGCGGTTTCGTACGTTACGTATTCAACAATGTCGCCGGTTTGCAATTACCTCGGAGCGCCAGCGAAATCAGCGAGACAGGTGAACATATCAGCGAACGAAATTTGCGTCCGGGCGATCTCGTTTTCTTCCGTACCATGAAACGCGCATTTTCACACGTCGGCATTTATCTTGGAGATCATCGGTTCATTCATGCCCCAAGTACTCAAAGCAGTAGCGTGATGATTTCAGATATGCAAGAAAAATACTGGGCGCAACGCTTTGAAGGTGCGCGTCGACTGCTCACTGTGCCTTTGCCTGCGATTCGTTAACAATCATTTTTTCCTAGAAAAATGACTACATTTCCACCTTCGCGCATAGTCCATGCTCTTCCAGGCTTCGCCACGTGAATTTACGCAGTATTAAATTCGATTTAGCTCTGGGCTTCGCATTGATATTAAGCCTCATGGTAGGGATTACCCTGCTAGGCTTGAATCAAATGGAGGCAATAAATAATCGGCTTGTCGCCATTGTTACCGTCAATGATTACAAAACCGAGCTAGTCAATATCATGCGAGATGCGCTTCGTGACCGCATTATTACCATGCATTCTCTGGTACTCAACACCGCACCATTTGAACAAAACGACGAACTCTATGATTTCCATAATTATGGGGTGCGGTTCCTTCAAGCCATGCAAGCAATCACATTGAGCAGTTTAAATTCCAGAGAGAAAAAAGTTTTGGCACGGGTACAGACCTCTGCCGATCATGCCCAACCTCTCGTTATGAAAACTGTCGACCTGGCATTGAATGGAGAAAATGGCGCGGCATTAAAACTCCTGCAAAGTAATGCCATCCCCGCTCAGAAAAAGCTTGTAAAGGAACTCGACAGCTTGCTTGATTTACAGCGCGAGGCCAACGCAGATGCAGCCGTAGACGCCGTTGACGCTTATCGGCGAACGCGCATGTTAATGATTGTTATGAGTAGTCTTGCCGGTTTGATCGGTCTCTTAATCTCTGTTGTAGCAGTGCGCCGTACTACATACCAGACAAGTGAACTGCAAAAACAGAAACTCAAATATCAGACCTTGTTTGAAACAAACACAGATGCCATTGTAATTATGGGTGAGGAGGGCTTTACCGATTGCAATGCAGCCACATTAAAAATGTTTGGCATGATGCATGTTCATGACTTCATTGCGTGTCAGCCTTATCAATTGGGGGCCCCTATTCAACCCAGTGGCCGCACGGCAGAACAACATGCCAATGACTATGTAACAAAAGCACGGACGGAAGGCTATGCCTTCTTTGAATGGGCGGGACTGCGCCAGGATGGGAGCGAATTTTTAGCTGAAATTGCCTTGCATACCATGATTCTTGATGGAAAACGTGTGATACAGGCCATTATGCGTGACATTACTGAACGCAAGTTCGCCGAGCACCGTTTGAAAGAAGCACATGATGCGGCAGTTGAAGCCGTACGCCTCAAATCCGAATTCGTCGCAAATGTAAGTCATGAAATTCGCACACCGATGAATGGCGTCATCGGAATGGCTAATCTCATGCTCAAAACGACGTTAAGCCCTCAACAACAAGAATATGCACAGGCCATTTACAATTCAGGCAAAAGCTTGTTGACTGTCATTAATGACATTCTGGATTTCTCCAAGATTGATGCGGGCAAACTCCATATCGAATCAATCAATTTCAATTTACATGAAACTGTTCTTGAAATCGCCGGGCTATTCGTCAGCCAAGCCGAACAAACGGGACTCAATTTTGATTGCAGCATTGCCCCGAATGTCCCCGAACAAGTGCAAGGCGACCCTAACAGATTGCATCAAATTCTTTCCAATCTGGTTGATAATGCGCTTAAATTTACGCATATCGGATCAGTACATATCGCTGTTAGTGCCCGCCAAGAACACCCCTCTGACTCAATTTACTGGGTCACTATCGTAATTAAAGATAGTGGTATCGGTATATCAACTGAAGGCCAGAGCCGTTTGTTCCGCTCGTTTTCGCAAGCAGATGGATCCACTACCCGCAAATATGGCGGTGCAGGTCTTGGCTTGGCAATTTGCAAACAGTTGGTAGAAATGATGGGAGGACACATCGGCGTAGACAGTGTAGCAGGACAAGGTAGTTCATTTCATTTCACCCTTCCATTACTCAGGGCTGAACCGACCACCCCAACCGCGAACCTGGCTTCACTGACATCCGCAGACAAATCGAAATTCGTAGGTAAACGAATACTCGTTGCAGAAGACAACATCGTAAACCAGAAAGTAATGCAGCACTTATTGCGGCATCTGGGAGCATCAGTCGATATCGCGACGAACGGCTATGAAGCTGCTGAATTTGCTAAAACCCGCGTTTATGACATGACCTTGATGGATTGCCAGATGCCGATAATGGATGGCTACCAAGCAACCGTTCAAATCCGCAAAACCATTCCGAATGCCGGACCCATAATCGCAATGACGGCCAACGCCATGCGCGGTGCCCGTGAACGATGCCTTGCGGCAGGGATGAACGATTACTTAAGCAAGCCTGTGCAAGAAGAAGATCTGGTCAATATGCTTTCACGCTGGCTTAACCATTCAACAACGCAAAAAACGATCCGGCCTCATATTGAGCCCGAGGTAAACAGCAATCCGGTAAATATGTCAGTACTGGAAAAAAACTGTCAACTGGATGCAGCCTTGATTTCCGATCTGCTTGATCTGTATTGCACCAGCACTGCAACGCTACTCAATAAATTAGGCAACGGCATACAGGAACAGTCAACCAGTAGCGCTCGTGCTGCACACGAAATCAAGGGCGCATCAGCCTACATCGCCGCTAGTGAGATGCAATTGCTATGCGGCACAATTGAGCAGGCTATCAAAGCTGCAGACTGGGACGAAGCAGCTACCATATTCGAAGACCTGGAAGCCGCTTTTATCCGGGTTCAGCTATTCGTAGGCCATCGATCCGCCGAAAATCAGTAAGTAATCGATTTCCATTCATCATCCATTACCCGGCAGATATAAGTCGCTCCACCCGCGACGCCGGTACACTCAGGAATCAATAATTCCGGAGTGATGGCATAGGCAGCAAGCGCACCGCCACAGGCAAAAAACTTCACCCCGAGCTGTGCCGCATCCTGCATGAAACCATATACCGATTTTTCCTTGTTGTCAGAAGGGTGGATTTCCTCGGCAACACCGCGAACAAGAAGCCGGGTAGCACTGCTGGCAAAATATATTTCCACCTCGACATCCATCGCAGCTGCCGAAGCCGCCTGAAAGAAGGGCGTGCCGCACAAGTGGGGCTGGTCAGGACTGATGGTCAACAACATCATTACTAGCTTGTCGGACACTATGCTTACTCCAGAAGAACAGGCGTTGAAGCTTACCCGCATGCCCGCATGCCGTCAAAAACCTGATACGTTTTCACAAGGACTTGCAGGATTTTTCAATATCGGCATTACTCCATACGACTTATTTTCTCTAAACGAAAAAACATGTACTCTTCAGCACTGTATCCCATATAAAGCAGCATGAGCGCTCATTTCAAACACTGGATAGAACAACTTAACGCCCGGCATCGGCTTGTTTTGGCCTGCCTGGTTGGTGTCGTGGTGTTTTTCATGCTTCCCGCTGCTTTGCTGGATACACGTACCATCGCCAGTTGGGACGCGGCTGCCGGACTGTACCTGTTACTGGCCTGGGCTACCATAGCTGGTGCCGATGCTGAAGCCACCCGGCTCAGCACCAGCAAGAGACAAAGCAGCCTGACAATATTGCTGATCGTCCTGGGCGCAGCGAGCGTCAGTGTTGCCGCGCTGGCATTCATGTACAAAAGCGGTCACGGCTTGCCGGAATGGAAAAAAATGTTGCACGTCGCGCTTTCTTTTCTGGCGTTGGGATTTTCCTGGCTACTGGTTCACACGCGTTTCGCCTTCCACTATGCACATCGTTATTACATCGGCGGAAAAGGCGCGCGCGCCACCCATACAGGTGGGCTGAATTTCCCCGGTGATCGTGATCCAGATTATCTCGACTTCGCCTATTTTTCCTTCGTGATCGGCATGACGTCGCAGGTATCCGACGTTGCTGTCACCTCACGGGTCATGCGGCGGCTGACGCTGGCGCACGGTCTGCTTTCATTTGGATTCAATGTCGCCGTGCTTGCACTGAGTGTGAATATTTTCGCCAGTCTGATTTGATGGATTACTCGAAATATATACACGAATACGGCTACTACGCGGTATTGCTGGGTACGCTGCTGGAAGGCGAGACAATTCTTGTCATGGCGGCCGCCGCTGCATCCCGTGGCTATTTACATTTGCCGATATTACTACCCGTGGCAGTCGCCGGCGCAATTATCGGTGATCAGTTTTTTTATTTCATGGGACGTTTCTACGGCAATCAAATACTGGCACGCTTCCCATCGTTGTCGGCTCGGGCAAGCAAAGTTAAAAACCTGATTTCACGTCATCACGCACCGGTGATTGTGGTGTTGCGTTTTACCTATGGACTGCGTATCGCAGGCCCCATGCTGGTAGGCATGAGTGCGGTGACGCCTTTGCAGTTCTCGCTGTGGAACAGTCTGGGATCGGTACTATGGGCAGCGCTGATTATCGGCGTTGGTTATGCGTTTGGTGATGCCTTGCAATGGCTGATGGGCAGTATCCAGAAGGCGGAATTGCTGGTGCTCGTTGTACTGGCCTTGATCGCTGTGGCTGGCGGCCTGATTGCACACTTTTGCAACCGTAACCCGTCAAAAAAATAGCCTCGCTTCAGTTTGTTCCTGAAGCGAGGTGACTTCCTGGCCGGTAGTCAGGCCTTCTCGAACACCATTACCCCCGCGCGGAAATCCACGCGAATGGTGTCTTTTTCGGCAAAATGTCCCGACAGGATTTCCTTCGCGAGCGGATTTTCCAACTGTGACTGAATCGCTCGCTTCAATGGTCGTGCGCCAAATATCGGGTCGAAACCGACGGTGGCCAGCTCCGCCAGCGCTGCATCGGTGATCTCGAAGCCCATTCCCATGGCTGCCAGCCGTTTGCCCAGATACTGGATCTGGATGCGCGCAATGGAAAGGATATGTGCCTCATCCAAAGCATGGAACACCACCACTTCGTCGATACGATTGATGAACTCGGGACGGAAATAGGTTTTAACCTCGCTCATCACCGCCAGTTTGATGACCTGATAATCATCACCCGACATCTGCTGGATCATTTGGCTACCCAGGTTCGAGGTCATCACTATCACGGTGTTCTTGAAGTCAACCGTGCGTCCTTGTCCATCGGTGAGTCGCCCGTCATCCAGCACTTGCAGCAGCACATTGAATACGTCCGGATGCGCCTTTTCCACCTCGTCCAGCAGGATCACGCTGTAGGGCTTGCGCCGTACCGCTTCGGTGAGCGTACCGCCTTCCTCATAGCCGACATACCCCGGCGGCGCGCCAATCAGACGTGACACGCTGTGCTTTTCCATGAATTCACTCATGTCGATGCGAATCAAATGGTCTTCCGAATCGAACAGGAAACCTGCCAGCGTCTTGCACAACTCGGTTTTACCCACGCCGGTGGGGCCGAGGAACAGGAACGAACCATACGGTCGATTTGGGTCAGACAAACCAGAACGGGAACGGCGGATGGCGTCCGACACCAGGCGCACCGCTTCGTCCTGCCCCACCACGCGCTGATGCAGTGCGTCCTCCATCTTCATCAATTTATCGCGTTCGCCCGATAGCATTTTTGAAACCGGAATACCGGTAGCGCGCGACACCACTTCGGCAATTTCCTCAGTGCCGACTTCACGACGCAGCAGCTTGAATTCATGCTTTCCTTCGCCCGCCTCGGCTTGCTTGAGCTGGGCCTCCAACTGGGGCAGCTTGCCATATTGAATCTCGGCGACTTTATCCAGCTTGCCTTGACGTTGCAGGTCGGCCATCTCGGTACGCAGTCGCTCAATCTCCTCCCTGACATGCTGCGCGCCCGTCAACATGGCTTTCTCGGATTTCAGGATTTCCTCGAGATCGTTGTATTCGCGCTGCAGACGCAGCAACTCATCCTTGATCAGTTCCAGACGCTTGATCGAGGCTTCGTCTTTCTCCCGCTTGACTGCCTCATGCTCGATCTTGAGCTGAATCATGCGCCGCCCCATCCTGTCCATGACCTCAGGGGTGGAATCCATTTCCATTTTTACGCGCGAGGCTGCTTCATCAATCAGGTCAATCGCCTTGTCCGGCAGAAAGCGATCGGTGATGTAGCGGTGCGAAAGCTCAGCGGCTGCGACAATGGCCGGGTCGGTAATCTCGACACCATGGTGCACTTCGTATTTTTCTTTCAGGCCCCGCAAAATGGCGATGGTGTCCTCGACCGTTGGCTCGTCCACCAGCACCTTCTGGAAACGACGCTCCAGCGCGGCATCTTTCTCGATGTACTTGCGATATTCGTCGAGCGTGGTCGCGCCGACACAATGCAATTCGCCACGCGCCAGCGCCGGTTTCAGCATATTGCCGGCGTCCATTGCGCCTTCTGCCTTGCCCGCGCCAACCATGGTGTGCAGCTCGTCGATGAACAGGATGATGCGACCCTCGTCCTGGGCAACTTCCTTCAGTACCGATTTCAGGCGCTCCTCGAACTCGCCACGATATTTGGCGCCGGCCAACAGCCCCGCCATATCCAGTACCAGTACGCGCTTGCCTTTCAGCGTTTCCGGCACTTCCCCATTCACGATGCGTTGTGCCAGACCTTCCACAATCGCGGTCTTGCCCACACCCGGTTCACCAATCAGCACTGGATTGTTTTTAGTACGGCGCTGCAATACCTGAATAGCGCGGCGAATTTCGTCATCGCGACCAATCACTGGGTCGAGTTTGCCCTGCCGCGCGCGCTCGGTCAGATCCAGCGTGTATTTGTTAAGCGCTTCGCGTTGACCTTCCGCTTCAGCGCTCGCCACGTTCTCGCCACCACGTACTTGCTTGATGGCGCTATCCAGGGCCTGTCGGGCGACACCGTGCTGCTTGAGCAAGCGCCCCACTTCACCTTTATCGTCACACGCCACCAGTAAAAAAAGCTCGCTGGCAATAAACTGGTCACCGCGTTTTTGCGCTTCCTTGTCGGTGAGATTGAACAGATTATTGAGTTCACGTGAGATTTGAACTTCTCCGCCATGCCCCTCCACCTTGGGCAAACGCCCAATGGCGTCTTGCAAAGCGGTGCGTAAGGCGCGCACATTGCCGCCAGCGCGCGCCAGCAGCGAAGTGGTACCGCCCTCAGTCTGGTCGATTAATGCCGCCAGCAGGTGCAGCGGTTCGATGAACTGGTTATCCTGGCCCACTGCCACACTCTGGGCATCAGACAACGCTTGTTGGAACTGCGTGGTCAATTTGTCAAAACGCATGGCTTGTTTTCCTTGAATATTTGGACTATCCATAAGATGGAGGGAGAGTTCGCAATTTCAACCAGTTGATGCCATCAGAAGGAATAAATAATCATGATAAATGACCCATCTGTCGACGCCCGAAGCCACCTGGAGAACCAGTTTCCACATATCGTTCAGGAATTAGTAACCAAATGGGGCACACCCGATGTGGAAACCTACCTGGCTAGCCTGATGATGGATACTCGCGGTAACCGTCAGGGTTTTCCATCCGCAGTTGCGGAAGAATTGATACTGATAGACACGGTTCTATGGGAACTATCCGATACACGCAAACTGTTTCTATCCACACAGGATGATTCGAATTTTTCTTTCGGCGGATAACGGAATTCGTATTTACTCCTGACCCCTTCTCACCGCAGAATGTCAGATTACCACTGTTATTCATTTTGCTGCCATGTCCTCACACGCTGTTTCCCTGCCTGTCGAACTGGCCGATGCCGTTCATGCCAATGTTGCTGCCGCACTCAATGAGGATATCGGCAGCGGTGATCGCACAGCCCGCCTCATTCCAGAACACGCGACCGCCAGTGCGGCGGTCATCTGCCGCGAAAAAGCCATCTTGTGCGGGCAAGCCTGGTTTGAAGCGTGCTTTCACCAGATCGACCCGTCCATCAAAATTCACTGGTATACCCGCGACGGCAGCTGTATCGGTGTCGATCAGATGCTGTGCGAAATTCACGGCAATGCGCGCGCATTGCTGACAGCCGAGCGTCCGGCGCTGAATTTTTTACAGACCCTGTCATCCACCGCGACTATTACAAGGCAGTATGTCGAGACGATTGCAGGTACCGGCGCGGTCGTTATGGATACCCGTAAAACACTGCCTGGGCTGCGTCTGGCGCAGAAATATGCGGTGTTGACCGGCGGCGGTGCCAATCAGCGCAACGGTCTTTATGATGGCATCCTGATCAAGGAAAACCATATTGCGGCAGCCGGTGGCATCGCCCAGGTTTTAACTGCCGCTGCGTTGCTTGCCGATGGTGTTCCCGTACAGATTGAAGTGGAAAATATCGACGAACTGCAACAGGCGCTGGATGCAGGTGCCAATTTGATTCTGCTGGATAATTTTTCTATCGACATGCTGTCCGCAGCGGTCAGGCTGAGCGCCGGCCGGGCAATACTTGAGGCTTCCGGCAATATCAGCCTCGATACGCTACGCAGCGTGGCCGAAACCGGCGTGCAGCGTATTTCGGTAGGCGGCTTGACCAAACACATCCAGGCGGTGGATTTATCCATGCGTTTCGAATGGGCTGGTTAATCAACGGAAGCTGAAGGTATAAAATACGTCCACTGCGCTCTGGCTGCCCGTTTGCAGGCGTACCGAGACGCGTTTTGACAGGGTGTAATTAATCTTGACCAGACTGGTGGTGCCTGCCAGACCCTGCTCATAACTCAGATACACGTTTTTCGATAGCCGTTTTCCCAGCACCAGAATACTGCTCTCCAGTGTGCCTCCGCCTCTCAGGTCCACTTCGCTCAAACCGGTGGCTTGAGACAGTCGCGCTTGCAGACTGGCCGAGTCACCCATTCCCAGCAGTACACCTGCCGCAGTCTGCAATGCGCTGAATTCCGCGGCACTGCTGGTTTCTGTACCGTGTCCCAATACCAGCCAGGACAGCTTTTCCGTATCCGGTACATCCGGGATGGAGACCAGTTTGATTACCGGCGCCTGACCGCTGCCAGTAATGGCCACGCCTGCCTCGACGGTCTGGTTTTTGCGCAGTGCCAGGATATTCAATCCCGGGTTATCCAATGGGCCGGAAAAATTGACCACGCCACGTTCGATGCTCAGACGCTGGCCATAGGCACTGTATGTGCCCTTGGCGACTTGCACGCTTCCTGTGGCGGAGGGCAGGCCGCCGTCACGCGCATGCAGATTGACCAGACCGGTCAGACGCGCATCCACGCCCCGGCCTTTCAGGTAAAACTGGTCACCCAGATCAAATTCCAGATCAAAATCAAGCGCGGTGGGGAGTCCTTTCTCGGGCGGCGGCTTTTTCCATCCCAGGACAACCACATCCGAGCTCAGCGTCGGCGCATCATCGCGCGGCAATTCGATCAATGCGCGATCCGCCTTGAGTTTCGCTTTCACGCGAATCAGACGCGGCGCCAGGTCGACATTCGCCTTGCCGCTCACGGTGGCTTGGCGATCCGGACGTTGCAATATCGCCAGCTTGTCTGCCAGCAAGGTAATCTGCATGGTCGGTTTTCCGTCACGTAATAATGCCGTGCCGGTGCCGCTTAAACTGCCTTTGCCTGCATGCAGAAGCAGTTTGTCGAGAGTCAGCGTATCACCATGCAAGGTGGCATGCAGTTGGCCACCGGTAAATGCAAGTCCCTGTTCAGGATAATTAAAACTCAGTTTGTCGGCATTGATTGATCCGCTTAATACAGGCGCATTGACCGTGCCGCTACCGCTGACAGTCGCCTGTACCGCGCCATCCAGCGTAACCGGCATGCCCAGCAGCGGGCCCACCCAGGCCAGCGACGGCATATTGGCATTGCCGGTCAGGCTTAACGGTGCATTGCCTGACAAACCCCATTGGCCGTTGCGTTGTGCCAACGTTGTATCCGCGGCAGCGGAAATCGCCCCCAGCGTCGTACCCTGTACGTCCAGTTCGGCGTGGATGCGACTATCGACTGCCTTTAAAACAAGTCCGAAACGTTGAATCCCCAAGGCGATCTTCGGCTCGCTGGGCACCGTGATGTCGCCGCGTTCCCGCCACAGTTGTATGCTGCCATTCACCTGATTGGTTGCTGCAAACTGCCATTTTCCTCCCAGGATAAGTGTGCTCTCTACGCCCGGCGTGATATTGGCTAGCCGCATTAAATATCCGCTATCCAGGCCATTCATGCTGCCCCGGCTGGAAATACGCCCGTCCTGCATGGCAAACTCCTCAATGCGCAGATAACCATTTGCCAGTGAAAATTCTGCCTGATTGAGGCTGACATGCCCTGCGCCGACTGCAAGCCGCGCTGGCGCATTGAGTGCTATCGGATAGCGCCCTGTGTTTACCAGACGCAGAATGCGGCCTTCCCATCCGGCACCATCACGCCAGCCGCCGGCCAGCGTGGCGCGTGTATCAACATGCTGATTCTGTGCAGTCAGATTGATGGTATGCGCAGCACGTGTGCCATGTGCTTCCAGTGAGGCACTGGTGAGTTCAAAATCAGCGCTGCGATAACCGTGCAGACGCGCCGACAGATTCAGCGCACCATTGATCCCGTTCTGCAGGTCCCCCATTGCCGAAATGCTGTCCAGATGCTGGCTGCCCTGCCACACCAGCGTCTGCCCTTGCAGTTTGAAAGTTGCCGAAGGCTGCGCCAGACTACCACCCAGATTGCCGCTGGCTGTCACACGGCCACCGAATCCCTGACCAAACGCCGCGATATTCGGGGCATCCAGATGCCAGTCCAGGCTATCCTTGGCCGCACCAAATGCGCCTTTGACGGCGAGACGGTTCACGCCAAGGCGCAGTGCGATATTGCTATCAAAAATGCGCTTTTCACTCAGTTTGAAAGCGCCTTTCCCTGTTAGCGCTTGACCGCGATAACTGCTTTTCGTCAGGTCAAACATCACGCTGGCACCCAGTTGCGGGCCCAGCTGGCCATTGGCGGTAGCTTGGGCGTTGATGTTTGCTGCCGGATAGCCACCAAAGCGGGACGGATCAAAGTGCCATAATTGACTCTTGGCACTGAAAGCGCGCTTGCCATCCAGTGCCAGCTTGGCGCTGAAATCAAATTCGCTTCCTCCGGCGGACAGCAGCGCACGATTGATCATCAATTGATCACCGGCGCGGCGCGCATCCAGGGCGATGCGATAACCTGTTTCGGTCAATTCCGCGATTAATGTTTGCGCTCCCTGATCCGCACCCAGGGCAAGCTTGCCTTTCAGATGCGTGGGTCGCAGCGCTTTGTACAAACCATGCAAATTCAAATTTGCCGTATTCAGATCGAGCGACAGCAAACCCTGGTTCAAACCACCCGCCCCCTTGAACTGCCCGCCTTCCCCCAGATCAAGCTTGAGTGCCTGCAAGGCAAACTGATCCACTTTGCCGCTAAACCGGGCCTGCAGCGACTTGACGGGCAGGCGCCCGGCATCCACTGCGCCCGGCAAACGGTTAGTCAGACTCAAGCCGCCATCGAAGCTATCCGCTTTACCTGCCTGTAGCATCAATCCGATATCCATGTCGGTGTATGGCAGGTTAGCCCCCAGCCGTCGCATATCGAGCTGACGCGCTTTGATATCCGCTTGCTGCAGCGGCACCGATTGAAAGGGTGTTAATAGCGCCTGCCAGCGACCACTGGCTGCACCCGACTGCCCTGTTCCCTGCACATCCAGCCGTGCCAGCGTACCGCTGATTACGCTATGCGCAGCGTAATCATGTACACCATCATTGCGGGCAAAATCCAGGGTACCGTTGATCGTAAACGGCGCAGTGTCCGCAAGCCGGATATCGGCCTGGCCTGCTCCCCATGGGCTCTGCATGCCGAGTTTGCCATGGTAAGCATCGCTGGGATTGGTCAACGTCAAGCGCACCTGCGACAACGGCCAGCTTTGCGTACCCTTATGTATCGTCAGGTGTTCAATGCGTGCGTCGGGGATAACCAACCCGTATCCCAAATGCAGCGTGGCGGGCAGCTTGAGTGGCTCCGAACTGGATTTGATCAGGGTAATGTCGAGGCTGTCCGCGCTCAGCTTCTGGATCAGCAACTGGTGCTCATACAATAATGCATGAGGCGACCAATCCAGTATGACATCGCGCGCTTCGATACGTCTTTCCGGCGTGTCGATACTCAGCCGTTTGAATTTAAGCGGGCCATACAATGAGCCGCTGACGCCTTCAAAATTCAATTGACCGCCGGCTAGGCGCATCGCCAGACGGGTGCCGAGATGCAAGGTTGGCTCGCGCCCGCCCAGCCATACCAGGCCTGCAGCCAGCATCGTCAGCACGCCCAGCCACACTACCAGTCTGCCTGCCCAGCGGCGCGCCAATTGGCGCTTATTCATCAAAACGATACTCCGATGCTGAAATGCAGGCGCACTGCATGCACCGCCTGACCATAGGCCAGATCCAGGTTGAGCGGGCCGACCGGGCTTTTCCAGCGCGCGCCGATGCCGTAGCCTTGCACCAAGTGCAAATCGGGTATGCTATCTGCGGCATCGCCTACGTCATAAAATACCGCTACGCCCCAGCGCTCGGTCAGCCAATGGTCATATTCGACACTGCCCACGGCGAGATAGCGTCCGCCCACGACCGCATCCGCCTGCTTCACACCCAGACTCAGATAGGAATATCCACGCACCGACTGGTCTCCCCCGGTACGAAACAGGAAATCCGACGGGATTCCATTTCGGCTGGTGGCCATCACTCCACCCAGCTCGCCACGCAGAATGACGCCGTCACGTTGGCCGACCGGCAGGTAATACACTCCCCGCGTGTAGCCGCGCACAAAATCCTGGTCCGACAGCAATGCACGCGTGGCACCGCCCAACTGGGCGCTGAACACATAGCCGCGGGTCGGGAACATCGGATTGTTCACATTGCGATACGTCCAGATATAGTTGAGGGTGAGCGCCTTGAGGTTGTTATCGGCAACGCCCGTGATGGATTGTTGCTCGATCTGGTACTGTAACGCCAGCGTGGTTTCTATGCGGCCTTTGTTGCGCCGTCGCTTGACGCCGGCACCGCTGCGCACACTGTTCTCGCCTTCGATATCGGTGCGTTCATGAAAGGCATTGATGCTGTCCAGGTAGCCCAGATCATTGCGTGGCAGCTGCAGCTCGCTATTCAGGGATTGTTGTTTGGTTTCAAGTTTGACCAGCGTTTTGAAACGCCAGCCGCGTTGCATGATATTCAGGTCCTGATACTCGATCTGCCCGCGCAGGCCGCTATCGGTGCTCACACCGATACCAAAACCGAGCTTGCTGGACGGGTTTTCCACCACATTCACCTGTACCGGAACATTGTCCGGATGGGCCGGATCAGTGTCGGCAGACACACTGACACTGCGGAAATAGGTCGTATCCTGCAAGCGCGCCTGCAATTCCAGCAATTTGGCCTGAGAATACGGCGAGCCAGCCTGGATCGGGTTAAGCCGTTCGACGATGGTGCTCGGATAACGCTCCAGACCACTGATATGCAGCGCGCCAAAGCTGAAGGCCGGACCGCTGTCCAGTTTCACGTTCAGGATAACTTTACGGGTTTGTGGATTCACCACGGCCTGGCTGGAAGCAATGCGGGCAGAAGGGAAACGGTTGATCAGCAATGCTTTCAAAGCATCGCGCTTGGCAGATTCCCATGCCGCCTGACGAAATACGCTGCCCACGGGCAATTGCCATGTCTGACGTAATTGTGTGAGTAATTTGTCGCGCAGCTGCGGCATCTGTTCCACCGGGCCTTGCAAGGACAGATCAATATTCTCTACCTGCGTGGGCAAGCCGGGAACAATAACAAACCGTATCTGAATCGGCTTGTCCTGCAATGCAATCGAAGCCGTGATTTCCGGGGAATAGAACCCTTCGGTAGCGAGGAGTTTACGGATATCATCGGGTGCCGCCTGATACAGCCTTTGCAGCTGCGTGGCATTTAAAGCCTGCGTATTGTGCCAGCGATTGATATCCAGATTGTTTTGCAGTAAATCGTGATAAGCCTTGGGTACATCCAGTTCGACCCGATAGTCCAGTCCTTCCGCAGCTGCCGGGAGTGACCCGCTGATCAGCAGGCAAAACAGCACCACCAAAATATCGGCATACCGAAACAGCTTAATCAACGGCTTCTTTCCCTTCACGTTGCAACCAGATCAGGCTCGCCATACGCCCTGTGACACCATCACGACGGTACGAATAAAATCGCGCAGACTCCGTGTACGTACATGCGTCGCCACCATATAGCCGGGTAACGCCAATGTGCTGCAACCGTATCCGTGCCAGCGCGTAAATATCGGCCAGCCATTTGCCCGGCCGGTGCGCAACAAATGCTGCGGAAGCTGCCGGTTGCTCGGCAATAAATGCGTCACGCACCTCATCACCCACCTCAAATGCCTGCGCACCGATCGCCGGGCCCAGCCATGCCATCACGTCTGCACCGGGAACATGCATGGCAGCGACAGTGGCTTCCAGCATGCCGCCCAACAAGCCGCGCCAACCTGCATGCGCGGCGGCAACCACGTTCCCTTCAACATCGCAGAACAGCACTGGCAGGCAATCGGCGGTCAGCACAACGCATACCCGGTCTGCCCGACGCGTCAAACTGGCATCGGCCTCGGTTGAGGCAGTATCGCCATCGACGTCCAACACACTGATACCATGTACCTGTTGCAACCAGACCGGTTCAGCAGGAAGTACGGCGCGCAAACGCAAAATGGCGCGATTCCGTGCCACACTGGCGGGATCATCCCCGACATGATCGCCCAGGTTCAGCCCGGCATAGGGCGCTGAGCTTGTGCCGCCGGCACGCGTTGTCACCAGCGCCTTCACGCGAGTAGCTGCCGGCCAATCCGGAATGACCCAATCTGGATTCATGCGCTCTCCACTCTTAAGTTATCAAGTAAGGTCTGAAAATCCGCGGGCGGTTCCACTTGCCATTCCTGTTGCGTATTCGTAAGAGGATGCAGTAATCCCAACCGGGTAGCATGCAGGGCCTGGCGCTTGAAATCACCCGGCACCGCTGCCTGATTCGTACGCCCGTAGACCGGGTCTCCCACCAGCGCATGCCCAATGGATTGCAAATGTACGCGAATCTGGTGGGTGCGCCCCGTCTCCAGCACGCACCGAATCAGTGTGTACTGGCCCAGATGCTCGAGCACGGTGTAATGGGTGACGGCCTCACGGCCAGAGTGAACCACTGCCATTTTGGTACGCTGGTTGGGGTGGCGGCCGATGCGCGCATCGACCTTGCCGTCCTGCGCGATCCGTCCATGCGCTACCGCCAAATACTCGCGCTTGACACTGCGCGCCTGCAATTGACGCACCAGGTTGGTTTGGGCGGTGATGGTTTTCGCCACTACCAGCAGGCCGCTGGTGTCCTTATCCAGCCTGTGCACGATACCTGCACGCGGCACCCCGGCCAATGGCGGCGCATGGTGCAACAAGGCATTCAGCATGGTCCCCTGCCAATTGCCACTGCCCGGATGCACCACCAATCCGGCAGGCTTGTTGACCACCAGCAAGGCATCATCCTCGTGAATAATCGCCAGCGCGATGTCTTCAGCTGCAGCGGGCACTTCAGCCGGATGCATTTCAGGCAGCACCTGCACCTGCTCCCCCCCCCACACCTTGTCCTTGACAGACCGCAAACGGCCATTGACCGTCACACGCTCATGCCTGATCCAGTCCTGGATACGGCTACGCGAGTATTCCGGCAGTAATGCAGCCAGCGCCTGATCCAGCCGCTGACCCGCACTGGCAAGGGGGATTTCCGCCATAATTGCGGATTCGGCAGAAGTGTTTAGAGTATAATCTGGCAACTGTTTTACGGGCGATGTCATGAAACGAAGTTTACTTGTTTTGTTGGTGGTACTGCTGGCCGGATGTGGCCTGTTACCCAAGACTGTGGATGAAACGCAGGGCTGGTCGGCGCAAAGGCTCTACTCTGAGGCCAAGGACCAGCTCAATTCGGGTGGCTATGAAAAGGCTATCAAATATTTCGAAACGCTGGAAGCGCGCTATCCTTACGGACGCTATGCGCAACAAGCGCAACTGGAAGTTGCCTACGCCTATTACAAGGACAATGAACCGGCTTCAGCCATCGCTGCGTGTGACCGCTTCATCAAACTCCATCCTGAACATCCGAATGTAGATTATGCCTATTACCTGCGAGGGTTGGCCAATTTTACCGAGGACCAGGGATTATTGGGGCGCATTGGCGATCAGGATATGACCGACCGTGACCCCAAGGCAGCAGGCGAGTCATTCGATTCATTTCAGCAGTTGGTCACGCGTTTCCCAAACAGCAAGTACGCCCCGGATGCACTGGCACGCATGAAATACCTGGTAGACGCGCTGGCCTCACATGAGGTGCACGTTGCACTGTATTACTATAAGCGTGGTGCCTATGTCGCAGCCAGCAACCGTGCGCAATATGCAATCGAGCATTATCCAAATTCCCCTGCAATCGAGCAGGCACTCGCGATCCTGGTTAAGTCCTATGACAAAATGGGGATCAATGATTTGCGTGATGACGCGCTACGGGTATTGCAGAAAAACTTCCCGAACAGCAAATACGTGGCGGGCAATTTCGACAAGAGCAAACCCTGGTGGCGCTTCTGGCAGCTCTGAGTATTCGATGCAGCAACCCTTGGCGAGACTTGATGCAAGCCCCGCCAAGGATATCAAATTGCCGTATCGCCGGTCTCGCCGGTACGGATTCGCACTACCTGCTCTACTTCGGTAACGAAAATCTTGCCATCACCGATTTTTCCGGTGCGGGCCGCATTCACAATCGTTTCCACCGCCTGATCGACGAGATTATCCGACACCACCAACTCAATTTTTACCTTGGGCAGAAAATCCACCACATATTCTGCACCGCGATAAAGTTCAGTGTGGCCTTTCTGGCGGCCAAACCCTTTGACTTCGGTTACAGTCAGCCCGGTAACACCGATTTCAGATAAGGCCTCGCGAACTTCATCGAGTTTAAACGGCTTCACAATCGCTTCTATTTTTTTCATTTCATTCCCCTTGCATAAAGAAATTCAGCCCGGCTTGAACCGGGAAGTAATTGGATAACGGCGGTCCTTGCCAAATGCGCGTGGCGTGATGCGGATGCCTACGGGCGCCTGACGGCGTTTGTATTCACTGCGGTCTATCATGCCAATCACACGTGCCACTTCTGTTTCATTGTAGCCCGCGGCGACAATTTCGGCTGGCGTCTGATCGTGTTCCACATAGCGCTCGATGATCGCATCCAGAATATCGTAGGGCGGCAATGAATCCTGGTCGGTCTGGTCAGCGCGCAATTCGGCGGAAGGTGGGCGATCAATAATGCGTTGCGGAATCACCGGCGCGATGCCATTGCGGTAATTGGACAGTCGATATACCAGGGTTTTCGGCACATCGCGCAATACCGCGAAGCCGCCCGCCATGTCGCCGTACAGCGTGGCGTAACCGACTGCCATTTCTGATTTATTGCCTGTGGTCAGCACGATCTGTCCGAACTTGTTGGAGAGCGCCATCAACAGCGTGCCGCGAATGCGCGCCTGAATGTTTTCTTCGGTGAGGTCAAACGGCAAATCATTGAACTCGCCGGCCAGTCCCTCAAGAAAGCTGTCGAACACGTTCTTGATCGGCAACTCGCTGTATTTCACACCCAGCGTCGTCGCCATGATACGGGCATCTTCCAGGCTGATGTCGGCGGTGAATTCAGACGGCATCATCACTGCATGGACCTTGTCAGCACCCAGTGCATCCACTGCCACGGCGAGCGTCAGCGCTGAATCAATACCGCCCGACAAACCCAGCAGAACGCTGGAAAAGCCATTTTTTCCCATATAGTCGCGCACCCCCAGCTTGAGTGCCTCGTATACGCATGCCTCGGTACTCAAGGCCGGTACGATCTCGCCGGCGCGTGGCGACACGCCTTCCATTTCGACCAGATACACGCCCTCAGTCAGCGTCGGGAACTGGCTGGTGAGTTCGCCATTCGCGTTCATCGCGAATGAGCCGCCATCGAAAATCAGCTCATCCTGCCCGCCCAGCAAATTGCAATACACCACGGGCAAGCCGCTTTCGTGGATACGTTCGCGCATCACCTGATAACGTTCCTGTTGCTTGCCGATGTGAAATGGGGAAGCATTGATCACCAGCAGCACTTCCGCCCCGGCCTGGGCTGCGCAACTCGCCGCACCCTGCTCCCACACGTCGGCACAGATATTGACACCGAAACGTACATTATCCTGTTCAAACACACAGGCTTGCGTCCCCGCAGTAAAGTAGCGCTCCTCATCGAACACCGTGTCATTGGGCAAACGCTGCTTGCGATAAATCGCCTCGATTTTTCCATCGCGCAATACCGATGCCGCATTGTATCGATGCGCGCCATCCTTGAGTGGATGCCCAACGACCAAGGTGATGCCTTGTGCCGCGTCCAGCAGGCTGTTTAACGCAGTCACGCATTGCGCGTAAAAATCATCGCGCAATAATAAATCTTCCGGCGGATAGCCGGACAATGCCAGTTCGGGTGCCAGCAACATTGTCGCGCCCGCCGCCTTGGCATGCACCGCAGCAGCGCGAATCTTCGCTGCGTTGCCAGTCAGATCGCCAACCGTGCAATTGATCTGCGCCAGTGCGATTTTCATCGTTGCATGGCCGTCTGTACGGCTGTGCCCATTTCAGCCGGTGATTGTGCCACTACTGCTCCGGCCGCTTCCAGCGCGCGCATCTTGGCTTCCGCTGTGCCGCTACCACCGGCAATAATCGCCCCGGCATGTCCCATGCGTTTGCCCTTGGGCGCAGTACGCCCGGCAATGTAGGCTGCGACCGGCTTGGTGATGCGCTGCTTGATATAATCGGCGGCTTCTTCCTCGCGCGTGCCGCCGATCTCGCCCACCAGAATAATGGCTTCGGTTTCCGGGTCGGCCTGGAACATAGCCAGGCAATCAATGAAATCCAGTCCCTTGATGGGATCGCCACCGATGCCGACGCAGGTGGTCTGCCCCAGTCCGAGCCGGGTAGTCTGGTGCACTGCCTCATAGGTGAGCGTGCCGGAGCGGGAAACAATCCCCACCTTGCCACGCTGGTGAATGGAACCCGGCATGATGCCGATCTTGCATTCGTCCGGCGTGATGATCCCCGGGCAATTCGGGCCGATCAATTTCGCACCATTGGCACGTAACGCCGCTTTCACATTCAGCATGTCCAGTACCGGGATACCTTCGGTGATACAGACGATCACGGCGACGCCCGCATCCGCAGCTTCCATGATGGAATCCGCCGCATAATTGGCCGGCACGTAAATCACGCTGGCATCGGCACCGGTTTGCCGCACGGCCTCACGTACCGTGTTGAATACCGGTAAACCAAGGTGGGTTTGCCCGCCCTTGCCCGGCGTAACGCCGCCTACCATCTGCGTGCCATAGGCCAGCGCCTGCTCGGAATGAAACGTACCCTGCTTGCCGGTAAATCCCTGGCACAGGACTTTGGTGTGTTTATTAATCAGTATGCTCATGTCAGGAACCTTGTACTGCCGCAACTGCGCGTTGCGCTGCATCGGTCAAGCCGTCCGCAGTAATGATGGATAAGCCGCTTTCGGCCAGTTTTTGCTTGCCCAATTCCACGTTGGTGCCTTCCAGGCGCACGATCACGGGGACTCGCACACCCACCTCCTTCACCGCCTGGATAATGCCGTCGGCGATGATGTCACAGCGCATGATGCCGCCGAAAATATTCACCAGCACCGCGCGGACCTTGCTGTCCGAGAGGATGATCTTGAACGCCTTGGCGACCGTTTCAGCCGTTGCACCCCCACCCACATCGAGAAAATTGGCCGGTTCGCCGCCATGCAGCTTGATCAGATCCATGGTCGCCATCGCCAGCCCCGCGCCGTTCACCATGCAGCCGATGTTGCCGGCCAGCGCAATGTAATTGAGACCGGCTTCCTGCGCGGCGACTTCCCTGGCGTCGATTTGCTTATCGTCACGCATGTCGGCAAATTTTTTCTGCCGCCCCAACGCGTTATCGTCCACGCTCATCTTGCAATCCAGCGCGACCATGCGCCCGTCTTCGGTAATCACCAGCGGGTTGATTTCCAGCAGGCTCAGATCGGATTCGGTGAACAGTTTATATAGCGCCCGTAACATTCGCGTCAGGTCGCCAATGTGGCTGCCGGTAAGTCCCAGACCAAACGCCAGATTGCGACACTGGAATTCCTGCAGCCCAAGCAGCGGATCGCATAGCTCACGCAGAATCTTGTCCGGTTGGGTTTGTGCGACTTCCTCGATTTCCATGCCGCCCGCACTTGAAGCCACCACCGCGACGCGCTCTGTCTCCCTGTCCACCAGCAGGCTCAGATACATTTCGCGCGCAATCGGCAAGGTTTCTTCCACCAGCAGCTTGCTGACAAACTGTCCATCCGGTGCATTCTGGTACGTCACCAGCGGGTTACCCAGCAGATCCTGCGCGGCTTCCAGCAGCGCATCGATGGATTTTACCAGCCGCACCCCGCCGGCTTTGCCGCGGCCACCGGCGTGGATTTGCGCCTTCACCACCCAGGCTTCACCGCCCAGATAGCCAGTTGCGGCCAGCTCGGCGTGGGTCGGATCTTCCACCACAATCCCGCGCGGGGTAATGATGTTGAACTCGCGTAATAACTGCTTGGCCTGATATTCGTGTAAATTCATGCTGGAAATGTTTTTTAGCAAAAACCGAATTGTGTCGGAAAACCCATGAACACGCCACAACCAACGCTGATTCGCGTGCTGACCGGCATGCACGAAATTGCAGCCAACGCCTGGAATCGACTTGCGGGCAATCAGCCTTTCCTCTCTCACGCCTTTCTACACGCGCTGGAAGCCAGCGGTTGCGTGAGCGCTGAAACCGGCTGGCTGCCGCAACACCTGACACTGTGGAAAGGTGAACATCTGGTCGCCGCCATGCCGCTTTACGCCAAAAGCCATTCCTATGGCGAATACGTATTCGACTGGGCCTGGGCAGAAGCTTATCAGCGCAATGGCCTGAGCTATTATCCGAAATTATTGTCGGCGATCCCCTTTACGCCGGTCAGCGGCGCGCGTCTGCTGGCCGAAAGCGATGTCCACCGGGTACAACTGGCTCATGCCGCCATCGAACATGCGCAAGCGATCGGCGCATCATCCTTTCACTGCCTGTTCCCAACCCCGCGGGATAGTGCCGCATTACAACAAGCAGGATTGATGATCCGCCACGGCGTACAGTTTCACTGGCTCAACCATGGATTTGCCAGTTTCGAGGCCTATCTTGCTGCGATGAGCCATGACAAACGCAAGAAAATCAAACAGGAACGACGCCGTGTCAGCGAGGCAGGCATTCGCTTTCGCCAACTGACCGGCGCAGACATTCGTAGCGAGGACTGGGCATTTTTCACCGGTTGCTATGACAATACCTATCGCGAACACTGTTCCACCCCCTACCTCAATCTGGATTTTTTTCAACAGATAGGCCATGCGCTGCCAGATAACGTGCTGATGATCGTCGCCAGCCGTGAAGGACAGGACATTGCCGTTGCGCTCAATTTCTACGACGACACCACCTTGTATGGGCGCTACTGGGGCACCCATGCCTATTCGCCCGCACTGCATTTCGAGACCTGCTACTACCAGGCCATCGAATTTTGCATTACGCGAAGTATTCAGCTATTTGAAGGCGGCGCACAAGGCGAACACAAACTGGCGCGCGGATTTTTACCGGTAGAAACCAGCTCCGCCCATTGGCTGGCCCACCCGCGTTTTGCGGAAGCGGTAGAAACTTTTCTGGAACGCGAATCGCAAGGCGTCGCACACTACATCGGTGAGTTAAATGAGCATTCCCCGTTTAAAAACACTTGAATGCCAAATGCATCCGTACGGAAACTCTAATGCGTGGTACGCATCCGGTCGCGCAACTGTTTGAGCAATTTTGGCGCTCGCGGCGTTTCAGATATATTAGGTATGGAATCCTTGGTAACGACAATACTCAGACAAACAATATCGGTGTATTTTATTTTTGAACATATCCCCGTTTATGGATCAAGCTTCATACAGAGCGGAGTTTATCCTTGAAAACAGAGGTGCTATACACCGATTATCCAATTATATATACGCCTTTTAAGGTGTATATCGTACGTTAAGCCCAGATAGCCGTGCGCTACCCTGGACGATTCTGGCGAACAGGCCGCTGCATGGGATTAACCGCAGTGCTGGAACAGAAATTGATGGATTTACAATGTCTTATAAAAATGATATTGAGCGAAGCGTAGCTGACGTCGCCGCATAACTGAAGGCGTTGATGCGGACGACGCTCACAACGCTTCGCGCCAAATAACGAGTTTTCCGGGGTGATTTTCAGTGACCACTCCGAGCACAACGAAACGGGAGGCATCGCGTGACAATAACAACAATCTGCTCCGTGCATGCACGGCCATCTGGGCCTAACGCCTCGTTCGAGCGGACACCGCTCGCGATGCTCGCGGCTGCGCCCCACTGGCCGACTTGCATGACAGGCTCGATACCGTTCCTCTTCGTCGCCAGCTTCACTGCTCGCCTATCATAAGCGCAAGCCGTCTGGCGGGGGTGCCGCTCAACTCGAACCACGTTAGCGCGCAAATGGCATCAAACATTCTTCGTAGGGTAGGTTGGGCTTTAATCGTGGTGGGCCTGGCGGATATGGGGTTCATGGCGTACTGCATCATGAATGACATCAGCTATAGCTCCAGCCTAAATATCTTTGCCCTGATTGCAGGGGTTTTCTTGCTCCGTCAGAGCATGAAAACCGCGCAGATCGTTAGCTTCTTCGCAGCATTCATGCTTTCTGGCCTAAGCCTCGCCGCCATTCTTTTCCCACTGCTAATACCTTTTGACCTCTTAGTCACAACACTCCGATTGAACCCTCTTGGCTCAATCGGAACATTGCTATTCGCGGTTGGCTTCCTAGCCTTTGTACTTTGGGTCTACCGTAGCTTGACCTCTCCAGTCGTAATGGAGGCACGACGTGTAGCAGGTGTTGGATACAAAAAGCCCATTATTGCTTTCGTGGCCGGCATCGCGCTGGCCGTCGGTCTATCCGTTGTTATGGCCTTGGTTAACAAGGGACCCTCCGCAGAGAGAGCCGTAGCTAAAGCCAAGGAAACGACAGGCCCGAACTACAGTTACTACGTAACTTCTATGCAGTGGGCTGGAGATTCCGGTAGTGCGGTAGTTACCGCCTATAACGCCACCGAGATCAAAAAGGTGAGGGTTGAATGGTAGGCTCGCGCGCTAACAAATCGTTCGAGTCGTTCGCTTCGCTCACTGGGACTGGCCGCCTGCGGCGTCCAGCCCCTCAACTCAAACGTTAAGCCCAGATAGCCGTGCGCTACCCTGGACGATTCTGGCGAACAGGCCGCTGCATGGGATTAACCGCAGTGCTGGAACAGAAATTGATGGATTTACAATGTCTTATAAAAATGATATTGAGCGAAGCGTAGCTGACGTCGCCGCATAACTGAAGGCGTTGATGCGGACGACGCTCACAACGCTTCGCGCCAAATAACGAGTTTTCCGGGGTGATTTTCAGTGACCACTCCGAGCACAACGAAACGGGAGGCATCGCGTGACAATAACAACAATCTGCTCCGTGCATGCACGGCCATCTGGGCCTAACGCCTCGTTCGAGCGGACACCGCTCGCGATGCTCGCGGCTGCGCCCCACTGGCCGACTTGCATGACAGGCTCGATACCGTTCCTCTTCGTCGCCAGCTTCACTGCTCGCCTATCATAAGCGCAAGCCGTCTGGCGGGGGTGCCGCTCAACTCGAACCACGTTAGAGGGCTCATGCACCACCCCTTCTCCAGCCCCCGGATGCGTCTCGCGCGAGCAAAGGAGCACATTCGCAATCTCGACCGTAGGGTCAAGCGTTTCTTTGATAGCAAGCCCTACACACGCGTTACCGAGCGTGACGATGATGGAGTCAATGATCTTCACAAGGTCAAACTCACAAAGGCATTTCCAGCCGTTGACGCTGTAGAAAAACCCTCTGACGAAAAATCGGACCAACAATGAATAAAAATCGACTTCTCAAAATGCGCTGTATTAAACGATCGTGGACTCGGGAAGGATCAAGCGACCCCCGAAAACCAGTTTGCCTGACCCCTCAAGTAGTTTTTCTACAGCCTCGTTAGGCATCAAGAAACCAAGTCGATCTCTTATGCGATTTATGACAATCATGCCTGTGATAGTTATCCTGTTTACTTCCAATGCATTTGCCAAATGCAAAAGTGGAAGCAAAGCTATTTTTTTCTGCACAACCGAAAGAAGTAAACAGATTGAAGTTTGCGATTCGGGAAAATTTATTGAGTATTCCTTTGGTAAAAGCAAACAAAAATCAGAAATTGCTATTAAGGTGGCTCGCGCCAAAGTATCGGACTGGGATCGACCTGTAGCTACCTATCACTTCTATGCCGTCAACATCCCTAACGGCGACACAATTTATAGGGTCTGGACAAATATCGACTGGCTTATCAGTGAAAGTTCAGTAGATGGAGGCAACCTCACTGCGGGGGTTGATGTCCGAACCAAGAACGAAGACGTGGCAACCATTAAATGCTCTGAAAATACCATCATCAGCGATTTCCCGATCCTTAACCTGAGGTCTCAAGAATGAGGCCCAACCCATCATTCAAGCGGGACGCACTAAAGCGCGCCCTTTAATTCAAACGTTGGGCGTCTGGTGCCATACCTCAAACGATGATCGTATGAATATTTACATAGCGCTTTTCAGAGGCATCAATGTGGGCGGGAACAACTCTTTGCCGATGAAGGAGCTTGTTGCCCTGCTCGAAGACATGGGTGCAAAAAAAGTCAGAACTTATATCCAAAGCGGCAACGCTGTCTTCCACAGTGCCGAAAAGAACGCTTCGCAACTCTCCAAGCAATTGGCCGCTGAAATCAAAATGCGTCACGGTTTTGAACCTCATGTCCTCCTTATCGGTCTCGAAGCAATCAATACGGCAATCGCGAAAAATCCATTTCCCGAGGCCGAGGCTGATCCCGGCAGTTTGCATCTGGGTTTTCTGGCTTCCACGCCCAAGAACCCCGACCTGGAGAAACTCAACAACCTCAAGAAGGCGAGTGAGCGGTTTCATCTGAGAGATAATGTGTTCTATCTCCATGCGCCAGAAGGGGTGGGTCGATCCAGGCTCGCGGCTAACGCCGAGAAATTGCTCGGTGTTCCGATGACCGATCGCAACTGGAGAACGGTTTGCAAAATCAGAGAGTTGGCGAAGGAGTAGATGACTACGCCCAACCCATCATTCCACTGGACCTTGCGCCTCAAGCCGGGCAAGGCTGGAGAATTCAAACATTAGACCTTTCATTCACCTCTCTACGCCATGACTGACGTTACCGGTATTGATCACATCTACATCACAGTGTCCGACCTGCAGCGCTCGGAGGCTTTCTACGACCGTGTATTGGTGGAGGCGATGGGCTTTCGCAAGCATAAGTTCACCCTCGGCGGCGATTCTCACGTTCAATATTTCAACCGCCACTTTGGTTATGTCATTCGTCCTTCACGCACCCAAACAGCACACGATCCGCACTCACCCGGGTTGCACCACTTCTGCTTTCGCGTTGATTCAGCGGCTGAGGTAAAAGCCATATCCTCTCAGCTTCGTAGCACTGGCATTGAAGCGTCTGAGTGGACTTGACCCGTTTCCACGGACAGTTTGAGCTTCTTCATTGAAGCTCATGGAT
>JAZKBM010000018.1:0-34151 GCA_040388645.1 Pseudomonadota bacterium
CACTTGCCAGCTACGGCTACGTCGTCGACAACCCCAAATTCGTTACGTTTTACCCTTCGTACTATGGGGCGCTCTATTCGGGGAATTATTTGCAACAGTATTTGATTGATAACGATGCACTCAAAGATCTTGCGGAGGCGTCGGATACCATCATCCAGAAAGTATTGATGAATGCGCAGCAGGTCGCGTATGCAGGCCTGATTCCTGCGCGCCAGAAGGTCATGGATGATGTGGCGCGAGCCAATTACCACAATGATGGTGCCATCATCGTAGATACCGTGCCGTTGACGGTCAATGAATTCACCCGCTTTGTGACACGCTACAGTGGAGACGACCGTACCCGTTTTGCCGAGATCGCCAAGACCTCGGCCAATCTGGATGGTTTTGTGCCCAAACGTAGCTGGCTATTGCCGGGACTGTGGTCGGATTGTGGAGGAGCCACGGCTTCGGGTCGGCTGGATTTTTTAACTCGTCGAGGTGGCACAGAGCTGCTTGGGTTTGATGAGTGGAAAGCCATGGACACGCTGTCAGAAAAACGCTGGGTGCCCAAGAATAAAACCGACGTGCTGTGCCAGGCACTTGCAGAAACGCCTGCCGGTTGGGGATTGCAAGCGGCATTGCCGCAGAACAATAGCGACACGCCTGATCTCGACCCTACGCATTACGATTATTCCCTTCTGGTCAATCCGAGCTCAAGTGGTTTGGCCATGGTGATGTCGAGCACCACCTGGGATTATTCCGGCATACCGAGCTTTTATGATTTGTCAGCCGAGGCGCTCAAACAGGACGACCCGCGTCTGCAGTTTGCCATCCGGGTACGGCGCGACACAACCCAGACGGTGACATCAGAAGGCCGTTCGGCGATTACCAGCACACCCCGACTGAATGCCTATCACGCCCGGCCTGCCGGCGGCAGCGAACTGGTTGCTGTCTCGGCTTCCGAAGTCTTTTTCCAGCGGCCTGCCGATGCCCGGGACAATCAATACGGGAAAAGTATCGGCAAGCCGCGCGAGATTGGCAGTCTATTCAACCCTTATTGGCAGGTGCATTTGATCCAGTCGCCTGACAACATCAGAAAAGCACAAGCCATGCAAGGAGCGGTATTGCCATGACGAAACGCCTCATGGGCTGTTCCTGTTTTTTCATGGGCCATGTGAAGTTCTACATAGCCGCAATGATGCTGATCGGCCTGACTGTGATCGCGAAAAACACACAAGCAGCGTGGTATGAAGATCATCAGGGGAAGGATTTGATTGTGCACTATGTGCACTTGACCGGCTATGGCGGTGATAACGACGTAAACCGGCAAAATCTCCTGCTTGACTACCAAGGCTGTGTGGATGTGCACAAGGCATTTGGAAACCCCTACAACCCGCTTCCGTCTAGTGGTATTCCGTCCATTGTCGAAGCATTTGATATGGAAATTTACTATTCATCCAACCGGGTGCTCATTGTCAGTCACAGTACGGCCAATTTAATTGATTTTGATGCATGCGCACTGGTTTCTCATTCGAAGCGCAAGCTGGAATTGAACTCCGTAATCGGGAGCTGCAAGATCGATTTGAACACTCAAAAGGCAATCGGTGCCTGTGATGAAAAAGCGCAGGAGCGGGCGCCGGACAGCACGCTTGCAAAAATTGCGCCCGCCAAAATTCCGCCGATTGATCTTAACAAGCTCCCTCCCCATATGCGCGCCAAAGTGGCGGCACAGATCGACCAGTTTAACAAATTGCCTGGAGGGCCAGCAGGAAGAGGCGCACTCCTGCCAGCCGGACACAAGACGATAAAGAATTACCCGTGCACCATTTACCGTGCCAATGCATTGAAAACGGAAGTGTGTATTGCCCATCCGAAAAGCAGTTTCCCTATTCCTGCATCGCTGATGAATGGGGGGATTCCCGGACTGTTGCTGGAAGTACATTCGCCCGCCCTGACGCTGCAAGCGCAAGAAGTAAAAATGGAAATGCCAGTAGCCAAATCCATTTTCGCAATACCGAGCGGCATCAAAGTAACCATCGTCCGCGTGCCAAGGGAGGAATGATGGCTATCCGGAATCTGTCGCGTGGCAAGCAACTGACAATGGGAATGCAGCAGGGTCAGGCGCTGGCGGAGTTCCTGGCGATCTCGGTGGCCATGGTTCCGCTGTTTCTGCTGATACCGGTAATCGCCAAGTATCAGGACATCAGCAACAGTACACAGATGGCGAGTCGATATGTGGCTTTCGATGCCATGTACCGCAATGATTCAATGGGAACCTGGAAACCCGAGAGCCAGTTGGCGGATGAAGTGCGGCGGCGCTTCTTCAGCAATTCCGATGCACCGATCAAGACCAACGATGTGGCTGGTGATTTTCCGGCGAACCGGAATCTGTTCTGGAGTGACCCCAATGGAGCGCCTTTGATTGCCAGCTTCGGTAACAACGTACAAGTCAGTTATGGCTTTGGCAACAGCCCGAATCACAGCGGTGCGTTCAGTAATACTTCGGATGCCGTGCCTTTCGTGCTGCATAACGAGCTGGGCTTGCAGGCACGCGGTATTTATACCGCCAATGTGTCGGTGACGCTGGCCAACTTGCCGGCAGGCTTGAAATTTTACGAACCATTCGATCAGATCAATCTGTCGATAGCACGCAGTACCAGCCTGATTTTTGATCCGTGGTCAGCCAGAAATCCGCAGGAAGTCGAGTCGCGTATTGGCAGCAATCCAAAGTTATTTCCGGCAGGCAAGCTGCAAGCGGTCAGTCCGGTTGTGGATGCAGCGATCAAGCTCATCGATCTGCCAGGAAACCTCTCCGGCCCCAAACTCGGCAAACTGGATTTCTGGCGCGATGTGGTGCCGGAAGACCGCCTCAGATCAGGTAATTGAGCATGGGTATGCTGCGCAATCATTCATCTTCCACGATCGCCTCCCGGCGGCGTGCTGGTGTAACTGTAATCGGTTTGATGCTGATGGCGCTGGCCAATACAGTGCTGGCACAAACCGCATGGCCAACCATTGCCTTGCCAAGCGAAGCCAGCACTTTTGACATTGGCAAACAGGTCAATGTGAATGGCTTGCCGATGCGTATGCATGGGTTTGTATCGGCGCTCAAACCAGCCCAGCTGGCCGCATGGTTTCGTCAACACATGGGCAAGCCGCTGGTCGAAAACAGACTGGCCGACAAGCTGATACTGGGCCGTGTTCAGGATGAATATTATTTGACAGTACAACTGGAGCCTGCGGGAACCGGCAGCCGTGGTGTTGCCACCGTGACCCATTTGAAAACGGCTTATGACAATCGAGCCGAAAACCGGGCCAATACCGAACATTGGCTGGCGCGGCTGCCGGCAGGTTCAAAGTTGATGAGCAAAATGACTTCGGAGGATGCAGGCAAGGTTTCCACTTATTTACTGGTGACCAACACGCAAAGCGAAGACCTCAATCGCGACCGTTTGAAAAGCCTGATGCAAGACGACGGTTTCAAGCTTGAACAGGAAGCAGTGCCGGATGAAAAAGCCGCTGCCAGTCTGCCCGCAGGGCAAGGCACTGGAAAGACACTGTACTTCAAAGGCCAGGGCAAGGAGGCGATTGCGACGATCTACCGGGACAGTAGCGGCAACACAGCCATCGTGCTCAATACCATCACCCAAATGGAGCGATTCAAATGACGCAGCTACACCGCCGCTCGCAGGTATTCGCCCGTGTGCACAGGCTTTGGATTGCCCGTCAAGGCGGTCAATCCTCTATTGAATACGTGGTGGTTTGCACTGCGGTTGCTTTTGCTCTGGGCGTGGGCATGAGCGATCACAACAGTGTCTTGTGGGAGCTGATCGAAGCTTTCAAAACCGCTTATCAAAACATCAGTTACGCAATCTCTATACCGACCTGATCATGAAACTACCTGTACTCAAAAAATTCAAACCCGGAAAAACCTGGATCGTATTGGGGGTCGCGCTTGGCATTGGCCTGCTGGCGGCACTGGCAGCGCGTAGCTACCTGTCCAACAGAATGGAAGCCATCGAAGCGCGCAGCAAAGGCAAAATGGTCAGCGTCGTGGTTGCCAAACGCGACCTCAGCAGAGGCGCGAAACTGACTGAAGACAGTGTTGCGGTGCGTTCGATTCCGGTTGACTACGCACAGTCGCTTGCCGTCACTCCCGATGCGTTTGACCGCATTGATGGCCAGGTACTGGCTTATCCGGTCAAGTCCGGTGAAATGATACTTTGGGGATTGATGGAAGGAAAAAAAGTACCGACCTTCTCTACCCGGGTGGAAACCGGGCATCGCGCCATGACGGTACCTGTGGATGAGATCAATTCCATTTCCGGCCTGCTAGAGCCCGGCGATATCGTCGACCTGATCGCGACCATCGACAAGAAGGGTAAAAAAGTCACCTTCCCGCTATTGCAAAGCGTGCAGGTCATTGCGACCGGCCAGCGCTCGGTGGATGACCCGAAAAGCGGGCAGCGCCGCGAATATTCCACCGTCACGTTCGATATCACGCCCGAGCAGGCACAAAACGTCATCGTCGCGCGCGATGCCGGCAAGATCACCGCCCTGTTACGCAACCCGCAAGATACGCAAATCTACGGCAAGAAATGGGATGTCGCGGCATTGCTCGGCCTGAAAGGTGCGGCCACGGATGGCGGCGTCGATGATCGCCAAGTGCCGGTGCTTTACGGTGGGCGCGGCAACAAAATTCCGCCGGAAGGCTTGAAGCTCGGGCAGTACGTGAGCACTTCCGGTGCGGGTGCAGCTGCGGCCAACCCGCTGGCACTGGAGCAGGGCGGGGGTGCCCAGACTCCTGCTGTTTATCCGCCGGTAATGAATAACAGCACCCCCCATTAGTCTTGGCGAACAAGACTGAAACCGCCCGCCAACCCAACCGAAACATGAGATCCACTGACACCATGATTGATTACAGGCATTACAGCATACGATTTTTCAACGGATTGGCAGCCAGGGAAACCGGATGCACCTCACCCGTATTGAAGACCAAATTGTTTTTAGCCGGTTTGGCGATAGTGCAACTTGGCATAAGCGGATTGAGCTTCGCTCAAACCAGCCAGGGTGCCGAGGTGGCGATTGAAAGCACAGACACTGCGCATGCCGGCCAAATGCAGACGAACACTTTTGCCGAGAACCTGAAACCGAAAACCCGGCACTCAGCCAAGCTTCAAAAGCGGCCTTACAACCCGATCCAGAAACAGGATGACCAGGCGCAAATTCCCGAGATAGAAATGTTTGTAGGCGAGTCGCGGGTATTTCCTACGCCAGGCGTGGCTCGTATCGCAGTGGGCAATGGCACGATCATGAGCGCAGCGGCACTGGATAACAAGGAAGTCCTGATATTTGCCAATGCCGTTGGCACTTCCTCGCTGTTTGTATGGAATGCAGACGGACGCTACCAGCGCGTCAAGATCAACATCGTTCCCGGTGATACGAGCCGCTATGCGCGCGAGATTGCCGCTTTTCTGACGACCATTCCGAATGCCAAGGCATCGGTGATCGGCGACAAGGTCATTGTGGAAGGCGATAACCTCAGCGACCGTGATCTGGAAAAAATCGAGGAACTGGCCAAGCGTTACCCGCAGATAGTCAATTTCACCAACCGGATGGGTTGGGAAAAAATGATCGTCATGGACGTCAAGGTGGTGGAATTTCCAACCACTGCGTTGCGAGAAATCGGCCTGAAATGGGGCCCCACCGGTGGTGTCGCGGTTGGTGGAGTATGGTCACCCATCCGGCGCGGTAATAGTGGCAATTACCAGATCAATCAGATCATCGGCCAGGACAATCCTCCCCCGATTACAGGGGTGGGTGGCGGCTCGTATCCGCTCACTTCATCGCTCAATATATTATCGGTGCTCAACATGGGTTTGAATGCACAGCTCAACCTGATGGAGCAAAATGGCTCGGCGGTCATCCTCGCCGAACCGACGCTCTCCACGCGCAGCGGCTCCGAGGCCTCCTTTCTGGCGGGCGGCGAGTTCCCCTATACCATCAGCAACATCAGTGGCACCACCGTCGCATTCAAAAAATACGGCATATCGCTGTACATCAAACCACGCGTCGATCACAACGGCACGATACGCGCCACAATAAAGAGCGAGGTGAGTGATATTGATACTTCGATCAGCACGACGGCTGGGCCGGGATTGCGTACGCGTAAAACCGAAACTGAATTTAATGTCAAGGCGGGCGGTACCATTGTATTGAGCGGCCTGCTTAAGCGTGACGCCAGTACCACGATCGACAAAATTCCATTGCTGGGTGATATCCCTGTATTGGGTGCCCTGTTTCGCTCCAAGCGTTTCCAGAATAACGAAACCGAGCTGGTGGTTTTTGTCACTCCTTCGGTTGTCGATAGCAACACCCCCGCCATGGTTGATCGGGTGGAGCGTACTAAAGAGCGGCTGCAGCAGAAATTGGGCAAGCCACCCTATTTAAGCACTCCATTACAACCCGGTCACGACCAGGCCAATGTTGATCAATTCCAGCCCAGATCACAGGCTGAAAAGGTACAAAAGTTCGCAGATGATGAGGTTGATACACCAGCTGGAATGGCCAAAGATGTACCGGCATCGGCGTCGCCAAAACCTGTCACGCAAGCAGCATTAATCCAGCCGGCCAATAGCGTTCCGCTGACGCCGGCATCGCAGAATCCCCTGCAAGCATCGATACCGCCTGCCACGCTTGCTGACGCATTGCAGGTCAAGCTGGATGGCCTGTTGCTGCGTGCCGCACCGACCCTTAAAGGCCGCGTGCTGTTGCAGCTGGGATATGGTGCGATCGTGCTGGCGGGCACGCAGACCGCACAGCCTCCAGGGCAGGACTACTGGCGCAATGTGGTGGTCGGAGAAATCAATGGCTGGGTAGCCAGCCGCTGGGTCAAACCCGTTGTAGGTAACGCACTGGATCGGGCGCGCAGCGGTAGCGTAATCGCGCAGCCGGACCAGCAAGGCCCGATTATTGGTTTGGGCACAGACAGCCGAACAAATACGAAAGACAAATCGTCGGCAGTGGAATCCATCACCGCTACCAGTCTCGATCGCGATGCGGGTGGCAAGCGTTATCGCGTCAACCTGAATCGGCTGGCCTTGCGGGTGACCCCGGATATCAATGCAGCCGTGATACAGAAGCTGGCCAGCGGCAGCGTAGTCGAAGCCTTGCCGCGATCCCCCCGAGGCCATTGGATGGCGGTCCAGGCCGATGGCAAGCGGGGCTGGGTGGCGGCCCAGTGGCTTGTACCTGAGCAGTAGGCGCGGAGATAAGCATGCTACAGATCGAAATCACCCATGCAGACGGGACGCAGCGTCAGGTAAAAACACCTGACGATTGTGTCATCGGCAAGAGCGGTCAAAATGAGATTCGCCTCAATAGCTGGCGCATATCCAAAGAGCATGCACGCCTGTTCAAAACGCCTTCGGGCGTCTTGCTGGAAGACATGGGTGCCTTTGGCGGTGTCAACGTTAACGGTACGCGCATCGATACCCAGTACGGTCCGCTCCGCGAAGGCGACATCATTGGCATCGGACCATTTGAATTGCGGTTGATGCAGACAGATGACGAGACAGAGCCGGAAAACGCACTTCACCCTGTACCGGATTCCGGTACCGTTGCCGACCGGCAAGCCGGGATTAAGTCATTTCCGGCCACGCGCACGGCCACCGATCGTGTGCCTCTGACTGCGGCCCAGGCAGGCACTGCCCTCAAGTCAACCGGCAATGTGCGCAAGATGGCAGGCGATGCAAAGCAGCGCGCTCTGGAATTCGAGTGGCGCAAGCTGATTCACGCCAAGCTGCTGGATACCATGGACCTGCGCCGCCATGACGTGCATGGCATGTCCGATGAACGCTTGCGCGAGGAAACCGAGCAACTCATTCGTCAAATCCTCACAGAAGAGGAGGGCAGTATACCGCCCGAACTTGACTGCGACCTGCTGTGCAAACTGGTGCTCGATGAAGCCATTGGCCTGGGCCCGCTGGAAGAATTGCTGGAAGACGACAGCGTGACTGAAATCATGGTCAATCGCTTCGATGAAATCTACGTTGAGCGTTTGGGCAAGCTCGAAAAACACACCCTGACCTTTACCGGCGATCGTGCCGTCATGGGTGTGATCGAGCGCATCGTTGCCCCGCTGGGACGCCGCATCGATGAATCGTCACCCATGGTCGACGCCCGGCTCAAGGATGGTTCCCGGGTCAACGCCATTATCCCGCCGCTGGCATTGAAAGGGCCATGCGTCACGATACGAAAATTCGCAAAATATAAACTCAGCTCCCAGGATCTGGTGGATTTTGGTGCACTCAGTCCGGCGATGGCCGAGTTTCTGAAAATTTGCGTCATCGCCAGAAAAAACATTATCGTTTCCGGCGGTACCGGCTCCGGCAAAACCACGCTGCTCAATATACTTTCCAATTTCATCCCGCCCGGCGAACGCGTGATTACCGTGGAAGATGCAGCCGAACTCAAGTTGCATCACGAACACCTTATCAGCCTCGAATCCCGTCCGGCCAATATTGAAGGAAAAGGCTCGGTACCTATCCGCGAACTGGTCAAGAACACGCTGCGCATGCGCCCCGACCGTATTGTCGTTGGTGAGTGCCGCGGGGCAGAAGCGCTGGACATGCTGCAGGCCATGAACACCGGCCATGAAGGTTCATTGACTACGCTGCACGCCAACAGCCCGCGCGATGGGCTGGCACGTCTGGAAACCATGGTGCTGATGGCTGGCATGGAACTGCCGCTCACTGCCATTCGCGAGCAGATTTCTTCCGCAGTCGACATCGTCGTGCAGCAAAGCCGCTTTGCATGTGGTGCTCGCAAGATCACCAGCATTGTCGAAATAACCGGCATGGAGAGCGGAAAAATTCAGATACAGGAACTGTTCAAGTACGTCAGCCAGGGTTACACAGGTACCGATGGGCGGGTAGCTGGCCACTTCACCGGGTGTGATCTGATGCCGGATTTCTACGAGACATTGCGCGCTACCGGCAATGATCTGGATATCAGTATTTTTAAGCCGGTGGATGCCTCGGGCAATGACGTCAATCGGCCTGAAGAAGAGGCGCGCTGATGACGTCCTGTTTAAGTGCGTTGAAGTTGCTGCTGGTGGAAGAGGAGAGTTTCAGGTTGGGGATGGGCATGCCATACCCAATGCGAATAAATATGCCGATGATGTGGGCCAATCAAGCCGAGACAACATTGGTGCGACTTGTAAATAATCGAACAAGGATTGAGAAATAAAAAATGAATTTAAAGCGGGCGGCATTTTTATTTTTTACTGCGCTGTTAGCCGCATCTGGGGTGTCGGCACAAGATCAACACGCCGCGTATTGGAAAAAATATGGTGGCATGCCGCCATTGGATATAAGGGTGTTTGTAGATGGTGTTCAGGTCAAAGGAGTATTTGATCTGGCAAAAGAATATCAGAACAAAGCAAAGCCCCCCGATGAAGTCGCGCGAAAAATGGCTAAATCAACATTTATCCCTGTCAGGGTAGGGCAAAAATTTACATTACGAGTTGAAGTGGCAAAACGTGATTCTGGGCAATGGGTGGACGTAAGAAAAGATTCAAAGCTAAAAATTGATGCCACCAGCAGGGTGATCAGCATTTATCCCGATAAATCGGGTGGCAAGGTGGTCGGTGATCCAAGGTTTCCAGATTCGACGAATTTAGGGATTAAAAGTGTGATTTTTTATTATTCGGACCGCAACATTAAAGACGAGCAAGCCGCCTACACAGAAATCTATTTCGATGTGAAAAACAAACCATGAATCGCAGCCAAAAACACAGCATATTTCTTCAAGTATTTGGGCTACTCGCATATCTTGGGTTGGAGAAAGCATGAACGACAGCAACACCCTACTCATCATCAGCACGGTGGTTGCCTTATCGGCAGGTCTGCTGGCCTGGTTCGTGATCGATACCGGCACCGTGACGATGGCCAGGTATCGGGCCAGCTTTACCGAGCGGGCGAAGTTCCAGGTGCAGGAGTTTTTCCTGTTTGTTGACCCGACCAAACTGTTTCTCGCCAATATCGGGGTGATGGCATTGGGTGCCTTGCTGGTCTGGATTGTCACCGGCAGTGCGCTAGTGGCGATCCCGGTGTTCTTTGCGCTGGCCATGCTGCCGCGTCTGCTCTATGCATGGATGCGCAAGAAGCGGCTGCAAAAATTCGAAGAGCAACTACCCGATGCACTGATGATGATTGCCGGCGGCTTGCGTGCCGGCGCCGGGATGAGTTCGGCGCTCCAGCAACTGGTACTGGAAGCGCAACAACCGCTGGCCCAGGAGTTTTCCCTGATGCTGCGCGAGCAAAGGCTGGGTGTGACGCTGGAACAGAGCCTGAACAATCTGGCGCGGCGCATGCCGACGCAAACCACCGTACTGGTGGTGTCCGCCATGCGTATTGCCAATGAGACCGGCGGCGGCCTGGCCGAAACGCTGGAACGCACCGCCCATACCATCCGTAGTCGCCTGCAAATGGAAGGTAAGATTCGCGCACTGACCTCGCAAGGCAAGCTACAAGCCTGGGTGGTCGGGTTGCTGCCACTGGTGCTGATGGCCGTGCTCAACAAAATGGAACCGGAAGCCATGAGCATGTTATGGCATACCCGTATTGGCTGGGCCACCCTGGTGGTCATCGGCTTCTTCGAGTTCATGGGTATCTACGTGATACGCAAGATTATTGCGATTGATGTGTGAGCGGAACTTGAGAGAAAACCATGCTTGATTATCTACTCACCCATACCACCGTTGCCACGCTCCTGTTTGGATTGGCGGTCGGCTTATCGGTCGCCTTGATTGCCTGGCTGATCAGCCAAGCGCTGGCCGACGTACCGGCAGAAGATCGTGAATACAAAGATCCGCCACCCATGGGGTTTCGTATTGTCTGGTGGCCGATCCAGTGGATCAGCTATTACATCGCCGGATTCATCTCCAAAAAAAGATACGCATCCCAACTCACCAAGCTGCGCCAGGCCGGTCTCGACTACTGCATGAGCCCGGCACAATTCGTTGCCGCGCGTATCGTCTGTGCACTCGTTGTAGCCACCTTGTTCTGGTGGGTACTGGCCTCGTTTGACCATACCCGGCCGGGTGAAACCGGCATGCTATCCAGCCTGTACTGGCAGGTGGCAACGCTAGGCGCACTATTCGGCTGGTATTACCCGGCCATCTGGTTGCGTGACAGGCTGGGTTTGCGGCGGCGCGAACTGCTCAAGACGCTGCCGTTTTATCTCGACATCATCACCCTGTGCGTCGAAGCCGGCCTGAACATGTCCGGTGCGATCAATCAGGCCGTGGCCAAAGGCCCCAAAGGTGCGCTACGTGAAGAATTTCAGCGTGTGTTGCGCGACATCCGTGCAGGCAAGCCACGCGCCACCGCGTTGCGCGACATGGCCGGACGCCTCAATGAAACCAGTGTGACCAACTTCACCATCGCCGTCATCCAGGCAGAAAGCATGGGCATGAGCATGGGCCCCATCCTGCGCGCGCAAGCCGACCAGCGCCGCATCGAACGTTTCCTGCGTGCCGAGAAACTGGCCATGGAAGCCCCGGTAAAAATGTTGTTCCCGCTAATCGCCTTCATTTTCCCTTGTACCTTCATCGTGCTGTTCTTCCCGATCGTGATGAAGTTTATGGATTCCGGACTGTAAGGAGATAAAACATGCGCACATACAAAATGCACCATCAACAATCTCATCACCTAAACGATCTCGAAATCCCATCGGGAAAGTGTTTTAGCCCGTTACGACTCAGTTCAGTCGAAACAGCAGGGCATGTACGCCAAGTTGGGATGCTTCGCATATGGCTCTATGCACTGCCACCCCTGGCCGTATTGTTGACCTGTCTGGTATGGGCTTCTCAAACATTTGCCGGTGACGTAAAACCATTGTCCGCATCCAGCACCGAACAACAATCAGCCAAGTCCGATATGCGTGATGCCCAATCTGCCTCGACAGTCGATAGCATACCGCCGGAAGCGATCGAGTCTTATCTCAAAAATCATTCGGACGTGGTCGTCCAGTTCACCAGCCCCGACACAAACTGCAGCTTTTGCATTGCAGGCTTCGCGCCTTTCAACAAGGCCGCGCTTACCCATGGCCGTCTGGCAAAGTTTGTACGGGTTCAGTGGTCACCATGGCAGGACTTTCCAGCAAAGATTCAAGAGCTTTATCAAGTTAAGGCGGTTCCGGCGCAATACGCGTTCAGGAATGGTCGGGTCGTCGGAAGATTCGTCGGGCGACCTGAGCCGGTCAAATTCGATGCCTGGTTGAACAAGCAGTTTGGAGCAACGAAATGATTCCGCATACGCTCAAGGCGGCGCAAACACTGCTGGTCAAAAAACCATGACTATCCTCAGCGAGCAGAAGAGCCTGCCACACTTGCACACTACCAGCGGCGCGCACCCGCTCGACCTGCGCCTGGCCAATACGTTTTTCAGCCGCTTTCACGGACTCATGTTGCGCAAAGCGCTGCAGCCGGACCAGGGCCTGCTCATTACCCGTTGCCCGAGCGTGCACAGCCTGTTCATGCGCTTTGCCATCGACGTGATCTACCTCGATCAAAACGGCTTTGTAACGCGATGCACACCACATCTCAAGCCCTGGCGCGCGAGTGCCGGGCGCAGTCGTCTTGCTGGTCACGCCACCGCGCATGCGCTGGAACTGCCTGCCGGCAGCATTCAGCGCCTGCATATCGAAACCGGCAGCCGCCTGCACCACCCTGTGTTTGCCACGTTTGAAGCAGGAACCTGCCATGCATAAACACCAGCGCGGCTCCGCCATGATTGAGTTTTCCGTGGTCAGCCCGGTGATCATGCTGCTGGGGCTCGCCATGCTGCAATACAGCATGCTGTTCTTCGCCAAAAATCAGATCAACTACGCCACCTTCATGGCCGCGCGCGCCGGCAGCATGACCAACGCCAGCCAGAGTGAAATCAAGCTAGCCTATACCAAGGCGCTCATCCCCCTGTATGGCGGGGGCCAGAACAGCACCGAACTGGCCGCTGCCTATGCCAAGGCCAGCGCCGACGTTGCCAGCCACACCCGCATCGAACTGCTCAACCCCACCAAAGAAAGCTTCGACGACTGGAACGACCCGCAGCTTCAAAACACCATTGGCAATGGCCAGCGCGTCATCCCCAACGGCGGCCAGGCTTACAAAGACCCCAATGCCATCGGTGCCACCTCCGGCCAGAGCATCCAGGACGCCAACCTGATCAAGCTACGAATTACCCACGGCTATGAACCCAAAATCCCACTGATCCGCCTGGTCTACACCAAATTCCTGCAATGGCTCGACCCCCATGCGGATGCTTTCAACACCGCACAGATTAACGCCGGGCGCATCCCGGTGGTCAGCCACGTCACCCTGCAAATGCAATCCGACGCCATCGAACCCGGCAACCCGGTCTCGTTGCCTGGCCCCGGCAACAACGGCAAACCCAGCGACCCGGGCGATCCACCGGCAGTGAATACCGCGCCGCCGGATTGTTTGACTATTGGCTGTACGGTGGGTAATACGCCGGTGCCGGCTATTGATCCAGGTAGTGGAGAGGGTAGCCTCTGTCCAGACGGTAGCAAGAATTGTCCCGTATGTGCGCTCAATGAGAAAACGCCATGAAGCACTTTTGTTTATTAATGGGGTGGCTGCTTGTATTGGGGATAGGTAGCATGGAGAGAGTAATAGCGTCGGAAACGCAGTCAATGTCATCCGATACATCCACATTGCAGAAATTGTTGAATCCGACAACGCAAGAGAAGTGCATAGCACGGATATGCTTTATCAATGCGCAGAAACGATTAGAGTACGAGACAAGGAATAACTGCACATTCGTCGGAAACTGTCATCCGGCCAATGGTGCGGATATCTTTCGTTGGGCGATAGGCAAGAAAGAGACCGGCAACTTGGGTTATGACGCTCCGGATTCGAACCCGTGCAATAAAGACAACGAATACTGCGCAGCCACAACCGGCAATCCGGCTTCCGCCGGACGGAAGCAATTTTATTCGGCATCCTACGGACCGCAGCAGATTACGCTTGCAAAGCTATTCGAATGGATCAACCCAAGCGGAAAAACGAAATTCTCTCCAGTACCCGAGTGTTTACAAAAATCATTTCTGGACGACAAGGCGTTGATAGATGCGATGAAGGATGCCAATAAGCGCTTCCTCTTTGGAAAAGGACTGGTTTCGGGCAGGAAAGTGCCCGCCGTAGTAGTCAACGCGGATGGGAGTATCACTTATCCACCCATACCAAAAGCCATCCGGGATCAGGCAGAAAAGCTCAATATCGGCAAAGGGACAAACGCTGCGGAATGGCTGGAGATGTGGCAGCGCATGGCGGCGTGGGAACGCCTCAGGCAGATCATCGAGGCGAAGTGGAAGGAGACGGGTGGGGATAAGAAGAAGGCTTGGGGTGTATATGGCAAGATAGGAGATAACGGCCTTGTAAACTCAAGCAGTGACAGTGAGTTCGTTACTTTACTAAAAAAATTAGAAATGAAGAAAACCGGCGATAACTATATCGGCATTAAACCCTATGTAACCGGCCTGCATGGCACAACCCCGATCTGGGCTGAAGCCGCCAATACTTTTGGCAACTACGCCCTGTTCGCCGGCGCGCCGCCCAATTTGTATACCCGGCTGATGGCTTTCTTCGCCAACAAGGATTGCCATATCGCGGCGGTGAAACAACTATTCCAGTTACCCAAGCATGGCTACGACGGCAAGCACGCCGACCCCAAGGACGCGGAAACCGAGAAGTGGGTCAAAAAAGCAGCGAAAGCCTGGAATGGCTCACCCGGATATGCTGATTTGGTGTGGCCGATTTATAAGAGTTATTACTCCAAACACTACGGAAAGACAGAAGTATGCAACTGAGAACACGTATTCCAAGTAAAGCTTTTGCGGGGATTGCTTTGGTACTTGCTATTGCCGGATGTGATCAAGCCGCGCACGACGCAGAGAAGCCTGGCGCTTCGCAGCACACAACAGCAGCACCTGCGCCGGTTGCTGGATCGCTCAAAACCATGCCTCCGGCAATGGCAGCGCAAGTTGCACAAGCCGCTAACAAAAGCGATGTGCGGCAGGTCTTTATTGCCAAGTCGCAACCTGTGCTCGACAGCACGGCTTCGGTCTCTGTGCTGGCAGCAAGCAGCAAAAAACTGAAGCCGGAAGTGCTACTGAAAGAACTTGACCGTCCAAGTGCGCTTGTATTTGCCAAGGATGGCACGCTGTATTTCATTGGCGATCATGACAATGCAATTGTTGCCATTTATCCGAACAACATCAGCAAAATAATCGCCACCTCCGGAATCATGAGTTACGTGACACCGGATGGCAAGACTGAACCGGAACCGTTGTATAACACCTTCGAGGAATTGAATATCACTCCAGAAGGGAACTTGCTTACGCTGAGGAATGGGGCGTATCCGTTCGAAATCAATACCAAGACGGGAGAGATGAGGTTTTTGGGATTTGTGCTGCCGTCGGGAGAAGCAATTTCAGAACCAAGCAAATTATCGTATCCGGTTTTTAAAAATTACCTCGATTGGGAGTTAAGGCTAATACAATCAGATGCGATGGGAAGAACTGTTGTAAGTAACGTTGCTGCTAAGGATAGACCGTGGTATCGATACCAGGAAAACGGAATGCTGGAGGTAATCAAGAACCCACTTGAGTTGCCACCTCTTGCATATATGGTGCGCACGCTTGGCGGTTTCTCAGGTTCCCTCGCCCCCGATGGCTACATCTACGCCGTCGAAGAGGGCAAGCATCCCAACGATCCAGACCGTGTAATTCGCATCGGCGACTCCGGCCTATCCAGTCTGCGCAAGAATGCCAGCCGTGTCGTCATCGCCGAATTCAAACATGGCGACCTCACTGGTGCGCTGGCCTTCAGCCCCAAGGGCGATTTGGCCGTTGGCGCCAAAAACGCCATCTATCTCATCTCCCCACCCCCTGCGAAGTAAATCCGCCATGAACCGCCGCGACTTTCTTACCTTGACGAGTGCCCTGCTGATGGCGGGGCACAATCGTTTTACCCAGGCCGAACCCGAAGGCGCCCAGCAATCCACGCAAAGCACCTGGCACACCGCTCAGAAGCTTCACGGCCTGCGTCTGGCGAAGCCCGGCGAACTGCTGCAGATCATCTTCTTTTTCGACCCCAACTGCCCCGCCTGCGCAAAGCTGTGGCAATGGTTCGACACCACCCCGCGCCGTCATCTGGCCAGCGGCTGGGTACCCGTCGCCTACATGAAGCAAACCAGCGCAGCCCGCAGCATCGCACTGTTACGCGCCACGGACCCCTACGCAGCACTGGCAAAGAATTACACCGCCTTCGATCACGCCACTTGGCAAGGCGGCATTCCCCTGGCCGAAGATATCAACGCCCAAGAACGATTGAAACTGCGCCGCAACACCACTTTCTGGGAATCCTTGTTCGGGGCTACCCCCCTGATACTCTATCGCACTCGCAACGGAGAGGTGTGGCAGCAAATTGGTTTACCCCCTAGGTTACACATGAATAACATTGTCACAGAGCTTGCCCCCGCCGCGCTTGAGCCGTTCGGTAATCCATAAGACCTATGCCCACGTTGGCTTCGGGGAAGCAGAGCAATATGCATTGTATACAGCGATATGCAGTTCGCTTCCTACTTGGCTTGACTGTCGTCCTGCCGCTGTATGCCTGCGGCAAACATGAGGCGCCCATCCCCAAACCCAGTGTGGTAGGAGCCAAACCCAGAGCCAGCGTGGCCGCACCCGCGCCAGCAACTGCCAAGGAGGCCGTTCCCGCGCCCGACGATTTCTATATCAAGGTCGATGAGTGTTACAAGATGCTTCCACAATTACGGGAACCCTTATACGACCTTGGAATTCACCAGATGATTCCCTATGGCAAAGGAGAAATGAAAGGGAAAAATGTTAAGTTGATACCCGGTGCGGAAGTCGTTGGTATTTCCGGGAAATGGGCGGTTGAAATGATTCGCCCCCCAAGCCGCAAAGGCGGCAATCCGACTGTATTAGGCTGGGTGCAGGCAGTTGACCTTAACGAAGATGGCCTGTGTGACGGCGCGGTCAGCCAGATTTATTACGATTCCGACTACAACCTGGATGCTGTCGGCTATCAGCTTAGTTTGGTGCTGCACATTAAGCCAAGGCTGGCGAATCAAGACTTCGTGGCGATTGGCGGTACAGCGGACATGGATGAAAACTACTACGTGCCTTCTGAAGCCGCCCCCAGCTTTAACGATGCCTACGCAGACCAAGTCCCAGTTCCCGGCGGTAACAATGACCGTGCCGTTGTCCTCAAGATTTACCCCAAATCCGGTGGCATGCCGTACATTCTCTTGCCCGCCTATAGGGGTGGACACATCATTTTCGATGAAAAAGAATCGGCCTCGAATGGGCGAGCAAATCCTTCCCTTGACGGCTGGCTTAACTGGGACATCATCCGCTGGGATCCAAAGATCAAGAAATTCCGCAATGTCTTTAAACGCTACGACCCCGTCTTCTCTCCCGAGAACGCCGAATACTGGGCCGTTCGCGCCTGGCTCGCCGAGCGCTATCTGGATGATGGCCTCAAGGCCTTCAAGGAACGCGAATACTCCACAGCGGAGACTTTGCTGGACCTCGCCGCCAGCACCGACCCGCGCAACCTCGACATCCTCACCTGGCGCGCCCACTTTGCCTATGCCAGTGCGCGCTACAAAGAAGCGGCAGCGTTCTATGAACAAGTCGTGCTCCGGGACCAATACGCCACCGCCAAACCGCCGCTCGACCAAACCTGGTTCGACCTCGGGCTAAGCTACGAGGCCCAATGCTGGCAACAGGTGCGCGACCGCAAACTGGGCGATCCACAAGGCTGCGCCGACCAAGTCTTCAACAAAGCGCAAGCCGCTTATCAAACCTACCTCAAGCTGGCCCCCCACGGCGTGCGCGCCGCCGAGGTCAAGCAGCGCCTGCAGGCCATGCAGAAGGGCGTATTCCGTACTCCCGTGGGTGACGCCGAACTCGCCACCTCGGCCCAATGGGTCGACAAACTCGCCAAAGCCTTCGTCCCGGCCGCGCGCGGCGCGGCACGGCCCGAAGCGCCCGCGCCATCCGCCGGAACCGGCCAGCCTCAAGGAGCGAAGCAAGCCGACGTTTATAAGCTCAAGCCAGAAGACCTGAAGAAGATCGACAAGGAAATCGGACACTTGCTGCAGATGAAAGGCCTGTCCTTTGAGCAATCGCGCATCGACTGGATGATCGCCTACAAAGCCAAGTTTCCCGATGCCGACCTCAACGACATGATTGCCCGCCCGGCGTATTACGAAGCGTTGCCGTGGGTCAAGGCGTGGCGCAAAGCCTATTCGAGCGTGCCGAAGTAGCGCACAAAATCACCAATCCCCTAATCCCAATAACCATGTGCCTAACCCCTTTTAGCCTGCGCCGCCTATTACCTTTGCTCGGCCTCATCGCCCTGAGCCTGCTTACCAGCCTGCCCGCTGCAGCCTGCGGCGCCAGCCCCGGCGGCGCCCCCTGCGGCGGCAGCGGCGTAGCCAGCCAGGGCAACCCCAGCGCCACCAACCAGGGCGGCGGCAACCCCATCAACGTCACCAACGGCAACAAATACCAGGAAGAAATCGACCTGCCCGCGCTGCCCGGCGTGCTGGGTCTCGAAATCATCCGCCACTACAACAGCGCCTACAGTGGTGCCAATGCCCCCAATGGCATCATGGGGCGCGGCTGGAAACTCAGCTACGAGACCGACCTCTACGCCCTCGGCACCAGCCTGCAGATCGTCCAGGCCGACGGCACCCGCCTCATCTTCAACCGTAACCCCAACACCCCCAGCCTGTGCGCTAGCCCCGACCTCACCCAGGGTAAAATCCACATCCGGCCCACCCGCCACGGCGACGAATACACCTGGGTGTGGCCCAACGGGCGCCGCCTCAACTTCGACAGCGGCGGCAAACTCGTCCAGATCCTCGCCCCCACCGGCGAATTCGTCAGCCTGCAACGCGACCCCCAGGGCCTGCTCGTCAAAGTCACCGACCCGCAAGGGCGCGAACTCCACCTCAACTACCTCGATCGCCACACCGCCCAAGCCGGCGACCGCTTCCGCGGCGTGCAGAGCATCGACAGCCCGGTCGGCCGCTTTGGCTACGAATACGGCAGCCCCGCCCCCCAAGGCAGCACCCTGCCCAAAGCCGACCTGCTCGCCAACCTCATCAAAGTCAGCCTGCCCACCCACTACGACGCCGCCACCAAAGGCTACGCCTACGCCAACCGCGGCCTCACCAGCAGCAGCATCAGCCGCCTCTACCACTATGAAGACCCGCGCCACCCGACACTCCTCACCGGCATCACCGTCAGTGGCATCGGTAGCGACGGCCAACTCATCAACCAGCGCATCCGCACCTGGGCCTACGATCGCGACGGGCGCGGCATCCTCAGCGTCAAAGGCACCCCCAGACGCCTCGATAAACACGGCCAGACGATCCCCGGCACCGGCATCGAACAAGTCAACCTCCGTTACCCCGCCCCCGGCCAGACGCTCCTCACCAACAGCCTCGGCCAGACCACCACCTACACCCACACCCTCATCGGCGAGCAGGCACGCCTGCTCAAAGTCAGCGGGGCAGGGTGCACCACCTGCAACGCAGCCAACGTCCAGTACACCTACGACCCACTCGGGCGCATGATCAGCGCCACCCAACTCACCCCCACAGGCGAACCGATCCAGACCACCCGCACCGACCGTGACGCACAAGGCCGGCCCGTGCAGATCAGCACCCTTGACTACCACCACGGCCACGCCCAGCCCGCCCGGTTGCAAGTGCGCTACGCCTATGCCCCCCTCGACACCCGCAACCCGCAAGACCCCGACCCGGTGACCGACCAGCCCATCCTGATCGCCCGGCCCAGCGTCCTCCCCGGTCAGGAACACCAGATCCACCTCACCTACAACCCCGCCGGCCAACCCATTCGCGTGACCGAGACCGGCTGGACACCGGGGCAGGGCGGGGCACCCCCCACCACATTGACGCGCACCACCACCTACCGCTACACCCGCCTCAATGGAAGAAGCCTGCTCACCCGGATCGACGGGCCGCTCCAGAATGGCCAAACCAATAGCCCGGTGGATTCGGATATCACGCGCTATACCTGGGACAAGCGCGGGGATTACCCGATCGAAATCACCCAGCCCGGCAACCTGATGAGCCGGGTCGAAACGCGTGACGAGGCCGGACGGCCCACCGCCGTGCACGAAATCAACGGCCAGCTTACCCGGCTGCACTATGCCTATACCGGACAGACTGCCAGGATTGAACGGGCAGGCCGCCAGGTATCCATTGCCTACGACGCCCGCATGCAACCCACCGCCCTGACCAGCAACGACGGCCAGACCATCCGCATTGCCTACCTGCCGACACAGGGAAAACTGCGCTACACGCTGCCAGACGGACAAACCCGGGAAGAAAGTTACAACACCGAAATGCAGATCACCGCAATCGGCTGGCTTGATGCACAGGGCCACGCACTGGGCAAAGCGGGGCGTTACGCATACGACGCCCACACTGGCCAGCTGGCCGGCATCACCTTGCCCAGCGGTTTGCATACCACGTTTAGTTACGACACCAGCGGCCAGTTGAGCCACTGGCAACAAGGCAAGGCCAGCGGCAGCCAGCACTTTGACCCGCAAACGCAATTACTGGAAGCAGACGTCGCCGGCGCAACATATCGCGCCAGCGCCGATGCGCAAGCAGCAACGCTAGCACTGACTTTGCCCACCGGTGCCGTGCATACCGAATTAATTGACGATTTCGGCCGAGTCGTGCAACAAACCAGCCCGGAACGCGGCACACGTACCGCAATCTACGACGCTGCCGACCATACCCTGGAACTGCGCGATGCCGTGCGCGTGATGAGTGCGCGCTACGATGCTGCTGGCCGCCTCGTCGAACGCCGCCACCAAACCCTTGCCGATCAGCAGACACGCAGCGTGCGCTACACCTGGCAGGGCCCCAGGCTTGTGCGCATCGACGACTCCGCACAGCTCACTGAATATACTTACGACAGCCAAGCCCGGCGAACCAGCGAACGGGTCACCCTCAAGGCCACTGCGAACACGCCTGCGCAAACGCACATTACCCAATACCGCTACGACGTGCTTGGTCGCCTGTACCAGACCGTCCTGCCCGAAGGTGCCACCCTGACCTACCGCTTTGATGCCATCAGCCGGGTCAGCCGGGTCGACTACCAGGGGCCAGCGTACAGTTGGTGGGTCAAGGCGATCCGCTGGGTGTGGGCCGACTACGGCACCCAGCCGCTCATCGCCGACATCCGGACCGATTCAGCCCATGGCGTGCTGGGCTACACCCATGCCAACGGGGAACGTGTCAGCACCGACTTTGATCAGGCCATGCGTCTCACCCGGCAACAAGACGGCACCGCGACCACCCAGCTTACCTACAACGCCGCCGACGAAATCGCCCAGCTCAAGCGCAATACCCAAACACTCAACCTCAACTATGACCTGCGTGGCCGACTGCAACAGGTCACCCAGGGTACCCAGCGCCAGGACTATACCCTCGACACCAACGGCAACCGGCTGGGCAAGACAGACAACACCGCCCAGGCCCAGCCTTACGCCTACCGTCCGGCCAGCGACCAATTGCTGCGCAGTGCCACACACAGCTATCGCTACAACGCCGTGGGCGAACCCATACAAATCACCCGCAGTTTGGTACACAACAACAGCGCCACCCGTACACTCGCCTACGGCACCCTGGGTGAACTGGTCTCCGTTACCGACAACGGCCAGCAAACCGCGCATTACCGCTACAACCAGAACCGGCAACGCATCGCCAAGACCGCCAACGGCCACACCACCTTCTTCCTGTGGCAGGGCGGCACCATCGCAGCAGAAGCCGATGCGCAAGGCCACATCGACAAGCGCTACATCTACCTGGGCAGTCGCCCGGTCGCGCTGATCCAGTACGACGCAGACGGCAACGCCAGGCTCTATGCCGTGCATACCGACCACCTCGGCACCCCATTGCAGATCACCGACGCAGACCAGAGAATCGTCTGGCAGGCCGAGTACGACGTGTATGGCCGCGCCACGATTCAAAACCACAGCCTGCACAGCGGCGCGAGTCCGCCCGCAGGCGGCTTCATTGGCACCGCGCACGCCAGCGCACCCACCCGCTTCGACTTCAACCTGCGCCTGCCGGGGCAATACGAAGACACCGAGACCGGCTACTATTACAACTTCCACCGCTACTACAATCCGGAGACGGGAAGATACCTCACACCTGATCCGATCGGGCTGAGCGGTGGTACAAACCTGTATGCGTATGTGGATGGGAATCCGGCGGGGGCGGGGGATCCGTGGGGGCTTGATTCAACATCGGCGAACGGCATTACCACTTTCAATACCGCTTTTGCAGATTTGCCAATGTTCACAATTCCAACTTTGCAGGGTTGGCAAGACTATACAAATAACAGCCTGTTTGGTCACACATATAACCAGAAGGTTTCCGTAAATGGTTTGAATAGTAGTGAACTACAAAATCTGTGGTCCTATATCGTTGATCATCCAACCCCAAACTCGGGCGCATTTCCTGCGACATTTGCCGGTACCTATAATCCAGCCACACCAAACTATGGAGCTTTCTCTGGTTTTCTAGCAGATAAATTGGCGCCTGACGATGTGATGACCTTTTTAAGAACTGGCCTTAGTGGCCGAACCTATGTTGTGAACGTGACGACACAGCATCATAGTTTGGCATTCGGGATTGTGATCCGCGGAGTGCATTGTGAAAAAGGGAAGGCCATTTTTGATAATTACGGCGAAGGCGGAGGGCTTTTTCAAGCGCTTCCTTTTGGGGCTAGCGATTACTTAATCAACGACATTTGGTATTGGGCTACAGAAGATGCGCTCGAGAAAGTAACGGGCAGGAAATACTCGGTTAATGGTAAAGACTGGAACAAAAACAACTAATGGAAAAAACCATGATTAAAAAGATCGCGCTGATCACGTGTGCAATGTTGTTGGGATTGGCCGGACTAGTATTCTTATGCTTCTTATGGAGTATAGCTCTTGTCGCATACGTGACACCAATCAACATATTGATAATTTTTCCGCTCTCCGTGTACTACCTCTATGCCTGTTTCAACGGCCGCCGCAAGAGGATTTTTGTTGGGTTGGTTATTGTATTAGCCCAGATATTTCCAGTCATTCTGGTCGATAGTGGAATTTTTTCCGATGCCGGGCCTGCATGGAATATTTTTGGAACGGGAAATTACCTTGTGATAGCTGAAAAGATGATGCCATGGCACCATCTAAAAGATCCTAGTACCCTCATCTTCATGTTTGGACTCTTGCCCACTGGCTTTGCCCTGATCGAATCTGGAGGCTGGTGTTTTCGTAAGGCTCACGTGGGGAGTCCATCGCCCAAAGCCCGTGTCGCCGTGAAGGGAGCCACACTCTTTCTTGTCAACGCCATGAATCTGACCGTGCTCGCTGCATGGGTGGGGCTCGTCAGCAAAGGCGATACGACTTGGGGTTATCTCGTTTATATCCTAGCCATTTTGGCGATCGGCACTTTCCTTCTGGCGTTGTTCATTTGGTTCAAGCCAACTTGGCGATGGTGGATCGCAATGCTTCCGTCGATTGTTATTCTTTACGTGATGCCTTTTTGGATACCCGTGAATGATCGCGGCGAGATTGAGTCGCCCTGGAAGAAAGCGGACGACAAAGGAACGATAGAGGCCCCGCACACCGTTCGATCGCAGAGCAAATAGAGACATTTGCAAAACGGGTCGGCAGGGCACTCATTCTTCCGCCACCCAACCTTTGGCCAATACGTATTCCTATTCCGTGAAAAACAAAAATGATCAACAAAATCGATGATGTTGTCTGTAAAAAACTTGCCGAGCATTTGCTGCCATTGGCCGAGACTTTGTACGGGGATAAAGGGATACGTGATCGCAAGCTTGCTGATGAGGGCTGGCGGCGGCATATGAATGATGGAATGACCGATGAGTCCACTTGGCGACTTGCAGCGGCTAAAGAACAGAAAATATACGGTTTTGCCATTGATCAGTTATTGGGATCGCCTGAATGAATTGCTCGACTTGGCGTTTCCACATGAAACAAATCGCCTGAAGGCGTTTGAGGTTTACACACGTCGATGGGATATGAAAGCCGAGGGCTGCTACAGTTTTTACAATCGCGCTGCCTACAGCCACCCTACGATCCCATACGATGCCTTCAAATACGGTATAGCCGAGTGGTACAAGGCCACCCCTGCGGTGGAAGAAGAATTCATCAGGAAAGAGATTAACAGCGTGATAGCGGGCAAAAGTCTGGATAAACAAATTCTGTACGAAGACGGTATCGAGCGCGACATCTCCAAGAAAACAGCTAAGAAACACAACGGCAGCGGCCCGGCGGCGGACACCTACGCCGAGAAGTTCATCAAAATCTGGGACAAGCTGGCTTGGAACTTCACCTGCAAGGACGCCAAGGGCAAGACTGTCGATCCGCGCAGCCTGTTCCCGAACAGCCGCTATGCGGGACCGGAGCAAGGCAAGACCAAGGCACTCCGCCTTGACGGCAAGAACTGACACCTCAAATAATCGGACTCGTCATGAATCGCATTCTTACATTGTTGACCCTTTCCGTGCTGATCCTGCCGCTGTATGCCTGCGGCAAACAGGAGGCGCCCGCGCCCAAAGCCAATGTGGCCGCACTTAAAACCAAAGCCAATGTGGCAGCACCCGCGCCAGCAACTGCCAAGGAGGCCGTTCCCGCGCCCGATGATTTTTATATGAAGGTGGATGCGTGTTCCAAGGAAAACCCACCACTAAACAAAAAACCGAAATACCAAGATGCGGTGGTAGGCCTGACGGGCAAATGGGCGGTGCAGGACAATATGGGGTGGGAGCAATCACTGGATATTAACGATGACGGGCTATGCGATTATGCGATTTCCGATTATTTCTCTTACACGATCCGAGACTACAACAGAGACGCCAACGGTTATCCGTTTAGCTTGGCGCTGCGTATCAGGCCAGGCAAGGATAAAAAACGCATTGAAACCAGCACAGTCAACGGCAAGAAAATAGAAGCCACCTACATAGACAGCCCGTATGTCAAGATTATGAGCGGGGGAGGGGGGGGCGCTAACGAAGAGTACTTTGTGCCTTCTGAAGCCGCTGGCAACTTTAACGATTCCTATAAAGACCAAGTCCCAGTTCCCGGCGGTAACAATGACCGTGCCGTTGTCCTCAAGATTTACCCCAAATCCGGTGGCATGCCGTACATTCTCTTGCCCGCCTATAGGGGTGGACACATCATTTTCGATGAAAAAGAATCGGCCTCGAATGGGCGAGCAAATCCTTCCCTTGACGGCTGGCTTAACTGGGACATCATCCGCTGGGATCCAAAGATCAAGAAATTCCGCAATGTCTTTAAACGCTACGACCCCGTCTTCTCTCCCGAGAACGCCGAATACTGGGCCGTTCGCGCCTGGCTCGCCGAGCGCTATCTGGATGATGGCCTCAAGGCCTTCAAGGAACGCGAATACTCCACAGCGGAGACTTTGCTGGACCTCGCCGCCAGCACCGACCCGCGCAACCTCGACATCCTCACCTGGCGCGCCCACTTTGCCTATGCCAGTGCGCGCTACAAAGAAGCGGCAGCGTTCTATGAACAAGTCGTGCTCCGGGACCAATACGCCACCGCCAAACCGCCGCTCGACCAAACCTGGTTCGACCTCGGGCTAAGCTACGAGGCCCAATGCTGGCAACAGGTGCGCGACCGCAAACTGGGCGATCCACAAGGCTGCGCCGACCAAGTCTTCAACAAAGCGCAAGCCGCTTATCAAACCTACCTCAAGCTGGCCCCCCACGGCGTGCGCGCCGCCGAGGTCAAGCAGCGCCTGCAGGCCATGCAGAAGGGCGTATTCCGTACTCCCGTGGGTGACGCCGAACTCGCCACCTCGGCCCAATGGGTCGACAAACTCGCCAAAGCCTTCGTCCCGGCCGCGCGCGGCGCGGCACGGCCCGAAGCGCCCGCGCCATCCGCCGGAACCGGCCAGCCTCAAGGAGCGAAGCAAGCCGACGTTTATAAGCTCAAGCCAGAAGACCTGAAGAAGATCGACAAGGAAATCGGACACTTGCTGCAGATGAAAGGCCTGTCCTTTGAGCAATCGCGCATCGACTGGATGATCGCCTACAAAGCCAAGTTTCCCGATGCCGACCTCAACGACATGATTGCCCGCCCGGCGTATTACGAAGCGTTGCCGTGGGTCAAGGCGTGGCGCAAAGCCTATTCGAGCGTGCCGAAGTAGCGCACAAAATCACCAATCCCCTAATCCCAATAACCATGTGCCTAACCCCTTTTAGCCTGCGCCGCCTATTACCTTTGCTCGGCCTCATCGCCCTGAGCCTGCTTACCAGCCTGCCCGCTGCAGCCTGCGGCGCCAGCCCCGGCGGCGCCCCCTGCGGCGGCAGCGGCGTAGCCAGCCAGGGCAACCCCAGCGCCACCAACCAGGGCGGCGGCAACCCCATCAACGTCACCAACGGCAACAAATACCAGGAAGAAATCGACCTGCCCGCGCTGCCCGGCGTGCTGGGTCTCGAAATCATCCGCCACTACAACAGCGCCTACAGTGGTGCCAATGCCCCCAATGGCATCATGGGGCGCGGCTGGAAACTCAGCTACGAGACCGACCTCTACGCCCTCGGCACCAGCCTGCAGATCGTCCAGGCCGACGGCACCCGCCTCATCTTCAACCGTAACCCCAACACCCCCAGCCTGTGCGCTAGCCCCGACCTCACCCAGGGTAAAATCCACATCCGGCCCACCCGCCACGGCGACGAATACACCTGGGTGTGGCCCAACGGGCGCCGCCTCAACTTCGACAGCGGCGGCAAACTCGTCCAGATCCTCGCCCCCACCGGCGAATTCGTCAGCCTGCAACGCGACCCCCAGGGCCTGCTCGTCAAAGTCACCGACCCGCAAGGGCGCGAACTCCACCTCAACTACCTCGATCGCCACACCGCCCAAGCCGGCGACCGCTTCCGCGGCGTGCAGAGCATCGACAGCCCGGTCGGCCGCTTTGGCTACGAATACGGCAGCCCCGCCCCCCAAGGCAGCACCCTGCCCAAAGCCGACCTGCTCGCCAACCTCATCAAAGTCAGCCTGCCCACCCACTACGACGCCGCCACCAAAGGCTACGCCTACGCCAACCGCGGCCTCACCAGCAGCAGCATCAGCCGCCTCTACCACTATGAAGACCCGCGCCACCCGACACTCCTCACCGGCATCACCGTCAGTGGCATCGGTAGCGACGGCCAACTCATCAACCAGCGCATCCGCACCTGGGCCTACGATCGCGACGGGCGCGGCATCCTCAGCGTCAAAGGCACCCCCAGACGCCTCGATAAACACGGCCAGACGATCCCCGGCACCGGCATCGAACAAGTCAACCTCCGTTACCCCGCCCCCGGCCAGACGCTCCTCACCAACAGCCTCGGCCAGACCACCACCTACACCCACACCCTCATCGGCGAGCAGGCACGCCTGCTCAAAGTCAGCGGGGCAGGGTGCACCACCTGCAACGCAGCCAACGTCCAGTACACCTACGACCCACTCGGGCGCATGATCAGCGCCACCCAACTCACCCCCACAGGCGAACCGATCCAGACCACCCGCACCGACCGTGACGCACAAGGCCGGCCCGTGCAGATCAGCACCCTTGACTACCACCACGGCCACGCCCAGCCCGCCCGGTTGCAAGTGCGCTACGCCTATGCCCCCCTCGACACCCGCAACCCGCAAGACCCCGACCCGGTGACCGACCAGCCCATCCTGATCGCCCGGCCCAGCGTCCTCCCCGGTCAGGAACACCAGATCCACCTCACCTACAACCCCGCCGGCCAACCCATTCGCGTGACCGAGACCGGCTGGACACCGGGGCAGGGCGGGGCACCCCCCACCACATTGACGCGCACCACCACCTACCGCTACACCCGCCTCAATGGAAGAAGCCTGCTCACCCGGATCGACGGGCCGCTCCAGAATGGCCAAACCAATAGCCCGGTGGATTCGGATATCACGCGCTATACCTGGGACAAGCGTGGAAGCTTCATTACCGCCATGACCACCCCCGGCGGTTTCACCAGCACGGTGCAATACGATGAGGTGGGGCGCATCGCAACTGTGAGTGATGCCCAAGGCTACAAAACCAGCTTTACCTACGACGCCAGAAATCAGCTCATCCACGTCGCCAGTAGTGGTGCAGGCTGGGCGCAAGCGGGGATCAAACCTGATGTGCAAAGCTTCCGTTACGACGCCCTGGGTAACCGGGTTGAAGCGGGTAACGGCATGGATAAAACCTTCCGGCCGCAAACCCGGCAGGCCTTCGACGTGGCAGGGCGGTTGCTATGGCAAGCCGAGGCGCTGGGCATCCTGAAACGCGCCAGCTATGACACCGAAGGCCATCTTCTGAGCAGCACCGTGCAAACACGCAGCTTCGAACAGAGCGAACGCTACCGCTATGACGCGCTCAATCGCCTGATCCAGGTGGCAGACAATACCGGCTCCGTGCGCAACGTGGTCTATGGCCCACCCCGTACTGACGATTCGCGCACTCCATCCGCCTTCAATATCCTGAAAGACGACTTCGGCCGCGAAGTCATGGTGACCAGCGCCAGCCAAGGCACGATCATCAAACGTTACAACGGCGCCGATCAACTCATCGAGCAAAGCAACAACAAGGGCGATGTGCAAACCTACGCCTACGACCTCACCGGTCAACGCATCCGCCACACCGTTATGCCTAAAACCGGCGTCTCGCAAACCACCACATGGCGCTATGAAAACGGCCGCGTGGCAGAAATTGTTGATCCGGTTCAAACCGAACGCATCCGCTATAACGAACGCAGCCAGCCTGCCAGCAAAACCGTTACCCTGAAACTGACCAACGGCGCGGTGGCGACCTACATCACCCGCTACACCTACACTGCAGACGGTAGCCTGCAAAGCCAGAGCCTGCCCGACGGCACAAAAATCCGCTATGAGCGCAACGGCCAGGGCCAGGTGGTGGCCGTGAGCCAGCAAACCAGCCCGTGGAGCTTCTTCGGCTGGGGCAAGACCATTCTGGTCAAAGATCTTGAACGCGACCTGATCGGTTTGCGCAGCGTCACCTATGGCAATGGTATCCGCGGCCAGTGGCAAAGAAGCAGGGAAGGCGTGCTGGCACGTGTGGTTTATACCCAGCCAGAGGGCAGAGCGGTAGGGCCGCTGCGCGTCGCCGCCGAATCGCAACCGACCTTGCCGCCGGGCTATCTCGGTGGCATCCTCAATGCCTTCCTGCCTGCGGCGCACGCGCAGACACCACCGCCGCCACCAAACAAACTGCCTGGCGCATTGGGCATCCCCACCAACCCGCAGGCCTTGTTTGATGCTCGGCTACTCTATGATGAAGCGGGTAGTGTGCTCCTGCAAAAACAGCAGGGTGGGGGCCCACAACAAACCCAGGCCTATGCCTATGACGGGCGAGAGCAGCTGATTGCCGCGCAGATAGCCAGTCGCTCATCCACAACAAAAATCTCAGCCGGCGCAAGCCCTGCCACAGTCTGGCGCTACTACTACGACCGCCATGGCAACCGCATGCTGGCGCAGGAACAAGTGCCCGTCACTGAAATGGGCCAAACCCGCAAAGCCAGTTACCACCCCGGCAGCAACGCATTGGTCACCCCGCCGGACCTGGGTCGCGAATACGTGTGGAATGCGCAAGGCCAACTTACCGCCATCCGGCAAGAGAGCAAGGAACTTGCCCGCTACCGCTATAACCATCGCGGCCTGCGGGTCAGCAAACGGGTGGGCGCACAAGCTGAATACACCCTGTACAACGACCAGCGTCAGCGCATAGCTGACCTGGATGCGCAGGGCAAAATCACCCGCCAATACCTCTGGCTGGCCAATCACCTGATAGCCACGCTGGATGCAAAGCAGCCCAAGGCACTGCAAGCGCAGGTAGATGGATTCTGGCAGGAGCTGACACAGACCATACACGCGCTATGGGATAGCGTTGCTGGCTCTGCCGACCGCCTCGCCTTCGTGCATGTGAATCACTTGGGTGCGCCGATAGCGGCCACTGATCAAAAAGGGCAAATCCTCTGGCAAGCCGACTACGCGCCATATGGGAGGCTGATCACAGTCAGCGCAGGTGCAAGTCGCAAAGCGCCGTACACACTGGCCTTGCGCTTACCCGGCCAGTGGGAGGACGCCGAGAGCGGGCTGTATTACAACGACTTGCGCTACTACGATCCGCAGGCAGGCCGCTACCTCAGTCCCGATCCGCTAGGAAGGCTGGCCGAAGCGCTGGGCAGTCCGAATGCCTACGCCTATGTCAACAACAACCCGCTCAGTTATATTGACCCGTATGGGCTGATATTGTTTGCGTTCGATGGGACAGGAAACACGGAGGCTTCGCGCACGAATGTGTATTGGTTTCGTGAAAACTATCTGGATAATGACCCGGACCTGGCTTCGATTCAAGCCGATCGTCCCTACTATATCGAAGGTGTCGGCACGGGTTCCTTCATCCCCAAACTCGACAGCGCCATAGCCTTCACGATGCGCAGCCGGATCAACCAGCAGTTAGATAAGCTGGACCTGTACGTTACAAAAAAAGTCGACAACGTCCTCAATGTAAAACACACTGAAATCAGTGCGACCAAACCGCTGGTCATTACACTCGATATCGTGGGCTTCTCGCGCGGCGCGGCCTCCGCACGCGATTTCGCTAACACTGTTGTCGCCCGCGCCAATAGCGGTTATTACCGCAAACTAGACGGAGTGAACGGCGCTTGTGTGTCGGTGAACATCCGCTTTATGGGTCTGTTCGATAGTGTGCTCAGCTATGCAGCGGGGTCATTCAACATGGGCATTCCAGAGGCGGTAAACTATGTCTCCCAAGCGGTTGCGGTGAATGAACACCGCCATGATTTCCCGCTGGAGTCCATCGAGCCGAGTTATGTAAACAGGGGCTTGTCATCCAACCGAACAGAACGCGGCTTCGTCGGTGCGCATTCGGATATTGGTGGTGGCTACAATTGTACTAATGGCGCTGCTGGTGGCTGTGACGGCGGTGATTTGTCGGATGTGGCGTTGAACTGGATGGTGGCAGAAGCCCAGCGCGCCGGGGTGGCAATGGGGACCCTGCCTGCCGAATTGCAGACGGTGAGCAATCCCATCTTGCACAGCGAAACGCGTACGTCTCCATTCAGTGTCTGGGGTGTTAATCAGGACCGTGAGGTGCGCTATCCCGTCGCTTCAGATGCACCCAGCCCCCTGCCCAAGCAGCGCGGCGCGCCGATAGAAGGCATGACCTATTCAGATAGTCTGACTTGGATCACGCGCGATACAAACCCCACGGGTAGCCGCGAAGGAGTAGTGGACATGACGGCTTATGGAGCCTGGCTCAAGGCCAATTACGGTATCAATCTTCATTAGAAGGAGCGCTTAATGATCAGGAAATGGGTGGCGATGGTGGTATTAAGTTCAGCATGGCTATCAGGGTGTGCATCTGCCGGGCTGTTTAGTCAGGGGGAGACTGCAGGCTATAGTAGTTGGAACAACTCGGATGAAGAAGTTCAAAATATCGATATCGTCGGCATTTATCCCGAGAAAAAACAATTGATTCTCTCTTTCTTAAGAGGCGAACCTTACCCGGATCGGCGTATTCAGGGCTTTGTCGGTAATGTTCAATACATGTCTGATACTGGCCACAAAGTGCCCGAGAAAGTGGAAGTAAGCTGGCGCAAGATGCCGCCGGCCGGTGGCCAGCCCTACACAGGTAAACTCATGGGCCCCTATCAGGTGGTGGTGCGTTCGCGTATTCCTGAGCAAGCTCTGAGAATGGCCAAGCGCGACGGCTACAGCCTTGGAATAAATTTTTCCGTGGGCAAGCTGCCGATACTCTTATGTTGGGGAGTCGTTACAAAAATAGGTGCCGGTCTACTAGGTACCATCATGTCAGGCGGCCAATGCAAACCTGAAGATGTTGCGTGGCGGAAAGACATAGACTGGCATGCACCGGGCGTATGGTTCCCTGAAAAGCAGTAGTGCAGATATTTTTAGCCATGAACCGACCATCCTTTCGCCAATGCAAGTGCAATCACAGTGAAATTAGAAATAAATGAACATTAAACAGCAAACAATCGGGAAGACTTTTCAGCACTGGATGCTGGCTTTCGCATTACTTGCCTCAGCAGGGGGGTGTGCGGCTGAGGAACAGGAGCAGAGCAGTGCATTGCTTATCGAAGGGATAGTGCGTTGCAATGACATCGGGCGTATCTCTTTCGAAGGATTTTCAGAATTAAAACGTACGCTGATCAAGGATGAAAAAACGGGTTTGGCACGTCGCGTAGCCGTAACGACGATGAATGGCGATTCGCAGGACAACGTACTCTGGGAATTTCGCTTTGCTCGATTGATTCGGCTATTTGATCTGCATGCCGTCGGGGTAGGAAATAGCTTCGGGTCATTACCGGCACTCGCAGTTGCGTTTGATGATCCGCTTGCCTCGCTCAAGGATGTGTACGAGGGCTTCGGATTCAAATTCAAGTGTGACACCCCTCCAGACTTGAAGGGTACGGCGTGCGAGGCCGCACTGAATGTTGAGCCAACCCCATCCGGTTCGCGCCCCCTGGAATTCACCGTATTTCTTACGGACTCACCACGGTTATTGCAAGTTGGGAAGTCGCTCGCAGCGTGTACTGTGTTGCCACGTGTCGGTAACCCATTCCGTTAATCAGCGCAACGCGCGGAGTCCGACCTTTCCTTTTGCTATTTTTCGAGTGGATTCAAATACCGAACGCTCAAGCTTCAAGGAAGAGCGTAAAAATAAAGATCTGACTTCGGTGCCGCCGGTGCCGGTATAGCCCAACTGTGCAATTGAAGGAAACGAACGTCATGATCAAGATGAAACGCCTGCTGAACCGGATGCCTCTGCTGCTTGCCATTGGTCTGTCTGGGTGTCTGGATCTGGGGCCCCAAGGACTGGTTTTGGCGCGCAGCGCCTCGAACGACGGGGTGGGGTTCACCGCCTCCATGTCCTGCCATATCGACAGCGATTATGACCTGTGGGTATCCAGCAGTTCGACCGTGGCCACGGACACACCCAATCCACATTCCGGCCCGGGCGCGTTGGGCTGCTATCCGTCAAACACCCCCTTCGATGATGGTGCAACCATTTCCGTCGCCGGCGATAAACGGCAATTACCCGAATGGGTGGAGTTCTTTTGGTCTCAACCGATGAAGAGCATCAAGGACAGCAAGACATTCGGCGAGATTATCAATCATCCTGACCATCGAGAGCGTGTCTATGTGCGCAATCAGATACCGCAACGCGTGGTGGATGAAGTAAGAAAGGCCGGCTCCGATCCTAAAACCGGACTGCCGAATCTGCGGTTGCATGTGTACTTCATCTGGACCAGGGAGGGGATCAAATTGACGTGGGCGACCCCACGAGGAAGCGAATGGGCACCGGTGGAGTACGGAGGCTATATTCCTAAAGACATGGATGCGCGGACCATTGAGTTTCTGCACAGGGGTCATTCGCGCTATGTTCCCTCTGGCGGATGATGACCCGGCGAACCAAAACGGTGGTCAGGCCTTACATTTAACACAGTACGAATGTAAAACGTAAGGCCTGAGCTAACCCGGGTTGTCCGGACAACGCCATGGTTGAGAGCGAATTTGAATCAGTTAATCGCAGGTTGCTGCTGCACAAGAAAGACGTGTTCGAGATCGGCGCAATGCTTTTTATATTAAGTATTGATTCAATACCATTTATGCAATTACAGGTGAGAAAAGAATTCAAAGGTAGACGAAAAAAACCCAGCATGCTATAAATCGGCCGGACGCTGAACAACAAAGCTGCCCAAGCAGCACCAGCGCCGCAATAAACAACAATCACAACAACAGCACCAACAAAAAACAAAAGCAGGACCAATAATAAAAAAAGTAAGTAAGCAAAAAAGCGGCAGGCTTTTTGGTTTATTTTCAATTAAAGGGGAAAGCACCATGTCCACACCTGCCACAGCCACGCCATCCCGGCACCAAGGCCAGGGGATGACCGAATACATCG